>NZ_BAABHK010000008.1:0-489725 GCF_039542055.1 Actinoallomurus vinaceus
CGGGGTCGGCGTCCGCCCCGGCGCGGGCCGCGTCCGCCCGGGCACGGGCCGCGTCTGCTCCGGCGGGGGCGGCGTCCACCGCTCCGGGGTCGGCGTCCGCCCCGGCGCGGGCCGCGTCCGCCCGGGCACGGGCCGCGTCTGCTCCGGCGGGGGCGGCGTCCACCGCTCCGGGGTCGGCGTCCGTCCCGGCGAGGGCCTCCGGGGGTGCCGTGCCGCCTGAGCCGGCCGCCGCAGGAACGTCTGGCGCGGCGTCCGCTCTCGCCCGGCCGATGGGCGGTCCGGGACGAGGGAGCAGGGTGAGGTGGCCACTCCGCGTACGGCGGACCGTACGCACAAGCCGGACCCGCATGTCCCAGTAGAGGACGGGCCGGAGGACGTCCACGTCTACGGCCGGTCGACGAGGGCGCCTTCGACCGGCCGTAGACCGACGTGGCGGGCACTCCGGCGACCGTGCCCGAGGGGCCGCCGCGAGGTTCCGCCGGAGGCGCCGGGGCGTTCCGACGTCCGCCTTTACACGACATCACGCCATGTGCGGTTCATTTGCGATGTAGTGGGCAAAGTGCGGTCACGGCTGCCGTCAGGGGCGAAAAGATGAACAGACACGATCGCGGTTCGGAGCGATGGTCGGGTTCGCGGCATGGGCGGTGGGTCGCGCCGAGAAAGGACCCGCACCAGCCGGCCATCCGGACGCTCGTCGCCGAACACGTGCACATCCTCCGGTTAGGGCTGTCCGCCTGCCTCGACGACGAGCCTGACATCCAGGTCGTCGCCGACCCGCGGGACGCGGACGCTCTCGCGGCGGCGGTGGCGGAGCTACGGCCCGCGGTGGCCGTGATCGACGTGGACCTGCCCGGTACGGACGCGACGACCCGGTTCCATGGCGTGGCGTCCGAATGCGCCGTCGTGATGCTGGCCGACCAGGCCGATCCCGGCGGTGTGCGCCAGGCGCTGGCCGTCGACCCGCTCGGCCTGATCAGCAGGCAGGCGCCGACGGAGCGGTTGACGCGCTGTGTCCGCCACGTCGCGACGGGACGACGGGTGATCGATCCGGAGCTGGCGCAGACCGCCCGCGCCGTCGGGGAGAACCCACTGACACCCCGCGAACTGGAGGTCCTGGGGATCGCGGCGAACGGAGCCACGACCGCGGAGATCGCCGACATGCTGTCGCTGTCGGTCAAGACGGTCCAGAACCACCTGTCGAGCGCCATCACCCGGACAGGGGCCCGCAACCGGATCGACGCGATCCGGATCGCCAGCGAACACGCCTGGCTGTCGACTTCTCGGCAGTGAACGACTGAGCCGACAGGCTCAGTCGGCCACAGACGGGCGGTCTCCCGGCCGCCCGCCGACATGTCGGTCGCCGCCTGGACGGCCGGACCGCCGGCGAGGTGATGGTGCCGCCGGCCGGCCGCTCGTCGACGGTCACCACGTGCTCGACGCGCGGACCGCGCCGAGCGTGTGCAGCAGGTCCATCACCGGCTGGAGCTTCTCGTACAGCAGCAGGATCGGCTCGCCGGGCGCGGCGACGCCGAGGGCGATGCCGGCGGCGTCCTTGAGATCCCCCGCCGGGTGGCAGCGGACGTCCGGGCGGGCGTCGACCAGCCCTCGTACGATCAGCCGTGACATCTCGCCGGGCCGGCGACCGCGCAGGTCCTCGTCCTCGTACACGACGACGCGGCCGAACGACCGGGCGATCGCGCGGGCGGTGTCGATGACGAGTTCGTCGCAGCGGTCTCCGGGCAGGGTCACGGCGGCGACGCCGTCGCGTCCCCAGACCTGCCGCAGGAGTTCGCCGGCGGCGGCGACGGCCGCCGGGTTGTGCGCGTAGTCGACCACGACCGGGCGGTCGTCGATCAAGAAGGCGCAGCCGCGCCCGGGGTTCAGCTCGTGCGGTTCGAACGACCGGAGACCACGGGCCACCAGGTCGATCGGCACGCCGAGGGCGCGTGCGGCCGCCGCGGCCGCCAGCGCGTCGCCGATCACGTGCCGGGCCCTTCCCCCGAACGCCCCGGCCACGTCGGCGACCGGCAGTAGCGCGCGCCGCCGCGTCCCCTCGCCCTCCGTCAGCGCCCCGTCCTCGACGAAGTACGCGACGCCGCCATCGCCGAGGTGCCGGGCGAGGCACGGTGCGGTCGCCGACATTCCGAAGTAGCGGACGACCGGTTCGCGATCCCGTACGCGCGGACGCTCGGCGAGCGCGGCGGTCCGCGGGTCGTCGGCGTTCAGGACGAGGTGCCCGCCGCGGCGGATCTCCTCGGCGACCAGCGCCTTGATCTCCACGAGGTCGTCGACCGTGGTGATGTCATCGACGCCGAGGTGGTCGTCGGTGATGTTGGTGAGGACGGCGACGTCGGCGCGGTCGTAGCCCAGCCCGCGCCGCAGGATGCCGCCGCGCGCGGTCTCCAGCACCGCCGCGTCGACGGTCCGGTCCCCAAGCACCATCGCGGCGGAGCGGGGACCCGACGCGTCGGCCTTGTGGACGAGTTCCCCGCCGACGTACACGCCCTCCGTGGTGGTCATGCCGACGCGCCGGCCGTCCTGCGCCAGGATGTGGGCGATCATGCGTACGGTCGTGGTCTTGCCGTTGGTGCCGGTGACGGACACGATCGGCACGCGCCCGGACCTGCCGGGCGGATACAGCCGGTCGATGATCTCGGCGGCGACGTCGCGGGGCCGCCCCTCGTACGGCGCCAGGTGCATGCGCAGGCCGGGTGAGGCGTTCACCTCGATGACGCCGGACGCGCCGGCGTCGGCGGGCAGCGGTGCGGTGATGTCCGGTAGGCGCAGGTCGATGCCGCAGATGTCGAGGCCGACCGTCGCCGCGACGCGGCGGCAGAGCCGTACGACGTCGGCGTGGACGGAGTCGGTGATGTCCTTGCTGGTACCCCCGGTGGACAGGTTGGCGTTGCGGCGCAGCGTCACGGCCTGGCCGGCGTCCGGCACGGAGTCCGGCCGCAGCCCCTGCCGGGCCAGGTGGCCCAGCTCCGTGGGGCCGAGCGCGAGGCGGGTGAGCGGACGGTCGTGGCCCTCGCCGCGCGCCGGGTCGGCGTTGGCCGCGGCGACCAGCTCGGCGATCGTCGAGGTGCCGTCGCCCGTCACCCGGGCCGGGCTGAGCTCGGCGGCGGCGACCACCCGATCCCCCACGACGAGCACCCGGTGGTCCCGGCCGGGCACGTACGCCTCGACGAGCGCGGCCTCCCCCTCGGCGGCGGCCGCGCGGAACGCGGCGGCCACCTCGCCGGGGTCGGTCAGCTCGATCGAGACGCCGGCCCCGTGGTGACCGGCCGCCGGCTTGACCACGACCGGGGCGCCGATCTCGTGGAAGGCCGCGATCGCCTCCTCGGCGGTCGTCACGACGAGGCCCTCCGGCACCGGCAGCCCGGCCCCTTCCAGCAGCCGCTTGGTGAGCATCTTGTCTCCGGCGGCCTCCACGCCGATCGCGGAGGTCCGGTCGGTCATCGCCGCCCACACCGTGCGCCGGTACCGCCCGTACCCGAGGTGGAGCAGGTTGAGGTCGCCGACCCGGCGGACGGGGATGCGCCGACGCCGGGCCGCGGCGGCGAGCGCCGCGGTGCTGACGCCGAGTCGGGTCCGTTCGTGCTCCCCGGCGAGGGCGGCGAGCTCGGCATGGAAGGAGCCGCCCACCTCGCCCTCGTTCACCAGACCGGTCACCGTCCGGATGGCGAGGTCGATGAGGCCGCCGACGAGTGGCGTGTCCGCGGGCTCGTGCCAGGGGCGTTCGAGGATGACGTCGTACCATCCCGGCGCTCCGGCCCAGACCGTACGGCCGAAGCAGACGTCCCGGCCGATCATCGCGGACAGCTCGAGCGTCACGTGCTCGGTGACGTGCCCGAAGTACGTACCCCGGGCCATCGCGGCCAGCAGCCCGCCCGGCCGGCCCGCGGAGCAGTGGTGGTCGGCCAGGCCCGGCAGGACCGACTCGAGCCGCTCGGCGAAGCCGGAGACGTCGGTGGTCTCCCGCTCGGTCAGTTCTCCTAAATCGAGATGAGCGATCACCACCGGTCGCGCGGTGTACACGTTGGGACCGTTCAACCAGCGCAGATGCTCGAGGTGCACGGTTCACTCCTCTTCTGCGGGTAGTGGGCCGAACCACGGTTTGCGCTGTTCCATGTCGAACCAGCAGCCGGCCGGAAGGAGGTGGAGGCGTACCTGGAAGAGGGCCATCGGATCGTCGTCGCAGTCCGCGTACCCGACGGTCGCCTGATCGGCGTCCACGACGGTCACGACGCCGCTGCCGATCACGTCGAAGCGGCACTTGCGGACGACGATCGCGGTGTCCTCGTCGATGCCGACGCCCAGCCGCCGGGTGTCGAGCGCGATGCCGCTGAGCAGCCTCGGCAACCGGCCGCGTTCGGCGAAGTGCATGTCGATGAGCACGTCGTCGAGCAGCCCGAGGCCGGGGCCGAGCCGTACGGCCGAGGCGGAGACCTCGTGACCGTCACCGCCGAGGATCATCCAGCGGCCCATCGCGGTGGCGCCCGCACTCGTGCCCGCGATGACGAGCCCGTCGCCGCGGAGCCGTCGCCGGAGCAGGGCGTTGACCTTCGACCCCACGAGGCCGCGGATGCGCGACTGGTCACCGCCGCTGAACAGGACGCCGGTGGCCCGCCGGAGCACGTCGAGCGCCGCCTGGCTGTCGGCGGTGGCGCGGTGCGGGAGCCGGAGTTCGGTGACGGAGGAGACGCCGAGCCGCCGGAACACCCGGGTGTAGTCGGCGGCCACCTCCTCGGGCATCTCGGTGGCCGTGGTCACGACCACGATGCGCGAGTCCCGTGCGCCGGAGAGGGCGACGAACTCCTCGAGAGGCCCGGTGCCGCAGGTGCGGTCCTCCGCGCCGCCGATGACCAGGAGCCGGCCATCGCGGGGGCGCTCCTCCCCTATGTCGGTCACGACAGCTAGTTACCCTATTGTCACTTCAAGTAGTCGGATGGAGATGCTGCTCGTCCACGCTGTCCTGCGCCGATCGGACGAGGCCCCCGCCCGTCCGGGCGTCATCGACGTGTGGCGGGACGGCGGAATGGCGTCCCGAGGGCGACGAGCCGCCGGGAGAGAAGCGGCCCCGGAGCGTAAGGGGCAAGTGCTGGAGCGTAAGACCGGTGTAAGGGAGTACGGGGATGTAAGGCCGATGAAGGCCAGTGTGCGGGGACGCAAGGCCGATGGGGCCGGGTGTGCCGGGCGGTAAGGTCACGCGAAGAATTACCCTAAACACCGTAAAACCGGGACCAATGTGTAGCGCCCTTCACCGCCCTGACTGCCGCGAGCCCCTCCTGTCGAGACCGGCGGGCGGTCGTCGGCGACGTCGGCCACCTGACCAGCAAGAACAGATCCGGCCGCCGTCATGATCCGACAGGTCGCCTGCCTCTTCGGTAAGCTTTTTCTTACCTCGAGGATCCCCCTCCGGCCGTCGTGCGTCTAAGAGGCCGCTGGATTGACCGCACACCGGAAGGACATCGGGAAGGTAAGAAAAAGAGGCGCGCTGGTCCTCCTCTGAGAGGCACACTCTCTCCGGCAGTGGAGCGAATGGGGGCGCAAAGCCCGGTTTGCTTTGGAGGTGACCATGCCGCACACGGACGTTTATGCCGACGTTCGCCTTATCTACCGTCTTCTTCTGGCGGTCGACGTTGAGAAATATAGTGCGCGCGACGCGCGGGGACAGCTGCGCGCGCAGACCGATCTCCGCAACATCCTCAGCCTGGCCGCGCAGAACGTCGGCCTCGACCGCAGCCTGTGGTACGAGCAGGTCAGCGGCGACGGCGAGCTCGCGGTCCTGCCTGAGGACGTCGACGTCTCCCTCGTCGTCGGCGACTTCACGCACCAGCTCGAGACCGTCCTCGGCGAGTTCAACCACGAGCGGACCGGGGGGCGGCGGCTGCGACTGCGCGTCGCACTCCACCACGGCACCCTCACGCCCGGTCCGTTCGGGCCGGCGGGCGACGCCCCCATCGTCGTCAGCCGCCTGCTCAACGCCAAGCCGCTGCGCCGCGTGCTCGCCGACCAGCAGCACCGCGACGTCGCGCTGATCGTCTCCCAGACGCTCTACCAGGACGTCGTACGGACCGGGTTCTGCTCCCTCGATCCGCAGGACTTCCAGGCGGTGCGGGTCAACGCCAAGGGTGTGCTCTACCACGGCTTCGTGCAGCGGCGCGCGGTCGAGGAGGAACTCGTCCAGCCGGTGCTCCGGGCGATCGGGGAAGGCGGCGGAGGAGGGCACGGCGCGAAGCTCGTCGCTCTTCCCGGCGGCGGAGGCTGACCGGCCGCGGCACGGCACCCCGACGCAGGGCGGGACCGGTGGTCAGAACAGGGACAGGTCCCAGGTGACGGTGACCGGCGTGGAGTGGCCCGCCCCGTCGGTCACCGTCACCACGGTCTGACCGGGGGGCGTGATGCCCTTCCGGTCCAGGATGACCTGGACCGTGGCGTGCTCACCGGCCGAGATCTCGCCGGTCACGTTGGAAAGGACGATCTTCGGGTCGGAGTTGGAGGCGTTCCAGGAGACCTTGCCGTTCTTCGCGCTGAGGTCGATGTCGGCGATCTTGGTCATCGCCTGCAGGTGGACCGACACCGGGTTCACCACCAGCGTGCCCTTGGGCGGCTTCGGCGACTTCCTCGGCCGGGTCTTCGTCGGGCCGGGCGACGGGACCAGCTCCGGTCCCGGGAGAGCCGGCCTCGGCTGTGAGGTCCGAGGCTTGGCGACGACGGGAAACTCGGACCGATGCGTCCGGGAGGTCGGGGTCTTCGGCCGCGGCCTGCCCTGGCCGGGCCACTGCAGGTCAGGGATTGGCACGCCGGGGCCGATGAACATCATCACGACGATCGCGGTCGCCACCGCCGCGACCGATCCGCCGCTCGCGAACGCCCACCGCCGCGCCAGCCGGGACGGCGCGTCGGGCTGCCGGGGCATCCCTTCGGGGGTCAGGGCACCGCCACGCGCGGCGATCTCCGTCCGGTATCCGGCGAGCTCCGGATCGGTGCCCGCGTGCAGCACCCGATGCCGCAGCGCGGAGGGAGGTTCGGGCACCGGTACGGCGTCCACGACCTTCTCCCCGTCGGAGAACTGCCGGGTGGCGCGGTTCAGCCGTTCCTGGGCCCGGCGCGCCGTGACGCCGAGCGTCGCCGCCAGGTCCTCGCCGGTCAGGTCGTGGCGGTGAACGAGGAAGAGCACCTCACGGTGGAAGAAGTCGAGCCGGGCGAAGGCCTGGTCGTCCGCCATCGCGGCCGGTCGTTTGCGGAGGAGGCAGCGCCGCCGCGCCGAGGCGTACAGCCAGGCGCGGAGCTGCTCGCGTTCGCGCAGGCGGGGGGCTCGGCGCGCCGCGTCGATGAAGGTGTCGTGCACGACGTCCGCGGCGGCCTTGTCGTCGGCGAGAAGCGCCGAACAGTAGTCGTACAGGCGCTCGGCGTAAACGTCGTACAGCGTCGCCAGCGCCTCCTCGTCCCCCTCATGCAACGCCTTGACGAGACGCTTGTCGGCGGTGGGGGCGAACCGTGACCACCTTGCCATGCACGTGCTCCACGTATCGGACCGGACGGCGCGCTCCTGATTTACACCAGTGTCAAGGATAGGTCACAAGATCACCCGAATTACCGCAAAAGCCGTTAGGTAGTGCCAGGCCGGATCGGGCCTCCTGTCGCGGATGCACGAACGCCCCGTACCGACGGGCACGGGGCGTCCACGCGAGGGTCAGCGGCCGAATACCCGGTGCCGGGTCGACACCGCCAGCGCCGAGTCGTCGGAGAAGATCCCGTCCACGCCCAGCTTGTACAGGTCCGCCAGGAGCCGCGACGCGTCACCCTCCGCCCGCTTGAAGTTCGGCGAACTCGGGTTGCCCTGCTGGTACTCCACGGGCAGGAAGTTGTTCTCCGGCCGCACCGTCCACGGGTGCACCTTCAGCCCCACCCGGTGCGCGTCCCGTACGAGCGTCGTCGGCGCACCGGCATGGTTCGTCGCGTCCACCGGAATGATCCGCGTCGTCGAAGGCCCGATGCCGTCCGCGTACGACGCGATCCACTTCAGCCCGTCCGGCTTGACCAGATCGTCGTACGTCCGCGGGTCGTTGTTCGCCACGAAGTCGTACGGTTTGTTGCCCTGCGTGTCGATCAGCTGGATCAGCCGGATGCTGGTCTTCTTGCGCAGTTCCCGCAGGTTCGCCGTCTCGAACGACTGGATGAACACCTTGTCGTTCCGGCCCTTGAACCCGTACTTCGCCAGGTCCTTCAGCAGCTCGTCCTCCAGCGGCAGCCCGATCGACCGGAAGTACGTCGGGTGCTTCGTCTCCGGGTAGACGCCCACGTGGTGGCTGTGCGCGAACGCCAGCACCTCCTCCAGCGTCGGGATCGGGTCCAGGCCGTCGAACGCGCTGCTGCCCGGCCGGATGTCCGGCAGCCGCTCCTTCGTCCGCAGCGTCCGCAGCTGCGCGATCGTGAAATCCTCGGTGAACCAGTCCGTACGCTGCACACCGTCGACCGTCTTGGTCTTCTTCAGACCCGCGAACTCCGGATGGCTCGCCACGTCGGTCGTGTCGTTCAACCAGTTGTCGTGACGGGCGACCAGCACGTGGTCCTTCGTCGTGACGACATCCGGCTCGATGTAGTCGGCGCCCATCTCGACGGCGAGCTCGTACGCGTGCAGCGTCTCCTCCGGCCGGTACGCGCTCGCGCCACGATGCGCGATCACGATCGGCTCCCGCGTCCGCGGCTGCGCCGGGGCGGCGGCACTGCTGCTCGTAGCGGCCACGGCGAACGCCGTACCCGCCGTGGCGAGCGCCAGCCCACCGGCCAGCAGTCGTCGGGACAGTGACATCGGTTACCTCCTGAGTCGGAACGTGCGGAGGCTACTTCCGAGACATGACGACGGGGAGACCTCCCGCTTGCGGGAAGCCGTCCGGAACAGGCCGTACGCTCCCGGCTCAGCCGAATCCGTCAGCCGTCCACGCCGTTGATGAGCCTGCCGTCCGTCGACAGGGGAGGATCCGTCAGCTGGGGAAAGTAATGGTGGAAGAACAGATTCGCGGTGAGCTCCCGGCGGCTTCGCACACCCGCCTTGTCGAAAACCGACTTCAGATGATCCTGGACCGTGTACGGAGAAAGGTGCAGGCGCCGCGCGATCTCATTGGTCGAGTTGCCCCGGAGCACGTGCTGGGTTATCTGTCGTTCGCGGGCGGACAATCCGTAGACATCGAGGATGATGGCCGTGAGATCTCGCGCCTCCGCGGGCGCGATGGAAATGGCGGTCGCGGGCTCGCCGCCCTGATCGACCGTCCAGGCGTGCAACGTGAGCCAGCGGCCCGAGCCGATGGGCGCACGGGACCGTACCGGCGTGCCCGGCGTCGTCGTACGGGCGCGCGTGGCCAGCGCCTGAACGGCATAGGGGCAGGTGCCCTCGTCGGCCGATCCGCTCTCCTGGAGCCGGCCGACCCAGTGCCGGGCGGTGTCCGAGAGCGACCGGATCCGCAGGTCGGCATCGAGCATGATCAGCCCGGGCGCGTCGGGAAGGTCGCCCCGGTCGAGGCCCGACAGGAGCAGTGAACGCCGCAGCGCGTCCGAGGCGGGCCGGCTGACGGCCTCCGCCAGAGCCACGTCACCGGCGTCGAACGGCCGGCTGCCCTCGCCCCGGCACAGGACCAGCAGACCCCAGACCCGGTCGCCGTCGCGGAGCATCACCCGTAGCTCGTCCGAGAGTCCCAGCGGTTCGAGGATCTCCCGGTAGTACTTGCTGGTCGTCAGGTCATGGTGGGTGGACTCGCTGAGCACGCTGACCCGGGCGGCCCGCTGGGCCAGCGCGCGAATGTTGTCGACGTCATCCTGCTCGACGTGCTCGATCTGGAAGAGACGGCTCATGTACTCCGGCGGGAAACCGTGCGTGTGCTCGCCCCCGGTGTCCAGCATCGTCGACGGATCGAGCAGGACCCCACACCACACGTCCGCCGGCATGACCTCCGCCAGCGCACCGACGGCATGGTCGATTATCTCGACGGCCCCGGTATCGGACCGAAGCTTCGACCCAAATCGCCGGACCGAATCAGGTATAGATCGATTTCGGCGTGCTTTTGCCACGGTGGCATTGTAGTCAGCCATCCCACAAATCTGGGATGTTCTGCTTTCTGCCGCGAACCTACCCTGACAGCAATGGGGGTGAGATCGAACGATCTCTCTCGGGTGGGTTTCCGGAAAGAGGCATGTCCTATGGTTCAGTCGACGGGGAACACGCGAACCGAACAGCCGCCGCCTCGCGACCAGAGAAAGCATCCCTATCTCTCCTACTGGCTTACCGGCGGCATCGCATCCGTCATCGTCGCGATCATCGGAGTGGTCGCGAACTTCGCCTCAGGCTCGAGCTCAGGAACCGGCTCCGCCCAGGTGCCACTGCCGGTGTACGTCTCCTCGCCGTCGTCCCCGCTGTCAGCCTCGTCCCCGTCGTCACCGGAGTCATCACCGGCCTCATCGCCCGCCTCGTCCCCGTCGTCACCCGCCTCGGCCCCCGCCACGCCGGTGGTCGACAGCCCGGCGCCCGCCATCGGGACGATCATGGTGCCGGCGGGGTACACCGTGGCCCTGGTCCACGAGGGGCAGTGGCTCAGCACACCGGTGACCGCCAGACTGGTCCGGGGAACGAGAGTCCGGATCTACTGCACCGTCGAAGGAGGCACGGTCACGGGACCCACCGGTCACCAGAGCGGCCTCTGGGACAAGATCGACGGCGGCTACATCCCCGACGTCGACGTGAACACCGGAACACAGCAGCCGGTCCGCGGCAACTGCGGTCAGTGAGGGTCGCCAGACCCTGGCTCACGCGCGACGCCCGAAACGGCGCGTACCCCGCCGGATCGAGCGACGGCGGCCTCCGGCGCGAGCCCGCAGCCTGCCCGGCCCTCGGCGGGCGGACGGGCATTCGATTCGCGCGCTGAGGTCAAGTCCCGTACACTCTTGCAAGCCAGCAGCCGTAGCTCAACGGATAGAGCATCTGACTACGGATCAGAAGGTTGGGGGTTCGAATCCCTCCGGCTGCGCAGATAGAACGCAGGTCAGGGCCCTGATTCACTTCGGTGAGACGGGGCCCTGAGTGCTTTCAGGGGCCGTTTGTCTCACAATTTCTCACACGAGCTAAGCGATCTTGTAAATCTTGGCGAGCTTGACGGAGCCCTGGGCGAGGTCCTCGTCACCCGCGTGGACGTAGGTCTTCTGCGTGAACGCGGAGTCGTAGTGCCCCGCCCACTTGCTGATGACCGAGATCGGGACGCCGGCCTTCTCCATGAGGCTGAGCGTCGTGTGTCGCGAGTCGTGGAGCGTGATCCGGCGGAGCTTCGCGCAGCGGAGAATGCGCCCGAACTCGTCGGAGTACCACTCCGGATGCACCGGCCGGCCGAGCTCGTCGGTGACGACGTACTCGCTTCCCTCATACGCTTCGCCGGCTTCTTCGGCCTCGACCGCCTGCCGCTTCCGCAGAGCCCGCAGAGCGTCAATCAGCTCGGCGTCGAGCGGCAGCGTCCGGTTGCCGTTCCGAGACTTCGGTGGCTCGATGATGACCTTGTAGTCGACCAGGACCCTTGTCTGTACGACCTTCAGCGTGCCCGCGGTGAGGTCGATGTCCGACCAGCGCAGGCCGAGGACCTCGCCGCGTCGTAGGCCGTACAGCGACAGGCGCCATGCGACCTCAAGCCGATCGCCGGTGATCGCACGCAGGAACGTGTGGACCTCCGTTTTCGACCACGGCTCGCGCTCGGCCTGCTGGTAGGACACCGGATCGACGAGCGCGACGACGTTCCGCACGAGCTTGCCCTCCTTCACCGCCAGCTCGAACGCCGCCTTAAGCCGGCCGAGCGTGAGGTTCACCGACCGGCCCGACAGGGGAGTGCCGGGCTTGCCGCCGCGCTTCCGGCCGCGAGTGAGCATGTAGTCGACGAGGTCCTCGATGTCGTCCTTGCTGACGGTCTGGGCGACACGGTTGCCGAGCTGTCCGCGCACGCACCGGAAGGCGTCTCGGTAGTTCCGCGCGGTGTTCGCGCGCTTCCCGCGGGTCGCTCCCTTGAGGTAGCTGTCGATGACCTGGTTCACCGTGGCCTTCGACGGCTTCACATACGTGCCCTCGCCGGTCTGGTGACGGATCCGGTCGTACTCCCTCCGTGCCTCGCGCTGCTTGTCGAACGTCCGCGTGAGTTGCTTCCGCTTGCCAGTCTCCGGGTCGCGACCGATGTCGACGACGAACCGGTATCGGACCGAACCGTCCTTAAGCTCGATCCGCTTGATGGGATCTTTGGCCACTGGCGTCTCCCTTCTTGTTGGATGGAATCGGGCCGTCCCGGCGTGTGAGATCGCGTGAGACGGCCGTCTATCTGTGCTGGTCAAGGTGGGTACAAAACGCTGGCATCTGATCGAATGTCAGAGGGTTTCGAGGGCTATGTGTGTCCTTCCTACCGCTCAGGGTCGGCGGGCCCGGTGGCCGCGTCTACATGCTGTAGCTCGGGTGGGAGGTCTGGGGGTGTAAGCCCACGCTGTCGAAACCTCTCCCGGTACTTGCGTAGCGACTCACGTAGCACCCGTCCCGATCCCGGTGCGCTCTCGCGGATGGCTAGCTGAACGCCCTCGACGAGCCGGTCATGCTCTCGGTACAGCGCAATCGGCTTGGAAGCCTCGATCCATGCGTTGACCTCGTCCTGGTCTCCGCCAGGGAACGGCATTTCACCAGCGAACCACTTCACCGCCTCCCAGGTGTCGAGTTCGTGACCGGGCACCACCTCGACCCGATCCGCCTCACCAAGTGGGAAGACCAGCAAGATGGGCGGGGCCTTGAGTGCCCTAGCCAGCACGAGCAGTTCGGAGAGGTTCAACGTCGGTCGCCGGCCGTTCTCCAGGTTCGCCAGTACCGACCGCTGTAGCGGGAAGCCCAGCGTGGCGCATGCGTCAGCGAGCTGCTGAGCGCTCATGCCCCGGCGCTGACGATGACGTCTGATCTCGGCAGCAGACACCCGCACCAGGCGAGCAGACCAATCGACTTGTGTCACCGGAGCACAGTATGGCCTCCGCTTGACACCGCACAACCCCCTCTGACACCTTGTGCTTGTGACTACCGAAACAACCGCTACTTGTGATCCTGGAGCACATCTCTGGATGACAAGGCGCGAGTGGGCAGCGCTCGCGCGCATCAGCATCGCCACGGCGAAGCGGTGGTCCCGGCAGGGCATCGGGCCGGAAGCCGTCAAGGTCGGCCCGCGACTGGTGCGTTACCGCCGGGCGGACGTCGAGGCGTGGCTCTCACAGTCTGAGGAGACGCCGTGACCTCCGATGAGATCCGGGAAGACCCCACGCTCGACGAGATCCGGCGCTGGCCGGCGACCGTGTCCCCCGCGGTCGCGGCTACCGCGCTCGGTATCTCCCGCTCGTATTGCTACGAGCTCGTCCGACGCGGCCAGTTCCCCGTGAAGGTGCTCAGGGTGGGCGGTAAGACCCGCGTGGTCACCGCCGCCATCATCGCCGCCCTTGAGGCCGACAATCCCGCCACGGGGGGCGTCGATGCCGCCTAACAGAAACGGCCTCCCGGTCACCACACCGGAAGGCCGCTCAAACGATCAGGTAGCCGCGACAGCCACCAACACCACGAACAGGGTACAGCGCGGCCCTGTCGACGAGCGGCTGATCCACCTCGCCCGCGAGCTCGCCGAGGACATCGGCAACCGGGCTGCAGCCGACAAGGCAGCGTTCGAGCAGGCGTACCGGCTCGGCTTCGAGTCCGGCGTCATCGTCGGTCGAGGACAGCTTGAAGCGGAGATCCTCGCCGAGGAAGCACGCTTCAAGCAGCACATGAGCAGCATCACGAGGATGCGCAGCCACGCAGAGCTTGAGGCGCTCCGCTGGGGTCCGGGAGGCCGCGAGCACTTCGGCGACCCGCGACCCGGTGACTTCGAAGGGTTCGGCGCCGAGTACGAGCCGCCCACGACCAGCGACCGCGTCCGCGTCCGCGACGAGCGGGGGGCCGCATGAGTCGTCACCTCAAAGCGGTCAACGAGAAGAAGGCACCCGAGCCGCTCACTGCCGAGCAGCGCGCCGAGGGCGAACGTGTCCTCAACCAGGTAGCCGGCTTCATCGGCCAGTACGTGCGGTTCCCTTCGGACCACTGCCTGCCGGTCGTGGCTCTGTGGGCCGCGCACACGTGGGCCGCTGACAAGTTCTACGTCACCCCCCGTCTCGTCGCGGACTCCGCCGAACCGCAGAGCGGCAAGACCAGGGTGTTGGAGCTGCTTAACCTCGTATGCCGCAAACCCGAGATGGTGCTGTCACCGACTACGGCCGCGATCTTCCGCATGATCTACGACGACCACCTCACCCTGTTGTTTGACGAGGTTGACGCCGTCTTCAACCCCAAGAACGCGGGCAACTACGAGGATCTTCGCGCGCTGCTGAATGCCGGGTACAAGCGCGGCGCGACGATCCCGCGATGCGTCGGTGACGCCGCCAAGATGCAGGTGCAGCGGTTCAAGGTGTTCGCCCCCGTCGCCCTCGCCGGGATCGCCGGAAACATGCCCCCGACGATCACGACGCGCGCCATCACGATCCACATGCGCCGTCGCGCCATCGGTGAGCACGTCGAACCGTTCTACGAGGAGGACGCCGAAGAGGAAGCAGCACCGATCGCTGCGGCTCTTGAGAAGTGGGTCGTCTCGATCGCTGACCACCTGGGTAAGGCCCGGCCGGAGACACCCGCCGGCGTGGTCGACCGGCCCGCCGAAGTCTGGAAGGCCATCCTCGCCGTTGCTGACGCCGCCGGAGACGAATGGGCAAAGCGAGCACGGGAGGCGTGCAAGCACTTCGTTCTCGGACCCGGACAGGCGTCTCTGTCGCTCGGTATCCGCCTGCTGTCTGACCTCCGCGAAGCGTTCACTGTGCGGCGCCCGGACGGAACGATCGCCGAACACCGTCAACGCATGTCGACCGTCGACATCATCGACGCCCTGGTCGAGCTGGAAGAGGCGCCTTGGTCGGATCTCCGCGGCAAGCCACTCGACGCCCGCCGGCTGTCGTTCGAGCTGAAGAAGTACGACGTTTTGCGCAAGACCTTTAAGGACGGCAAGGCGACCGTAAAGGGATACATGGTCGCCGGTCACGAGGACAGCGAGGGCGTCAGTGCGGGACTCGGCGACGCATGGAGCCGCTACCTGCCACCGCAAGCCGAGAAAGTCGGTAACCCCGGTAATCCCGGTAACCCTGCAGGTCAGGCGGTTACCGAGCAAATGGCGGTTACCGATGAATCGGTAACCGGAAAATCTGCGGTAACCGCTCTGAGCAGGGAAGTTACCGAGGTTTCCGAGGTTACCGGTATCTGCGCGGGCTGCGGCGAACCGATGCGCATCAGCACTCCCGGGCAGACCTGTCACCCGAACGACGAGTGCGAAGCACGAGCAGCGCAGGGGGCGTCATGACCCGCGCGACCCGCGTGATGAAAGCCAGACGGTGCGGCGGCGTCTGCCCGGCCTGCCGGACGACGCTCATCCGAGGAACCTTGATCGCCCTCGTCGCCGGCCGATGGTGGCACGCCACGTGCGTCGTACAGCGGTCACGGGAGTCAAGGGCAAGCCCCAACCGGGCCGCCGCGGCAACGACCAACGCCAATCCGGAGACCCCATGACCACCCCCGGCAGACAACGCCCGCAGCCCCAGACCATCGCCACGCCGGGTGTGCTCATCCCCGCTGATGACGTCGCCCAGGTCGCCGGATGGCTCATGCTTCTGTGTGACTACCTCGCCGGCCGAGTCCCGCCCGGCACCGCTCGGCAGCCCCAGGTGGGCAGGGCGCTACTCGCGTACATCGACGTGATGAGCGAAGCAGCCCGCGAACACGAAGCTGCACAACACCGCGCCGCCGCGCGCTTGGGGACAACCAAAACGATCGTTGTTGGTCCCGCCCAAATCGCCGGATCGTGGATCTCGCAAGAGGAAACGATCACGACGACGGAAGCCGGCGCAATGCTCGGTGTTACTGCCGAGCGGGCCCGCCAACTCGCAGTCTCCGAAGAGATCCGGGGCTACAAGGACGACAGCGGGAGACGCCGCCTGTACCTCGTCGACGTGATCGCCTACCGGACCAAGCGGAGAGGCGCACATGACGGTGACGGACCCGGAGACGACGGATCTCGGGACGCGGCTATCGATGGCGCAGGCGGCGGTTGCCCCGCTGCGTGAACGCGTCTCGCAGCTCGAGCAAGACCTGAACGCCGCCCTCGAGCGTTCCGACTACGACACCGCGAGCAACCTTCAGGCCGAACTCGGCCCGGCCCGCCAGGAATACGGAGTCGCCGAAGCGACCGCGCGTGTCCTCGCCGAGATGCAGCAAGAGATCGAGAACACGCGGCAGGCCGAGCAGCGACGGATCGCCGAGCAGCAGCGCCGCGAAGAAGTACACCGCCAGGTCGAGGACATGCGAGCGACCGAAGCCGAGAGCATGGACGAGATGAACCGGCACCTCGCCGCCGCCCGCGCCGGCGTCGACGCCGTCAAGCAGAGCCTGCAAACCGCGCTGTCCCATCAGGGCGCTGTCGGTGTCGCCCGGCAGGAGATACAGAACCTCCTCGTCAGCATCGGCGAGGCGGAACCCGCCCGCGTGTTCGGGCCGAGCGAGGTGAGCGCCGTTCTGGAAGGCCGCAACCCGATCTTGCGTGCCATCTACTACGGCCAGATATGACCCGTGGACCAGCCGCGCGAACCGCGAAACCGGACAGAGGAGAACACCCCCATGAGCAGGAATTGCACCATGACACTCAGCGAGTTCGCCAACGCCGGCGCCGACGCACACAGGCCCGTGATCGAGAACACCGAGCCGAAGCCCACCGGCACGCCGGTCACGCTGCCCGACGGCGAAACGCTCCGCCGCATGGACCGGAGAGAACTCGCTGCACTGTTCGACGCCGCGACCCAGACCGGTTCGCCCGCCGCATGACCACCGGGCCGCGCGCCATCGGGCGTCAACGTCACCCGCACGCCGAATGTCTGGGTGGATTCCGCAGGCGTCGCGGGAGCTAAGGACGACGAGCCGAGGGCCTTCTCCCCGGCGGAGACCCGTCCTGCGCGCGGTGGCGCCGCGGCCCGGAACCCATCACCCAAACCAACCCCCGGAAGGACACGAACCATGGCGCAACTCTCCGAGAACTACCAGCGCGGCCTAGCCGAACGGAAGGCATGGCTGAAAGCCAACCCCGGGAAGACCTGGGCGGACGCCATCGAGGCATACAAGGCACGTCGCCTCGCTGAAACCACCACACCGCGGACCCACATCACCGAGACCACGCCGCAGCCCGCACAGCCGAGCCCTCCCACCGAGCCCGCCGTGCCGCTCCACAAGATGGATCCCGCCGAGTTCGCCAACCACTCCGCACAGCACTGGGCGGGCGTCTTCGACGACCTGAACAACCGCCGCCCCGACCGCGCCCCGTTCTTCGACGGATGGGACAGCCCCCTCACCCGAGGAGACACCCGATGAGCCGCCCACAGGAACAGATCGTCAACCCCCACACCCTCGCCGTACCAGCCGACAGCCACGACGCCACCACCACGCCCGCCTGGCAGGCCGCCCGCACCATCCGGCACCTCGCCGAAAGCGGAGACGTCGCCGCCGCACACCGGCACATCAACGGCCTGGTCCCCGCGGGCGTCGACCCCCTCGTCGTCCTCCGGAACCTTGCCGAACAACTCGCCAACCCGCCGGCGCCCGTCAACTAGCCACAGAGGCCCCTTGATGAGCCGATCCTCCGTCAGCGGCGACCTCGCCGCCCTCACAGCAGCAGAACGCCGCGCCAAAGTCGTCGCGTTCCGTCGACAGCGCCTCAGCTTCGCCGAGATCGGACGCCGTCTCGGTGTCAGTCCGCAGCGCGCACACCAGCTCTACACGCGCGCTCTCGCTGAGGTACCGGCCCGGCACGTCGACGAGCACCGTGCCGAGGAACTGATCCTCATCGACGACGCCATCGCCGACCTCCTCGACATCGCCCACGACCACACGCGGCCCCGTCCGGCTGTCGATGCCTGGAACGCCATCCGTGGATGGGCAGAGCGGAAAGCGCGGCTCCTTGGCCTCGACGCGCCCACTCGGATGCAAGTCATCACCATGGACGCCATCGACGCCGAGATCGCACGCCTCAACGCCGAACTCGCTGCCGACGACGCTGCGGAGATCGGTAGCGACCCCATGGAACCCCGCCAGATCGAGCAACCCCATGGAGAACAGCGCAACAGCGCCGCCGGCTCCACCCTTGGAGAACGCCGCAACAGCGCCACCCAAGGAGAACACCACGACGACGCGCCCGACAGGGAGCGGTGACCGCATGGCCATGGAGAACACCATTTCCGCTCGGGGCCGTGGCGAACGGCATCACGAGCCGCGCCGCACCCTCGATTCGGACACGGCGGCAATGCTTCGCCGCTACCGGCAGGCCCGGCGCTGGTCATACCGCCGTGCGAGCAAAGAGACCGGCGTCGCATACGGATACCTGGCCGAGCTTGAGGCGGCCCGGAGGGCTCCCTCAACGGTTGTCGCCGAGACACTCATCCGCGCATACCGGCTGAACCCTGCTGACGCCGGAGCGCTGCGGAGCGAGGCGCTGTCGGGCGTCGGGCGTGACTGGCGCCCCGGAAGAGGGGTCTCCGCATCTGACTTCCCATCCGATGCGACCATTCCGCATGGGGCGTGACCTGCAGCGGAGCGACGCTGTCTCACGCCGTCTCACCGGCCCGAGAGCTACAAAATCAGGACCAAGAGAAGGGGCCGCAGCGCTGGGATTCCCGTTCCGACGCTGCGGCCCCCGTCGTGCCCGCACGGCCGGCCATTGCTGGGGGCGCCGGACCGGCCGTGCGGAGTCTGGTGGTCGCGGCAGCGTCCCGCCTGATACTGCCGCGACCGGTCCCCGCATGGCCACCACGGAGCGAGGTGACCACACGGAGCATGGTGGGCGCGCCGCACCGGCCGGACCTTCCCCAGTAGGACAGGGACGACGCGCCCGGCTCTAGAGCGGCCCGAACAACTCCGAGTAGATCTGCTCGGACTCGTCTACGTACTCCTTGACGAGGTGCCGCAGCCGGTCGAGGTCGCCGGCCTGGCGGAGTCGTCCGACCGTGGGTAGCTCAAGCGCTTCGCGGAGGCCCTCGAGCTCTTCGGAATAGCTCATGCGTCGATCACCGAAAGCACGTTGCTGATGCGGCGCGCCGCTTCCTCGACGTCACCGACCGGCACCATTGGCTCGTGTTCCGGGGGTCCGTCGCGGGTCGGCCCCGACCATTGCCAGTGCCACCACGGGCCGCCCTGGTGCTCCCGGACGACGAGGGGCTGTGTCATGCGAGTGTCGCCGGGGTTGCGTACCTCGACGACGCCATCTCGGCGAACGGCGACGTTCAGGCCGGCGCGGATGAGCAGCGGGGCGAGCTGCAGCGTTAACGCCCGGACCTGGTCGAAGGTTGGTGCCGTCTCGGTGTTGGCCTGCTGCTGATCCATGACGTGTCCGCCGATTCACTCGGAGTCACCTGCAATCGCGGGATTAGCTTCGCCGCAGCTCACAGGGCAGGGCGATGACACCGCAAGACATCTACCGACATCTGTCCCGCATGTGTATGCCGCTAGGTGTCGGTAGATGGCACGCTGCCGGACATGGTGAATGAGCGTCTGCGCCGCGCGATGCTACGGGCCGGCTTCGACATTGACTCTCTCGCTGGCTCTGCGGAGGTCAGTGCCAAGTCGGTCGAGCGCTGGATCCGCGGCGACGTCGTGCCCTACCCGCGCACCCGGTACCGGGTCGCGGCGATTCTGCAGGAGGACGAGAGCTATCTGTGGCCGCAGTCCGTCGACCGGGCGTCATTAGCAGGCGCCGAACTGGTCGCCACATGGCCGCGCCGAAGCGAGGTCCCCCGGCACCTGTGGACCGAACTCCTACGGCAGGCAGAGCGCAGCGTCGACTACCTCGCCTTTGCGGGTCTGTTCCTCACCGAGGAACACCCGGACTGGATCCCGACGCTACGGGCCCGCGCGGAAGCGGGAGCACGAGTGCGGCTGCTCATCGGTGACCCGGACGGTAGACAACTGGCCTACCGGGACACGGAGAAGGAGATCGGCGGAGGTGTCGCCGGCCGCGTCTCCGCGGTGCTGGCCCAATACCGGCCCCTCGCCGGCCTGGCCGAGATCCGCCTTCACGACACCCCGCTCTACAACTCCATCTATCGCTTCGACGACGAGTTGCTCGTCAACACGCACGTGTACGGGATCCTCGCGGCGTACACGCCGGTGATGCACCTTCGGCGCGTGGACGGCGCCTACTTCAACACGTACCTCGAAAGCTTCGAGCGGGTATGGGCATCGGCCCGGCCCCTCGATGGAGAGCCCCACCATGAGCCCTAAGAAGACCCGCAGGGTCGACCACTGGCAGGACCCAGACGCACCCACACCGACGAGCCGTAAGCCCTCTGCGAGCGTCCTGGTGCGTGACGAGGCCGGTCGTGTGCTGCTGCTGCGCCGCACCGATAACGGGCTGTGGACGATCCCCACGGGAGGCCTGAAGAAGGGCGAGACCATCACGCAGTGCGGGATCCGGGAATGCCAGGAAGAGACCGGCGTCGAGATCGAGGTCACCGGCCTGGTTGGCGTGTTCACCACCCCAGATCACGTCATCGAGTACCGCAAGGGCAAGAAGGTGACCGAGGTACGGCAGCCGGTGAACGTCTGCTTGCACGCCCGTCCGGTGGGCGGGGAGATGACGACGACGGATGAGGCGTCGGAGGTCCGGTGGGTCGACCCGGCCGAACTCGGCGGGTATGAGATCCATCCGGCGTTGCGCCGCCGGATCGAGCACGGGCTGAGCTCGGACGCTCCGCACGTCGACTGACAGCGGTTCCGGGTACGGGAACGGCCCCCTCGACGAGTGCCGAGAGGGCCGTTTCGTGGCCTTGCCGGGCGGGAGGCGAAACCCGTAACCGCCCAGGTCGAGGCAGGGATTCAGCGATACCAGGGGCGAAACCGGTTTCGCCCCCGGTGAACCCGCTCACTCGTCGTCCGGATCGTCCTCGACGCCGCCGCGGCGCTCCGGCAGATCCTCGAAGCGGACGCCCTTACCGCCGCCGCCATCGCTCCGCTTGTTGATCTGGCGCGTGCGGACACCGAAGGGCCGCAGAGCGTTCGACAGCATCGTGGAGCGGGCGGAGCGGAGCTCCCGGAGCTCCTCCTCGCTCATCGCCTCGACCGGCCGATCGGTGGCCACCCACGCCCCGTACAGGTCGGGTCGCCAGTCGGCGAGCGCCTCGACGAGCCGGTGGGAGTGCATCGTGTCCTCCCCGGCCGGCCAGATCGCCCGCAGGTGGTCGACGAGCGTGCTGTCGTCGACCCGCTCAACGACCTCGCCCGCGGCCTCACCGGACAGCGTGCCAGCGGCCTTACGGAGGGCGTAGGCGCGCCGGCCGATGTCGTGTGACTCTTCCTGGGTGATGAACGCCGCCCGGACGATCTCGGTGTTCAGCGCCGAGCGGGCAAGCCACCCTGTGCCCTGCTCCTTGCTCGGGTCGAACATCGTGGCGCGCACGCCGCGCTGGTACATCGAGGTGCCCAAGATGAGGTCATTGGCGGTGTGGCCGGCGACCGCGAGGCAGAACCGCAGCATCGCGTTATCGCTGACGCCCTTCGGGATGCTCTTGGCGTCCGGCCGCTGCGTCGTGAAGATCAGAATGATCCCGTAAGCGCGGGCTTTGCGGATGAGCCGCGCGGCGATCTCGCCCGCTTCCTTGCCGTACTCCTCATGTTCGAACAGCGTGTGTGCTTCGTCGAAGATGGCGAGCAGCGGGTGTAGCCGCAGGTGCTTGCGCGCGGCAAGGTGCGGATACGTCTTGCGGCCGTTCGGGACCTGGTCGACCGGAAGCTCAGCGATGACGGCCTTCCGGCGCTTCAGCTCCTTCTCAAGCGCCTTGAGCCCGTCGAGGGCGGCGGCGCAGTGCTCGTCGTCGTCGCCGGAGACGTATCGGTGGCAGATCGGCTTGAGCCCTTCGAGGTCACCGGACCCCTTGAGTTCGTAGATCCACTCCTCGCAGGTGACGTCGAGGGCGCCGGCCGCAGCGATCGCCATCACGGCCGACGTCTTCCCGGATCCCGGCACGCCGCCCATGAGCACGTTGGAGTACATCAGCGGGAGCTCGACCAGGGCGCCGCGCGGGGAGAACCCGAACGGAACCGGGTCGAACAGCGAGCACTGACCGGACTTGAGCAGCGGCCACAGCCGCCGCGGCATCTTGCTCGGATCCTGCTTGGCGACCCACAGCACGAGCCGTCCGGGGTGCGCGTCGGTGTCGGTGCCCGGCCAAACGGTCGTCAGCGGCCGGCGCATAGCGCCCGCCAGCTCGGCCCGCTTCTCCTGCACCGTCGAGGCGAGAGCACCGGGCGGAAGGTCGAGCTCGGCGCGCCAACCAGGCCCGTCCGTCTGGATCGGCTCGGCCCAATCGGACTTGCCCTTGACGCCGATCGCCTCCAAAGCGCCCTCGACCTCCGGGGAGGACAGCGGACGCATGATGTGAATCGAGACGTACCGGGAAACGATCGGCTTGTCACCGTCACGGCCGGCCAACCCGAGCAGCGAGGCGACGCCGGCCGCTGCGGCGGCGAGCGCCCAACCGGGCAGCAGGAACGCCGCCAGCAGCACCAGCACGCCCGCCGGTACGGCCACCACAAGCGACTGACGCCGCCGCGGACCGGTCCTCTTGGTCTGCATGGTCGTGAGCGCCATCCACGCCCCAGGGTCGGCCTGAGCAGCGGCCTTAGCCATGACAGGGCGTGCCTCAGCGTCGGTGATCCACAGATACCAGCGGCGCGTCAGGCGGGCCGTTCCGCGCGGTGACTTGGACATCAGCCGCAGCGCGTAGACGGGAGTGCGGGCCGCGTGGAACGCCGCCTTGTGGCCGTAGTAGCGGGCACCGAGCTTGCTGTTCTCGACGAACTCGGTCTTGTTCCGCAGCCACGTCGGGATGACTGCGGGGGCGGTGTCGAGGTAGGAGCGCCGCTCCTGCAACCAGCCACCGCGCTCCCCAGTGACCACCGGGGAGTCGACGGGAACGGCCGGCGTCTCCTCGACGATGACCGCGTCGAGGATCTCGCCGTCCTGCTCCCGGATCACCGGGGAGCGGTGCTCCCGCTCGGGGGCGTCGTGCTCCCGGTGGTGCTCTCGGTGCTCCTCCGGTCGGAGCGGAACGACCTCCGCGCGGAAGTCGCCATCGTGGCTGTGAACCGTCATTCTGGAGTCTCCAGTCGCTTGGCTGGGAGCGGGCGGCGGCACTGGTCTTGGCGGACGGCCGCCGCCCGCGGCTTACAGGTCAGTTGCCGAGCTTCTTCCGCCAGTAGGCCGCCTGCTGACGGTCGAGCTCCTTGAGCGCGGCCTCGCGCTCCCGCTGCCCCTGCTCGTGGGCATCACGAGCCTCAGAGCCGAACGCGGAAGCCGCCTTCATGTGCCGCTTGTACGCCTTCATGTCGCCGCGGTCCTTCGCCTCGATGGCCTGGCGGTGCTGCTCGTTGGAGGCGTCGACCATCTCGCCGGCTTTCTTGCCCCAGAAACCCATCTCGGTGTTCCTTCCGTTCGGTTCGTGCAGGTCGGGGTTCAGTAGCCGAACCCGTTACAGGTCGAGCAGTTGGTTCCGGCGCCGTTGCAGTCCTTGCACGGCTTGACGCTGGAGTCGGTCGACTGCGCCATAACGAGCCAGTCGCTCTGGGCCATCTCGGTGTTCCTCCCTGTAGTGGGTCACTCGCCGGACTGAATCGCGCGGCGATGCCGCTTCACGGTCGCGGTGCTCATGTCGAGCGCCTTGGCGATCTGCTCGACCGTGGCGTTCGGGCGCCTGGCGATGTAGGCGGCGATCCGGGCGCGAGTCTGCTGCCCGCGGGCACGCCGCGTCTCCGCTGCTTTGAGCCGGTCATCATCGGCCGGTCCCTGCTCGTGTTCTCCCTGGTCGCTGGAGATTTGATCCGGTCGCTTCGCGGCCCGCGCGCTACCCTGCGGCCCGTCCGTGTCCGGGGGGTCGGTGGCCGATATGACCCCGTCGTCTGGGGGGTCAATGAGCCAGTCGGCGAGCGCCTCGTCAGACAGGTCGAGTCCGAACAGGACCGCGAACGCTTCGGCTTGCCGCTCGGCTTCGGTCGGTGCCGGCCGGACGATCGCGCCGTCGACGATGGCGAGGTGACCCGCCTTGGCGGCCTTACGGTCGGCGCGCTGCTGGCGGGCGAGGATCACGCGGGCGGTGCGCCGGTCGCGGCGAGTCGAGTCCGGGCCGATGCCGTACCGGTCGACCCACGCCGCCCGCCATGCCGCCTCGACGTCGAGGCCGCGCGCTGCGGCGATCGCAGTAGCGGCTATCGACAGACGCGGGTACCGGATCCGGCGCACCAGCCCGGTACGAAGCTCCGTAGCGGACCGGCCGCTGTTCTTGTGGCGACGTAGGGCGATCGTCAGCTCAAGCATCACAATGCCGAGCAGCGAGGTAAGCGCCAGGGCCACGCCGACGTCAGCGCCGTCCTTCGAGCCGTGCCAGTAGTTCAGCGCCGCCGCAATCGCGGCCTGTACCCACGTGGCCGCCCGGTACTTGCCGGCGGGCTTCCCGGCGTCGACGGCTTCGAGCGCCAGCGTGGCGGAGTACAGGACACCGCCCTCAAGCGCGACCGGCAGCAGCGGCGCCAGCACACCGAGATGCATCTTCTCGGCGCCGAAGCCGTACTGCCCGGCCCATGCAATGACCTCCGGTGAGCCGATCGCAGCCACCGGTACGGCGTACCGGCGTACCCGGCCGGCCACGGCCGCACGCTGGTCGGCCCACCGCTTCCGGCGCTCCTGCCGCCGCTCGGCCTTCCGCCGGTCGGCGCGGGCAGCGCGTTCGTCCTCGACCTGTGCCCGCGCGGCGTCGGTCTGTACGCGGATCGCTTCGGCTTCGGCCTGTGCCTTGGCGGCCTGCGCCTTGGCGGTGATCCGCTCGGATCGGACGTCCCAACTCATCGGCGATACCTCCGATCCGGTGAAGTCGTAGAGACGCTGAGGGGGATGGCGGCGAGTTCCGCACCCTTGTCGAGGACCATGGCGGCGAGCACCAACGGCAGGGCGAGCAGCCGCAGCACGACCACGACGAGGGTCAGCAGCAGCACCCACGTGACGGTCACGGCGCCGGCCTGGTGGATGAGCTGTGACGTGCTCACGCCGCACCCTGCTTCCCGTCGACGCCCAGGCGGACGCCGATCCGGTCGGTGATCTCGATGCCCTCGCGGAGCTGTCGGAGCGCCTCGCCGGTCGGGAGGGTCAGCAGCCCGTCGAGGGCGGCGTAGACCTCCGTGAGCGCCTCGTCGAGGATCTGGTTCATCGCTGTTCCTCCTTGCGGATGTCGGCCCGGAGACGCTCGATGACGCCGCGGCTCATGTGGGCGATCGTGGCCTCCCACGTGGTGCCGGCGCGCCGGTCGAGGTCGGTGTCCGGGCGGAGACCGTTGAGACGGTGCTGCAGCCGCAGCCAGACCAGGTCGAGCAAGTCGCGCTCGAGCTGGTCGAGCTGGCCCTCGCCGCGGCCGTGCCGGTTGACGTTCATCAGGGCGTTGGTGACCTCGTCGGCCCATTCGGGCAGCGGACGCGTGATCGTCATCGCGCGGCCCCTTCCGCGTACACGCCCATGTCCTCGCAGCAGACCTCGCGGCGGACGCGGGCGAGGCGGTAGTGGTCGACGACGCGCCGGCGGGCCATCGTGGCGAGCAGCGCCGCGGGGCACGTGACGTCCGTGCCGCGCAGCTGCGTCCGCCAGAAGCCCAACCAGACTTCCTGTGCGAGGTCGTCGGCGACGTGCTTGTCAGCGGGCTTGAGCTGCGCGGCGATGATGCGCCGGATCCGCTCGGCCTGCTCGGTGTACAGGGTGGTGACGTCGCGCTCGTCGAGGATCGTCATCACAGGTCGCCCCCCTCGTACACGTCGACGAGGTCGAAGAGCATGCCGATAGCACGGCCGGTGTGCTGGTCGTCTCCCTGCCGGTATCCGTGCTTGTGCAGGGTGTCGAAGACGTCCGTGATCAGCCCCCAAGTGAACCGGTCCTTGCCGGTCCGCTGCGGCGCGTCCTCGGTGACGACGTGCGGCTCTCCGTCGTGTTCGCGGTCCTCGTGCGGGGCGAGGGTTACGGCGCCGGCCGCGAGCATGGCCGCGAGCCACTGCACGCCCTCGCCCGGCCACAGCGCCGACAGCAGCTCGGAGAGCTCGGCGGCGTCGCGGGGGGTGAAATCGAGGCCGTTGGCCTCCGGCAGGCCGGTC
The DNA here is from genome assembly GCF_039542055.1 of Actinoallomurus vinaceus. NCBI lineage: Bacteria > Bacillati > Actinomycetota > Actinomycetes > Streptosporangiales > Thermomonosporaceae > Actinoallomurus > Actinoallomurus vinaceus. Next base: position 26,285 of record NZ_BAABHK010000008.1, read on the forward strand.
GTGTTGATCGTGATGTGCGGCAGGACGCCGGTACGACCGTCGCGGTGCTCGGCCCACCGGGCGACCACAGTCACGGTCAGGGCGTCGCCGAACGTGCGCTCTCCGAGCGTCTTCCGGTGCCGGGCGATGGTGGGGGCGTCGTCGAGGTGGTCGCTGTCGCACCAAGGGAGCGAGCAGAGAGGCTTACGCTTCTCCATGAGGTTGGACTCCTCCGCGTAGGGGTTCGACCTAAGGGCCCGTTCCGGTGTTGCGAGCACCGGGCGGGCCCGTCCCGTTTGTGGGGGTCGTGCGCTACAGCCCTCACATTAGGGAACATGATGTTCCATCGTCAAGGGTGACTGACCTAGTAATCCATGCCATGGCTATGTAACCTCATGTTCCATGAGCGTGGATGGAACACTATGTGTCGTGGACAAGCGATCGTTGGCGCACCTGGCGAAGCGGTTCCGGGAGTCAGAGACCCGCACGAACGTCTTGCGGCGCGAACTCGCCGAGGCGATCCGGCAGGCAGACAAGGACGGTGTGCAGCAGAAGGAGATCTGCGACGCCACCGGGTACACGCGCCAGCAGATCAGGAGGATTGTCCGGTCGGAGGACCGAGAGCCTGATGCGGGGCCGGCGCAAGAGGGCTGAACGGTTGCAGAGCACGATCACGGCGGTGATGGTCTCTCACACATGTCTCACAGACTGACGAGCCGGGCACGGATCATGACGTCTCGGATGGACGTCTGACGGACCCTGACCTGCGTCTACGGACTGTGTGGACGCCGGAGGACGTTCGGCACTCCCCTACGGATCAGAAGGTTGGGGGTTCGAATCCCTCCGGCTGCGCCCAGGTCAAAGCCCCCTTGCGATCACGCGAGGGGGCTTTTTGCTAACGCCTTTGCTAACAGCGGCCTTCCTACGCCGCCGGTGTCCTGTTCGCCCGCATCGACCGCGTGCCCGACCACGAACCGGTAGCAGCTGATGGGTGGCGCGTCGCCGCGCTGCCCGAACGGGTCTACCCCGGACTGGTCCCCGGCGACGGCACCGCCCGCGGATTCCTCCAAAGCGGGCCGCCGGGGCAGCCGCCCGGCCCTCGGGCCGGGCATGCGGCCTCTGCGGACCGGTCCCGTCCCGAGACCGGTCGGCCACCCCAGCCGATGCGGAACACCGCTGAAAGCCGTAGGCCGGCCCACCTGCCAGCGGCCATCTGAAAGGGCTGGTAGATGGTCTTGAAAGTGCTGGGTGATGGCCGTTGTTTGTGCTGGTGGGCGGCCAAGGTGGGTGCTGTTGTGTGGGGATGGTCCATCCGCGATCGCGGCGGGCGAAGGTCTCGGCGGCCTTGACGCTCTGGGGTCGACGACCGCCGCGACCGGGTGGGGATGGCGGCCGGCGCGCAGCCGGATCTGGCGGCGCAACTGGTCGCAGGATCAGCTCCACCACCCCGGTCCGCGGAGAGTCGCGCCAGGGCGCGCCATTTCACACGGTTTGAAGATCAAAATCCTAGGCGATGTTTCCCCCTCTCTAGCAAACACCAGTGTCTGTAACTTAGGCTCCTGATCTGTCCCGCCAACGGCGGTTGATGAAGGTCCATCGCGGACGGGTTTAGTCGGATGGATCAACACCCTGCAAAGAGTGGGTTCCATTGGGAGGAAGCATGCGCGAAGGGGACATCGCAACCCACTCGGGAAGGGAAGCTCTTTTCCGGTCACGCAAGCTCCTTAAGCAAGCTCGTCAACAACTGGATGGCTTCATCACTTCTCGATCGAAGCCTCAGTGGGAGCCTGATGCATTCCGGGCGCGGCCAACGAACGCCCAGCTCGCTACGGTCTTCTCAGGCTCAAGTGATTTGGCGGAGCGGATAAAGGCTATCGAGACCGCCCAACCGGGTTTTGTGGACTATCTAATCGCTGAGTATCATCGGCGAGCAACGCCAGCGCATCTCCGTCCGATCTGGCGCTCCGACTGGGCCGCATCCGATGATGCTTCCGAACAGATGATATACACCTCATGGTGGGGTTCTCCTCGCCTCTACGAGCGGGAGGTGTGGATCTGGGAGGACATAGATCGAGACACTGAAATGACCCTTCGGAAGGAAACTGTCGGCTACCACTGGCGTTACGATCATGGCGAGGATCAGGGTGGAGCCTCGACCTATATCGAAATGACCGTGAACGCGGAGGGAAACGTCGAACTGACCTCCGCGCCCCCCTACTCCTACTTCCCGGCTACCCCAGAGGGCTTTTCCGCGCTGCTCGAACGGTGAGTAATTCCGAGTGGTAATAATCCGCATCGCTCGCACGTCAGCAGTACCGCCGTAAGGGTCATCGGCTGCCCTCACCTCATGTGTCAGCCTGAACCGGGGATGCGGCGGCGGCCAGTACTTCCAGACGATATGAGCGACCGGCCGCAGCGTGGTCGGCTTGGACTATTCCGCCGATCAGCTTCGGATCGCCAGGACGAGTTGCGGCATTATTGAGCCTCGGGGGCGCATCTAACGGCGGTTCACCTTCGCAAGCAGTTGAGGATGTGCAAACCAGTCAGGATCGAGTCGCTGGCCGGTCAACGACTCCAGGGTGGCCATCGCGGTCTCCCAGTCCGGGCCCGGGTCGGAACGATCGTGGAGGTCGCGCAACGCATCGAGGTGGTCGGTCAATGCCTCCGGGTCGGTACCCCACCGGTCCAGCGGGCGCAGCATGTCCAGTTCGGTGACCACCACGCCATCGACGATGTAGTAGAGCCTGTTGAAGTTGTTGATCGCCCAGAACACCGAATGAACGGTGGCGCTCTGGCTAAGCCGCCGCAACGCCTCCTCCTCGGCGGCGGCGGTGCCGAACCCCACGATGATGACCGCGTCGCCGCACTGCTCGAGGAAGACCGTGTCAGCTAGGTCGTCGTATTCGAGGTCAGAGACACAATCAGCCGGCCGGTCCGTCGTCATGGTGTCCGGTTCACCGTCCAACCGGCGTACCACTTCTTCCACGGTCAACCGCGCCTGGTGAGGGCGTACCACCGTCCAAGACAGGTTTTCCTCAATCGAAAAATACTCCGAAAGGTCGCTCAACTGCTCGAACATTCGCACATAGTGCTCAATCTGACCAGGTGTCGGACCCGCCATGATGCCCTCCAAGGCAGTCAACGGTCGCCTGACCGTACCGCCAAGGGTGACTGGCGGCACAGCAGCGCCAACCATGATCCCGCCGAGAGTTCGGGACGAAACGCCTCCTGGCTGACGACAACCGCGTCAAGATCAAAGACCCGTTCCTGACTCGGAACGGGCCTTTGATCTGATGCGGTACAGACACGCCGGGGATCAGGTCACGCCGGAACGATGTAGAGGTGGCTCATCGCCGATCGATGCGTCGAGGTGGAACCGCGCCGGTCGGGCAGGCCGACCGCCGTGCCCTGCACCGCGCCGGTCTCGCCGCGCAGCCAGTCCACCCGCACGTAGGCGTTGAAGACCGGGGCGCAGCCCGGTGCTTTCGACACCGCGAAGTGCGGGGTGTACAACGGCACTACGGCGTGGTGCACCCAGTACGGGATCGTCTTGGTGATGCTCGTCGAGGAGTTCGTGTGGCAGATCTTCTTGCCCGTCGCATTCCACTGGTTGACGATCAACGTGAACCGGGCGGTCGAGGAGCCGGCCTTGTTGCACGCGCCGGAGCGCTGACACACCTGGTAGTCCACGTCGCCGAAGGCGCTGAGTTCGCGGAACCCGGCCGGCGCAGTGGTGATCGGCAGCGCGGGCTGTCGCACGGTCCGGTGGGTTGGGTCCACCGGCAGGTCGCCGTATGGGATCTCGAAATCGAGCGGCTTGCCGTTCGCCGCGTTGGTGACCGACGTGTCGGCGAACCGCAATGAGCCGCCCACGATCTGCACCGAAGATGTCTGCTTGTAAAGCGAGGCGACCCTCGCGTACGTCGTGCAGGTGGCCGTCGTGGCCACGCCGGGGTGCAGCAGGAATTTGGTGACGATCCAGGTGTCTTCCCACTGCGGGTTCTGACCCGTGCCCGCGTAGACGTTCTGGCCCATCACCAGGTTCTTGCTGCCGCCCGGCCACGTGCAACGCACTTCGTTGTCCACCAGCGTTCGCACGGTGGCCGCGTTCGCGCGCAACCGCGAGACCACGTACGCGGTCTGGTTCGCGGCCATTGCCAACCGTGCGGTGCCGAGCGCTACGACGTTATGGTCGATCCCCGATTTCGGTGGCGGTGGGCCGGTAACCCGCTGCGGTTTGAACGTGCCCGACGGGGCGGCGGAAGCCCGGACTGGAGGGCAGTGGCCTGTCCGTTCTCCGATGCTGTTGATCTCTGCGTTGGACCTGGAGTCACCCGAATAGTCGTTCTGGTCGGTGCACTTCACCCCGGCCTTCACCTGCGTACCCACGGGAGCCCCCGCGCTTTTCTGGGCCGGAGTCGCGGTGCTGGTGGGAGACGAAGCGGCGTTCACCGCACCTCCTCGACAACCGGTCAGGAAAATGCCCAGTGTCACTATTGCGACCGCGCCGAAAGCAGCCCTCTTCGCAGGCAAGAGACTCTCCTCAGTTCGCTGTTCCATGCTCCCGTGATCGGGCCACACTCTTGTGACGCGGCGGGGGCCGGCAAGGTTCACGGATCGAAGACGGGCGCCTACCAACCGTGGCGTACGGACGACGGGCAGGCGTCGAGATGGCCCGGCTTCACCGGCGGAATCCTCACCGAGTTCACTGGCGATCCTCGCCAACGTGGCCGTTCTAGGAGTGGGAGTAGCCACATGCGCGATCTCTCCCAGGGGGTATCCGTGACCCCGGCGGGCGACTCGACATGCCACGCTCCGTCGACTACCGCCAACCAGGGGCCTGTGGGCTTGACGGCCAGGACTCTGCGCAGCGAGCGACTCATCACGCCGTCAGGATGGCACGCAACCGACAGACCTGTGACAAGGCTCCGTGGGGATGTCGTCGTGCCATTGGCGTGCCATTGGGCACGGTGATCAAGGGTCGACAGGGCCACTAGCGGACACATGCTCGCGCAGGTCAGAGGCTATACGGGCCAAGATCGGCATGATTTGCAAGCAGGAAGCCGGGAGTCTAGGCCGCCGCTTCAAGCGCATCAGCTCGATGGCGGAGGTCCGCAGCGATGTCGTCCCAGTCCGGGCCATGCAGATAGAGACTGTCCGCCGCCTCGCGCATCAGGGTTGGCTCGTTAGGCCGCTGCAAAAGCACGAGTCGGTAGGCCAGGTTGCGGATCCACACCGGAAGGTGACCGTCTACCAGGTGCGGAGACAGTTCATGGAGCATGGCCAGAATCGAGTCCGCATCGGCGAAGGTCAACTCCTCAACGAAGTAGTGCTCGTGGTGCTCAAGTGCGCACTCGGGTGTTGGTCGATACTCATCGCCATAGAGGCACCGAGCGTGCTCTGTGAGGGTGGCGTGCATGGTCAGTAGCCTACGGTCGCTGGTCTGGCGACATCCTGGCCCCGCCACACGTTCCTTGTGAGGGTCACTGGATTGGGGGGCAGTGGCCTGTCCGTTCGCCGATGCTGTTGATTTCCGCGTTGGACCTGGAGTCACCCGAGTAGTTGATCTGGTCGGTGCATTTCATGCCGGCCTTCTTCGGTGTGCCGGTCGGAGGTGTGCCCTGCTGGGCTGCGGGGCAGTGGCCTGTCCGTTCGCCGATGCTGTTGATCTCTGCGTTGGACCTGGAGTCACCCGAATAGTTGATCTGGTCGGTGCACTTCACGCCGGCCTTCACCTGCGTACCCGCCGGAGACGTCGTGCTTTTCTGGGTCGGAATCGCGGTGCTCGTGGGAGACGAAGCCGCGTTCACAGCACCTCCTCCGCAACCGGTCAGGAAGATGCCCAGTGTCACTATTGCGACCGCACCAAAGGTAGCCCTCTTCGCCGGCAAAAGCTCCCCATCAATTCGCTGTTCCGTGCCCCCGTGATCGGGTCACGCTCTTGTGATGCGGCGGGGGTCGGCAAAGTTCACGGATTGAAGACGGACGCCGGCGAACTGTGGCGTACGGACGCCGGACATGCGCCACCGTTGGCTAGGGATCAGAAGGTTGGGGGTTCGAATTCCTCCGGCTGCGGCCCAGATCAAAGCCCCCTTGCGATCACGCAAGGGGGCGTTTTGCTGACAGCGGCTGTCGGCTGGATCCTGATCTGTCGTGTCGGTTGTCGGTTGTCGGTTCCGGTGGAGTGGTCAGGTCCGGGACCCGGATTGCTGCGGGCCCTACGAGGTCGGCACCTTCGCTCCGTCGCAGCCGCCGTCGATTCGGCCGGTGGTGAAGTAGGCCGTCACGTCTGCGGCGCATTCGGGCACGCGTGTGGCCGATACGTGGACGTCGTCGTCGACGGTGTAGACCTTGCCGCCGATGGCGGCCTGCATCTGCAGGGTCCACTCGTAGGCGGACATCGTGTCGTAACGGTGCCCGGACAACACCAGCGATCCCGCGGTGCGGTGTACCCGGGTCTGTTGTACGGGCAGCGGCCAGCCGGCGCATCCGCCGCCGAAGTAGTAGGCCGTCACGGGGTTGCGCTTGAGGCGCTGCTGGTAGGCGGTCCAGGCGGCGGAGAAGCTGAGCCGGCTCTGATCTTCGTTGCAGATGGTCGCCCGGTTCATCGTCATGTTCTGCATCTCGGGTGCGCCGGGGATGGGCTTGGCCGGTTCGGCACCGAAGATCTTTTTGACGGTGGGCGGTGCTTGGGGGCCGGTCGCGTCCCGCAGCTCGGCGAGCGCCCGGCCGGCCTGCGGCCATTGGGGTGAGGTCGTGCCGGCCAGTTGGGCGATCGAGGCGCCGTCGATGGCTCTGTTCAGGTCGGTGAACGTCTTGGGGTTGGCGTCATAGTCGTGGCGCAGCTTCAAGACCGTGGCCCGTACCTGCTGTGCGGTGGTGCCCAGGCCGTACGTCGTGTGGTAGCGCGCGAGCCACGCCGCCATACGCGCGAAGTTCCGCTCTGTGGCCGCGGCGACCCCCTTGTCATGCTCGGCGAAGCTGGTGTACGGCGGCGCCGGGCTGTCCAGGAAGACGCGCCCCGTACGGCCGGCGAAGAGGCTGCGGTACACCGCGCCGAGCCAGGTGCCCCAGGAGAAGCCGAGGATGTTGAGCCTGCGCTCGCCGAGTGCGGCCCGCACGCGATCCAGGTCCCGGGCCACGTTCGCGGTGGTGAGCTGCCCGAGGAACGCCGGATCGGACCGCCCACAGGCGGCGTTGTCCGCCGCCTGAGCCTCGTAGATCCGCTTGGCCGACGCCTTGGTCAGCGGTCCGGGTCCCGTATTGGGAGGAGGCGTACCCTCGCAGTTGGTCTTGGTGCTGTAGTTCACCCCGCGGGGATCGAAGCCGATGAGGTCGTACCGGTCGTTGAGCCGGGCGATCTCCTTGTTCCTGAGCGTCATGGCGATGGGGTCGAGATATCCGCTGCCGCCGGGCCCGCCCGGGGCCATGGCCAGGGCGCCGAGCCGGTGCTCGGTGTCCGTGGCGCGCAGCCGGGTGACCGCGATGCTGATCTTCCGGCCGTCCGGGTGGCGGTAATCCAGTGGGACGCTGACCGTCCCGCACTCCAGGCGCTTCAGCTGCGCGCGGAACTGCGGTATCTGCTCTTTGGGGGCGCCCAGGCTCGTGATCACCTCATCGGAATAGGTGGGGCAGGGCCTCCAGGCGACGGCCGAAACCGACCGACTCGCCACGGCGGCGGCCGGCACGGCGATGCTCGGTGTCGCACTGCCCAGCGCCAGCGCCACGCAGGCCAAACCACCCACGCCACCGACTGTCGCACGTCTCATCAAGAACCCTCTCCTCGTGGGAAACGCGGATGCCGGGCAGACTGCCAAGGAGCCGGTCACAGCGACGTCACAGAATCCGTCAGGACCTGGAGGGCCCGGCGGCTACGAGGAGAACGGGAGGGAGGGGACTACAGCCAGAGCTCGTAGTCCTGAGCCAGTTCCTCCAAGGGGATCTCGCGGACACGCGACGTGGTGGGGGTCAGGAAACGTCCCGTGCACGGATCACAGTGCCGTCCTTCGTTCGGCACTCGACGATGTGCGAAAGCATATTCGCGTATGACTTGAATGCCGGGAAGACCGATTCAGTGCCTGCTCTGCCGGCATAGCGGTCGTCCATGACGTCTTCATCGCACAGGTCGACGATGTGTCGGTTCTCGGGATCGCTGAGGTCGGCGGCGAGCAGGTAGTTCACGCTTTTCGTGACGCAAAGGATCGGGTAGCACTCGGCCCCGTTCCTCAGCAGGTCGCGGTCTTCCTCTTGCAGATAGCCGAAGAAATTGTCCTCATACCACAGGTCGATGAACTCATCGTCGTCATCGATGCGATCCGCGCGCGGGTTCCAGATATCGAAGTCGTCGAAACGGACTTGAGCGTCCGGCCCTAGTCCGGACAGCACCTGCCGGATCTCCCGAAGCCAGGGCGGCAGTATCACCGCGTTGCGCTGCTCCAGGTGATCGAGCAGCACGGCGTCGTCACGATAGAAATCGGCTCCAGGGAACCTCTCCACGAAGACGCGTAGCGCGATTTTATCCTCGTCGGGCAGCAACGAGCGGTCGATCCAGCCAAAGGCCTCGGCGGACGAACCCACTACCCGGTGAGCCAGGTAATCGAAGGTGTCGTACAGAATATCCGGGATCTCGGCGGATGAAGTCCGTGGGCTGGTTTCTGAATATTCGGACATAGTGGACCTGTCTTGATAGATCGTCAGAACCCCGGAGAGGCTACTTCACCTGCGCGAGGCCCACCGGCTGTTCGGACGCCGCGATGATCTTGCGCGTGTCGCCCGAGTCGGAGCGCCCCATGGCATGGCCATCTCTGGCCGGACTGCTCCGATCGGATGGACGGCGTTATATGGTCGCGTCTCGCGGCGATCGTCGTGATCACGGGGAGACGAGATGCGATTGAGGAATCGCGCACTGGTGGCTCTTCTCCTGGTGGCCGGGGGTACGGCGGCGGGCTGTGGTCCGCGCCACAGTGATCGTGCGGTCATCACGGTGGATGCTCCGGTCGCTTTAGCCGATCGGCCGATTCACCTGACGATCAGCGGCCTCGTCCCGCATGACACCGTCGAGATGAGTGCGGCCGCCCAGGACTATCGCCGGGACGGATGGCGCGGCCGGGCCGTTTTTCGCGCGGACGGCCGCGGGATGGTCGATCTCGATCGTGCCCGTCCGCGTTCGGGCACGTACACGGGTGCGGACGGGATGGGGCTGTTCTGGTCGATGGTCCCGCCCAGTGGTGATCCCGATGCCAGCGCGTTCATCCCGTCGTACCCGGAGCAGCGGCCCGCCTATGACGTGCAGATCACCGTGATCGCGCACGGCCATCGGCTGGCGGGCCGGACGCTGACCCGGCAGTGGCTCACTCCCGGCGTCACCCACAAGAGCTTCACGGTCGCGGCCGACAAGGTCGACGGTGACCTGTTCCTGCCGCCCACGGGCCGGGGCCGTCACCCGGCGGTGCTGTTGTTCGGTGGTTCCGAAGGCGGCAACAGCGGGGAGTACGAGGCCGCCCTGCTCGCCTCCCACGGCTACCCGGCGCTGACGCTGGCCTACTTCCGCGATCCGGGCCTGCCGGCCACGCTCCAGGACATTCCCATGGAGTACTTCGCCAGGGCGGCACGGCTGCTCACGGCCCAGCCCGGCGTCGACCCGGCGCACGTGGTCGCCCAGGGTTACTCGCGGGGCACCGAGGCGGCCCTGCTGCTCGGTCAGCTCTACTCTCGCCTGGTCCACGGTGTCATCGTGTACGCGCCGTCGAACAGGGTGAACCGGGGCCTCGGCGCCCGCGGGCAAGGAGGGAACGCCTGGACGTGGCGCGGCCGCCCCCTCCCGCAGGGCGTGATCCCACTCGACCACATCGACGGTCCGGTCCTGGCGATCGCCGGTGCCCAGGACCAGCTCTGGTACTCCGAAACCTGGGCCCGGCAGATCATGACCGAACTCGACCGCGACCACGACCGCTTCCCGCACCAAGCGCTGATCTACCCGGGAGCAGGTCACGGCGTCGGCACCTTCCCTTACCTCGCGGCGGGCGTCCGGTTCCCCGCGAGCACCGGCGTGATTCTCGAGCACGGCGGCACCCGCGCCGGTGACGCCGCCGCACGGGCGCAAGGCTGGCCCAGGACGCTGGCCTTCCTGGCCGCAATGGGCGGCTGACACCCGGCGTGCCGGAGCTCGCCGTACGCGGTCCGTTGCACGAGGGACCGGCCGTCGCTTCCGGTCCTCAGGCCGTGGTGCCCAGCAGGCGTCGCCGTCGGCGGTCTCCTTGCTCCAGGAATCCGATCAGCGCCACACAGACGGCGATGAGCAGGAACCCGGCCAACGAGACCAGCCTGCGCCAACGCAGTGCACCTAACCTCCGCATGACCTCGATACTGCCTGCGGCCGAGACCGGCCGGGATGAGAATCGACGTGCTGGATGTGGCCAGTCCGGCGAGATGGAGCCGTGTCGGCTTTTCGGCGACGACCGTCAGGGGCGCCGTTCAGTGTGGGATGCCGGCGATGATGTCGCGGGCGCCCTTGCGGACGAGTGTCGCGGCGACGTACGCGCCGAGTTCGGGCGCGCGGTCGGGTTTGTCCCACTCGTGGGCGTAGGCGAATGTGTCGCCCTCGCCGGAGAACACCATGCCGATCATCGACAGTTGTCCGCCGGTGGTGGTGCAGTGCCCGGCGATCGGCGAATTGCAGTGTCCTCGCAGGCCCTGCAACATCGTACGTTCGGCTGTGACGTGGGTGCGGGTCTCGGCGTGGTCCAGCAGCCGTACGAGCTCCACGATGCCCTTGTCGGCGGTACGGCACTGGACGCCGATGACTCCGGCGCCGATGGCCGGGCACATCATCTCCAGCGGCAGGACCTGCCCGACGCGATCTTCCATGCCGATGCGGCGCAGCCCGGCTCGGGCGAGGATCATCGCATCGAACCGCCGCTCTTCGTCGAACCGGGCGAGCCGGGAGTTGACGTTGCCGCGGATCCGGTCGATCTGCAGATCCGGGCGGGCTCGCAGGAGCTGCGCCTTGCGCCGCACCGCGCTGGTTGCGATGCGCGCACCGGCGGGGAGTTCCTCGATGCTGCGGTACGGCGAACCGGTGGGGAAGACGACGACATCGTGGACGTCCTCCCGTTCGAGGTAGGCCGCGAAGGCCGTGCCCTCGGGCAGTGGGACGTCGCCGGGGACATCCTTCATGCAGTGCACGGCGATGTCGATGCCGCCCATCAGCAGGTGGCGGTCGATCTCCTTCAGGAACGCGCCCTTGCCGCCGAACTCGGAGAGGTCGCCCTGCCAGCGGTCGCCGGAGGTCTGAATACCGACGATCTCGGCGTCGAGTCCGTCGACCATGCCGGTGAGCAGGTCACGGACCTGATTGGCCTGGGCGAGTGCCATCGGCGAGGTCCGTGAGCCGATGCGAATCCGGGAATCGGGCAGCACCTGACCAAGGTAGGCCGTTAACGGGCCGCCTGCCTGGAGTTCGGTCGGCACATCGTCGTGATGAGGCCCACACCTCTTCTTCGCCGTTTCGACCGTCGTGCCCGCCGCGGCCCCAGACGGACATCGCCTGACCCGGGCCGCCCGCCAACATCAGACGACGCGGTTCTTCATCCTGCCGCCGATGCGCCGGGCCACCGAGAGGTCGCAACATCCAATGCCCCTCTCGGCGGCCGTCCTGGTGGTTCTGTCGACGAGAACGGGATCTGGCTCAAAAGTTCCTCGGCGGTCTTGGCGCGCAGGCCGGTCCGGCCTCATCCGCCAGCAGAGCCGGCCCAGCGGTTGCGGGGCTGGCTACGCACCCCGCGGTGTGGTCGGTCATGTCAGTTCCTCCCACTCTGGCTGACGTTCCGTCCGAGGCGCAGCGCGGAGACGAGGAAGAAGACGCCGCCGAGCAGGGCGTAGCCGGCCACATTGGCCAAAGAAGCTCCTGCGCTCGACGCCATGAGGAAGAACGACACGCCGGCCAGCACGGAGATGGCCCCGCTGGCGATCATCGCCCCCTGTCCCCCCAATCGGCGCCGCCGGATGGCCACCACGAGCTGCACTATGCCGGCCACAACGGCCCATGGCCCCCAGACTCGCAGGATGGCTGGGATTCCGGAGGTGAGGGCGACGGCGAGTCCGACGGCGGCGAGGGTGCTGATCGCGATGTTGACGTAGAGACCTGGGGCGGACGCGTTCGCGGATCCGCCGGCCACGTTGACCCGCGCGGAGCGGGCATCGACGACGGCGGCGGCCACGTCGAACACCGGGTACAGCACGAGCAGCACGGCGGTCAGCAGGTTGATGCCGGACGCGGTCAGGAACAGCAGGATCGCCCAGACGACGGCGAACCCGAAACGCACGAAGTAGAGGCGCCGAAGTGTCGGTGCGACACCGGTCGCAGCCGGGGCGGTGGCGGTGGTCATGACAGATTCCCTTCATTCGGGTGGATCATGCTGGTCGCGTCTCGGCTCGGCACGGTGTCTCCAGGTAGAAAGACTGTTCTCTCTCTTGCAGCGCCGAGCTTGGCAGACGTCGCCGGCAATTGCAAGACCGATCGTTCTTTCTGCTACGGTCGGTTCATGGCGACACCGATCCGTTCCGCGCCCGACAGCCAGAACAGCAACTCGGGGAGGCAGAGGCGGTCCGAGGCCCGAGAACGGCTGTTGTCCACGGCCAGCGCGCTGTTCTACCGCGAGGGGATCCGTGCGGTCGGGGTCGAGCGGATCCTCGCCGAGGCCCCGGCCACGCGAGCGACGTTCTACCGGCACTTCCCCTCGAAGGAAGACCTCGTACTTGCCTACCTGCGCGGCGTCGACGCCCACATCCGCGCCGACACGCAGGCCGCCATCGAAGCCGCGTCGTCGCCGGCCGACGCGCTGCGCACGATCGGCACCGCCGTCGCCGACGACCTGGCCAAACCAGAATTCCGCGGGTGTGCCTTCCTCAATGCCGCAAACGAGTACCCCGACCCCCACGACCCGGTGCGCCAGGTGGTCCTCGATCACCGAGCCTGGTACGTGACCACGCTCACGGAACTGTTCGCGCAGGTCTTCGGGGCCTCACCGCGGCGCGGCAAACCAGAGCACGCCGCAAGACACTTCGTCATGATGCGCGACGGAGCCATGACCGGCGCCCACCTCGACGGCGTCGAGAGCGTCGGCGCCGCGTTCCAACGCGGCGTCGAGGGCCTGCTCACCGTCCTTCACTGAGCACTCGCACAGCATCGGGCCACGAAGCAACACACAGCGGCCGCAAACGATCGTTGTCGTCTCCAAAGGGAACGCTGTGTGTGGTGTGCTCGACTTCGGCGAACTCGCTGGCGGTCACCCAGCGCATGACACAGGCCTACCTGTGGTCGGCCCTCCACGACGGTGACCCTGAGTGGCAGCATGCCACCGAGGCGATACGGAACTGGCTATGCCGCCGAGAAGCGGATCTGCAGATCCCGAGAACGAGCACCAGATGTCGATGAGTGCCGACACCAGCCCGCTCAGCCGCGAAGCGGTGTTGGTGAGTTCGGGCACCACCCCGCTGAGCGATGACCCCCGCGCGTCTCCGCACCTCTCGTGTCCTGTGACAGTTGATCTAAGGCAGGCAGGGCTTGTGACCTGGGGTGTCTCAGATCGAGTGGCAGGGGCGGTGGTCTGTGTCTGCCGTTGAATCTGCGGCAATTCGTCGGATTGTATGACTGAGCGTCTTAGCCGAGATCCACCGATGAGTTCCGTCGGCTGGGCCGGTCTACCAGGACGTAGGCCATCGAGCCATCGACTGGAGACCGACCATGACCAATCCCGCACACCCCGGCCGCATGCTGTTCGTGAACATCCCCGTAGCGGACATCGAGCGCAGCAAGGCGTTCTTCGCCAAGCTCGGGTTCAGCTACAACCCGATGTTCACCGACGAGACCGCCGCCTGCATGCTGGTCGGCGAGCACGCCTTCGTCATGCTGCTCGGCCGCGAGAAGTTCGCGGAGTTCGCGAAGCTGCCGATCGCCGATCCCACCACGCACACGCTGGCGCTGTACTGCTTCAGCGTGTCATCCCGCGATGAGGTCGATACGGTCAGCGCCGCTGCGCTCGCCGCGGGCGGCACCGAGGCCGATGACGCCGAGGACCACGGCTTCATGTACTCACGCAGCTTCTTCGACCTCGACGGCCACGGCTGGCAGGTCATGTGGATGGACCCGGCGGCAGCGGAGCAGGGCCCCGAGGCGTTCGAGGCCTCCACGCAGGACGCCGACGCCCCGGCCTGACCCACCACCACGTTCCGCACGCGCGCCGTCGTCGTGCGGTACGGGCAGCAGCGAGCCGCTTCGGCACAATCATCGGCCACCTACGTCGTGGTCGCAGGCCTTATCTGCGACCACGACGTAGGTGGCCGCCAGAGGTCCATCCCCAGGCCGTCCACGCCGACCGGCTGGGCCGTTGGATCCAGTGTCGGCGCGCCGGCGGCGACGAGCTGCGCGGCTTCGCAGGCCCAGGCTTGGCGTGCCGCCAAGCTCGACGGCCGCCGGGTTCCGTCGCCAATTCGACGAGATGTGGCGTCAGGCTCGCCATCTCCTGGAGGGAAGGGCGGAGCAGTGATCGAGGCCGAACTGAAGGCACACGTCCGTGAGCCCGATGCCCTACGCAAGCGTCTCCGCCGCCTGGCCGATGAGGAATGCAGCACCTACCGGGACACCTACTACGACCGCCCTGGCCGAGACCTCACCGCAGCGGGCCGAGAGTTGCGGGTGCGCGTCATAGAAGCCGGTGAGCTACGTCGTACGGTCCTGACGTACAAAGAACCAGCCGTAGACGCTGACAGCGGTTCCAAACCCGAGCACGAGACCGACCTCGCAGACGCGGAGACCCTCGACACCGTGTTCCGAGCGCTCGGCCTTGAGCGTCTCGTCGCATTCGAGAAGCGATGCGCCAACTACCGATTCACTGCGCATGGCCGCGACATGCTCGCGACCGTCGTCACGGTTCCCAAGATCGCGGGCACGTTCATCGAACTCGAGGCTGCAATAGGAGCCTTGGCCAGGCCGAACCCGGCGAGGCACTTTCTCTCAGGAGATGAATCCGCCCTGCGCAGCGGCTCGGAGGAATACTTCGAGGAAGTACACAGCCAGAGCACTTCCTGCGATTGCGATGGCGGGTGCTGTCCAGGCCGCGGTGCGGGAACGGCGGGCGAACAGGCCGAACACTACGATCAGCGCACCTGTCGACCACCACGCGATGTCGCTTCGCGCCCGGGCGGCGTCGGCCTTGACGATGCAGGCGTGGACCATCGGACGCCCGACGTAGGCACACAACTGCGCTGACGTGGGATCGAACGGCAGGCTTCCCGGGGCCGGGTACATCAGCCAGACGATCAGACCCGCCGCGACGCCGATCAGATGTAGTCGAGTCAGTTTGATGTCGAGTCGGCGACCGATCCGCCACTCATATGCCGTGAACGCACCGAAAAGTAAGACGGGAATGGCCAGCCCTGCCGCCATGACCTGCGGACTGCTCCGATGCGTCACCATGGCGATGATGAGGACGGCGAAAAGCCCTCCCACGGAGACGGCGGCTGCCTGACACGACGCCTGCCACGATCGGGCCATGCGGGGAAGTTGCTGCCGAGTGTCGAGCGACACGAACGCTTGAACCGATCCTCTTGAGGATTCCATGCGGCTCCCTCCCGTGGCCCGCAGCCATCAGATCATGAAAGCCGCCACCGCGCCTAGGTCACGGCCCCCGGGCGGGTCCCTAGATGGTCTGCTCGGTGTTGTTCGTGACGTCACTCGGCTTGGCCATCCCCGAGGGCAACAGCAGGAACACCTTGGGGCTCAGGCGTTCCATGTCGCCGCCCCGGGCGCAGATGAGGCCTGCTGCGAAGTCGACGAGTTGTTGCGCCTCGTCGTCTGCCATCGTCGTGAGGTCCATGACGACCGGAATGCCGTTGCGGAAATAGTGCCCGACATACAGCACCTCGTTGTAGTCGCGTGGGCGCAGGCGCTTGACGATGCCCGTCGTGGTGCCGGGCCTGGCCGGCGCCGAGGGGATCAGCAGGAAGACCTTGGGGCTCAGGCGCTGCATGTCGCCGCCTCGGCCGCAGATGAGGCCTGCTGCGAAGTCGACGAGTTGTCTGGCCTCGTCGTCCGCCATCGCCGTGAGGTCCATCACGACGAGAACGCCCTCGCGGAAATAGTGCCCTACACGCCCGACGTCGTTGTAGTCGCGGGGCCGCACTGTCTCGAGTATCACCGGACCAGTCTTCCCGAGTCGGCGCGGACATCAAGCGTTCATCCGCCGGGAGTCCGCAGCCCGGCGCGGGCGAGGAGGTAGCCGCGGCGTACCTTCTCGGTCGCGCCGGTGGGCTCGCGGGTCATCCGGGCGACTTCGGTGAAGCCGGCCTGCTGCAGCAGGGCGGCGACGCGGCCGATCGGCCATCGGTGGGCGACCAGCGACACGTCGTGGCCGAACGCGCGCTCCAGGTGCAGCGGCTTGTCGCCGATCTGGAAGACGAGCAGTATGTGCCCGCCGGGCTCGAGCGCCCGGTGGAATTCGGTGAACAGGCCCGGCAACCGGTCCGTCGGGATGTGGATGATGGAGTACCAGGCGACGATGCCGGCGAGCGCTCCGTCCGCCACGTCCAGCGCGGTCATCGAGCCTTCCGTGAACCGCAGGCGGGGATGGGTCCGGCGGGCCAGCGCGACCATGGCCGGCGAGAGGTCGACGCCGAAGACGTTCAGCCCGAGCGCGTTGAGATGTGCGGTCACGTGGCCGGGGCCGGCGCCGAGATCGGCGATGGGGCGGCCGGTGCCCTCGGCCCGTACGAGGTCGGCGAACGTGGAGAGCACGGCGCGGTCCAGCGGTCGGTCGTCGAGCCCGGCCCGGGATGCTTCGCCGTAGGTGGCGGCGACGGTGTCATAGGCCGTTTGGATCGTCCGCAGAAAAAAGGGCTCCGTCACCAGATCACCGTAACCGAATGGAGCCGTGCCTAGGAAGCCCACGCCTCATCATTTGAAATAGGTGATATGTCGGGGGTTGCCGCTGGAAGCGCCCGCAGTGTGCCGGACCGCGAAAGCGGCTGAGCTTGGCCAAAGCTTAATGGGCGATTACTTTGGGCGTCGCGCTGACGGGTAGGTCCGGTCCGGATTCGAGATTCCCGGAGTTAGGAGAATCATGAGACGTGGCCGGACTCTCATAGCCGCGCTTTTCGGGCGCCTGGGCATCATTGTCGGTCTCCTGGTGGGCGCGTCGCTCGTCGCGGGGCCGGCGATGGCGATCCCGCCCGCGTCGGACCCGGCCAGGGTTCCGCTGTTCCGTCTGTGGAATCCGGCGATCGGCGACCACTTCTACACGACTTCCGTCGAAGAGCGGAACAACGCCGTGGTCAGGTACGGCTACCTCAGCGAAGGCATCGCCTGCGAGGTCTTCTCAGCCTGAGTTCTCAAGCTGACTCCGCATCGAGATCCCTGGCGTTCACCGCTCCCTCGGGGTGGCGATCGCCGGGGATTTTCGTGTCGGTGGTCGTCACGACGCGTCGTCGGCGGCGCTCCGGGTCTCCGTGTCGGCGAGGGCGGCGGCGACGTCGTCGTACATGGGGAGGCGCTGGGCCAGTCCGGTGATCCACAGGACTCGCGAGGTGCGGTACTGGGCGCCGGCCAGGGCGAGGAAGCCGCCTTCGGTCGTGGTGAGGCGCTTCCAGTAGGAGACCACGGTGCTGAGGGCGCTGGTGTCCATGAAGTCCAGGCCGGTCAGGTCGAGGATGATCTTGCCGCCGTGCTGCTTGATGACCTTGTCCAGGCACGTGATGAGCTCGGCCCGGCTGATGATGTCCAGTTCACCGCTGACGTGCAGGACCGTACGGTCGCCATGCCGGCTGGAAGACAGTTCGAGCGCTGCCATGGTGCCCCCCCTCGGCCGTGGAGGACCCACGGTACCGGTCAGATGTACCGCGCTGTCGGAGAGAGTTCCAATCGTACGACTGTGCCGTTGATTCCCGTCCTGATGTTGACGGCCGAACAGATCTGACGGGCGACCCAGATCCCCATGCCGCCTTCCGCGTCGGGCGGCGGGGGGCTTCCGCCGGGGGTGTCGGCGGGCGTCCAGGTGCCGCTGTCGTGGATCTCGGCGATGACGCGGCTGTCCTCGGTCCACATGCGCAGCTCGGCGTAGTGCGACCCGTGGCGTACGGCGTTCGTCGCGATCTCGTTGACGGCGATGACCAGGTCGCCGATCAGGCCTTCGTTCATCCGGTATCGGCGGGCGTGCACCTCGGTGAAGCGACGCAGGATCGGCAGCTGTTCCGCCGTGAACTTCATCTCGCTCATGGGGCCGGCCGAATCGTTCGGTGGTCGCTGCCAGGGCCTTGCCATGGAGTGCGTAGCCACCATAACGAGCCCTCGCATGTCTGTCTCACCCTGCCCGTCATTCGAGGTCATACTCACCCGTGCCATCGCGACTCACTACCGCGCAGTGTCATATACCCATTTGACGTGCTTTGCTGCGTGCTGGTGCCGACTTCCGGGAATTCCGATCCGGCTGGGGCCGGCCGTATGCGGGCGCTGGGCCGCGTACGCGGGTCTGCCTGCGGTTCCGTCGATCCGGAGCCTGATGCCCCTCGGCGAATGATCGGATTTGGCCTACTTTGCCAGTAACCGGCACTTCTCGGGAGGACTGGTGGCGATCGTCGTGAGCCTCGCGGCAGGGGAGGACCAGCCGGTCGACCCCCGTGCCGACGCCTTCGTGCTGTTCCGTACCGAACTCTCCGACACCCACGGCCTGCACGGAGGCGACCTCTACTCGATCATCGTGGGAGGGGAGTACTGGGCGCTGTGCGACGCGCTCACCGTCATCACGGGACTGAAGGCGGACGACCCGGTCGATGTGGCCTGGACCCGGATGAACGCCCAGGGGACGTCCGTCGTCGACGACCCATGGCGCATCACGTACCGGGGCGACCCGGGAGGCGGCCTCCGCACATCGCACGGCGGCCAGTTCGGCCTCGACCGTACGGTCCGGCTCCGCCTCCGGGTCCATAATCCGAACGACTACCCGATCACCGTCGGCGCCGCGACGGCCGCCCGGGTCGCGCTGGTCGGCTACTGATCCACGCCGCTCGGTTGCCGACCGCCTGAGCCCGTCGGCTGCCGGTCCGCGCTGACCCGGCCCCGGTCCGCCGGGACGGGATCAGCGCGGAGGAGACCATCTCAGCGGCCGAACCGCACCTGGCCGCGGGCGTCGGCGGCGAGACGGATGGAGTCGCCGTCGCGGATCGGGGCCTGCTCGCCGGGTTGGAGTCGCCGGTCGTTGATGAAGGTGCCGTTCGTGGAGCGCTCGTCGCGCAACCACGGCTGGCCGCCCCCGTCGATGCCGACTGTGGCGTGCCGGCGCGAGACGTTGTCGAACCGCGAGAACGTGCTCGCCACCGGCGACTGCACCGGGTCGCGTCCCAGTATGAGCTCCTGGCCGGCACCGCACTGCACCTCGCCGGAGGAGAACTGGATGAACACTGTGAGCTGCTGCTGCCCGCCGGCGCCCGCCTGGTCGTGCAGCGGACGCAGACACGAAACGCAGACCGGGTTGCCGATGTCGGGGATGTCGGCCCCGCAGTGCGGACAGAACGGCGTGAACGCGGCCGTCGACTCCCCACCGGTCATGGTGGGCTCGCGCGGCGGCGGCGGCACGTGCGGCGCGCCAGGACCGCCGTAGCCGCCCCCTCCGTACCCCTGCTGCTGGGGCGGCGCGTACTGCTGCTGCGGCGCGCCGTAGGGCTGCTGCTGGTCGTGCTGCGGGGG
The DNA here is from genome assembly GCF_039542055.1 of Actinoallomurus vinaceus. Taxonomy (NCBI): domain Bacteria; kingdom Bacillati; phylum Actinomycetota; class Actinomycetes; order Streptosporangiales; family Thermomonosporaceae; genus Actinoallomurus; species Actinoallomurus vinaceus. Next base: position 45,999 of record NZ_BAABHK010000008.1, read on the forward strand.
CGCACCGTACGGGGACTGCTCCGGCTGCTGCGGAGCGCCGTACGGGGACGAGTCCTGCTGCGGAGGAGCGCCGTACCCAGACGGGTCCTGCTGCTGCGGGGGCGCGCCGTACGGCTGCTGGTTCTGCACCGGAGGGTACGACGAGTTGCGCTGCTGGTCCTGCGGCGCGCCGTAGGACTGCTGCGGGGGCGCGCCGTACGGGGACTGCTCCGGCTGCTGCGGAGCGCCGTACGGAGACGGGTCCTGCGGGGCACCGTAGGACTGTTGCTGGTCCTGCTGCGGCGGGTACTGCTGCTGCGGCGCGCCGTAGGGCTGCTGCTGCTGCTGGTAGTCCTGCTGCGGCCCGCCGTAGGGCTGCTGCTGCTGACCCCCGTAGGGCTGCTGCTGGTCCTGCTGCGGCGGGTACTGCTGCTGCTGCGGATAGGGCGACTGGCCCTGGTCCTGAGCCTGGTAACCCCCGGGCTGTTGGGGAGCCGGGGGCGCTTCCCGCCGGGCCAGGTTCGCTCCGCAGTTGATGCAGATGAGATCCCCTTGCCGTACCGGAGCGGCACAGACCGGGCATGTCAGGGGCGCCATGAAACCTCCCCGGCGTGTACCCCGGAGAGCGAGAGTCGCTCCGTCAGCCGCTCCATGTCGCCCCTCCGAGGAATCCCGATGTAGTAGATACGGTTGTCTTCCACCGAAACCTGCATATGGGGTGTTTCTTCGCCCCTCGCGTCACCATAGCGTTTCCTGCCAAGGTCACTGACAGCGATGATCTGTTGGTTCGACGATCCGCGCCACTGAAGCCCCCGATCTACTTGGTTCAGGCGTTCAATGTACGGTCCCGCGACGACCGCATCGCACAACTCGAGAAGTTCGCGGGTGCGGGCGGACCTCCGGAGTCGTGACGCTGCGTAGCCGCTGTACACCAGAATGTCCACCTCGGGCGGCGCCCAGGCACGGATGCCGAGCAGCAGGGCGCGCAGCGCCTCCGGCTGCTGGAAGGGCTCTCCGCCGGAGATCGTGACGCCGTCGACGCCGCTCAGGGACCTGAGCCAGCCCAGCACCGTGGCGACCGGGATGGCCGTGCTCGGGTCCGCCTCCCATGTGTCACGGGACAGGCAGCCCGGACAGTGGATCGTGCAGCCCTGCGTCCAGATGCCCGCGCGCCGGCCGGGGCCCAGCGTGGTGACCGGGAAGTGCGCCTTCGCCAGCAGTAGTGTCCGCTCCTGGTCACGAGGGTCGGCGTTCACCGCAGCTCCAGCCGGACGATGCTGCCGTCGCGGTGGATGCCCGCGACGGTCACGTCGGTGGCCGGGCCGCGGTCGAACAGCGCGCGGGCCAGCGGGTTGATGAAGTACGACTCCAGCGCCATGCCGATCCCCCGGCCGCCCTTGTCGAGCTCGCTCGTGCACCAGACGCGCAACTCCGCGACCACGTCGTCCGACAGCCGCAGCTTCATGTGGTGTTCGTCACTCACGCGACGGCAGATGTTGGCGAGTTGTAGATCGAAGATCTGGTCGGCCGCCTCCGGTCCGATGAAGTCGAAGATGACGATGTTGTCGCCGAACCGGTTGAGCAGCTCCGGGCGGTTCAGCGCGGTCGTGAAGTGCTCGGTGACGGCGCCGCGGACCTGTGCCTCGAGCTCCTCGTACGGCATGCCGGGGGTGATGCCGCGGGTGCCGAGGTTGGAGGTGAAGACCAGGATCGACTCGGAGAAGAACGCGGTGTTGCCCCGGCCGTCGGTGAGCCGCCCGTCCTCGAGGATCTGCAGGAACTTGTCGAGGATGCGCGGGTGCGCCTTCTCGATCTCGTCGAACAGGATGACGCGGAACGGGTCCTGGCGCACGGCGTTCGTCAGCTCACCGCCCGCCTCGAAGCCGACGTAGCCCGGCGGCGAGCCGATGAGCCGGTCGCCGGCGTGCTCGGCGGAGAACTCGCTCATGTCGAACCGGAGGTAGGCGTCCTCGTTGCCGAACACCAGCGAGGTGATCGCCTTGGCCAGCTCGGTCTTGCCGACGCCGGTGGGCCCGGCGAAGAACAGCACGCCGCGCGGGCGGCTGGAGGCGCGGGCGGCCTGTGCCCCCGACAGGCCCAGGACGGCGCGCTTGAGGATGTCGAGCGTCTTGGTGACCGCCTGCGGCTGCCCGAGGACGCGGGCGGGCACCCGCTCCTCCCCATCGACGATGCGCCGCCGCAGGTGCTCACGCTTCCAGGGGTTGTCGAGCACGCCGAGCTTGTACGTGCGGACGGCGTCGGGCAGGTCGTGCAGCGGGACGTCGCGCTCCTTGGCGAGCCGGGTGATCTCGATCATCGCCTGGAGCGTGAGGCCCTCCGCCTCCTGCGCGAAGTCGTCGGTGATGTCCAGCTCGGGGTCGGTCGTCTCGAACGCGCGGGCCAGCAGCCGCGCGGTCTGCTGCCGGTCGCCGAGGTGGGGGCGCGGGATGGCGATCTCGCGGATCGCGTCGTTGTCGGCGGTCAGCCACGGCGGCAGGTCGCCGGGGCGGCCGGCCAGCCAGATGACCGGGTTGTACAGCGGCTTCGGCCGGTCGCCGTCTCCGCGTACGGGCAGCGCGGTGCGGGAGAGCTTCTCGCAGAAGACGAAGAAGTCGCGCTCGGCCGGCTCGAGGTCGGTGGGGCTGCGCGCGATCCGGGAGGCGTAGTCGATGACGAACGCGGCGCGGATCGGCCGGGTGGGCCGGGCCAGCGCGCTCAGGAAGGCGCGGAGCCCCTCCAGGGAGGGGACCTTCCGCTCGTCGACGCGGCTGCCGAACAGGCTCGCGGCGGCGTCGGCGGCGGCCTTGTCGTCGGCGGGGTGGATCCGCAGCCCGTCGACGCGGTCGTAGCCGACCATGAAGGAGTAGCCGCTGCGGCGCAGGGCCTCCCACAGCAGCTCGCGGAGCGGGAAGAGCCGGCCTTCGTCGGGGACGAGGAAACTGTCGTGCAGGTTGCCCCAGAGGACGTACTGCGCGTGAACGGACAGGGTGGCGTCCAGCTCGCGGACGAACGCGGGCCAGCTCGCCAGTCGTGTGTCGCCCGAAGGGCCCGGCTGCGTTGTCACCTGCCTGAGCCTAACCGCTGCGGGCCCCGTCTTCCGGTGGGTGACGACCGCGTGGCCGGGGATGTCCCGGTATCACGCGATCGTCACCGAACGGTCAGTTCAGCCGCCGACGGCGCTCGCCGGCGGGGTCTTGTCCTGGAAGCCGGCGCCCGCGCCGCCGGCGTCCTTGCGGAACCCCTCGATCCCGTCGAAGACCCCCCCGATCTCCGTGGGGTCGGCGTTTCCGCCCTTGAGCTTGCCGGCCAGGTCCTTCATCGACGAGCTGAGCTTGTCGATCGGACTGATCAGCACCTTGCACAGGGTCGGGTCGGCCTGCGCGTTGGTCTTCGCCCGGCGGAGCTGGTCGAAGGCGAACACCGCGGCGACGGCCGCCTTGGCGATCGACCTCTTCCGCTTCGGCGCGCCGGCCTGGAAGGCGCCGCTCTTGAACGGCGTGTAGATGTAGCGCTTGAACGTGCCGGCCGCGAGACCGGCGTTCGTGATGAACCGGGTCTTGGCGAACTTCCTCGTCGCCTTGGTCGGGCACGCCGCCGGGCTGGCCGTCTGTCCGGAGGCGCCCTGCGCCCCCGCCGTGGCCTGCGGCGCGCCGGCGGCCGGTGCCTGCGGCTCCTGCCGGCTCTTGGTGCCGCCGCCGCACCCGGCAAGGGGTAGCAGCATTATCGAAATGATGATGAAGGATTTGCGGAGCATTCGTTTCCCCCGAATAGCCCACTGACTTGGACAATTTAGATGCGTCCTCGGCATCGCACTTCCCTTTTTACCGTGTGCGTTGCGTCGGCGTGAATAACGGGTCTTAGATAAGACGGAGGCGTGAGTGCGATATCGTCATTCGATGTGACATCGCGGACCTCATTCGCCCTCGTTCTGCTGCTCGTGGCCGCCGCAGGCTGCGGCCACGCCGAGCGGCCCGCTCCGGCGGCCACGACCCCGTCCGGACCGCCGGCCTCCGAGGCGTACAACGCCGATCAGCTGACCCAGGCGCTCCTCACCGACATTCCCGGATATGAGCGGTCAGGGGCACCACAAACAGGGCAGTACGGCTCGCTGACCGCCGTACGGAATTCCCTGCAGATGCAGCAGGCGGCGAAGCTCGACAAACCGCAGTGCGCGTCGTCCACCCGGGCCGTCTCTTCGGAAAAGGCGGTCTGGTCCGCGCCCTCCGCGCTGGTCGCGTTCGTCAAGGGCCGGGACCAGACCGTCTCGGAGACCTTGATGGCGGTCGGCCCGGACGTCGCCGCTCAGCAGGTGGGGCTCCGCGTGCCCGCCTCGTGCCGCAGCTTCCGCGTCAGCGTCGGCGGTCGCTGGGCGACCGGCTCGGTCGTGGACGGCGGCGACACGCGCATCGGCGAGGGCTCCCGGACCGTCGGCGTCTCGACGACCTCCGGCGCGGCATCGGTACGGACGTGGTTCGTCGTGCTGCGCTCGCGCGGATACCTCGCCACGGTCACGCTGTACGGGCCCGGCGCGACGCGGGACGAGGCCGAGCGCCTCGCCCAGCAGGCGTACCAGCAGGCCGAACGCATCCTGCCCTAGAAGGGATCTACGGGGTAACGTGCCGGTGGGGTGAAGGAGGACGCGGTGGTGGGCAGGCAGGGCCGGGTGACCGGCAAGATCGGTCCAGGCCTGGTCGGTGAGGTCATGATCCCGATTCGCGGCGGTGTCGAGGCGTTCTACGCCTATCCGGCCATTCAGGGGGAGGAGATCCCGGTGGGCTCCCTCGTGGTGGTGATGGATTACCACCCGCCGAGAACCGTTTACGTCTCCTCTGCGTCTATCTGACGTAAGAATCGCTGCGGCTCCCGAGGAGGAGCGATGCCGATAGTCGCCTTGGCGATCGGCGCGGTCGTCGCCGTCATCATTCTCATCATCATCTTCAAGGCGATCTGGCGGGTCGCCGAACCCAACGAAGCGCTGATCATCTCCGGTCTCGGAGCGAGGGCGCACAACCGGGACACCGCCGAGAGTCTCGGTTTCAAGATCACGACGGGTAAGGGCACCCTGGTCCTGCCCGGCTTCCAGACCTGCCGTCGGCTGTCGCTCGACACCCGGGTCTCCACGCTCGAGGTCACCTGCGTGACCTCCCAGGGCATCAAGGTGCACGTCCGCGGCGTCGTGATCTACAAGGTCGGCGACGACTTCACCTCCATCGCCAACGCCGCCCGGCGATTCCTCGACCAGCAGAAGCTCATGGACGACAAGACGCACCAACTGTTCGCCGGGCACCTGCGGTCCATCGTCGGCAACCTCACCGTCGAGGACCTCCTCCGCGACCGCGACCGGCTGACCAACCAGGTCCGCACCTCCTCCGCCGACGAGATGGGCAAGCTCGGCCTCGTCGTCGACTCGCTGCAGATACAGGACATCGAGGACGAGGTCGGCTACATCGACAACCTCGGCAAGCCCGACTCCGCCGCCGTCGCCGCGGCCGCGCGCATCGCCGAGGCGCAGCGCAACCAAGAGGCGACCGAGGCGGAGCAGCGCGCCGAGCAGGCCAACGCCGGCCAGGTCCGCGACACCGAGATCAAGAAGCGCGAGTACCAGGGCCAGGTCGACCAGGCCGCGGCCGAGGCCCGCCAGCAGGTCATCCTCAAGGAGACCAAGAACGCCGAACTCGAGGCCGACCGCCGGGAGAAGGCCCTGGAGGCCGAGGTCCGCAAGCCCGCCGACGCGAAGGCGTACGAGCGGGTCACGCTCGCGGAGGCCGAGCGACAGGCGGCGGTGGCCACGGCCAGCGCGAAGGCGGAGGCCACGAAGATGGCCGGTCAGGCCGAGGCCGAAGCGACCCGGGTGAAGGGCCTGGCCGAGGCCGAGTCGATCAAGGCCCGGGCCGACGCGCTCGCCGAGAACCAGGAAGCGGTCATCGCCCAGCAGCTCGCCGAGAACTGGCCCGAGATCGTCGCCGCGGGCGCCAAGGTCTTCGGCAACGTCGACAACATGGTCGTGCTCAACGGCGCGGAGGGCGTCGAGGACATGCTCGCCAAGGCGCTCACCCTGGGCGGCACCGGCCTGGGCGTCGCCCGGCAGCTGCTCGCCTCCATGAACGGGCAGAACGGGCAGCCGGACCTCGCGGTCCACAACGGCAGGCCCGCCTCCCCGGAGCAGGCCATCGAGCCCGGCGGCACCGCCTGAGAACGGTCCTGCGCGCCGCGGCCCCTCGCTCACACCTGAGAGCGAGGGGCCGCGCACGTCACCTGAGGCAGTGAGGGCCGGAGGGATTCGTTCCGGACCCTCATACGGCGTGCGGCCCGATAGCGTTCCGATATGACCGATGCACGGGTTGCCGTCACCGTCGATCTCGTCGTCCTCACGGTCCGTGAGCATCGGCTGTGCGCGCTCGTGTGGCGTCGTGACCGGCCGCCGTACGCGGGGGCCTGGTCCCTCCCCGGTGGCTTCGTCCAACTCGATGAGGACCTGCCCGTCGCCGCCCAGCGGCTGATGGCCGAGCGGGCGGGTCTGGCCGGGGTACGGGTGCACCTGGAACAGCTCGCGACGTACGGCTATCCGGACCGTGACCCGCGTCAGCGGGTGGTCAGCGTCGCCTACCTGGGGCTCGCTCCCGACCTGCCGGCGTCCAGCCGGGCCCAGGTGCTGTGGGAACCGGTCGACGACCTGACCCAGCGCGATCAGGCGGCGTTCGACCACCGTCGCATCCTGCTCGACGGGGTGGAGCGCGCCCGGGCCAAGCTGGAGTACTCGCCGCTGGCCGCGGCGTTCTGCCCGCCCGAGTTCACCGTCGCGGAGCTTCGGCGGGTGTACGAGATCGTGTGGGGGACGCCGCTCGATCCGCGGAACTTCCACCGGAAGGTGACGAAGGCGGAAGGGTTCCTGGTGCCGACGGAGCGGACGACGACGCGGGACGGCGGGCGGCCCGCGCGGCTCTACCGTCGGGGCAGCGCCGAGTCACTGCATCCGCCGATGATGCGCCCGGCCTGTTGATGAGGCATATGTCCGGTTTTGGTACCTTTCTGGCCATGCCCGAGGACCTTTCCCCAGAGCTCGTACGCCAGATGATCGACGAGGTCGGCGAGGAAGGCGTCGCGGCGATGGGGCGGATGCCGGGCCTCGCCGCCGCCGTCGACCAGCACTCCGCCGCGATCCGCGACGTCATCGCCGGGATGGGAGAAGAGCTGACCCCCCGGGTCCTGCGGGACTACCTCGAAGGCTTCGCCGACGCCGCCATCGAGCGCGGCTGGTGGCCGGGCGACGACTTCGACTGGGAGACGGTCCGAGTGGTCGCCGTCTGCTCGCTCATCCGCGAACTCCAGGACCTCCGGTAGCGACCGGCCGACCGGTCTGAACGCAGGACCGCCGGTTGCCGCCGAGCGACCCGTCTGGGACGCAGGGTGCCCCGGCGGCGACCGGCCGACCGGTCCCGAGCGCCAGCTGACCTGTCTGGGACGCGGGTGCTCCGGTGGCGGCCGGCCGACCGGTCCCGAGCGTCGACCCATCCGTCTGGGACGCGGGTCCGGCGGCGACCGGTCCCGAGCGTCGGCTGACCCGTCTGGGACGCGGATGCTCCGATAGCGACCAGCTGACCGGCCGGTCCCGAGCGCCGGCCGACCCGCCTGGGGCGCGGCTCCGGTGGCGACCGGCCGACTGGTCTGAGCGCAGGACCGCGGGTTGCCGCCGAGCGACCCGTCTGGGACGCGGATCCGGTGGCGACCGGCCGACTGGTTTCAGCGTCGCCCCCGGCGGGTCGCCGGTCGCTGTCAGCGTGGACGGTCCTGCGGTCCCCGGGGTGTCTCGGCGGACGGGCCGCGTGGTGGCATCGTGCCCGTCTCCGGGCGCCCGTGCGGCGCCTCGGGGGTGCCGCGTGGCATCTCGGCCGTTCCGGTCATCCCGGGCGAGGCCTCGGTCGGTGTTCCCGCGCCTCGCTCGGCGTCCTCGCGCCCGCGCGCGTACGCTCCGGTGCGGGCCGACGCCGTCTCGGTCTCCGCGCGCGTCAGCCACCGCTCCCAACGCTGCTGCATAGGCCGGACCATGCCGCCGCCCACGCCGATGGCGATGACGGCGCCGACCGTGGCCAGGACGGCGATCAGCACCGGTGTGGTGACGGTCGTGGCGATGCCGACCTGGTTGAGGGCGGCGATGACGCCCAGCGCGATGATGAAGATCGAGGCTAGGTTCGCCAGCAGCCGGCCGTACGACAGCCCGCCGAGTGCGCCGCCGACGATGTCGCGCACCGCGTGTGCGATCGCCGAGGCGATGATGACGATGATGACGGCGACCACCAGCCGGGGCAGCCAGGCCACGATGGAGCGCAGCACGTTGCTGACCGGGTTGGGGCCGAAGACGTTGAACGCCAGCTCCAGGGTGACCAGGAGGATCGCGTAGTACACCAGCTTGGCCAGCAGGCCGGACGCGTCGTACTTGCCGCGCTGGAGCGCCTCGCCCACCACTCCGCGTTCGGCGACGCGGTCGAAGTGGAGCCGGCGCAGGACCAGCGCGACCACCCGCTGGATGATCTTCGCGATGATCCAGCCGATGACGAGGATGATGATAAAGACGATCAGCCTCGGCACGACCCGGGCGACGGCGTCCAGGACGTTCTGCAGGCTCCTGCCGACATCGATTTGCGCAACGGTGCCCATGACGATCTCCCCCCGATGGCGCGGACACCCTTTTGTAGCCATTCGTACCCTTTTGCTAGGCGGCGCACTCTGGTCGCCCACCGATGGCGACAGTGCCCCGTACGGCTTCGTAAAGTGATCCCGTACGTCTTCATCCCGGGAGGACAAGGGTGTCCGAGCAGCGCAGTCCACGTTTCCGTTCCGTGCTCGACGACTACGTCGCGTACAAGCCCGGCAAGGTCGCCAGGTCACCGGAGGGCCGCTCGTACAAGCTGTCGTCGAACGAGTCGCCGTACGGGCCGCTGCCGTCGGTGCGCGAGGTGATCAGTGATGCGGGCGGACTCGTCAACCGCTACCCCGACAACGGCTGTACGGCGCTGATCGACGCGATCGGCGGACGCTTCGGTGTCCCGCCGGAGCACGTCGCCGTCGGTTGTGGGTCGGTCGGCCTGGCGCAGATGCTGCTGGAGTCCGTCGGCGAGCCCGGCGTCGAGGTGGTGTACGCCTGGCGTTCCTTCGAGGCCTACCCGATCCTCGCGGACCTGGCCGGCGTCACCTCGGTGCGCGTGCCGCTGGCCGAGGAGACCCACGACCTGCGGGCGATGGCCGACGCGATCACGGACCGGACCCGGCTGATCTTCGTCTGCAACCCGAACAACCCGACCGGCACGGCCGTCCAGCGCCCTGAGCTGGAGGCCTTCCTCGACCGGGTGCCGGAGGACTGCCTCGTCGTCCTGGACGAGGCCTACCACGAGTACGTCCGCGACCCCGAGGTCCCCGACGGGCTCACGCTGTACGGCGACCGGCCGAACCTCGCCATCCTGCGCACCTTCTCCAAGGCGTACGGTCTGGCGGGCCTGCGGGTCGGGTTCATGGTCGCGCAGCAGCACATCGCCGAACAGGTGCGCAAGACGTACCTGCCGTTCTCGGTCAACGCCGTCGCCCAGGCGGCGGCCATCGCCTCGCTGCGCGCCGAGGACGAACTCCTCGAACGCGTCGAGGCGACCGTGAAGGAGCGCGAGCGGGTCCGCGACGCGCTGCTCGCCCAGGGCTGGACGGTCCCGCCGACCGAGGCCAACTTCGTGTGGCTCCGGCTCGGCGAGGACACCATGGCGTTCTCCGGCGCCTGCGACGCCGCCGGGGTCAGCGTGCGCCCCTTCGCCGGGGAGGGGGCGCGCGTCACGATCGGCGCCCCGGAGGAGAACGACGCCTTCCTCGCCGTGGCGGAGGCCTACCGCGAACGGTCCTGACCCGCGGGCTCCACGACCTGCTCGCCCCCGGTGGCCGGACCCGGCTCCGGGGGCGCGACCGTACGGGACCGGCGCTCGGTGGACACGACGAGACCCACACCGGCGATGATGATCAGGCCGCCGGCGAGGATCGTCCACGTGGCGTGCTCGCCGGCGAACGCCACGCCGAGCAGCACCGCCACCGCCGGGTTGACGTAGGCGTACGTCCCGACGAGGGAGATCGGCGCGTTGCCCAGCAGCCACACGTACGACGTGAAGGCCACCAGCGAGCCGAAGACGATCAGATAGGCGAGACCCAGCCAGGACGTCCGGGAGACCGCGTCGAGGTGCAGCGTCTCGCCGCGCCCGAACCCGGCGACGAGCAGCGCCAGGCCGCCCGCCGCCATCTCGTACACGCTCGCGGCGAAAGGGTTCTCCGGCATCGGCAGCCGGGACGACAGGAACGAGCCGATCGACCACGACAGCGACCCGAGCAGGATCACGACCACGCCGGTCGCGTCCCCCGACCCGCCGCCTCGGGTGAGGGTGAGCAACGCGAGCCCGATGAAGCCGACCAGCACGCCCGCGACCGTGGCCGCCGCGGGCCGGTCGCCGGTGCCCCACCGGAAGATGACCAGCCACAGCGGCACGCTCGCGACGAGCAGTGCGGCCAGGCCCGTGGAGATGTGCTGCTCGGCGACGCCGACCATGCCGTTGCCGCCGGCCAGCAGCAGCACACCGACGAGCGCCGCAGTACCGAGCCGGCGCCAGGGAACGCGCAGCACGGACGGCCCGCGCAGGATCACCAGCACGGTGGCGAGGACGATGGCGGCCGTCAGGAACCGCATGGCGGCACTGACCATCGGCGGCATCGTCTCGACGACGAAGTGGATGCCGAGGTAGGTGGAGCCCCAGACGACGTAGACGATCGGGAGGGTCACCCAGACCAGCGGCGAGCGGGTGTCATGAGTCTGTGTGGTCATCGCTCATTACACGTTAGCGGTGCGAAGCACTCCGCGCCACGTCGTTCTTCGGACGTTCACCCCCTTCGATCCCGCCGCCGTCGAGTCCCCGCTGCGAGGGGCCGCCCTCGCGGTCAGGTGGAGACGCCGACGGTCTGGGGAGAGCGGAACACGCGGTCGGGGTCGTACTGGTTCTTCACTTTGAGAAGTTTTGGATAATTTGCGCCGAAGTAGGCCTGTTTCCAGTTGGAGAGCCCCGCGTCGGCGTAGTTCTGGTACGCCTGCCCGCTCGCGTACGGCGTCATCGCCGTGTGGAAGGTGCGCAGCCAGGCCTGCTGAGCCCGGATCGCGCCAGTGGCCGCGGCCGTCGTCCAGGTCGTGGTGAATTGCGCGTTGAAGAGGCCGTTCCGGTGGACGAACGCGGTGGCATCGGGGGCCACCCGGTTCACGGCACCGCCCAACGCGTCGAAGGCGATCCCGCCCTGCCCACCGCCCGCGAGACCGCCGCGACGCCGGACCGCCTCGATGATCGTGTCGATGGCCGCCCCCGCCATCGGACGAGTGAAGATGTGCGAGGCCGCGTACTCGGATTCACGGCTCTCCTGGCCGACGGACGTGCGGCCGGGAAGCCTGCCCGGTAGGTGGCATTGCGCCGTACTACGCGTCGTGCAGCCGGCTTCGATCATCATCGCGTGCTCGTACGTGGTCGTCTCGATCACGTGTGATGAGGGCTCCGCGCCGATCCGGGCCTGCAAGGTTTCGATCAGCCGTACGGCATCCTCCTGAGCGCCGAGGTAGGTGCCGCCGACCTGGAGGGTGGGCGCGGCCTGGGCCTGCCCGTCGAGAACGTGAAGGTTGGACCACAGTTCGTCCGGCGCGAACGGGGCCCAGCGCTGCCAGGCGTCGATCACCGCCCGGGCCTTCGACCACGGCCAGCTCAGAAAGAACACGACGATCGAGGAGGTGCGGTGCGTGGCGAACGTGAAGGAGGTCGCCACGCCGAAGGTGGCCCCACCGCCTCCTCGGCAGGCCCAGAACAGGTCGGGGTCGTTCCGCGCGTCGCAGCTGCGTTTCCGCCCGTCCGCCGTCACCATCTCGACCGCGCGGAGATTGTCGGAGAGGATTCCGTGCGCCCGCGAGACCACGCCGACACCGCCGCCGAGGGTCAGGCCGGAGATGCCGACGGTCGGACAGGATCCCGCCGGTATCGAGACGCCGGCGGTGTTGAGCCGGTCGTAGACGTCGACCAGTCGCGCCCCGGCGCCGATCGTCGCGGTGCCCGACGGGGAATCCATCCGAATCGACGACATCGGGCTCACATCGATGACGAGACCCGTGCCGAGTGACGCCCCGGTGTAGCTGTGCCCTCCGCACCGTGGCGTCACCGACAGGCCGTACCGCCGGACGAAATTCAGGCATTCCGCGACGTCATGCGGACTCTCGCAATAGGCGATTCCCGCCGGCCTGATCGTGTCGAAGCGGGGGTTGAAGTTCTTGCGTGCCGTGGCGTAATCGGCGTCATCCGGCCTGATCAGCCGCCCTGTCAGCGATCTGCCGAGCGCCGACCAGTCGGTGGTCTTCGGTGTTTGAGACGCGTGCAGTGGGCCGCTCGCGGCGGGGCTTTGGCCAGGTGATCTGCACGCCCCCGCGGCTGTCGTCGTCAGCGCGCCGGAAACAGCGAGCCCGGCGGTACGCAGGAATTCTCTCCGCCCGAAAGTCATATCCCGGTAGATGCGACGAGTGGTGGAGAAGTTCGTCTCGGTGACCGGACCCGTTCCCCGGGGACGGCGGCGAAGTCCTCAGGCCCGCTCGCCGCCGCGCCGGATCTACAGGCCGGCGGCGGGCGTCAACCGCAGGCGTAGTCGAAGGCGCCGGAGGCCTGGAGGACGGGCTTCCCGGGCCGGACGACCTCCAAGGTGGCGACCGCGTGCATGGTGCCGGTGCCCTTCACCGTCCAGCGCAGCGGGACCTGGACCGAACGCTCCCCCTTGCGCACGCTCTCGGACAGCATCCCGGAGACCTCGCCGTCACTGCGCCGCCACCGGTACGCGATGTCGCCGTGGCCGCCGTCCGTACGGATCGTGCCGACCACCCGCACGGTCGTGTCGCACGACTGCGTCGTCTTCGGCGCGCTGACGCTCACACCGGTCACCGTGACGCCGGGACCGCCGCGCAGCAGCCACCACACGAGCAGGCCGGCGAGCACGGCGACGCCCAGCGTGAGCAGCCCGCCCACCACCCGCCGCGCGAGCGACCGCCGCGTCACGGACCGGCCCCGCCACTTCCTGGCGACCTCCGGCGGCACGCCGGGCCCGAAGCGCAGCGTCACGCCGTCCCGTGATGCCCCCGGCATCGCGCCGGCCTCCCCAGGACGCGCGTAGTCCCCAGGACGCGCCTGGTCGACAGGACGCGTCGCGTCAACGGGCCGCGGGTCAACGGGACGCGTCGGGTCAACGGGCCGCGTCCAGTCGATGGGATCCGTCTGGTCGATGTCACGCCGTGTCTCGTCCATCCCTGTCATCCCGTCCCCGTCTGCGGGCATGTTCCGGTTCCGCTGGCGGAATGACCGTCGGCCGAGGCGGTGGCGTCCACCGTCCTGACACACCCCCCGATGGTCGTGCTGACCTGCACCGTGCGACTGCCGGGCCCTTGGGTGCTCGCCGACGAGGAGACGGTCTGCTCTCCGGAGCTGAAGGCCACCGTGATGCTCACCGTCCCGGCCCCGCTGATCGTCACGGTGACGGTTGCCGTCACGGGGTAGCCCCCGGCGACGCGACCCGTCGACGAGCCGACGCTCACCTTCTCGACCTTGATGCCGGTGACCGCCGTGGGAACGGTCTTGGTGGGCTTCGGCGTCGGCTTCGGGGCGATGGCGACCGGGGTGGTCGGGTCGGTGGTCGGGGGAGTCGTCGTCGTGACGGGTGAGCCGGTCGTGGCCGGCGGCGACGTCGGGGTGCCGGACGTCGGGACCGAGCCGGTCGGCGTGGTCCCGTCCGATGGTGTCGGAGTCGTCGTCGGTGACGCCGTGTCGTCCGGTGGCGGGGACTCGGCGACCGCCGACGGCGTCGAGGTGGCGGACGCGCCCGGACCGATGGCGTGGTGGGCGCCCGCCAGGACGAACGCCCCGCCGCCGCCGGCCAGCAGCGCCCCGGCCGCGACCCCGGCCACCACCATGAGGCGGCTCTTGCCGAGACGCGTCAGGGCGAGCGTCGTACCGCCGGTGGCGATCGGCTGGGCCAGGGGGAAGAGGTAGGCGAGCAGGGCGGCGAGGGCCGCGAGGCGGACCCGGCCGCGTTCCTCCCAGCCGGGGCCGTACCCGGCGAGCGCCGCGTCCTCCAGCTCGGCGAGGAACACCTCGGCCGAGGGCGGCCGTTCGGCGAAGTCCTTGGCGAGGCCCCGCGCGACCAGGCCGCGCAGTTCGGGCGGGACCCGCTCGACCGGGACGGGGTCCAGGCGGTGCGCGGCGGCGAGGGCCCACAGCCCTTCGATCGGGTACGGGCGTTCGCCGGTGAGACATTCGTAGAAGACGGCGGTGGCGGCGTACACGTCCGTGGTCGGCCCGACGGCGCCGGAGGTCCACTGTTCGGGGGCCATGTAGGCGGGGGTTCCGGACGCGGTCGCGCGTTCCTCCGCGTGGACGGCGATGCCGAAGTCCGCGAGCCTGCTCGTCCCGTCGTCGTGGACGAGCACGTTGGCGGGCTTGTAGTCGCGGTGGACGACGCCGGCCGCGTGGGCGGCCGCGAGACCCCGCAGCGAGCCCTTGAGGACGACCAGGGCGGCCTCCGGGCCGGTCGGCCCCTGGGTGCTGAGGATGTCCTTGAGCGTGACCCCGTCGACCAGCTCCATGACGAGGGCGGCGGCCGCCGGGGTCTCGACGTACTCGTAGAGGCCGACGACGTGCGGATCGGTCAGCTCCGCCATGAGCCGCGCCTCCGCCCGGAACCGCTCGAGGAAGCCGGGGTCCGACCGGAGCTCGTCCGACAGGTACTTGATGGCCGCCGGAGTGCCGGTCGCCTCGTGCACGGCGAGGACCACCGTGCCGGAGGCACCTTGGCCCAGGATCCGCACGTGCCGGTATCCGGGAACCGTCCAGTTTCCGTCCATGGCGTTCCTTGCTCGTAACAACGGAGAGCGTCGAAGGCCCGACACTACGTATGCGACGTTCGCCGCACATGCCGAGTTGAGGGAACGCGATGAAGTGGCCAGATTTGGCCATGACCAGTGAAGATGACTATCAGTCGGGAGGAACGCGACACATTCGCCGGTTTCATCCCGTCAGCACGCGCCGACCGGGGCCACCGAGTGCCGATGGGGGCCGCGCAAGTGTCGACGGGGGGCTGCCCGAGTGTCGACGGGAGCCGCCCGAGTGCCGATCGGGGCCGCCCGAGTGTCGGGCGGCCCCGTCGTCGATCACCGTGGGACCCGCGGCCGGAGCCTGCTCTGAGCCCCCGCTCCGAGAGCCCCGTGCCGGCGGGTCAGCCCGTGGCTCTCGGTCCCAGCTTCTCGACGATCAGCCGGTACAGCTGGCGGGGACGGCCCGGCTGCGGCGTGCGGTTCGGCGGGAGGGGCCAGGCGAGGCCTTCCTCCACCAGCGTCCGCAGCAGCCGCCGGGCGGTGCGCGGGGTGACGCCGAGCATCTTGCCGGCGTTCTCCGCGTCCACGATCAGCGGTTGCTGGGACCCGCTCTCCTCACCGGGCTGGTCGGCCAGCTTGTCGGCCAGGCGCGCGAGGATCTCCAGCCCCTTCGGCTTGGCCGGCGCGGGGGCGCGCGGTGGCGTCCGCGGCGCGGGTACGAGCGCCCGTCCGTCCCGGTCGAGGGCGAAGCCCTGCGCCCGCTGGGACGTCTGCGACCGGGCGAGGGCCGCGCGCGCGTGCGTCTCCGCCTCCTGGGCGGTGCGGCCCATGCCGATGCCGACCTCGACGGCCAGGCCCAGCTCCTCCCGTACCCGCTCGATGAACGGCGGGGTGCGGAAGCCCTCCGTCGCCGCCGCGATCGAGCCCCGGGTGGCGGTGACGAGGTAGCTGTGGTCGTCGAGCGGCCAGACCGCGGCGCTCATCCGGTGCGCCTCCTGCAGGAGGAGACGCTGCAGCGACAGCTTCAGCTCCTCGCGCCAGTACCGCGGCGTGACACGGCGGGGAGTCTCCCGCAGTGTCGGGACGTCGACGACCACCACCACGAGCTGGGACTCCTCCAGCCGGTGGTGGGCGCCGAGCAGCGCCGAGGTCTGCAGCGCGGACCGGATCGCCGCGCCGGTCGGCCGGATGCGGAGCGTGGGCACGCCGGCCAGCTCCAGTCGTTCGGCCGTCGCGTGCACGCAAGTGAGCGCGACACTTGTGGCACCGCGGCGCCACAAACGCTCATGAAAGGCAGCCAGCGTCCCCGGTCCGGCAGCCTCCTCCCGCAAGTGCACGTGCTCGGTGCTGAGATTGATCTCGCCGTAGGCCTCCTCGACCTCCGCGCGACTGAGCACGTCGATGCTGACGCGCGCCGGCTCGTGGCTCTCGTCGAGCGCGGCGCGCAGAAGTGCGCCCTGCAATGCCGCGCCGTTGAGAGGGACGAAGGTCGCCGGCATCGTGAGGACGCCCGCCTTGCGGGCGAACTCGTACGGGACCGGGCTGGCGAACAAGCAGACGTCCACCCCCGACCCGAGCCGTACGACCTTGTCCGCTGCCTCCTGCTCGTCCCGGTACGCCGCCGCGACCAGGCGGCTGGGCACCGGCGTGGGGCCATGGCCCATGAGCATGACCCGCTCGACCAGATCGTGTGGTCCGACGACGCCGATGGTCAGATCGGGTGTGACCGATCCGCCTCGAGGTCCGCTCATGTCCGCCCCTCCCGGCGCCGTCGCGCCTCCAGTGGCGGCCCTGCCCGCCGTGTACCCCCGCGCGTGACCGTCCATAGACGGCCTTCACCCAACGCATGACTCATCGCACTGACGCCCCTCCCGGTCGTCCGCCCCAGCTCCGTGAACTTCGCCTCATTGGGCAGATCGCCGGAGCACCACGGGATGTGACGCGTCTTCGCGAAATCGGTTAAGAGTGCGTCAGAAAACTACTAGTAGAGCGCGTCCGGTGAGGAAGTTATTACTAACCGGATAGGTCACCGGCGGTCGGAAGCCTTGTGATCATCACACTTTCGACCGTTGCTCGACAAGCGCTTTACGACGACGCCCCGCCACGTTCACCCTTCGGGCGTACGTGGCGGGGCGTCGGTCGCGGAATGCGGGATCAGGCCAGGCGCTCGATGTCCGCGCCCAGGCCGTTGAGCCGACCGGCGATGTGCGAGTGGCCGCGGTCGAGGTAGTAGCCGTTGGTGATGGTGGTCTCGCCTTCGGCGACCAGGCCGGCCAGCACGAGCGCGCTGCCGGTACGCAGGTCGTGCGCCACGACCTCGGCGCCGCGCAGCGGGGTCGCACCGTTGACCTTGGCCCGGTTGCCGTTCACCTCGATGTCGGCGCCCATCCGTACGAGCTCGTCGGCCAGCTTGAAGCGGCCGTCGAAGATGCGCTCGTAGATGTAGCTCGGCCCGTCGGCCAGGCAGGACAGCGCCATGATCGGCGACTGCAGGTCGGTGGCGAAGCCGGGGTACTCGTCGGTGATCACGTTGATCGGGCGCAGCGGACGCTCGCGGCGCACCCGGAGGACGGCGCCCTCCTCGGAGAACTCCACGCCCATCTGCTCCAGCTTGTCGGCGGCGACGCCGAGGTGCTCGAGCGAGGCGCCGACCAGGCTGATCTCCCCGCCGGTGATGGCGGCCGCCATGACCAGGACGCCGGCGTCGATGCGGTCGGGCATCACCGTGTGCTGGACCGCGGTGAGCCGGTCCACGCCCTCGACGGTGATGAACCCGGTGCCGCCGCCGGTGATGCGGGCGCCCATGCTCTGGACGAACTTGATGACGTCGAGGACCTCGGGCTCCAGCGCGCAGTTCTTGATCAGCGTGGTGCCGTGGGCCAGGGAGGCGGCCATGATGAGGTTCTCGGTGCCGGTGTGGGACGGCGTGTCGAGGTAGAGGGTGCCGCCCTGCAGCTGACCGGCCTTCACGTGGATGCTGCCCCGGCCGTCGTCGCTCACCAGCTCGGTGACCGTGGCGCCCATCCGCTTGAAACCGTTGTAGTGGAAGTCGAGGTTGCGGCTGCCGAGGTTGCACCCGCCGACGCCCTCGATCACCGCCTCGCCGAGCCGGTGCAGCAACGCCGGGACAAAGAGGAAGGAGCCACGGAACCGCGAGGCGATCTCCTCGGGCAGGACCGGGCTGGTCAGCTGCGACGCGTCGATCACCAGGGTGCGCTCGGCCTCGTGCAGCTCGGCCTTGGCGCCGACCGCCTCCGCCAGCTCGACCGCCCGTTTCACGTCCTCGATGATCGGCACGTTGCGCAGGACCGTACGGCCCTCCGCCGCCATCAGCGAGGCACCGATCATGGGAAGTACAGCGTTCTTGGCGCCCTGGACGAACACGGTGCCGCGCAACTCGGCGCCACCCCGCACGCGGTAACGGACCTCGTGGCCCAAGCTCATATCGCCGGTGCTCCTTTGGCTGCGGTGAAGTTAGACTGCCCGCTCGGTAAGGTCGGCGGGTCACGAGTGCCGCGTCTGTGACGCGGGCGGCCCCAGTATTCCATTGGGTGTCGTGTGGCATGACCGAAACGTCCGGTCTTAAACGCCCGGGCTGGGCGGCCGTCTCGATCTGTTGGATGCCACCGGTCCCGGATTGGTTCGCGGGAATCCGGATCTCCGGCGACGCGGCGGGCCGATGCGTTCGCCGTGGTACGGGTATGGACGTGTGCCCAGAGGATACCTACGTCGACGACTGTTCCTGACGTGTCGGATCGGGCCACTATCGTCGGATCATGACCGAGACACCCGGCTGGGACGCGATCGACGACGCGCTCTCCCGCGTTTACGGCGACACCGAGCCGCTCCATTTCGGCACCGTTCACAAGTGGGCACTGGGCGGCCCGGACCCGCTCGACGGCATCAGCGCCTACCCGCGTACGGACCCGGTGTCGCACTGGCACTTCGTGAGCTACGGCATGACCGAGCTGTACGCCAAGGAGTCGTCCGATCCGGACGAGTCCGGCTGGGGATTCGAGTTCACGTTCCGGGTGGCCCGCGACCCCGCGGAGACCACGCCTCCCGTCTGGGCGATGAGCCTCCTGCAGAACCTCGCCCGCTACGTCTTCCAGTCCGGCCGGTGGTTCGAGCCGGGCCACACGATGAACGCCAACGGCCCGATCGCGGCGAGCCGTACGGACTCGGCGATCCGGGCGCTCACGTTCACCGTCGACCCGGAGCTCGGCGAGATCTCCACGCCGCACGGGAAGGTTCAGTTCCTGCAGCTCGTCGGGTTGACGCTCGATGAGTACGACGCCACGCGGGAGTGGAGCAGCGGCGCGCTGCTCGGGCTGCTCGAGCCCCGGATCCCGCTCCACGTCACCGACCTCGACCGGGCCTCCCTCCTGGCCGATCCGGCGATCGCCGCGGCGGTCCAGGCGGGCATCGAGCGAGACGGATCCACGGGCGGCGCCCTCTACGTCAGCGTGGCGGCCTGGGCACGTGACGGGGACACGACGGTCCTGACGTTCGGCGCGCTGCCGGCGCCGAACATCGCCCGGGCCGTGGCCGCGAGGCTGCCGCGCGGCGAGGGCGTCATCGTCAGCGAGGACGACGGGTCGACGATCACCTTCCTGCCGCATGAGCGGTTCGCCGCCGAGCCGACGGACGAGCACTCGCTCGCGATCGGCGTCCCGCCCGGCGCGATCGACGACCTCGTCGCCGCCCTCCGCCCCGAGGCCGGCCGGCACCCCGTACCGTCCCTGCCCGGACTCGTCATCGAGATCGAGCCGTCGATCATCCGCGACCCCCACGGCGAACCCACCGGCGAGGTCATCGGCTGACCAGCCGCCCCGACCGCTCGGCGCCGGTCCGGCATCGGCCCGGCCCCTCGGGACCGCGTTGGCCGGGGTCTCTCGGCCAGGGGGCGGCCCCGCCGCTCGGTTGGTGTCAGGCCTCGATGGTGACGGTGTCGCCGACGGTGATCGTGCCCAGGGTGCGGGGGATGGCGTTCTGTCCGAAGACGACGCCGCGGTCGCCGTCGGGCAGCGTCCGGGTGCGGTAGGTCGCCAGGGTGCGCAGCGGCTCGCGGGCCTTGACCGCCGTCTCCTGGTCGGTCGTGGTGATGACGCAGCGGGTGCAGGGCTTGACCAGCTCCAGCTCGACGTCGCCGACGCGCAGGAGGCGCACGGAGTCCTCGCCCCACGCACCGAGGCCCTCGACGACGATGCTGGGCCGGAAGCGGTTCATCGGCAGCGGCTCGTCGAGGCGGGAGTTCAGCTCGTCGAGCGACTCCACCGAGGTGACGAGCAGCGGATAGCCGTCGGCGTACGCGACCGTGCCGCCGCCGACGCTCGTCGGGCGCCGCCCGGTGAAGCGCATGAGGCGGCACTCCCGGCCCAGGACGTCGGTGAACCAGTCGGCGGCCTCATCGCCCTGGTCGACGCCCTGGCACGGCTTGCCGTGCACCGTGACGTCGACCACCGGGCCGTCGGAGTGCGCGGCGTGCGCCAGGGGCGTGACGTCACCGGCGGACGGCGCGACGTCACCGGCGAGCTCGACGGTCAGTTTCACGCCGTCGTACGACGGGCGCAGCAGCGCCATGCGCGGGACCTCCCGCTGCGACAGGTGCCGTCCATCCGGGCGGACCAGCATGAACGCCCGGTCGTGCCGGAACCCCTCCGGCAGCAGCTCGGCACTGCTCAACGGCGTGCCGCCGCCGCTCTTCAACGGGTAGACGTTCAGCTCACGGACGACGACCGACATGGACGCTCCCTTCCCTCGCCTCCATGATCTCACCGCCGTCCGAGGGTCAGCTGAGGGCGGCGAGGCGCTCGAAGACTCCGGCGAGGCGCTCGACGTAGCGCTCGGGCCGGCAGACCTCGTCGAGCCGCGCCTCGTCGAGGGTCAGCCCGGCCTCGGCCGCGTGCCGGCGCAGCGTCTCGCGGAACGGCGTCCCGGTCTCCCAGGTCTCCATCGCGGCCTTCTGCACGAGCGGGTACGCCTCGTCGTCGCGGGACATCCCGGCGTTCACCAGCTCGAGCAGGACGGTGCTGGTGTAGATCAGGCCGCCGGTGGACTCCAGGTTGGCGAGCATTCGCTCCTTGTCGACGACGAGGCCGGTGACGAGGCGGTGCGTGAGGTTGAGCATGTAGTCGAGCGCGATCGAGGCGTCGGGCAGGGCGATGCGCTCGGTGGAGGAGTGGGAGATGTCCCGCTCGTGCCACAGCGGGATGCCCTCCATCACCGGGGTCACCTGGGCGCGGACGATCCGGGCGAGGCCGGCGAGCCGCTCGGAGATGATCGGGTTCTTCTTGTGCGGCATCGCGGAGGAGCCCTTCTGGCCCTTCCCGAACGGCTCCCACAGCTCCCGCACCTCGGTGCGCTGGCCGTGCCGTACCTCCAGCGCGATCGCCTCGCACACCGTGGACATGATCGCCAGGGTGGAGACCCACTCGCTGATGCCGTCGCGGATCACCACCTGGGTCGACACGTCCGCCGGGGTCAGGCCCAGCTCGGCGGCGACGTACCGCTCGACCTCGGGGTCGATGTTGGAGTAGGTGCCGACGGCGCCGGAGATGGCGCAGACGCCGACAGCAGCCCGGGCCCGCCGGAGGCGGTCGCGGGAGCGGGCCATCGCGAACGCGAAGTCGGCGACCCGGTGTCCCCAGACGTCGGGTTCGCCGTGGATGCCGTGCGTCCGGCCGACGCGCAGGGTGCCGCGGTGCGCGAGACCGTGGTCGCGCAGCGCCGCGACCAGCGCGTCGGCCTTGGCGAGGAGGATGTCGGTGGCCTCGGCGAGCTGGACGGCGAGGGCCGTGTCGAGCAGGTCCGAGGACGTCATGCCGAAGTGCACGTAGGCCGCGGCCTCACGAGGCTTGGTGTTGTCGGCCCACGCGGACAGGAACGCGATCACGTCGTGCTGCGTCGTCGCCTCGATCTCGGCGACGCGCTCGGGCGTCGGCGGTGGAGCGGCGCGCACCGGCTCGACGACGTCCGCCGGGACGGTGCCCGCCTTGGCGTGTGCCTCGAGCACCAGGGTCTCGACCCGGCACCACAGCTCGTACTTGTGCGCGTCGCTCCAGACGCGGCCCATCTCCGGAAGGGTGTAGCGCTCGATCACCCTCCCAGTGTCCCAGGCGTCAGAACAGGTAGCTCACCCAGGACCGCCAGTTCTCGTTCGCGTCGACCATGCTGAACGGCCCGCTCCCGTTGTTGGAGGAGTACTCCCACCAGGCGTAGTCGAGGCCCTTGGACTTGTAGAGCGCGACCTTGTCCTTGATGTACTGGTCGTGGCCGGTGAGGCCGTTGCCGATGCCGAACTCCCCGATCCACACCGGCAGGCTCTCCGCCTTGGCCATGTCGAGCTGGACCTGCAGGTGCGAGGCGAGCGCCGCCTTGTTGGCCGAGTTGTAGCCGGTGGTGCCGTCGGAGGGGTTCGGGTTCTGGCCGAGGCCGCTGGAGTCGTAGCCGTTGGTGTTGGCGCTGTTCGGGTCGCCGTTGTAGTAGTCGTGGAACGACCAGATGAGGTTGCTGCGGCTGGTCGGCGTGAACGACGAGAACGACGAGGTGGGCACCTTCGAGTCGCCGTACGACGGCTCCAGCATGATGCTGGTGGTGCTGTCCGTGGCGCGGATCGCGTTCACGATCTTGGTGTAGTCGGACAGCAGGCTCGCGGACTGGGTGGACGAGCGGTACGGCTCGTTGACCGGGTCGTACGCCGCGATCGCCGTCTCGTCCTTGTAGCGGTTCGCGATGGTCTGCAGGAAGCCCAGCCCGTTGTCGACGACCGCGGCCAGGCCGTCGGCGTAATTCATGTTGCCGTCCCCATCCGGGTCCCAGGCCCAGCTCGGCGCGTGCCCCAGGCCGTCGGGCTGGCCGGACATGTGGATGGTGTCGAGGATGACGTACAGGCCGGCGGCCTTCGCCCGGTCGACCGCCGTCGAGAGGGTGGTGAACGCCGTCTCGTTCCACGCCGCCTCGGTCGGCTGGAACATGTCCCAGAACAGGACCATGCGGACCGCCGTGAAGCCCTTGGCCTTGATCGAGTCGTACGTCGACTGGCCCCAGGTGTCCGTGCTGTCCGCGTCCCAGATCGGCTGGACGTTCGGGCCGATCAGCAGGTGCGTGGTGCCGGCGGAGTCGACGAAGGCGTGCGAGGACGTGGCGTGCAGCCGGGTCAGCGCGGCGGCCTGCGTGGTCGCGGCGGCGGTTCGGGCGACCGGTTCGCGGGCCGGGGCGGCGGCCTGGGCCGTCCCGGCGGCACCGGCCGTCATGAGGAGTGTGGCGAGGGCGAGTCCGACTGATCGGCGCATGACCTTCCCTTCCCGGGTGACCAAGATCGTTTGGGATCCTAGATCAACTTCTCCGGCCCGGGAGGGCGATCTTCATTGTTCTGACGGCGTTCGCGGGCGGGACACCGTCAGACCGGACGCCCGGCGGCTTCCTCGGGGGTCGGCGAGAGCCGCCGTTCGACGATGAGCGCCGCCACGACGAGGAGGACGAGGGCGATCAGCTCGGCCTCGGCGGCGACCTGGACGCCGAGGGCGATCGCGGCCAGGCACAGCACCGCCGCGCCGATCCGGGGTGCCGGAGAGCCGATCCGCAGCGCCCGGCGGAACGCGGCGTCGCCCACGAGGTAGGCCGCGACGCCCGCCCCGAGGGCGATCGCCGGCCCCGTGTGCAGCGGCTCCGCGGCATGGCCCATCGCCTTCTTCACACCTGCCGCCGCCGCGACCACCCCGATCATCACCGGGATGTGGGCGTAGAAGTAGCCGTTTATGATCGCGCCGACGCGGCGCGCGTCGTCCATCGCTGTCAGGGCGTGCTCGGCCCGTACGTCGTCCTCGGCGAAGTACGTCCACCACAGCGCGGCGACGAGAGCCAGGCCGAGCACCGCCGCGAGCGTCGTGCCCACGGTGAGCGGCTCGTCCGGCAGGCCGATCCCGATCGCCACGACCGACTCGCCGAGCGTGATCAGGACCAGCAGGCCGTGCCGCTCGACGATGTGCGCGGCCCGCAGCGTGAACAGGCCGCCCGGCGGCACGATGTACGGCATGACGATCGGCACGAGCACCGCCGCGATCCACAGCGCGTACGTCCAGGCGCCGGACAGCAGCCCGGCGCCGATCACCAGGGCCGCCGCCATGACGTTGGCGGGCAGCACCCGCCAGAAGTTGCGGTTGGCCTGGACGTACAGGCTGCCGTGCACGACGACCACGATGAGGTAGCCCAGCCCCCAGGCCACACCGCCGCCGTCGAAGGCCCGCGGCGTGGCGAGCGCCATGATCAGGAATCCCGCCATGCCCACGAGCAGCAGCAGCCGCCGGCCCGTCGTGGTGGGCGCGACGGTGTTCGTCAGCCAGGCGTACCCGGAGTAGATCCACCACAGCACGCCGAACAGCACCACGACGCGCAGCAGCCCGAGCGGCGACAGCTCGTGTACCAGGACGGAGGTCAGCTGAGTGATCGTGAAGACGAAGACCAGGTCGAAGAAGAGCTCCAGGGTGGTGACCCGGTAGCCGTCCTCGGACTCCTCCCGCACCGAGGCCGGATCGCCGCTCTGAACCTCCATGGCGGCCGGTCAGACCTTCGCCGCGATGTCCGTACGGTAGTGGGCGCCGCGCAGCCGGATCCGCTCCGCGGCGGTGTAGGCGGCCGCGCGGGCGGCGGCGATGTCGGGGCCGGTGCCGACGACGTTCAGCACCCGCCCGCCGGCCGAGACCGGCAGCCCCTCGCGCAGCTTGGTGCCGGCGTGCAGGACGTACGCGCCCTCGACCGCCTCGGCCTCCTCGACGCCGGCGATGGGGTCGCCGGTGACGGGCTTGCCCGGGTAGTTCTCCGCCGCGATCACCACGGTGACCGCCGCGCCCGGCCGCCACTCCAGCGCCGGCGCGGAGCCCAGCCCCCCGACCGCGCAGGCCTGCAGCAGCCCGCCCAGCGGGGTGGCCAGCCGGTCGAGCACGACCTGGGTCTCCGGGTCGCCGAACCGGGCGTTGAACTCGATCACCCGGACGCCCTTCGACGTCAGCGCGAGCCCGGCGTACAGCACGCCGGTGTACGGCGTCTCCCGGCGGCGCAGCTCGTCCACCGTCGGCTGGACGACCGTGCGCACGACCTCGTCGACCAGGCCCGCGGGGGCCCAGGACAGCGGGGTGTAGGCCCCCATGCCGCCGGTGTTCGGCCCCTTGTCGTCGTCGTGGGCGCGCTTGAAATCCTGGGCCGGCAGCAGCGGCACGACGGTGGTGCCGTCGGTCAGCGCGAACAGCGAGACCTCGGGCCCGTCGAGGTACTCCTCGATGACGACGCGCTCGCACTCGGCGGCGTGCCGCTCGGCCTCCGCGCGGTCCTCGGTGACGACGACGCCCTTGCCGGCGGCCAGGCCGTCGTCCTTCACCACGTACGGCGGGCCGAACGCGTCCAGTGCCTCGCGGACCTCGCCGGAGCCATCGCAGACGCGGGCGTCGGCGGTCGGGACGCCGGCCGCCTGCATGATCTCCTTGGCGAACGCCTTGGAACCCTCGATCCGCGCGGCCGCGGCGTCCGGGCCGAAGCACAGGAACCCGGCCTGGCGCAGGGCGTCGCCGACGCCCGCGACCAGCGGAGCCTCCGGCCCGATCACCACGAGCTGCGCCGTGAGGCGCTGCGCGAGCTCGACCACGGCGACCGGATCGGTCGGATCCAGGACATGGTTGTCCGCGAGCGCTGCGGTGCCGGCGTTGCCGGGCGCGCAGTGCAGCGCGGTGACGTCAGGGTCGCGGGAGAGGGAACGGACCAGCGCGTGTTCGCGCCCGCCCGAGCCGAGAACGAGGACTCGCACGTCGCAAAGCCTATCCAGGTCTCCGGTTTCCAAGCCGGTGCGGGAAGCACGGACGCCCGCGCCGCGTTGACCTGATCAGACCCTGCTCCGGTGATCCTTGAAAAGAATCCGGGAAACCTGTGAACCGCCCACCGTGCTCGGGCGTCCTTAATTCCCGGTGTAGCCTTCAGAGCCTCACTCTGAGACGCCGACGACCCAAGGAGGTGGTTGGAATGAGTCCTGGCGATCCTTGCAGTAACGCCGAGCCTCCTCACAGTCCGACCATCTCTACTCGGCGTCCGGCCGCCTCCGGCGCGCGCTCCCCGCTCTGATCCGGGTTGACGCGCGCTGCCGCGCGTGGGGCCGGGCCAGGGAACGGAGTCCCCCATGGCCATGACCAGGGTTCGCCCCGGACGCGCCACCCGCGTCCTGTTCAAGCCGCTCGCCCGTCCCGGTCGCATCGCGGCCGGTGAGTCGATCACCCAGCGGTCCGCGCTCATCGACTGGGCCGCGTACGTCGACGGGAAGCGCGTCGACACCGACAGTCTCGCCGACGCCGTCGAGCTCGTCCGCGGTCCCGAGGACGAAGGCGCCGAGCCGCGCGCCGGCTTCGTCTGGGTGGGGCTGCACGAGCCCGACGCCGCCGAGCTCGAACGGCTGGCGGAGGTGTTCGGCCTGCACCCGCTCGCCGTCGAGGACGCCGTCCACGCCCACCAGCGGCCCAAACTGGAGCGCTACGACGACGTGCAGTTCGTCGTCATGAAGACCGTCGGGTACGTCGAGCGCGGCGGCACGGAGACCGTGCACACCGGCGAGATCATGATCTTCTGCGGGCCCGACTTCATCGTCACCGTACGGCACGGTGCGCACGGCGAGCTCGCCCCGGTCCGGCGCCGCCTCGAGAAGGCACCGGAGCGGCTCGCGCTCGGTCCCGCCGCGGTCCTGCACGCGATCATCGACCGGGTCGTGGACGACTACATCTCCGTCGGCGACGCCGTCCAGCAGGACATCGACGAGGTCGAAGAGAACGTCTTCTCCGCCGACGCCACCAACCAGGCCGAGCGCATCTACCGGTTGAAGCGCGAGGTCATCCAGCTCAAGCGGGCCGTCGGCCCCCTCGCCGGCCCGGTGCGCAACCTGGCCGCCCGCCGCTTCGTGCCGACCGAGATCCGGGAGTACTTCCGCGACGTCGACGACCACCTCGCCCGCGTACGCGAGCAGGTCGAGTCCTGCGACGAGCTTCTCACCCCGATCCTCCAGGCGCACCTCACCCAGGTGACCGTCACCGACAACCACGACATGCGCAAGATCTCCGCCTGGGCGGCGATCCTCGCGATGCCGACGGCGATCACCGGCGTGTACGGCATGAACTTCAAGTTCATGCCGGAGCTGCACTGGAAGTACGGCTACGCGCTCGCCCTCGGCATCATCGTCGGCTCCTGTCTCATCCTCTACCGGGGCTTCCGCCGCAACGGCTGGCTCTGAGACCCGGCGCTCGAACAGGCCGGGCCTCCGCTGCTCAGCGTCCGAGCACCGTACGGAGCCGGTCGGGGTAGTCGGTCACGATCGCGTCCACGCCGAACGCGATGTGCCGCGCCATCTCGACCGGGTCGTTGACGGTCCACGGGACGACGCGCAGGTCCCGGGCGTGCGCCGCCGCGACCAGTTCCGGGATGACCATGACCCGCTTCGGGGAGATCATGGTCGCCCCGGCATCGGCCGCGGCGGCGGCCAGACCGCCCGCCGGATCCCGCCCGGCCAGCCACGACGCGTCGAGCGTGTCCGGCTCGACCAGCGCCACCCGCTGCCCGCCGGGCAGGAGCTCCCCCGCCACCGCCAGGACCCGCCAGTCGAACGCCAGCAGCCGCGACCGCTCCGTCAGCCCGTACGACTCCAGCACCTTCACCGCCGCGACCGTGATGGTCTCGACGTCCGGCCAGGACGGATCGGTCTTGATCTCCACCGCCAGCCGTACGTCGTGCGGGGCGACCAGCTCGCACACCTCCGCCAGCGTCGGCACCTCGGCGCCGGGGATCGGCGTCTGCGTCGACGCGAACCGCTTGTTCTGGATCCCCGCGTCGAGCGTCTTGATCTGCGCGAGCGTCAGCTCCCCGATCGGCCTGCCGACGTACGGGAACATCGGGTCACGCGGCCGGCACGGCCCCCGGTCCCGTACGACCCCGCCGTTCAGCGACTGGTCGTGATGGAGCACCGGGACGCCGTCCGCGGTGAGCGCGACGTCCAGCTCCAGCACGTCGACGCCCAGCTCGAGCGTTCTCGCGAACCCCGGAAGGGTGTTCTCCGGCCACAGTCCCCGCGCCCCGCGGTGTCCCTGGATCTCCACCCGCCACAGCGTACGGGCCCGTTTCGACGCCTTGGCGCCTCGGCTGGAGCGAAGGCTCGGCGAACGCGCGAACCGGGAGGTGGCCTGCGGCGTTCGCCCCCGATCTGTGATCGCGTTCACCGAGCGTTCCGTACGGCTGCGGGGGACTCGAGCTCGGGGTGGGGTGCTTCGGCTCCTCCTGCCGCGGGCGAGGGTCATGGGGCGGCGAGGGCCTCGGTGGGGGAGAGCCGGGCCGCGCGGATCGCCGGGTACAGGCCGGCGATGCCGCCGATGACGAGCGTGGCGCCGACCCCGCCGGCCATCGCCCACGGCGGGACCACCGTCGGCCAGCCCTGCGACACCGCGAAGACCGCCGTGACGAGGATGCCGAGCGTCACGCCGCCCACGCCGCCGAGCGCCGCGAGCAGCTGCGACTCGGTGAGGAACTGTGCCCTGATCTGCCCGCGGGTCGCGCCGAGGGAACGCCGCAGGCCGATCTCGGCACGGCGTTCCAGGACCGAGATCACCATCGTGTTCGCCACCCCGACGCCGCCGACCAGGAGAGCCACCGCGCCCAGACCCAGCAGGAGCCCGGTGAACGCCTTGTCGCTGGCGTTCTGGGCGGCGAGCGCGTCCGACGGGCGGCTGACCTCGACCTCGGTCGGCGCCTCCGGGTTGGCGGTGGCGGCGAGCAGGTCCCGTACGCGCTCGACCGACTCCTTCTTGGCCCGCGTGTAGACGGTGGTGGGGTGGCCGTCGAAGCCGAGCCGGGAGACCGCCGCGTCCCAGCCGACCAGCGCGGCGGAGTTCAGCTCCGGCGTGAGCTCCGCCGGCTCCATGATGCCGACGACGGTGAACCACTGCGAACCGAGCCAGACCTGGACGCCCGGCTGCGCGACGCCGAGCGCGTCCGCCGCGTCCGAGCCCAGCACGACGGCCGGGTACCGGCTCGTGGCCGCGTTGAGCCAGGTCCCGGCCGCCATCCGCAGACCGGCCGTACGGGGCAGGTCGAGGCGGGCCGCCAGCACGCTGATGCCGCCGGTCTCCCCCGCGTCGATGCGATCGTTGCGGTAGACGTTCGTGTCGGAGACCTTGCCGGTGGCGGACGCGGAGATCACGTCGGCCACTCGGCCGATCATCGCGACCGACTCCTTGGGGAGTTCCGCGTCGGAGCCGAAGAGGTCCTTGCCGGGTGCCACGGTCAGCATGTTGGTGCCCAGCCGGTCCAACGTGGCCTGGAGCTGCGCCCGGCTGGAGGCCGAGATGCCGACCACGCCGATCATCGCGGCGATGCCGATCGCGATGCCCAGGGCGGACAGGAACACCCGCAACGGGCGGGCGCGCAGCCCTGCCGCGCCGACCCGGACCACGTCCCGGGGCCCCAGCCTGGCCGGTTCATCGCTCTCGTCTCGCGTGCGCCTCATCGCGTGGCCTCCTCTCGTGCGTCGTCCTGGACGACCCGGCCGTCGAGCATCCGGATCTGGCGGGGCAGCGTCGCGGCGATGTCGCGGTCATGCGTGATCACGATGACCGTGGTGCCGCCTTCGGCCAGCTCCCGGAGCAGGTCGATCACCCCGGCGCCGGAGGCGGTGTCCAGCGCGCCGGTCGGCTCGTCGGCCAGCAGCATCGCGGGTTCGCCGACCACCGCGCGGGCGATCGCCACGCGCTGCTTCTCACCGCCGGACAGCTGGTGCGGCCGGTGGCCGAGGCGGTGGGCCAGCCCGACCCGTTCGAGGGCGAGGCGCGCCCGGCGGCGGCGTTCCGCCGGGGGGACGCCGGCGTACAGGAGGCCGTCGGCGACGTTGTCCAGCGCGCTGACCCCGGCGGCGAGGTGGAACTGCTGGAAGACGAACCCGATCCGCCGGGCGCGCAGCGCCGAGAGCCGTCGATCCGGCAGCGATGACACGTCGCGGCCCTCGATGCGCACCGTGCCGCCGCTGGGCCGGTCCAGCGTCCCGATGAGGTGCAGCAACGTCGACTTGCCGGAGCCGGACGGCCCGACGATCGCGGCGAGCTCCCCGGCCTC
Organism: Actinoallomurus vinaceus; assembly: GCF_039542055.1. NCBI lineage: Bacteria > Bacillati > Actinomycetota > Actinomycetes > Streptosporangiales > Thermomonosporaceae > Actinoallomurus > Actinoallomurus vinaceus. Next base: position 76,003 of record NZ_BAABHK010000008.1, read on the forward strand.
GACCGTCAGCGTCACCCCGTCCAGCGCCGTGACGTCGCCCGGGTACTCCTTGCGGACCTCGCGGAGCTCCACGACCGGCTCGCTCACTTCGGCACCCCCACGCTCATGCCCTCCGCCAGGCCGGACCCGGAGATCTCCACCTTGCCCTCGGTGAACGCGCCGGTCTCCACGGGAACCGTACGGACGTGCCCGCCTTCGACGACCTGCACGCCATAGCCGCCTTCGGGCTGGGCGAGCAGCGCCTCGATCGGCACGGCGAGGACGTTGGCGTGCCGTTCGCTGGTCAGGTAGACCGCCACCGGCGCCTTGTCGAAGGAGCCCAGCGTCCCCTGGTCGTCGACGGCGGCGGTCACCGCGACGGTGGTGGGGGTGTCGCCGTGTCCTGCCGTGGCGACCTTGCCGACCTTGGTGATCCGGCCCTTGGTGGTGCCTCCGCCGGGCAGTTCGATCGACACCTTGGCGCCCTTCTTGGCGAGCCGCTGGTACTGCACATCGAGGGCGATGCTCACCTCCCGGGTGGTGCCGGTGTAGGTGAGCACCGGGCCGCTCGGCCGGTCACCGATCTGCGCCTTCCGCTCGGCGACCCGGATCTCCCCGGGTGCGACCAGCACGGATCCGGGTGCGATCCGGCCCGTCTGATCGAGGCCGAGGTCCTTCTGCCAGCGTTTCACCGCGGCGGCGGTGGCGGCGGTGTAGGTCTTGTCGACCGTGAAGCCGGTGTAGCCCAGGGCCTGGAGGTTCCGCTCGAACTGCAGGACGTCCCGGCCCTTGGTGCCGTCGGCGAGGGTCCGGTAGATCGGCAGCGACCCGTACAGCAGCGGCACCGGGTGGTCGTCCACCCGGTAGGCGGGCCGGCCCCGGGACACCACCGTGCCGGGTGCGGCCAGCCACGTCAGGACGCCGCGACCGCCCGCACCGGCCGCCGTGCCCGTCGTGCCGTAGCCGAGCGTGCCGTCCACCTTCTGGGTCTCCACCAGCGTGGTCCGTTCGATCCGCGCGGTCGCGGGCGGCAGGGTGCTGCGCCCGGTGGGCGTGCCGCCCCCGCCGCCCAGGCCGGCCGCCGCCAGGCCCGCGACGCCGACCAGGACCACGCCGACGCCGCTCAGGACCGCGGCGCGGGCCCTGCTCAATTCGCGCTCCGTGTGAGGGACCGGCTACCGCCGGGCCGATAGTTCGCGCAGGCCTTGTCGGCATCCTTGAACGCCTGGCTGTCCGGGTTCACGTCACCGGCGCCGACGTTGTTGCTCTTCCCGCCGCCGCTCTTGACCGTGATGCCGCCGTCGGAGTTCGGGTCGGGCATGTTGACGCCGTGCTGGCGCATGCACTTCGCGTAGGCGCGCATCTTCGCCAGTTCCTCCGGCTTGGGTTTGATCGGCTTGCCGCCGTTCGGCATCAGGTGGCCGCACTTGGCCTGGGCGGCCTTCATCGTCTTGTCGTCGCCCATCGCGGGCTTGGCGCTGCCGCCGTTCGCGGGGCCCTTGGCACGAATCCGGATGCCACCGTTTCCGTCCGTCTCCGGGTCGGCCATGTCCACGCCGTTCTCCCGCATGCACTTGGCGTAGGCGCGCATCTTCTGCACGTCACTGGCCGCGCTCGCCTTGGCATCGACCTTCTTGTGGCCGGTCCCGCAGGCCGCCGACCCGAGGGTGAGCGCGGGCGCCAGGATGAGCGCCGCGACCGCCTTTCGTCGCATCGATCGTCTCCTCGCAACTCCGCCGGGCGGACCCCGGCGAACTGCGAGGAGTCAAGTCATCGGCCGATAACCCGGGCGTAACCGGTTCTGGTTACGTCGGCGTTATGCCCCATGCCGCACGCTGTGCCGGAACGGTCGCTTAACGAGGCATGGACGGGAACGGTGCGCGTACTCATCGCCGAGGACGAGCGGATGCTCGCCGACTCGATAGCCGAGGGGCTGCGGGCGGAGGCCCTGGCCGTCGACGTGGCCTATGACGGGGACGCCGCGCTCGAACTCCTCGGCGTCAACGACTACGACGTGCTCGTGCTCGACCGCGACCTGCCGGTCGTGCACGGCGACGACGTCTGCCGCGCGGTCGTGGAGTCCGGGGCGGCCGTCCGGGTGCTGATGCTCACCGCCGCCGCCACCGTACGCGCGCGGGTCGAGGGACTCGGGATCGGCGCGGACGACTACCTGATCAAGCCGTTCGCGTTCGAGGAACTGGTGGCCCGGATCCACGCGCTGGGCCGGCGGGCACGGCCGGCCGACCCGCCGACCCTGGAGCGCGCCGGGATCCGGCTCGACCCCGCCCGCCGGGAGGCCTACCGGGACGGCCGCTACGTGCACCTGGCGCGCAAGGAGTTCGGTCTGCTGGCCGAGCTGCTGCGCGCGGACGGCGCGGTCGTCTCGGCGGAGCGGCTCCTGGAGAAGGTGTGGGACGAGCACACCGACCCGTTCACCAACACCGTACGGGTGACGCTGATGAAGCTCCGCCGCAAGCTCGGCGATCCGCCCGTCATCGAGACCGTCCCGGGAGTGGGGTACCGAATCGCATGACGACGATCACCCGGAGGCCCGAGCCGACCATCCGCGTCCGGCTCACCCTGCTGTACGGCGGGCTGTTCCTGGTCGGCGGCCTCGTGCTGCTGACGCTGACCTACTTCCTCGTCAAGAACAACATCCAGCACCGGGCCGCGAGCGTCACCGCCATCCAGGGCGGCAGGGCCGCTCCCGGCACCAACGACGTGGTTCAGGGGAAGACGTCTCGCGCCGTGACCATCCCGGGCGTGCCGCCACCTGACGTGATGTACACGGCCAGCCAGACCCAGGGCATGCTCGTGAAGGCGAAGGAGACGTCGGCGCGGCAGACGCTCAACTCGCTGCTGACGCAGGGTGGCATCGCGCTCGCCGCCGTGGGCACGGCCGCGCTCGGACTCGGCTGGATCTTCGCCGGTCGGGCGCTGCGCCCCCTCCACAAGATCACCGAGACCGCCCGGCGGGTGGCGCACAGCCGTAATCTCACCGAGCGGATCGCCTACGCCGGGCCGCGCGACGACGTGAAGGAACTGGCCGACACGTTCGACACCATGCTGGAGCGGCTCGCCCGCGCCTTCGAGGGGCAGCGGCGGTTCGTCGACAACGCCTCCCACGAGCTGCGCACGCCCCTGGCCATCAACCGGACCCTCATCGACGTCGCCGTACGCCGCCCCGACGCCAGCGACGACGTGAAGCGGCTGGGCGAGTCGCTGCTCGTCGTCGGCGATCGGCACGAACGGCTCATCGAAGGGCTGCTCACCCTCGCCGGCAGCGAGAACACCGTCGTCGACACCGCACCGCTCGACCTCGCCGACGTGGCGGAGCACGTCCTGGACCAGGCCAGGGCCGAGCTGGAAGGCCGGGGCCTGACCGTGCACCGCGAGGTCGGCCGCGCGCCGACCGAGGGCGACCCGGTCCTGGTGGAACGGCTCGTCCAGAACCTGGTCGAGAACGCGATCCGGTACAACGTCGACGGCGGCGAGGTGTGGTCGACGACCCGCCGGTGCGAGGGCGGCGTCGAACTGGTCGTCGCGAACACAGGCCCGGTGATCCCCGCGTACGAGGTGGAGACGCTGTTCGAGCCGTTCCGGCGCCTCCGGAGCGACCGGGTGCGCTCCGACCGGGGTACCGGATTGGGCCTGTCGATCGTCCGTGCCATCGCGACCGCCCACCACGGCACCGTGACCGCCGCCCCCAGGGCGGGCGGCGGCCTCGCGGTGACGGTCCGGCTCCCGTCGCTCAGGTGAGGCGGCGCCGCCCGGCCACGGCGGTGAGGCGGGTCATTCCCCGCGCCACCAGCGGCTCAGGGGGCTGCGCCGGCGATCCGGTGCGGCGGAGGGCCGCGGACCCGACGCGTGCGAGTTCCCGGCCGGAGCCGACGTGTGCGGGCTCCCAGCCGGAGCCGGCGCGTACGGATCCCCTGCCGGCGTGTGCGGGTTCCCGGCCGGAGTCGGCGCGTACGGGTCCTCTGCCGGAGGCGGCGTGTGTGGTCCCCCTGCCGCAGCGGGCGCGTACGGGTCCACGGGCGGGGCGGGCGAAGAGGGACCCCATGCCGGTGCGGGCGCGGGGCTCTCTTGCCGCAGTCCGTGCCCCGGAGCACTCTGCCAGGCGGCCTGGACCGGGTCGGCGGCGGAGCCGGTCGGGCGCGGCGGTGCCTGGACGGGTGGGAACCGTACGGGCAGGGACTTCAGCGCCCGCTGCGCGAAGCCGGGCCGCCACTCCAGTTGGCGGGCGGGGACGGCCAGCTCCATGTCCGGCAGCGCGTCGAGCAGCTTCTCCATGGCGACCGAGGCGATCATGCGCGCCTGCCCCTGGACCGGGCACGTGTGCGGGCCCGCGCCCCAGGCCAGGTGGGCGCGGTTGCCCGTCCGGTTCGCGGACGCGGTCGACGGATCGGTGTTGGCGGCGGCGAACCCGATGACGACGGGCTGGTCGGCCGGCAGCCGTACGCCCTGGAACTCGATGTCCTCCACGGGGTAGCTGATCGCCCAGTTGGCGATCGGCGGGTCGGTCCAGAGGATCTCGTCCAGCGCGTCGTCGATGGGCAGGCTGCCGCCGGACAGGTCACCGGCGAACCGGCCGTCGGACAGCAGCAGCCGCAGGCCGTTGGCGATGAGGTTCTGCTCCGGCTCGGTGGCGAGCCCGATCAGCGGGATGAACTGCTCGGTCACCTCTTCGTCGGTCAGCCGGGCCGGGTGGTCGAGGATCCAGGTGGTCAGGTCGTCGGCGGGCCGCGCGCGCTTGAGCGCGACCAGCTCGCCGATGGCCTCCAGGAGGATCCGGTTGCTCTTCGCCGTGTCGACGTTCTCGACGAACCCCTGCATCGCGACGACGATGCGGTCGCCGATCTCCGGAGGGCAGCCCAGCACCTCGTTGAACACCAGCAGGGGCAGGACCAGCGCGTACTCGGTGCGCAGGTCGGCCGCGCCCCGCACGGCGAATCGCCGGATGAGCGTCTCGGCGTGGCGTTCGACGGAGTCGCGAAGGGTGTTCACGTCGATGCGGGACAGGCTGTCGGAGACCGCCGCGCGCAGCCGGGCGTGCTCGGCGCCGTCGGTCTTGTTGCAGGCCGGCCGGTACTTCATGAACGGCACGACCGGTGAGTCCGGCGGGACGGTCCGCTCCCATCGGCGGGCGTCCTTGGGGAACCTGCGGGGGTCGCGCAGCACCGCGAGGGCGGCGTCGTACGAGATGACCAGGGACGCCGGGATGCCCGGGGCCAGCTCGACGGGGGCGACCGGGCCGTGGTGGCGCAGGGCGTCGTACACCCGGGCCGGGTTCGCCGCGAACTCCGGCCCGTACAGCGGTGTCCGGCCGCCGTGCACGGGGCAGCCCGGTGCCGAGGACGCCGTGGTGTCAGACGTCACGGGCGGCTTTCTTCTCGACGTCGACGAGGTACTCGACGAGGGAGATCAGCGCACGGGTGGAGGACGCCCTATCGCGCGCGTCGCAGGTGATGAGCGGCGTGGTGGGCAGCAGGTCGAGGGCTTCGCGGAGCTCTTCCTCCGGGAAGGCCGGCGAGCCGTCGAACTGGTTGATCGCGACGGCGTACCGGAGGTTCTGCTCCTCGAGGAACCCCATGATGTCGAAGGACTGCTCGAGCCGCCGTGTGTCGGCCAGCACGAGCGCGCCGAGGGCCCCGCGCGACAGGTCGTGCCACAGCTGCGTGAACCGGTGCTGTCCGGGGGTCCCGAACAGGTAGAGGACGAGGTCGTCGCTCAGCGTCAGCCGGCCGAAGTCCATGGCGACGGTGGTCGTCTGCTTGTCCGGTACCCCGGCGAGGTCGTCGATCAGGGCGCCGGCCTGCGTCATCCGCTCCTCGGTGCGCAGCGGCCGGATCTCCGACAGCGTGCCGACGAACGTGGTCTTGCCGACGGCGAAGTGACCGACGATCAGCAGCTTGACCGAGGTCCGTACGGTGTCGCGCACATAGGTGCCGTCAGAGACGAGCGCGGAGTCCATCGAGCACCTCCTGAAGAAGCCGGGTGGAGGGTGGGCCGGTGTCCGGCCCGCCGACCCGGGTGACGATGTGGCCGCTGTCGACCAGGTCCGACAGCAGGACCTTGGTCACGCTGACGGGCAGCGAGAGGTGGCCTGCGACCTCGGCCACCGAGAGGGCCCCGCCCCGGCACAGCTCCATGACCCGCCGCTTCTCGGGGCTGAGGCCGGCGACCTCGGAGCGGGCGGCCATCACGAGCGTGACCAGGTCGAAGATGTTGCGGGTCGGACGGGCGCGCCCGCCGGTCACCACGTGCGGCCGGACCAGCGCACGTTCACGGCGGGGCCCGCTCATAGCGGGGTGCCCGGGGTCTGCCTCGGCGGGGCGGACAGCTCCTTGCCCAGACGCTGCACGAGCTCCTGGAGGCGGAACGAGATCGCCTCCATGTCGACGTTCTCCGTCGTCGAGACCGCGAGGTACGCGCCGGGGCCCGCGGCGACGAGGAAGACGTATCCGCCGTCGAACTCGGAGACGGTCTGGCGCCAGGTGGTGTGCGGGTCGCCGCAGAACTCCGCCGAGTTGCGGGCCAGTGACTGCAGCCCGGACATCCCGGCGGCGTGGCGTTCGGCGTCGTCGCGGCCGATGCGGTCGGAGTAGGCCATCAGGAGCCCGTCGGCGGACAGCAGGATCGCGTGCCGCGTCCCCGGCATCTTCAGGGCATCGTCGAGCATCCAGCCGAGCCTGTTGTTCGGATCCTTGGTCATTCGGCGACATTCCCTTCGGAGTCGGGAGAATCGGTGGCACGGCCGGCGCGGGTCCCCCGCTGCCACGCGCCCATCCCGGCGGCGATATCGCGCGCCGGCCGGGTGGAGGGGGCCTGCGCCCCGGCGGAGGGGAGCGGCTGCTCGCCCGTGCCGGTCTCGCCGGCGGTGACGCGCCGGCGCTTCGGCAGGCCGTTGGCTGTCGTCGTCCGCTCCTCCCGTGCGGGTGGCGACACGTGGCCCGTCATCGTCCGCTCCTCTCGCGCGGGCGGCGACATGGGGCCTGTCGTCGTCCGCTCTCCTCGCGCGGGTGGCGACACCGGTGCCGTCGGGGTCCGCGGGGCCGCAGGCGGCTCGGTGAGCACGGGCCGCGGTTCGGCGCGTACGGGCACGGGGCCGGTGTCGACCTGGGTGAGCAGCTCGCTCGGCAGGAAGAGCACGGCGCGCACCCCGCCGTACGGGGAGCGGCTGTCGACCGCGACCCGGAAGCCGTACCGCGCGGCGAGCACGCCGATCACGGCGAACCCGACCTGGGGCGGGTCGCCGAGCCGGTTGATGTCCACGGACTCACGCCCCGACAGGAGCCGCTCGGCCCGCTGCAGTTCCTCCGGGTCCATGGCGACGCCGGCGTCGTCGATCACGATGGCGACGCCGTTGTGCGTCTGCCGGAAGTTGACCTCGACCGAGGTGTTCGGCTGGGAGTGCCGGGCGGCGTTGTCCAGGAGCTCGGCGACCGCGAGGACTACGGGCTCGACGACGCGGCTGACGACGGCGATGTTGACCTGTGTGGGGACCTGGACGCGCAGGTAGTCGCGGATGCGGGAGGTCCCGCCGCGGACGACGTCGACCAGCGCGGCGGCGGACCGCTGCTGGCCCGGCCAGGATCCGCAGAGCACCGCGGTGGCCTGGGCGCGCCGTCCGAGCTGGGCGTTCATGTGGTCGATCTTCATGAGGCCCTCGAGCACGTCCGGATCGTCGTGCCGGTCCTGCATGCCGGAGATGGTCAGCTGCTGCTCGTTGGCGAGGCTCTGCACCGCGCGCATCATCGCCTTCAGCGTCGCCTTCGCCGACTGGTCGGCGCGCTCCTTCGCGCGTTGGGCGTGCTCGGCGAACATCCCCATGATCGCGCGAATGCCCTGTTCGGCGGAGGTCGTGGCGAAACTCGGGTTGCGCGGGCCGGGCACCTCGACGGGCTTGCCGTACAGGGACTCCACCAGGGCGGGCGCGCGGACCGTCACGAAGTGGCGTAGCTCCTCGTCGCGGACGCGTGCCGTCTCCTCCAGCACGGTGGTCCGCCGGCGGAGCCGGGAGGTGATCTGCTGCTGGCGTACGAGCAGGACCACGGCGACCAGGAGGCCGGCCGTCAGGCACGCGATCGCGACCGCCGTCATGTATCGCTCCTCAGATCATCGGGGCGAGAAGAGAATGCCGCATTACGGGACAGAATTCATGTAGAGCGCAAAGCTACAGCCCGTGATCTTCTTGTGCCAGCGCGATACGAAAAAAGACCATGTCGGTGAACAGTCAGTCACAGACGACTCGGCGGCCCCGGAACGCCGGGGCCGCCGAGTCGGTGGGGTCAGACCAGGGAGCGCAGCTGGAGCGTCTGGTCGCGGCCCGGGCCGACGCCGATGGCGCTGATCTGGGCGCCCGACATCTCCTCCAGCGCCCGGACGTAGTCCTGCGCCTTCTTCGGTAGATCGTCGAACGTCTTGCACTCGGAGATGTCCTCCTGCCAGCCGTCGAGCTCCTCATAGATCGGCTTGGCGTGGTGGAACCCGGTCTGCGTCATCGGCAGCTCGTCGCAGCGCTCGCCGTCGACCTCGTACGCCACGCAGACCGGAACCTTCTCCAGACCGGACAGCACGTCGAGCTTGGTCAGGAAGTAGTCGGTGACGCCGTTCACCCGCGTGGCGTACCGGGCGATCACCGCGTCGAACCAGCCGCAGCGGCGGTTGCGGCCCGTCGTGACGCCGTACTCGTGGCCGGTGGTGCGCAGCCAGTCGCCCGTCTCGTCGAGCAGCTCGGTCGGGAACGGCCCCGAGCCCACGCGCGTCGTGTAGGCCTTCAAGATGCCGATCACCTTGGTGATCCGGGTCGGGCCGACGCCGGAGCCCGCGCACGCCCCGCCCGAGGTCGGGCTGGAGGAGGTGACGAAGGGGTACGTGCCGTGGTCGACGTCCAGCAGCGTGCCCTGGGCACCCTCCAGCAGGACCAGCTTGTCCTCCTCGAGCGCCTTGTTGATCACGAGGGCGGTGTCGGCGATGTGCGGGCGCAGCCGCTCGCCGTACGCGACGTACTCCTCGATGATCGGGTCGATCTCGATGGCGCGCCGGTTGTACACCTTGGCGAGGATCTGGTTCTTGTCACGCAACGCGAGGTCGAGCTTCTGCCGCAGGATGCCGGTGTCGAGCAGGTCCTGCACGCGGATGCCCATGCGCGCGATCTTGTCGCCGTACGCCGGGCCGATGCCGCGGCCGGTGGTGCCGATCCGCGCCTTGCCGAGGTAGCGCTCGCTCACCTTGTCGAGGGCCTTGTGGTGGGGCATGATCAAGTGCGCGTTGGCCGAGATCAGCAGCCGGTCGCAGCTCACCCCCCGCGCCCGCAGGCCGTCGATCTCCTCCAGCAGTACGCCGGGGTCGATCACCACGCCGTTGCCGATCACGGGTACGACGTCCGGGGAGAGCACCCCTGACGGAAGCAGATGCAGGGCGTAGGACTGGTCGCCGATGACGACGGTGTGCCCCGCGTTGTTGCCGCCCTGATACCGGACGACATAGTCGACGTCGCCGCCGAGAATATCGGTGGCCTTGCCTTTGCCTTCGTCACCCCACTGGGCGCCGACGAGCACGATGGCCGGCATAGGAGTTCTCTCCCCTGGCATCGATGAAGCCCCTGGCGCAAGCAGCAGCGACAGGGGCTCTTGCGATCAGAGAGTACCCGCAGGATGACCGCGAGGAAAACGGCAGGAGCCGGTCAGGTGGCGAGGACCTCGGCGGCCGTGGGGCTGGAGTCCCGCAGGAACGTCCGGCAGCGCTCGGCCTCGTCGTCCTCGCCGATCGCGGCGGCCGCCCGGGCGAGAGCGTTCAGGGCGCGCAGGAAGCCCTGGTTCGACGGGTGCTCCCACGGGATCGGGCCGTGACCCTTCCATCCCGCGCGGCGGAGCGCGTCGAGGCCACGGTGGTAGCCGGTGCGGGCGTACGCGTAGCTCTCGATCACATCGCCCTTCCCGAAGGCGCGGTCGGCGAGCTCGGCCCAGGCGGCCGGGTACGCCGGGAAGCGCGCGGCGACCTCGAAGGGGTCGACGCCGGCCTCCAGGGACTGTCGGGCTTCTTCGTTGTCCGGCAGCTCGGTCGGGGCCGGCCCGCCGAGAAGGTTCTGTGGCTCCATGGGGTCATCCTGCCCAATTCGGCGGCGATCTCCTATTGCGGAGGGCGGGAAAGTTCGTCGTTTTCACCGCGCGTAGCGTGGCACGCATGACCGAAATCACGTTCACCATCGGTGGAGACCTGACCGTTAATCGTCTCGGGTTCGGCGCCATGCGGATCACCGGGCCCGGCATCTGGGGTCCGCCGCCCGACCACGACGAGGCCCTCCGCGTGCTGCGGCGCGCCGTCGAGCTCGGCGTGGACTTCATCGACACCGCGAACTCGTACGGACCGTACGTGTCGGAGGAGCTGATCCGCGAGGCGCTGCACCCGTACGAGGGCGTGACGATCGCCACGAAGGCCGGGCTGGTCCGAACGGGGCCGGACGAATGGCATCCGGTCGGCCGGCCGGATTACCTCCGCCAGGAGGCGCTGATGAGCCTGCGCCGACTGGGCCTGGAGCGGATCGACCTGTTCCAGCTGCACCGCATCGACCCGGAGGTACCGCTCGCCGACCAGCTCGGGGAGCTGCGCGACCTGCGGGACGAGGGGAAGATCCGGCACATCGGGCTGTCCGAGGTCAGCGTCGCGGAGATCGAGCAGGCCCGGGAGATCGTTCCGATTGTCACGGTCCAGAACCTCTACAACCTGACGAATCGCAAGTCCGAGGACGTCCTCGACTACTGCGAGCGGGAGAACATCGGCTTCATCCCCTGGTTCCCGCTGGCCGTGGGCGATCTCGCGAAGCCGGGCAGTCATCTCGACGAGATCGCCAACGAGCTGGGCGCGACGCCGTCGCAGGTCGCGCTGGCCTGGCTGCTCCGGCGCTCGCCGGTCATCCTGCCGATCCCCGGCACCGGCTCGGTGGCGCACCTGGAGGAGAACATGGGCGGCGCGGGCCTGACCCTGACCGACGAGCAGTTCGCCGCCCTGGCTTAGATCGGCAGTCGGTAGATCACGGTGCCCTCGTCGCCGCGGGCGGCGAGGGCACGCGGCCACAGGCCGTGGATCGCGGCCCGCGCGGCGCGGTTGCCCACGAGCACGTCGGCGCGCAGCTCGGTGATCCCGTGCCGCCGGGCCGCTACGGTCAGGTCCCCGATCAGCCGCGTGGCGACGCCCTGCCGTTGCCAGAGGTCCGCGACCACGACCGCGAGGTCGGCGCGCCACGGCAGGCCGGTGTCGCGCGTGTACTCGGCGATCCCGACGACCTCGGAACCGGCCACGGCGACCAGCGCGTCACGGTCGACGTGGTCGATGCCGTCGAGCGTGCCGGCGTAGAACGCCGGGACGTGCGGGGTGCCGGCGAAGAACCGGTGGTAGAGGCTCCGCCGCGACAGCCGCATCGCCAGGACACCCGCCCGGTCACCGCCCTCATAGGGCCGTACGTCGACCGCCGGCGCGCCGGGTGCCGTCGGGGCATTGAGTTTCATCACGAAACCCATTGCATCAGCCGCGAGTTGCGTGAAGCAACCCTTCGCCCGAAAAACGGGCCGGAGAGGAAGCTCCCCTCCGGCCCTCGGTCGTACGGTCAGGCGGAGAGACGCCCCAGGCCGAGGCGGTGGTCACCGCCGACCAGCTGCTTCCACGGCAGGGCGGTGTAGCCGCCACCGGCCGGAAGGGCGAACCTGAGGGACTGCGGAGTGATCAGCGGCGTCGACACGACGTTCCAGTGAATGACGAGGTGGCCAACCTTGCCGTGCTTGCCGGGCTTGAGGACGACCGCCTGCTTGGCGGAGTAACCGAGGCCCTTGTCCCCGTAGGCGTGGACCGGAACGCTGGGCGCGCCCCCCTCCTTGCCCTTGACCAGGTAGGTGAAGCCCTTCAGGCCGTTGCGCAGGACGCAGGCCTTCTTTCCGGTGTTCCGGAAGTCCAGGGTGGTGTACCGCTGGCCCGCGCCGGGGTCGATGCGCTTGTTGAGGGAGACCTTGAGGTTGGCGGCCTTGCAGGCGGGCGTGGCGCTGGTGGTGGCGGCCATGGCGGGCATGGCGGCCGCGATCGAGCCGGCCGCGACGGCACCGGTGACGACGGCGATCTGCATCCGGCGACGAGTGTTGTCTCGCATCCTGAACTTCCCCGAAGGTCGGCGGGCGCGCGTGCGCCCGGGGGTTGGTGTGTCCAAGGGGTGAGACGCCCGCGCGAGCAGGATCGTTCGCAGCTCGCCGAAAAATGATCAAGAGAAAATGATCAAGGTGTGCCCGAGGCGGCGGCCTGCTGGGCGGCCCGGTCGGTCGGCAGGGCGCCGGGGCCGGGGCGCGGGTCGATGTCCGTCGGGCCCAGCGCCGCGCCGCACTCCGAACACGTCAGTGCGGGGGTCAGCCGACCGGTGCAGCCGCGGTGGATCAGGACCATGGGCGGGCCGTTCTCGGCGTAGTGCTCGTCGCCCCACAGGAGCAGGGACATCATCGCCGGCCACAGGCCCACGCCCTTGCGGGTCAGGCGGTACTCATAGCGCTCCGGCCGCTCCTGGTAGAGGCGCCGCCGGAGGATGCCCTCCTCGCACAGGCGGTTCAGCCGGTCGGTGAGCACGTTGCGCGCCACGCCGAGGCTCGCCTGGAAGTCGTCGAAGCGGCGGATGCCCTCGAAGGCGTCCCGGATCACCAGCAGGGTCCAGCGATCGCCGACGATCTCGAGGGCCCGGGCGATCGAGCAGTTCTGGTCGTCGTACGTGCGGTTGAGCACGCATCCAGGGTAGGTCGCCGAGTTGCGTCAAGCAACGCAGAACGCCCTGCCGCCGGGTCGAATGAAGCGCTACCGGGGGCGGCCTGCCGCCGGGTCGCGTCGAGCGGTGCGCGGACGGCCTGCCGTCGGGGCGCGTCGAGCAACCCGGGGACGGCCGATCGGGCCGGCCGTCCCCGCGTCTCGCTCCGTGGCCTTACTTGATCTTGGTGCCCTGCGAGAGCAGGTGCTCGCAGGCCTCGACGATGCGCGCGGCCATGCCCGCCTCGGCGGCCTTGCCGTACGCGCGCGGGTCGTAGGCCTTCTTGTTGCCGACCTCGCCGTCGACCTTCAGGACGCCGTCGTAGTTCTTGAACATGTGGTCGGCGACCGGCCGCGTGAAGGCGTACTGGGTGTCGGTGTCGATGTTCATCTTCACGACGCCGTACGACACCGCCTCCCGGATCTCCTCCAGCGTGGAGCCGGAGCCGCCGTGGAAGACCAGCTCGAAGGGCTTGTCCTTGCCGTAGCGCTCGCCGACGACGTCCTGGATCTCCTTCAGGACCTCCGGCCGCAGCTTCACGTGGCCCGGCTTGTAGACGCCGTGCACGTTGCCGAACGTCGCGGCGAGGAGGTAGCGGCCCTTCTCGCCGAGGCCCACGGCCTCGACCGTGGCCAGGGCGTCACCCGGCGTCGTGTAGAGCTTCTCGTTGATCTCGCCGACGACGCCGTCCTCTTCGCCGCCGACGACACCGATCTCCATCTCCATGACGACGCGGGCCTTGGCGCACTCCTCGATGAGCTCCGCCGCGATCTGGAGGTTCTCCTCGAGCGGCACGGCCGAGCCGTCCCACATGTGCGACTGGAACAGCGGCTCCTCGCCGCGCGCCACCCGCTCCTGCGAAATCTTGACCAGCGGCTTCATGAAGCCGTCGAGCTTGTCCTTGGGGCAGTGGTCGGTGTGCAGCGCGATCTGCACCGGGTACTTCTCCGCGACCACGCGCGCGTACTCCGCGAGCGCCGTCGCGCCCGTCACCATGTCCTTCACCGTGGCGCCGGAGAGGAACTCCGCGCCTCCGGTGGAGACCTGAATGATCCCGTCGCTCTCGGCCTCGGCGAACCCGCGCAGCGCGGCGTTCAGCGTCTGGCTCGAGGTGACGTTGATCGCGGGGTAGGCGAAGCCCTGACGCTTTGCCCGATCGAGCATCTCCGCGTATACCTCTGGGGTCGCGATCGGCATGGCTCTTCCTTCCTTGGGCGTGGCTCCCGGCGGTCTCGACACCAGTATCTCGAAATACATCTGTGGCCCGGACCATGGCACGCCTACCGGTACCCTCGGCCCCGTGGCCCTCGCCGTGAACATCATGGATCCCAAGTCCCTCATCGCGACGTTCGGACTGATCGGGATCCTCGCCGTCATCTTCGCCGAGACCGGTCTGCTCGTCGGGTTCTTCCTGCCCGGCGACACTTTGCTGGTCACCGCGGGCGTCTTCACCACGACGACCGCCGCCCACGCTTCCGGCATCTCGCCGCTGCCGCTCCCGGCGCTCATGATCGGCGCGCCGTTGTGCGCCGTCGCGGGGGCTCAGGTGGGGCACTTCCTCGGCGCGAAGTACGGGCGTAAATTGTTCGATCGGCCCGATTCACGGCTGTTCCGGAAGGATCACGTGGAGAAGGCCGAGCACTACTTCAACAAGTTCGGCCCCGCCAAGGCCGTGGTGCTGGCCCGCTTCGCCCCCGTCGTGCGCACCTTCCTCAACCCGCTCGCCGGGATGCTGGAGATGTCCGCGGGCCGGTTCCTCGTCTTCAACATCATCGGCGGCGTCGTCTGGACGGAGTCGATCATCCTGCTCGGCCGTTTCCTCGGCGACCGGGTCAAGGGGATCGACAAGTACATCCTTCCCGTCGTCGCCGTCGCCGTGCTGATCTCGGTGATTCCGGTGATCCGGGAGATCGTGAAAGGCCCCAAGAAGTCGGGAGATACGGATGAGCGCAAGAAGCCGCCGATGCCATCTGGCCGTCACCGTCGCTGACGGTCCCGGTTATCGCTAACCTCCCCCTGTGGGACGTCACCGATCAGACCCTATGGGTCTCGCACGCATCGCCATCGCGGTACTCGCCGTCACGTTGGCACTGGGTCTCGTGATCGTCGGTGGCGTGTCGCTCTGGGGAGCGCTCACCAAGGACGCTTCGAAGACCGCGTCCTCCTCGCCCGATCCGTCGTCCAGCGGACAGGCCAAGGTGACGCCCCCCGGCAAGCACGCCAGCTCGGAGCCGAGGGTCCAGTCCGGCAACGAGATCGACGTCGAGTGCCTCGTGGCCCAGTGTCCGATCTTCGTCGCCGGCCCGGGAGCCACCGACGTCATCTACCAAGGCTCGCTCGTCAAGGGCGAAACCCAAAAATTCAGCGAAACGCGGGTCATCATGAAGGTCGACGACGCGAGCACGGTCAACGTGACCGTCAACGGCCAGCGGCAGCCCAGGGGACGGCGCGGGCAGGAGCACATCTACAAGGCCCCGGCCAAGCAGTGAGAGAGGCCGGGGATCGGCCGAGCGAGCCGTGCGGAACGGACGGGCTCGGCCGAGCCCGGGGTCATAGGGCGGGCGGGCTCAGCCGAGCCCGAGGTCGCCCAGGGTGAACACCGAGCGGTAGTCCAGCCCCGTCTCGGCGATGCGGGGCCCCGCTCCACGCTCGACGATGGTGGCCACGCCGACGACCTCGGCGCCCGCCTCACGGAGCGCCTCAACGGCGGTCAGGACGGAGTTGCCGGTCGTGGAGGTGTCCTCCACGGCCAGCACGCGCCGCCCGGCGACGTCGGGGCCTTCGACGCGCCGCTGCAGCCCGTGCGCCTTGCCCGCCTTGCGGACGACGAAGGCGTCGAGGTGCCGGCCGCGCGCGGCGGCGGCGTGCAGCATCGCGGTGGCGACCGGATCGGCGCCGAGCGTCAGCCCGCCCACGGCCTCGTAGTCGAGGTCGGCGGTGAGATCGAGCATCGTCCGTCCGACGAGCGGCGCGGCGTTCCCGTCGAGGGTGACGCGGCGCAGATCGACGTAGAAGTCGGCCTCCTGCCCGGACGACAGGACGACCCTGCCGTGCACGACCGCCTTGCTCTTGATCTCGGCCAGGAGATCGTCGCGATCCGTCATAAGCGAAACTCTATCCATGACACCCGGCACTCTCGTCCTGCTGCACAGCCCGCTGACCACCGCGTCCGCCTGGGGATCCCTCCCCGACGTGCTCGGCGCGTACGACGTGGTCGTGCCGGAGATCACCGACGACGACCGGCCGCCGTACGCGAGCCGGTATGTCGCGCGGGCGGCGCTGGAGATCACCGCGGCCGGTGCCCGGCCGCCGGTCGTGCTGGTCGGGCACAGTGGGGCCGGTCCGCTGCTGCCGCCGATCGGCGCGGCGCAGCGGGCGGCGCATCGCCTCGTCGGCGGGTACGTCTTCGTCGACGCCGAGCTGCCGCCCCCGGCCGGGACGAGCCGGCTGGATCAGGCCACGGCCTTCGCACCGGACGTCGCGGAGTTCCTGCGGTCCGGTGGGCGGTTCCCCGACTGGGAGCCGCCCGCGGGCGTCACGCTGCGACCGCGCGGGGAGGACTTCTTCGCGGAGGAGCTCCCCATGCCACAGGACTGGCCGGACGCGCCCTGTGGGTATCTGCGCACGTCCGCGGCGTACGACGGGCAGGCCGCGCAGGCCCGGCTGCGCGGCTGGACCGTCGCCGTGAACGACGCCGGCCACTTCGCCGCCGTCGCCGATCCGCTCGCGACGGCGCGTGCCCTCACCGAGCTGATCGAGGCGCTCTGACCGCGCGACACGCCAGGGGGCCGGGAGGTCGGTCGGGGTCGGTTGGTTGGGAAGGATACGGTCCGGGGCGCCTGTCCCGAAGGCGTGATCACTGTGTCCGCCGGGGGAGGCGGGCGAGGTGTTCCTCGCGTAAGAAGCGGGTGGTACCGTCGCCCATCGGGCATCCGATCTCGACCGTCTTTCCAAGTCAGCCGTGTCGCGGCGCGCCCCGTCATACAGTGTCGAGCGACCGAGTCAACGGTGACACGCGGGAGGAGGGGCCTCGCCAGGGTGCGGAAAGCCGCATTTCCCTCATAATCTCGTGGAGCAGCCAATCACTGGATCGGCCCACGCCGACGACGGACTTCACTACGCTGTGGTTCCCGAGGTCGCTCGCCGGCTCGAAAGCTCACCCGTGGGTCACTGATAAGGGTCTCGTGCCGAGAAAGGGGCGGTGTCGCGTGGATCGCTGTGCGCTGTTCGTAGATGCCGGCTATCTGCTGGCCGACGGCGCGATGGCGGTGCACGGTACCCGCCGTCGCGAATCGGTGTCGTGGGACTTCGGAGGCATTCTCCAGCTCCTCGGCAACCTCGCCCGGGAGCGCACCGGCCTGCCGCTGCTGCGCTGCTACTGGTTCGAGGCGACGGTCGAGGGCCGCCGCATGCCGGAGCACGACGCGCTGGCCGACCTGCCGGGCATCAAACTCCGGCTCTCCCGGATCCGCCCGGGCCGCCGCGAGGGCGTCGACACCGAGATCCACCGCGACCTCATGACGCTGGCCCGCAACGGTGGGGTCGCCGACGCCGTCATCGTGAGCGGTGACGAGGACCTCGCCCAGGTCATCGCCGACGCGCAGGACCTCGGCGTCCGCGTCACGGTCGTGCACGTGGCCGTCGACGGCAACTGGACGATCTCCCGGGTGCTCCGGCAGGAGTGCGACGACCTCATCGAGATCGGCTCCGGGCACCTCCGGCCGTACGTCAATCTGCTGGCCGGGGTCGACACGTCGACTCCGCCGCTGTCCAACGGCGCGTCCAACGGCTCGGGCGGTGCCCTGGCCCCGCTGCGGCCGTCGCCGCAGCACGGCGCCGCACCGCCGAGCACGCCGATCACCGCGACGCCGTTGCCGTCGCCGTCGCCGCAGCTCGGCCCCTCGACGAACACCACCTCCTCCGGCCTCAGCCGCCCTTCGAGCAGTGGGCAGCCGAGCACGCCGACCCCACCGCTGCGCTCGACCCCCACGCACGCGGCGCCGACGCCGCCGACCCCGTCGTCGAGCGGGCCGCAGCCCGCCAACGCCACCGGCCCGCAGTACCCCCAGCAGCCCGTCGGCCCCTACACCGGCCCCCAGCAGATCACGCCGGCCCCGGTCCAGCAGTCGACCCCGACGCTGGCCGACGCCGTGAAGGCGGCGCACAAGGAGGGCCAGGACTTCGGCGAGTCGGTCGCCCGGGACGCCCCCGCCCTCTGGCTGGAGGCCGTGCTGGCGCGCAAGCCGCGGATGCCGTCGGACCTGGAGGCGCGGCTACTGCAGGGTTCGTCCCTGCCGATCGACTTCCTGCTCCACGACGAGGTACGCCACGCACTGCGACGCGGCTTCTGGGATGCGCTCGAACGCTCGCGGCGCAGCTGAGCGCGGTAACGTCTCTACCGGCCGGTTCGCTCCGGCCGGCCGCCGGCCGGCCCCCGGGTCGGCTTCTGGTCGGGCGATCATCCGAAATGACCAGATTCGCAGCAGGAACGCCGGGTAGCGTCTAGAAGGTGACGCATGTGACCGAAGACGATCTCGATGACCTCGAGTTCGAGACTCTCCGCACCGGTGATCACGCCGCTGCGGCGACACGGTTCGTCGAGTTGGCCGACACGGTCTCAGGCGGCGTTTCCCGCGCCAGCCTGTTGCTGCGTGCCGGTGAACAGTGGCAGCACGCGGGAGACCACGACAGGGCGGCCGAGGCCTACCGCGGCGCCCTGGACGACGGCGGACAGACCTATGGAGACCCGCGCATCTATCTCGCCGGTGCCCTGTTCGAATTGGACCGTGCCGATGAGGCGCGGGCACTGATCGACCAGGTACGCGCCGACGCGCCCAAGGATCCCGAGATCTTCCGTGCCGTCGCCGAGCTGCTGCACGAGCAGGGCGACCTGGTCGGCGCGCACGACTGGTCGACCGAAGGCGCCGACATCGCCCGGTCGACCGACCCGGACGCCCTCGAGGGCCTGCTGCGGATCCGCTACCGCTGCCGTCTCGACCTCGGCCGCCCCGAGGACGAGTACGACGCGCTCCTCGACGACCTGCTGAAGAGGACCGACGAGGCCCCGGACCAGCAATTCCGCTGAGCCCGCCGGGGCCGTCAGAGCGCGGCGGGGCCATCGGCGGTCAGGACAACGGGGCATGGCCCTCCCGGCCACGAGAGCCGAGGTGCCGGGGCCCGGGCGAGCGGGGCAGGCCGTACGGGCCAGGACAACGGCGCGCGGCCGCCCGGGCCGGGCGAGGGGGCACGAGACCGTACGGGTCAGGACAGCGGGGCGCGGCCGAGCTCGCGGAACCGGTCCTCGGCGTCGGCGGCCTCCCACCGCACCGAGGCCGTACGCCCGTCGACGTGTACGGTCGCCAGCGCGTTGTCGAACCAGGGCCCGTCGGTGACCCGCCAGCCGAGCGGTGGTCTCCGTACGCCGGCGAGCCGGGCCAGCGCCCGTGCGGGCAGGTCGCCGACCCGTCGGCAGGCCACCTGGTTGGCCAGCTTGAACGGGCCCGTCAGCGGATTGCGCAGCGGCGAGCAGACGACCTGGGAGATCGGCGTACGGGACCCGCGCACCCGCGCCAGGTAGGAGTAGTGGACGTCGCCGGAGAGCAGCGTGATGCTCGCCGGCGGGCGCGGGCCGTTCGCGACGTCGAGCAGGGTCTCCGCCACCGCCCGGAACGACGCGTCGAACGCCGGCCAGTGCTCCAGGTCGAGGGTCTGCCGGAGCCGCTCGCCGAACCCGGCCGCCCGGCGCCCCCACGCGCCGCCCGTGACGGCCTCGTTCCACGCCTCCATGTGGTGGATCGCGCCCGGCAGCAGGAACGGCAGGGACGTCGCGACGATGAGATGGTCGACGTCGGCGCGGCACTGCTCGCCGAACCACGCGAGCTCCGCGTCGCCGAGCATCGCCCGCCGGCCCTCCTCCAGCACGCGCCCGCACCGGCTGTCCAGGACGACGATCCGGGTCCGCCCGTGGTCGTGGACGTAACTCCACCGGACTCCGCCGGGCTCGCGGTCCGCCCGCCCGGCGAACTCGTCCACCACCTTCCCGGCGTCCCCGTCGGCCGCGAGCACCGCCTGGTAGACCGGGTCGGCGGCGCGCTCCGCCGGTGACAGGTTCCCGAGGTGCTGGTAGATCCAGTACGCGCCGAGCCCGCCGATGATCCGCCCCTCCCACCAGGGATGGGCCCGCATCTCCCGCCGCCAGGCCTCGGAGGTGTTCCAGTCGTCGCGGATGTCGTGGTCGTCGAAGACCATCGAGCTGGGCACCATGGCCAGCAGCCACCGCACCGCCGGATCCGTCCCCCAGGCCATCCGGTAGAGGTGGGCGTACTCCTCGAAGTCGGCGATCTCGCCGTACGGCGGCGCGTCGATGTCACGCCGCGCCGTGATGAACTCCCGTACCTCCGGCGTCGTCTCGTCGGCGTACACCTGGTCGCCGATCAGCAGGAGCTCGTCGGGCGGCTCCTCACCCGCCATGAGCCGCCGCGCGCACACCGCCAGCGCGTCGACGCCGTGCGTCGCCTCCGAGGCCGGCGCGACCCGGCAGGACCCCACGGCGAACCGCCGCGCCCCGCCGGGCGCACGGGTGCGGATGCGTCCGGGCGGCGCCCCGGGCTCCGGCCACGCCCGCTCACCGTCGAGCAGCACGTCGTACGGGACGTCGGAGCCGGGCTCCAGACCGTCGACGTCCACGAGAGCGTAGTGGTGCCCGTGGACCGTGAACGTACGGCTCACGGCGTCCAGGACGCGGACCTCGCACGGCCGATCGGTCTCCACCCAGACCGTCGCCGTACGCGCACCGACGTGGCGCAGCAACGGCCCGAGGATGAGTCGTGTCATGACCTTACGGACTACCGCGCCGAGAGAGGCCACGTCCACCGAAGTCGCATTCATCGCCGGCAGGACGGACCACCGCGCCGGGAGGTCGCGTCCGCCCGGCGCGGTGTCCGTCGACGGCAGGGGTCAGCGGAGCTTGCCGAAGAACTCCCTGATGTCCTCGGCGAACACCGCGGGGAGCTCCATGGCGATGAAGTGATGGCTGCCGGGGCGGTTCTCGCCCCAGTGGACGATGTCGTTGTGGCGTTCGGCGAGGCGGCGGATGCCGGGCGGGCCGCTGTAGAGGCCGGTCGGCACCGCGGACTGCCCCTTCGGCCAGGCGAACCCCTCGCTGTCGTACATGGGCCAGGAGGAGGACCCCGAGGTCCCGGTGAACCAGTACACGCTCACATTGGTCAGGAGCAGGTCCCGGTCGATGGCGTCCTCGGGCACGGCCACCCCGTAGCCGAACTCCTTGAACTTCTGCGTCAGCCAGGCCAGCAGGGCGACCGGTGAGTCGTTCCAGCCATAGGCGAAGGTCTGCGGCGCGGCGCGCAGCAGCGCGTGATGGTCGACGCCTTTGGCCCATTCCCCCACCTGCTGGAAGAAGGCCCGCTCGCCCTCGGTCATCTCCGGAAGGTCGTCCTCGGTGGGGATCCCGAGGCCGCTGTCGATGTGCACCCCGACGACGCGCTCGGGGGCGACCGCCGCCAACGCCGGTGCGACGTACGCGCCGAGGTCGCCGCCCTGCGCGCCGTACCGGCGGTAGCCGAGGCGGTCCATCAGCTCCGCCCAGAGCCGGGCCACCCGCGTGACGTCCCAGCCCGTCTCCCGCGGGGCCGACGAGAGCCCGAAGCCGGGGACCGACGGCACCACCACGTGGAACGCCTGCGCCGGGTCGCCGCCGTACGCGCCCGGGTCGGTCAGCGGGCCGATCAGGTCGACGAACTCGACGAAGGAGTTCGGCCAGCCGTGCGTGAGGATCAGCGGGAGCGCGTCCGGGTGCGGCGAGCGTACGTGCAGGAAGTGCACGTCCTGACCGTCGATCGTGGTCATGAACTGCGGGAACGCGTTCAGCCTCGCCTCGTGGGCGCGCCAGTCGTAGCCGTCGCGCCAGTACGCGGCCAGGTCCTTCAGGTAGGCGACCGGCACTCCCCGGCTCCAGCCCTCGCCCGGCAACTGCGCGGCCCAGCGGGTACGGGCCAGGCGGTCGCGCAGGTCGTCCAGCTCGGCCTGCGGAACGTCGATGCGGAACGGCCGGATCTCTTCGCTCATCGTGTCCCCTACGTCTTGGAGGCCGTACGACGTCGTACGGCGTGACCGTCGCCGCGACCGATTCGCGTCGGCGACGTGACCGACGCTATGCCTCATGTAGGTCGGATCCTGGCCTAGACTCCGGGCCCGCGGCCTCTCGACCCTGGGCGACCACTCACCGCGACTGAACGGCACAATGTTCTTTCCGCGAGAAACGGCCAAAGCGTAAGGATCATGCATGAAGTGCCCGGCATGCGAGATCGATGTACCCCCAGGCTGGTCCGCCTGCACCCAGTGCGGTGCACTGCTCCCGTCGGCGGGTGAGCCCTCCGGCTCACCGCCGCCCTTCGCCGGCGACTCGTCGACGAACCCGCGAACCGAGCCACTGCCGATTCCGGTCTGGGACGTGGGCGCGGAGACTCCTGGGAATGTACGGCCCGAGCATCCTGCAGCCGACGGCGCAGGGACGCCTGATCCCGGTAATGCGACGCAGCGCCTGGACACCTCGTCGGCCGGTCCGATGCCACCCGAATACCGCCCGGTCGCTTGGAATCCCGGTGCCCCGGGGCCCGGTCCGATGCCGCCCGGACACGATGCCGCCGCGCCGAACTTCGGCCCTCCGGGGATGGGCCCGATGCCATCGCCCGGATATCCGGGCGGCTGGGACCAGGCCGTTCCGCCGGGCGCCGGGGGAACCGCGGTGCCCTCGCCGGGTGGCGGCATGGGACGGAACCGGGTGCTGCTGCTGGGAGGAGGGGCCCTGGTCGCGGTCGTGCTCGCCGGAGGCCTGGTCGTTGCCCTGACAGGGGGATCAGCGGACAAGGCGCACACCCCGCAGCAGAAGCCGGGTGCCGAGGGCGCCGCGCGGCAGGCCGCCGCCGTCGACCAGGTCCTCAAGTCGGGGCAGACGGCCCGCGGGCATCTGCCGTCCCGCCTGCGGACGTGCGATGACGTGACCGCGGGCGTCGCCGGTTTCCAGCAGGTCGTCCGGGATCGGCAGCAGGAGCTCTCTCAGGCGAAAGGCCTCAAAGTCGACCGGCTGCCGGACGGATCACGGCTCCGCCAGTCGATGATCGGCGCGTACCAGAGCTCCCTTAAGGCCGATCGGGCGTACCTGGCGTGGGCGCAGGGGGTGCGGGCACGACGTTGTGGCGGCAGGGTCGCCCCGCTGACGGCGGCGTACAAGAACGCCATCGCCGCCAACGACAAGGCCGGTCCCGCCAAGCGCCAGGTGATCGCCTTGTGGAAACCGATCGCAAGCAGCCACGCCCTGCCCACCTACGCATGGAACCGCCTCTGATCTCCTGGCCTGGGGGGTGTCCGGTGGGTCTTGTTCGTAGCGCGCTCTGGACACCGCGCAGCCGGACGAAGATCCACCGGCCACCCCCTAGACTCCGGGCCCGTGACCTCGGCTCGCCTGCTGACGCTGCTGTCCCTGCTGCAGACCTCGCGCGAGTGGCCGGGCAGCGAGCTCGCCGATCGCCTGGGCGTCAGCCCCCGTACGGTCCGCCGCGACGTCGAGCGGCTGCGTGACCTCGGCTATCCGGTCGAGGCCACGATGGGCCCGGCGGGCGGCTACCGCCTGGTCGCGGGTACGGCCATGCCGCCGCTGCTCGTCGACGACGAAGAGGCGGTGGCCATCGCGGTCGCCCTGCGCACCGCGGCCGGGCATCCGGTCGGCGGCATCGAGGAGGCGTCCCTGCGGGCCCTGGCGAAGCTGGAGCAGGTGCTGCCGTCGCGGCTGCGACAGCGGGTGGGCGCGCTGAACGCCGCCACGGTCGCGCTGCTGGGTGAGGCGGGCCCGAGGATCGACCCGGACGACCTCACGACCGTCGCCGTCGCCGCCGCGAGCCGTCGGGGACTGCGCTTCGCCTACCGGCGCGCCGGCGAGGACGGCGAGGATGACCGCCTGGTCGAGCCGTACCGTCTGGTCGCCGCCGGGCGCCGCTGGTACCTCGTCGCCTACGACCTCGGTCGGGACGACTGGCGGATCTTCCGGATGGACCGCGTCCGGAGACCGCGCCCGACCGGTGTGCCGAACGCACCCCGGCGACCGCCCGACGAGGACGCGGCCGCCTACGTCACGCGCAAGCTCTACTCGCTGGTCCCGACGTACCGGGCGCTGGTCACCCTGCGCGCGCCGGCCGACGAGGTCCCGGCGGCCCGGCTCGGCGAGGTCGAGCCGATCGACGCGGACAGCTGCCGCCTGCGCACCCACGAGGACACCGTCGAATGGCTCGCCCAGCGGCTCACGATGCTCGGCTGCGAGTTCACCGTGCACGAGCCGCCCGAACTCATCGCGTACCTGCGGTCCCTCGGCGCCCGCGCCCTCCGCGCCACCGGCGGTTAGCAAGCGGTCGGACCCCGCACTCGACGTGCGGGGTCCGACGGAGGAAGCGTGTCAGGAGGCGACGAGCACCGCCCCGGGCTCCTGCTCCTGCGGAGGAGCCGCCTTGCGGCCACGGAGCACCAGGAGGGCGAGCACCGCCGCGGCGAGGACACCGGCGGCGCCGACCGTGAAGGTGGTGGACATCGCGGTCGCGAAGGCGTCGCGGGCGGTGTGGGCCAGGCCGGTGTTCCCGGTACGGGCGGCGACGGCGAGCGCCTCGCCGATCGAGTGCCGGGCCTGATCCGGGGCCGTCTTGGGCATGGCGCCGGTGAAGCCGGT
The DNA here is from genome assembly GCF_039542055.1 of Actinoallomurus vinaceus. Lineage (NCBI taxonomy): Bacteria > Bacillati > Actinomycetota > Actinomycetes > Streptosporangiales > Thermomonosporaceae > Actinoallomurus > Actinoallomurus vinaceus. The sequence continues at coordinate 100,491 of NZ_BAABHK010000008.1, forward strand.
GGACAGGACGCTGCCGAGGATCGCGACGCCGAGCGCCGCGCCCGCCTGCTGGATCGTGTCGTTCAGCGCGGAGCCGACCCCGGCGTGCTCGGCCGGGACGGCGCCCATCAGCGCCGCGATCGCCGCCGGCACCGCCAGCCCGCCGCCGATGCCCATCAGGGCGAGCGCGATGCCCAGCACCGCGAACCCGTCGCCCGGTGAGACCGTCGCCAGCACGCCGAACCCGGCCGCCGTGATGACCAGCCCGACGGCGGCCATGACGCGGTTCCCGAGCTTCTGGCCCAGGCTCGCGCCGATGCCGTTGAACACGAGCGCGGCGACCGCCAGCGGGATGAACGCCAGCCCGGTCTTCATGGGCGAGTAGCCGAGGACGAACTGCAGGTACTGGGTGGCCGCGAGCAGCAGGCCGCCGTTGGCGATCTCCGCGAGGGTGAGGGAGAGGCTGCCGCCGGTGAAGTCGCGGTCCCGGAAGAGGCCCAGCGGGACCATCGGGGAGGAGGTGCGGGTCTCCCAGATTACGAAGCCGGTGAGCGCGGCGACGGCGACGGCGGCCGCGGCGATGGTGGCGGGGCCGAAGCCGTTCTTCGGCAGTTCGATGATCGCCCAGACGAGCGCCGTCATGCCGACGACCGACAGGATCGCGCCGAGCGGGTCGGGCTTGCGCCAGGGGCCCTTGGACTCCGGCATGAGGACGACCGCCGCGAGGATCGCCAGAGCCGCGATCGGGATGTTGATCAGGAAGACCGCGCTCCAGCCGAACCGGGCGACGAGCAGACCGCCGACGACCGGGCCGCCCACGAGGCCGAGCATCGCGACGGCGCTCCACGCGGCCATCGCCTTCGGCCGCTCCGCCTCGTCGAACACGGTGATCAGGATGGACAGCATGCTGGGCATCACCAGCGCGCCGCCCACGCCCATCAGCACCCGAGCCGCGATCAGCAGCCCGGGCCCGGTCGCGAACGTCGCCGCCAGCGAGGCTCCGCCGAAGAGGGCCAACCCGATGACCATCATCCGCCGCCGGCCGAACCGGTCCGACAGGCTTCCCGCCGTGAGCAGCAGCCCGGCGAACACAAGGATGTAGGAGTCCAGGATCCACTGGATGTCCTGGGCGCTCGCGCCGAGGTCCTCGGTGAGCGACGGGATCGCCACGTTGAGGGCCATGTTGTCGATGACCAGCACCAACGTGCTGAGGCAGAGCACGACCAGGATGAGCCAGCGGCGTGGATGGCGAGTCATCACGCTTCCCTTCGAGCGATGCGAACAGTGTGCGCTAATTGGCGAACACTGTACGCATAGCGGAACGGTGTGCGCAAGTGGAGAACGATGTGCGCGTCCGCATACGCTGTGCGCTAGGCTCCTGGCAACGACGAGAAGGAGGCGCCGTGACCACCGATGACAGGCCGATCCCGTCGGTATGGGCCCGTCCCGGCCGAGAGAAGCGCGAGCAGCCGGCGCTGAGCCGACAGCAGATCGTGGCCGAGGCCGTCCGGCTGCTCGACGCGGAAGGCGTCGAGGCGCTCAGCATGCGCAAGCTCGGCACCCGCCTCGGCGCGGGCGCGACCTCGCTCTACCGGCACGTCGCCAACAAGGACGAACTGGTCGAACTGGCGGTCGACGAGGTCTTCGGCGAGCTGCGGGCGCCCGGCATGAACGACGCGGAGCGATGGCGCGAGGCGACCGCCGCCTGCGCCCAGGGTCTGCGCGCCGTGATCCTCCGACACCCGTGGATCGCCTCCATGCTGGGTGCGATGGCCAACTACGGGCCGAACCTCATGCGCATGTCGGAGGACCTGCTCGGCACGCTGGAGGCCGCGGGATTCTCCCTGACCGAGGCGAACAGCGCGATGAACACCGTCTTCGCCTACGTCATGGGGATGACGAGCAGCGAGGCGGCGTGGCTGACCATGCTCGCCCGCAGCGGCCAGACCGAGGAGGAGTGGTCCGAGCGACTGAAGCCCGCCCTTGAGGGACTCACCCGGTCACACCCGCGCCTCGGCGCGCTGTTCACCGCACAGGCGGACGAGGATCCCGTACGGCTCCGCGAGCGGGAGTTCGCGTACGGCCTCGACCGCATCCTCGACGGCCTCGCCCTCGCCCGCTCAGGCGGCCCCGCCCCCACCTGAGCCGCTGCGGCGGCTTCCCGCGTGCCGAACGCTCGGTGAAACCGCGGAAGCGCCGCTACCGTCAGTTGCCGATGTCGAAGGTGTCGCGGTTGTCGACGATGGCGGACTGGTGGGTCCGTATCCAGACGACAAGGTGGTCGACGGCCTGGGCGAGGGAGCGGCCGAGCGCGGTGAGCTCGTACTCGACCCGTGGTGGAACCTCGGGGAAGGCCGTCCGGGTGATCAGACCGTCGCGGTGCAGCGTGCGCAGGGTGTGGCTGAGCATCCGCTGGGAAATGCCGGGCACCTTCTCGTGCAGAGTGGTGTAGCGCATCGGGCCGGACGCCAGCTCCGTGATGATCAGGACGGTCCACTTGTCGCCGACCCGGGCCAGGACGTCGCGGACGAGTCCGATGGTCTCCACACAGTCGGGCGCCACGCCTTGCGCGGTCAATTCGGCGCGGAGTACGGCGTCCATGCGATTCAGCCCTTCGCGTGCGTTGCTTACGTGAAAGTGCGTATCGGCGAGCGGGATTAATACCGGCCGACCTGCGTTTCCTGCCGATGGTAACCACGGAGACCCGCTGCGGCGGCCCATCGAACGGAGGGGCGGATGAGCAACCAGGACACCGCACCAAGGCAGCCGGCCGACGGACTCGACGTCCGCCACGAAACCTTCACGATCTCCCGGCGTCTGGACGCGCCCCCACCCGCCGTCTTCGCCGCCTTCGCCGACACCGCGCTCCGACGCCGCTGGTTCAAGCTTCCCGGATCGGGAGCCACCTACCACCACGAGTTCGGTGTCGGCGGCGGCGAGAGCGCCCAGAGCACCTTCACCGTCCTGGACGCGCCTCCGGAGCACCTTGACTACCGATCGCGCTACCTCGACATCGTGCCGAACCGCCGCATCGTCTACGTCTACGAATCCACCGTCAACGACGTACTGCGCTGGACGTCGCTCGTGACCGTTCTGCTGGCCGACGACGCCGAATCCACCCACCTGACCTGGACCGAACAGGTCGCCTTCCTGGCCCGCACCGGCGACGGCTCCGCCGATCTCCCGCACCTGCGCGGCGGGACGGCGCTACGCCTGAACGGCCTGGCCGCGGCACTCCAGCCCCCGACGCGGCCCGCCCCCTCCGCTCATGTACGTGACTAACATGAATTCGCGGCCAACCACCCGGCGAGCCCTCCGTACCGGCCCCGACCCGGCGAGCGGTACGCCTCCTCGCCGCCTTCGGCGCGATCACGGTCCTCGGAGGCGTCCTATACTTCTTCTTCCTGGTACTCGCGGCCGCGAATCTCATCGGCCCGGTCATCGCCGGGCAGTCGATCTCCTGGCTGATACTCCGCCTGACGGCAGTTTGCCGCCGTGGCCGCCACCTGTGCGACCGCCCTCACCGTCTGGCACCACCGCTGCGGCACCGCGCTCACTAACGCCACCCGCGCTCAACTCGGTCTACTCCTGCTCGCCGGATTTACCTTCATCCCCTGGGCCTACTACTGGGGCCTTCTCAGCCCCTGACCTGGCGGCACCGAGTTCGACCGAGGCAACGCCATCCCAGACGTAGCAGTGGCCAACGCGTTCCTGGCTGACCAGATCGATCCGGTCGATTGTCACGTCGACCGGGGGCGGGGGAGGCTGCATGGCCGCGATCACCGGTGCTGCCGGAGCATCCGAGTTGCTGTAGGCGACGGACAGATGTGGCACCCAGTCCGGGTCGTCCGCCAGCTGATTGGTGCGTACAGTGACGGCGACTGCCTGCCTGATGCCCGATCGAGCCGCGTCCAAGCCTTCTCTCGGGGTGGCGCCCAGAACAACTGCTTCGCTATGGAACAACGGTCGTCCGAGGCTGACGCTCGTCGGCGTTACTGATCGCATACGTTCGGAGACAGAGGCGATCATATCGGCAAGCTCGGAATCGCTGATCTCATCGGCGAATCCGACGATCTGTGTCGTCATATGGAGCCACGGTGTCGGTACAGGATCCAGTCCCGGAACAGTTATGAGGCGTTGTTGGCATTCCTTTGCAAGTTTCCCTATCTCTGGTCGGCCGTCGAACAATATATGCCATACATAAAGTCGGCGGCCGGAGCGCACGCCAGGACGCCACCACCAGTGGTTCGTCATTCTCTCTGGTAGGGGACTCAAAGAGCCTCCAAAGTTTGGCGCGGCTTAGCATCCAATGAGTCTGAACAGAACGCATGAATTTGTTCTCGCAACACCTTGGCTGCCTCGCTGACTCGATAACGTGGGTGGGTGAGACTGCGATCTATCGCTTTCATGCGTCCACTAATGGTGGCTACTCGAAAAGCCGGACTGATCTCGAAGACGGATGAGAGTTCGGCGGCGGAACCTTCTGGGTCGTCTTTCAGTAGATGCGCAAGGGCGGCGCCGATTCTGACCTGAGCCCAGGTGCCGTAGACCCAGGCGTCACCCTCTGCCCACGCGCTATCGGCGATGTTGGCCGCGCGCAGCATCGCGTCGGGATCGCGGGCGCCAAGGTGAACTTGCAGCGCATAAGTCGCTTGTCGTGCCCGCGGGCATGACCATGCCGTGGCGTCCTGGCCGGAAAAAGTCATCTCGTCGCGTGCATTGTCTGCGGCTACGAGGGCGTGTCTAGCTCCATTCAGGTCCCCAAGAGACTTCAGGGCCGTGGCCTCCGAAACGGCCAAGAGTACTTTCTGGGGTCCGTCTGGGCTGAGCTCTACACCCTTGCGAGCGAGGCTTGCTGCCGCGGCGAACTCCTTCTCCCAACGGGCCGTCTTGGATTGAGCTATCAGGATAAGGGCACGTGCTGCATTTGAATCTGCTTCCTCCGCGCAAGTCCATGCGGTTCGACCGTATGCTCTGGCGGCGCGATAGCGTCCGACGTCGCCAGCGAGCAGCGTTAATAGGGCGAGTAGTTCTGCAGAGGCTTCAAGAAGTGCCCTCGTCTGGCTTATTCGCTGTCGACCGGATCGCAGAATATTTATGACGCTGCGCTGTAGGAGTGCTACGTCGGTCATAAACCCCTGCCGCTCGGGCGAGTCGGCGAGCCATTTCCGGTTTGTCCCAGCCGCGAGCTTTGCGTTCCGTGCGAATGCGGTCGGAGTGCAGCCGGCGAATATCAGCGGACATGTCGCAGCACCTCTGCTGGAGGTCTCGGAACACCACAGGTGTGTTCTGCCTTGTTCCCGCATTGTCCTCTGTCGCCGCGCATAGCGCACTGTGTTCACTCAAGGTCACCCCACGAATACACGCGCGAGGAGGCTGTGGCGGTGACCGAATCAAGGATGGATCCGCACGAAAAGGTCGCCCGGCTGGAACAGGCGATCCGGGCCCGGCTGGAGGAGCTCGCGGAGGTCCTGCGGGGCCGTGGCCTGGCGGTACGCATCGGGACCAGTGCGTTGGTGGCCTGGAACCCGGCCGCATCGGCGACCGACGACCCTCGCGGACAAGCCATGAATCCCGGTCTGTCGCAGTACGTCGCCATCGCCCCGGACGGCGGATCGCTCAACTGGTACTGGTGCTGGACCGGCCCCACCCGTGACGCCCCGCTGGAGAGCGAGTACATGTGCCCGGCCGAGCAGATCGACCGGGCCGCCACCCTGATCGCCAAGGTCCTGCACGTCGACGAACCCGGCGAGAGTCGACCGTGACCGGCCCGGGGATACCGCGACTCGATGCTGAGGGCCGTACGGCGACGCCCTCCCCGCAGTCGTACGCCCAGGAACGCGACACACGCGTCGATTCCGCATTACCGCAGTCGTACGGGGTGGACACGGGTATGTGGCTCGCGCGGTTGCGGGCCGAGTTCCCCCGATGGGGCTTCCTCTTCGACCCGTGGAGATCGACCTGGGTGGCGGTCCGGGGTCGACACCAGATCGAGGTCGCGCCAACAGCGATCGCACTCCGCGACGCCCTATACGCCCGACGCTCCTGAGCAAGCGCGATGACCTGCAGGGTCCGGCCTGCTGCTGGCCGTCCAAAAGCGGTGGCGGGCGTCTTGCCGGTTTAGAGAGGGAGTTCCCAGACGCGTACGGAGTCGACGTGGGCTGCGGCGATGACCACTGGGCCGCCGCCGAGTTCGGCCAGGCGGACGCCGAACGCCTTGCTGTCGTATTCGCGGAACGGCTCGCCGAGCAGTCGGCGCTCGGCGAGATCCCAGACGCAGATCGTGCCGTTCTTGGCGCCGGTGACGGCGACCGGACGGCCCATCACCGAGCCCGTGTCCAGGCAGGAGACGTCGCCATCGGGGAGGGCGAGCGGCTCGTCCCACTCGCCGGTTTCAGGATCGCCCAGCAGCAGGTTCTGCCCGCCCGCCGCCACGACACGCGTGCGGCCGTCCACGGAGGTCAGGGCGAAGTCGGTCAGTGTCTCGTCGAGATCATCGAATTCAGCGAGGGAACATTGTGCGTCGATGTCCCATACGAGCACCCCACCGTCGTGGCTGCCGGCCACCACGACCGGCCGATCCCCCAGCGTTCCCGCCGCGACGGCACTGCCGGCGCCTGACCCTGCGGCCAACTCCTCGACCTCGACCTGGAAGTCATAGGGCGAAGGCCGATCGGGCCCGGAATCGTCGAGCCCCTCATCGCCGTCGTATTCGGCGACCGACGGGTCCCACAGTTGCACGTTCGTGAAGGACGAGCCTCCGACGACGAGCATTGAGCGTCCCCCGAGGTCGGCCCTGGCCGTGGAGTCCACGCCGCCCTCCTGCGCGGTCAGCCGCACCTTGCCGGACTGGAGGTCCCACATGGCGAAGCCCTGGTGGTCTCCGCCACCGCCGATCACGATCCGGCCGTCCACGACCGCGGCGCCGAGCGCGGTGAGTTCGGTGTAGTCGTAGTCCCCTTCCTCGTCTCCCCAGGGGTTGTCGAGCGGGTACTCCGTCCACAGATCGGTCGCCGGGTCCCAGGTACAGGCATGACGGCTGATGTCATGGGTGCCGACGAAAAGCAGTCGACCATCGAGGACGACGAGGTCGAAGTCGTGGATCTGGCCGCGGGGAGGCGAGCTGACGATGATGGACCGGGCGGTGGGCATGCTCAGGAGCCTAAGGCGATGGCCGGTCTCGCAAGATCGCTTTCCAGATGATCTCGGTCGGGTCTCAGTGGTCCGTCAGCGGGGCGACTTCTCCCAGCGCCTCGACCAGTTGGGGCGGCAGCGGCGTGGTTCCCGACCCGTCGGAGGCGACCGCGACGTAGACGATGGAGCCGGTCGCGGTCGTCTCTCCGTCACGCTGAAAGGCGAAGTCGAGGGTGAAGCTCTTGCCGCCGATCCGGGCGGTGCTGATTATGACCTCCGGCCGGTCGTGGTAGCGGATGGGGGCCTTCCAATCCAGGTCGACGTGTGCGACGTGCACATCGATCCCCATCCGCGACCAATCCGCGTACGGCAGGCCCCTGGCCTCGAAGAAGCCGTCCACCGCTTCGTCGACGTGGGCCAGGTACCACATGTTGAACATGACGCCCTGGCTGTCGATCTCGAAGAAGCGGGGGGTGACGCGGTGCACGAACACCGCGTCGTTCACCGCACCGGTCTGCGTGGTCACGATGGTCTCCGATCGTCGTGCACCAAGATGGCCTGGCGACACCTTGGCACAGACCGATCTTCGCCGGTTTGGTCAGTGCTCGCGTACACCCCCTGCGGGGCGGTGCAGCTCGGCATGGGGCAGGCGTGTGCCTCCACCCGCCGGAGGTCTTCGTCGCGACAGTCCTCGGGCAGTCAGTTCGCTATGACGGCCCGCCGGACGCAATCGCGGAGCAGGGTGCGGCGCTGTTCGTGTATCTCGTCCGGCTCCTGAGCGGTCGCCGCGTAGACGTTGCTAACGGGTGACCAGGCCATGGACATGGCGATGACCATGGCCATCACGTCGAACGGATCTCCCTGCCGCACCCGGCCGGCGGCTTGGGCTTCGGCGATGGCATGCAGCTTGTGGTCGTCCATGCGGTCGTGGTCGTCGACGAGATGACCGGCCGGGCGGCGCTCCAGGCGCGCCCAGGTGGCCAGCCTGATCAGGTCCGGGCGGCGCAGGTACTCGTCGTAGAGGCGTACGGCCCAGTCCGCGAGGTCGTCGGCGTCGATCGGCACGACGTTCATGATCCGCTCCAGCGAGCCGAAGAAGATCGTGTCGAAGAGCTTCTCCTTGTTGCCGAAGTAGGCGTAGAGCTGCGCCTTGTTGGTGCGTGCGGCGGCCACGATCCGCTCGATGCGCGCCCCGGCGATCCCCTGCTGGGCGAACTCCTCGGTCGCCGCATCAAGGATGCGCTGGTAGGTCGCTGCTCCGCGCGCGGTCAGGGCCTGGTCTGCCATGCCCATGACCCTATCAAACAGAACAGTCGGTTTGCTTGTGCGTCCGGACTGCCCTACCGTTGATTAAACAGAACAGTCTGTTTAAGGAGTGCTATGCGAACCACTGTCGGCTGGCAGCTGGACGGATCGACGGCGACGCTACAGCGCACACCCCTGAAGCGCCGTGATCTGCGTCCGGACGACCTCGCGGTCCGGGTCGATTACTGCGGTGTCTGCCACACGGATCTGCATGTCCTCGGCAGCCATGACGGCGAAGGGGGGCCTCCCCTGGTGCCGGGGCACGAGTTCACGGGCGTGGTGACCGAGACCGGATCCGGCGTCACCCGCTTCTCCGCCGGTGATCCCGTCGCGATCGGCAACATCGTCGATTCCTGCGGCGAGTGCGCCATGTGCCGGGCCGGTCAGGAGAACTACTGTCACGCCTTTCCGACCCTGACCTACGGCGGTGCCGACCGGCAGGACGGAACGACCACCCTGGGCGGCTACTCCCGCGAGTACGTGGTCCGCGACCGGTTCGCCTATCCGCTTCCCGCGGGCCTGGATCCGGCCGCCGCCGCACCTCTGCTCTGCGCCGGGATCACCGTCTGGGAACCCCTTCGCGCCTTGGGCGTGGGCCCGGGCAGCAGGGTGGCCGTGGCGGGGTTGGGCGGGCTGGGCCATCTGGCGGTCAAGATGGCCGTGGCGCTCGGCGCCGACACCTCGGTCATCAGCCGTTCACCCGGCAAGGCGGACGACGTGCGCCGGCTCGGCGCTCACGCGCTCATCGTGTCCACGGACCCGGAACAGATGGCTGCGGCCCGCAACCGGTTCGACGTCGTCATTGACACCATTTCCGCCCCCCACGACCTCGGTCCGTATCTGCGGCTCGTCGCCATGGACGGCACGCTCAGTCACCTGGGGCACCTGGAGCCCGTCACCGTCGAGGTCATGGACCTGCTCGTGGGGCGCAAGAAACTCAGCTCCGCGGGGAGCGGAGGCCGGCCCGCGACCGCGGCCATGCTGGCCTTCTGCGCCGACAAGGGCATCACCGCCGACATCGAACTGCTCCCTTCGGCTCTGGTGAACGAGGCTCTCGACCGTCTCCGGCGCAACGATGTCCGCTACCGCTTCGTACTCGACATGTCCGACCTCGACTGAACGCGGGTGCATGAATGAGGGGCCCGGCGTGTGCGCGGGCCCCTCGGATGATGCGAATCGGCTCCGGCGGCGATGTGCGACAGCGCCTCCAGCAGCGCGGGCCGGTCCTCGGTGGCGAGCTTGCCACCGATCTTCTCCTCGAAGACCTTCAGGCAGATCGGATCAAGGGCGTCGTGCTGCCGCTCATCTTGATCGGATGGTCTGCCGTTGTCTGGCCGGGATGCTAGGAACTACCCGTTGGTTGATCTTTCCGGACGGAGTGCGCGTTCCTATGACGGACGGACCGAAGACCTCTGAGCTCTCCGAGATCCTGCGTGAGATGTGCACACAGATCGCCGGGAGGGCGCCGGAAGGCTGGCTGCGGGCGACGGTGAATGGTTTTGTCGACAAGCAGGGCGTCGGGCTTGCTCGTGTGTCGTACAGGCTGGCCGCCGGTGACGAATATGCCGTCGACGTGGATCTACGGCGCGGCCTGCGCCGGGCGTACAGGGTGTCAGGTGCCTCAGAACAGGGCCTGAGCATCGAGCTGACCGTCGATGCCTCCGGAAGGTTCGAGGCGGTCACCGGGCGCGGGGTGAGCAGGGTGAGCCATCCCAAACGCGGCTTCCTGTACGTGCCCGAACCTGAAACTCTCCCGCCCGACCCCGGGGATGAGCAGGACGGGCCCGTGAACCCCACACCGGCGGGCGACCCGGAGGAGGCCGTCCGGCTGCTGCGGGAGTACCTCAGGCGGCGAGCCGAGCTCCTTGGCGGCATGCTGGACGTCGACCCCTCCGGCATACTGCCCGACCCGCCGCCCGCCGCAGGGCTGGAGGAGATGGAGGGCAGGCTGAACGTGGCGCTTCCGGCAGACCTGCGCGCGTTGTACGGCGTGGCCGACGGCGATGGGCAAGCCGGGCTCTTCGGGCGACTGTCGTGGTGGATGGATGCGTCGGGAGTGGCCGCGGTGCATGGAGGTGACCGCCATTGGGCACCGCGCGGCTGGCGAGACCGGCCTTTCCGGCCCTTCGTCCACGACGCCGACCCTCCCGGGACGGTCCGGCGGTCAGTGGATCGGCGCGGTTGGATCCCGTTCGTGATCGGCACCGACGGCAACTACCTCGCGGTGGACATGGACCCGGCCAGTGGGGGCCGGCCCGGGCAGGTCATCCGCATCGGCCCCGACTACCACCACGGCCCCACATATGTCGCCGACTCGGTGACGACCCTGCTCCGCCGCCATGTGGACGCACTCGCGCGCGGCGACCACCGGATCGGCGAGGACGGCGGCCTGTGGATCGACGTGCCGGAACCGCACAAGGGCGCAGGCACACACCTCCAGACGCTGCGGGTGACCGAAGGTGGCGAAGCCGACCTCCAACTCGCACGCCAGGCCCCGTTCTTGCGTGCGGTGGAACTGTCCCGCTGCCGATCCGCCGACCTCACGGCGCTACGTGAGGCTCCGGTCGAGACGCTCGACATCGATCTCAAGACGATCGACCTGGCCCCGCTGGCCGGCCACCCGACCCTGCGGGCCGTGACTCTGACCACGCCTCACCCCGTTGACCTGGGCCCGCTTCGCACCCTTCCCCACCTGGAGGGACTGGATCTGTCCCGCGCGTCCACCCGCGGCATCCAGGCGGTCGCCGAGCTGGAGGGATTGCTGTACCTGGCGCTGCGCTATGAGCAGTGGCAGGAGCTGTGGTCGCACATTGATCGGATGCCTGCGCTCGCGGCTGCGTTGCTGGCCGGCAAGGCTCCGTACGACCAAGTCGCCGAGTGGATGGCCCAGTTCAACGCCCGTACCGTTGACCGGCGCCCTACCGCCCAGCGAATCCATCACGGCCATCGATGACCCGGCACACCGGTTCCGTTGCCGCCAAGCCCGCTGATCTGGCGGGTGTCACGCCGAGATCGCGGCACGGGTTGCTGGTGGCCGGGCGACGGCGAGGGCCTGTGGCGGGTCGAGTTCCTCATCGCCGAGCGCCGGGAAATCGCGGGTGCATCGTTGAGGGGCCCGGCTTGTGCGCGGGCCCTTCGGTGATGAGAATCGGGTCAGCTGACGGTGACGGCTGGCTTGCGACCGCTCATTCGATCAGGTCGCAAAGGCCGGGTGCCAGCTCATCATCGATTAGGTTTAGCGCGCTTTCAGCCTTGGCCGCCAATATCAGTGGGTGCGTGCCGTCGACGATATGTGCGTGAGTTATGCGATCCAAGGCGGCTCCCACGAGTGGTGCCGTGACTCGGAGGGTCGCCGTGAGGGCGACACCTCCGATCGAGCCGCCGTGCAACACGATGTTGCGGCTTCGATAGAGCCGCCGTAGTGAAACTTCGACGTAGAACCGGACTCGACCGAGCACCTGGCGTCGGTTTGCCAGCAGCTCTTTCATCCGTACGACGGCCGCGGTGTCGCTCGGCGTACGCCAGGAGCGATCGAGCGGAAGGTAACCGTGCACCTGGATCTCGTCCGCGATGAGAGCCGCGCGTTCCCGGTTGGTCTCGCAGGCGGAGAGCCGCTGCGTCAGGTCTGTTCCCGTCGCTTCCCGAACTCGATACGACAGGGCGGTTAGCTCCGCCCGTGGCCACGAGCAGGTGACGAGTGCGGCGGCGCGTGAGGCGGCGACCACCTTTTCTCGCTCATCGGGGTCCCGGGCCTCGGTCAGCAGGGACTCTAGCGCTGCCCAACCGCCGGCGACGGCTGGGGCGAGCGGGCCGTCGTTCAGGCCAGAGGCGATTTCCAAAGCATCGTCGATGGGGCTCCGTGCCTGCTCGGCGAAGCGTTGCACGTCTTGAGCGATCGAATAGAGTCTTCGCTCGGCTGCCAGCGAGAGCACCTGTGCTCGCCGGCCGGGTCTTGACAGCGGCACGCGTTCGTCCTCGATGAGTACTTCACCGAGCGGTACCACCCCAGTGCCCGTCGCCGCGAAGCGAGCTCGTGCCTGTAGTCGCTCGACAAGGTCATAGGCGATCTCGACGGCGCGTTCCGCGTCGCGAGCTTCGATTTCGTACCATAGTGCGCCGATGATCTGCTGCCTGGATGAGTCCCAACGGGCATTTTCCATCGCCTTCACGGCATCGACGGCAGGAACCCAATTAGGCAGGTGTGTGGCGATCTTCTCGTAATCCTGAAGAGCGCGGAACGGAACGGTGATTTTCCAGGTCCGAGGAGATTGATTCAGTAAGGCGGCGGCTTCGCTGATCAGGTCGGTCGCGGCAAGGTGTTCTCGTCCATCGCGGATCCAGCGTTGCAAGCCGGCAAAACTATGTCCGCTGTCGAGTAGGTGCGCGGCGACTGCTCGGGCCACACGCTCAGGCCTCGGTGGATCCGTCGTGGTGACACAAGACGCCCACCGGGCGAGGTATCCGGGGCGAGCTGTGTCGATGAGGTACCGCAGTCGCCGACGGCCATCGCTGGCAACGGTCAACGAGCTCTGCAACACCTCACGTAATTCTCGGCGAAACGCTGGTGAGCCGACCGCAGGATCGTCCCCGAGGATCCGCTCCATGGCGTGTCGCTGCCAGTCGACCGCTGCTTGGGCCAGCACCTTGCGGGGGACCCATGCGCCGGCCTCGTGTAGCTCGTCGAGTGCGAGAAAGGTACCGATGTCCCAGAGTCGGCGTGACCATGGGGCCTTCGCGGTGGTGAAATCCTTGATCCGGGTCGCCACATGTCGCGAGTAGGCGGACGTGGGATCCTGGCCGATGGGGGGTGTGGACATGAAGGCCTTGTCTTCGGAAATAACGAGGGCGCGACCTGTAAGGTCGCGCCCTCAGGGGCCATAGGCCCCGGGTTAGCTCCTCAGTCGCCTCAGCGACTAAGTACACGATACCCAATTGATCGGTGTCGTGCATCGTCCTGCAGAAAAATCCAAGGGCCTTCGAAAATGCGGCGTCCGAAAATATCTTAAGGGTTCGTCCGCTTTGAGTAAATATGGCCATGGGCAGGTCAAATTCGCGGCAGAATGGCCTAAAACTATACTTTGTGTAAATCCAGGGATGAATGAAAAGGGGCCCGGCTTGTGTGCGGGCCCCTCGGATGATGCGAATCGGGTCAGCTGACGGTGACGGCGGGCTTGACGGTCAGCGTGTCGGAGGCGGGGTCGAGGTCGACGATGGCCTCGTCGCCGTCGCGGATCTCGCCGGCCAGGAGTTCCTTCGCCAGCTGGTCGCCGATCGCGCTCTGGACGAGGCGGCGGAGCGGGCGGGCGCCGTACGCCGGGTCGTAGCCGGTGAGGGCCAGCCATTCGCGGGCGGCGTCGGTGACCGTCAGAGTCAGGCGGCGGTCGGCGAGGCGGCGGGCCAGCCGGTCGATCTGCAGGTCGACGATCTTCGTGAGCTCCTCGGTCGACAGGGCGTCGAAGATGATGACGTCGTCGAGCCGGTTGAGGAACTCGGGCTTGAAGCTCGCCCGTACGCTGTTCAGGACGGCGTCGCGCTTGGCTCCGTTGTCCAGGGCCGGATCGACCAGGAACTGGGAGCCGAGGTTCGACGTCATGATCAGGATCGTGTTGCGGAAGTCGACCGTACGGCCCTGGCCGTCGGTGAGCCGTCCGTCGTCGAGCACCTGCAGGAGGACGTCGAAGACCTCGGGGTGGGCCTTCTCGACCTCGTCCAGCAGGACGACGCAGTACGGGCGGCGGCGGACCGCCTCGGTGAGCTGGCCGCCCTCCTCGTACCCGACATAACCGGGAGGCGCGCCGACCAGCCGCGCGACCGAGTGCTTCTCGCCGTACTCGCTCATGTCGATGCGGACCATCGCCCGCTCGTCGTCGAACAGGAAGTCGGCGAGCGCCTTGGCGAGCTCGGTCTTGCCGACGCCGGTCGGGCCGAGGAACAGGAACGATCCGGTCGGCCGGTCGGGGTCGGAGACGCCCGCCCGCGCCCGGCGTACGGCGTCGGAAACGGCGCGTACGGCGTCGGCCTGGCCGATGAGGCGGTGGCCGAGCTCGTCCTCCATGCGCAGCAGCTTGGAGGTCTCGCCCTCCATGAGCCTGCCGACGGGGACGCCGGTCCAGGACGACACGACCTCGGCCACGTCGTCGGCGCCGACCTCCTCCTTGACCATCGTCTCGCGGGTCTCGGCGGCCTCGGACGCCTCGGCGAGCTGCTTCTCCAGCACGGGGATCTCGCCGTACATGAGGCGGGCGGAGGTCTCCAGGTCGCCGTCGCGCTGGGCGCGTTCGGCCTGGCCGCGCAGGTCGTCGATGCGCTTCTTGAGCTCACCGACCTTGTTCAGCCCGGCCTTCTCCCGCTCCCAGCGGCCGACGAGGGCGTTGAGGCTCTCCTGCCTGTCGGCCAGCTCGGCGCGGAGGCGTTCGAGGCGGTGCTTGGACGCCTCGTCGGACTCCTTCTCGAGGGCCAGCTCCTCCATCTTGAGCCGGTCGACGGAGCGCTGCAGCTCGTCGATTTCGACAGGCCGCGAGTCGATCTCCATGCGGAGCCGGGAGGCGGCCTCGTCGACCAGGTCGATGGCCTTGTCGGGCAGGAACCGCGCGGTGATGTACCGGTCGGACAGCGCGGCGGCGGCGACGAGGGCGGCGTCGGAGATCTGCACCTGGTGGTGCGCCTCGTACCGGCCCTTGAGGCCGCGCAGGATCGCGATGGTGTCCTCGACCGTCGGCTCGCCGACGAGGACCTGCTGGAAGCGCCGCTCCAGCGCCGGGTCCTTCTCGATCCGCTCGCGGTACTCGTCGAGCGTGGTGGCGCCGATCATCCGCAGCTCGCCGCGGGCCAGCATGGGCTTGAGCATGTTGCCCGCGTCCATGGAGCCCTCGGCCGCGCCCGCCCCGACGACGGTGTGCAGCTCGTCGATGAACGTGACGACCTGGCCGTCGCTCTGCTTGATCTCGTTCAGGACCGCCTTGAGGCGCTCCTCGAACTCGCCGCGGAACTTCGCGCCCGCGACCATCGCGCCCAGGTCGAGGGAGACGAGGCGCTTGTTCTTCAGCGTCTCCGGCACGTCGCCGGCGACGATCCGCTGGGCCAGGCCCTCGACGACCGCCGTCTTGCCGACACCGGGCTCGCCGATGAGGACCGGGTTGTTCTTCGTACGGCGCGACAGCACCTGGACGACGCGGCGGATCTCGGTGTCGCGGCCGATGACCGGGTCGAGCTTTCCGTCGCGGGCCTGCGCGGTGAGGTCGACGCCGTACTTCTCCAGCGCCTGGTAGGTCTCTTCGGGGTTCTCGCTGGTCACGCGGGCGTGGCCGCGGACCTTCTCGAACGCCTCGAGCAGCGCGTCGGGGGTCGCGCCGTTCTCCTTGAGGAGGGTGGCGACGGGACCGCCGTCGGTGGCCAGGCCGACGAGCAGGTGCTCGGTGGAGACGTACTCGTCCTCGAGCTGCTTGGCCCGGTTGGCGGCGGTGTTCAGCACCTTGAGCAGCAGCCGGGAGGTGTCCGGCGCGTTGACGGTCGAGCCGGCGGCCTTGGGCAGCGCCGCGATCTGCTCCTCGGCGCGGCGCCGGATGACCTGCGGGTCGGCGCCGACGGCCTCGAGCAGCGGCGCGGCGATGCCGTCGGCCTGGCCGAGCAGCGCGACCAGCAGGTGCACCGGCTCGACCTGGGGGTGGCCCTCCGTCGCGGCACGCCGGACCGCGACCGAGACGGCCTCCTGGCTCTTCTGGGTCAGCTTGTAATCCACTTATTCCTCCCCCCGCGATCGCCACAGCACCACGCTGGTCTGCCGGATCGGCACGAGATCCGCGCCAGTGTCAGAGCCGGGGCTGTTCTTCAGTTTCGCCAGCCGGGCGGCCACGGCGCGCGTGGACTCCAGCTCGTTGCTCAGCTCCTCGACCAGCGCGCGCAGGCGCGCCACCTCGGTGCGGAGCGCGTCGGACTCGCGCTGGAGGTCGAGGATGTGCTTGATACCGGCGAGGTTGATGCCCTCGTCCTGGGACAGCCGCTGGATCTCCCGCAGCATGACGATGTCGCGCATGGAGTAGCGGCGCCCGCGCCCGGCCGTACGACCGGGGGAGACGAGGCCCAGCCGGTCGTACGTGCGGAGCGTCTGCGGGTGCAGCCCGGACAGCTGAGCCGCCACCGAGATGACGTAGACCGGACTGTCGTCGCCGAACGGGTCCATGACGATCACCCCTCTCTCGCCATCCGCAGCAGCTCGCTGCGCAGGTCGTCACCGTTGGTGCTCGCGCGGAGCTTCTCCAGGGCCTCGCGGGTGGTCTCGTCGACCTTCTGCGGCACCTGGACCTCGACGGTCACCAGCAGGTCGCCCTTGGTGCCGTCGCGGCGGGTCGCGCCCTTGCCGCGGACCCGGAACGTGCGTCCGTTCGGGGTGCCCTCCGGGATCCGCAGGGTCACCGGCTGGCCGCCGAGGACCGGCGCCTTGATCTCCGCGCCGAGCGTCGCCTCGGGGAAGGTCACCGGGACCGTGACGGTCAGGTTGTCGCCCGACCGGCCGAACACCTTGTGCCCCGTGACGTGCACGGCGACGTAGAGGTCGCCGCTGGGACCGCCGTTCTCGCCGGGCGCGCCCTTGGCCTTGAGCCGGATCCGCTGCCCGTCGGCCACCCCGGCCGGGATGCGTGCCTGGATGGTGCGGGTGCTCTGCGCCCGCCCGCTGCCGTGGCAGGTGAGACAGGGGTCGTCGACCACGAGGCCCCGGCCGTGGCACTCGCGGCAGGGCTCGGAGAGGGCGAACCCGCCCGCGTTGCGGCTCTCCTGCCCCGTGCCCTCGCAGCGAGGGCATACCCGGGGCACCGTGCCGGTCTTGGCGCCGGTGCCCCGGCAGGTGGGACAGGCCGCTTCACTGGTGAGCCGCAGCGGCACCGTCTTGCCTTCCAAGGCCTCGCTGAAGGTCAGCGTGACCTCGGACTCGACGTCGGTGCCTCGGCGGGGCCGCCGGGTGGTCGTCCCGCGTCGGCCGCCGCCGAACAGCCCGCCGAAGAGGTCGCCGATGCGCTCGCCGGTGCCGGTCGTGCCGCCGGTCGTGCCGCCGAACAGGTCGCCCAGGTCGAAACCGAAGCCGCCCTGCGCGCCGCCGCCGGGGCGGCGGGCCCCGCCGAACAGGCTGCGGGCCTCGTCGTACTCCTTACGGTGCTTCTCGTCGGACAGCACGTCGTAGGCCTCGGAGATCTCCTTGAACTTCTCCTCGGACTCGGCGTCGCCGCGGTTGGCGTCCGGGTGGTACTTCCGCGCCAGCTTGCGGTAGGACTTCTTGATCTCGTCCTGGGTTGCGGTCTTCGGAACACCGAGGACCTTGTAGTAGTCCTTCTCGAGATAGTCCTTGGTGCTCACCGGCGTCCCTTACCTCTTCCTGTCGGTGTCTGCTCAGTCGTCGCCGGCGTCGTCGCCGTCGGGCTCGGCCTCCGGCTTCTCGCCGTCGGCCGCGCTCTCCGCCTTGGCCTTCGCCTCCGGCTCGGTCTGCGGACCGAGGTCCGCGGTCGGCTCGGCCACGGCAACCCGGGCGGGCCGGAGGGTCCGCTCGCCGATGCGATACCCCGACTGCAGGATCTGAACGGCCGTCGGCTCCTCGACCTCGTCGGAGTAGGCGTGCATCAGGGCCTCGTGGACGTTCGGGTCGAACGGCTCGCCGGCCGTGCCGAACGATTCGAGGCCGAGCTTGCCGACGATGCCCTCGAGGGACTCGGCGATCTGCTTGAAACCCCCGGTCAGCTCCTCGTGCTCCCGGGCCCGCCCGATGTCGTCGAGCACCGGCAGCAGCTCGCCGAGGACGTACGCCAGGGCCTGCTCGCGCACGGCCGCACGGTCTCGGTCGACCCGCTTGCGGTAGTTGGAGTACTCCGCCTGCAGCCGCTGAAGGTCGGACGTGCGCTCGGCCAGCTCCTTCTTGACCTTCGCCACCTCTTCTCCGTCCGCGCCGGAGGGCGCTTTCTCGGTGGGGGGAGCGGGAGCCGACTTCGCCGACTCCCGCACCTCACCGGTCTTGGGATCGATGCGCCGCTTGTCGCGGATCACCGGGCCCTGGCGCTCCTCGGCGTCGTCACGACGCTCCGTCACGCTTCCTCCTCAAGTACCGGCTCGTCACGGTGTGGGGGGATGAACCCGGTCACGCCGCCCCGCCCTTGGCGTCCTTGTCGTCGTCCACGATCTCGGCGTCGACGACCTCGTCGTCCTTCGGCTGCTCGCCGCTCTGACCGTCGGCCGGCTGGCCTTCGGCGCTCGCCTGGTTCTGGGCGTACATCGCGGCGCCCATCTTCTGGCTGACCTGGGCCAGCTTCTCGGAGCTGGTGCGGATCGCGTCGACGTCCGTGCCCTCGAGGGCCTTCTTGACCTCGTCCAGCGCGGACTGGACCTCGGTCTTGACCTCGGCCGGGATCTTCTCGTCGTTCTCCCGGAGGAACTTCTCCGTGGAGTAGGCGAGGGTGTCGGCGTTGTTGCGGGTCTCGGTCTCCTCGCGGCGCTTGTGGTCCTCCTCGGCGTACTGCTCGGCCTCGCGCATCATGCGGTCGATGTCGTCCTTGGGCAGGGCCGACCCGCCCGTGATGGTCATCGACTGCTCCTTGCCGGTGCCGAGGTCCTTCGCGCCGACGTTCACGATGCCGTTGGCGTCGATGTCGAACGTGACCTCGATCTGCGGGACACCGCGCGGCGCCGGCGGAAGGCCGGTCAGCTGGAAGGTGCCGAGCTTCTTGTTGTACGACGCGATCTCGCGCTCGCCCTGGTAGACCTGGATCTCCACGGACGGCTGGTTGTCGTCGGCGGTGGTGAACACCTCGGACCGCTTGGTCGGGATGGTGGTGTTCCGCTCGATGATCTTGGTGAAGATGCCGCCCTTGGTCTCGATGCCCAGGCTCAGCGGCGTGACGTCCAGCAGCAGGACGTCCTTGACCTCACCCTTGAGCACGCCGGCCTGCAGGGACGCGCCGACCGCGACGACCTCGTCCGGGTTGACGCCCTTGTTGGCCTCCTTGCCGCCGGTCAGCTCCTTGACCAGTTCGGCGACGGCGGGCATACGGGTGGAGCCACCGACGAGAACGACGTGGTTGATGTCGTTCACGCTGATGTTGGCGTCCTTGATGACCTGCTGGAACGGGTTCTTGCAGCGGTCGAGCAGGTCGGACGTCATCTTCTGGAACTCGGCCCGGGTGAGCTTCTCGTCCAGGTGCAGCGGGCCCTCGGCCGAGGCCGTGATGTAGGGCAGGTTGATGCTGGTCTCCGAGGAGCTGGACAGCTCGATCTTCGCCTTCTCGGCGGCCTCACGGAGCCGCTGCAGCGCCATCTTGTCCTTGGACAGGTCGACGCCGTGGGCGTTCTTGAACCGGGTGACCAGCCACTCGACGACCTTCTGGTCCCAGTCGTCGCCACCGAGGTGGTTGTCGCCGTTGGTCGCCTTGACCTCCACGACGCCGTCGCCCACCTCGAGCAGGGAGACGTCGAAGGTGCCGCCACCGAGGTCGAAGACGAGGATCGTGGCCTCGCCCTCCTTCTCCAGGTGGTACGCCAGGGCCGCGGACGTCGGCTCGTTGATGATGCGCAGGACGTTGAGGCCCGCGATCTGGCCGGCCTCCTTGGTGGCCTGCCGCTGGTGGTCCGAGAAGTACGCCGGGACGGTGATCACCGCGTCGGTGATCTTCTCGCCGAGGTAGGACTCCGCGTCGCGCTTGAGCTTCTGCAGCACGAACGCGCTGATCTGCTGCGGCGTGAAGTCCTTGCCGTCGATCGTGGTCTTCCAGTCGGTGCCCATTTCGCGCTTGACCGACCGGATGGTGCGATCGACGTTGGTCACCGCCTGGCGCTTGGCGACCTCGCCGACCAGGACCTCGCCGTTCTTGGCGAAGGCGACGACGGACGGCGTGGTCCTCGACCCCTCCGCGTTGGCGATGACGGTGGGCTCGCCACCCTCCAGGATCGCGACGACCGAGTTGGTCGTTCCAAGGTCGATACCGACCGCACGTGCCATGAGTTGGTTCCTCCGACTGTGAGCTTGCTAAGTCGATGAAGCTGAGTCCAGCGGACGCAAGACTGCCAAGCCGCCCTCGTTCTGTCAAATGACTTGAGTCCGGCCGACTCAACTTTGCTGACTGGTACAACGGGCGGCGGGTCCGCCGTGTTCCCGCCCCGGAGAGAATTTCGGGATCTTCGGTAAGAACCGGCCCGCTCCCGTCACTCCCCTGGTGACCGCGCACCTCACGCGAAGGAGGCGACACATGACCGATCCCGACAGGGGGCGCCGGTTCACCGCCTTGTACGACACGTTCCATCCTCGGGTGTACGCCTATGTGGTCAGCCGGGCCGGGCATGAGATCGCCGACGAGGTGACAGGCGAGACCTTCCTGGTCGCCTGGCGGCGGCTCGCCGAGATCCCGAAACACGAACTGGCCTGGCTGCTCGGCGTGGCCCGCAACATCCTGCGCGAGCAGTACCG
The DNA here is from genome assembly GCF_039542055.1 of Actinoallomurus vinaceus. NCBI lineage: Bacteria > Bacillati > Actinomycetota > Actinomycetes > Streptosporangiales > Thermomonosporaceae > Actinoallomurus > Actinoallomurus vinaceus. The sequence continues at coordinate 121,348 of NZ_BAABHK010000008.1, forward strand.
CGCGGACGCCCGCCGCAAGGCCGTCGACGCCGAGCTGCGGATCTGGTCCGGCGACCTGCGGACCGGCGACGTCGCCGACCACGTCACCGAGCGCTCCCAGGTCCTCGCCGCCCTCGCGGCGCTGTCCGACGACGACCGGGAGATCCTCACGCTCGTCGCCTGGCACGGCCTCGCCCCCCGCGAGGCGGCGCGCGTCGTCGGCTGCTCGACCGCGACCTACTCCGTACGCCTGCACCGGGCGCGCCGTCGCCTGGAGCGCGCGATGGCCGCCCCTCCCGCGCCGGCCGCCCGGTCGGCCGTTCTCACCCTCGGGAAGGAATCGCGATGACACGTGACGTGATGGCCCTGCTCGGCAAGGCACGCCCCGCCGACCTCGACCCCGCCTCGGACGCCGAGCGGCGCTCTCGTGACCTGCACAATGCCATGGCGCAGCCCTTCGAGAAGCGGCGTGCTGCCCGCCCGAAGCGCCGTGTGACGATCGGCCTCGGGGTCGTGGCCGTCGGCGCCGCCGCGTCGGTCGCCGTGGCGACCGTCGGCCACGGCACCCGCGCACCGTCCACACCGCAGGCTCGGCCGACCGACCTGTCCGCCCGGCAGGTCCTGCTCGCCGCTGCGGAGACCGCCGCGAAGGAGCCGGCGGGCCGCTACTGGCGCGTGGACTATGCCAGCGGTCAGGGGTACCGCGTCGGCGGCTCGGGCGCCGGGGGCTACCAGGTCTACCTCGCCGACGAGTTCGACCAGTGGACGCCCCGCGATCCGAAGAAGGACGACGACGTGACCTACGGCCGCCGGCTCCCCTCCGGGCCGCTCACCGCCCAGGACCGGGAGGCATGGCGGAAGGCCGGCTCGCAGGATCGCTGGAACGTCACGTCGAACGGCGGACCGCTGACCCTCGTGAGGAAGGGCGAGCCCTGGGCCGCCGACCGTACGACCCCGGCCGAGAACGCCCGGTCGCTGGCCGACATGCGGAAGGAGTGCGCGGCCTCTCCCCCAGGGAAGCCCAACAAGGTGTGCGCGAAGCTGAAGATCTTCGAGAACGGCTCGCTCGCGGCCGGATTCGAGGCGTTCAAGCAGCGGCTCGACCAGAGCGGGGGCGGTGGTTTCTCGCAGCTCATGACCGCGTACGACTTCCTGACCCGGACCGCGGTCCCACCGGCCGACCGGGCCAAGGCCTTCCGCCTGCTCGCCGACCTGCCCGGTGTGCGATCGCTCGGCACGGTGAAGGACGCCTCTGGGCGCCTCGGCATCGGACTGTCCGCTCCGGCAGCCCCCATGCGCGACGGCTCCGGCACCCTCGTCAGCTACCAGATCGTCCTCGCTCCGAAGACCTTCCAGATCCTCGGTGACCAAAAGGTCGTGGTCAAGGCAGGGGGCCACGACCGCGGCATGCGGCCCGGGACCGTCCACTCGTACACCGTCGTCCTCGACATCGGCTGGACGAACGCCTCTCCGCACCACGCCTGACCGGCGGGACGGGCGGCCGGGCCGCCTCGCCGATGGGCGAGGTGACCCGGCCATGGTCATCGCGGACCGCCGCCCGGCGACAGGCGAGGGCTCGCCGTGGGGGTGGTCGTCTCCCACGACCAGCTCCGCTGGTAGATGAAGTAGAGGCCTCCGATCTGGAGGGTCCTGGCGAGCGTGGCGACCGGCAGCGTGCGCACGCCACCCGTATCCGGCCACGGGTCGAAGACGGTGACGGTGCCCTTCGACCGGTCGTACCCGACGGCGACCACCATGTGGTCCACCTTCCGGCCGCGCTCGGTGCCCTTGTGCCAGGGCAGCCGCTCCCCCCACACCGAGAGCATCGGCGCCCGTTGCAGCACGCCGACGTCGTACGCCACCTCGCGCATCACGAAGTCGGGTTCGCTGTCCGGCCCGCCGACGTTGTTGACCTGGTACGGGGTGTCGTGCAGATAGCGGTTGACGGCGCCGTAGAAGTCCTCGCCGTCGTACTCGCCCTGCCGGGTCATGTGCATCTTCGCGGCGAACCTCGACTGGCTCACCTTGATCCCGAGGGTGGACAGGCTGACGACCGCCGCGGCCGGCACGGCGGAGTACGGGTTCGCCTGGACCTGCAGGGCGATGGGCAGCCGAAAGGCCGTCGGCGCGGCCGGTGCGGCGGCGGACCGCGACGTGCTCGGCGTCGAGGCTCTGCCGTGGGTTCCATCTCGTCGCCCGGTCTCCACCGCGATGATCGCGCCCGCCGCGGCGATCGCGGCGGCCGTCGCGATACCGGCGGCCCATCGACCACGCGAGGTGTGCGGCATCTGACCTCCCAAGATCGACGATTCTCAATGGTGGCGCCGGCGCCGAGGCCGACGCGATGGTTTCGATCTCGCCGAGAACCCGCTGAACCGTGCGGGCGGCCGCATCCGTACACACCGGGGACGTATGGCCTGGCGTTTTTCAAATGATGCGAAATGGACCCCGAACTCGTCGGCGCCCATCGGGAGACTAAGAGGAGTTGGGGACCCCGCAGCGGGCCCGGAGTGCCGAACGGACTCCGCGGCGGGGATCTCTCCCCTGACGCAGGGCCGGGTGCACCGCCGCACCCGGCTGGAAGGGAGCCTGACGCGTGATGGACCTGACGCGGGTCGTCGGTGACACCGAGGATGACCCTTCCGTCCCCTCGCGGGGCGACCGCGCGCGCAACCGGCGCGGTCGGTCGCGCCTGGGAGTGGGAGTCCCCCTCGGCCTGGCCGTCACCGGGGCGGCCGTCGCGGTCGCGCTGTCGGTCGGGTCGTCGGACCCGAAGGCCGGGCGGCATGGCCCGCCCACCGGCCGCGACATCCTTCTCGCGGCGGCCACCGCCCTGGAGCACCGCCCGGACCTGACGACCGGACGGTACTGGCGGGTCGTCGAGACCGGCCGGTACACGCTCGACGCCAAGAACGGCAGCGGGGAAGGTCCCATCGAGGTGCGGATGCGCGCCGGCATCTGGCTCGCCGGACCCGGCGGGGGACGGAGCGTCGCGTACCGGCGGTGCCTCAGCGCCCGCCCCCTCACCGTGCAGGAGCGGGCGGATCAGGGCGGCCTGCCGTCTCAGGGGTGGCCGGCGTACTCCACCGCCGCGCGGATCTGCGCCGCCGGGTCCGGACCGGCGGAGAAGGACGCCGGCCTCACCGCCGCCACCGACTATCGCATCGCGGACGTCGCGGTCTCGCCGATCTGGCTGGACAACCTGTCGCCGGACCCTGCCGTGCTGCGACGCCAGATCGATGCGAAACTCGCGACGGCGCACCAGGGCGGCCTGGCCGTGTACGGGCACATCGTCCTCCCGCAGCTGATGACCGACCTGCCGATCCGTCCGGAGATCCGCGCGGCCGTCCTGCGGATGATGGCCGGCCTGCCGGGCGTACGGGCGTCGGGCAAGGTCATGGACGCGCTGGACCGGACGGGCGAGGGCGTCGTGATCAGCGGACTCGGTCTCGGCGCGACCGAGCTGCGCTGGATCATCGAGCCCGGCACCGGCCGCGTGCTGGGCGTCCAGGAGGTCGTCACCGGCGCGGGCCGCCGTCCGGCGGGATCGGTGGTGGCCGAGAGGGTGTACACGTCGGTGGGCTGGACCAACGAGGCGCCCGACCCCGAGACGTCGGGTCTCCAATGAGCGCACGGCAGGTCACTGCCGGTAGATGTAGCAGAGGCCGCCGGGCTGCAGGATCCGCGCCAGCGTCGTCGCCGGCAACGTGTGCGTGCCACCCGTGTCCGGCGACGGATCGAAAACGGTGACGGTCCCCTTCGCCCGGTCGTAGCCGTACGCGACGATCAAGTGTCCGACCTTGTGGGCGCCCGGCTCGATGCCCTTGTTCCAGGGGAGGCGCTCCCACCAGACCATGAGGACCGGTGCGCGCCGAAGGACGCCGACGTCGTACCCCACGTCTCGCAGCAGGAAGTCGGGACGGATCCCCGACCAGCCCTCGGCGGCGAGCAGGTAAGGGGTGTCGTACAGGTAGTCCCGGAGCGTGTGCATGATGTCGTCGCCGTCCGTGCCTTCGCGGGGCTTCGACTTCATCTTGCGGATCAGCGTCGACTGCCGGACCTTCATCCCGAACGTCGACAGGCTCACGACGCCCGCCGCGGGCGAGCTGTCGTACGACGGCGCCTGGTACTCCTTCGTGATCCGGAGCCGGTAGGAGACCGGCGGCTCCGGAGAGGCCGGGGACGGCGATGCGCTCGGCGTGGACGCCTGGGCGACGGGACGCGTCCGGTCCGCCGAGCCTCGGGTCTCCACGACGGCGACGGTGCAGGCCGCGGCGACGGCGGCGGCTGCCGCGACACCGGCCGTCCACCGTCGACGCGACACCTTACTTCTCCCCCGTACGACCGATCAGTGGCGCAATGATCACATCGTCCGGACAGCGGCTGCATCGGTTTTCATCGACGTCGAAACCCAGGGGAAGGGGACCGGGCGCTGCGGGGGAGAAGGGATGACCGTCATCCACGCCAATAGATAAGGCATCAGATGAAGGAGCCCCCCACGGCCGCTCCCCCCGACGTCGGACCGGACGCCCGGACCGACGCTTCGGTGATCGAGCGGTCCTGGCATGACCCGGAGTGGTTCGGCGTGATCTTCGACGCGTACTTCGCGGAGATCCACGGTTACGTCGCCCGACGGCTCGACCCACAGGCCGCCGACGACATCGCGTCCGAGACCTTCCACGCCGCGTTCCGGCAGCGGAAGAGGTTCGACCTGTCACGGGGAAGCGCCCGGCCCTGGCTGTACGGCATCGCGACGAATCTCATCGCCAAGCACCGGCGCTCGGAGGCACGGAAGTTCCGCGCGCTGGGACGGCTGAGCGGCGAACGCTCCGCCGACGGTCACGAGGACCGGGTCGTCACCAGGGTGAGCGCCCAGCACATGAAGGGCCGCCTTGCGCGGGTCGTCGGCGACCTGCCCGCCGACCAGCGTGACGTGCTGCTGCTCGTCGTCCTGGCCGGACTCAGTTACGAGGAGGCGGCGCAGGCGCTGGACGTGCCGTACGGAACGGTCGCCTCGCGGTTCAGCAGGGCTCGGCAGAAACTGCGCAGGGCGCTGGGTGGAGTCGATCCCATGGTCGATCAGGAAGGACCCACCGATGGATGAACTGCAGGCCGTACGGGAGCTGTTCCCCGAGGCCGCGCCACCGAAGGCCCGAGTGGCCGCCCAGGCTCGGCTGCGGGCGACCGGTGCCGGTCGGCGCCGTACGCCACGACTGCGCTGGGCCCTGCCCGGCTTCGGCCTGGTCGCCGCGGCGACCGCGGTCGCGCTGGCCGTGGGCACGACGGGCGGCGCGCCGAAGCAGTCGGATCCGCAGATGCCGCTCGGCGGCAAGGCCGTGTTCCTGGCCGCGGCGGAGAAGGCCGAGAGCCAGCCGATGGGCGGCTACTGGTACTCCGACCAGATCTCCGGAGCGTCGTACCTCCTCAAAGAGGGGTACGCCATCATCGGAGCGCACATGGAGACCTTCGAGTGGACCGGAGCCTCCAAGGGCCGCGGCGGCCGCTTCTACGGGCGGGACCTGCCCGCACGGCCGGTGACCCCGGAGGACGAGGCCGCCTGGCGCCGGGCGGGGGCGCCGACGAGCTTCCGCGTCCAGTCGAACGGCTCCTCCATGACGTACACGCGTCGCGCGAGCCGTTGGGAGGAGGACAAGGGAGGGCGGCGGCCCGGTGGCCGTTTCCCCCTTAGGGGCGGGGAGCTGACGACACAGGAGGTGCTCCGGCTTCCCACCGATCCGGAGACGTTGGCGAACCGGTTCTTGACCATGCCTGCACCGAAGTGGCCCCCGGGTGCGAGCGCGAGCCGGGCGCCGAACAGACTGGCTCCGGTGAGCAACGCGTACAAGCTCGAGCTGGCGGCGAACATGTTCGAGGGCGCGCCGCTGCCGCCGAAGGTACGCGCCGGGTTGATGCGCGCGCTGGTCGTACAGTCCGGTGTGCACACCATCGAGACGGCGACCGACGCACTGGGCCGCCAGGGCGTCGCCCTCGCTGTCGACCAGCCGTCGTGGGGCTGGTCGCCTGGGCCCGGTGGGCGCCTTGTCCGGAAGGAGCACGGCTACCGCGAGCAGGTACAACTCATCTTCGACAAGAGCACGGGGGCGCTCCTGGCCGACCAGACCGTTCTTCTGACCCCCGGTGCCGAGTACCGGGACCGCAAGCCCGGCTTCGTGATCGATTACCAGCTGACGCGGAGCTCAGGCTGGACGGACCACCGGCCGTCCCCGCCGTCGGCTCTGCCGTTCAAGTGACCGTCGCGTCCGCGTCCCGTGCCTGGTCAGGGCGCGGGACGCTCGCATCCTCGGTGTCCGGATCGCGGCGGTCAGTGCGGTGATGGGCAGTGAAGCTACTGCTCGGTAGACTCTTGGGGTCCCAAGTCGATGGCTGTCAGTCGCGAGCCGTACGCTGATTGCCAACGCCGTACCTTCAGGAGGACGGAACATTGGTTCTCAGGTTGATCATCGGGCTTGCCGCAACGGTGGTCGCGCTGGTGTTCGCCGTGCGGCGGGTCCTGTTCCTCTACAGGCTCGCGACGAACGGCCAGCCCGCCCCCGACCGCATCGCGCTCGCCAAGTCGAGCGTCGGTGAGGACGTCAAGCTCCAGGCCGTCGAGGTCTTCGGGCAGCGCAAGCTGCTCAAGTGGACCGTGCCCGGCCTCGCCCACTTCTTCGTCATGTGGGCGTTCTTCATCCTCGCCACCGTCTACCTCGAGGCGTACGGCGCGCTGTTCTTCGGGCTGGACTTCCACATCCCGCTGGTCGGCACGTGGGGCGTGCTCGGCTTCCTGCAGGACTTCATCGCGGTCGCCGCGCTGCTCGGCCTGGTCGCCTTCGCGATCATCCGGGTCAAGAACTCCCCGAAGAAGCTCGACCGCAAGTCCCGGTTCAAGGGCTCGCACCTCGGCGGGGCCTGGCTCGTCCTGTTCATGATCTTCAACGTGATCTGGACGATGTTCCTGTTCCGGGGCGCGGGCGTGGCCACCGGCAACTTCCCGTACGGGAACGCGGCGTTCATGTCGCATCTGGTCGGCAGCGGTCTCAAGGGGCTGGGTCACGACACCGCCGAGGCACTGGAGTCGGTCGGCCTGCTCCTGCACATCGGCGTGATGCTGGTCTTCCTGCTGATCGTGCTGAACTCCAAGCACCTGCACATCTTCCTCGCGCCGCTCAACGTCCTGTTCAAGCGCCGCCCGGACGGCCTGGGCCCGGTCCAGCCGATGATGAGCGACGGAAAGCCGATCGACTTCGAGGAGGCCGACCCGGACGAGGACACCTTCGGCCGCGGCAAGATCGAGGACTTCACCTGGAAGGGCTACCTCGACTTCGCCTCCTGTACCGAGTGCGGCCGCTGCCAGTCGCAGTGCCCCGCCTGGAACACCGGCAAGCCGCTGTCGCCGAAGACCCTCATCATGGACCTGCGCGACCACGCGCTGGCCAAGGCGCCGTACATCTTCGCCTCCGAGGAGGAGCAGGCGAACCTCCCCGAGGACGTCCTCAAGGAGGCCGGCCGGCCGCTCGTCGGCGGGGCGGACGTGAACGGCGTGATCGACCCGGACGTCCTGTGGTCCTGCACCAACTGCGGCGCCTGCGTCGAGCAGTGCCCGGTGGACATCGAGCACATCGACCACATCGTCGACATGCGCCGCTACCAGGTGATGATCGAGTCGAGCTTCCCGTCCGAGGCGGGCGTGATGCTCAAGAACCTCGAGAACAAGGGCAACCCCTGGGGCATGTCCGAGATGAAGCGCCTCGACTGGATCGAGGAGCTCGACTTCGAGGTCCCGGTCGTCGAGGAGAAGATGCCGGAGGACACCGAGTACCTCTTCTGGGTGGGCTGCGCCGGCGCCCTCGAGGACCGCGCGAAGAAGACCACCAAGGCCATCGCGGAGCTGCTGCACATCGCGGGCGTGAAGTTCGCGGTGCTCGGCCCGATGGAGGCCTGCTCCGGTGACCCGGCCCGCCGCCTGGGCATGGAGTTCGTCTTCCAGATGCTCGCCCAGCAGAACGTCGAGACGCTCAACGAGGCGGGCGTCAAGAAGATCGTGGCGTCCTGCCCGCACTGCTTCAACACGCTCGCCAACGAGTACCCGCAGCTCGGCGGCACGTACGAGGTCGTGCACCACACGCAGCTGCTGTCGCACCTGGTCGAGACCGGCAAGCTCACGCCGGTCACACCGATCGACGAGAAGATCACCTACCACGACCCGTGCTTCCTCGGCCGGCACAACAAGGTGTACGCCCAGCCGCGCGACATCATGGCCCAGGTGCCCGGCGTCCAGACGCAGGAGATGCACCGCTGCAAGGAGCGGGGCTTCTGCTGCGGCGCGGGCGGCGCGCGGATGTGGATGGAGGAGCGCATCGGCAAGCGCATCAACACCGAGCGCGTCGAAGAGGCGCTGGAGACCGACCCGGACACCGTCTCCACGGCCTGCCCGTTCTGCCTCGTCATGCTCGGCGACGCCATCAACGAGAAGAAGAACACCGGTGACGCGAAGGAGTCGCTCGAGGTCGTCGACGTCGCCCAGCTGCTGATCAAGTCGGTGAAGGGCGAGCCCGCCGAGCCCGCCTCCGCGGCCGCCGAGTAGGGCCGTACGCGAAGGGCCCGTCACCGGTCGGTGACGGGCCCTTGCCGCGTTACGGGAGGAGGTCGGTGACCAGGGCCACCGCCTCATCCAGCTCACGCCGGTCCTGTAGGCGGCTGAAGTGCACGCCGTCCGGGGTGACCAGGGCCTTGGCGCCCAAGTGTTCGGCGAAGAGCCGGACGTGTACCAGCGGGTCGGGCGTCAGCACCGGGTCGTCGATGGCGACCAGCACCCGGAACGCCTTGGCGGCGCGGCGGATGCGGTCCCAGTCGAAGCCGCCCTCGAAGAACGCGGCGAGCTGGTCGTAACCGACCTCGTGGGCCATGGAGGCGACGAGCACGACACCGGCGTACGGCTCGCCGTCGTGTTGCTCCAGGACGCGCAGCAGGGTGACGCCGCCGAGGCTGTGGCCGACCAGGACCGTGTCGGCGGGATCGGTCACCTCGGCGGTGACGGCCTTGAACCAGGGTTCGGGCTGCGGCGCCTCAGGGTCGGGTAGCTGCGGCACTCGCACGTCGTGGCCGGGGAGCCGGCGGACCAGGTGCCCGTACCAGGCCTGATCGGGAGAGCTTGCGTACTCGTGGGAGATGACGATGCGGCTCATCACAGGTCCAATCGAATCGCTACGTTTCGTTTCGATTGAAAATTAGAACTAGAGTGATCCGCATGTCAACCGAGCGCAGGGGAGGCCGCACCCGCAGCCCCGAGGCCCATCAGGCCGTGCTGTCCGCCACCGCCGAGCTGCTGGAGGAACACGGCTACCAGGCGCTGACCATCGAGAAGATCGCCGAGCGGTCCGGGGTCGCCAAGAGCACGATCTATCGATGGTGGCGCTCCCGCCCCGAACTGGTGATGGAGGCCTACACCCAGGTCGTGGCGCGGCGGATGCCCGACCCTGACACCGGCACGGTCGAGGGCGACCTCACCGAGTTCGTCAGCCGGCTCTACCGCGTCACCGAGTATCCGGTGCGGGTACGGGCGCTACGCGGGCTGATGGCCGAGGCTCAGCTCGACCCGGACTTCCGCGACCCGTTCCGTACCTGGGTCGACAGCCGCCGCGCCGTCGTGGCCGCCATGCTGGAACGCGGGATCGAACGCGGCGAACTCCGCGAGGACCTTGACCTCGGCCACACCGTCGACCTGATCTTCGGCCCCTTCTGGTACCGGCTCCTGGTTGGCCATGAGCCCCTCGATCCGGCCGACGCGCCGACGCACATGGCCAACCTGCTGGGCGGCCTGCGATCCATAGAAAAAGGCGGTGCCACCTCGGGGGAGCGGGGATTTGAGGTGACACCGCCCTGACGCACCCACCTCGATGTGACGAAGACCACAAGGATCTACGTCAACCGGATTGGTCGGTAACGCGTCGTCCGAAACTATCGACTTTGCTCCTGGTTGGCCACCCGTTGTGGAAGAAATCACTGGGGCGGCTCGGTGCCGGGCCCCTGATGACAGGGCCCGGCGGCCGGATCAGCTCGTCAGTTTCTTGACGACATCGGGGTGCTGCTTCTCCCACTCGGCGACGCCCTTGGCGGGCTGGTCCTTGTACTTGTTCATGACCAGGTCCTCGAGCGGGAACAGGTCGGTGTCGGTCATCGTGAACTTCTTCAGCCAGGTGTTCAGCTGCGGGAAGTCCTTCGCGAAGCCCTGACGGCCGAGCGCGTGGACCTTCTCCGCCGCGCCGAAGGCGTTCTGCGGGTCGGCCAGCGGCTTGATCGGGAACTTGGTGTACGCCCAGTGCGGCTTCCACAGCGTCACCACGATCGGCTGCTTGCTCTGGACGGAGCGGTTCAGCTCCGCGAGCATCGCCGCCGTGCTGCTCTCGACGAGCTTGTAGTCGCCGAGGCCGTACCCGGGCAGCACCTTGTTCTTCACGATCTTCATCTCGCCGGCGCCCGGCTCGATGCCGACGACGCGACCTTGGTACCGGGAGCTCTGTCCCTTGAGGTCGGCGACGGAGTTCGCCGGGTCGTCCTTCAGGACGGCCAGCTGCATGCTGGCGTTCTTGTACCAGACCCCGATGTCGGTGAGCTTGTCCTTGTACCGGTTGTAGTAGTCGGCGTGCGTCGCGGGCAGCCAGGCGTCCAGGAACAGGTCGATGTCGCCCTGGCCGAGGCCGGCGAACAGCGGACCGGCGTCGACCTGCTTGAGGGTGACCTGGTAGCCCTTCTTCTCCAGCTGCGCCTTCCACAGCTGGGTGACGGCGATGTCCTCGTCCCACGGGATGTAGCCGATGGTGATCGGCTTGCCCTTGCCGCCGCTCCCGCCGGAGCCGACGACGCCGAGCGTGGCGGCGAGCAGCGCGAAGACCACCACGCCGGACAGGGCCAGCGCCGGACGCGGGCGGTACCGCAGCACGGACGACACGCCGCCCTGCACGGCCCGCTCGGCGTGCCGCCGCGCGGCCGGCGCCAGACGCTGCCCGAGAGCGCCCGTCATGCGGTCCAGGATGATCGCCAGCAGCACGACCGCGAGACCGGACTCGGCGCCCGCCGCCAGGTTGTACTGCGTGATCGCGCCGAAGACGTTGGCGCCGAGGCCCTCGGCGCCGACCATGCCCGCGATGACGACCATGGACAGCGACAGCATGATGACCTGGTTGACGCCGGTCATGATGGTCGGCAGCGCCAGCGGCAGCTGCACACGCGTGAGGATCCGCGACGACGGCGTGCCGAACGCCTCGGCCGCCTCGACCATCTCCTTGTCGACCTGCTTGATGCCGAGCTCCGTCAGGCGCACGCCCGGCGGAATCGAGAAGATCATCGTCGCGACGACGCCCGGCACCTCCCCGAGCCCGAAGAACGAAATCGCCGGGATCAGGTAGACGAACGCCGGCATCGTCTGCATGAAGTCCAGCACCGGCCGGGCCACCGCACCGAACCTCGGCACGCGTGCGCTGAGGATGCCCAGCGGGATCCCGATGATGAGGGCGGCGAAGCTCGCCACCAGCACCAGCGCGAGCGTCTCCATGGCCGCGTTCCACTGGCCGAGCGAGTCGATCACCATCAGCCCGACGAACGTCAGGACGCCCGCGAGCAGACCACGAAGCCACCAGCACAGCATCGCCACCAGCGCGGCCAGCGCCAGCGACGGCGGCGCGGTCAGCACATGGCTCAGCCCGTGCACGAGACCGCCGACCACGTCACTGATCGCGCTGAAGACCGGCTTGCCGTGCTTGGTGAGGAAGTTGACCGCGTCGGTGACCCAGTCTCCGAGGTGGATCCTAGGCATCGGCGTTCACCTCCGTGGAGACGCCGGTGCCGTCCTCCTCGGTGGGCGTGCCGGCCTCCTCGGTGCTCTCGGTGTGGCCGTTGCCGTTCAGGTTGCCCAGCGCGGCGAGCAGCGTCACCCGCGGGATCACGCCGAGGAGCTTGCCGCTCCCGTCGGTGACGGGCACGGGCAGCGGACTCTCCGCCGACAGCGTGAACAGGTCGGCGACGGCGGTGTCGGGGTCGACCGGGTGGAAACCGTCCTCGACGATGCCGTCGAGGGTGTTCTTGCCCTCCCGTACGGCCTTGGCCGCCGGCTCGGCGAACACCACGCCCACCAGCCGCCGGTCCTTTGCCACGACGAACGTGAACGACGCCTGCTGCTCCCGCATGACGCGTACGGCCGCGCGGGGACCGCCGCTCGGCTCCACGACGGCGATCGGCGTCTCCATGACCGAGCGCGCGGTGAGCACGCGCGTACGGTCGACGTCGGCGACGAACTGCGCGACGTAGTCGTTGGCCGGGTCGGTGAGGATCTCCTCGGCCGTACCGATCTGCATCACGCGCCCGTTACGCAGCATGGCGATCCGGTCGCCGAGCCGCATCGCCTCGTTCAGGTCGTGGGTGATGAACACGATCGTCTTGTTGAGCTCGCCCTGCAGGTCGAGCAGCAGGTCCTGCATCTCCCGCCGGATCAGCGGGTCGAGGGCGCTGAACGCCTCGTCCATCAGCAGGATGTCCGTCTCGGCGGCGAGCGCGCGGGCGATGCCGACGCGCTGCTGCATACCGCCGGAGAGCTGGTCGGGGTAGCGGTCCTCCCAGCCGGCGAGACCGACGTAGTCCAGGAACTCCTTGGCCTTCGCCAGCCGTTCCTGTTTTGGAACGTTCCGAGTCTCGAGCCCGTACGCCGCGTTCTCCAGCACGGTGCGATGGGGGAAGAGAGCGAAGTGCTGGAAGACCATGCTGACCTTCTCCTGCCGGAGCCGGCGCAGGTCCTTTCCGCCGATGGCGGTGATGTCGACCTCGTCGACCTCGATGCTGCCGTCCGTCGGCTCGAGAAGGCCGTTCAGCATGCGGATCAGCGTGGACTTGCCGGAGCCCGAGAGCCCCATGACGACGAAGATCTCGCCCTCATCGACCTCGAATGAGACGTCGGCGACGGCCGCGGTCACGCCCATGCGGCGGAGCTCGTCGGGTTCAGCGCCTTGACGGATTCTTCGGAGGGCTTCGGCCGATCGTCGGCCGAAGATCTTTGACACATGTTGCGCGCGGATTCTGGGCACATCGTCCTTTCGGTCCGGCCGCGCCGCCGTCCTGAGCGTCGTACGTGCCCGTCGGACCGCGCGGCGTTCGATGCGAACCGCCGGTCCGCTCCCACCGCCGGCTCGCCTGTACGACCCAGGGGGACAAGACGTGACGCATGTCACTCTTGTGGTCGCCAACCGACCGAATGGGTCATGCGTCAAGGAACCTTATCCCCAGGGAAAAAAGAATGCACATCCGTGTGCGATCGATCACAATCCGCTAATGATCGGTTTGACCTGGGAAGATCAGGGAAGTTACGGCGCCGTCGTGCGTCGGGAGACGCGGCTGTATCAGCGATAGAGGCCGGGATCGCCCGGCTCGAAGACCCGGAACCGGTCCAGGTCCGTGGTGACGCCGCCGACCCCTTGCGCCAGCTCGAGCGCGGCCGTCGCCGCCAGCCGTACGAACCGGGGATCACGCTGCCCCGCGATGCCGAACCGGTATCCGTGCAGCCCCGGCTCGCGCCGCATCGGCCCGAGCGCCAACGGCAGCAACCAGCGCAGGCTCGGCACCTCCGGCCCGTCACAGCGGATGTTGATCGGCATGTGCGGCGTCGTCAGGAAGGACGAACCGTCCTTCTCCGCCGGCCCGTCCGGCACCAGCCCGGGGATGAAGGCGCTGATCCGCGCCGCGAGCTCCCCCGGCGACACCTTCCGCGGCGTGTGCACCACGACGACCTCCGTCGGGTCGTCGGCGACGAACTCCTGCGGCAGGTGCGCGTACCCGCCGAACCGGCGCGCCAGCCCGCGCGCCAGCCAGTTTTGGAACGGTCCCGAGTCGCTGGCCACGAACGCCAGGCCCTGCGGAAGGTTGCTCTTGGCGGCGAGGTCCGGAGTCACCGGATGCGGCCCGGCCAGCCGTACGCCCGCCCCGAAGGCGATCCCGCCGTCGACCGGCGCGGCCTCCGGATCGAACAGCCGGATCGCGGCGAGCAGCCGCTGCGGCTCCGGCGCGCGCGGCAGCACCACCGCCGGGACCTTACGCAGCCGCCTGGCCGAAACGCCGCCCATCAGATACGCGTGCGGTGAAAATTGAGGTACGACCGCGACGGCGTCGGCCCACGTTGATCCTGGTAACGCGACCCGTGCCGCTCGGAACCGTACGGCGCCTCGACCGGGGAACTCGTCCGGAACAGGCACATCTGACCGATCTTCATGCCCGGCCACAACTTGATCGGCAGCGTCGCGACGTTGGACAGCTCCAGCGTCACGTGCCCGCAGAACCCCGGGTCGATCCACCCCGCGGTCGAGTGCGTCAGCAGCCCGAGGCGCCCCAGACTCGACTTGCCCTCGAGGCGGGCGGCAAGATCGTCGGGCAGACCGAACACCTCGTACGTCGAGGCGAGCACGAACTCCCCCGGGTGCAGGATGAACGGCTGATCCGGCTCCACGTCGACCAGCCGAGTGAGGTCGGGCTGCTCCACGGCCGGATCGATGTGCGGATACTTGTGGTTCTCGAACACCCGGAAGTACCGGTCCAGGCGCACGTCGACGCTCGACGGCTGAACCATCCCGGGGTCGAACGGATCGATCTTCATCCGCCCGGACTCGATCTCGGCCTTGAGATCACGATCGGAGAGCAGCACGACAAGAAAGTACCGGGTAATCACCCCGACACGTAAACGCCGGATCGGATCATCCAGAACCGACCCCTCGCCCCGGGGCCACGGCGAACGGTGTAAACCCCGGCCCCAGAGGGGCGCCCGGGATGCGCCGCGATGGCCGTCTCCTCCCGCCGTGCCGTATTTAGCGGGCGGTCGTGGCCTCTGATCGCCGACGGCTACTGGGCCTCGCGGCCACCGCTCGCCGGCTGATTGCCGGCCGATCGCGAGAGCCGGTCCCGTTCGCACACAAAGTGGCTTCGCGATCTTCGACTTCCTGCAAGAACCCGGGCCGGGCGGCGACTTTGTGTGCGTTCGGGCTCAGCCGCCCGAGTGATCCGGGCGGGAGCCGGAAGCCCTGAGCGCGAAGGGTGTGGGTTCCGGTAGCATGTTCGGGCAGTCTCCTGAGAAGGCGACCGATGCGGGTGTAGTTCAATGGCAGAACTCCAGCTTCCCAAGCTGGTAGCGCGGGTTCGATTCCCGTCACCCGCTCCACACGCGAAAGCCCAGGCCAGGGACATGATCCCGGACCTGGGCTTTGATCTTGGAAGGGCCGTTTTCCGGCCGTCGTGCCATTAGCGTGCCATTAGGCTACGGGGACCAGCTTCCCTGCTGTCCCGTCGTCGTCCTGGTCGTCGCCGTCGTCCTCGGTCGACCGCGCCGCTTTCACCAAGGCGTCGAGGCCATCGGCGATCTTCCGATCGGACTTGTTCGACGCGTGCTGATAGATCAGCGCCGCCCGCTCGTTGTCATGACCCATGCGCGCCATGAGGTTCCGGAGCGAGACGCCCATGTCGGCCGCGAGCGTGTTGCCGGTATGCCGGAGATCATGGAAGTGCAGGCCGGGAACGCCCATGGTGCGAACGACGTCGACCCAGCGGGTCAGCTTGTTGAAGCCGCTTCGCCGGAGCGGCCCGCCCTTGATCCCGGTGAAGACCAGGGCGTCATCGTTGCGCTTCGTGTACTTGTCCAGGTGGGCCTTGATGTCCGGGATGATGGCCGCCGGGATGTTCACGGTCCGCCGGCCCGCGCGGGACTTGGGCGGTCCGAGGATCATCTTGCCGTTGTCCTGCTCGGTGTAGGCGAAGCGGACGCGGACCGTTCCGGCCGCAAGGTCGATGTCCCGCCTCTTGAGCGCGGTCACCTCTCCCCAGCGCAGGCTTGCGAACGCGGCCAGGAGCACGAGCGCCCGGAACCGATCGTCATGGGTCGCATCGGCCTTCCCGTCCATGGCCAGGTCCCAGAGCGCACGGGCCGCAGCCGTCCGAGTCGGGAAGGTCTCAGCGTGACGACGCATCGTGCCGCCGGCCATGCGATAACGCAGCCGGTATTCGCCGGAGTCGAGTTTGCGGATGTTGCCGACCGGCCGAACTCCCACTCGTCAAGGCGGTGGCGCTCCGCGCCGCCGCAGGCCGCCCGCTCCGGCACGCCCTACGGGCGTGCGGCGTGGGCGCCGGTCCCTCCGGCCGTACCGATCGGGCGGCCCGGTCAGCGATGCACCAGCTAGCCCCGAGCCCAGTCACCACCGATACTCCCCAGCGTCCGTCTTTTCGCCTCCGGCGGGGGCCTCCGACTCCGGGATGATCTCCAGGCACTGGTGGCCGTTGTCGGTGGTGAAGGTGGAAGCCTGATCATCCCGCCCGCCGACGCCCCAGGCGAAGCCAAGCAGACCAGGGGCCTCCGGTCGAGGTCGTTCGTCCGGTGGGGCGCTCCACCCCGACCGGAGGCCCCTGGTCTGCTTTCCTGGCGGATGGGACGACGACGGACGGGATGATCAGGCAGGGGAACCGTGCGGAGGTCCGCTAGGCGTTCACAGGTCGCGTTCGAGACGCGCTGCGACCTCTCGGTACCGGCTGACCGGCACCAAGTGCACGCCGTCGAAAGCGCCGCTGTCGCGAATGGTCAAGACCTGCTCGCATGCCGCGTCCACCCCGGCATCTCGGTCTCGCGCAACGTCGTCGACCAACTGGTCGGGGATATCGATGTCGGGGATGGCGGCCGCCAGGTTGCGGGCCATGCCCGCGCTGGCCAGCACCATCACCCCGGCATAGACAGGAACATCCAGACTGACGCTCTCGCGCCAGCGCAGCAGAGCATCGATCGAGTAGCTGACCTGGACGAACACAAAGTCCGCAGCGCTCTTCCACGCAGGAACCGGGCGCAGACCAGACGTGACGCCGACCCGGAAGGGCTGGCAGCCGGCGAACGTCGGATCCTCGGCCGCACCACGCGTTTCTTCGATCATGGCCCGCACCGTCAGCTCGCTGGTACGCCCGCCCGCAGTGGGCTTGTCGCCATAGACGAACAAGAACCGATCCACCCCATATGCGGCGGCCGTCAGCAGGTCCCTGCGAAACCCCAGCAGGTTGCGATCCCGGGAGTTCAGACACGCGATGCCACGAGCACCCATCGTTTGAACCTCGTGAGCGACCGCCACGCTCGACACCGTCGCCCGCCCAATGTGGTTGTCAGGGACCAAGAACGAGTCCGCTATCGGGCTCAACACACCAATCTGGTGACGCACCCGCGTCAAGTCCGGACGGGCAGGCGGTTCGATCTCACAGATCAGCTCGAAACGACGATCAGGCATACGGTCACCCTACCGACGACACTCCAGGTGCCAGCCGGATTCGATGTGCCCGCTGCGTGCCCGTAAGAGGGCGATCAAGGGGGACTCACGGGGACTCGGAGACGGCTCTGCATCGCCGAGCTGGACCAGAGCACGTCACAAGATCGCGGTTCGAAATCTTCGAGACTGGTGATTCTGCGCGGCTCCTGGGAGCCACCCAGACGAACGATCTTGATCGCAGCCGTACGGGTCCGGACGGCCCAGACGTCGGCTGAACGTGCGAACTAATCCGAACGGCTCCGGAAAGCGTTTGGGTACCTACGGATCTGAAGGTCGCACGGTCGCAAGCGTGAGAGCGATGTGGGCGTCCGTGCCATTAGCGTGCCATTAGCGGCGGTGAACAAGGGTCAACAGCGGTCACTCGTGACCGCGTGGCCGAGCAGGTCAGCGCCCATGACGGCCAAGATCCGTACGATTCCCAAGCTGGTAGCGCGGGTTCGATTCCCGTCACCCGCTCCACACGACGAAAGCCCAGGCCAGGAACATGATCCCCCGGGCCGGGGCTTTGGTCTCGATAGAGCCGTTACCGCCACAGAATCTTGCCTACCAGGACCGGCGGCATCATCGGTCACACTGGCCGATCGCCCTCGAAGCGCACGCCGTCCTCGTCATACCGCCAGTAGCCGAAGTGCACATCCGACCGCCAGGTCTCAGGCGCTAGTTGAGCCCGCATCACCCACTCCCGAAGCTCAGGCAGTCCTCGGGAGCGCAGCGACGACCGTACGGTCACCCGATCGACTGAGTGGACCGGATAGATGGAGACATGAATGCCGACCGCGCTCGGGTGGAAGCCCTCACTGCCATGGTTGAAGGACCGGGCGGGAACCCATCGCACTGCCAGCACCACATCCGAAGACGTTCCCGAGCTGAAGCTAGGTGGCTTCACCAACGCGTGCGCGTCACCGAGCCCCTCGATCACGTCGGTGAGAGTGACCGGCCACGACTGACCACGCCGCAGATGGCGGTTACGCGACGACATACTGCCGATGATCTCTTCCATACGAATCGCCGGCACCTAGAAATAACGCTGCAAGCGCCTCCGGCGGGGGCATCAGGCTCTGGGATGGCCGCGCCGACGGGGCCTGGTTGAGGTGGAGGCCTGGTCATCCCGCCTGACTTCGTCCCAGGGCAGGCCCCGGAGGGTGGCACGAAGGCATACGGGATGACCAGGCGAGCGGAATAGGTGCGCTCGCCGGCGGAGGCTTCACAACTGCTGGGCGGCGAAACGAAGGGCATCCCACAAGCCGACCAGCTCCAAGATCCACAGAATCGGCTGGGGAAGAACTTCGCTGCGGAGGAACTGGCTCGTCTCCACGAGATCCTGCAAGAACCGGACGAGCTTCCGAGGCGTTCCAGGACGTCTATCGGCGGGACGATCATGACTTCTTCGAAGTCGGGCCGCCTACGCGTGCCATTAGTCTCGGGTGACCAGGGGGCACGGCCCGTAGCCATGTAAGTCTCCCCTGACGTACGCTCACAATCGCGGTTCAAATCGCGACCCTGATCTTCAGGTACCCATGCTGACTTGGGAGGACTCCATGGCCCGCGGCAGCAAGCTCCTGCTCTTCACTTTCAGTTCCGTACTGTGAGCAAGGACAAGGGACGACACGACGACCCCGACGACTTCGCGGGGATCAGCCGCAGGGGCGCGGCCTTCCTCGTGACCGTCGTGGCCTTGGGACACCCCTGGCAGACGCTTAAGGAACTGCTCCCGATGGTCCGTCGGCGGGGCCTCCAGGCGCTCAAACTCCCACTGGTCCCCTTCGTACTGGTGGCCGCAGTGCTGTGGTCGCGCCGGAAAAGCCGAGGCCCCACCTTCGAGGACTACCTGCATGGCTTCGGAGAGGAAAGAGACCACCCGTAACCGAGATCGACGAGTACGGCACCGTTCAACGGCGGCCCAAGCTGGTAGCGCGGATTCGATTCCCGTCACCCGCTCCACGCCGAGAAGCCCCAGGCCAGGACGCGAATCCCAGGTGCTGGGGGCTTCTCTCGTCGAGAGGGTTCCCGTCTCTTCCCCCGCCCGATCGGTCCACGATCACATATTCTGCGGCCCGAAGTGAGCCGGCGGTTCGAGCGTAAGTCCGTCCAGTCGCCCGGTCAGCCCTGCTCGTTCCCCCTTCTGCACCTCCGGCGTGACGCCGAGTGCCGCCAATTCGGCGCGTAGCGCGTCCGGGTGTGGGTGCGTGATCTCGAACGAGCGCAGCGGGACGACCGGCAGCGCGTCCGCCGGATGGGCCGTGTCCCCCCAGTCGATCAGGAACGGCCGCACGCCCGGAAGCGGCGGGGTGAGTCGCCAGCTCAGGAGCGTGCCGTCCGGCCGCCGTCGTGACATCCCGTATGCATCGTCCAGATCGACCCCGGCCTCCCGGGCTCGTGCCACCGCCATGTCGATGTCGTCGGTCGCGACCGCCCAGCCGACCAGCGCGGGCGCCGCCAGGTCGTCGACGCCGAACAGGCGGGGACCGGCGGGTTCCGGCTGGTCGGGATCCGGACCGACGATCTCCAGGTAGCTGCGGCCGCCGAGCCCGAGCAGGAAGTTGCGGGTGCCAAGGCCGACGTGCGGCCCGCCCTCCACCGGCCGAATCCCGACCCGCTCGGCGACCTGCTCCACCGCCACCGTCAGGTCCGGCGCCGCGTACACGAGGTGATCCAAAACGGCCATGACGCCGATCCTAGAGCGGCCTCCACACGAAGAAGCCCAGGCCAGGGAGCCGAGCTTGATCCTCGATCGGTGGAGCTGGGTCCACCCCGAAAACGGGGGGTTGACTCCAGTGTGCCTGCCGTGGCGCGTCACTAGCTTCGCCAATCATGAGATTCCTGAAGCGCACAGCCGCCGTCGTCGCCGGATCCGCACTCGTGTGCGGAGCGCTGCCCATCACCACAGCCACCGCGGCACCGGGCGTTGCATCATCGGCCCCGCCGCCGTCTCGGTCGACGTTGGTTCAACAGGCGGGCAGGGTCGTCGCGGCCGGCGTACCGGGCGTCAGCATCGAGACGCGCGATGAGCGTGGCACCCGGTCCGCCGTGGCCGGTGTAGGGAATCTCCGCACCAACGAACCGCCGCGGGCCTCTGGTCAGTTCCGCATCGGCAGCGTCACCAAGTCGTTCACGGCGACCCTGGTGCTCCGCCTCGTCGCGGATGGGCGGATCGACCTCGATGCCCCGATCGACCGCTACCTGCCTGGGGTGCTGCCGTACTCCGAGCCGATCACCGTCCGTCAGTTGCTGCAGCACCGAAGCGGTCTGTTCGACTACGGGAGCGTCCTGTGGGCGAACCCGCAGCTCGTGGCCCGGTCGCGATACCGGGACTACGCTCCGGCCGATCTCGTGCGCATCGCCACGCAGAAGCCGCTGCAGTTCACCCCCGGCAGGGAGTTCGGGTACTCCAATACCGACTACGTCATGCTCGGCATGCTCGTGGAGAAGGTCACCGGCGACAGCTACGCACACGAACTGTCCCGGCGCGTGTTGGACCCGGCCGGGTTGCGGCACACCTACATCGCCGGACACGACCCGCGCCTGCGGCAGCCGTCGGCACGCGGGTACGAGGCCGTACATTCGTCGACCCGGTTGACGGACCTCACCACCTACAACATGTCCGTCGCATGGGCGAGCGGCGACATCGTGTCCACCGCCCACGACCTGAACCTCTTCTACTCGGCGTTGTTCGGCGGGCGACTGGTGCCGCGCACCCTGCTGCAACAGATGCAGCAGACCCAACCCGCCTTCCCCGGGTTCGAGTACGGGCTGGGCCTCGGGCACACCGAGATGTGCGGCCAGCAGGTCTGGGGCCACGTCGGGGGCGTGCCCGGGTACGGCACCTACAGCTTCACCAGCCCTCAGAGTGCACGCCAGATCACGATCTCGGTCAACCGCAGCCTCACGTTGAGCAAAGCCGCCGGAGACGAGATCAACGCGCTCATCGCCGATGAGTTCTGCGGCGACCCAGCCCAGCGATGAAGCCGCCCGTCGTTGGCCTATCGCCGAGACCTTGCGTTGTTCTGACTCCTACAAGTCTCGGCGAAAGGACGTCGCCGACCGTCGGCGGCCACGGCCGGCACGCTTCAGCACCCCACGCATGATTCCGCCTCCGGCGGGTGCATCAGGCTCGGGGGATGGCTCACTCAGGCTTGAGTATCTCGCGAAGGATTGCCGCTTGCCTGTGGTAGATAGTGCAACACGGCGTGGGTAGGCCGCGCTGACGAAGCGGAGGCGAGCCCACGATGACTGAGCGGCCGACCACGACCGAGATCCCAGCCGACGTGTACGACGTGCCGGCCGACACCACTTCCCCGCCCGTGCGACCCGGCGCGCTCCTGCTCGAGCTCATCCCGGTGCCCGTCACCGACATCGACCGGGCCAGGTCCTTCTACGCCGAGCAGCTCGGCTTCCACGTGGACGTCGACGTACGTCCGTCCGAGGGCGTACGGATCGTGCAGCTCACCCCGCCCGACTCGGCCTGCTCCATCACGTTGACCGAGGGGCTCGACGCTCTCGACATGCCGCCCGGCACGCTGCGCGGTCTTCACCTCGTGGTCGCCGACATCGAGGCGGCACGCGAGACACTGGTCGAACGCGGCGTGGACGTCGGCCCGGTGGAGGACCTCGGCGGCGTCTATTACGCCTACTTCGCCGACCCCGACGGCAACACCTGGACTCTCCAGCACATGCCCTGGCGGCGCTGAGCGCGGCCCTCAGGACAGCGATCGACGGGAATCACGGCCGGCGCAGCCCCACGGCAAGACCGCCTTTGACAACATGTGACAGTCGCGTTCACCGGCGACGTGGTTGATCCGACCCGTCCATGCGAACTCTCGCCCGTCCGCGTACAGCTTCCGCAACCGCTCTTTCACGCTGCAGGCGCTCGACCGCAAAGAGGTCTCCGCCCGCGAGGTCGTCACCGCACACCTCGAACGGATCGAGCAGGTGAACCCGGACGTCAACGCGATCGTTCAACAACGTCGTGGGCTTCCGGCCGTCGCCGGGGCGGGTACCGAACTGAGACCAAAGGCTTCAGCCCGGCCGATGAAGCGAAATGAGCTGGGGCCGGCGATCGCCGACAGCAGGAGCGCGGTGTCGGCGACCGTGCGGGCCATCGGGCCTTTGACGTTCATCGTCGTCCAGGCCATGGGGGCGGGCAGTACGCCGCTACCGGCGTGGTCGACCCCGCCCCATGGACTTGGCCGCGTCGCAGGCCTGCAGCACCTGATCGGCGGTCAGGCGTCGCACGTCCCAGATCAGCTCGGCCACGTCGATCCCCGCCGGATCCCGCGGCGGCGTGTCTCCCGGCAGCTCGACGCCGATCAGCGCGGCCATGTCGTCGGCACGGACGCCCAGCGCGGTCGCGAGACCGGCCACCAGGTCGAGGGTCGGCCGCAGGCGCCCGCACCCCACCCTTTGGATCTTGACCGCGGGCAAGTACAGACGCCAGTCGGTCTCACCGGCCCCGGCAAGCCGGGACAGGTCACCGACGTCCGGATTCCGGTGACCTGACAACCGCGCCAACAGCACACCGAAGCCCGGATATCCAGCCATCCCGCCAGCCCCCGCCCTCGTCGGCTCATCGCCGAGACTCTTCGTTGTTCTGACCCCTGCGAGCC
This sequence comes from Actinoallomurus vinaceus, assembly GCF_039542055.1. Taxonomy (NCBI): domain Bacteria; kingdom Bacillati; phylum Actinomycetota; class Actinomycetes; order Streptosporangiales; family Thermomonosporaceae; genus Actinoallomurus; species Actinoallomurus vinaceus. Next base: position 144,254 of record NZ_BAABHK010000008.1, read on the forward strand.
TCGGCGAGAGTCGCCAAGGCGGTCAGTGGTGGTTCGCGAGGGAGCCGGCAGTGCCGCGCGCAGCGTCGATCACCCCGAAGTACGCGGCCGCTGAGCCCTTCGGGCTGGTGAGCATCATCTTCACGACGAGGTTGCTCACCCGGAACCAGACGATGGTCGCGCCGCTGGCGTTCATGTCTTCGCCGGATTCCTCGGTGACGGCCAACTCGTCGCCGACGGGCAACTCGTTTCTCGCCGGGTCGGCACTGCGAAGCTCGTTCATCTTGGAATGGGCGCGGTCTTCCGCCGAGTGCCACAAGGACCGGGTGTACCGGGTGGTGGACAGGACCTGGAGGTCGAGGTTCGCATTGGCCAGACTCCACCATTCGCAGTGGTCGCCGACCGCGTGACGTGGCTGCGGGATCACCTTGTCGAGGACGGCCGGGGTGATCCCGCCGCAGGCCGGAGCCGCGGAGAATTTCCCTTCGCTGATGATGCGCAACGGGTTCCAGGCCACGTTCACCACGACGCCGGCCACAGCCACGAACGCCACGAGTGCACAGATCAAAGCGATCCTCGATGCCTTCGCCGAGTTCGGCCTGACCGGGCGCGTGCCCGGGGCGAAGGCGGAGGGGCCCGCGACGTTCGGCGCGATCGCCGCCCGGTAGGGACCTGGTGGAGGCGGGCCGCCTGAGTACGCGGCCTGTACCGGCACCGGGCTGTGAGGGTTCTCCGATGCCTCGTACGTTGCGGGCTGCTGCCAGGACGCGGGGTTCAACGTGGTGAGCTCCCCCAGCGCGGGGCCTGCTTCGGTCACCGCTCGCAGGCGCCGCCGTGCGAGCTCGGCGGTCAGCCGTGTGGCCGGATCCTTGATCAGGAGACCCTTCAGGACCGGCGCGAGAGGTCCGGCCCGAGTCGGCGGCTCAGGTTCCTCGGTGAGGACCATGCCGATCAGGGCGGGGATCTCGCCGGCAGTGTAGGCGGGCCCGCCCTCGACGGCGAAGTGGAGCACGGCGCCAAGCGACCACAGGTCCGACTCGGGGCCGGCCGGGCGTCCGCGTAGGCGTTCCGGCGCAATGTACCCGGGCGATCCGATCAGCGCCCCGGTCTGGGTCAGCGCGGTCGCACCCTCCATCGCCGCGATGCCGAAGTCGGTCAGGACGATGCGATCGTCATCGCCGACCAGCACGTTTCTCGGCGTGACGTCCCGGTGCAGGATTCCCGCGGCGTGGGCGGTGTCCAGCGCGTCGAGCATCTGCAGGCCGATCGTCGCGACGCGGTCCGGGGGAAGCGGGCCGTGTTCGCGGACCAGCTGGTCGAGGGACCCGCCACGCACGAGCCGCATGACGATCCATGGCAGGTCGTCCTCGGTGACCACGTCGTACACACTGATGATCGCCGGGTGATCGAGGTGGGCGGCGGCCCTCGCCTCACGAACGAACCGCTCGAGCAAGCCCGCACGGGTTGCGTCATCCAGACCGTCGGGGAGCAGGATCTCCTTCACCGCGACGTCCCGCTGGAGGTACTCGTCCCGAGCGTGCCAGACGATCCCCATCCCGCCGCGGCCGAGCGAGTCCAGCAGTCGGTAACGCCCTGCGATGGTCCGTTCCGCGGAACTTGGCATGCCGGGAAGATATCGCTCAGGCACCACTCAGCCCGCCGCGGAAGCCGAAGCCGGTCACCGTGCCGGAGATGGGGCCTGATCAACCTCCGGCAGGCTGATACGTGGCGATGAGCACTCCGGTGCCGGTCGTCGTGGAATCGACGAGTCGGAACGCCGACAGGTCCGAGCCGGAGTGCGGGAACAGCCGGCGACCGGAGCCGAGCACCAGCGGGTGGACCAGAAGGATGAACGTGTCGACGATGTTGTGTGGCAGGAGCGATCGGACCAGTTCTCCGCTGCCGAACACCACCAGGTTCTCCGGCAGTTCCTCCTTCAAGCGGCTCACCGCGTCGGCGGCGTCGCCGTTGAGGAGTGTGGAGTTCTGCCAGGCGAGCGGCTCGGTCAGGGTGGTCGACGCCACGTACTTCTGGACGCGGTCGAGAGCCTCGGTGAACGGGTTCGGTGCCTGCTTGGGCCAGTAGTCCGCGAAGCGCTCGTACGTCACCCGGCCGGCCAGCAGGGACCACGTGCTCGACATGTGCGCCCCCATCACCTCCTGCATGGCCGGGTCCTGGCTCCGGATCGCCCAGCCGCCGTGCCGGAAGCCGTCCCGCGGGTCCTCCTCGGGATGGCCCGGCGCCTGCATCACACCATCAAGCGTCAGGTGCTCGATCACGATGACCTTGCCCATGTCGTGTCTCCTTCGTCGTCGTTCGTCGGCCTCATGACCTACACGAACGACAGACCGCCAGATCGACAGAAGCGAACCGACCAGGGGACGTACGGGCCGATCCCATGGCCGACCCGCCTTCTCCGCCGCCTCGCCACGCCCGGCGCGATCAGGCGTGAAATCGATGTGATCCACTGTCGGTGTGAGTGGTGCGCTTACGAGTCTGGTCGCGGTGGTCGGGACCCTGCTCGGCTCGGCTCTGACCTATGTCTTCCAGCGTCGAACCGCCGGGCGCGCCGAGCAGTTCGCGCGAGATGAGCGGCTGCGGCGAGATCGTGTGTCGGCGTACAGCGCCTTCGCCGAGGCGGTGATGGCGTACCGGCACGAAGAGTTGCAGGTATGGCTGCACCGTCATGGTGAGCTCATCCATCCGCTGCCGGAGCGGTTCGAGGTCGAGCAAGGACGTCTCCGGTCCCTGGCGTTGCGGGCGAGATACCGCGTCCAGCTCCTGGCCGACGAACCCCGGCTGATCGAACCTGCCGACCACTCCCTCGACGCGGTGGCCCGGATTCACCAGGCCAATGACGCAACCGAGCTGATGGAGCACGGCGAGCGTACAGAGCAACGAGTCGAAGACTTTGTACGAGCGGCTGCCGCCGAGGTTCGTTGAACTGGTGGTGGGCTCGCAGCGGACGCAACGACCTTGATGTCGGCCGTACGGTCCGTCGATCGGAGCGCCGAGTGCGATGTCCCGTCGTCCGTGGCGTAGGGACATCCTCTCGGTTTCGAGGTCAGCGACCGGTGTCGGCGAACCTCTTCGCGAGCTCGCGGTGCCTTTCTGCGGCCAGGGTGGCCTGAGCGCTGCTGATGGTCGCTCCTGGCATACGGCCAAAACGCTCGACCTCTTCGGCGAGGCGGAGGTGCTGTCGGTGGGCGTGTTCGCGGCAGGCCAGGCATGTGACGCTCTCTGGCCGTGGAGAGGTCATCGCGTACGGCACCTTCAGCTTGCACCCGGTGGTAACGACACTGGGCAGGTCGCCGGCGAGGCCGAAGGTGGATGCCATCATGTTGCGGACGGCGGCGTCGGCGTGGATCACGTCCAGTTGAACGTGAATGTGCGGATCACTTCCGTCCACCTGTGCTCCTTGGGCCGGATTTCTCGTTAGCTGAGGTAGCTCTCGCGGATTGACCACGGGATCGCATCGAGATCACCCGAGGAATTCCACCTGCTCCATCCGCCACACGGCCCTTTGCCGCAGCGTGAAGCCCGAACCCCTCCCTGGGAGATCGATACGGACCAGATCAAGCACCAATCCAGTATGACCCCTCGAAGCCGCAGAGCCCCCGTCATGCACCGAGCAGGGTGTCCTGCAACGCATCCTCGGCGTCATGTACCGAGCCCAGCATGCGATAACAGCGCGCGTGCAGGGCCGCCCGATGCGGCTCGACCAGCCGGGCGAACGCGGCCCCATCCCCGTTACGAGCGGCTTCCAGGTCGTGCCGCTCCTCGGCCGACAGCGCGCTCGTATCGGACACCCGCCGACGCTAACACGACGCCCACGAACGTTCGCCGGGCTTGATCACGCTCTTTGACCCCGTCTGCGCCCCGGACCGACCCGTACTCGCCCCGCCGCATGGCCCTTCCATGGACGCGTATCGTTTGGATCGTGACTTCGGATCGGCGTCCCCGTCTGGCGGATGTCTTTCCCGGCCTAGTTTCCGACATCGTTCAGGCACTGAGCGTTGAGGGCGCCGCGGAATCCTTCACTACGACTTTCAAAAACCTGCTCTTCTACGGCCGCTGTCCCTCCTGCGGTCCGCGCTGTCTTTTGACCGCACCACTTGGCACTCCCAGCCCGGCGATGACGGTGGTCGAACGTGAAGGCGAGCCGATCGCCTTGCTGAGCCTGGACGTGGATCCAGCAGGGAAAACGATCGTCACGATCACCCACGTAGAGGTCGTCGACGGCCGACACCTCGGCGGCCGACCTGATGTCCGGGACCGCCGCGTGGACGACCGCGGCGCCAGCGGTACGGATCGACCTACGGCAAAAGCTTGATCACCTCGGCCGCGGTCGAGATGACAAGGATGCGCCCCCCAGGTCAGGGCACGTTGTCCTGCGGCTGCGTCGGATGGAAGTAGACGGTGAGGCTCGGCCAGGGACCATCCGCTGTGATCTCGTTATGCAGAATGATGTCCTGGACCTCGACCGGCCCCAGCTTCTCTACCGCGTCGGCGACCCGTCGCAAAAGGGCGGGGACGTCCGCCTGTCCTGGGCCTTGTGGGTTGGCCTGGGAGAAGTGGCGGATGGACCACGAGTCTGCCATCCGATCATCATTCCCTACAGTGGAGCCATGGCCTGGCATGCCTGGGACGAGGACGAGTATCTCGCCTGCCTTCAGTCGGAGCGTCGTGGTTACGCGTGGGTGATGCGGCGGTACGGAGATCTGACGCCGGTCGAGGCGGAGGCGGCGGCTCTCGAGCACTATCCCTACGAGGCGAGCGACGCGCCGTACCGCGGGCTCGTCTTCCACGACCATTCGTGGCACTGGGCGATGCTGAAGATCCACGGGGACTCGTACTGGCGGGAGCGCCCGGAACTCGTCGATCCGCCGCCGGAGTACTGGGCCGTGTCCGACGCCTGACGCCTTTCCCCGCCGGGCCCCGAGCTCTGATAGCCGCCGCCAGGGGCACCTCCGGCTCCGGGAGTCTCTGCTGATGCGCCGGGATGCCAGGATGGGGCATGGCTTACGTGACGGATTACAGAGAGATGTTCACTCTCTTCAGCAGACGTCCGGGCATGTACCTGCCAAATCCGGTGTCCTTCGCCACCGCTGTCGCCTTCATCCAGGGATGCGACACGATGAGTGGAGGAGAAATGCTGGACGGCTTCCGTGACTGGCTTGTGTCGGCCAAGCTGGGCCAATTCGAGAACAGCCTCGTGTGGTGGGCGCTGGTGCTCCATCTGGTCGAGCCGGCCGGGCCGAAAGACGCTCGGAATCTGAATCCGGAAGCCGACGCAGCCGCACTGGACCTGCTCTTCGCGCTTGTGGATGAGTTCCTCGACCATCGCGGATGACGACGCGCACGACGAGTGCTGGCGACATCCCATGGCCGTCGTAACACAACGGTCAGCGGTCGCGGGGCGTGGGGCGAGGGTGGGCGTTGCGGAGGCGGATTCCGCTGAATTCCAGGGTGCTCGCGGTGACGGCGTCCCAGAACTCCCACAGGTTGTCGAGTACGCGGAGTTGGATGCCCGCGGTCTCGTGCAGCTTCAGCAGGTCGCCGACTCGCTCGGGAGGGCCGAGAGGTTCGACCGGTTCGGTGGAGACCATCGCGAACGGTGTCGGTTCGCCGATCGGCCGGAACGATGAGGCGGGGAGCCGGTAGGCGTACAGCCGCGCGTCGAGCAATCTGGTGACCCAGCGGTATTCGATCGCGTGGAGACGGGTGCCGCCGCCTGGGCCGATGATCCGTTCGCGGTCCGCGTTCGCTGTGGTGGGACCGACCCAGGTCATCGCGCGTGGGCAGTCGCGCGGGAACCAGTAGTCGGGGGCGCGGCCGTGATCCACCGCCCACACGTACGGCTCCGGTTGCCGTGCTGTGGCGGCGACGTGCGGGACGAATCTGGTGATCGTCGGGTCTTCGGAGAAGTGCAGCACCTGTCCTGGCTCCGGTCGCATGAGCACCTTCATACCGGCGCACTGCCGCTTGCCGCCCGCGAATGAGACGGCGTGCCCCGCGTCCGCGAAAAATCGAGGGTTCCACCGCCTGGCCGAGGACGGCTCGCTGCGACCGGAGCCGACGAGGCTGTGCACCGTCCCGGCGGCGGGCGGCCTGTGGACCACCGCCGCGGGCCTCGTACGCTTCGGCCACGGGTGGTCCTCGCTGCTCCCCGGTGAGCTGGTACGAGAGGCCCTGAGGCCGCACGCCGTACCCCACGAGGCGGGTGCGCGGATGGGGCTGGGCTGGCTGCTGAACCCGGCCAAGGACGCCGCAGGCCATCCCGGGAGCGGGCCGGGTGCCGCAGCGTCTTTGATCACTCGGCCGGATCTTGGTCAGGTCGGCGTCGTCCTGACCAACCGGCTCGTGCCGATCGAATCGGTCAACGCCCGCCTGATCCGCCCGATCGCCTGATTCGCCGGTGAGCGCTTCACGGCACGCCGTGGGGAGGGGCCGACCGCGTTCTGCTCGGCCCCTCCCTGGCCGATGAGGCGACCCCTCGTCGAGTGGCGCGGACGCGCTCATTGTCGGAACATGGCGGTCGTGACGTGGTACGCGACGTTGTTGCCGCTGGCGGGTGTGGCTCTCGGATCGGGCGGCACTCTGATAGGCCAGTACCTCACCACGCGGGTCGACGTGCGTCGTCAGCAGCGGGAGCAGCTGGTCGCCGAGCGAGGCGAGCGGAAGGAGGCGATCCTGGGCTTCCTGTCCGCCGCGCAGAGCGTCGAACTGCTCCTCGACGGCCACGATTTCGCCGGGCGTCGTCCCGAAGACGACGAGGTCATGGATCGGCTCCATGGGCTGTGGCTGGCCAAGAAGGCCTGCGAACTCGTGTGCTCCGCCGAAGTCGCCCAGGCCGCCCACGATTACACGCTCGCCCTGCACCGCCTCGTACGCGCCGAGGCTCCGGTAAAGACGTCCAAGGGGGAGCTTCGGCACGCGTTCATGGAGACGGCCAGGAGGGAGCTGGGCGTGGCGGACCCTCACCTGCGACGCGGCCCCCTACCGCCGGTCAGTGGCGTCCCCACCTCATGAGCGTTCGGGAGGATGACGGCGAACGCGAGAAGCAGTGGCATTCGGTCGCTGGTTCGAGCGAGCCCGAGGGCACGTCGTGCGGCGACGTGTTGGTGCGGGCGCCGCGATGCGGTGATCGCGGCACCCGCCCGCCCGTGCGGTCGGTCAGGGCCGCTGGCCCGGCTTGTCGACGACGCCGATCCGGGTCTGCGCTGCCCACTGCACGATTTCACCCTTGCGGCTGCGCAGGTCGCCGTCGTCGCCGTGGCTGACGTGGTTCTTGATCACGATCGATCGTTCACCGAGGTAGCGGTAGGTGCGCGAGTCGAGGATGAGTTCATCGCGCAGGTAGCCCTCCTCGATGATCGCGAACGCGACTCCGGTACGGCCGGCGGCGTCCGTGGCCTGGCGGACCAGTTGGACACCCTTCAGGCGCGGCAGCACCTGGAAGAGCGCGGCCTGCACCTGCGGCGGGATGAGGCCGTTGCGCATGAACACGCCGATGTTGCTGAACACCGCCACGTCGCGGGGCCCAACAGGTTCGTCGGCCGATGCGCGCAGTGTGGCGAGCAGTCGGTCCGGGTCGGTGGGCAGGCTGCTGAGATAGGGGTAATCGAACCGGGGTTCGGCCGGGAGGAGGTCGTCGATCGTCAGCTTCCGGTTCGAGTCGACGGTCGCCTCTTGTTTTCCGTCGGCCCGGATCCACTGTGCTGTGGTGCGCCGCTGGCGGGAGGCGACCGGGCCGTTCGGCTCGCCGGGGTCGGCCATGGGGGCGCTGCGCGTCTGGATGTAGATCCATTGCTCTGGTTTGGGGGCGGTGAACGGCCTCGTGCGAGCTGCCTGCGCGGCGCGGTCGGCCAGGTCGACGACGTTGGCGACCGGCGTTCCCCGCAACGGGACGCCGGGTCCCGGGTTCCTGTGGTCGGTGCGCTTCTCCGTGTTTCCGGCCACGGCGATGCCCGTGGCGGCGGCTGCAGTCACGAGGCCCCCGGCAACGGCGACGCGGAACAACCGGCGGCGCGTGACTCCGGCACGCCCGGCATGAGCCGGGACGGTCCGCCGCTCCGCCTCGGCCGCGGTGGCGAGCAGCCGTGCGCGGGCGAGGCGAGCGGTCTCGGTCGTCATCGGCGGGGTGTCGCTGCGCAGCTCGGCGAGCAGTTTCAGGTCGTCCATCGTCAGTCCCCATCGATCAGGTCAGTGGTGGTGCCGAGCGCCTCGCGTGTCTTCTTGCGCGCGCGGTGGATGCGGGAGCGCACCGTGCCGACCGGCACGTCCAAGGCCTCTGCGACCTCCTCATATGTCAGGCCGCCCCACGCGAGCAGCAGCAGCGTGTCGCGGTCACGCGGCTTCAAGCCGGCGAGCGCGGCCGCGAGGGCCCGGTGATGTGACTGAGCGGCGACGCGCGCCACGACGGCATTGGCCATCGGTTCGGGCAGTGGGTCGACACCGGTCCGCTGCAGCGCCCGGTACAGTCGTTCTTCCTCGCGCCGGTGCCGGGCAAGGAGATTGGTGGCGATCCCGTAAAGCCATGGGCGGGCCATCCGGCGGGTCGTGTCATAGGACGTACGACGGCGGAAGGCAACCAGAAACGTCTCGGCGACGATGTCGTCCGCGTGTGCGGTACCGACCCTGCGCGCCGCATAGCGATGAATGTCGTCGGCGTAACGGTCGAACAGGGTCGCGAACGTCTCCGGATCCTTGTACGACGCGACGATCAGCTCCGCGTCGTCGAACTCCTTACCGACCGGACGGGCCGCCGTCACGTCGAAATTCCTTGGGACATCTCACGCCTTTCACTGCGGGGCAGTCTTGTCACCCCCTGTCTCCCGAACCGGCCGATCGGGTTCACGCGATCACGGTGGGGCTGTGGCCTGCGGAAAGACTCACCGCGTCCTATATCACCACTGCGCCGGAAGATCTGCTGACCGCTGTCTCCGACCTCCGCATCAAGTCGGCGGCCAGGGCCAGGAAGCGCACTGGAGGACGGCTCGTGTCAGTTCGTCGGGGTCGAGGGCCTCGACCAGCCGCCACCCGGCCGGAGGTGGGATCAACGCCCACCAGGAGCCGGTGTGCCGGCCGTACCAGAAGACCAGCCCGGGGAACCGTCTCCGCAGAATGCCGATGGCGTCCGTGCTCACGGCCTCGGATCCGGCCGGTCATCCCGCTTCCTCAGGTACGCCGCGATCCGGGCGGCAGCACCGGCCGGGTCGCCGACCGCGTGATCGTCGCGGCCCCACACGTACGACTCGCCGGAGCCGTCGAGCGAGATCCACACGTTCCGGTCGGCCGGGCCGCGCCGCACTGACAGGGCAGGACGCGCGTCGCTCAGACCGGCGCCGATGCCCAGCTTCGCGAGCTCCCGGCAGAGTTCGACGAGAAGCAGGACCTTCGCGGAGTCGTTCCGGTGATTTTCCATGGGTCAAACATCGACCTGTGTCGAGGGGGTGCCTATTACCCGGCGTTATCCCACCACGGGATATAGGATCCGCAGTGGACGGCATATATCCGTGCCGAGGTGGTGGGCCTTGAAGACGTTAGAGATCCCTCCATCGCTGTGGAATGGCGATGAGGTGCTGGCTGCCTTAGCGCGGCGGGATATCGGGCAATTGTTCCGTCTTGTCCGCCAATATATCGGGGCCAGCCAGACACAGATCGCGGCCGCGTGCGACATGACCCAGGGCAAGGTCAGCGAGTACATGAAGCGAGGCGGCCGGCAGGTGCTCGCCCTGGAGGTGTTCGAGCGCATCGCCGACGGCCTGGACATGCCGGACGACGCGCGGATGACCCTCGGCCTCGCCCCACGGTCCTTCCGCACGCCGCCGCAACCCGGATCCTCCGGGTGGTTGGCTGATCCGTCACTTTTCGGTTCACTTGGGGGGAGTCCGTACGCGAGCGACGAGGATGGCGAGTCCGTGCAGAGGCGTACGTTCCACCGTCTCGCGGCGGCAGGCCTCTTCGAGGCCGTTCTCGCCGACCTTCCCGGCGACTCCATGGCCCGGGATCATGTTGAAACCCTCGTCACAGCCCTGACCGGCCATCCCGACGGATCCGGCGCTCGTACGGAAGCCGCACACCTGGACCTGAGCGCCCTGAGGGCGCGCGTCGCCTCGGCGAAACGCGACTACCAGGCGTGTCGCTACTCGACTCTGACCGGGACACTGCCCGGCCTTCTCGCGGATCTGCAGGCCGCGTGCGAGGTGCTGGACGGAGACGACAGCCGCCGTGCCTACACGTTGTCGGCAGAGGCGTACCAGGTGGCGGCCGGTGTTCTGCGCAAGCTCGGGGATGAGGGACTGGCCTGGCTTGCGGCGGATCACAGCATGCGGGCCGCCCGTCGTAGTGAAGATCCCGTCACCGTAGCGTCCAGCTCGCGCTCAATCGCGAACAGACTGGTCGAGGGCGGTCATTTCGGTGCGGCGACCACGATGGCCAGTTCCTTCGCCGTCCGCTTGGATCGCGATATTGGCGAGCACACCCCCGAATCGTTGTCGGTGTACGGGATACTCCTCCTCCGCGGAGCGGAGGCGGCCGGGCGCCGCAACGATCGCGCCACCGTGTCCACGATGCTGGACGAGGCGGAAGGCGCCGCCCGTCGACTCGGCGGAGACCACAACTACCGGTGGACCGCGTTCGGGCCCACCAACGTTCGACTACACCGCGTGAACATCTCCGCGTCACTCGGCGACGCGGGTCAGGCGATCGCTGAAGCCCGCCGTGTCGACCTGGACCGCGTTCCCACCACGGAACGCAAGGCGGTCCTGCTGATCGACACGTCTCGGGCTCTTGTCCAGTGGGGCAGGCACGAGAAGGCGTACGAGATCCTGAGGGTGGCCGAGCGGCTCGCGCCCGAAGAGGTATCGGCGCGCCCGGCCGTACACCGACTCCTTCGTGACCTCCATGCCACGTCGCCGCCGAGTGCCAAGCGGCGCGTCACCGAGTTCGCCACGCAGATCGGGGTCCGGTTGTGACTGAGGAGCGTCGCGCTCGCGTGCTGTCCGTCGTTGTCTGCGGCGCCGGGCCGGCCGGTGAGGTCGGTCGGCTGGTCGGCCTGGCTCAGGAGCGGGGATGGGACGTTCAGGTCATCGCCACCCCGGCGGCACTGGACTTCATCGACGTCGCCGACCTCGAGGCGCGGACGGGGCGGCCGGTCCGCAGCGCCTACCGGAAGCCGGGACAGCCCCGCTCGCCGAGATCCGACGCCGTCATCGTCGCGCCCGCGACGTACAACACCATCAACAAGACGGCGGCCGGGATCAGCGACACCTATGCGCTCGGGATCCTCGCCGAGGCGCCGGGGCTCGGGATTCCCGTCGTCATGCTGCCCTTCGTGAACAGTGCGCTGGCGGGACGCCGGGCCTTCCTCCACAGCGTCGACGAACTCCGGGCGGAGGGGATTCGCGTGCTGTTCGGGCCGGGGGAGTTCGAGCCTCATCCTCCCGGCACGGGCGGTGAGCGCATCGATCATTTCCCGTGGCTGTCGGCCCTGCTCCAGGTGGAGGAGATGACGACCCGCGCGACCGTCTGACCGCGCTGCGCGCATTCCGCCGAAATTCGGGAGGATCTTACGGCACTGTCGAACGGCGGGAGGGCGATGACGCGCGTCATCTCGATCGTCACGGCCGCGTACGAGCCGGTTCCGGAGTTCCTGCGTGCCGCGTACGAGTCGATTCTCGGGCAGGAGCTTCCGGCCGGATGGGCGTGGCAGTGGGTGGTGCAGGAGGACGGCGAGACGGGCGACGTCGCCGCGTTGCTGCCCGAGGATCCGCGGGTGAGCCCGAGCCACGGGCGGCGGGGAGGGGCGGGAACCGCGCGGACGCTCGCGCTGTCCCGTGTCCGCGGCGAGCTGGTCAAGGTGCTCGACGCGGACGACCTGCTGACGCCCGGTGCGCTTGCTCGCGACATCGACGTCATGGAGCGCCATCCGGACATCGCGTGGGCGACGTCCCGTGCGCTCGATCTGCTTCCCGACGGCTCGCGCGTGGGAGTCGACGGTGGCCCGCCGGCAGGCCGGCTCGCCAGCGGAACGCTTCTCCGGCAGTGGCAGGAACGCGGCCATCGGCTGCCGGTCGTCCCCGCGACGCTGTGCGTCCGCCGCGAGCTACTCTTCGCGCTCGGCGGGTGGATGGCGCTACCGGCCTCGGAGGACACCGGCCTGCTGCTCGCCGTCGACGCGGTGAGCGACGGCTACTTCACCGCCGAGCCCAGCATGCTGTACCGCAAGTGGCACGGTCAGGCCACCGGCCAGGCGGCCCACGTCGACGGGGCGGAGTGGACCGCTCGCGTCCGGATCGTCGAGCAGCGCGCGGCGGCCCTCGCCGCGCTGTACGGGTCTGACCGGCCGCCTGCCAGGCGATATGCCGATTAATCAGGCGACATCTAGCGTTCCGCTCGTTAGGTTGCGGTCCATGAGACCGATCGGTGAGAGCGACATACGAGGCTCCTTCGTCAACTGTTCCAAGGGTGAGGCGCGCAAGCTTCACCTGCCTCGGGGTCTGGCCGATCTGCCATGGGACGACCTGGACTTCCTCGGCTGGCGGGACCCGGGAGCGCCGGACCGCGGCTATCTGATCGCCGAAAGAGACGGCGGACTCATCGGTGTCACGTTCCGCGTCTCGTCCGAGACCCGCAGGAGCCTCGCGAAGACGACCGTCTGCTCCCTCTGCCTGACGTCACATGCCGGGTCGGGGGTCTCCCTCTTCGTCGCGCGCCGTGCGGGAGCCGCCGGGCGTGAGGGCAACACGGTCGGCACGTACATCTGCGGCGACCTGGCCTGCCCCCTCTACGTACGAGGCAAGAAGAAGTCGGCGCTGGTCACGCGGTTCACCGAGTCGCTCAGCCTCGAGGAGCAGATCGACCGCATGCGCACGAACCTGGACGCCTTCCTGGACGAGGTCGTACGCGAGAAGACGCGGGCCTGACCTCGTCCGGACTACGCGTCGTCCCCCGGCCATGTCCAGCGGGGGACCTGACGGATGGGGTGCAGATCGGCGTCGGTCTCGGCCCGTGAATTCTGTACGGCGACCCGCGAGCCGAACTCGATGTGCTCACGTACCGCCGCGCGGAAGCCCTCGTCGTCGGGCAGGCCGGCCTCGTCGAGCGCCTCCATGTACAGCGTCACGAAACGCCGGCGCTGCTCCTCGGTGATGTCGAGGTGGCGGTGCACTCGGATGATGTACTCGAAGCCCAGCTCGCTGGTGAAACGGTCGGGCCCGCCGAAGGACTCGGCCGTGAACCAGGCCAGATGCTCGACGTGATGCGGCCTGCGCTCCGGGAACAGAGACCGTAGCGAAGGGTCGGCGAGGACCTTCGTGTAGAAGATCTCTTCGAGTCGATGGAGGGGCTCGTCTCCGCCGGCGTGTTCAAAAAGGCTCGGCATGCCAAAACCTCCAGGCGGCTGAGGAGAAGCTCTCAGGGCGAGTGGTGGGCGGGCCATCAATGTGGCATATCCGCGTTCGCCCGGCCATGGCCTGCAAGGCACATCGAATACTGAAACGCCGTTGAGACGGTCGAGCGTGCAACCCGAGACCGGGGTCGCGCGTATGGGAAGGGCGGAAGGCATCTGCCGGACGACGTACGGTCCCGGCCGCGTTCGGCGGTGTCTCCCCTCGGCCGTCCGCCGGAACAGGACGGCCGCGTCCGATCCGCGCTCCCCACGCGGACGTCTTCCCCCCGAAGGAGTGGACACCTTGCGCTTGACGCGTCTTGCCGCTTCCGCGGCGATCGCCGGTGCGCTGGCCACGCCGCTGGCCCTGACCGGCACCGCCTCCGCCGCGACCGGAACAGGCTCGGCCTACGGCGTCGCCGCCACCGGTCTGGTCGCCATCCCGCAGACCCCCGCCGTCACCGCCACCGCCGACAAGAGCCTGGTGAGCCTGCCGGCCAACCCCCTCATCGACGTCAAGGTCCTCCACGTCACCGCCAAGCCCGCGTACGCCCGCGCCAGTGTGGTCGACCTGGAGATCGCCAAGGCCGCCCTGACCGCCCACCTCGTCACCGCCACCTGCAAGGGCGGCCGCGGCGTCTCCCGCCTGGCGGACGCGCGCATCGGCGACCACCGGCTCGCCGTGTACGCCGCGCCGAACAGCGCGCTGAGCGTTCCCGTCCAGGGACTGGGCACCGTCGGGGTCACGCTCAACAAGCAGACCCGCAACCCGGACGGCAGCCTCACCGTCACCGCGATCGAGGTCCGTCTCACCGACGCCCAGACCATCAGCGTCTCCTCCGCCACCTGTGATGCCGGGGGCTCCGGCACCCCCAGCCAGCCGCCCACCCCGCCGCCCGGCCAGCCCACCGGTAAGCCGATCCCGGCGCCGACCAGCCCGACCACACCTCCGGGCCAGGCGCCCAAGCCCACCCCCGTCCCCGGCGACCTGCCCGTCACCGGCTGAGCCCGGCGACGGCCCGGCCTCGGGAGGGGATCAGTGCACGGGTCCCCTCCCGGCGCCGGGCGGGCGCATCGCCGGTGATGCGCCATCGCGGTCCCGTACGGCCCGGAACGCCTGGTACTCGCGACTCTCCGGGCGGCCACGGACGGACCGCGTGTGCCTTCGCGCGTCACCGTACGCCGAGGCCGGAAGCGCCGAGCGCGGCATTGGCCCGGCCGGTGAGACCTGCCGGTAGCGGCTATCCGGCCGTAGGTTGGGACGATGATGGCTTCCGCAGTCGGCGTCCGGTTCGTGGAGCGGCCACGGTGAACGCGTGGGGCAGGGCGCTTTTCGGCGATCCGTGCCGGGAGTGCGGCCACGACTGGTCGATGACGTACGAGGAGAACGTCGCCTTGGTGGAGGCCGTACCGGGGCGATACGCCGCGCTGCTCGACGGGCGGGACGCGGCGCTCCGCCATCCGGACCTCGCCTGGACCGCCGGGGCGTACGTCTGTCACGTCACCGACAACCTGCGGATCTGGGCCGAGCGGCTGATGGCCGCGGCGCTCGGCGGCGGTGGGGACATCACCGGCTATGACGACGGGCTGCTCGCCCGGGCGCGTGTCTACGACCGGGTTCCGGTGGCCGGCGCGCTGTGGTCGCTGCGGCACGCGGCGGCGACATGGGTGGAGGCGGTGGAGCGGGCGATGGAGGCCGGTGTCGTGCTACGGCATCCCGACCGCGGCGAGCAGCGTACGGCGGATGTGGCGGCCACCAACGCGCACGACGCGTACCACCACGAGTGGGACATCCGCCGCACGCTGGAGGCAGCGCTCAGCTGACGATCACTGGCTTCGCAGGCCGCTGAGAGTGCGGCGGATCAGCTGGGACCACTCATCGCGAACCCGGGGCCTGTCGGCCTCGGGCGTCTCGGTGAGCGCCATACCGGCCCCGCCCAGCATCCAGAACGCGAACCTGACCGTGGTGTCCACGCTCTCCGCCGCCCGCCAGTAACCCGCCTCGATGAGACCGCGCACGAAGCGCTCGACCACGCCGTAGGCGTATTCCTGCTCGCACTCCCGCCAGCGGTGCCAGCCGAGCGCGGTCGGCCCCTCCTGCCAGACCAGCCGCCCGTACGCCGGGTCGCAGCACTTGTCGAGGAAGGCGTCCAGGCCGAGGAGTGCGGACTCCCATGGGTCGGTCGCGCCTGCGGCGGCGGAGGCGATCTCCTCCATGGCGAGCTTCTCCTGCGCCTCCAGCACGGCCTCGAAGAGGGCCTGCTTGCCGGCGAAGTGGTGGTACACCGCGCCGCGGGTGACCTGGCTGGCCGCGGCGACCTGTTCCAGGGACGTCCCGGCGTATCCGTGCTCGGCGAAGAGCGCGGTCGCCTCTTCGAGGAGCGCTGCCTTCGTGGCTTCGGAGTACAGCTCACGACGGCTCTTGACACCGGACATACTCTAAGTCTATCCACATACACTGTGTATGTGACCGACGATGAGTAGGTGAGTGTGCCATGACCGAGTGGGACCGGGCTCGGCGGAGGTATCGGCTGGTGCACGATGTCGCCGCCGCGTTCGAGAAGAAGGGGCCGCGAGCGCTCACGGAGCGGCAGGCCGAGCTGGTCGCCGAGTACGGGGACCTCGATCACTTCCTGCGCGATGTCCAGCGGCGCTACCTCACTGCGGCCTACACCGGCCTGGACGCGGCCATCGAGGAGACGTCCGGCGATCCGAGGGTGGCGGTCGCCGACGCGCTCGCCGCGGTCGCCGAGGTGTATCCGGCGTTCTGGCGCCTGCTGAAGGAGTACGCCGATCACCCCGCGCTCGCCGAGGGACAGGCCCGCTTCCGGCACACCGTGCTCAGCGCGACCGGCGTGGACCCCACCGGCCTGATGTCATACCGTCCGCACCAAGAGGTGAAGGGGATCAGTCATGCCCGAAAGTCCGCCTTCTGCGCCGCTCTTCGACCCGTTCGCGCCTGGCTTCACTGACGACCCCTATCCGCAGTACGCCGCGGTGCGGGAGGCCGCGCCGGTGTACGAGCACCCATTCGGGTTCTGGCTGCTCACGCGGTACGAGGACGTCTCATGGCTGCTGCGGGCGGGCCTGTCGGTCGAGGACGACAACGTGGCCGACGGGCCGCTGCGGCAGCTGCGCGAGGCCATTTACGGGTCGCGGTCGCCGCGGGCGAGCGCGCTGTCCATGCTGGACCGGGATCCGCCGGACCACACCCGGCTGCGGAGGCTCGTGACCAAGGCGTTCACGCCCCGGGCCGTACGCGCGCTGCGGCCACGCGTCACCGCCCTGGTCGACGGGATGCTGGACGAGGTGGCGCGGGCGGGACAGGCGGACCTGGTGGAGTCGCTGGCGTTCCCCCTGCCGTTCGCGGTGATCGCCGAGATGCTCGGCACGCCGCCGTCCGACCACGAACGGCTCCGCGAACTGACCGGACTGGTGGTGCGCTCCCTGGAGCCGGTGATCGACCCGGAGTTCGCCGGGGCGGTCGCGGACGCCAACGTGGAGCTGACCGAGATGGCCGCCGCGATGATCGCGTGGAAGCGTGCGAACCCCGCCGACGACCTGCTCACCGCTCTCATCCACGCGGAGGACGAGGGCGCCGTGCTGGACGACGACGAACTGGTCGCCCAGACGCTGTTGCTGTACATCGCCGGCCACGAGACCACCGTGAACCTCATCGCGGGCGGGACGCTCGCGCTCCTACGCCACCCCGGCGGGCTCGCCGCGCTGGCCCAGAATCCCGACCTGGTGCCGAACGCCGTCGAGGAACTGCTGCGCTACGACAGCCCCGTCCAGGCGAGCAGGCGGATCACCCTCGAACCCATCACCGTACGGGACGTCGAGATCCCCGCCGGCGCCTTCGTGATGGCGAGCCTCGCCGCCGCCAACCGCGACGAGCGGTTCTGGGGACCGGACGCCGACGAGCTGCGCCTCGACCGGCAGAACGCGCATCAGCACGTGTCGTTCGGCGCGGGCCCGCACCACTGCCTCGGGGCGTCGCTGGCCCGGATGGAGGCGTGCGTCGCCTTCGAGCGCCTGGCGGCCCGCTTCCCCGACCTGGCACTCGACGGCGACGTCGTGTGGAACGGCCGCATGAACCTCCGCGGCCCGGCACACCTCCCGATCACGGTGGCCTGAGGCCCCGGACCGACGACCCGACGGGGCCCTCCGGTGGGCCCCGTCGAACGACCGGTTGCAACGCTCCGACCACGCCGGTGTCGGGCTGCAAGTTTCACAGTTAGTTTTTACGTGTAGATATCAGCCGGTGCATCCTCAAAAGGGTGGGGTGTCGTCTCGGGGAGGCTCAAGGGCATCATGGGCGTTTCGGGCCGGCGGGAGGCCGGCTGTCGTCATGACGGGTCCAGGAGAGGAGCGACCAGGCTGGTCGCGCGATGAAGCGGCTGGTCCTTCCGCAGACGGTGTTCGACGACCTCGCGGCCGGACGAGGTGGGCCACAGGCGGGGCGGCTCTTCGTCTCCGCCGCCCGGGGACGGCACCTGGTACTCCTCAAAGCGGTCGCCGACGCGACGCCGAGCGAAACCGCCAAGGACGCCTTCCGCGCCCTGGCGAGAATGCATCAGGCCGCACCGGACCGTGTCGACCCCGTCATCCGATATCCGGCCGTGGGCGCCTGGGCCCTGGCGACCCTGCGGGCCCAGAACGCGGGTGGTGCCGCGCAAGCCCTGCCAGGGGGCGGCGACGCCCAAGCGCTGCACGCGGGCGGAGATGCCCAAGCCCTGCCAGGGGGCGGTGACGCGCAAGCGCTGGGCACGGGCGGAGACGCCCAAGTCCTGTACGGCGGCGGTGACGCGCAAGCGCTGAACGGCGGCGGAGACGCACAAGCCCTGTACGGGGATGCAGACGCACAAGCCCTGTATGCGGGCGGAGGCGCGCATTCGGACCGAATGGCGGCGCTGGCCGCCGCGGCGGCCGTCAGGGCGGGCCTTCCCTACGAGACGACACTGGCCACGGGGCACGGCGGCCTGCTGCTCCCCTCACTCGGCCGCGCGCTCGTCGACGGACCGGAGTGCCGCATCGAGGTCGGCCCCGACGGGGCGCGGGTCACGGGGGCGCGGCGGCGGGTCGAGATCCCGGCCGACCCGGGCCGCAACGTGGCCGGCTGGCAGGGGCTGCGCGTCATCACCGCGGATCATCCGGCGGGTACGCTCCGTCTGCTCATCGACGACCTAGATCCGTACCGATTCGTCCCGGGGAGCACGCTCGCACCTCGGCTGAGCGCCTGGGAGATCACACACTGGTCGACCGTGATCCAGGACGCCTGGACGATCCTGCGCACCCACCACTCCGAGGTCGCGGAAGAGATCCGTGCGCTGCTGTCGGTCGTGGCACCCCTGACGCCGACCGGCTGGCCTGCCAGCGGAACCTCGCGCACGACACCCGGGTGCGTCGCCCTGGCCCTGCCACGCGACGGGCTGTCACTCGCCGCCACCCTGGTCCACGAAGTCCAGCACGCCAAGCTCACGGGGCTCTTCCATCTCGTGGACCTGGTCTCGCTCGACTCGGACCGGCGCTACTACGCGCCGTGGCGCCAGGACCCGCGCCCGATCACGGGCCTGCTCCACGGCACGTACGCGCATCTCGGCGTGGCCGCCTTCTGGCGTCGCCAACGGCACCTGCACGGCGGCGACGCCGCACACGCGGAGTTCGTCCGGTGGCGGGACGCGGCTGCCGAGACCGCCCAGGTGATCCGCGACAGTGCCGCTCTCACGCCGCTCGGGCACCGGTTCCTGGATGGGATGC
The DNA here is from genome assembly GCF_039542055.1 of Actinoallomurus vinaceus. Classification (NCBI taxonomy): domain Bacteria; kingdom Bacillati; phylum Actinomycetota; class Actinomycetes; order Streptosporangiales; family Thermomonosporaceae; genus Actinoallomurus; species Actinoallomurus vinaceus. Next base: position 163,386 of record NZ_BAABHK010000008.1, read on the forward strand.
TGGCCACGCTGCAGGACCTCCAGCACGAGACCGTGCCGGACCGCGCCACCGAGTTGGCCGGTCTCGCCGCCGAGGAACACCGCCGCCGGTTCGAACGGTGGACCGGCCGAACCCCCATGGACCGCCCGCGACCGGCATAGCCCCGGCCGGGTCGGCGAAGGCCCGGCCACGGAGGCCGAATCCCCCTGGACCGGCGGGGTGGCTCGGCGTCCGCGCTGCCCTCTGCCGCGCTACGCGCGCCCGGCCGCGGCAAGGGCATCGCGACGGCCACTTGGTCCGCCCGCGACGTCGCGCGGCGGCGAGCCGCGGCCCGGCATAGGCCCGGCAACAGAGGCCGGACTCCGTGGGACCGGCCAGCGACCGGCGGGGACCGGCGCAGGCTCGGCCGGGGACCGGCGTGGGTTCGGCGAAGGCTGGACCCCTTGGGCGGGCCGGGACTGGGGTAGGCCCGGCGGTGAAGGCCGGGCCGGTCGTCGGTCCCGGGAGCCCGAGCTACATCGGCGGCGGGTCGAAGTCGAAGTCGAGGCGTTCGCCGCCTGCGACGAGGCGGAGCGTGGGGTGCCCGCCGCCGACCCTCGTCCGCATGCGCGCGAGCGCGTCCTCCCGCAGCTTCACGGATTCCTCGTCGCGGCCGAGTGCGGCGACGTCGAGGGCGAGGTTCGCCATGGCGCCGAGCGTCATCGGGTGATCCGGGCCGAGGAGGGCCTGTAGCCGCTGCAGGGTGGCCTCACCGAGGTCGGCCGCGGCGTTGACCTCGCCGAGCGCCGCGAGGTCGCCGGCGCGGCCCAAGGAGTTGGTCAGCGTGTAGAGGTGATCGGCGCCCAGGAGCGCGGTCAGCCGCTCGATGACGAACTGGTGCAGGTCGCCGGCCTCGGCCGCACGGCCGGACAGCCGTTGCAGCAGTGCCTGGTTGCCCCGGCAGCCGTGGGTGTACGGGTGGTCCGGGCCGTACACCTCGCCGTAGGCAAGCGTGAGCAGCTCGGCGCAGGCGAGGCCCTCCTCCAGCCTGCCGGCCTCCCGGTAGACGTTGGACAGGATGACGTCGCCGGCGAGCTTGTCGGGGTGCTGGTCGCCCAGCAGCCGGCGGTAGCGTCGCACGAGGTCCTCGGCGTACTCCACCACCTCGTCGGTGCCGCCGTCCGCCTTTCGCATCGCGATGGCGAGGTCGTTGGCGGCCCGGAGGGTGGTGCGGTGGTCGGCGCCGAGCGTCGCGACGCCGACGGCGTAGATGTCCTCCCCGAGCTCGCGTGCCTCCGCGTAGTCGCCGCGCAGCCGGATGACGCGGACCAGGTTGTTCATGAAAATCTGGGCCGTCGGGTGGTTCGCGGAGCCGTACGTGTCGCGCATCGTGTTGTAGACGTTCTTGATGAGCTCCTCCGACTCGCGGTAGCGGCTCATCAGCGTGAGGTCGAGCGCCAGGCTGTTCTGGGCCTTGAGGGAGCGCTCGTTCGTGTCGCCGAAGACGGAGTGGCTGCGGGTCACCGCCTCCTCGCTCAGCCGGTAGGCCTCGGCGAACTGGCCGATGGCGCGCAGGTCCGTGGGGTGGCTGATCGCCATCACCAGGGTTTCCTCATGGGTCGGCCCGAGCCGCTGCTCGGCCTCTGCCAGGGCCTCCGAACCGAGTTCGAACGCTTCGCGGTAGCGGCCGATGAACCGCAGCGCGATGCTCAGGTGGCGCTTGATCGCGCACAGGTCCCACGGCTCGGCCTGAGGGTCGGCGGACCAGAGGTCCAGACATTCGCGTCCGAGGGCGTACGCGGCCGGCGCGTCGCCGGACTGGTAGAGGTAGCGCACGACGGCCCGCATGAAGTAGCGGATGTCGTGGTCGGTCGCCTGGACCGCCTCGGCGGGCCGGACGTGCGGCAGCAGCCGCGCGTACCGCGGCCAGGTGCCGGCGTCGTCGGGGTCCTTCGGGGCCGCGGCGGCGAGGAGCCGTTGCACGCTGTGCCGGAACCGCCGGCGGTCGTCCTCGCTCACCTCCTCGCGGAGCAGGGCCTGGATGAGCCGGTGGACCTGAAGCGTCTGGTTCTCCCGGTCGATCTGCACGAGCGCGTAGCGGCCGAGGGCGCCGACGGCCCTGCTGAACCGCAGCGGGTCGGAGAGGATGTCCGACAGCGGCGACTCGAGCGTGCCCCGGCCGGCGCCGAGGACGTCGCGCGGGATCGGGTCGGACCCGAAGAAGGCCAGGAGGTACAGGACCTCCACGGCGTCGGGCTGCTCTTCGCGCAGCCGGGACACCGAGAGCGTCCACGTCGCCGTCAGCGGCACGTCGTACGCCATGGGCCGGCCCTCGGCGAGGAGCTTGCCGGTCTGGTGCTGGAGCAGCTCGAGGTATTCGTCGACGGGCATGCCCGTCTCGGACTGCATCGCGCCGGCCTGGTCGAGGGCCAGCGGCAGGTCGCCGAGCGCGTCGGCGAGCGCGTTCGCGTCGCTGCCGCCGATGCCCGGAACGCGCCGGTCGAGGAAACGGCGGCTCTCCTCGCGGGAGAAGACGTCCACGGTGAGCGTGCGGACGACGTTGCTCCACGCCACGTTGCGCGACGTGATCAGAACCTCGCCCGGCCCGTCCGGGATGAACTCCATGATCGACTCGGGATCGTGGGCGTTGTCGAAGATGAGCAGCCACCGGTCGTACGGATCGCCCTTGCGCAGGGCCTCGATGACGGCCTCGGCGGCCTCCGCCACGCTGGTCTCGCTGGCCTTCGGCAGGTCGAGGTGCGGCGCGAGGCGGGCGATCGACGAGGCGATCAGCAGGGGCTGGTCCGATGGGATCCACCAGACGAGGTCGTATTCGCCCTTGAAGCGATGGGCGTACTCGATGGCGATCTGCGTCTTGCCGACACCGCCGAGCCCGTGCAGGGCCGTCGGCAGGACGGCGGTGACGCCGCTGATCCCCTGACGGAGCTGCGTCAGCGCGTCATCGCGCCCGGTGAAGTCCTTGTTGCGCGGAGGAACGCGGCCCCACACCTGGGGTCTGTCGCCCGAGGCGGTCATATTCGCTCCAGGGAAATCAGCACATCTTCATGGTAGACGGGAATGCTCTCATCTCGAGCTCCCTGGACAGTAGTCAAGGCTTCCTTCATCGGTGATGATTGCCCTGGAGTGGGAAGGGGGGATAAGGCCGCGATGGCGCAATCTCCGCGCGACGTCGAGACCGAGGTGACCGATTTGACGGATCTATCTCTGTCCGAAATCGATACACTTGAGCCGTCTTGTCGGGCTGAGTCTCTTGCTCGGATTCTGGCCGCCGACGCGGATCCGGCCGATCCGCTGTACGGTGGCCAGCCTCCCGTGGGGGTCTTCGAGGCGCCGCCCGATCCGTGGTGATGAGCATGGAATCGCCCAAGCCGCCGTTCATGCCCTCGGTTCGATGCGGGGGTCGTCATAACCGGCGCGGCGAGGCGGCGCATTCCTCTATTGTTGCTGCGGTGACAACCGTGCCGAGGTTCCGGTCATGTCCGCCGACGATTTGACGGCGTCCGATACCTGGTGCCCGTTTCCGGGTATGCGTCCTTTCCGCGTGGACGAGGATCTGCTCTTCGCCGGCCGCGCGAACGAGACCACCGCCGTCACCGATCTCTGGCGCACCGAGCGGCTGACCATTCTCCACGGGCCGCCGGGCGTCGGAAAGACCTCTCTGCTGCAGGCCGGCGTCATGCCGCGTCTCGACCGGGGCGGCGCCAACGTTCTCCCCGTGGGGCGGGTCGCCCGCGGTCCGATCGTCCCCGACGCCGCGCTTCCCGCCGGGAACCCGTTCACCCGCACCCTCCTGCGCACGCTCGCGCCGGGCGCCTCCCTCCCGGCCACCGCGGTGGGCCGGTTCCTGCGCGACGCCGTGCGACGCTCGGCACCCGCCCTCGTCGCGATCGACCAGGCCGAAGACCTCTTCCGGGGAGAGCGCGCCGACGAGCGCCGGGAGTTCCTGGCCGCCCTGGCGGCCGCCCCGGACGTGCACCTGCTGATCAGCGTCCGTGACGACCGGGTCGACGCGCTGCTGGCCGAGCTCCATCCCCTCGTACCCGCGCGATTTCAGCTGGAGGGACTCTCGCCCGCCGCGGCGTCCGACGCGATCCGGCGCCCCCTCGACCGTACGGGCCGGACCATCCCCGCCGCCGTGGCGGACGCGATGGTGGAGGACCTCACCACCGCACGCTTCGTCGACGAGGCGGGCGCCCGTACGCACCGGCGCCTGCCGGCGGTGAGCCCATGGCAGCTGCAGGCCGTCTGCGCGCGCATGTGGCGGAACCGGCCCGCGGCCGGGCGATCGCTCGTCGACTCACCACCGGACGCCGACGACGCCCTCGAGGAGGCACTCTGGGCGGCCGTCTCGGCCGTCGCCGCGACGTTCGACCGTGACGCGGCACGGCTCTGCGCCTGGATCGCGCGGACCTTCGTCTCTCCGGACGGCACGCCGCGCACCGTGGCACCCGGTGACGGCGCCGACGTTCCGCACACCCTTCTCGACGCGCTGACCGACCGTTGGGTCCTGCGGACGAGCGGCGACGCCCGCCACTACACGCCGCACGGCGACCGCATCCTGCGACCGCTCGTACGGCTGGCACGACGCGCCGACGATCTCGATCCGCCGTTCGTCGCGCCCGCCGAACGGCTGCGCGCCGCCCTCGACGCCCTCGCGGACGGCGACCCGGAACGGGCCGAACACCAGGCCCGGCAGGCCGCCGAGTCCCCGGCCCGCGACGTGGGCGTGGAGATCGACGCGCACACCGTCCTGGGCAACATCGCCTTCGCACAGGGCGACCTCGCCCAGGCCCAGGACGCCTACCAGCGTGCCGTGATGCTGCTGGAGACCCGGCGCGACCAGGCGGCGGTCGGCGTGATGCTCGCCGCGATCGGACGGGTGTCCCTGCGACGCGGCGACTCGGCGGGCGGGCTGAGCCTGCTCCGGTCCGCCGTGGCACGCATGCCCGCCGACCGCACGATGAAGACCGAACTGGCCAGAGCCCTCGCGGACGCCGGCGACCCCGCGGCGGCGGCCGCGATGCTGGGCCCCGTCATGACGGCCGCCGAAGACGACGACGCACGCATCCTGCACGGCCGGATCCGCGCCGAGTTCGGCGAACGCTTCCCCTGATCCGCCCGGTCGGCCCGCCTCCGAGGACCGGGCCGGCTTCCGTACGTCGACGTCCGAGCCCTGGCCGGTCAGGTCGGTTGTCGTGTGTCGGCGTTCGCACACTGGCTCGGCGACGGCCGGGCAGCCGATCGTCGTGTACCAGGGGTCCGCGCATCGGGCGGCCGCAAGCACCGGCCGTCGGTGTCCCCGGCAGGGGCGGGTCGGTTCTCATACGCCGACCTCGCGCACCGGCCGGCCACAGACACCTGCCGGGTGGCAGCGTCCTTACCGCCGAGACTTGTCGGGGTCAGAACAACGAAAGGTCTCGGCGACGTACGGTCGGCGGGCATGCCCGACCGGAGCAGGCTCAGCCCGCAGCTCGTGTCAGGCGGCGCGGTGGACCCGGCCGTCGGTGGCCCTGGCAGGGGTGGGTCGGTTCTTCACGCCGACCTCGCGCACCGGCCGGCCACAGACACCTGCCGGGCGGGCCGGTTCGCCTCGGCGTCCGCGTATGGGCCGAAGCGACGGCTCATGTCAGGCGGCGCGACACACCCGCCCGTCCGATGGGCTTCGCGCCCAGCCGGTGGGCAGGCGGGCGGCGTCGGTCACGATCGCTCCGGTGAGGTCCAGGCCGACGAGCCGTACCCGGCCCAGGTCCGCGTCGCCCAGCTTCGCGCCGTCCAGCCTGGCTCCCGACAGGTTCGCCCCGGCGAGCTCCGCATCATGGAGATCGGCCTCCGACAGGCGGGCGTCGCTGAGGACGGCGCCGTCGAGCTTCGCCGTGGACAGGTCGGCGTTCTCCGCGCGTACCTGGGACAGCGTCGCCCCGCTGAGTACGGCCTTCGGCAGCAGGCAACTCCGCATCGTGGCCAGTGTCAGGTCGGCCGCGCTGAGATCCGCCGAGCTCAGGTCGGCCTCCGTCAGGTCGGTGCCGCGGAACACCGCACCCGCGCCCTGAACACCGCACAGCGTCGCACCCGTCAAGGTCGCCCTGGTCAGGTCCGCGCGGGTGAGGACGGCGTCGGTCAGGTCGGCCCCGGGTGACCGGGCTCCGGTGAGGACGGCGTCGGTGAGCACGGCTCCGCGCAGCCGCGCGGAGTCCAGATGCGCCTCGCCGAGCCGGCCGCGCGTCAGGTCCGCGCCCGTCAGGTCGGCCCTGGCGAGCTCCGCACCGGACAGGTCGGCACCGGCGAGGTCGGCCCCCGCCAGAGCGGCACCGGACAGGTCGAGCCGGGCCAGATTCGCATCCCGCAACGTGATCCGGCCCTGGTCGGCCGCCGGTGTCCGGCGCGCCAGCACGGTCATCGCCGCCTGCAGATCCTGCGGGACCTCTTCGCCGCGGGCCTTGGACGTACGCCGGACGAACGCCGCGAGAACCTCCATCACCGCGGGATGGTCACGGGGCGAGTCGCGGGCGATGCGTTCCAGCGAGTAGATGGCGCCAAGCCGGATGTCGATCGCCTCGCCGCCCAGTTGATCGATGGCCTTCGCGAAACGATCCGTGAGCTGGACCGCTTCGCTCTGCTCCAGGGCGCGACGGCTGTCCTCTTGCTGCCGCTGGGCCTGGAGCGTCGCCAGCTCCAATGTCATCCGGTTGAGTTCGCTCTGCTGGCGCGCCAGGGCGAAGTTGCGTGCCGTGTAGACGAACCCGCCGGTCGCCAGCAGCCCGGCGAGGATCTGGACCAGTCGGCCGCGGGCGGCGTCGCGGGCCGCCTCGAGCTTCTCCGCTCGCTGCGCCGCAGGTACGTGACGTGCGTCGTGCTCGGCGATCGCGTCGGCGAGCGGCCAGAACAGGAAGGTCAGCAGGGCGAGGATGGCGATGACGGCCGCGAGCGCGCCGGCCACCCGCCACGCCCGCCTCTTCGGCAGCGTTCCGCTCTGAAGTCCCTTGACCACATCCCGTACGGTAAATCGGCCTATCGAGCGGGATACGTGACTTTTGACGAATAGTGCCTGGGCGGCGGCGACTTTCGCCGTTTCCAGCGGTGCGGCACATGCGCGTCCCCGTGCGGCGGCAGGCGGTGTCCAAGGTCACGCGCTCCCGTGAGCCCGCGTGGCGGTCACTCGGCGGGGACGGCGTAGCCGGGGATGGACGGCCAGCGGACCGTCATCACGACCGACTCCTCCTCGGCGTGCCAGGAGTGGTCGACGCCATGGCCCCACACGACGTAGTCGCCCGGTTCGGCCAGTACGACGTCGCCGTCGGGGAACTCCATGCGGAAGCGCCCGCTGATCAGGACGAGCAGGGCGGTGCGCTTCTCCTCGGTGGCCCACCGCGCCCGCCGGTCGCCGCGCGGGTGCACGCCCCACTTGATCTCGACGTCGTCGCTGTGCCGGATGTCGCCGATCGGCTTGAAATGCCCAAGGAGCCAGCCTCGATCGCCGGCCGCATCCACGGCGGCCCTGCCCACGTACACGTTCTCCACGGTGCGCGACCGTAGCAGCACCGTTCCTAGGGACTGAGCATGAGTTGTGCATGCTCAGCCGGACGCTCCGAACGGTGTTGAGCGTCCTGGTTGCCCGCTTTCGCTCCGTTCCCGGGCGGCACGGATCGTGTCCGTGGTCCCGTGATGCGGGGGCGGGCTTCCTCACGCCTCGGGGCACCTGGTGCGGCCTGGACGGTCCGATGCCGCTGCTCATCGCTCTGGTGAGCAGGGGGCGGTGCCGTCCGTCGCCGGATCGGGTGTCCCAGGGCGCGTCGTCCGATCGCCACCGCCGCCGCGTCGTGGCGGGTGGCCTTTTCGGTTCTTGCTGGTGAGGGGTTTTTGCCAGTGTTGGGCCCCCCATTTGCTGGTGTAGGCGGGGTCGACGGCGACGATGGTGATGCCGAGTTCGGCCGCCATCGACACCAGCCGGTTCCGTAGCTTGGCCACGGGCATGCCGGAGATCAGCTTTCGGAACCGCTTGCGGCGCCCGTGTTTCTCCCGGGTCGTGTCCGCGGTGAAGTCCAGGTCTTCGATCGCGATCGCAAGCCGGTGCCGTGCGGCCCAGTGCAGGAGGCGGGTGAGGGCGTGCCGGACCTGGGCGTCGCGGTGCTGCGTGGTGCCGGACAGGTCGTAGTCGAATCGAACGGGATTACCGACGGGGTTGCCGTGGGAATCGAGTCTCCGGGCGGCAAGGTGGTCGGCGTTGGTGTCCACGCCGATCAGCCCACCGGCCCTGGCGGCTTGCAGGGGCATGATCTTGACGGGTGGGATGGTCCAGGACGCGGTCAAATACCAGCGTCCGCGTTGCCTCATGAACGCGGTAGGCCACAGCCCGGTTGGTGCTCACCCGGTCGCGCCATTGCTCGCCCCGGTGCGGGAACGACACCCTCGCGGCCAGGACGTACCGGCCATGTGCGGCGGTGGCCAAGCGGACCAACGGCGCCGGGAGCTTGATACTGACCTCACCCTCAGGCGTGACACGGATCGTCTCATTCCCATACCGCTTCCCGGACTCGCCATCAGCGGCCAGGAACCGGCGCGCGGCCTCCCACTTTTTACGCCATTCGGCCTTGGTGAGTTCGGCGGCGTCCAGGTTGTGTCGGGTGCGCAGCAGCTTCTTGCCGCCCCGCACGATACGCACGCGCCCGGCCTGCCAGTCCGCCCGAACGGCGGCCAACCGGTTCTGCAACACGCCCAGACGGCGGGTCTTGGCGAACCACTCCTCCGCGTCGCGGTAACCACCCGGTGACCGCTTCGTGCCCTTCTCACCCACCGGCAGCGACAGCCGGTGGGTGATCGTGGCGATCCCGGCCTCCAAGCTTTGAATGTGAGCGAGCCGGCCGCGCCGTGCCAGCGCCCACTGATCATGCGTGGTCTTCGTGATCGAACCCGCCCACCGCGACGACGACTCGGCGGTCAAAGCCCGCTTCCGATCCGCCCACTGGCCGGTGTCGTGATCCAGCCCCGCCGCACACCGCGCCTTCAAATCGCGGGAGGCAAGCGAGCCCAGGTGGTCACCCACCAGCCGCAGTACCTTCACATCGGCCGGCGTGAGACCTTTCAGCCGGTCACGAATCGCCACGCCCGACGGCCCGACCGCAACGAACGGCGCGGCGAACCCATGGGCAGGACCACCGGCCGGACGGGAAACGGGACGCGCCGCTGAACGCACGTTCGAAGGTTAACGATGCTCCAACCGCAACGTCAACCAATAGTAATCACTCAGATGCGATGGGCTACCAGAGCGTTGTCATCGTGTGCAGTCGGCCCGGACCGGCCGCCGTCCGCCGGATCCGCGCGTCGAGGACGGGGTCGTCATGACGGGACTCCTTCCCCAGGAGCGCCGTTTCCGCGAATTGAGGGCGGGGCCGTCATGGCGCGTCGCCTTCCCCGGTTGTGCCGGTTCCGCGCGTTGCTGGCCGGGTCGTCACGACCGGCCTTCCGCACCGGACCCGCTGCGCCGCATGAGCGTGCCCAGCCGGGTCTGGGGACCGCCGCCGGTCTCCCACGCCACCGGCTCCCACCCGCGGGTCTCGAGCATCTCGACGCACCACAGCAGCCGCGGGAGGTTTCCGTGAAAAGGCTGGAGCGAAAGGCCGGCTTTCGGGCGAGCGGCGACGAAGACGTACCGATGTGGGCAGCCGTCGAGAAGAGTCGGATCGTGGGCGAGGTCGTCGACCTCGATGTAGCGCTGCTCGAGAACACGCTTCTGCGGATCCATCATTCCTCACCTTCGCTCGTGGCGGGCGGGTCTCTGCCCGTCAGCCGGTGTCACCGGTGTTCGAGCGGGCCGCGACGAGGTCGGCGCGCAGGCCCTCGGCGGCCGTGGCCGGCTCCTTCTGGTCGAGCGAGGTGAAGGCGGCGGCCGCGCGCTCGGTTCCGGCGATCGCCTCGTCGAAACGCTCCAGCGCGCCGAGGATGCGCGCCTCGTCGAAGTCGACGAGGGCCGTCTCCCAGGTCAGGGCGGCCGGCTCGTCCTCGGGCAGGCCGGCCAGCGCGGACCGCGCGGTCACCATGACGGCCAGGCCGTCCTCCACCCGGCCGCTCCACATCACGCACAGGGCCTGCCGGCGCAGGGCCTGCACGGTCCCGTACGGGTCACCCCCTGCCGTGGACGCCTCGGCCGCCGCGGCGAAGCGTTCGGCGGCGGTCGCGTCCTTGTCGAGGCGGCTCAGCAGGTCGCCGGCCTCGACGAGGAGGCGGGCGGCCACGGTGGGCTGCTCGGCGCGTTCGTCCTCGGCGAGGCGGGTGAAGTTGCCGGCGGCGGCGTCGAGTTCGCCGAGTTCGCGCTGGGCGTTGGCGAGGAGGTAGCGGGCCCGGCGCTGGGCGTCGGTGTCGCCGTGCGCTTCGAACAGCGGCAGCGCCTCCTCGGCGGTCTCGGCCGCCTCCAGGAACCGGCCGGTGTCGAGGTAGGCGACGCACAGGTCCTGCCGCGCGTAGGCGGCCTGGTGGTGGGAGCCCTCGGCGGTGAAGACCGCGACGGCCTCGATCAGGTCCTCGGCGGCCTGGGCGGCGTCCCCGCGCGTCAGCAGGCGACCGCCCCGGACGGCGTACGCGCTCGCGCGGAACGCCGGCATGTCGGCCGGAGCGTGGGTGACGGCCTCGGTGAGCAGCGCGTCCGCCTCGGCGGCCTCCTCTTCGTTCTCGCTCGCGGCCAGCCGCTGACCGAGGAGGAGGGCGGCCTCGGCGAGGGCGGCGCGCTGATCGCTCCGCCGGTAGCCGTCGGCGGCTCGCCGGAGCGCGGCGATGACCTCCGGCTCACGCCGGGCCGGGGCGAGGATGCGGGCGCGCGTCATCTCCAGGTCGGCGAGCTCGTCGAGGTCGTCGACCGCGGGTGCGCCGTCCAGCAGGGCGAGGGCCTCGTCGGTACGGCCGGTCTCGCCGTACGCCGCGGCCAGCCGGCCTCGGGCGGCGAGGGCCCGCCGGGGGTCGGTCGCGTTGGCGTCCAGCCACGCGACGGCGGTCTCGAGCAGGGGCAGGCCCGCGTCGGCCTGGCCGGTCTGGCAGAGCACCGCGGCGTACCTGCTGCTCGCCGCCTGGGCGCGCTCCTCGTCCCCGCCCCGCGCGTACAGGTCCGCGGACCGCCGCCACACGTCCACCGCGCCCTGCGCGTCCCCGGCGAGGAGGCGTTCGAGGCCTTCGCCGTCGACCCGGCGGCCCTGCTGGACGAGGGTGAGGTCACTGGCGATCGCGTCGACGCGCCGCCAGGCGGCGAGCGCCGGGTCGGACTCGCGCCGCCTCCAGTGCTTCTCGGCCAGGTCGAGCAGCCGGTCGACGTCGTCGATGGCCGCGAGGTCGTCCTGGCGCGGCGCCGGGGCGGCGGGCGGCGGCGTGGCGCGGCGCGCGTACGGGGTCAGCGGGAGGTGCTCGACGAGCGGTTCGGCGTCGAGCAGTTCGCGGATGAGGCGGCTCTGCTCGGGCGTGCCGTTGCGGGCGTCGAACCGCGCGGCGACGTCGAGCGCGTGCCGGGTGAGCTCCTCGCGCAGTTCGGCGGCGGGCACCTCCCCGGCGGGCCGGTCGCCGTGGGCCGGCCGGCGTACGGTGACGTCCCCGTGGCCGATCTTCGCGAGCCGCCGGAGCAGCAGCGCGCCCGCGGCGGCGAACCGCATGCCGTTGTGCGGGGTCGGGGCGCGATCGAGCCAGCCGAGGTGGCGTTCGAGGATTTCGAGGCCGCGGGCCTCGTTGCCGCTGCGCGCGCAGAACTCCAGGTGATAGGCGATCGCGGACAGCTCGGACAGCCGGTCGCGCTGGGCCCGGTACGCGCGCCGGTGCGCGTCGGCGGCCGCCTCGAGGCGGCCCGTGCGGAGGAAGACGGGGAGCAGTTCGGTGAGGATCGTCTGGGGCTGTTCGTCGCAGCCGATGTCCCCCCGCAGCAGCGGTTCGGCGAGCGCGACCGCGTCCTCGTCCCGGCCCCGCGCGGCCAGGTAGGAGACCTTCGTGCTGTGGTCACAGCCCTCGCAGTCCGACAGCGGCGTACGAGGAGCCGCGTGCCACCGGGTGTACCACTCCTCGGCGGCCTCCGCGCCGTGGATGTGCTGGGTGACCTCGGTACGGCACATGTAGACCGGCTGCAGCCCCTCGCCGGCCAGCCGGTAGCGGCGCTCCATGTCGTCGAGCACCGCGAGCGTACGGTCGAGCGGGATCTCGGGGAACTTCGTCAGCCCGGTGACGGTGGACTTGAACCCCCAGTAGAGGACATGCTCCTCGCCCCAGTCCGGGTTCCGGTCGTAGTCGCTGAGGCAGCGGGCGAACACCGCGAACGCCTTGGCGCGCTCACCGCTCTGGACGTACTCCGTGCGCAGGTGGTTGCGGATCCGGTAGGCGAGGCGGTCGTCGCCGGCGGACTCCGCCTGGCGCAGCGCCTCCTCCACCATGATGGTCCGCGCCTGGCCGTACGGCAGCTCTCCGGCGCGGCCCATCAGCTCATACGCCTGCTCAACAGTCATGAGCCCTCCTCCGGGGTGGGGTCGTGGACGGCCCAGTCGAGCAGGCCGAGGAAGGACCGGTTGAGCACGGCGGTGTCGGCGGCCCGCAGGGGGTGGTGGCCGAGTAGGAGCGCCTGGCCGTAGAGGGCCTGGACCGCCAGCTCGATGAGGCCGGTCTCGGTCAGTGCGGTGATGCGACGGGCGAGCGGGTTGCGGTGGTTGAGGACGAGCTGCGGGCGGTCGCTCGTGGACGCCATCCCCTCCAGCGCGCCCAGGACGTCGGACCACAGCGCGTCGGCGGACTCGCGCGCCTCGCGGAGCTCGGCCTGGTGACGGGCGGCCCGGCTGGTCATGTACAGCGCGGGCAGCGACGCCGGGTCGAAGTCGCGGACGACGACCTCACAGCCCAGCGAGTCGACGGCCCGCTGCGCGACGGCCAGGAAGGGGCGCAGCGCCAGCTCGGTCTCGGGGTCGAGCACACCGAAGTGGGAGGTCAGCTCCGACGAGTCGAGCGGCCGCAGGACGGCGTCGGGGTCGATGGCGGGCAGCCGTTCGATGAGGTCGGCGTCGTAGACGTAACCGCCGTTGACCAGCGGGACGCCCTGCGCGCCCGAGACGGCCGCCAGGCGCCGGAACTCGTCGAGGTCGGCGGTGTAGCGGCCGTCACGGTGCCGGGTGCGGAACTCGGCGAGCGTCATCGGACCGGCGGACGTCTCGAACTCCAGCCACCGATCGACGATCCGCAGCATGTCGTCGTCGCGCAGCGCCATCGCCTTGACGCCCAGGTGGTGCAGGCGCAGGAACGCGCGCAGCCGGGCCGGGTCGGTCTCCGACAGCCGTACGAGCCACTGCCGCACCTGCTGCCCGAGCGCGTCGCGGGTGGCGTCGAGCAGCTCGTCCTCGTACAGGGCCTCGCGCCCGGCCGTCGGCCGCAGCTCGCCGGCGTCGACCACGCAGCGGACGAAGAACGCCCAGTCGGGGAGCAGCCCCTCGACGCCCTCGGCCAGCAGCATCCGCTTGAGGTAGACGCGGTGCGCGCCCCGCGCGGTCGGCGTGACCGGCTGCGGGAGGACGTAGGCGACGCCGGTCAGCCCGGCCTCGGGGACGTCCAGGTCGATCACGTCGAACGGCGCGAACCCGAACAGGTGGCGGCAGTACTCGTCGAGCGCCGCGCGGCGGCGGCCGGGGTCGGGGTACGCCGCGCGCCACGGCGGGCCGCCGCCGGTGATGCGCCGCCCGTCGACCGTCAGCTCGACGGGGAGCAGCTCGCCGTACGTCGCGGCCAGTTCGGTGACGGTCGCGGTGGTGAGCCAGTCGTCCGCCCCACGCCGGGCCCGCAGGCTCACGGTGGTGCCCGGCTCGTCCCGGGTGCCGGGTTCGACGCGGTAGCGCCCGTCGGCGAAGCCGGTCCACCGTACGGCCTCGCCGCCACGGGCGGAGCGGGTGACGACGGTGATCTCGTCGGCGACGAGGAACGCCGACAGCAGGCCGATGCCGAACTGGCCGAGGAAGTCGTGCCGGGCGAGACCGAGCTCGTCGCGCTTGGAAGACCGGCCGATGGTCGCCAGCAGCTCGTGGACCTCCGCCTCGGTGAGGCCGATCCCGTCGTCGTGCACCCGGAGCTCGTCCCCGGTCTCGATCCGGATCCGCGCCGGCCCATCGCCGCGAGCGGTGATGGCGTCGACGCCGTTCTGCAGCAGCTCCCGCAGGTAGACGCGGGGACTGGAGTACAGGTGCCTGCTCAGCAGATCGACGACCCCGCGCAGATCGACTTGGAACGCCTGGTCCACCCCGTTGACCTCTCATCGATCGGCATTGCTGCCGATCACCCTAATGGCGGCCTATCCGGCACGCGCCCCGATATCGCGAGACGTGGCGTAGGGAGACGCGGGGCGGGTATAGGCGTGTCGGCCCCTGTCAACGGGGTGTCCGGCCCCGTCAAGGGGTGTTCGGAGCAAGGAGGCGGACATGGGGGAGCCGCACGAAGCACAGCACGCGAAGCGGGACACCGGCGGCGCGCCGCCGGTGGAGGCGGAGACGCCCGTCGAGGAAGAGGACCCGGACAGCGGACCCAGCACCGGTCCGGCCCATCCGGAGGACTTCAGCCCCGACGACTTCGAGTGAACGCCGCCCCGGCCGCGGGGACGGGGGGCGGGCGGTGAGCGGCGGGTGGGTCCAGCCGCTCTCTGCTGTGAAACCCGATCGGCCAGTCGGTCCTCGGTCTCCGCTGACCCGTGAGGCCCGCTCTTACCTGCGGCTCGGCTCGCCACCCCCTATGTGCGGTCATTCCCCGAAGGTCGGGGGCCATAGATCGGCCTGATCTATTGAATTCCTCGAAACCATCGATTGGACTGATCTGTGCTCCGGCGGCCACGCTGGTGGCCATGACCGAGCTGTCGCTGACCGACGTCCTGCGGGCCCGCCGGACCATCGAACCGCATCTGCCGCCGACTCCCCTGTGGTCCTACCCCATGCTGAACGAGGTCGTCGGCGCCACCGTGCACGTCAAGCACGAGAACACCCAGCCGACCGGCGCCTTCAAGGTGCGCGGCGGGATCACCCTGCTCGCGGGCATGCGGCCGGAGGAGCGTGAACGCGGCGTCCTGGCGTTCTCGACCGGCAACCACGCCCAGTCGATCGCCTACGCCGCACGCCTCTTCGACGTCCCGTGCGTGATCGTGATGCCGGAGAACCCCAATCCCGCCAAGGTGGGCGCGGTCCGGGCCCTCGGCGCGGACGTCGAGGTGCACGGCCGGGGGATGAGCGAGGCGCAGGAGCACGCCGAAAAGGTCGCCGACGACCGTGGGATGACGCTGATCGGCGTCGCGGAGCCGGAGCTGATCAGCGGGGTCGGCACGCTGTACCTGGAGATCTTCGAGGCGGTGCCCGATCTCGACGTGCTGTTCGTGCCCGTCGGAGGAGGCAGCGGGGCCGCCGCGGCGTCGCTCGTCGCCTCGGCGGTCGCACCGCGATGCCGGGTCATCGCGGTGCAGTCGGAGTCCTCGCCCGCCGCGCACGACTCCTGGCGGGCCGGCGCGTGCGTCACCCGGCCGAACCACACGGTCGTCGAGGGGCTGGCGACCGGACGCGGGTTCGACCTGCCGCAACAGATCATGCGTGACCGCCTGACCGACTTCGTGCTGGTGTCGGACGGGCGGATCCGGAGCGCGCAGCGGCTCCTGCTCACCCACGCGCACACCCTGGCCGAGGGAGCCGGGGCGGCGCCGCTGGCGGCGCTGCTCGCCCGCCGCGCCGAATTCACCGGGCGGCGGGTCGGGGTCGTCTGCACGGGAGGCAACGCGTCGGCCGCCGAGGTCACCGAGGTGCTGGCCGCCGCCGACCCGGCCGGATGAGCCGAATTCGGCGGCCGGAGGAGCAGGTGAACATAGCATGAACTCGCGCGGTCGACAATAGGGCCACCGCATCAGCCTGATCGGGACTCGCGGCTCATTTTTCATGCCTATCCCGAGTGTTACTTTCTGCGGAACATTCCCCGCTGAAAGCGAAGGTCGGGCGTTGAGTTTCAAGTATGTTACGGCGGGTGCGGTGGCCGTTGGCGCCTCCATGGTCGGCGTCCTGCTCGCGTCGGCGCCAGCGCAGGCATCTACTTACCCGCCCCTTGGAAAGAAGACCCTGAGTCGACCGTACTCGAAGACCTACTGCCATTATTCCAAGGAATTGAAGCGGGGGATCAACGAGAAGCTTTCGGGGACGGTCCGTTACAAGCGGAACGCATACAAGTTCAACAAGAACATCCGCGTCCGTTTCTTCGACCCGACGCTCGTGAATCCCACGGTCACCGTCACGACCACGAACAAGTGCGGCAAGGGCGCCAAGGCGGCCAAGGTCGATCGCACCGAGCTCACCCAGAAGTGGTACGACTGGAAGTGCCAGACCTCGGTTTCGGTGTTCGTCGGCTACCCCTGGTCGGTCGGGGTCAGCGGCACCATCAAGTGCGGTAAGACGAAGGCCGCGGATCGGAAGACGAACTACGGCAAGGGCTCCCACTACACGCAGTACAACTCCGGCGCGCCGGTGCGCTGGTCCTGGGGCAGTGATGGGAAGGGCATCGACAAGGGCGGCAAGATCTGCCTGAACGCCGACGCCGCCGCGGTCGCGTACATCGGCAACAGGTCCGACATGGCCTTCAGGCAACTCGACATCTGCGTGACGGCGTCGTGGGGGGCGAAGTGATCCGTCGCGTCATCGTCGCCGCGACCACGATCGCCGCGGGCGCGCTCATCGCGCCCACACCCGCGCTGGCCTCGGCCTACCCGCCGCTCGGCAAGAAGACCTTGAGCCACTCCTACTCCACCGGCTACTGCTTCACTTCCAAGCAGCTGAAGAGGTCGCTCGTCGTGCGGCTGTCGGGGCACGTGCAGTACCAGCGGAACGCATACAAGTTCAACAAGAACATCCGCGTGCGGTTCCACGACCCGACCCTGATCAATCCGAAGGTCGATGTGAAGGTCGCCAACAAGTGCGGGAAAGGCGCCAAGAAGGCCACGGTCAGCCGGACCAGGCTCGACCAGCGCTGGTACGACTGGAAGTGCAACCGGAAGATCGGCATCACGATCGGCGTCGACCACGAAAAACAGTGGGGCGTCAGCGTCTACACGACCAAACGCTGCGGAAGCACCACGGCCGCCGACCGGGCGACAACGTACGGCCGAGGGTCGCACTACGAGCAGTTCAACAGCGGCGCCCCGGTCAAGTGGCACTGGGGCAGCGATGGGAAGGGAATCGACAAGGGCGGGAAGATCTGCCTGAACGCCGACGCCGGGGTCACGGCGTACATCGGCAACACGTCCGACACGGTGAACAGGCCGGTGTCGGTGTGCGTTCCGGCGTCGTACGCGTAGAAGTGAGTCGATTCGGGCCCGGGGCGCCGGCGGTCAGCCGGTCGCCCCGGGTTCGTCCGGGGCGGCGGCCTCAAGGGCGGCGATGCGGCGGCGCGCGGCCGTGAGGCGCATGCGCCGCGAGTTGCCCCACGGACCGGTCCGATGGGACCGGGCGACCGTGCGGTAACTTCGCTTTTCGGGGCAGGGACGAGGCGGTCCGGCCCTCGTACAGGCGACGTCACCCGGGAGCAGCCCATGAACCGGCCGGTACGAATCGCGAACTGTTCCGGCTTCTACGGTGACCGGCTCACCGCCCTCGCCGAGGTGGTGCGCGGCGGCCCGGTCGACGTCGTCACGGGCGACTACCTGGCCGAGGTCACCATGCTCGTCCTCGCGAAGAACCGCCTGAAGAAGCCCACCGGCGGGTACGCCACCACGTTCCTTCGCCAGCTGGAGCCCGTGGCCGCCGAGATCGCCGAGCGCGGCATCAAGGTCGTCGTGAACGCGGGCGGCCTCGACCCGGCCGGGCTCGCCCGGGACACCCGCGCGCTGCTGGCCGAGGCCGGAGTGGACCTAACGGTCGCGCACGTCGAGGGCGATGATCTCACCGCCCGTCTGACCGAGTTGGCGGCCGAGGGTCACGACCTCGCCCACCTGGACACGGGGAAGCCGTTCACGAGCTGGGGCCATGAGCCGCTCACCGCCAACGCCTACCTCGGCGGGTTCGGCATCGCCGCGGCGCTCCGGGGCGGTGCCGACATCGTGATCACCGGCCGGGTCGCCGACGCGTCGCTCGTGACAGGGGCCGCCGCCTGGTGGTGGGGCTGGTCGCCGGACGACCACGACGCCCTCGCCGGGGCGGTCGTCGCCGGGCACGTGATCGAGTGCGGGGCCCAGGCCACCGGCGGGAACTTCTCCGGGTTCACCGCCATCCCCGACCTGCGCCACCCCGGTTTCCCGATCGCGGAGGTCGACCGCGACGGCACGAGCGTCATCACCAAGCACGAGCGCACCGGCGGAGCGGTCACGGTCGACACCGTCACGGCCCAGCTGCTGTACGAGATCGGTGCGCCGGGCTACCTCAATCCGGACGTGATCGCCCGGCTCGACACCGTTCGCCTGGCACAGGAGGGACCCGACCGGGTCCGGATCAGCGGCACGGCCGGGCAGGCCCCGCCGCCGACCACCAAGGTCGCGGTGACCGGGCTCGGCGGCTGGCGCAACGGCTGCACGTTCGTGCTGACTGGGCTGGACATCGACGCCAAGGCCGCGCTGGTCGAACGGGCCGTGCACGCGCGCCTCGACGGCGACCCCGGCATCACCGACCTGCGCTTCACCCGCATCGGACTGCCCGCGACGGATCCGGCCGACCAGATGGCCGGCTCCAGCCTCCTCCACGTCGCCGTCGACGGCGACCAGCGCAGCGCCGGACGCGCGTTCTCTGCGCTCTGCGTCGAACTCGCCCTCTCCAGCTACCCCGGGATCTACGGCATGGGCGCGCCGACGGCCGGCTCCGCGTACGGCGTGTACTGGCCGACGCTCGTCCCCCAGCGGATCCTGCGGCACACGGTCATGCACGCCGACGGACGCCAGGAGACCATCCCCGCCCCGGCGACCGTGGAGCCCGTCGAATCCGCCGGGACGGTCGCTCCCGGCGAGTACGAGTCGGGGCCGGTCGTCGAGGGGCCGCTCGGCCGCCTCGTCCATGCCCGGTCCGGCGACAAGGGCGGCAACGCCAACGTCGGGCTGTGGGTCTCCGATCCTGAGGCCTGGCCGTGGCTCGCCGCCACGATGACCGTCGACCGGCTCCAGGACCTGCTGCCCGAGACGCGCGGGCTGACCGTCGAGCGGTACGTCCTGCCGAACCTGCGCGCGGTCAACTTCGTGGTCCAGGGCCTGCTCGACGGCGGCGCGACCGAGGCGCGCCGCTTCGACACCCAGGCCAAGGCGCTCGGCGAATGGCTGCGCGCCCGCCACGTACCCCTGCCGGAGCGGCTCCTGTGACGAACACGGGCACCGAGTCCGAACGGCGCCGACAGACGGTGGCGTCGCTGGAGCTCGGTGTGCTGCTCGCCCTCGTCGGAGGGTTCCTCGACGCGTACTCCTTCATCAGCCTCGGCGGCGTCTTCGCCAACGCGCAGACCGGGAACGTCGTGCTGTTCGGCGTGGAGGCGGCCCGTGGTCACTGGGGCGCCGCCGTACGGCACATCCCGCCGATCCTGGCGTTCATGATCGGGGTGGGGGTGGCGGAGACCCTGCGCCGTCCCCGGATCGCGGCCGTCGTCCGGTGGCCGGCCAGGGCGGCGCTCGTGGTGGAGATCCTCGTCCTGGTGGTCGTCGGATTCCTGTCGCCCGTTGTCCCTCAGGACGTGGTGGTGGTCGTCATCGCGTTCGTGGCGTCGGTCCAGGTGTCGATGTTCCGGACACTGATCAACTGGACGTACAACACGACCATGACGACGGGGAACCTCCGTTCGGCGGCGCAGGCGCTGTACCTGGTGGTGGCCGACCGCGATCCCGAGGCGGCCCGGAAGGCCCGCAGCTTCGGGACGGTCATCCTCAGCTTCCTGGCCGGCGGGTTCGTCGGCGGCCTGCTGACCCTGCACATCGGGGCCCGGTCGATCTGGGTCTGCGCGGCCGTGCTCCTGCTCGCGCTGGGCCTGTTCGTCGTCGACGAGCGCCGTGCGGTCTGGGGACGGCGCCTTACCTCCCGCCGCCCGCTCACCCGCCGACGACGGTAGCCGCGGCGCGCCTACTCGTACGGGTCGCGCGGGGCGGGGACTTCGGTGAGGCTGGTGGCGCGCAGTTCGGGGACGCCGTCGGCGGAACGCTGGAACGTCCCGGTCACCGTGACCCACTGGTCGCGGATGGGGGACCTGCCCGTCGTGCCCGTGACGCGGACGATCGCCGCAACGGCGTCGGCCGCGCAGCAGGCGATCTGGTACCGCGCGATCCGGAAGCCGGTGCGGTCGTTCGCCGGAGTGACGAACCCGGTCAGCCGTACCGGCGTCGTGCCGAAGCTCGCGCCGCCGTGGTCCGCGGTGCGCTCGTCGAACTCCAGCAGCGTCATCGGCGTCGTACGGCCGGCGGGAAGCGGGTCGAAGGTGCGCCCGGAGCTGCTGACGTCGACGGCGGCGCTGCGGCCGACGCCGAAGCTGCCCAGCGCGGGCGGCGTGACGAGCAGCAGCGCCAGGACGGGCCCGAGCAGCAGCCACCCGGCGCGGTCGCCGTGGTCGTGGTCGTGACCGTGCGCGCCGCCGGTTCCGCGTCCGAATCCCAGGGCGCGGGCGACGCCGACGAGCCCGAGGCCGACGAGCAGGATTCCGGCGACGAGCAGCACATCGCCCATGCCGGTCCGGACGTACTTGGCGTACGCGCCGCTCAGCGCGAGCCGTACCATCATCGCCCCGACGAGCAGGACCGTCGTCGCGCGGGCGTCCTCCGTCACAGCAACCACCACCCGACGAGTCCGGCGCAGGTGACCGCGACCACGAACGTCGCGAGCGAGAACCGCCAGGCGAAGCGGGTGCCGAACGTCCCCGCCTGCAGCGCGAACAGCTTGACGTCCACCATCGGCCCGACGACGAGGAACGCCAGGCGCGCGGTGAGGGAGAACTGCTTGAGCCCGGCCGCGACGAAGGCGTCCGCCTCCGAGCAGAGCGCCACCACCACGGCCAGGACGCCGAGGACGAGCAGTGAGAGGGGGCCGGTGCCGGCGACGGAGTCGACGACGCTCCGAGGCACGAGGGTCTGGAGGGTGGCCGCGGTGCCCGCCCCGATGACGAGGAAACCGCCCGCCTGCAGGAAGTCGTGCTGCGCGGTCGCGAGGAACACGCTGAGCCGGGGGCCGTCCTCGCCGTGGCGCGTGCGCCTCGGGGTGATCAGGTCGTCGCGGCCCAGCGCGATCCACAGCAGCCCCATGACGACGGACGCGGCCAGGCTCGCCAGGAACCGCGCGACGACCATCGCGGGTCGGCCGGGGAACGCGACGGCCGTCGAGACCAGCACCACCGGGTTGATGGCCGGCGCCGACAGCAGGAAGGCGAACGCCGCCGCGGGCGTCACGCCGATGGAGACGAGCCGCGCGGCGACCGGGACGGACCCGCACTCGCAGCCGGGCAGCGCCGCACCGGCCACCGCGGCGGCGGGCACCGCGAGCGCGGGGCGCTTGGGCAGCAGCCGGGCGATCAGGCCGGGCGGCACGAACGCGGCGATCGTCGCGCTGACCGCGACGCCGAGTACCAGGAACGGCAGGGCCTGGACAGTGATCGCGACGAAGACGGTCGCCCAGTTCGCGACGGCCGGGTGGCCGAGCAGCCCGGTCAGCACCGGCCGCAGCACCACGGCGGCGACGATCAGCGCGGTGACCAGCGGCAGCCCGGCACCGCGCGCACGGCGGCCGGGCGGGGCCGCGTCCGCGGCGGGAGGGGCCTCCGAGGGGGAGGCGGGGGTCGGCACAGGCCGCAATCTATGCGCCCCCGCGAAACGGTCACAACACGAGGTCACGCCATGAAAACGAATTAACCTGGCGGCTTCCCGGCCGACATCGGATCATGACAAGGTACGGGCGGTATTCAGCGTCCCCCCGCCGATGACGGCGTGGTCTCGGCTCCCCGGAGGAAGCCTTGCTCCCTGCGTTTCTGCGTTCCCGCGCGACCCGTGCGGGACTGATCGCCGTCGCGCTGGGCGCGGTGGCCGCCGCGCCGCTGGCCGTCACCGGCTCGCAGCCGGCCGGCGCGGTCACCATCGCCGGCGCCCGTACGCTCTCCGACAAGGTCACCGTCGACTGGGCGGGCAAGAACCGGCCCCACGGTACGACCGACGTCCACCTGCTCGCCTGGAACGACTTCCACGGCAACCTCGAGCCCGCCGGCCTGACCATGTACGGCAAGTTCGCGGGCGGCGCGGCCTACCTGGCCAAGGCGGTGCGCGACAAGCAGGCGGCGTACGGCGCCCGCGAGGCGACCGTGATGGCCGGTGACAACATCGGCGCCAGCCCTCTGGTCAACGGGCTCTTCAACGAGGAACCGGCCACCATCATGGCCAACCTCATGAACGTCGACTACTCCTCGGTCGGCAACCACGAGTTCGACAAGGGCAAGACCGAGCTGCAGCGCGTCCAGAACGGCGGCTGCGCGCCCACCGGCTGCAAGGGCGCCCCGTACGCCGCGAAGCAGCACCACCGGTGGACGACCAAGAAGACCTACCCGGGCGCCGACTTCCAGTACCTGTCCGCCAACGTGACGGACAAGGCGACCGGCAAGACGCTGTTCCCCGCGTACGGGGTCAAGCGGTTCCCCACCACCGCCGGACGGTCCGTCAAGATCGGCTTCATCGGCGAGGTGCTCCAGGCGACGCCGACGATCGTCACCCCGACCGGCGTCGCCGGCCTCGACTTCACCGACGAGGCGGCGGCCGCGAACCGCGCCGTCAAGAAACTCGCCCGCCAGGGCGTGAAGATCCCGGTGCTGGTGATCCACCAGGGCGGGTTCCAGACGGGGACGCTGACCGCGCCGAACGGCTGCGCCGGAAACCTCGCCGGCAGTGACATCGAGGCGATCGCCAAGAAGCTGGACCCGTCCATCAAGGTGATCGTGTCCGGCCACACGCACGCCGAGTACCGCTGCACGATCACGGTGAACGGCGTCACGCGCCTCATCACCAGCGCCGCCTCGTACGGCCGCATCCTCAGCGACATCAAGCTCACGGTCGACAACCACACCGGCAAGCTGGTCGCCGCCGACGCCGCCAACTCGGTCGTCGAGAACGCCCTCAACACCCCCGGCCCGGGCGTCATCCGCAAGGACGACCCGTCCAAGGCCGACCCGCAGGTCGCCAAGGTCGTCAAGCAGTACGTCGACGCGTCCGCGCCGCTGGCCAACAAGGTCGTCGGCAAGATCCAGGGCGACCTCACCCGCGACGCCACCCCGCAGGGGGAGACCACGCTCGGCAACGTGATCGCCGACGCGCAGCTCGCCGCGACCTCCGACGCGTCCAAGGGCGGCGCGCAGCTCGCCCTGATGAACCCGGGCGGGGTCCGCGCCGACCTGAAGACCGGTGACATCGCGGGCGGTGAGGCGCCCGGCGAGGTCACGTACGGCGAGGCGTTCACGGTGCAGCCGTTCGGCAACAGCCTCGTCACCAAGACGATGACCGGGGACATGCTCCGGCGCGTCCTGGAGCAGCAGTTCGCCGGCTGCGGCGGCCAGACCACCCAGAAGGTCCTGCAGATCTCCAAGACGCTCACCTACCAGTCGAACCCCTCCGCGGCCACCTGCGCCGGCAAGGTCGGTGAGATCAAGGTGAGCGGCGCGACGGTCAGCCCGACCACGAGCTTCCGCGTCACGATGAACAACTTCCTCGCGGCCGGCGGCGACGGGTTCACCGTCTTCAACGAGGGCACGAACCCGCTCGGCGGCGCCCAGGACATCGATGCCTTCACCGCCTACCTCGGAGCCGCCGGCACCACCGGCGTCGCCGTCCCGGCGAGGGACCGCATCACCCCGCTGTCCTGACCGAACTTCGGCGCCCCGGGTGCCGTCCCCTGCCGGGACGGCACCCGGGGCTCTCGTATGTCAGGATCCGAAATCACCGAACGTCGTGTCGGTCTCGCTCGCCCACAGGGAGATCGTGCCGAACGTCTGGGTCCTCCCGGTGTTCAGGTCGGCGACGTACGCGCGGTCGCTCATGATCTCCTTCCGGCGGGGGACGATGGCGGACGCCGTGAGGAGGATCTTCGTCTCACCGGCCCACCCGACGACGTAGGCCAGCCGAGACGTCTCCTCGGGCAGGCGGAAATGCCGCCGCCCGATCTCCTTACCGGTGCGCACGTCCACCAGCACGACGGTGTCCAGCGGGGTCGGGTCGCTCAGGCCCTTCTTCTCGGGGCCGGGGAGGGCCAGCAGGGTGTGCCCGTCCGAGGCGAGCGCGTTCCCCAGCGCTTCGAAGTGCAGCTTCGGGCTGAGGGGTACGCGGCGACGAAGGCTCCCGTCCGGCCCGGCGAGCACGAGGGTCGTCCGCTTGCCGTCGTCTTCGGCGAGCGTGACCGTCGAGGCGTCCTTCCCCAGGCCGATCACCCAGCCGCCGGGCAGTTCGTGGACCTCGCCGGTCGCCGTGTCGGCCAGCAGGGCGTGCACCGGACCAACCGTGTTGAACGAGATGGCGAGCCGCCGTCCGTCACCGGAGAACATCAGCGCGGGTGCGTCCCGCTGGGAGACCCGCCGGCCGACCACGGTGACGCGACCGGACAGGAGGTCCCGTACGACGATGTGTTCGTCGGACGGCCGGTAGTAGGCGATGAGACGTCCATCCGCGCTGATCTCCAGAGGCGCCGAACCGCCGGGCGTGGAAGGCGAGGAGCCGAGCGAGTCGGCCACCAGCCACTGCTCGCCGGACCGGCTGACCACGCGCCACTGGGTGCACCCGCCGGTGCGGGCACCTCGCTGCGTTCCGCACCAGTCGAGATACGCGTACTTGACCGGCTCGATCTGGTGGCCGGGCAGCGGCTTGGGCAGCGCACCGGCGTTGAGCACCCGTTCGCCCGGTGCGACGGCGGGACCGGTGTCGCGCCCGGGGCCGCCGAGCAGCGACGCCGCGGCGACGACGGTGGCCGCGCCGACGGCCACGACCGGGGCGGTCAGGAGCCGAACCCGGCGGCGACGGCGCGCCCGCGTCACCACGCGGCCGGCCAGATCGGTCTGGGGTGCCTCTTCGGCGAGGTCGTGCAGGGCTTCGTGAAGACGGGTCATCGGGCCACCCCCGTGGGTTCGGTCTCGGAGTCGGTGAGCAGGTCGGCCAGCCCGGGCTCGAGGGTCCGCAGCCGGGAGAGCGCGCGATGGGTCTGGCTCTTGACGGTGCCGACCGAGCAGCCCAGCAGCGCGGCCGTCTCCGCCTCGGAACGGTCCTCGTAGAACCGCAGCACGATCACGGCGCGCTGCCTCGGGGCGAGCCGGCCCAGCGCCTGGCGCAGGAGGATCGCCGACACCATGCCGTCGGCGAAGTCCGGACGGCCCTCCGGCTCCGGCGGATCCGCGGTGGGCCGGTCCCGGTGTCGGCCCCTGCGCCGCCACCAGCTGATGTGCTCGTGGTAGAGGATCTTGCGCACGTACGCCTCCGGGTCGCCCGCGGCGGCCACCCGCCCCCACCGCGCTGCGACCTTCACCAGAGCGCTCTGCACCAGATCCTCGGCGAGATCACCGTCGCCGGTCAGCAGGTACGCCGTGCGCATCAGAGCCTGCTGCCGAGCGGCCACGAACTCCGGCAGCCCGTCGAATCGCGTCATTCCGCCTCCTCACCCGATACACACGCCAGGCGACCTCTGGAGGTTGGAACCCCGCGACCGTTTTCTCGGCCGGCCTCACAAGGCGGCGGTCTGACATGCCCAGATAGCCGCAAAGTCACACATAGGGTTGGCGGGGTGAGTCAAAACCACACGCCCGATGTCCATTTGCCCATGCTCACCGTGCCCCAGGCCGAACGCCTGCGTGGTCTGGCGTACGACTACTTCGCCCGGCGGGGTGGGCGTCCGGCGGTCGAGGGAGGAGCCATCGCGCATGACGGGCGGCTCAGTCCGCTGACGACGCTGGCGCAGCGGTGTCGCACCATTCCGGAGGAGCACTGGCCTGAGCTGGTCGCCGAGCACTTCACCCGGCTGGAGGGTGCGTCCCAGGGCGGGGAGGGGCGGGAGGAACTGCTGCGGCAGTCGTACCTGCGGCTGGTCTCGGGTGACGCCTTCGACGGAGACGCCGCCGACCACTTCCGCTACGCCCGGCCGGTGGCCGAGGACCTGCTCGTGGCCTTGGCCCTGAACGCGCCCACCTCCGTACGGATCCTGAGCGATGCCGACGTGACCCGCGCCGGTCTCGACGAGCTGTGGGCGGCGGGCCGGGCGAACCTGCTGGGCGAACCGGTGAAGCACATGGAGACGCGCGGGCCGTCGGGCGCGCTGCTGCACTCGGTCAGCGGCGACTCTCATTTCGTCGCGAGCAAGGCGCTCGTACTGCCCGAACTGGCCCAGGCCGTCACCGGCCGGGAACTGCCGGAGGCCGGCGCGCTCGTCGCCGTTCCGACCAGGCACCTGCTGGCCTTCCATCCGATCGTCGACGGCACCGTGGTGGACGCGGTCAACGACCTGAGCGGCTACGCCCTGGGCGCCTACCAGGACGGGCCCGGTTCTCTCACCCCGCGGCTGTACTGGTGGCACCAGGGACGCCTGGTCTGCCTCACGGTCTTCGACCACGAGAGCCGCTCCCTGTCCGTACAACCGCCGCAGGAACTGCTGGAGATGATGAAGCGGCTGCGCGGGGAACAGGGGACCTCGACCGGAAGTCCGACGGCCACCGCCCCGGACCTGGCGCGTACGGTGGACGAGTTCATCGGGCGGCTGGAGCAGGATCCGGCCAGTCTTGGTGACGCCTTCGCCGCGGCCTTGGCCCTTGCCCACGCTCGCTGCGCGGCCGACCCCGACGCCGCGATGCTGGAGAGCTGGGAGGCCTGGGTCAAGGCCATGCAGATCGGCTCCGCGATTTTCGCCACCACCCTTGCGCGGGAGGGCACCGTGCAGTGCCGGGTCGGCGACCGCGTGCTGACCCTGCCCGCCACCGGCCCCGCACCGTACGCCGACGCCCGCGCCTGGCTCGATGCCTGCTGGCTCGCCCTCGTCTGCCGCGAGCGCGACCGGCTGACGATGCTGAGCCAGGTCCCGCTGGACGACCTGCGCCGCGCCAGTGCCCTGGACGACTACGTCTTCCACTGGATCGACACCCTGCAGAGCCACTGGCTGCGCCGGCCCATGGACGACATCGTGCCCAAGCTGATCGCCACCATGGAGACGTCCCACCCGCACGCGGCGACCCGCACCCCGAGGGACTTCCTCGACCTGGTCGACTACCAGCCCGTCGCCCTCTTCCATCGGCTCATCACCGACGACAAGGCCGCCTTCGCCACTGCCCTGGCCGAGTCCCTCGTGCACCACGAGCGCTACTGGAACGGTCAACGGAGCAACGATCCGCGCAGCCGCGTGGCCCTGGGCCCGCTCGCGATGGCGTGTCTCGCCCACGACTGGGAATTCCCCGTCGACACCGCGTCGCCGTACCTGCCGAAGTACCTGGTCGACCGGGGATGGTGCGGAGAGTTTCCGACCTGAGCTCAGACGGACTGGTCGATGAGGTGGGCGTCCCAGACGGCCGCTGCCTGCTCGTGGGAGTCGACTCCGGCGAAGAAGGACTCGGCCAACCCGGATTGGTCCGACTCGTAGCGGCCGGGGACCTCGAGGAACTTGGGGCGGTAGACGGCGAAGCCCTGCGGTTGCGGCCGATAGGGGATGGCCATGGGATCAGGGCCTCTCCGCAGATCCTCGGCGAGGTCACCGTCGCCGGTCAGCAGGTACGCCGTGCGCATCAGTGCCTGCTGCCGAGCCGCCACGAACTCGGGCAACCCGTCGAATCGCGTCATTCCGCCTCCTCGTCACCCGTACACACGCCAGGCGGCGTCCGGAGGTTGGAACCCCACGGCACTTTTCTGAAGCGTTACCGCAGGTCACCCTGATTCTGATGCAGTGAAGCCGGCACTGCGAAGAGCGTCGGTGAGCAGGCTGGGGGTGTCATCTCCGCCCGATCATTTCTTGATCGAAAATGCGGCGCAATACACAACACAAAGTGTCTCTTGTGATCAAACGGTAGCGATGCAATCATGTTTCGCGCGGGGTGCTACCAAGGGGGTGGTCGCGGGCCATGGAACCGCTCCCTTTGGTCCGTCTCACCGAATTAGCGCATCGGACGGCGGGAAATCCTGACATCGCCATCGGAATGATCGACGGACCGGTCATGGCCGAGCACCCGGGCCTGCAGGGTGCGCGGATCAAAGAGACGCCCGGCGGTCACACAGTTAATTGTGTTCATCCCGGGCACCCGGCGTGCGTGCACGGCACGTTCATCGCCGGAATTCTGGTGGCGCGGCGGGGCACGGGAGCGCCGGCAATCTGCCCGAACTGTACTTTGTGCGTCCACGCCGTCTTCGCCGACCGCCCGGTGAACGGGCGGACACCGACCGCCACACCAGAGCATCTGACCGCTGGCATCCTGGCCTGTACAGCGGCCGGGGTTCGGGTCATCAATGTAAGCGCTGCCCTCTACGAGCCCCGGCCCGACCACGAACGGCGGCTGATCGACGCGCTCGACTACGCCGCACGGCGAGGCGTGCTCGTTGTCGTTGCCGCCGGGAACGACCGGGCCATTGGGAGCACGGCGCTGACCGGACACCCCTGGGTCATTCCCGTGACCGCGTACGACCGGGCGGGCCGGCCAATGGGGCAGTCGAACCTCGGTCACTCAATTGGCCACCGTGGGCTCGGCGGTCCCGGCGACCGCGTGATCAGCCTCGGGCCGGACGGTGGGCTGCTGGCGCAGAGCGGGACGAGCGCGGCGGCCCCGTTCGTCACTGGGGCGATCGCACTGCTCTGGTCGTTGTTCCCGGACGCCCCGGCCACCGAGGTCAGACTCGCCGTGACCGCCTCGAGCCGCCGCAGGACACTCGTACCGCCGCTGTTGGACGCGGCGGCGGCGTTCCAGATGATGAGCCGCAGGAGAAGGCATGTCCGACGAGAAAGAGCACCACGGCCGCAAGCCCTTCCGGGTCCGCATGCCTGGATTCGTCCGCGATGAAGACATCGGGCTCGGCCAGGCGATCAAGTACGTGACCACACGCACCGGAATCCGGCCGTGCGGGGGTTGTGAACGGCGAGCTGCCGCTCTCGACCGCTGGGTTGTGTTCTCGTCCCGAAGCGGCAAGTGAACCAGGTACGCGCACGGGCACCGAAGGAGCAGAACCGGATGGCAGACGACGTACACGCACAGCCAGTTCCCGAAAAGGCACCCTGCCCAACAGCACCGGCGCAAACCCTTGCGCCGTCCGCGATGGAGGCGATGCCCCGTCCGGCGTCGGCGGAATCGCCTCGTCGGCCTGACCTGATGGAACCGGCGGCCGGACTCGCCATGTCGGGCGGCCCCTGCCCGTCGTGCGCCAGCTCCGGGACCGCGGAGCCAGCGGACGATCACGCCGGTCCGGTCGTCGGCCTGGTGCCTCCACACGTATACGCGATTGGCCGGATCGAGGCCCGCTTCCCGCGTCTCTCGGTCGAGAAGGAGTTCGCCCAGGTGGTGGGCCGCTCCGACAGCGCCGGACAGACGGATGCGCAGCTCCTGCAGTCAGTGCTGTCCGAGCACCGCTATCTCGCCCGCATGATGTGCTGGGTGCTGCTTGTCCGCGAGATCGAGACCTACATTTTGCTCCCCGGCGACCCCGTGGACCTGCGACTGCTCGTGGATGCGATCCGGCCGGATCCAGGCCCACTCGACCTCGACGTGGTGATCGGTCGGAGGGGCCCGGTGGCTCCCCCGGACATGTGCAACGGCCTCACGGTGCCGCTGGTGGCAGTCGACCAGATCTATTCATTCGACCGAGAATCGTTCCGCAGGTCGATCCCCAAGCCCGACGCCATGTCGGACGAACAGTTCGCGGCGGTCTCGGCGCAGGTGCTGGATCTGATCCTGCAGGTCGCAGACAACGCCGGGACCACCGATGATCATCGGGCTCTCAATTACCTCGCCATGCGCTATCCCGAGATCTACGTGCGGACCGCGCGGGCTTTCGCCGAGGACTTCTCCCTCAGCGGCGTCGATGTACGCCGTTCCCCGCTCGGTGGCGCCCGCACCGTCGTGGATTGCATCTTCACCTACACCAGCCGCCGCGCGGGCTTCACCGAAAAGGCCGCCGTCTCGGTGGACGTGACCGACGAGCTTCCCTTCTTGGTGAACCGGCTGTCCACTTACTACGACCGTTTCAGCACCCAGTGAGGAGATAAGCCGATGGCCCTCCCAGGATTCACCGCCGACATCTCCGTTTATCGCAGCCGCCGCCAGTACCGCACCGTCGGCGGGACGTCGGCTTCCACCCGCCACGGCAGCGTGATGCCGCAACAGGACAACATCGAGGCCCCCGGCACGTGCTGCGGGAAGCACTGCCCAGGTCTGTGCATCTGCCAGCACGGAGTGCCTGCGTGCACAGGCGTCATCGAGCCGGAGAACCCGCTTCCCACGCTGCTGCGAGCCACCGACAGCGTGGCGACCGCGCTCGACTCCTGCCATGCGGACCAGCCTGTGGACGGGGGATACGCATTCGTCGTCTGTCCCTGCGGCTGCTGGGCGACCACCCACGACGCTGGCTGCTTCCACTGCAAAGCGGCCGTGGAGGAGCCCGCCACCGTCCTGAAGGGATGATCTATCGCCCCGCCTCAGCGACACCACGCCCGGCAAGCGGCCGGCGCGTGCCGAATGCTCGGCGAGCCTCGTCACCAGGGCAGTGGCTTGCGGTCATAGAACAGCCCGCCGGTCGGCCCGTCTTCGGGAAGAGTCGCGAGCCAGATCGGGGTGTCGGCGCCTTGTTCAGACGTCCGGTCGGTTTCCCCGTAGGCCATTCGCGTGTTCATGCGGCCCGGCGAAGCGGCATTGACGAGGATGCCGGTGCCGTCGAGTTCGGTGGCGAGCACGCGGGTGAGCGCGTTGAGACCGGCTTTGGAGACGCGGTACGAGACGTTCTTGTCGCCCATCGTGGTGAGAGAGCCGAGATGGCTTGTGATGTTCACGATCCGGCCGTAACCGCCTTTGCGCATCTCGGGGATGGCGACGGCGCAGCAGCGCCATGCACCGAGCAGGTTGGCGTCCAGGGTGGCTCGTACTTTCTCGAAGTCGGGAGCAGCGGCGGGCTGGCCCCGGTCAATGGCGATGCCGGCGTTGTTGACGAGCACGTCCAGGCAGCCCACCTGCTTGGCGACGTCGGCGAAACACCGCGCGACACTTGCGGGATCGGTGACGTCCAACTGGTGCCCACTGGCAGCGAGTCCATCGGCGGTGAGGTCGTCGGCGACCGCCTGGGCCGCTCTTTCGTCGCGAGCCGTAATGACGACGAGGAGGCCGCGTTCGGCGAGCCCGCGCGCGATCGCCAGACCGAGGCCGCGGTTGGCGCCGGTGACCACTGCGACGCGCCGGGGTGAGTAGACGGTCATTTCACGAGGAGAACGAGTTGTTCGTCGATGTCGTGACTGTCTCTTCGCGGGAGGGGCATGCCGGTACGGGCCGCGAAGACGCGGTCGGCATTTCGCTGGGACGGAGCCTGTTGGATGAGCGGAATCGCCGTGGTCAAAAGCTCTTTGGCGTGGTCGACGGCACCGAGACCAGCTTGGGCCTCGCTTCGCTTGATCAGATAGGTGGCCCGGTCACGGACTTTCGAGGGTGCTAGCTGATCGAGCGCTCGCGTGAAGTGCCGGTCAGCCGTACGGTGATCCCCTAGGTCGAGGTAGCAGATTCCGGCCTGGGCATGGAATTCGGCCTCGTCGAAGTAGGCGACCCACGGAGGATCGTCGTCGCGAGATCCCCGGCCGATCTCCGTGTCGGCTCGCGCGATCAGCCGTTCACAGGTGACCGCGTCATCGAGTGCGGCGTGAGCGCGTGCTTCCCGGAGCGCGAGCATCGACCGGACGCGGGGGGTGGTCTTGCCCGCCCCTTCGTTCGCGTTGCGCGCGAGGGCAAGGGCCTCACGGACACGACCGAAATCGTGGCATTGAAGACTCATCGACTTCAGGATGTTCGCCCCTAGCGCGCGCTGGCCAGCGGCATGAGACGCATGTACGGCGGCAACCCAGTAGCGCTGAGCGGCGGTGTGCAGCCCCGCGTCAAAGCAAGCGAAGCCGACCATGCGGCCTAGCTCGGCGGCGAGGCCGTGGAGGCGCTGGGACAGAGACGCCGTATAAGAGGAGTTTTCGAGCACCTCAGCGACCATGCCGAGCTCAGCGTCGATCAATCGCCGGGATCGCCGTCCGCCGTAGGTGGCCTCCAGCAGCCGTAGCCGCGGGAGTCCTTCTTCGACCCGATCGACGAAGTCCTCGGTGATTCGACCGCCGCGCAGCACCGAAGCGAGTTCCGCTGGCTCGATATCGAGCCAGCGTTGGGCGAATGCGATCAACGACGTGCCGGTGAGTTTCATGAAGCCGCGACGGTCCGTCACGGTGCATTCCATCGCGTCGCAGATAGCTTTCGAACTGCCTGCCTGATTCCAGGTGAAGTCCGTGCGTATCGGGTCACCGTCGGGTAGCCACTGAGGCCACGGGTAACGATCAATGCACTCCTCCGGGATGCCCAACTCAACAGCGAGCGCCCGCTGGCTGACACGGTCGGGTACGACGCCCCAATGTTCCCAACGCCATGCCTTCTCCCGTCGTCGCGCCATGTTGCCGGCACGCCTTGCTATGACGTCCACGACGTCTTGATACGTCCAGCCCATCTGGGCGCGTACGTAGCTCAAGGGATGGACGAAGACGTCCGGAGACTCTACGCGAACTCGCCTGGGCATTGGGGCCTCCTCGCAGGTCCGACTGTATCCCTTATCCGTCGTGCTTTCGGGTGAGCTGGTCGTGATCGGCGACGGAGACAACGGGGAGACTACGGGTCAGCGCCGGGCGGCGGGGAGTGCGAGAGCGATGCAGCGTAAGTTTCCTCAAGGCATCGCCTCAATGAAAGCAGACATAAGTCTATAAATAGAAAAGGATAGATGATGAGGCGAATCTGAGACAACACCTGGACTACATCTCGGCGCTGTTCCTGGGTGCTCTCGACAGCTTTTTTAGAAATCGAGGAGGCGGCCGGCGCGGACGAGCGATTCTCCGGATCCTGTGAAAGGGCGAGGTGTCCTCCTTGATGCGATGTCTCGCGATCGCGAGCACAGCGCTCTGTCGCAAAAGAACCAGAGGATCGGAGATCCGTGATGGGCGAAGAGACATCCGCCGGAGCGATCGTCCGGCATCTGCACGAGCTGAAGATTGCGCTCGAGCTTGCCGGTTACATCGCGACCGTCAACCGGCCACCGGGCATGCCGCCGTATCTGACGGCCGTCAATCCGGAGGTGTCGCGCCTTTCGGAGACGATCCGCTGCGGGCGCCGTCACCCGGACGACGAGCAGCTGTGGGTGCGCGGGAGGCGCACCGAGGCGGCGACCACTGCGATCGAGCTCTACGACCGGCTTAAGGCAGAGCATGACCCGCGCCGTGTCCTACTCCCGAAGGCTGAGCGGGAGCGTTCCGCGTGATGGCCTGTTCCGCGACGTGCGGAATAGGCCATCATGTGGAACAGGCAGGCCGCCCGGCAGGTCAGTCCTTCGGCTGCTGCCCGAGTCGGTCGACCCGACC
Source organism: Actinoallomurus vinaceus (assembly GCF_039542055.1). Lineage (NCBI taxonomy): Bacteria > Bacillati > Actinomycetota > Actinomycetes > Streptosporangiales > Thermomonosporaceae > Actinoallomurus > Actinoallomurus vinaceus. The sequence continues at coordinate 196,883 of NZ_BAABHK010000008.1, forward strand.
CATCCGCTCGAAGGCCTGCGTCAGCAGGGCGACCGGGCGCTGGTCCCGGACCTCGATCTGCAGCAGGTCGGCGGTCTTCGGATCGATGATCATCCCGTACTCGACGTTGCCGCGGGTGGACTCGTCGCCGGGGCGGTCACGGTCAGGGCGACTCCGCGGCGGCCGTCTCAGACGGACTGGTCGATGAGGTGGGCGTCCCAGACGGCCGCTGCCTGCTCGTGGGAGTCGACTCCGGCGAAGAAGGACTCGGCCAACCCGGATTGGTCCGACTCGTAGCGGCCGGGGACCTCGAGGAACTTGGGGCGGTAGACGGCGAAGCCCTGCGGTTGCGGCCGATAGGGGATGGCCATCCTCATCGACTGCCGGGTCGGGAGGTATTCGACGACGTCGATGATCAATGCGTCGATCCGCCGCGCGTCGGAGCGCAGGTATCCGTCGGCGACGAGCACCGCGCCCACCCAGTCCTCACGGCCCGTTCGCAACGCCTCCTGGCCGGCCTTCGCGGCGTCGGCGATGTCATCGAACACGAGGCGATCCATGGCGCGATCGCCGTTCGTGTCCTGGTAGCCGAACAAGGGGATCAGCGCCTCTCCGTCGGAGACGCTCCAGATGCCGTGAGCGGCGAGGAATCCGGCCATGCGGGCGGTCTTCTGCATGGTCCGTCACCATACAGTTACCGGTCTCAGGCGGCGTCGGTTCCGATGAGGCGGGCGACGGCGGAGCGTACGGCGGGCCCGGCGTTGGCGGGGTCGTCGAGGTCGCCCGCGACGGCGAGGCCGTCGCGGAGCGCGAGGAGCATCAGCGCCGTCCGCTCGGGGTCCGGGTGTCCGGCGGCGATGAGCAGGTCGCGCAGCGTGTCGCGGAACCACCGGCGGAAGGTGTCGACGACCCGGCGGACCGGATGGCCGGGGTCGGGGTACTCGGCCGCCGCGTTGATGAACGCGCAGCCCCGGAAGCCAGGCTTGCAGGTGATCTCGCCGATGGCCTCGAAGACGGAGACGATCTTCTCCTCGGGGGTGGCGCCCCGCGGCACGGCGAGCTGCCGCACGCTGCTGAGCTGCTCCTCCAGGTAGGCGCAGACGAGGTCGTCCTTTGACGGGAAGTGGTGGTAGAAGGTCGCCTTCGCCACGCCCGCCTCGGCGATGATCCGGTCGATGCCGACCGCGTGGATGCCCTCGCCGTAGAACAGCGCACGCGCGGTGTCGAGGACGCGCCGCCGGGCGGGGCTCTCGCGTCGTGCGGTCGTGGTCGTCGAAGCCATGCGTTGACATTACCAGACAGATCTGTCTAGTCTTGGGTTCAAGCGAACAGACAGGTCTGTCTAGTCAGGAGAATGGGACATGAGCACGCTCTACACCGCGATCGCCACCGCGTCCGGCCGCGACGGCCGCGCGGTCAGCTCCGACAAGAAGCTCGACGTGACCCTGGCCCGCCCGGTCGAGCTGGGCGGCGACGGAGAGGGCACCAACCCCGAGCAGCTGTTCGCCGCGGGCTACTCCGCGTGCTTCGCGAGCGCGCTGAACCTCGTCGCGTCCAACAAGAAGGTCGACGTCTCCGACGCCGCCGTCACCGCCGAGGTCGGGCTCGGGCCGAACGGCAAGGGCGGCTTCGCCCTCTCGGTCACCCTGCGCGTCGAGCTGCCGGACGGCATCCCCGCCGAGACCGGCCGCGAGCTCGTCGAGGCCGCGCACCAGGTCTGCCCCTACTCCAACGCCACCCGCGGCAACATCCCGGTGGAGCTCGTCGTCGAGTAGGACGCGCGACGCGTCATCCGGTCAGGAGCGGTCGGCGGGTTCGTCGCAGCGCAGGAAGCCTCGTATCCTCCTGGCCGCGCCGGTCACGTCGCCGACCGGATGACGCATCTCGGCGTTCCGCCAGTCGAAGTAGTTGCCCGACTCGCTGACGAAGATGTACAGCGGCACGCCGGGCACGTCCGTGGTGACGGCCAGGCCGGGTAGCGACCGTCTCAGGTCCGACTCCACCCCCAGCAGGGCCAGTTCCGCGCTCAGTCTTTCGAGCAGCCGGACCTCCTCCTCGTGAGCGATCGCGTGTCGCATCGCCGAACCCCTTCCGCCTCGGACGGTCCGGACCCGGGACCGTCATCTGGCTGTACGCGGGGAACGGGGTCGAAGGTTCATCGGTTCCGGTCGGCCTTTTTCAACGGTTCGGCCGGTCAGAATCCGCCGTCCACGGTGATCACGCGTCCGTCGCGGTCGTCGGCCGTCACCGTGTACCGATCGTCGTGTGCGTCATGCCCACGCGGCGATCGGGCGTACTGGGCGGCGAACACGTGCGGGCCGGGCGGTACCGACCGGCCCGGCCGCAGCACCCACCGGTAGACGAGGGCTCCCTGCTCGTCGCCGACCGTGACGACGAAGTCGTCGCCCGGCAGCGTCGACCACGAGCCCGTGGCCCGTACGCCCTCGGTGCGCGTCACCCGCACGGTGACCTGCAGCTTCGTGAGTGGCCGGTCGCCGGTGACGGTCACGTCCTCCTGCGCCCAGTACGGGTTGCTGCCCGGGTCGAGCCGCGCGGCGACCGTCCCCGGTTTCGTCCGCCGGGACGTCGGGGGAGGCGAGGTCGCGGCGCGCGGCGTGGCCGACGGCCGGACGGCGCGGGCCGTGGGCGAGGCGGTCGCCGACGCGGACGGGGACGGCTGATCCGTCTGCACGGAACGGTGTCCGGCCGGAACGGCCGACGTGTCCGAACCGCCGGGCCGCCAGGTCACCACCGTCACCGCCACCACGGCGACACCGGCCGCGGCCATCGCGGTCGCGGCGATCGGGCGGAACCGGGACCGGCGGGCGCGGTGCGGGCGGATCGCGGCGTCGACGCGGGCCCGTATGCGGCCGCGGTCGGGCTCGTGCGCGTCCGCCTCCTCGCGGAGCGCCGAGCGCAGCCAGCCGGGAGGCTCGGTCATCGCATCTCCCCCGCTCGCCCGGCCGGGTGGGCCGGCGGCGACCGCCACGCCCCCAGGGCCTTCTCCAACTCCGCCACCCCCCGTGACGTCTGACTCTTCACCGTGCCGACCGAGACGCCCAGCACGCGGGCCGTCTCCTGTTCCGACAGGTCGAAGGCGTACCGCAGGACCACGCACGCGCGCTTGCGCATCGGGAGCCGCCGCAACGCCGCCCGTACGTCGAGGACGGCGGGGATGTCCGGATCGTCGGAACGATCGCGGAACATCGCCCCGAGCAGTCCGGTACGCGCGCGCTCCCGGACCAGCGTACGGACCCGGCTGGCGGCGAGGTTGACCACGATGCGGCGAACGTAGGCGAGCGGCTGGTCGGCCTTGCGGACCCGGCCCCACCGGTTCCACGCCGCGACGAACGCGTCGGCGGTCAGGTCGTCGGCGGCGTCCGCGTCGCCGGTGAGCAGATAGGCGAGGCGTGACAGCTCGCGATGGTGGGCTTCGAAGAACTCGTGGAACTCTGCGGCGTCGTCCTCGGACTTCACGGCGCGCTCCCGGATACCTCGGCGGAGGTCCGCTCGTCGGCCTCGGCCGCGCCGAGATTAGCAGTGTTAATGAGGTTTTTTCGTAACACGGCAACCTTTCGCCCACCGGCCGACGACTATGCCTCGGACCGATGAACCGAAGGGACCACGGTGAAGAAGCTCCTCCTCATTCCCGGCGTGCTCGTGGCCGGCGGCCTGCTGTACGCCATCCCGTCGCTCGGGCACGGATCCGTCGCCACGCCGCGGTCGGCCGACAGCCACGCGGGAACGGAGGCGGCGGCGGACGGGGTCGCCGCGCAGGCGGCGCTGCCCGGCCTGACCACGACGAAGGTCACGCTCCCGGCGGGCCTGCCCTACCTCACGCCCGGCTACAACGGGACCCCCACGTACTCCCGGGTCGCGACCGCCGTCGCCCCGGACGGCACCCTCCGCGTCGCCTGGCCGGACGGAAAGTCCGTGCACGTCACCTCGCTGACCAAGGGCCTGAAGCGGTCGGGCGCCGACACCGTCGTCCCGAACGCCGCCGAGGTCGGCGGCCTGGTCGCCCACAACGGCGGCTTCGCGTTGCTCACCCGCCGCCCGGACACGAACAAGTGGCACGAGACCGCCGCGTACCTCGTCCGCTACCAGGGCAAGAAGCAGAAGTTCGCGGCGAAGCTGACCAGCACCGGCAGCCATGACACCTCCCCGACCCTGGGCGGCGCGCTGGCCTGGAACGGCACGAAGTACGGCGCGTACTTCATCGTGCACGGCGCGGGCGGCTTCGCCGACGGACACTTCGGCGACAAGCTCGCCTATGTCACGAGCGCCGGGAAGCGGGCGTCGGGCGGCTGGTCCTGGGGCTGCAGCCACAACGAGGGCATCGCGCTGCTGCCGGAGAAGTCCGGGCCGTTCGCGTCGCTGTGCTTCGAGGACTGGCGGTCCGGCCTGTTCGTGAGCACCGGCATCGCCGCGCCCAACAACGCTCCCGTCCTGCAGCGCGAGCAGTGCTGGGCGGGCTACTGCGGCGGCGCGTTCGGCGGCTTCGTACGGTCGTCGGCGGGCCGGTACGCCGCGGTGTTCACCTCGCGCGGCGCCGCCTCGGCCAAGCCCTCCGGTGACGGCCGCGGCTACACCGTCAAGGCCAAGTGGGCGACGCACCAGGTCGCGATCCACTTCCTGAAGAACAAGTCCACGCCCACCGGCAAGACCGTCTACCTCACCGCGGACGCGAAGACCGACCACGTCAACGTGCACGCCGCCCCGTACGGGCCGAACCGGATCCTCGTCAGCTGGCAGAGCGTCGCGAACGCCTCCTGCAAGGCGGGCACCTGCACCGGCCGGTTCGCCGGCACGCACCTGCGGCTGGCCGACTACTCCGGCAAGTGGGTGAGCAAGGACACGGTCGTCAAGGCACAGATCGCCGGCGACATCGCCGTCCTGCCGAACCACGACCTCGTGTGGGCGTTCGTCAACGCCGCCCCGAACTACGCGAGCCCGCTCGGCAAGTCGCCCAAGTCCCGCACGCTGACCGTCGCCCGCCTGCCCTACAAGGGCTGACCGCGAGGCCTGCGGCCGGGGTGGCCGGCGGCCGCCGGTCTCGCCTCCGGCCAGGACGGCAGCCGCCGGTCTCGGAGCGGGCCGGGGCGCCGGCCCGTACGGCGCGCCCCTGCCGCTCCGGGGACGGCCGTCGCGTTCTGCGCCGTCTACTGACGCGAGAAATCTGCTCGGTTCAGTAGACGGCGCGAAACGAGGTGCCGCATCCCGGGGCTACGCCCCGAGCCTCAGCACCACGACGCCCTGGGCTTCCAACCGGAGTTCCCCCTCGTGCGGCGTACCCGTCAGCAGGTCGACACCGGCGTCCGGAACGGCGACGGTGACCACCTCGCCGGTGTGGTTCAGCAGGAACAGGTGATCGCCTCGGCGTACGGCCTCGACGCCCTCCGGAACCTGGGCGACGGGCCGAACGCCGGCCGTGGACGCGGCGTCGAGGATGACCTGGCGCAGCCGCGTCTCGTCGAGCCGGGTGCCGATGTACGTCGCGGTGCCCCGGCCGTGCGCGTGGCGGGTGACGGCCGGGCACGGGCCGAACGGCCCGTCCTCGAAGGTTGCGAGCACCTCGGCGCCCTCGGCGCGCATGAGGTCCTGCCACTCCGAGGCAGTGCCCGCCGACCCGTCGGACCAGCGCATCGTCAGCGTCTCCTCGACCTGCAGCGGGTTGAACTCCTCGATCCGCACGCCCAGGAGGTCCTGGAAGGCGTTCGGGTGGCGGATGTGGTCGTGCTCGTCGACGACGCCGCTGAAGTACGACATGACGAGGTGGCCGCCGTCCTCGACGAACCGGGTGATGTTCGCCGCCGCGGCGTCGGTCACCGAGTAGAGGTTCGGCACGACGAGCAGCCGGTAGCCGGACAGGTCGGCGTCGGGCGCGACCATGTCGACGGGGAGGTTCGCGCGCCACAGCGGCAGGTAGTGCGCGAGTGCCTGGTCGTGGAAGGCCACGTCCGTGGAGGGGCGGCCGCGCAGCTCCAGCGCCCACCAGCTCGGCCAGTCCCAGACCATGGCGACGTCCGCGTCGACCCGCGAGCCGGCCACGGGCGCGAGGTCGCGCAGCTCCGCTCCCAGCGCGCGGACCTCCCGCCAGATCCGCGAGTCGGTCCCGGCGTGGGGGACCATCGCGGAGAAGAACTTCTCGGCCCCGAACCGCGACGCCCGCCACTGGAAGAACATCACCGAGTCCGAGCCCCGGGCCACCGCCTGGTGCGACCGCAGCCGCAGCTGCCCCGGCGGGCGCGCCGAGTTGCGGCGGCGGGAGTTCATCGGCCCGGTCGACGACTCCATCAGGATGAACGGCCGCCCGCCGCGCAGCGACCGCATCAGGTCGAAGTTCAGCGCGGCCCGGACGTGGCCGATCGGGTCGCGGGCGTCGGGGTAGGCGTCGAGCGCAACGACGTCCTCCCCGGCCGCCCACTTCCAGTAGTCGAGCAGCTTGTAGGAGGCCATGAAGTTGGTCGTGACCGGGACGTCCGGGGTGTGGCGCCGCAGGATGTCGCGTTCGGCGGTGAAGCACTCCAGCGACGCGTCGCCGTTGAACCGCCGGAAGTCCACCACCTGCGACGGGTTGGGATCCCCGAGCACCGGGCCGGGCGGGTTGATCTCGTCCCACGAGCCGTACCGCTGGCCCCAGAACGCCGTGCCCCACGCATCGTTGAGAGCGTCGAGGTCGCCGTACCGGTCGGCGAGCCAGCGGCGGAAGTGCTCGGCCGACACCGGGCAGTGACAGCCGTCGACGCCCGGGTACTCGTTGCCCACGTGCCACAGCGCGAGCGCCGGGTGCTCGGCGTAGCGGGCGGCGAGGCGTTCGACCAGGGCGGCCGCGGCGGCGCGGTAGACCGGCGAGGAGGCGCAGTAGTGCTGGCGCGCGCCGAACGTCAGCCGGCTCCCGTCCTCCAGCCTGGGCAGCACCTCTGGATGCGCGGCGATCATCCAGGCGGGCGGCGCGGCCGTCGGCGTGGCCAGGTCCGCCGCGATGCCGTTCTCCGCCAGGAGGTCCAGGACCCGGTCGAGCCAGTCGAAGGTGTAGCGGCCCGGCTCGGGTTCCAGCGCCGACCACGAGAAGACCCCGACGGTGACGAGGTTGACCCCGGCCTCGCGCATGAGCGCGACGTCCTCGGCCCAGGTCTTCTCGGGCCACTGCTCGGGGTTGTAGTCGCCGCCGTACGCGAGTCCGCCGAGGCGTTCCCGCAGCGCGTCGATCCTCGGCACGGGGTCCTCCTCCGCCCGTACGGTCGGCCTGGAGTCGCTCAGCACGGGGTCACCTCCGGCCGTACGGTCGGCCTGCGGTCACTCAGCACGGGGTCACCTCCACCGGGACGGTCAGGACCCGGTCCGTTCCGAGCACGCGCACCGGGCCGGTCAGGGTGAACGACCCGCGCAGCGGCAGGTCCGCGCTGGACGCGCCGACCGTCACGTCGATCCGCCCGGGTTCGACGACGCGTCGCAGGTCGGCGCCGGTGAACCCGGTCCGGTCGGCGTGCACGGTGAACGTCACGCGGGCGGCCGCGCCCGGCTCCAGCCGTACCCGCGCCCAGCCGGCGAGCCAGCGCACCGGCCGTACGACCGAGGCGACGGGGTCGCCCAGGTACAGCTGCACCACCTCGGTGCCGGCGTGGTCGCCGGTGTTGCGCACCGTCGCGCTGACGCGGATCGTCCCGTCCGTCGGTGCCGAGGAATCGACCTCGAGGGCCTCGTACGAGAAGCGGGTCCAGGTCAGGCCGTGCCCGAAGGGGAACAGCGGGATCGGGTCGATCGAGCTCCAGCGGGACGGCCCGCCGGTCCGCGAGTGCAGGTACGTCGTGGGCTGGCCGCCCGGGCCGCGCGGCACGCTGACCGGCAGCCGCCCTGACGGCTCGACGCGGCCCGACAGCACGCCGGCGACGGCGGGGCCGCCCTCCTCGCCGGGGAAGAACGCCTGCACGATCGCGGCGGCCCGGTCGGCGATGTCGCCGAGGGCGTACGGGCGACCGGAGAGCATCACGATCACAGTCGGTGTACCCGTGGCGAGCACCGCGTCCGCGAGTTCGGCCTGTCGTCCGGGCAGGGCGAGGGACTCGGCGTCGCAGCCCTCGCCCGAGGTGCCCCGGCCGAACAGGTCCGCGCGGTCGCCGAGGGCGAGCACGCAGACCTCCGCCCGGCGGGCGGCGGCGACGGCGGCGGCGATGTCCGCGTCGTCGGCGACCTCGACGCCGGCACCGGCCGCCAGGTCGATCTCCGCCTCGGGAAGCTGGGCGCGGAGCGCGTCGGCAAGAGTCGGGATGTCCACGCCGAGCGGCATGCCGGGGAACCGGCCGGTCATGTGGTTGGGGAAGGAGTAGCAGCCGAGCATGGCCCGGGACTCGTCGGCGAGCGGGCCGGTCACCGCGATCCGGCGGGCCCGCAGCGGCAGGACGCCGTCGTTGGCGAGCAGCACGACGGACTGCTCGGCGATCCGCCGGGCGAGCCGCCGGTGCCCCGGCGGGTCGAAGTCGTACGGATCACCGGGCAGTTCGCCGTCCAGCGATTCCGCGTACGGCGCGCCGTCCGCCGCGCCGTCGTGCGACGCCGCGTGCGGTGCGTTGGCCACTGCGCCGTCGGGCGACTCCGCGTACGGGGCGGCGCCTCCTCTGCCGTCGAGCGACTCCGGGGGCGGCGCGAGCTCCGCTCCGCCGTCGAGCAGGCCGAGCGCGCACTTGAGCGTGAGGACGCGGGACACCGCGCGGTCCAGGTGTTCGACGGGGACCGCGCCGCGCCGCACCATCTCTACCAGGGGCGCGCCGTAGCAGCGGACCGTGGGCAGCTCGACGTCGACGCCGGCCCGCAGGGCGAGGGCGGCCGCCTCGCCGGGGGAGCCGGCGACGCCGTGCATCTCCTCCAGGAACGAGATCGCGAAGTAGTCGGCCACGACGACGCCCGTGAAGCCGAGCTCGTCGCGGAGCAGGCCGGTCAGCAGCCGCTCGTCGGCGGCCGCCGGGATCCCGTCGACGTCGGCGTAGGACTGCATCACCGAGCGCGCCCCGCCCTCGCGGAGCGCGATCACGAACGGTTCGAGGACGACGTCGGCGAACTCGCGGGGACCGAGTGCGGCGGACGCCATGTTGCGGCCCGCCCGGGACGAGGCGTACCCGGCGAAGTGCTTCAGCGTCGCCACGATTCCGGAACGTTCCAACCCGCGGACGTACGCGGCGCCGACGAGACCGACGAGATACGGGTCCTCCCCGATCGTCTCCTCGGTCCGGCCCCACCGGGGGTCACGCGTCACGTCGAGGACGGGGGCGAGGCCCTGGTGGACGCCGACCCGCCGCATGCTGCCGGCGATGGCGGCGGCCATCTCCTCGACCAGACCGGGGTCGAACGTCGCCCCCCAGGCCAGGGGGGACGGGAAGACCGTCGCCGAGAGGGTCATGAAGCCGGTCAGGCACTCCTCGTGGGCGATGGCCGGAATGCCGAACCGGTTGCCGGCGGCGACCCGGGCCTGCAGCTCGCGCAGCCGTGCCGCGCCCTCCGCGGGGGGTACCGGCGCCGTGCCGAACACCCGAGTGAGCTGGCCGAGTCCGGCCGTGATGACCTCATCGAGCGGCGGCGGCTCGCCGAAGTCGTCCGGGAGCGGGGCCACCTCCTCTCCGGGGCGGGCGGACACGGTCCAGTAGCCGACGAGCTGGGCGGCCTTCTCCTCGACGGTCATCCGGCCGAGCAGGTCGGCGACCCGCTCGGCGGCCGGCAGCCGGGGATCGCGCCAGGGCTCGGCCGGTCGAGCGGCGCCGGGAAGGACCCCCTCTCCGGCGGCTCCCGTCCCGGTAACCGACCCGGCGGCTCCGTTCTCGGTCACCTCTCCGGCGGTTCCGGCGTCGGTCGACTCTGCCGCGGCTCCGGTCTCGGCCATCTCTCGTGCGGCTCGCGTCTCGGCCATATGTCGTGGGGCTCCCGTCTGCCGGTCGAAGGTCGTGTGGGCGGGGGCGTGTCCCGTGGGCCTCGCGCTCCCACCGCATCGAGGCCCACGGGGCACGCGTCCTTAGGCGCCGGGGGGCGGCGCGGTGGAGAGGCGGACGCGCAGCTCGGTGGCGAGCTCCACGCGGGGACTGACCAGCGGCTCGCCGTCGAGCTGCTGGAAGATGCTCCGTGCCGCGGTCCGCCCCATCTCCTCCAGCGGCTGGCGGACCGTCGTCAGAGGTGGGGAGAGCCACTGGCACAGCGGAAGGTCGTCGAACCCGACGACGCTGAGGCCGTCCGGTACGCGCAGGTCGGACTGCCGGGCCGCCTCGTAGACGCCCATGGCCTGCTCGTCGTTGCCGGCGAAGACGGCGGTCGGGCGGTCCTCCAGCGCGAGCAGGTCGAGCGCCGCGCGGAAGGCCCCTTCGTGCCGGAAACCGCCGTACCGGATCAGCCGCCGGTCGACCTCGATCCCGGCGCGCTCCAGCGCGGTGCGGTAACCGTCGATCCGCGCCTGCGTGCAGAGCATGTCCGGGGGGCCGCCGATCACCGCGATCCGCCGGTGCCCGAGTGAGATCAGGTGTTCGGTCGCCGCCCGGCCGCCCGCCCAGTCGGTCGTGCCGACGCTCGCCAGGCCGGAGTCCGGTGGCTCGATCGGGTCGATGACGACGAGGCCGACGCCGGTGCGTTCGATCTGTTCGCGCTGGTCCGGGGTCATGCGGCAGGACACCATGATCACTCCGTCGCTGCCGTGCAGCGCGATGAGGGAGGTCCAGCTCGACGGCCGGGCGTCGTCGCCGCGGACGAGCGAGACGACCGTGCCGACGCCGCGCTCGGCGCACTCCGCCTCGACACCCCGCAGGATCTCCACGGCCCACGGGCTGTCCAGCCCGTTGATGACGACGTCGATGAGGCCGGACCGGCGCGCCCGCCGGCCGCCCGGGGCCAGGTAGTTGTGGGCCTTCAGCAGGTCGGTGATCCGCTCGCGGGTCGCGGGTGCGACGTCGGTGCGGCCGTTGAGGACCTTGGACACCGTCGCCGGGGAGACGCCCGCCTCGGACGCGATGAAGGCGAGCGTGGGACGAGCGGTGGCGCCGCTCACTCCGCCATCCATGGACGTGTCACGATGCACTCCTTCGCCGCTCGGCCGGTGTGAACGGTATCGCAAACTTTCGAAGGTGCCTAGGCCCATTTAGCTCGGCAAATGCTGGCCTAAGAAAGATGCTCGCGAAGGGTTGACCGCTGTGAAGCGCTTTCTTAAGGTACGGCAGCAACCGGTTTATCGACATGTTTTCGAAACAGTAGCGACACGCCGTCGCAACGCCCGTCACTGCCGTACCCCACGCAAGGAGGACCGATGGGCGACACACCGCTCTCGCGCCGCACCTTCCTCTCGGCCGCCGGAGTCGCCGGGATCGCCGGCCTGGCCGGCCCTCTTCTCAGCGCCTGCGGAACGTCCGGGCCCGCCGGGGGCAAGGGGGGCGGCAAGACCCTCCAGGTCTGGGTCCTGCAGGACGCGGGGCAGAACCCCATCCAGCAGGCGGCGCTCGACGACTTCAACAAGTCCTCGAAGACCAAGCTGAAGCTGGTGCCCATCGCCACCTCCGGCGGCGCGGACTACACCGACAAGCTCCGCATCGGCATGGGCTCGCCGAACCCGCCGGACCTGATCTTCAACTGGGGCACCGGCAGCATCCAGGACTACGCCCAGGGCGGCCGGCTCGTCGACCTCAGCTCGCAGCTCGCCAGCGACCCGACCTGGAAGAACTCCTTCCTGCCGTCGGTGCTCGATGCCGGGAAGGCGGCCGGGAAGTACTACGGCATCCCGCTGCGCGGCATGCAGCCCGTGCTGGTCTTCTACAACAAGACGCTCTTCGCCCAGCACGGCCAGCAACCCCCGGCGACCTACGACGACCTGCTCAAGCTCGTCACGTACTTCGACTCGAAGAAGATCCAGCCGTTCGCGCTCGGCCACGTCGACGCCTGGCCCAACCTCATGTGGCTGGAGTACCTCGTCGACCGCATCGGCGGGCCGACGGTCTTCCAGGGCATCCTCCAGAACGTCCTCGCAGGGAAGCCCGGCGGCTGGGGGCAGCCGGCGATGCTCGACTCCCTGCGGCGGATCCAGGACCTCGTCGACCGGCGGGCGTTCGGCACCAACTTCGCGTCGGTCAACTACGTCAACGACGGCGCCGGGCTGCTGTTCGCCAAGGGCAAGGCCGCGATGCACCTGATGGGCACCTGGGAGATGTCCAACCAGGTCGACAAGCACCCGGACTTCGCCAAGAAGGACCTGAGCTTCGCGCCGTTCCCCACGGTGGCCGGGGGCAAGGGCGACGCGAACAGCGTCGTCGGCAACCCCACCAACTACTTCTCGATCAGCAGCAAGTCCGCGGACATCGCCGGTGCCACCGCCTTCCTCAAGAAGGAGATGGCCAACCCGATGTACGTCGACAAACTGATCAAGGCGGGTGACGTGCCGGCCGTCAGCGGTCTGGAGTCGCGGCTGTCCGCCTCGCCCAATCCGGAGTTCGCCAAGTACGTGTACCAGATGGTGCAGAAGGCTCCCAGCTTCACGCTGTCCTGGGACCAGGCGCTGCCGCACAAGTTCACCGACCCGCTCCACACCGGCCTGCAGAAGGTCTTCCTCAAGAAGATGACCCCCGAGCAGTTCGTCCAGGCCATGGACGCGGTCAAGTGACAGCGGCACGCGCCGCCGTCGAGGGTACGGACCGGGCGGCGCGGCCGGGTGCGCTGTGGATCGTCCCCGCCGCGCTGTTCTTCGGAGTGTTCGCCGGGGTGCCCCTGCTCCTGACCGCCGTTCTGTCCTTCACCGAGTGGAACGGCCTCGGCACGCCCCACTTCAACGGCCTGGCCAACTGGCACCGCGTGGTGTCGGACGACGCGGTCTGGGAGTCCTTGCGGGTCAGCCTGGTCTTCATGGTGCTGTGCTGGCTGGTGCAGACCCCGCTGTCCCTGCTGCTCGGCGTGTGGGCGGCGGGCCGGGAGCTGAACCGCGCGGTGCTGTCGTCGATCTTCTTCCTGCCGCTGCTGATGTCGACCGCCGCGGTCGCCATCACCTGGCGGGTGCTGCTCGATCCGAACTTCGGGCTCGCCGCGACGATTGGGCCGTACATCGGCTTCCCGGACGGGAACATCGTGGGCAGCCAGCGCGGGGCCGTGGCGGCCATCGTCGTCGTCATCGCCTGGCAGTTCGTGCCGTTCCACACCCTGCTGTACCAGGGCGCGGCGCGGCAGATCCCGCAGATGCTGTACGACGCGGCGCTCATCGACGGCGCGAGTCGCGTCCGGCAGTTCTGGCACATCACGCTGCCGCAGCTCAGGAACACGATCGTCACGTCGTCGGTGCTGATGCTGGTCGGGTCGCTGACCTACTTCGAGACCATTCTGATCGTCACCAACGGCGGGCCGGGCACCGCGACGATGGTCCTGCCGCAGCGCATGTACCTCAGCGGCTTCCAGAGCTTCCAGATGGGGTACGCGAGCGTGATCGCGCTGGTCCTCGCCGCGCTCGGCACGGCGCTGTCGCTGCTCATCGTCCGCTTCTCCGGCTTCGGGAAGATGCACAGCACGCTGGAGGGGATCTGACGCCATGGCGGTACTCCGGCAAGAGAGGCCCGTGCCGGTCGCGTCCGGCCGGCACCGCGGCCGTACGCGGCGGCGCCTACGGCGGCCGAACTGGGCGGCCGGGGCGGCGGCCCTGGTGTGGCTCCTGTTCGTGGGCGTGCCGATCTACCTCATGGTCAAGGACAGCATCCAGCCCATCGACGCCTACCTCAACGGTGGCCCGCTGTCCCTGCCGCACAGCCTGACCCTCGACAACTTCGGCCAGGTCTTCGACAGCGGGTACGCCCGCTACCTGGTCAACACGGGGGTCGTCACGGTGGCGAGCGTCGCGCTGACCGTGCTGCTCGCCTTCCCCGCGGCATACGCGATCGTGCGGTCGCACAGCCGGATCGTCTCCGGGACCTTCCGTATCTTCCTTGCCGGGCTGGCGATCCCCGCGCAGGCCACGATCATCCCCGTCTATCTGATGATCACCCGGATGCACCTGTACGACTCGCCGACCGCGATCATCCTGCCGACCGTGGCGTTCGGCCTGCCGCTCAGCGTGCTGGTGCTGTCATCGGCACTGCGCGACGTGCCCCGTGAGCTGTATGAGGCGATGACCATCGACGGCGGCGGGTCGTTCCGGCTGATGTGGAGCCTCGCGCTGCCCCTCAGCCGGGCGTCGCTCACCACCATCTCGGTCTACAGCGCGCTCAACGCCTGGAACGGCTTCCTGTTCCCCCTCATCCTCACCCAGTCCCCCGAGCAGCGCGTCCAGACGCTGGGCCTGTTCAACTTCCAGAACGAGTTCGGCTCCAAGGTGCCCGAGCTGATGGCCGCCGTGATGCTGTCGGCCCTCCCCATCTTCATCGTCTACCTGTTCGCGCGTCGTTGGCTCATCGCCGGCCTGGCCGGCGTGGGCGGAAAGTAGCTCTTTTCCCATGCGCAGATCGCTTGCCCTAGCCCTCACCGTGGCGACCGTGTGCTCCCTCTCCCTTCCGGCGGGCGCCCAGGCCGCGCCGTCGAGCCGCGTCGACTTCCATGCGAAGCTGCAGCCGATCGACGGGTTCGGGTTCTCCGAGGCGTTCCAGCGGGCCGCCGTCATCCACGGGCTGCAGGGGCTCTCCGCGCCTAAGCAGAAGGAGGTCGTCGACCTGCTGTTCGGCCGGAAGGCCGGCGCGGGCGCGTCCATCCTCCGGCTCGGCATCGGCTCGTCCGCCGACGACGTGTACGACCACATGCACTCGATCGAGCCCGCCGACCCGGGCGGCCCGGACGCGCCGCCGAAGTACATCTGGGACGGCAACGACGGCGGCCAGGTCTGGCTCGCGAAGCAGGCGAGGTCGTACGGCGTGCAGCGGTTCTACGCGGACGCTTGGAGCGCTCCAGGCTTCATGAAGGACAACGGCACCGACGCGAACGGCGGCATCCTCTGCGGTCTGCAGGGAACGAACTGCGCGAGCGGCGACTGGCGGAAGGCGTACGCGAACTACCTCGTCCAGTACGCGAAGTTCTACCGGAAGGAGGGCATCAAGATCACCGACCTGGGTTTCACCAACGAGCCGGACATCACCGTCTCGTACGCCTCGATGCGGTTCACCTCCGCGCAGGCCGTGGAGTTCGTCAAGGTGCTCGGCCCGGTCGCCAAGAAGGCCGGGGTGAACCTGTCCTGCTGCGACCACACCGGCTGGGACGGTCAGAAGGAGTACACCAAGGCCATCGAGGCCGACCCGCAGGCCGCCAAGTGGGTCACGACCATCACCGGCCATGCCTACTCCAGCCCGGTGACCTCGCCTCAGCCGACCAGCCGCCACGCATGGCTGTCGGAGTGGGGTCCCGGCGGCAGCACCTGGAACGAGAACTGGGACGACGGCAGCGAGTACTCCGGCTTCGCGATCGCGGAGAACATCCACCGGACCATGACGGACGGCGACGCGAGCGCGTACGTCTACTGGCTCGGCGCCTCCGTCGGGGCGACCCGCGCGCTCATCCAGCTCGACGGCGACGCGTACCACGTGTCCAAGCGGTTCTGGGCGTTCGCCGCGTACAGCCGGTTCATCCGCCCAGGCGCGACCCGGACCGCCGTCACCGCGTCCGACCCGGCGCTGAAGATCTCGGCCTACCGCAACGCCGACGGCACGAAGGTCCTCGAGATCCTCAACACCGGCACCGCCAGGACCACCACGGACCTGAGTCTCGACTCGGGCGCCGGACGCGCCCAGGCGTACCTCACCGACCAGGACCACTCGGTGTCGCCCGTGGCCGCCGCGCGCGCCCACGGCCACGACCTGTCGGTGGACCTCGCCCCCCGCTCGCTGACCACGGTCGTCCTCAAGTGATCCGGGCCGCGATCGTCGGTGCCGGAGGGATCGCGGGCATCTGTCACGTCCCCGCGCTGCGGGCGGAGGCGCACCGCGCCGAGATCGTCGCGGCCGTGGACATCGACGCCGCCCGGGTCAAGGACTTCTGTGCCGAGCACGGCATCCCCGCCGCCTACACCGACCTGGAGGCGATGCTCGCCGAGGCCCGCCCCGACCTCGTACACGTCTGCACGCCGCCGCACCTGCACGCCGCGCAGGTCGCGGCGTGCCTGCGGGCGGGCGCGTGGGTGCTGTGCGAGAAGCCGCCGTGCCTCTCGCTCGCCGAGTACGACGCGATGGCCGCCGCCGAACGCGACGGCGGCCCGTACGCGGCCGTCGTCTACCAGCACCGCTTCGGCTCGGGCGCCCGTCACCTGCGCCACCTCATCGCCGAGGGCGAGCTGGGCCGGCCGCTCGTCGCGGTGTGCCTGACGACCTGGTACCGCGACCACGCGTACTTCGACGTGCCGTGGCGCGGCCGGTGGGACACCGAGGGCGGCGGGCCGACCATGGGCCACGGCATCCACCAGATGGACCTGCTCCTCGCGACGCTCGGCGACTGGGCCGAAGTGCGCGCCATGGCCGGACGGCTCGACCGGGACGTCGACACCGAGGACGTGTCCCTGGCGTCCGTGCGGTTCGAGAACGGCGCGCTGGCGTCGATCGTCAACAGCGTGCTCTCGCCGCGCGAGGAGAGCCGGCTGCGCTTCGACCTCACCGAGGCGACCGTCGAGCTGTCGCACCTGTACGGCTACGAGAACGCGGACTGGAC
Organism: Actinoallomurus vinaceus; assembly: GCF_039542055.1. Lineage (NCBI taxonomy): Bacteria > Bacillati > Actinomycetota > Actinomycetes > Streptosporangiales > Thermomonosporaceae > Actinoallomurus > Actinoallomurus vinaceus. The sequence goes on from NZ_BAABHK010000008.1 coordinate 213,485, forward strand.
CTACACCCCGGCGCCGCACGTCACCGACGAGGCGCGGATCGCCACGTGGCGGACGCCCGAGGCCGACGTCCCGAGCTCGCACACCGCGCTGCTCGCCGACCTGCTCGACGCGTACGAGCGCGGCGAACGCCCGGAGACCAGCGGCGCGGGCGGCCGGCAGACCCTGGAGCTCATCGCCGCGTTGTACAAGTCGGCGCTCACCGGCCGCCCCGTACGCCGGGGTGAGATCGACGACACGGACCCCTTCTATCGGGAGATGAACGGCGGGATGGACCTGTGAGGATCGAGCACATCGGCGACCACACCCTGGCCGTGCACGAGCGGGGCGTGGAGCTCTTCCAGTACGTCTACCGGCCGGACATGCCGCCCTTCGAGGGGCCGAAGCCGTACCTGCACCCGGTCCGGACGCTCGCCGGGGACGTCGTGACCGCGTACCGGCCGCACGACCACCGCTGGCACAAGGGCGTCCAGATGACGGTGTCGCACCTGTCCGGCGAGAACTTCTGGGGCGGCGGCAGCTACGTCCGCGACCAGGGCTACGTCGACCTGCCGAACATCGGCGTCATGCGGCACGAGGAGTTCACCGAGGCCGACGGCGGGCGGATCGCGGAGCGGCTCACCTGGCACACCCAGGCGGGCGAGCACTGGGTGTACGAGCTGCGCGAGCTGACCGTCCGCGATGTCGAGGACGACTCGTGGGCCCTGGAGTTCGCCACCGAGCTGACCAACGTACGGGGGGAGGCGCTCGTCTTCGGCAGCCCCACGACGAACGGCCGTCCCGCGGCCGGGTACAGCGGCCTGTTCTGGCGCGGCCCGCGCGCCTTCACCGACGGGGAGATCGTCGCCGCGGAGGGCCAGGGTGGCCCGGGGATGATGGGCCGGCCCGCGGCCTGGCTCGCTTACGTCGGCCGGCACGACGAGGTCGACCGCGCCTCCACGCTGATGTTCTTCGACGACCCGGAGTACGGCAGCGACTGGTTCGTCCGGAACACACCGTTCCCGGCGGTCAACCCCTCGCTCGCCTTCGCCGAGGAGTTCGCGCTGCCGCCGGGCGAGACGCTGCGCGTGCGGTACCGGATCGTCGTCGCCGACGGCGCGTGGGACCGCACCCGCCTGGACGCCTACGCGAAGGACCACCCGTGGTGAGCCCGCTGCCCGGCGCCGTCGGGGTCTCCGGCCTGCGCGTGTACGACTGGCCGGCCGCCGACGGGCTGTGCGGCGGGTCCCCGCACGTCCACCTGACGTGCGCGGAGGCGTACGTCGTGGTGGCGGGCGAGGGCAGCGTCCAGACGCTGACCGGCGACGGGTTCGCCGAGACCCCGCTGCGACCGGGAACGGTCGCCTGGTTCACGCCCGGGACGATCCACCGGCTCATCAACGGCGACGGCGGGCTGCACATCGTCGTCATCATGCAGAACAGCGGCCTGCCCGAGGCCGGCGACGCCGTCTTCACCTTCCCGCCGGAGATCCTCGCCGACCCGGAGGCGTACGGGTGGGCCGCCGCACTGCGTCCCGATCGGGAGGTCGCGGCGCGACGCCGCCGCGACCTGGCCCTGGAGGGCTTCGCCGTGCTGCGCGAGCGGCTGTCCGGCGGCGATCCGACGGCGCTGCACGACTTCTACCGCTCCGCCGTACGGCTCAAGGAGAAGTTGTTCGGGGAGTGGGAGGAGCGCTGGCGGACCGGTGCGCTGGCCGAGGCCGAGCGGACCGGCGAGCACCTGAGCCGCCTCCGAGACGGCGACATCGGCCACCTGACCGAGGCCGCCGTCCACCGGCTGGAGCCACCGCCCGAGCGCGCCTTCGGCATGTGCGGCCGCCTCGACACGTACCCGCTCGAATGACGCCTCATCAGGCCGTACGTCGCGACTCGCTCGGCTGACATCTCACCAGGCCGCGCTGGCGACTTCCTCCTCGGACGAGTAGCCGTTCTGGACCTTTCCTCGACTCATGATGATGAGCGTCCCGGACCCGTTCCCGCATCGAGTGCTGTTCCTGCTGATGAGGAGTCCGTTGGGGCTGGAGGTCAGCGTGTGCACCGGCCCGCAGCCCGGCAGGGTCGCGAGGATCCTCGTGAAACGACCATCGACGTATTCGGCCAGCACCGCCTTCGCCCGCCCCGATGACCTGGCGCCGTCCACCGCGGCGATGACGGTGTGACGGTCGCCGGACGACACGGCGAACGCGAGGGTGCCGCCGATCTTCCCCGCCCCGGAGACCAGGACCCGAGTGGCGAGCAGGTCGGATCCGGGCGCGGTCGTGTCGAGGGCACGTACCTGAGCCGTACGGCCTGTCACGCGCGCGGTGAAGATCAGCGTGGCGTTGTCCGCGGACCAGGACACGCCCCAGTTCCACTCCGCATCGGGCTTTTTGGAGGCACTCGCATCCTGGGCCTTGGGCAGGGTCCACTCACGACGCGCTCCGGTGCGCAGGTCGAGCATGCCGACGACGATCGGCTGGACGGTGGCGGGGGCCCCGGGGACGACGGTGATGTTTCGGATGGTGTAGGCCAGACGCCGGCCGTCGGGGGAGAGTGCGAGTTCCCGCACGAGCCCGGGAACCGACCAGTGCGGCGCGGACTCCACCACCGTACGACCGTCCGCGGTCAGCCGCACCGTTCTGATCCGGGTGGGGCCGGACAAGCCTTTCTCCGGCTGGGACACCAGATACGTGCCAGGACGCGGGCCCCTCGTCACCGCCGGGCCGTACCCGTCGATCCCCTCGCCGTGCGGTCGGCCGGTACGGGAGTCGACCACCTCCAGGACGCCACCGGACATGGCCAGCAGGTACGGAGACGCGGTCGCCGGAGTGGACGGTACCGGCCTCGAGCGCCGGGGCAAGATGACGAGGACCAAGGAGACGGCGAGGACCACCGCGGCGGCGGCCGTGAGCGGTGCGATCACGTTGAGCCGGAGCCGAGGGCGAACCGGCAGCCGGAGCGGCCTGGGCTCCTCCGGCCCCCAGGTGTCCGCGACGGCGCAGGCATCGCGGATCCGGTCTTCCAACCCCTTCATGACTGCTCTCCCAGGGTCTTACCGAGGGCGGCGAGCGCCCGCGACGTCGTGGACGAAACGGTTCCTCGGCTGACGCCCAGGGTGCGGGCGATCTCAGCCTCCGGCAGATCCGCGTAAAAGCGCAGATACAACACCTCACGCTGCCGTCGTGGCAGCCGCGCGATCGCCTCGAGCAGCGTCCGGCGCTCCTCACCGACCATGACGGCCGACTCGGCCGACCAGGCCGGAGGAGGATGACCCACGCCGAATCTGCGGGCCACCGCCCTCCGCCGCAGGACCGACCGGCAGCGGTTCAGCACCGCCGAGCGCGTGTACGTCACCGGGTCGCGTATCGATGACCAGCGGCGATGGAGTTCGAGGAAGGCGTCGTGTACGACGTCTTCGGCCGTTGCCTGGTCACCGACCATGAGCATGCCGAGACGGATCAGGCCGGGCGCATGCTCGCGGTACAGCGCGGTGACCGCGCCCGCGGACTCTGGTGACCCGCGTTCGAGGATGAGGGCTTGACGATTCACGGGACAGAGACGCCTGCGACGCGGAAATGCTGAGCCGTCCCCGAAAATTCTCCGGACATCCGGGGACCGTAGCCGAACGCGCGGGCCGCTTCCGGCTCGTTTCGCGGCCGAGCCTTTCATCTGCTTTCACCGGGCAGCGGACGAACCCGCAGGTCGCGCCGCCGGCCGCGCGGCCGTCGTTGACCCCGCCGAGAGCGCGAATCGATCCTGAGGTGGCGCTCCCACCGCGCCGAACTCCCGCGGGATATCCGTGTCCGGATCCGCGGGCGGATCGAAGGGAAACGGTGTCGTGAGAAAGCGACGGAAAAGCGCGCTCGCCGCGGCCCTTGGCATGGTGTCCATCCTGGTCATGAGCGTGTTCACGGGGCCCTCGGCGTGGGCGCACGGAGCGTTCATGCAGCCGGGCGCCCGTACGTTCCTGTGCTGGAAGGACGGGCTCACCTCGACCGGGGAGATCAAACCGAAGAACCCGGCGTGCGCGGCCGCCGTCGACCAGAGCGGGGCCAACTCCCTCTACAACTGGTTCGCCGTGCTGCGCTCCGACGGCGCCGGCCGTACGCGCGGATTCGTCCCCGACGGGCAGCTGTGCAGCGGCGGCAACACCAACTACTCCGGGTTCGACCTGCCGAACGCCAACTGGCCGGTCACGCACCTGACCAGCGGTGCGAACTTCAATTTCCGCTACAACAAGTGGGCGGCGCACCCCGGCTGGTTCTACCTCTACGTCACGAAGGACGGCTGGGACCCGACCAAGCCGCTCACCTGGGACGAGATGGAGACCGACCCGTTCCTCGTCGCCGACCACCCGGCGGACACCGGCCCGACGGGCAGCGTCGACGGCTACTACTACTGGTCGGGCAACCTGCCGGCGAACAAGACCGGACGCCACATCATCTACTCCGTCTGGAAGCGCTCGGACAGCAACGAGACGTTCTACGGCTGCTCCGACGTGGTCTTCGACGGCGGCAACGGTGAGGTGACCGGCGTCGGCGACACCAGCGGCGGCGGTGGCGGCACGACCGTCCCGTGCACGGCGACGTTCAAGACCATCAGCAGCTGGTCCGGTGGCTACCAGGCCGAAGTGACGGTCAGCAACCCCGGCACCACCACGCTGAACGGCTGGACGGTGAGCTGGATCGTCCCGAGCGGCCAGACCATCAACAGCCTGTGGAACGGCACGCTCACCATGAACGGCGACCTCGCGACCGTACGGAACGTCGATTACAACCGGAATGTCGCGGTCGGCGCGTCGACCACGTTCGGACTGGTCGCGAACGGGACGGCGAGCACGCCCTCACTCAGCTGTACGAGCCCCTAGAAACGGCCTGCCGCGGCGCGGGGGACATCGACCCTGATCTCCCCCGCGCCGCGTCATGAGCATCGGCAGACCCTTGCACATGAGGAGGAATCCACCATGCCGTCGCCACTCCGGCCGAGACTCGCGGCCGTCCTGGCGCTGTCACTCGGCGCGCTCCTGGCCGTCACCGCGCTGGTGGTGCGGCCGGCGTCCGCCGCGTCCACACTGAACCAGCTCGCCAAGGCGCAGGGCAGGTACTTCGGCTCGGCGACCGACAACCCCGAGCTGTCCGACACGGCGTACACCGCGATCCTGGGCAGTGACGAGTTCGGCGCGATCACGCCCGGCAACTCGATGAAGTGGGACGCCACCGAGCCGTCGCAGGGGCAGTTCAGCTACGCGGGCGGCGACGCGGTGGTGAACTTCGCCAAGGCGCACAACCAGATCGTCCGCGGGCACACGCTGCTGTGGCACAACCAGCTGCCGGGCTGGCTCACCAGCGGCAACTGGACGGCCGCGCAGCTCACCTCGATCCTGCAGAACCACATCGCCAACGTCGCCGGCCACTACAAGGGCCAGGTCTACTCCTGGGACGTGGTCAACGAGCCGTTCAACGACGACGGCACCTACCGGTCGGACCTCTGGTACAACACGCTCGGCACCGACTACATCGCCACCGCGCTGAAGGCGGCCCGCGCCGCCGACCCGAACGCCAAGCTCTACATCAACGACTACAACATCGACGGCCTCGGCGCGAAGAGCGACGCGATGTACAACCTGGTCAAGTCGCTGAAGGCACAGGGCGTACCGATCGACGGCGTCGGCTTCCAGGGGCACCTGGCGATCCAGTACGGCTTCCCGACGAACATGGCCCAGAACCTCCAGCGCTTCGCCGACCTCGGCGTCGACGTCGCCATCACCGAGCTGGACGTCCGCATGGTGCTGCCCACGGACGCGACCAAGGTCGCCACGCAGGCGCAGTACTACACGAACGTCGTCAAGGCGTGCCTCGCGGTGTCCCGCTGCGTCGGCATCACGATCTGGGACTACACCGACAAGTACTCCTGGATCCCCGGCGTCTTCAGCGGCCAGGGCTCGGCCCTGCCCTGGGACGAGAACCTCGCCAAGAAACCGGACGTGTACGGCGCCATCAACACCGCGCTCGGCGGCTCCGGCGGCGGTGGGACGACCCCGCCCCCGGCCACCGGCTGCAAGGTCGCCTACTCGGCCAACGACTGGGGCTCGGGCTTCACCGCCACCATCACCATCACCAACGGAAGCTCGGCCATCAACGGCTGGACGCTGAAGTACTCCTACGCCGGGAACCAGACGCTGAGCCAGGGCTGGAGCGGCACCTGGTCGCAGTCCGGCAAGGACGTCACCGTCACCAACGCGAGCTGGAACGGCACCCTCGCCGCCGGCGCGTCCACCTCGGTCGGCGCCAACTTCACCTACACCGGCGCCAACACCGCCCCGACCGCCTTCACGGTCAACGGCACCACCTGCACCTGACGGCCGGCGGCGTCACCCGGGGCCTCGTGTTCGGAGCACCGAGGCCCCGGGCGATCCAGCGTCGATGAGTCGTTAATCAGCACCGTTCCGTCGGTCCTCCACGGCACATACTTGCGTTATTTTTTGTTGCCCATCCGTTATGAGAGGTTTCTGCCCATCCGTAACGTGAAGTTGCGATCATGCTCGGACGACCCCAAATCAGGGGTCATTCCGGGACATATCCCCCCATGTTCCCGGGTCCAGGCATGCGGAAGACCTCATGGAGGCATGCATGAGAACGGTGCTACGCCGTACCGCGCTGTCAGTTTCGGCGCTCACCCTCACCACCGCCGGAACCCTGTCCATCGTGAGCCCGGCCAACGCCGCCGCGAACTTCACCATTCCTGGCGTCTGCGGCAGCAGTTACTACCAGGTGTACAGCCAGACGGAGAGCGGCTACGACAAGTCTTCGGACGGCTGGGGCACTGTCGTCTACATCAAGATCGGCTACAGCCCCGTCACCGGCAAGAACTGCGCCTTCATCCAAAAGTCCACCACGAACTACTCCTATGGCCAGGAGTCGGGCCTCTCGATCGCCCTGCGAAGGCAGAAGGACGGGGCGTACGACTACGACGGCGGCAGCTACAAGTACTTCGCCGGGCCGGTGAAGCTGTCGGCCCCGAACCAGTGCGTGAGCGCCGACGGCTGGGACGACTGGGCGGGCCACTGGTCAACCGGCTGGCACGCCTGCGACTGAGCATGTCCAGACGTGGCGTGCCGGGCGGCCGAACGGCCAATGCCCGGCACGCCACGGTCCGACACGGCTCAACTCAACGGCGCCACCTGCGCCTGAGCGGCGGGTCAGACCGGATCCTCCAGGGACTCAGTGCACGGAGTCCCTGGAGGATCCCGGTCGGCATCACCAGGTGCAGGCACCGGCCGTGTCACCGACGTCGACTCCGGCGGCGACCTGGCCGAGCACCTGGCGGCTCAGCGCGGGGCCTCCCTCGTAGTCGCGGACGGTGAGCACGCGCCCCCCACCGAGGTCCACGGCGACGGCGGTGCCGCCGTCCGGTTCTCCGGTGGTCGAGACGGCGGCGACAGGGTACGACCGAGCGGGCCGTCCACCGACCCGCAACGGCGTCCCCTGGGAGGGGAGACGTCCTGCGCCGACTTCGGCGGTGATCACCCGCAACGCGCTCATCGCCATGAGTTCCGCGCGACAGCCCGAGTCGGTCCTGCTCACGACGACATGGTCCGTGGCGTACCCCGTCGGCAGCCAGGTCACCCGCAACGGCGGGACGACCGTCGCCCGGTCGTCCGGGCCGATCGACCGGGCCACGCGCAGCGCGTCGGCGCAGGGGCCAATGAAGCCGTTCATGGTCACCGACAGCACCGCCTTGGCGGTGGGCTGCCAAGCGATCATGCATTGCCCCGAGGTGTCATGCCAACGCCGGGCCTCGTGCCCGTTCACGTCCACCGTCGTGCTGCCCGTCAGACGGCGGAGCGACGTCAGCCGGTCCTCCCTCCCGCCCTGCGTGGGCGGCTCGACCTGGACGTCGACCGTCGGCACCAGCGCGTCACCGACCGGCCGTTCCGTCATCGAGCGGTCGGCCCAGGTACGGATCTGGACGCCATTCGACCGTCCCTGGCCGACTTGGCGAGCGACCTCGGTGAAGCCCTGCGGCAACCAGCTCGGCCGGTACAGGAGGCGGACCGGTGCCGGCCGCGGCCCCGCCTGGACCCGGTGGCCGATCGACTCCGGGCCCCCGGACGGCACCCAGACGGCGGCCGCGACGGCCGCACCGGAGAACACGACGGCCATGACGCCCTGCGTCGCCACACGGCGCCGGCGGGCGCGGCCCATCCTCACGCGGAGGTCCGCCAGAACGTGGTCCGCTGCGGGAGCGTTCTCCGCCTGCCGCTCGAACGCCTGACGGATCACCTCATCGGTCGTCATCGCAGGTCTCCCCTCACGGCGTGGTCGTGCGAATCCAGGTCCCCTCGGGGATCGAGCCGGAGCTCGGCCAGCGCCCGGGACGCGTGCGAGCGCACCGTCGCCTCGGAGCAGCCGAGGATGTCGGCGATCTCGGCGTTGGACAGGCCCTCGTAGTAACGGAGGGCGAGCACCGCGCGCTGCCTCGGTGGCAGCGCCATGATCCCGGACCAGATGGCGTCGCGATCCTCGACCTGGCCGGCATGGCCGTCGTCGGGTTCGATCGCGGCGTCCAGCACCCCGTCGGTGGCCGGCACCTCCCTGGAGGAGCGGCGTCGCCGCCACGACAGGTACTCATTGGTGATCATCCGTCGCAGGTACGCCTCAGGTGAGTCCATCGCGCCGATCCGCCGCCAGCGGCGCTGTGCCCTGATCAGCACGTCCTGCACGATGTCCTCCGCTCGATGCGGGTCGCCGGTCAAGGCGGTGGCGAACCGCAGCAGCCTGGGCAGCCGCGCGGCCAGAAACTCCTCAAAGCCCACCGGCACCCCTATCTCTCGCCTCTGTCTCCTTCCTTGAACGTCATTGGGACGCCCATTCGTTGAGTCGCCCGCGGAGTTCAGTTGTGGTGCGGCAGGGCGGCGATGCCGTCGAGCAGGCGGTCCAGTGCGAACTCGAACCGGGTGTCGAGGTCCGGGGCGGTGAGGTCGTCGGCCAGCGCGACGGTGTGCGGGAACTCGTCGGCGGGCAGCGCGGCGAGCCGGTCGCGCAGGTCGTCCAGGTAGGAGCGGGGAGGCCGGCCGGCGGCGACGGCGGCGGACAGCGGGGCCTGCTCACTGCCGACGAAGCCGATCAGGAAGGTGGTCAGGAGGTACAGCGCGTAGGCGGTGTCCCGGTCGGAGAGCCCCGCGCCGCGCAGCGCCCCGAGCACGGCCTCGACCGTACGGAGCTGGCCGCGGCCGGCGGCGAACCGGCCGGAGAGCAGCCGGGCCGAGTCCCGGTACGCGAGCAGGTGCCGGCGCAGGGCGCGCATGATCTCGGAGAGGCCGGCCCGCCAGTCATCGGCGTCGTACGCCGGGAGATCCGGCACCTCGGCCACCGCGTCGGCGAGCAGGTCGAGCAGCTCCTCCTTGTTCCGTACATGCCAGTACAGCGACGCGGCGTGTACGTCGAGCCGGGCGGCGACCTTGTTCATGGTCAGGCCGTCCAGCCCTTCGGCCTGCAACGTGTCCAGCCCGGCGGCCACGATCGCCTCCGGGCGGAGCTTCGGATCCGCCGCCGGCGGGCGGCCGCGTCGCGGCGGCATCGGTTTCTCCCTTGCGGTTGCCAGACGTCCGGGCGGTCCGTAATCTAGCGCCCACCAAAAATCCAATGACGTTAGATTAATGGGGTGCGCATGGCCGACGACTCGCCGGCGTGGTACGTCACGAGTGCGCTCTCGGCGCTCGCCGCGTACGAGAACGCGGAGGCGCTGCGGTACCAGGGGCGTTCGATCAGCTACCGAGAGCTGCTCGCCACGGTCCACCGGACCGCGCGATTCCTGGAGCGGCGGGGACTGCGCCGAGGCCAGGGCATCGTGCTGGTCTCCCGCAACCGCCCGGAGGCGTTCGCCATCAGGCTCGCCGCCCACCTGCTCGGGCTCCGCTACACGCCCGTGTTCCCCGACACGGTCGCCGACGCGGACGGGCTGCGGCACCTGCTGACCGACGCCCAGGCCACCGCCCTCGTGTCCGACCTGGAGATCGGGCCGGTCGCGGACCTGGCCAGGAGCGCGGGCGTCCCGCTGGTGTTCTCCCTCGTCGATCTCATGGCCGTCGCCGAAGGCGAGTCCGACGAACCCGTCCCGGTGCGGACCGAGGAAGGCGACATCGCCCGCATCCTGTACACCGGCGGCACCACCGGCCGCCCGAAGGGCGTGCCCGCCACATTCGCGGGCCTCGGCGCGTCCACGAAGGCCTGGGCGGCGTCGGCCGGCTCAGCCGGGTCACTGCCGGAGGGCACGCGATTCCTGCTGACGACGCCGTTCGCACACGGCTCCGGCGACGCCGCGCTGAACACGCTGCGCCTCGGCGCGAGCGTGGAGATCATGGACGGGTTCGACCCGGCCGAGTTCGTCGCCGCGGTGCACGACGCGCCGGCGGCGATCACCTACCTGTACCCGTCGTGGTTGTACCGCCTGCTCGACCACACCGAGGCGACCGGAGCCGACCTCACTTCGTTGAAGTTCGTCATGTACGGCAGTTCCCCGATCGCCCCCGCCCGGCTGCGTCAGGCCCTGGAGCGGCTCGGACCGGGGCTCATGCAGACGTACGCGACCACTGAGGCACCGGCCATCGCGACGCTGCAGCCGGCCGACCACGCCGCCGCCCTGACCGGCCGGCCCGAACTCCTCGCCTCGGTCGGCCGCCCGATGCCGGGCGTCACCGTCACGCTGCGACGCACCGACGGCACGACCCCGCCGCCCGGCGAGGTCGGGGAGGTCTGCGTCCAGGGACCGGGCGTCATGACCGAGTACTGGAACCGCCCGGACGACCTCCGGCAAACCGTGTTGCCGGACGGCCGGCTGCGCACCGGCGACCTCGGCCGCTTCGACGACGGCTACCTCTACCTGGTGGGCCGGCTGAAGGACATGATCATCGTCGACGGCTACAACCACTACGCCGGCACGATCGAGGACGTGCTCACCGAGCATCCCGCGGTCCGCGAGGCCGCCGTGATCGGCGTACCGGACGAACGCACCGGCGAGGCCATCCACGCCTTCGTGACGGTCCGCCCACCCGGCATCACCCCGGACACCCTGCGCGCCTGGGCGAGCGACCACCTGCCCACCGACGCCGTCCCGATCACGATCACCGTCCTCGACGACCTCCCGCTCACTCCACTCGGCAAACCCGACAAGAAGGCCCTCAGAGCCCGGGCCGCCTCGACGACCCGATCCGCGATGACCGAGACCTGAGGCATCAGCCCACACGGGGGTGGAGGTCGGTGGTGTGCTGGCTGGTGGTCAGCGGGGTGCCGGTAGGCGGACGGGCTGAGTGCCGGTCCGGCGGACAGCGAGAGTGCCTGGTTCAGCCGCGCAGGAGTTGGCGGGCGGTGGTGGTGCCGATGCCAGTTAGCGAGACAGACCCCCTAATCGGACACTCCTGCGGCTGGCGTGTGGCCGAAGGTCCGGCGGTAGTCACGGGGTGCGATGCCCCTGCGGAGGGTGAACTGCTGCCGGAGGACGGCGGCGCTGCTGTAGCCGACCCGCTCGGCGATCTGCTCGATGGGCAGGTCGGTGGTCTCCAGCAGTTCCTCGGCGAGATTGAGGCGCTGGGTGAGGAGCCAGGCGTGCGGGGTGGCGCCGGTCGCGGCCTTGAAGTGCCGGATGAAGGAGCGCCTGCTCATCAGCGCTCTTGCGGTCAACGACTCGATCGTGAGTGGTTGGTGCAGGTTGGCGCGGGCCCAGGCGATGACCTCAGCGAGGCGGGAGCTGTCGCCGTTGGCCGGGACGGGCGCGCTGATGTACTGCTGCTGCCCGCCATCGCGATGCGGCGGTACCACCAGAACCCGGGCGATGGCATTGGCCAGGGCGGCCCCGTGCTCCCGTCGTACCAGGTGCAGGTACATGTCGATCCCGGCCGCCGCCCCCGCCCCGGTGACCAGGTCTCCGTTGTCGATGTAGAGCGATTCGGGCCTTACGGAAAGCTCCGGGTGCAGTGCTGCCAACGCGTCGGCGTGCTGCCAGTGCGTGGTGACCTCCAGGCCGTCGAGCAACCCGGCGGCCGCCGGAAGGAAGACGCCGAGGCAGTGGGCGGCCACGGTCGCACCCCTCCGGTGGACATGCCGGAGAGCCTCCAGGGTCGGTTCGGGCGGGTCGGCGGCCGGGTTCTCACCGGGCAGGACCAGGACCAGGTCGGCCCGGGACATCAGGTCGAGTCCGTGCTCGACGAGGACCGGTACGCCCAGGTCGGTGGGGACCGGCCCCGGCCGCTCGCCGCACAGCGCGAAGTCGAAGGAGGTCATCCCTTCCCGTGGCCGGAAGACTGCGCTGACCATACCGAGCCCCAGACCTGCGGCAGCGGGCGGGACGTAGGCGGCGACGCGCCGGAACGGTGGCATACCGACATCGTGGCACGAAAGCTGCGCTCATCGGCATGTGTGCCACTTTCGGGTTCTGGTCGATCGGCGAAGACTCATGGGTGTCGGCAACACACGAAAGAGGTTCCGCCGTGAACTACGACATCAGCCGCACGGGTCTTGTCCTGGTCGACCCGTACAACGACTTCCTCAGCGACGAAGGGCGGCTCTGGCCCCGCCTGAAGGAGGTGGCCGAGGACGTCGGCCTGCGCGAGCACCTTCGGGAACTGCTGACGGCCGTCCGAGAGTCGGGCGTGCAGGTGTTCGTGGCGCCGCACCGGGCCTGGCGGCCAGGTGACTACGAGGGCTGGAGGTACGCCAACCGCGCCCACCGGCTGATCCGGGACGAGCACTTCTACGCCTACGGGGAGTTCGGCGGCGAATGGCACCCCGACTTCGGCCCCAAGGAGGGGGACATCGTCGCCACCGAGCACTGGGGGATCAGCGGTTTCGCCAACACCAACCTCGACCAGGAACTCCGCCAGCACGACATCAAGGACGTCATCCTGGCCGGCCTGACGGCACCAGGTTGCGTCGAGGGCACAGGCCGATGGGCGATGGAACTGGGCTACGGCGTCACCCTCGTGAAGGACGCCACGGCCGCCTTCACACGAGAGCACCTGCACGCTGCCGTCGACCTCAACGGCCCCATCTACGCCGAGCGCGTCGCCACCACCGAAGAGGTCGTCGCCGACCTGAAGGCGTCCTGATTCCCGGCAGCCTCGTCGGCATCCTCCACGACCGACTCGGCCTCACCGACCCGGTCACCAGCTGGATCTGTTCGCCCTGGCAGGCGGTGACATCGCGGTCCGGGGACCGGCGAGGGCGACCAGGGCGTCCATGCGTCACCCGTCCGCTAGCAGCAGCTAAGAAGAGCCGACGGGAGCCGAGTCGCCGAGGGTTTCCGGGGCCATGACCCCGAGAACCCTCGGCCGTACGCGGCCGGCCGGTGGCTCACTCCCCGCGGAGTCGGCCGGCCAGGGCCATGACGCGGCGTGGATGATCGCGCGGGTCAGCTCCTCGGGATCCAGCGCCTCGATCAGCCGCCACCCGACCGGCGGCGGCACCAGAGCCCACCACGACCTGGTGTACGTGCCGAACCAGATCAGAGTCCCCGGAAACCTCCGGCGCAGGACCATCGTCGCGTCGACGCTCACGGGCGGTCGTCCAGCCGCCCGGTTCGTCCGCCGAGGTAGGCCACGATCTCGGCGGCTGCGCCTGCCGGGTCGCCCGCCGCATGATGTACCTCGTCCATGCGACGCCAGATGAACGTCTCGCCTTCGACGCTGATCCATAGTCTCTTTCCGGCGAGCTCGGCGCGAACCGACAACGCCGGTCGAGCGTCGCTTAATTCGACGTAAAGCCCCGACCCGGCCAGCGCCTGGCACAATTCAACGAGTGCGCGGATTTCGCGAGTACTGTCCGCTGGGGTGCGACGATCAGCTTCTGATGGATTCATTGCTGCCCCTCCACGTGCCGAATGACGCTTTCCACCTTCAGCCATCGAGCTCCGATGAACAGCGGGATGTGGAACTACCAGATCCCCGCCTTTCTCACCGCCGGTATGCGCTGTGTCGTATTCGACCGGCGCGGCCATGGGCGGTCCGATCTGCCCGGACGGGGCTACGACCTCGATCGCCTCGCCGACGACCTGGCGGACCTGCTCGCGCACCTGGATCTGTGTGAGGTCGTACTGGTCGGACACTCGATGGGGGCGGCCGAGGTGGTCCGCTACCTGTCCCGGCACGGCGACGAGCGAGTCTCGGGAATGGTCCTGAGCGCTCCTACGACGCCATTCCTGCTGCGCACGGACGACAACCCGGAGGGCCCCGTCGAGGCGACGACCGCCGAGGAGGTCCGGAAAATCATGCGCCGTGATATCGGCGCCTTCGTCGAAGGCACCTCGAGCGCTGATTGGTTCGGACCCGGTTATGAGGTTTCGGCGGGGCTGTGCGACTGGACCCGGCGCCAGTTCTTCGACACGCCGCTGCAGGTGCTGCTATCGACGAACGACGTGGTCGTCAACGCGGATCAGCGCGATGAACTCCCCAAGATCACCGTGCCCGCTCTGGTCATCCAGGGCGACGCCGACCGCTCGGCACCGATCGACCCGACCGGGCGCAGGACCCATGCCCTGCTTCCCGACTCGAGGCTCGTTGTGATCGACGGCGCGGGACATGGCCTCTTCATGAGCGACCCGGACCGGTACAACACGGAGGTGCTCGCCTTCATCGGCACCCTGCCCCACTGAGGATCCCGCGATCCCGGCCTACGGGGTACGCGATGCTCGCCGGCGGGCTACTTCGCCACGGTCTGTCGGCGGTCGGCGGTGTGTTCACCGAGCCGTTCGTACGACGCGGGCGGCGGGCCGCCGGAGGGGAACCGGATCGCGACGTCCAGCCCGCCTTCCGGCCGGGCGCGCGCCGTGGCGGTGGCGTCGTGGGCGGCGGCGATGGCGCGGACGATCGACAGGCCGAGGCCGTGGCCGCCGTCGTTACGGGCGGTGCGGCCGCCGAGGCGCTGGAACGGCTCGAACAGTCCGTCCACCTGGTCCGGCGGGATGACGGGCCCGGTGTTGCGCACCGACAGGATGGCATGACCCTCCTCGGTCGCCGTACCGATCTCCACGCGCCCGCCGGGGACGTTGTAGCGCACCGCGTTGTCGATGAGGTTGGCCACCAGGCGTTCGGCGAGCGCCGGGTCGCCGGCGATCGGGGCGGGCGACGTGCGTACGTCGATCCGGAGGCCGAGCCGTTCGACCCCCGGACGAGGGGCGAGCAGCGTCTGGTCCACGAGTTCCGCAAGGTCGACGGGCTCCCGGCGGTCGAGTCCCCGTTCGCCGGTCGCCAGGGTCAGCAGGGCCTCCAGCAGGCGTTCCTGCTGCTCACTGATGGTCAGTACGCGCTCCGACGTCGCCCGGAACGATGCGAGCGTGGCCTCGCGGTCGGTGAGGGTCTCCTCCAGCAGCGCGTGTTCGAGGGTGAGCGGGGTGCGCAGCTCGTGCGCCGCGTTGGCGACGAAACGCTTGTGCGCGCCCAGCGCCGTGTCCAGCCGGCCGAGGAGGCCGTCGACGGTGTCGGCGAGGTCCTTCAGCTCGTCGCGCGGGCCTTCGACGGCCAGTCGCTCGTGCACGTTGCGCGCCGAGATCTGCTGGATCGTGGTGGTCATGGTGCGCAGCGGCCGGAGCACCCGTCCGGCGACCAGCCACCCCAGGACGATGGAGACCACCACCATGATCGCCAGCGCGATCCCGGACTGCACGAGCAGCGCGTGCATCTGAGCGGCGTGCTGCCGGGCCGCTTCCGCGTCCAGCCGCGCGGCGAGGCCGCGCGCCTCCGGCGGCAGAGGCAGTTGCCGGAAGGTCCGGAAGGTACCGCCGTCCGGGGCTTGAGCCAGCCCGGTCCGGTAGATGACCTTCCTCCGGCCCGTGGCGTGCTGGACGAGCAGGTACGTGATGGTGAGGAGCACGGCACCCGACGCGGCGAACAGCAGGCCGTACAGGAGGGTGAGGCGGAGGCGTACCGTGCGCGGGCGGAGCGATGTGGGCAGGTGCATGGCCTTCAGATCCGGTAGCCGCCGCGCGCGACGGTCTCGATGACGGGTGGGGTGCCGAGCTTCGACCGCAGGCGGTTGATCGTCGCCTTGACCGTGGTGGTGAACGGGTCGGCCGCCTCGTCCCACACCCGTTCGAGCAGTTCCTCGGCGGGCACGACGCGGCCACGCGCGGCGAGCAGGTACTCCAGCACCGCGAACTCCTTCGGGCTGAGGGCCAGCCGCGCGCCCGCCCGGAACGCCGTGCGCTGACCCGGATCGAGCCGCAGGTCGCCCTGGGACAGGATCGGCGGCACGGCCGGCTGGGCGCGGCGGCCGAGGGCCCGGATCCGCGCGACCAGCTCCGCGTACGCGAACGGCTTGGGCAGGTAGTCGTCGGCGCCGAGGCTCAGCCCCTCGACCCGGTCCGCGATCGTGCCCGACGCGGTCAGCATCAGCACCCGGGTATGCCGCCCCTCCGCCATCAGCGTGCCGCAGACGTCGTCGCCGTGCACGCCGGGCAGGTCCCGGTCGAGGACGACGACGTCGTAGTCGGTCAGCGCCGTACGGTCGAGGGCGTCCTGGCCGTCGTACGAGACGTCGACCGCCATCCCCTCCCGGCGCAGGACCCGCGCCACCGAGTCGGCGAGCTCCACTTGGTCCTCGACGACCAGCACTCTCATCCGCAGACCTCTCGCATGGGCGTCAGCATGCCCGATGCCCGGTCACAACCGCGTCACAGCGACGAGGACCGTGATGTGACCGCCCGATCCGTAGAACAGACCTCAGCGCCGGGCCAGGTGAGCCCGGCGTCATCAACATCACGGAGAGGTCGACGACATGAACAACACGCATGGGACGAGAACGCGACGCGTCTGGTCGCTGGCCGCGGCGATCCTGATCGCCGGGGCGGGTCTGACGGCCTGCGGGGGCGGTTCCGGCTCCGCCAAGGCGTCGAGCCCCGCCGCGGCCCAGCCGGGCAAGGCCGGCGGGAACTCGACGAAGGCGGTGAAGTACGCCGAGTGCATGCGCAAGAACGGCGTGCCGGAGTTCCCCGACCCGGACCCCAACGGGCGGGTCATGCTCACCGGGAAGAAGGGAAGCGGGCTGGACCCCGAGTCGTCGCAGTTCAAGGCCGCCACGCAGGCATGCAAGGCGTACGCGCCGCAGGGAGTCGTCGGCGGGGGCCAGGCCGACCCGGCGATGCTGAAGTTCTCCCAGTGCATGCGGAAGAACGGCGTGCCCAGCTTCCCCGACCCGCAGGGCGGGAAGCTCATCATGAAGCAGGGGTCGGGCGTCGATCCGAACTCGCCGCAGTTCCAGGCCGCGCAGAAGACGTGCCAGAAGCTGCTCCCGGGCGGTACCCAGTGAGCTCGGACGGCCCGGTGAGCACGCGCGTCTCCGGCCGGGAGGTCGAGACCACCGGCGCGACCGTGCCCGACCGGGCAGGGGATCCGCAGACCTCCGAGGTCGCCACGTCCGAGCCTGCGAAGCCGCGGAGACGGCGACGGCGCCGGTCCGTACGGGCCGGTGCCGCCGTCCTCGTCCTGGCGGTCGCGGCGGGCATCGTGGTCGCCACCAGGCCGTTCGGCGAGGGGAAGAAGTCGCCCCCGCCGGCGGCCGGCGCCTCGTCGCTGGCCACCGTCCAGCGGGGTCCGCTGTCGTCGCAGGTCGACCAGAGCGGCACCCTCTCGTACGTCGCTCAGGAGGACGGGACTCCCTACTCGATCGTCGGTCATGCCACCGGCATCTACACCTGGGTGCCGAGCACCGGCGACGAGATCAAGTGCGGCAAGGTCCTCTACTGGGTCGGCGACACTCCCGTCGTGCTGCTCTGCGGGAAGTGGCCGGCGTACCGCGACCTGTCGGAGGGGGACAGCGGGAAGGACGTGCGCGAGCTGAACCGCAACCTGGTGAAGCTCGGGTACGCCGACCGGTCGGACCTCGACCCCGACTCGAAGTACTTCGGCTCGGCGACCGCGGCGGCGCTCGAGAAGCTGCAGGACAAGATCGGGGCTGACGAGACCGGGTCGCTGAAGCTCGGTGCGGCGGTGTTCCTGCCCGGCCCGTTGCGGATCACCAAGGCGATGGCCCGGCTCGGTACGAACGCCCGGCCGGGCGAGCAGGTCGCCCAGGCCACGTCGACCGACCGCCAGGTGACCGTGAAGCTGGACGCCTCACAGCAGTCCCAGGTCAAGGTCGGCGACAAGGTGCAGATCACCCTTCCGGACAACCGGACGACGTCCGGGAAGGTCGGCCGGATCGGCGCGGTGGCGAGCTCGTCGGGTGACAAGGACTCGGACTCCGCCAGCGCCACGATCCCGGTGTACGTGACGCTCCAGCATCCGAAGGACGCGGGCGCGCTCGACCAGGCGCCCGTACGGGTGCAGATCACCACCGCCGGGGTGAAGGACGCGCTGATCGTGCCGGTCACCGCGCTGAGCGGCCAGGCCGGCGGCGGTTACTCGGTGGAGAAGGTCGACGCCCGGGGCGCGCACAGCGTCGTGCCGGTCACGCTCGGGCTGTTCGACAACGCGGACGGCCTCGTGCAGGTCTCGGGGAGCCTGGCCGAGGGCGACCGAGTGGTGGTGCCCGCCTCATGAGCCCGATACGACGGAGACGGACACCGGTTCTCGGGGACGGCGGCGCGCCACCCGCCCTCGACCTGGCGGCGGTGACCAAGACGTACGGCGAGCAGCCGCCCGTGCGTGCGCTGCGCGGGGTGAGCCTGACCGTACGGAAGGGCGAGCTGCTGGCGATCGTGGGCCCGTCCGGGTCCGGCAAGACCACGCTGCTGCACGTGATGGGCACGCTCGAACGGCCCACCACCGGCACCGTCCGGATCGACGGGGTCGACGTCGACCGCCTCGACGACCGCGGGCTCTCCGCGCTCCGGGCCCGCAGCATCGGCTTCGTCTTCCAGCAGTTCTTCCTGGCCGAGCACTCCACCGTGCTGGACAACGTCGCCGACGGCCTGCTGTACGCCGGTGTCGAGGTCCGCGAACGGCGGAGACGGGCCATGGAGGCGCTCGCCCGCGTGGGGCTGGAACAGCGCGCGTCCTCCCGGCCGACCAAGATGTCGGGCGGTCAGCGGCAGCGGGTCGCGATCGCCCGCGCCCTCGTGGGCCGGCCCGCGATCGTGCTCGCCGACGAGCCCACCGGCAACCTCGACAGCGCCACCGGAGCGTCGATCGTCGAGCTCCTCCACGAGCTCAACGCCGACGGCGCGACGATCGTCGTGATCACGCACGACGCGGAGCTGGCCGCCCGCCTGCCCCGCCAGGTGCACGTACGCGACGGGCTGATCACCTCCGACAGCGCTCGCGAGCGGATCGACGTACCCGCGGAGATCCGCTCATGACCGCCCTGGTGCCCGCCCGGCTGAGATTCGGCGACCAGGCGCGCGTGGCGAGTATCGGGCTCCGGGCCCGGCGGCTGCGGTCGGCGCTGTCGGCGCTCGGCATCGCGATCGGCACGGCCGCGATCGTCGCGGTGCTGGGGCTGTCCTCCTCGTCCCAGGCCGGGCTGCTGCACGAGATCGACCGCCTCGGCACGAACCTGCTGACGGCGAAGAGCGGACAGGCCTTCTCCGGGCAGGCGGCCCAGCTGCCACAGGAGGCGCCGGCGAGGATCTCGCGGCTCGCGGCCGTCGAGCAGGTGGCCGACACGGCCACCGTCGACACCGCGAAGGTCTACCGCAGCCCGCTGATCCCCCCGGTCAGCACGAACGCGCTCACGGTGCGGGCCGCCAGCCTCAACCTGCTGCCGGTGATCGCCACCAGCGTCGACCAGGGACGCTGGCTGAACTCCGCGACCGCCACTGAGCCCGTCGTGGTCCTCGGCGCGGTCGCCGCACAACGGCTGGGGATCGACAGGGTCCATTCGGGGCAGCGCGTCTGGCTGGGCGGCCAGTGGTTCTACGTCGCCGGGATCCTCAAGCCGGCGGTGCTGGCGCCCGACATCGACACGAGCGCCCTGGTCGGCTACCCCGCCGCCCAGCGCTACCTGAACCACACGAGCATCGTCCATGGCAAGGCCGCGAACGGGCCCCCGAGCACGATGTACGTCCGGTGCCGGACCAGCCAGGTGAGCGCGGTGCACGAGGTCCTGGCCCAGACCGCCAACCCCGAGTCGCCGAACGAGGTCGACGTCAGCCAGCCCTCCGACGCGCTCACCGCCCGCGCCGCCGCGAGCGGCGCGTTCAACAGCCTGTTCCTGGGCCTCGGCATCGTCGCGCTGATCGTCGGCGCGGTCGGAGTGGCCAACATCATGATCATCTCGGTGCTCGAACGCCGGTCGGAGATCGGCCTGCGCCGCGCGCTCGGCGCGACGCGGGGACAGATCCGTACGCAGTTCCTGTCCGAGGCGATCGCGCTGGCCTTCCTCGGCGGCGCCGTCGGTGTCGCGGCCGGCGTCCTGGCCACCGCCGTCTACGCGGCCACCAAGCACTGGGCGGTCGTCATCCCCCCGGAGGCGTGGGCGGGCGGCATCGGCTCCGCCATCCTGATCGGCGCCCTCGCCGGCCTGCTCCCGGCCCTCCGAGCCTCCCGCATGGCCCCCACCGAGGCCCTGCGAACCGTCTGACCGCTGATCGCCGAGAGGTCTCGCTCGCCGATGTGGGGGGACCCTCGGCGATCACGCGCGTTCGCGACGGGTGATCTGCTCCGTCGGCGGTGGTCGTGGGCGCTCGCCGAGGCACGCCATCGCCACCATGTGTTCGTGATCCATTAGTGAGATTGACACCGATGATCCATGTCGAGGCCCTTGATCATCAACAGACTTCTGCCATGAAAACGCGTTTCACCAGGCGGTTCGCCGCCGCAGTGGCCGTCACCGCCGCAGCGGTCGTGGGCGCCGCCGTCCAGACGGGCCCGGCGAATGCCGAGACCGTGTACTGGACGTTCAAGAATCGACAGACCGGCAAGTGCCTGACCGCCGGCTCGTCCGACGTCGTGTGGGCCACCTCCTGCAACGGCTCCTCCAGCCAGCAGTGGGACTGGATCGCCAGTAATTACAGCGGGGGATGGAAACTGCTCAAGAGCCGGTCCACCGGGCTCTGCCTGCGCACCGACGCGAAGACCACGAAGAACGCCACATGGCAGAGCGCCTGCGACCGCGACGCCACGGGCGAGCTCTTCTTCTACTACGCCGACCTCCAGGAATTGACCACCGGGAACGAGCTCTACCTCGCGATGGACTCCGGCAGCTCGGGCGGCGTCTACACCACGTCGTACTTCGGGGACTCCGGCTACGCCTACTGGTCCGGCACCCACACCTGATCCACACGCTTCTCGAAGGGTGGGTCGGCGGCCCCGGATCGCTGCCGGCCCTCCTGCAGGTCGTCGACCACCGTCGAACGCTATCCACAATTGCGGGGACCCCTGGCGGTCACCCGCTCTCGCGTGGGGACGACGTCGCCCGCCGGCCGTCGATCCCCGTCCGCAGCGGCATCGAACGGATGATGACTGTCCGTATGTCGGTATAGTCACAGTCGCCCAGGGCTCCGCCGGTGATCACGGGGGAGATGTGCCCTCGTAAAGTGCGGAATTTCGGGCCTATTCGGCGGTGATTCCGGGCGCTCGCCGAGGGGGGCGCGGTAACCATCAGTTCGTGATCTATAGGTAGAGTGGACACCTGGCGGTCGCGCGGAGTTTCTTGATCGACCAGAGACTCCTCGCATGAAGAAGCCCCACTTCACCAGGCGAATCACCGTCGCAGCAGCCATCGCCACCACGGCCGTGACGGGCGTCGCGGTCGAGGCGGCTCCCGCGCACGCCTCCACCACTTACTGGTCGTTCAAAAATCAGTACAACCACAACTGCCTGACCTTCAGTCTGACGACGACCCGCGTCTGGACCTCCGCCTGCGGTAACGAGAGCCAGCAGTGGTGGGACTGGGTCCCCAGCAACATCAGCAACTTCAGCATGCTGAAGGCCAAGGGCCGCAACCTGTGCCTGCGCACCGACCACAAGTCCGCGACGAACGCCGTCTGGCTGAGCAGCTGCGACAAAAACGCTGACGGCGAGGCCTTCCAGTACCAGTACTACACGAAGGCCTTGGTCAGCAGCCCCTACCTCGACTTCATTGCGGCCGACAATAACTCGGACGCCGTCTACAGCGTAGTCAACAGCTCGTCCACGAGCTACTGGGACTACGACACCCACGTCGCCTAATGATCCACCCGGGAGGTGGCGGTGTCGGCGGCTCGATTCGCTCCGAATCGACCTCCCACGGCTTCCGCCCCGCCAGTTGAATCTCAAATCATATTGCCGTGCTCGCCGAGGACCGCCGTGCGCGGAGCACCGACGATCCTCGGCGAGAACCCGCTACCCATCGGTCCGGTCGCCGCAGACGACGCCGTGGCCGTTGACCGCAACCTGGTGGCTACCTGAGCGTGTTATCCCCACTGGGGGCCTACGACTCCGGCGGCGCAGAAGGTGCCGGGCGGGATACTCGGATTCGGCCTCGGTGTGCCTTTGACCTCGGCGAATCCGGACAGCAGCAACGTCCGGTACCCCCCGTCGGGCGAGAAATGGCCGTCCTTGCCGGTTTCCAGCACGGTCAGTCGGAGGTCCCGCTCCGGAGCTCCGAACCTGAGGCACAGGTGCCACTCCTGCTCGCCCACAGAGTCATCGACTACCTCGACCCGCATCGCTCCACCGAGCGCGTCGGCATAGTGGTCGATGAGCCACGCTGAGCCCGCCCGGGCCGTCGCCCAACTGCTGTCATGAGGGTTCGTCTCCAGTCTCGCCAGGCCATGGACGTCGCGCGCCCTGACGCGCCCCAGGAATTTCGCCATGGTCGATCGGAGGTCGCGGTCGACGTCACCCGTCATGACCACGTCTGGGGGAAGCGGCGGTGGTCTCTCGTCGCCGCATGCTCCAGCCAGGACGGCGAGAGCTAACAGCGATAGGAGGCGCCTGGGCATCATGATCGTTCAACGTAGTGCGGGAGCGTTCGGCCGGCACGCGTAACCCGCGCAGCGGGCCGTACAAAAGGCTCGGCGATCGGTACCAGGGCCCGCCACGACCTGGTGTACGGGCGGAACGCGCCTCGACCCGGGCGCGACCACTCGCCAAAATTATATGTCCGGCTATAAGATTCCCGGCTATGGAATCTATCGATGTGTTCGGCATCTGCGGGAGTGTGCGGGCCGGATCCTTGAACCGGGCGCTGCTGCTGGCCGCGCAAGAACTGGCCGGTGCCCCCTTCCAGGTGGAGGCATGGGACGGCAACGCGGGGGTTCCCCACGTTGACGCGACCATGGGGCGTCCGTTCCCCGCGGTCGTCGCGACCTTGCGAGACCGGGTCGCGGCGGCTGATGTGCTGCTGCTTGTGACGCCGGAATTGAACCGCAGCATTCCCGGCAACATGAAGGACGTCGTCGACTGGCTGGGGATTCTCGCACCGCCCCGCCCGCTGGCCGGCAAGCCCGTCGTGCTGATGAGCGCCTCACCGAACCGGCTCGGCGGCGCGTTCGCCCAACTGCAGCTCGCCGACCTCCTCCGGCGTTGTGGCGCCGAGGTCCTCTCCGACCTTGACGTGGCGGTCGGCTACGCCCACCGTCACGTCGACGACCACGGTGTCCTGGTGGGCGAGGACCCACGACGGGAAATCGCCGAACTATGGCAACGCGTTCTCACTCGGGTTCAAAGCGATCGGCAGGTAGTGCCGGCATGACCACCGGGCGTCAGATCGCCGCCGACAACGGGCCGGTCGGTTACGCGCTCGCCCACGCCACCAGGGCACACCGTGCCGTGTTGCAACACCTGACGGCACAACTCGGCCTGCACTTGGGCCAGGAACTCATCATCGTCGACATCCACCACAACCCCGACACGACCCAGGCGGAACTCGTCCAGCGGCTCGGCCTCGAACAGCCCACCATCGCCAAGGCGCTCACCCGGATGGAACGGACCGGGTTCATCCAGCGCGCCACCGACCCCGGCGACCGCCGCGTGACACGCCTGCGGCTGACCGAACGCGGCGAGGCCGTCGTGGACGCCGTGACGGCCGCGTGGGCGGAGACAGAGGCCCGGGCCACCGCCGGGCTCACCGACGAGGAGGCCCAGCAACTCATCCGCCTGCTGACCGTCGTTCGCGACAACCTCGAACAACCCCACTGACCGCACGCTTCCGAGCGGCAGTGGCTTTCCTGCGCACGGTCTGATCCCCGCGATCGCCGAGCGGTCTCGTACCCCGGAATGTGAGACCCTCGGCGATCACAGGCAACCCTTCCGGGCCGCTCGGCGGTACTCGTGAGCGGAAGCACGTGAGATGGGGTTGCCTATGCGAGATCGACCGGAGTTCACCGCCTACGTGGAGGCGCGATCACCGCGGCTCGTCCGTACGGCATATTTGCTGTGCCACGACTGGGCCCTCGCCGAGGATCTCGTGCAGACGGCGCTGGCGAAGGTCTGGCGTGCCTGGCGCCGGATCGGCGCCGACCCGGACCCGTACGTGTACAAGGTCCTCGTCAACACGCACGCGTCGTGGTGGCGGCGCCGATGGCGGGCCGAGGTCCCGACCGAGACGATGCCGGAGACGCCCGATCCCGCCGACGCGATGAGCGTCCGGGACGACCGGGCCGCCATTCACGCGGCGCTTCGGCGGCTGCCCGACCGGCAGCGCGCCGTGCTGGTGCTGCGCTACTTCGAGGACCTCACGGAGGCCGACGTCGCGCGGATCATGGGCTGTTCCGTCGGCACGGTGAAGAGCCAGGCGAGCAAGGCGCTGGCCAAGTTGCGCATCGATCCGGAGTTCACCGCACCCGCCGCGGTCCCAGGGGGAGTGTCATGACGCGTACCATTCACGATCTGCAGGCCGTCCTCGAGGACACCAGCGCCCGCGCGCCCGGTAACGACGACCGCATGCCCGCCGTGCGGCGCAAGATCCGCCGTAGCGCCCGTCGGCGCCTGGCCGTCAACGCCGCGGTGAGCATCGCGGTCCTGGCGACCGTCGGCGTCGCCGTCCCCCGGCTGACCGACCGGGGCCCGGAGACGGTGCCGGCGGCCGGAGAGTCAGGCCCGCTGCCGGCGCGCTACTTCGGCATGCCGCGCATCGCCGCCCAGTCCTACTTCGAGGCCGGCAAGATGGTGCACCTGCGCTTCACGCCGACGGGCCGGAACACCGCGATCGTCATCCAGTGCCCCCCCGGGTTCAACGCCTGGCAGAAGGCGGGGAATTCATCGGCCTCGGGAGACTGTCAGCGTAACCGCCTCCTCCCTGGTCAGGTGACACTCAGTGAGCCGAGAGGCGGATACCTCCCGCCGGGCGAGCCCGTGGACCTGGAGGCCGCGGTCGTCCCGATCCGCGATCTGGACCGGGTGACCCTCTCCGAGTCCGTCCAGCCCTGGGAGGGAAAGCGCATGACACTCGGCCAGTACCTCGCCACGAACCCGGTCGGAAAGGCCACCTGGTCGATCGCCGTCTACAGCGGCACCTGCAAGGGCAGTGACTGCCCGTAGGAGGGCGCCTGATCATTCAATGTGGTTCGGGACGCCCAGCCGGGGAACTACCGGCCGGGCGCCCCGGTGCTGGCGGATGTCAGCCCGTACGGTCGCCGTAGATGACGCCGCGGCCGTTGGTCGCCACGTAGACGCGGCCGTAGATGCGGGGGTCGCCGGTGATGGCGGCGCCGATGTTGCCCCACTGGTGCGCGTCGTCGTTGATGCGGACCCAGGTGGTTCCGGAGTCGTCGGATCGGAAGATGCCGCGTACGCCGCCGACCTTGGCGATGATGTACAGCGCCGGGTAGGTCTTGCCGGTGGCGGCCATGCCGAAGCCGACGTTGTCGGCCTCCTGGACGCTCGACAACTTGGTGAACGTCGCGCCCGAGTCGGTCGAGTGCCACAGGCCGTACGCCGAGCCCGACCCGCCGGCCAGCCAGATGTCGCCCTCGTGCCCGGCGACCGCCTTGAACCGTACGTTGCCGGAGGACGGCAGGCCGGTCGCCGCGGTGGCGGTGAAGGTCGCGCCGCCGTCCGTACTGACGTAGAAGCGGCCGCCGGAGAAGCCGTAGAACTTCTTCGGGTTCACCCGGTCGGAGCCCACCCGCGCGCCGGACGGGATGCCGGACGAGGCGGTCCAGGAGTTGCCGAAGCCGACCGCGTAGTACACGCCCGTGCCGTCGGGGCTCCACACGAACCGGCTGCCGTCGGCTGCCGCCGCGACGGTGCCGCCGTTGGTCACGCCGGGCGGCTCACTGCCCTGCCACCAGTTCGCGCCGCCGTCGGTGGAGAAGCCGATCCGGTTGACGTTCGGGTTGGCGGACTTGTCGATGTCGCCGACGCGGACCATCCAGCCGGGGTTGGTCTCGGCGTCGTCGAGGCTCGTCGTGGAGGTCAGGGTGGGCTGGGTGAACATCATCGACGGGATCGCGTCGAGGTTGGTGTGCCGGAAGCCGCCGATGTCGCCGAGGGCGGACAGCAGGTGCGCGTCGCCGGACGGCGGGCTGATCAGGTCCAGGGCCGCCGTCTCCTCCAGGCCCTTCACCATCGGCTTGATGGAGATCTGCTTCGCGGCGTCCCAGTCTGTCAGATTCGTCGTGCCGTAGATCGTGGCACCCGTCCCGTACATCATGCGCGCGGAGTTGAACGGGTCGATCTCGAGTGCCTCGGTCATCCAGCCGAGCTTGGGCGTGACCTCGGGCGGCTGCGGGTTCGCGCCGAACGTCAGCCACGGCACCGACGAGACGTCCAGCGTGTAGCGGAACGTACGGTTCGGGTAGCTGCTCCAGTCCCAGGCACGGGTCCACGTCGCGCCGCTGTCGGTGCTGCGCCAGATCATCGTGTCCGGCCACCAGGAGCTGTAGCCGGTGACCATGATGGTGCCGGGGTGCTGCCGGTCGACGGTGAGCCCGCTGTAGCCGTAGTAGTTGTCGGAGCTCGACGCCGGGATCGGGCTGATGTCGGTCCACGCGCCGGTCGCGGTGTTGTAGCGCCACACCTGGCCCTTGGACCCGTCGTATGGGCCGCCCTTGTCGCTGGTGGCGAGGTACAGGTAGCCGTTGGTCGTGTCGAGCACGCCCTTGTGCGCCAGGTAGCCGGTCGGCTGGTCGGCGACGCGCTGCCACGTGGAGCCGCCGTCGGTGCTCTGGTAGACGGTGTTCTGCGGGTCGGCGACGCCGACGTAGATGGTCTTCGTGGCAGTGCCCGAGCTGCTACTGCGTTTGTCGAACGTCACCCACACGACGCCCTGGTTGTCGCTCAGGTAACCGGAGGAGTCGCTCGGATCCTGCTTGTACGTCCCGGGGTTCGGGAAGGACGTGACCTTTCCCCAGGTGGCGCCGTAGTCGGTGCTCCGCCACAGGCCGTTACCGCTCGGCGCGCCGAGGTAGAGGACGCTGTCCTTGTTCGGGTCGATGGCCAGGCGCTCGCCCTCGCCGCGGCCGGGCATGTTGCCGCCCAGCTTGAACGGCAGCGACGTGGCGGTCCAGCTGTCGCCCTTGTTCGTGGACCGCAGGATGGCGCCGTTGTTCGGGTCCCAGCTGTTGGTGTACATGCCGGCGGCGACGTACACGCGGTTCGGGTCGACCGGGTCGGTGGCCAGGCTCGCGGCCCCCATCCATCCCCAGTTCGTGAAGCCGATCGAGTCGAGCAGCGGCGTCCACGAGCTCGTGCTCTGATTCCAGCGGTAGACGCCGCCGATGTCGGTGCGGGCGTACACGAGATTCGCCTGCGACTGGTTGAAGACGATGCTCGGGACGAACCCGCCGCCGCCGATCTGGACGTTCTTCCAGGTGTACGACTCCGCGGCGGAGGCCGCGCCGCCGGCGGCGACCTGGCCGACGAGACCCGCCAGGACCATGATCGCGGCAGCCAGCGCGGCCGTGAACGCGCCGACCGGATTCCTGCGCATTGACGGACTCCTCTCTCGGCAGCGCTTCCGGGAGGGTGGGCACCCAGACTGCCGATCAAGGCCGACGCTCACACCGGCGTGTCGAGACCGTCAACGATTCGATTCGCCGTTCGACGGCCTTTCACGAATCGCCGGATCGACCAGCGGAAACGCGGAAGAGAATCCGTTTGACGGCGGCGCCGTTCGACCATACGGGCCGAGCTCAGGCGGGCTGGTCGGCCGCCCGGTGCGGGGTCTGGAAGACGCGGACGATGTCGCTCATGCGCTCGGTCATGACCTCTTCGGCCCGCTCGACGTACCGCTTGCGCTCGGCACGGTGCTGGGCCCACGCGGGCGCGGGCGGGGCGTTGCGGATGACCGCGTGCCAGCGGCCGGTCAGCTCGTCGAGGACCTGCCGCGCCTGCATGAAGGCGTGGCCGGGCAGGTCGACCTCGCGGGACTGTCGCGCGGCCGTCTCGACCGACCGGTACGCCTTGGCGGCCTCGGCCGCCTGGTTCTCCTTACGGCCGGGGGCGACCATGCTGACGACCGTGGCGAGCAGGGCGGCGGCCAGCGCCAGCCCGCCCGCGACGAGAGAGAAGCGGTTACCGGCCAGGACGAGGCTGCCGGACACCCCGGCGGCCAGGACGGCGGTCGACCCGAGCCAGAGGTTCAGGACGCGCCAGATCTTCACCGTCTCGGCCTGGGCGCGCGCCGAGTGCGAGCAGTGCTCCTCGATCCGGTACAGCTCGGCGGCGACCGTCACGCGCCACGCGGGTTCGATGCCGCCGAAGAGTTCGTTGTCGACCATGGCGTTTCCCCTCGATTCCTCGCCGATGATGACGCCGATGATTCAGCGGGTCGTGGCGGGGATGGAGGGCGCACGACGGAAAACAGGAACCCCGTTGACCGAGGCATGGAACGCGGTCACCTCTTGTAAGACCACATGGAGCGGTTGCCATCAGAGGTGCTGCCGTCGCCGAGGTCGCTTGCGATCTTGGGCCAGTGGCCGTTGTCGAAGGCGCTGCCGTCGTTCTTGAGCTCGAGCAGGTTGGCGAACTTCTCCAGTGAACTCTGTGTGACCTCAGTGGCGATCGCGTAGATCACGCCAACCGTCCCCATGGCGCTGAACACGGCGACGGCGATGGTGAACAGACCCTCTGGTACGAGGAAGAACGTCATCAGCATGCCGGCGCCGACCAGGATACTGCGCAGGCCGATCGTCAGGGCGGCCAAGATCGCGACGTAGAGCCCCGTCAGGCGGTAGGCGAGATCCTGGATCGTCTCCCTCGTCGTGGACACCATTTCGGCGACCTTGTCCGTTGCCGCCTTCTGCACCGGGATCGCCTGCGTGTATGCGAGGGACGCAGGGCCCGTCCAAAAGTCGTCGACTTTGGTCTTGCTGGTGTTCAGCCGCCCCGAAACCGTCGACAGATTCTTAAAGACGGTCGTGGTCCACTTGTTTCCGGCTGTGTACAGGATGTAAGGGCCGGTGACCACGGGAAAGATATTTTCCAACAGCCACAGGTCGAGCTTGGCGACGAGCAGGATAATCCCCTCTAGGAGCTCCTTCGCTTTGGTGATAACGGCGTCGGCGACCATTCGGTCCACGCCGGGCGGCACCGTTGGAGAGTTGATCGTGTACGCGAGGTTCTGGACGGTCTGGTTGAGGCTCCGAGTAAACGCCTCCAGTTTCTCGGTTGCTCCGCTGAGTTGCCTCAGTACGGCTTCAGCGCTCATGCTGCCCTTCTTCACCAGGCCTTGTTGGCGGCGTGCACGTTGTTATCTTCTTCTCGCTGGTAGGCGTTCCGGGCCTTGATGAGGTTGTCGGCGATCGCGCCGAACTCGACTGCGGCCTCGCCGCACCGATCAGTGATCATTTGTTGTACTTGCCGGTACTTCTCCGCAACGCCGATGAACGCGGCTGGACCGAACGCACGCGGGTCGATATGGAGTGCGCCGGCAGCCTGTTCGGCGTGCCTCATCAATCCACTGTGTTCGTCCCACTGTGCGGCGTCCAAGGCGAATTTGCCGAGAGCAAAACCGAGATCTTGGCGGTTTGGCGGTGTCTCCGTCATGCTTCGGCCGCCTTGTCGGGCAGGATTTGCGGAGCCACGGAGAAAGAGTCCACGATTGACTGCAGCTCGCCGATGAGACCGTCGGCGGGTTTTGTGTCGGCATCATCGGCATCATCGGCGGCGCCCGCGGCGTACGCCGAATCGAACGCCTCGAGCAATGATTCGGACAGCTCTTGGCGGCCGGCGCGAAGTGCCCACTCGCGGTCTATGGTCACCGAATTCAGCTGACCTGCAACCATGGATACCGCGATTCGGCGATTATCGCTACATCCAACGATTTGGCAGTGACTGTTGTCGTGGTCGGTGGAATGGCTAATTGCCAGGGCGTCGATGGCACGTTCCACAGTCTCAAGCATACGGCCGAGATCGTCCCAGTCGGGTGAGACTCTTGGCCGTTCGGCTATGGGTGGTACCGGCGGCGACTCGGGCGGAGTGGGCGGTGCCTCGGCCACCGAAGTGGCGAAGTCGTTCATCGGCCTTAGTCGAGCTGAGATGATCGCATCCATGACGGCCGCTCCAAGACTTTCGGCGCTTATTCGATTGCGCCAGTCGGCGGCTATGACGATGCGGGTGACCCTCCGTCCATAGTCATTAATCGTGACGGTGACGGCGCCGGACGCGTCGCTGGAATCCACGACTTCTGGAGGCGGGCGGTAGGCGACGTGCATCGCCTGGGCCAGCGATTCCGCCTCGGCGAGCAACTCGGCGAGCTGCTCTTCGGGAGGTTTGATCACGGGGCATAGCTTTGTGTCTACGTTACGTCGTGTCAACGTCGAGCAAAAGCGTCTAATGACATCAAAGTGGACTAATGCCGCAAATCTATCGCCCGGTAGGCGGTTAGAAGGTCATGCCCTACCTGCTGGGGAAGGAACGAGGCCGCTGAAGACGGCCCGCAGGGCCGCCGAGAACGGCGCGCTGCGCGGCGCGGCTACGGGGTCTGCCCGAGACGCAGGTCCGCGAACGCCTCGTCCCAGCGGTCGGCGACCTCGGAGATCCGGTAGCGGAGCGCCGTCTCCTTGCCGTTCTCGGCGAGCCGCCGCATCTCGTCGGGGCTGTCCATGAGCGACAGCAGGGCGTCGGCGAACGCGTCGATGTCACCGTCGGGCACGAGGATGCCGTCCTGGCCGGACGTGATGATCTCCCGGGGGCCCTGCGGGCAGTCGAACGACACCACCGGCACCCCGGCCGCGAACGCCTCCACGATCGTCATCCCGAACCCCTCGAAGCGGGAGGTGATGACGTGGATGGAGGCCTTGGCCAGCTCGCCCTCGACGTCGCTGGTCGACCCCATGAAGGCCACGTTGTTGTGCAGGCCGAGGGAGCGCGCCCGCTTGCTCAGCTTCTCGCCCTGGGTGCCGTCGCCGTAGATGCGCAGCTTCCAGTCCGGGCGCTTCTCGACGACCTTCGCGAACGCGTCGAGCAGCCGGTCGTACCCCTTCACCTTGACCAGCCGGCCGGCGGCGAGGACGACCCGATTCTCCAGCCGCGACTGCGGGCGCGGCGTGTCGGGCAGCCCGTTGCCGATGGCGTAGACCCGCGTGGGGTGGCCATCGAGCAGCCGCGCGTACTCGGTGTGGTCGGCGTCGGTCAGCGTGATGACCGCGTCGAGCTTGGGATACCAGGTGCGGATGTCCTCGAGGATCCCCGGCTTGTGCGCGCCGAAGTGCAGGTGCTCCTGGCCGACGAGCGTGACGCCCTCGCGGGCCAGCTGCGCGGCGGCGATGTTGAGCCCGGCCCGGGTGGTGACCAGGACGTCGGTCTGCATCTCGGCGAGGTACTTCTTGAGCGCGCGGTCGCTCTCGGCGTTGAAGTTACTGAACGCGCGCTCTTCGGGGTGGAACAGCGTGCTCGGCTTCTCCAGGCGGGACGCGAACCCGAACCGCCACCACTTCTTGGCTTCCGGCCGCAGGTCGACCAGGTGGGTGAGCCGCACCTGGTCGGAGTGCGGCAGGAACGGCCGGTTGCGGTGCCGGAAGACGCTGACGACCTCGACGTCGTGCCGCTTGGCGAGCTCGTCGGCGAGGTTGAACGTCGCACGGACGGTGCCGCCCATGCCATAGGCGTTCATGATGAGGATCGAGATCTTCACGACGACGCCTCCGCGTTCGCGACGACCGTGGTGGCGATCGCGAGGTGGTCCTTGTCGGTGTAGTACGCGCGCACCCGTACGCGGTCGGTGTCACGCGCGACGTGCTGCGCCGGGAACCGCACCTTGTTCTTCTTCTGCGGGATGTCGTCGAGCCAGGTGGCGACGGTGAGCCCGCCGAGCTCGAGGTCCCAGAAGCCGCGTTCGGTCTCCACCGCGAAGGGGGCGTTCGGCAGTTCGGCCTGCCAGCGGTCGCCGGTGACGGTCGCCTCGCCGGTGACGGTGTCACCGGTCTTGCGCCGCGTGGCGACGATCCGCGCGTCGGCGGGCGTCGCGCCGTAGGCGAGGAGCCCCTCGAACGTCAGCTTTTCCTCACCCGGGTGGACGGCGGTGACCTCGGCGTACGATTCGGCCGGCCGGACGCCGACGCGGAGCCCGCCGGAGGCGGCGCGGAAGGTCCTCAGCGCGCGGCCACGGGGCCGGCGCGCGTACTCGACCAAGCCGTCGAGGGAGAAACCGGGATCGGTCGTCATGACCTCGGCCCCCGCCGCGTGCACCGACCAGGTGCCCTCGGCCAGGTCCAGGCGCGACAGGTCGGCCGCGTCGCCGTCGAGGGACACCGTGTGCGTGGCGTCCTCCCGCCGGAGCGTGAGCGTCGCGGTGTCGGCCGGCGGCTCGGCCCAGCGGACCCACAGGACATCGTCTGCGTCGAGGCGTGCCGACGCGGCGAGTACGGTCATCGCTGGGGGTGGTCCCTTCTTCCTACCTGAGTGACCGGACATGTAACCAACACCCGGGTAAACGCGCGGCTAAGCGCCGGATGCGCTCGCGTGAGCGATCCCACTCAAGACGCGTGGCCGTCGATCCCGGTTTACCGGCGTCGATCCCGGTTTACAGCGGCAGCTTCATGCCCTCGTGGGTCGCTTCGAACCCGAGGGTCTCATAGAAGCGGATGGCGTCCTCGCGTCGCTTGTCGGAGGTCAGCTGGACGAGGCCGCAGCCGCGGCGCCGGGCCTCGCCGATCGCCCACTCGATCATCTGATGGCCGAGGCCTCGGCCCCGGTGGGCGCTGCCGACGCGGACCGCCTCGATCTGGGCGCGTTCGGTGCCCTTCCTGCTGAGCCCCGGGATGAACGTGAGCTGCAGCGTGCCGGCGACCTCGCCCTCGACGTCGGCCACGATCAGGTGGTTGCGCGGGTCGGCGTCGATGGCGGCGAAGGCCGCCCAGTAGGCGTCGACGTCGCCCTCGCGGCCGGAGCCGATCGCGTCGTCGGCGAGGAGCGCGACGATCGCGGGGACGTCGTCCTTGGTGGCGGTGCGGAAGGTCACGTCAGCAGGCATGAGACGAGATTTTAGAGAGAATTGACACGACTGGTCGTAGTACTACAGTTGGTAGTACTACAATCTGTCATAGCGCTCAGGAGACGGCGTGACCGCACCCCCGATGACGGACACACCCGGTCGCCTCCTGGACCGCCACTGCCAGGAGCTGGTCGCGGACGAACTCACCCGGCTCGCCCGCCGCGTTCCCTCGCTCGCGGAGGAGCACCTCGGCGTCGTGGAGACGTCACTCCGGCAGATCATCGATCGGCTGCTGCCGGTCCGGAGACGCGCCGAGGCGCGCCCCGAGACCCTCACGGCCTTGTTCGACCTGGAGGCATCGTAATGATCGAGCACTGGACGGACCTCGCGGCATGCCGAGGCATCGACCCCGAGCTCTTCTTCCCGGTGAGCGCGGCCGGGCCGGCGCTGGACCAGGTGTCCGAGGCCAAGCGCGTGTGCGCGAGCTGTCCCGTGGTGTCCGACTGCCTGGCCTGGGCCCTCCGCGCCGGCGAGTCGGTCGGGGTCTGGGGCGGTACGACCCCCGACGAACGCCGCTACCTGCGCCTCAAGCCGCTGCCCGCCGCCCCCGCCTGGCACTGAGCAACGCCGCCGGCACATCCCGACGACGCCGCCGACGGCGCTGAGCCGCGCCGCCCGGCGGCATCCGCCCCGAAGAGCGCTCCGGTCCTTATTCCGCGCCGACGGCCCGCGACGTACCGTTGCGCTATGGCGGACACCCCCATCACCGCGCGTTCCCCCCAGGACGGAATCGCTCACCATGCATCCCGCGCGCTCGGCGCGGTGTTCATCACGGTGCTGCTGCTCGGCGTCTGCTGGGTGGTGGAGGTGGCCAACTACGGCGGCGACCTCACCCCGCAGTACGGCATCCAGCCGCACAACGTGCACGCGCTGTGGCACATCTTCACGGCGCCGTTCCTGCACGCCAACCTCGACCACATCATGGCCAACTCGGTGCCGCTGGCGATCTTCGGGTTTCTGACGGCGCTGCGCGGCCTGGGCCGCTTTCTCGCCGTCAGCCTGATCACCATCATCGTGAGCGGCCTCGGCGTGTGGTTCCTGAGCGCCTCGAACGTCGTGACCGTCGGCGCGAGCGGCCTGATCTTCGGTTACTTCGGCTACCTGCTGGCCCGCGGCTTCTTCGAACGCCGCGTGCTGGACATCCTCCTCGGCGTCGCCATCGCCCTGGTGTACGGCACGATGATCTTCGGAGTGCTGCCCGGGCAGCCGGGCATCTCCTGGCAGGCCCACCTGTTCGGGCTGATCGGCGGCGTCCTCGCCGCCCGTCTCACCCGCCAGCGCGCCTGAGTCCGGCGCCCTGACCCTGTCTCACCGATCGTCGGAAGGTCGAGACGGCGGGGAGGGAGGCTGCGGGCGAAGGCCGTCCATGAGGACGGTGATGAAGGCGTCGGCAAGCTCCTGGGACGCGGGCTGGGACCGCGCGATCGCATAGGCGGTCTGGCCGATCAGGGTGGTGGTGAGCGCGGGGTCGAGGTCGGTGCGGATCGCGCCGTCCCGCCGCGCTCCGGCGATCATCTGCTCCACGGCCTGGACCAGATCGGCGCGTAGGGCCGTGGTGGCGGGCAGGTTCCGGCCGTCCAACTGGTCGTTGAGAGCGTGGTGGGCGGCCTGGAAGGCGATCAGCTCGGACAGGAAGGTGCGCAGGGCCTGCTCTGGGGTTTGTTCGGCCAGCAGGTCCCGTGCGCGCTGGATCACCGGTTCGAGCAGGCCGGCCACCGCGGCGTCCAGGAGCGCGTCCTTGCCGCCGAAGGCGCGCACCACGGTCGCCGCCCCAAGGCCGGCCTTGGCGGCGATGGCCTCGACCGTGAGGACGGCGCCGGGCTCGGCCAGCAGCGCGGTGGCCGCTTGCAAGGCAAGCTCACGGTTGCGCACGGCATCGGCTCTGCGTCGGATTCCGCTCGGCCCGGTACTCGTTGACAACTGAAACGCTCCTTCCATATATTCCTACTGGAATGCGCATTTCACTTATCGTAGCGCGAGGAGGGCGTCATGCAAGCACTGCTCAGCGACCCAGACACCCCTGCCGGTGTGCGATTCGGCCAGGCACGGGAGCCGGTGCCGCAGGCCGGCGATGTCTTGATCGAGGTGGAGCGGTTCACCCTGCTCCTCCGCAATCTCGAACACGCGGCCACCCTTCCGCCGGGAAGCATTCCGGGATTCGACGCGGTCGGCGTCGTACGGCGGGCGGCCGAGGACGGCACGGGTCCCGCGCCGGGCACCCGAGTGGCCACACTGATGACCGGAAACGCCTGGGCGTAGCTGCGTACCGTTCCCACGGATGAGCTGGCGATCGTGCCGGAGCAGGTCGACTCCGGCCAGGCCGCCACCTTGCTGGTTCCCGGTGTGAGCGCACTGCGAGCCGTGCGACGGCTCGGTGCGTTGACCGGTCGCCGCCTGCTGATCACCGGGGCCGCGGGTGCGGTCGGGCACTTCGCCGTCCAGCTGGGCCGGCTCGCCGGTGCGCAGGTCATCGCCGCGGTGCGCGATCCCGGCAGCCGGGACAGGCTGGTGGCCCTTGGAGCCGATGAGGTGGTCACCGGGCTTGGCGTACTGGCTGACCAAGCACGATTTCCCGACCACGGTGGTGGAGCGGGCGCCTGAGCTGCGGATGGGCGGTCAGGGCGTGGACGTGCGCGACCAAGCGCTGGAAGTGGTCGAGCGCATGGGCATCCTGCCGCGGATCCAGGCGGCGGCGGCCGATGTGCGCGAGATGCGGTTCGTGGACGCCGCGGGGCGGCGGGTGGCCTCCGTGGGGCTCGCGAACGACATCGAGATCATGCGCGGTGACCTGGTGAAGGTTCTCTACGACGTGACCAAGGACGACGTCGACTACGTCTTCGGCGACTCCATCAAGAGCCTGACACAGGACTCCGACGGTGTGACGGTCGCCTTCCAAAGCGGCGGCACCGACCGGTTCGACCTGGTCGTCGGCGCGGACGGGCTGCACTCCAACGTGCGGCGCCTGGCCTTTGGGCCGGAGTCGGAATTCCTCGACTACAAGGGCTACTACTTCGGCTTCGGCAACGCCGACGCGGCACTGGGCGTGGACCGTACGATCACGATGTTCAACACGCCGGGGAAGATGGCCGGGATCTACCGCTCGGGCAACCACGCCCAGGCCAAGGCGTATTTCGTGTTCCGGAGTCCCGAGCCGATCGACTACGACTACCGGGACCTGGACGAGCAGCGCCGGCTGCTGAAGGAGAACTTCGCCGGCGAGACGTCGTGGCAGGTGCCGGGGCTCCTGGACGGCGCGCTGGCCGACCCCGACCTCTACTTCGACGCCCTGAGCCAGGTGCGCATGCCGTCGTGGTCGACCGGCCGGGTGGCTCTCGTGGGCGATGCCGCCTACTGCGCCTCACCCGTCTCGGGGGCCGGGGCGGAGCTTGCCCTGACCGGCGCCTACCTGCTTGCCACGGAGCTGGCGGCAGGAGACCACCAGGACGCCTTCCGCCTCTATGAGGAGCAGCACCGCGAGCTGGTCGACATCAAGGTGCAGATCAGCGACAACCTGGGCCTGATGATGCCCCAGACCCAGGACGACATCCAAGCCAGGAACGCCGCACTCGCAGCAGGTCAGTGAGTCGTTTCATCGCCGCCCGGGCGGGAGCGCTCGGTCAGCCGCGCACGCTGACGTCGGTGACGGTCGCGTCGCGCGGGGTCATCAGTGCGTTCACGATGACCGTCGCGACCGTCCGGGGCGAGATGTACGCCTCCGGGTCGTACTCGCCGCCCTCCTGGGCGCGGACCTTGCGCTGCATCTCACTCGCCGTACGGCCCGGGTAGACCGAGGTCACCCGGATCTCCGGCTCCTCCGCCCGCAGCGAGTCGGCCAGGGCCCGCAGCGCGTGCTTGCTGGCCGCGTACGCACCCCACTCGGGGCTTGCGCGCAGCCCCGCCCCGGAGTTGAGGAAGACGACATGGCCGTGGGCGGCGCGCAGCGCCGGCAGCAGGAGCCGTGTCAGCTCGGCGGGGGCCGCGGCGTTGACCAGCAACTGCTCGATCCACGCGTCGGGCCGACACTCCGCGACGGTGCCCAGCTCGACCACGCCCGCGCTGTGGACCAGGCCGTCCAGCGGCGGCAGTTCGACATCGGCGAGCGACGCCTCCAGCCGGAGAGGCTCCGACAGATCCAGCGTGATCGTACGGACGCGGCCATCGCCCGCTGGGACGGCCGTCGCCGGTTCGGACCCGTTGGCGGTGAGCGGGCCGATCGCCGGTTCGGGCCCGCCGGCGGTGAACGGGGCGGTCGTCGGTTCGGATCTGGCCGCGGTGATCGGGGCCGTCGTCGGGCCGGGCCCGGCGGTGAGCCGTGCGGCGGTCTCCTCCAACCGCTCGGCCGACCGTCCGACGAGGATCAGCGTGTGCCCGGCGTCGTACAGCAGATCGGCGACTGCCGCGCCGATGCCGCCCGTGGCCCCGGTGATCAGGTACGTTCCCACGGGTCTCATTCTCCCTCTGGATGCTCAGGAAGGACGCAGGACCCGGGCGACGCCGGAGATCAGCGCGGTGGCCAGGATCCAGCCGGTGCCCGTCAGGGTCCAGGCCAGCCAGCGGGACCAGCCGATCGGATCCCACGCGCTGCGCTGCCCGAACGTCTCGATGGGCAGCATCAGGTCGAGCGTGTAGATCAGCGCGTGGAAGTGCGGCCGCTCGTCCGGCTGCTTGATCGTACGCGGGTGGTCGATGCTGAAGACCACCGTGCCGACGGCGACGAGCACCATCAGCCACACCGCGGCGATCCAGGGCCGGTAGCCGTACCCGACCGTCCAGTCGAGCAGGAGGCTCCACGCCCGGCTGATCCGGCCGAGCTGCCGGCGCCGGGCCCGCTGCTTGGCCAGCTGGCACTTGCGGGCGAGGTCGTCCCGGCCGATCCGGCGCAGCCAGGAGGCGAGCTGCTCGTACGGCTGCGGGCGGAACCCGTGCGGATCGCGGGAGATCCAGTCGAGCCGCTGGCCCTCCTCGGGCTCGCCGCGCAGCGTCTCGTACACGAGGCCGTTGAGCCGCAACTGCTCCGGCCAGACGTCGGGCCGGTCCAGGATCACGTCGATGCGCGAGTACCCGAGCGTGACCTCGCCCTGAATCGGCTCGCGGGGGATGAGGATCAGTTCCTTGACGTCGGCGTGGCTGAGGTGAAGGGCGCGCCGGCCGGGTGCGCGGATCGCGCCCTGGTCGAACGAGAGCGTGCCGTCGATCCGCGCGCCGCGCAGGCGCATCGGGCCCTCGGCGGTGAAGCCCGCGCTGCACTCCATGCGGTCCTGGACGGTCATGTTGTCGCCGTCGAGGACGCAGTCCGGGTCACGCAGCGTCGTCCCGTACAGGAAGAGGCCGCCGGTCATGCGGGCGCCGGTGAGGCGCAGCCGCCCGGCGATGTCGGAGTTGCGGATGAAGGCGCCCGCGTCGACCGTGAGGCCGCCGGCGGTCAGGGCGTAGCCACCGGGGTTGCGCAGCCGCACGCTGTTCATGCGGAGGCCGCCGGACAGGGAGGCGCGCATCAGCCGCACCTCGCCGTCGATGAGCGACTCGGACAGGCTCAGGTAGCCGTCCACCTGCAGCCCGCCGCCGTCGAAGCCGGGCAGGCGGCAGGCGTTGAGGCGCATCTGCCGGGCGCGCGCGTTGGAGAAGTCCGGTGCCTCTTCGAGGACGCAGCGCTCCAGCCGGAGCTCGCAGCCGACCTCGCCGCCGGAGACGTTCAGAGGCCCGGTGATGCGCGCCCCGCGGAGGCGTACGGCGGGCACGTGCCCCGGCTTCGGTTCACACGCTCCCAGGAGAAGCGCCGAGATCACCTCGGCCCGGATCGTACGGTCCGGGGAGCCGCCGGTCGATGGCCGTTCGTCGCCCAGCGAGACGAGCGCCCCCGTCGGATAGGCGTCCCAGAGCCGCTGCTCGGCCCGGGTCAGGCGAGGGCGGCGGCCGCCCAGCCAGGCGGCGACGGAAGCGAGGGAATCGGGCACAGACCGTCATCGTAGGCGTTTTCGATCACCACTATTGCGGCGAATGTTACGTACGCCATGGATGCGGTCCAATCGGGCGAAGCGCGGCGCCGCGCGTCAGTCCTCGAGCGCGTCGAGGACGAGCCAGGCCCGGTCGGGTTCGTCGTCGCCGTCGGGCCAGGACTCGGCCAGGCCTCGTACGAGGTCGCGGTGCTGGTCGATCAGGTGGTCGCAGGTGAGGCCGAGCGCGCCTTCCACCTGGATGGGCAGGACGCTGGAGTGGGCGGCGCGCAGGAGCACGGCGGTGGCCTTCGGCCCGGGAACGTCGAACAGGGCGACGACGGCGTGCGTGCGGTCCTCGATGGTGGCGGAGGAGTCGAAGATGAGCTCTTCCAGCGCGGCGACGAGCCGGTCGGCCGGCTCGTCCCATCGGCCGAGGCAGTCCTGTGCCGCGTGGATCGCGCGCTCGCGTATCAGCGGTGTCGCGTCGCGGCGCCGGAGCGCGGTGGCGAGCAGGGCGGCGTCCTCGGGCTCGGCGATCCGGGCGAGGGCGTCGAGTGCGCTGGCATGGTTGGCTCCCTCGCCGGTCCGCGGGCTGAGCCTCGCCGACGACGGCGGCTGGGTCAGGACGTGGCGGGCGAGGGTGCGGAGGGCGGGGATGAACGCCTCGGTGTCCAGGTCGAATCGGGTGAGACCGTCGCTGTCGCAGAAGTGGTCGAGCGCGATGCCCACCGCCGCGATGCGTCCGCTGTGCAGCATCGCCCGGTACGCCCGCCGGTGGGCTCGTTCGCTGACAGGGGCGCGCATCTCCTGATGGGCCTCGAGCAACTGCGGGCTCTCGGGGGTGGCGCCCTGCCAGTAGGTGCTGTGCGGGCCCGGAGCCAGGGCCCTGCGGACCTCGTTCGCTTCATAGCGGCGCTCGTCGTCCGGCCAGGAGGCGTCGAGGCGTTCGAGCAGGGCGCGGTGGGCGTAGAACCGCCGGCCGATCGAGAGTCCCCACGCCGCTTCCTGCTGCACGCGGTGGTCGTCCTCGCCGGTCGCGCGCACGAGCAGCGCGGTCACCTCGTCGCCGGGCACCTCCCTCAGCGCGCCGAGCGCCCTGAGCCGGTCGCGGATGTCCAGCGATCGGTCGAACGCCACCTCCCCGATCAGCGCGACCAACCGGGGATCGGGCGCCTCCGAGCCCGAGAGGATGCTGTCCGCCGCGCTGAGGGCGTTCTCCCGGAGGGCGCCGTCGGGGCGGCGTCGCAGCACCGCGATGACGGACTCGGCGTCCTCGGGGCCCGCGCCGTTCTTGCCGAGGACGAGCAGGGCGCTGGCGTGGTCGGCGCCCTCGAAGGCGACGTCGTCGCCGGGCCGGGGCGGGCGGCGGAGCATCGCACGGGCGGTCGCGACGACCTCCTCCCGGTAGGGCTCGAACGGGTTGTCCTCCCCGAACCGGTTGGTCGCGTGGGCGCGGTCGAAGAAGTCCAGGGCGATGCCGCGGGCGACGGTGTCCTCGCTGCGCAGCAGGACCAGGAACGCCCGCCGGAACTCTTCCGCCGTCGTCGCGGTGCCCGTGGCGTCGTACGCGGCCTCCAGTTCGGCGTCGTCGAAGTCGCAGTCCCAGTACCAGGACTGGAACTCCTGCAGGAAGGTCATCATGAACACCCGGGCATAAGATCATCAACGGACCGCGCCCGCCACTTCGAATCGCGTCACGCGGCGCGCGCCGCCGGCTCCACCGCGACCTCGAAGTCGTCCCTCGCGACGTGCTCCTGGACGCGTTCGTACGGCAGTGCCGTCACCAGCGCGAAGTAGTAGATCACCAGCGCGAAGGCCGTGACGACCAGGAAGTCCCACCCGAAGGGCAGCACCTGGTGTGACTTGAACAGGTTGCCCTCGCCGGGGAACGCGCCGTAGTAGGAGATGATCCCCATGCCGACGAGGTACGGCCAGATCCAGACCGAGTGCCGCATCTCCAGGTTCGGCCGTTCCGCCGCCGGCCGGCTGTAGTAGGAGATGGTCAGCAGCACGAAGCCGGCGACCACGGCGGCGAGCAGCCGCCACACCGTCTGCCAGCTCGCCCAGTAGAGCAGCAGCGAGGCGAAGACGAAGCCGAGCGGGTTCATGACCCCCGCGCAGGGCAGCCGGAAGGGCCGCTCCCGGTGCGGGTCGGCCCGGCGCAGGTGCGCCATGGCCAGCGGGGTCGCCGTGTACATCAGCACGGCCGCCGAGGTGATGAACGCGACCAGCGTCTCCCAGCCCGGGAACGGCAGGAACAGGATCACGCCCATGATCCAGCCGAAGATGATGCCGTAGATGGGGACGCCGCGCCTGCTCACGAGGGCGAACTGATCGGGGATGTACCGCTCGCGGCCCATGCCGTACAGCAGGCGGGCCTGGGTGCCGGTGTAGATGAGCCCCGTGCCGGTCGGCGAGATGAACGCGTCGGCGTACAGCAGGACGACGAGCCAGGTCAGGCCGAGCGCCGTGGCCAGACCCGCGTACGGGCCGATGTCATGGGTGAAGCTGAGGTTCGGCCAGCCGTGTGCGATGTCGCTCGGGTGGAGCGCGCCGAGGAACGCCACCTGCAGCAGCGTGTAGAGGGCGATGCCGATGAGCGTCGAGTAGATGACGGCGCGCCACACGTCTCGGCGCGGATTGCGCGCCTCGCCGGCCATCTCGACGGCCGACTCGAAGCCGAGCTCGGCGAAGATCACCCCCAGCGGCAGCGCGAGGAACATGCCCTTGATGCCGTTGGTCGAGCTCGGGAAGAAGCCGCCCTGCGCGGTGAAGTTCTCCGGGTGCAGGTAGAAGAGGAAGGTGATGACGGCGATCAGCGGGACCGCGAGCTTCCACCAGACGGAGTAGGTGTTCGCCGTCGCGAAGACCTTGACCCCGAACGCGTTGATGATCGTGAACAGCAGCATCAGCAGGCCGGCGACGATGTAGCCGGCCGGGAAGGTGACGACCGCCGTGCCGTGCACCTTGTGGGTGAGCCAGTGCAGCGGCTCGATGGCGGAGGCGTACGTCAGCGAGGCCTGCACCTCGATCGGTGCGATGGCCATCGAGTAGATCCAGCTCGCCCAGCCGATGGTGAAGCCGCCGAAGCCGCCGAAGGCGTAGTGCGAGAACCGTACCGTCGCCCCCGCCATCGGGTACATGGTGCCGAGTTCGGCGTGGATGAGGGCGAGCACCAGCAGCATGACGCCGGCCAGCGGCCAGGCGAGCACGGCGGCCGGCCCCGCGTGCCTGGCGGCGTTCATCGCGCCGAAGAGCCACCCCGATCCGATGATCGAGCCGAGAGAGAAGAAGGTCAGGCCGATCAGGCCGACCTCACGCCGGAGTCTTCCGGCGTGCGCTTCCGTGACCATGGGCTCCTCCTTCCGGCCCGTGAGGTCGCGGAGGGGGAACGGGACCGCGGAAGGTGGGGCCGCTGTCCTGGTCCGGCGATCACCCGGGTGCGTCCGAGTTCCCGTCACTTGGAGACATCCCGCGGTCGCTATCGCCCGTTCCTATAGAAACGTCCATTTTTCGGGACAGAGTTTGTCTGTCCGGCTACTGGCGGGTAACATCATCGTGTTACTGACTGGTACGTAACCGGGTGCGACCCGCCCGCCCGAGAGCAACGGGGTGTTCATGGGGCACTACAAGAGCAACCTGCGCGACATCGAGTTCAACCTCTTCGAGGTACTCGGCCGTCAGGAGATCCTGGGAACCGGACCGTTCGGCGAGGTCGACGAGTCCACCGCGCGCAGCGTCCTGGACGAGGTGAACCGCCTCGCCACCGGGGTGCTCGCGGAGTCGTTCGAGGACGCCGACCGCCACCCGCCCGTGTTCGACCCCGAGACCAACACGGTCACGATGCCCGAGAGCTTCAAGAAGTCCTTCCGGGCCCACTTCAACGAGGCCGAGTGGTGGCGCCTGGAGCTGCCCACCGAGCTCGGCGGCATGAACGCCCCCCGCAGCCTGCACTGGGCCGTCGGCGAGCTCATCCTCGGCGCGAACCCGGCCATCTGGATGTTCTCCAGCGGCCCGAGCTTCGCCTGGCTCCTGTGGAAGATCGGTACCCCGGAGCA
Organism: Actinoallomurus vinaceus; assembly: GCF_039542055.1. Taxonomy (NCBI): domain Bacteria; kingdom Bacillati; phylum Actinomycetota; class Actinomycetes; order Streptosporangiales; family Thermomonosporaceae; genus Actinoallomurus; species Actinoallomurus vinaceus. The sequence goes on from NZ_BAABHK010000008.1 coordinate 256,743, forward strand.
GAAGAAGCTCGCCGAGATGGCGATCGAGAAGCACTGGGGCTCCACCATGGTGCTGACCGAGCCAGACGCGGGCTCCGACGTCGGCGCCGGACGCGCCAAGGCGATCCAGCAGCCCGACGGCACCTGGCACATCGAGGGCGTCAAGCGCTTCATCACCAGCGCCGAGCACGACATGGCCGACAACATCCTGCACTACGTGCTGGCCCGCCCCGAGGGCGCCGGACCGGGCACCAAGGGCCTGTCGATGTTCATCGTGCCGAAGTACCTCGTCGACACCGAGACCGGTGAGCTCGGCGAGCGCAACGGCGCCTACGTCACCAACGTCGAGAAGAAGATGGGCCTGAAGGTCTCCACGACCTGCGAGCTCACCTTCGGCGAGAAGCACCCGGCCATCGGCTACCTCGTGGGCGACGTCCACGAGGGCATCAAGCAGATGTTCCTGATCATCGAGCAGGCCCGCATGATGGTCGGCACGAAGGCGATCTCGACGCTGTCCACCGGCTACCTCAACGCGCTGGAGTACGCCAAGGAGCGCGTGCAGGGCGCGGACCTGACCAAGATGACGGACAAGGCCGCCCCGCGCGTCACCATCACCCACCACCCCGACGTACGCCGCCTCCTCATGCTGCAGAAGGCCTACGCCGAGGGCATGCGGGCGCTCGTCCTGTTCACCGCCAGCTACCAGGACAAGGTGCAGCTCGCCGAGGCCGCCGGTGAGCCGGACACGCTCGCCGAGAGGGTCAACGACCTGCTCCTGCCGGTCGTCAAGGGCGTCGGCTCCGAGCGGGCGTACGAGGTGCTGACCCAGTCGCTGCAGACCCTCGGCGGCTCCGGCTTCCTCCAGGACTACCCGATCGAGCAGTACATCCGGGACGCCAAGATCGACTCGCTGTACGAGGGCACCACGGCGATCCAGGGCATGGACTTCTTCTTCCGCAAGATCCTGCGGGACAACGGCGAGGCGCTGCAGCACGTCGCCGGGCAGATCAAGGAGTTCGTGGAGAGCGACGCGGGCAACGGCCGGCTCAAGAACGAGCGGGCCCTGCTCGGCAAGGCCCTCGAGGACACCCAGGGCATCCTCAACCCGATGATCGGCTGGGCGCTCGGCTCCATGGAGCGGCCGGAGGAGATCTACAAGGTCGGTCTCAACACGACCCGCCTCCTGATGTCCCTCGGCGACGTCGTCATCGCCTGGCTGCTCTGCCGTCAGGCCGAGATCGCCCTGACCAGGCTGGGCGGCGAGATCTCGGACGCCGACCGCGCCTTCTACACCGGCAAGGTAGCCGCCGCGCAGTTTTTCTGCGCGACCCAGCTGCCGAAGATCGCCGCCGAGCGCGCCATCACCGAGGCCACCACGGGCGACCTGATGGACCTCCCCGAAGAGGCGTTCTGACCCAGACCACCTGACGAGTGCTCACGAGGTCCCGCCGCCGATTCCATCGGCGGCGGGACCTTCTGGCTTACCGCGCGACTGTCTGACAAGCCACTATCGGCCAGTGAAATCGCTTGTTCGTGCGCGTTGTACGTGTAAATATCGCTCTATGCGTTTCCACGGGGTATTGCAAGCAGGTCTGGCTCTCACCACTGCGGGGGTGGCGATAGCGTCCATGTCAGGGGTGGCCTCGGCCGCCCAGTTTCCCTATCGCAGGTCGTCACAGTGCTCCGACAATGGGGCGGGGGTAGTGTGGCATCCGAAGGGCGATTGGTTCGAGGTCTGGGACAACGTAGCGGACGGCAAACCCGCCTATGTCCTTTGGCGGTATCACCAAAAACGCGCCACTCACGCCTTCGACCACAAGGCGCGATCCACCGGAAGACATTCGCGCATCACGAAGTACAACATGGACGAGTCCAGATCGATCGACTTCTATGTCTGGTCTGAGGGATGCGACCTGCGTATGGGCCCTATCGTCTACTACCGGGTCAGCGGAACATGACCAAGAGCCTGGGACCTGCCTGACTCTCACGTCGCCGGGCGCGCCATCACCGAGGCCACCACGGGCGACCTGATGGACCTCTCCGGAGAGGCGATCGGCCGACGCGCGCTCACCGAGGTCCCGCCACTGCCTGCAGTGACGGGACCTCGGCATCGTCGCCGCGAGTGATCGAGAGATGACCGGTCCCGGTCAGGGAGCTATCGCGGGGTACGGCGGCCGCATGAAGATGACGGGGTGACGGAATCCCGGCTCTCGGACGGCGGCCCCATCGACCAGGCCGCGCTCGTGATCGCAGGCCTGGCGGCGACCATCACATTGATCACGACGTCGGGACCATGGGGACCGCTGAGCATTCCACTGGGGATCACGATCCTGCTCACGGTCCTGGCCTTCTACGATCCGCCCCGTACGTCCGGCCGCGACCTGCAGGCACTGGCGCGCCGCGGCGTCTTCGCGTCCGTCGGTGGGCTCGCCATCTGCATTCTCTTGGGTTGGGGCCTACAGGCCACCGTCATCTCATGGTCCTACCGGGACTCGTGCGTCTCGTGGGCGCGCGACACGGCGGACACACAGAGCACCATTGACGAGCGGGCCGACGACTGCCTTGCCGGAAAGACGACCGACTCCTTCATCATCGTCTGGCCGTTGGCCGCCGTCGCTCTCTCCGTCGTCGACCACAAGCTGCTCAGATCCCGCGCCGTCCGACCCGATGGTGAAACCTCACGGCCGGTGACGCCATCGGCAGAGAAGGAATCGCCCGCCTGATCAAGATTTCCGGGTCTGGATGACCTTGCGCAACATGATCGCTGTGAACGCGACCTCAATGCGTCCGTGGCGTCATGAGTCGTCTCGTGCCCAACCGTAACGGGACTCGTAATCGTCCCTTTCGCTTCCAAGATCGGGCCGGTGGCTGAGGCCGGCCTGCTTGGCCTCATGGGTGGTCTTGACCTCGGCATGCTCATACCGGGCAGCTGTCGTGTACAATCCCTCCCGGTTCTGTATGAGGGCATTCGTACCGTCAATGAGCTTTAGAATTGTCTGGGCGCGGGACTTCTCATATTCTTGTCGCAGTCCGAGTTCTTCCCCGATCGTGCCGAAGCAATTCTCCGGCAGGAGGGCGCCATCGAGAATCGCCGGCGCATCCGACCAGAGGTTCACTGCATCATTGATATGGTCACCGCTCTTGCGGATTTGGCTCGCACGGAATTTCAGACTCGGTGGCATTGTATAGTCCCTTCTAAGTCTAGGTTTGTTCTAGCCGGGCAAATTTTTAAGAGCCTGTTCGGCCAGTTGCCTGGTCACCGGCCCTGCTTGACTGATGCGATTCGCGTCCGATGTCGTACGCGAGAGCTTCGTGGTGACCCAATAAATGAGTACGTGTAGGTTCCCTCGCATGATATCGACGTTTTGTCGATCACGGTCTTGGCAGAAAGAGCCGAAGGTTGTCGTTACCTTCTCGGAGCAATTTCCGGCGTTAGAAAGGCTGGGAAAGGTGGCCTCTGCGTCGCGTGGGCGGAGGTCCGATATATGAACTTGCACGCTGACCGTACCCTCGCTGCCGGCATGGCTTAGCCACGTGCATTGTTGCAAATAGGGTTGGGTCTCTTTCTTGGGTTTTACGGACGCCAGCTGCCGGAGCCGTGAGACATTCCCTGGGTCGATGAGAGTGCATGGATCCGGAGGATCATAGATGGTCATTTGCGGAGGCATGGTGGGCGTATCAGATGGCGTGCTCGGAGAACCTGTACGCCGCAGCGATGGTGATGGATTTGTCGTACACCCGGCCAGCGTCATCGCAAGAATGCCGAGACATGCGGCCACTTTGTTGTTCATAATCTGCCTGGGCTTACTGGTAGTTCCAGTGCTTCGGGTTTTCGATGCCGCTTGACATCTCCGCAGGAACGTTCAACTTCGTTAGCGAATTGGCGAATTTTGCCAATCCTACCTTCTGGCTATTGATGGCTGCCCGTAGCTTTGTGTCCGCCTCATTGATCGCATTTACGTAGTCGGTCAGCGCGGAGAGGATCGTTGGCTTATCGTCCGACTTGGTCTTAGTGATGCCGATGCCCCCTAGGGCGGGTTGAATGCGGGAGGCTGCCAGTGTGGTGAGGTCCACTGCTGAGTTGTAGGCGTTCGTCACTTGAACAGATAGATCAAGGAGTGCCATTTCGGCAGCAAGGAGTGCCGTGGCGTTTCCGCTGACCACCTGCATGTTCCGCGTCATCAACTTATCGAAGGCGACGTAGGCACTGCCTGCCCAGTCGGCGGCAAGCGAGTTCGACGAGATGAAGAGTGGATTCTCGCAATCGTTTATATTCTGTGCGGCTTGGCGCCACTTTTCGGCGACCGCGATCACCGCGTTTGCATCGCCTTTCATCGATTTGGCTGTATGAAGGGCCTGCAAGCCACCCATGGCGTTGACTGCAAAAACCCCCGAGCGAATGATATTTTCGGACTTCCCGGACCAGAGTTTCGCCGATATACGGAGGCGGCTGCCACCTATCGTGGGCACCTTCACCTTCGGCTTGGGAACCATTGCCGAGTTCCTTTCGATGTGGTAGTCTTGGCGGCTCTCTGGATCTATCGATTGCTGTGTGACGCGGTTGTCTCGCTGAATACTTTCGCTCGAAGTTTTTCGAGTTTTGTTTCAGCCCTTGATAGTGCGTCGAGTATCCGCTCGCCAAGCGTAGATGCATCCGAAACGGCGACTTTGGCATGGTCCAGGTCGATCGTGAGCCGACCGTCGGCCATCAGCTTGATCGTCCCGAGGTCCGGGGCGATCTGGGCCTTGACCACCAGTCTGGCCAGACCTGCGCTCATCCGTTCTCGCTTCGCGAAGAGCTCCTCGCTCGCCTCGACGAGATGTTCGGTTCTGCGGGATGCCGAGATCAACTCTGCGCGGAGATCGTCATTGCGTCGGATGGCGCGCTCGAAGTCATCCGGCTGCGTCATGCCGCACCGCCTTCTGCCGGGTCCTGCCGGTGGAGTGCGGCCTCCAGCTTCTCCCGCCGCGCAGCGACCTGTCGTCGAGCATCCATGATCAGTTTTGCGACCAGCTCGCCGAGCCGGTTGCCCTCCGCGCCGTTGACCGCGCTGGGATCGATGTCGAGCGATATCGGGCGGCCGTCTCCTGCCACGACCAGCCGCAACCGACCGTCCGGCGATTTCTTCGCGAACCGCTCGGCCGCCAACCTTTCTTCCAACTTCGTGTACTGGGCCGCCCGCTCGGCGAGTTGCGCGGCGACCTCCGCCAGTGAAGGCGCGTCTACCGCGTCGCTTTTGTCGGCTCCGACCGCATTATCCGTTTCGTGGTATTCCGAGTGGTTACGAGACCCGCCAATGCCTTCTGGTTCGGGGGCGGTCGATGATGTGGTGGACGGTGGAGGCTCATCTTGTCGCGGCTCGCGGGCGGCCAGACGTCGTCGAGCCTCATCCGGAGAGGTCGGCGGATCAACGATGTCCTCGTTGAGAAACTGGTCGAGTGAGCCCGGACCATCACCCATGGTCATCAACCCCGTCATGTCGCTAGCCCCGCGTACGGCTATATTGCTTGACTCGCCGTTTGCAGGCAAATGAGAGAACCTTTACCTACCTACTGAGTACTTGCTCGAGGCACGTGCCGTGCTCAGCGCTGTCGCTCGGCCCTGGGCAGGCGCGTCACGCCGTGCTGTCCGTCCTCAGACAAGCGGGGGATCGGCGGGGCCGGTAGGGTGGTGCGCCGCAGCGCACGGGTGTTTACTCGTAGTTGGGTTTCACGGATCGGCCTGGGTCGGAGGCACGGTGGGGTTCGGCGTCAGCATCTTCCTGATCACCATCGGTGCGATCTTCAAGTGGGCCATCAAGGCGCACCTCAGCGGCATCGACCTGCCCGCTCTGGGCGTCATCTTCATGGCGGTGGGCGGTGCGTCGTTCATCCTGCAGATCTTCCTGATGAACCGTCAGCCCAAGAACCCGGCACCCGACGTCTTCACCGAGGACCGCGGCAACGGCAACCTGCCCACCCACCCGGAGTGACCTCGCGCGCCGTACGCCCGCGGTGACCGGCGTCCGCAAACGATGCAGGGTCACCGCGCTGTGATCCAGTGCGAATCGGCGCCCGCGGTCGGCGGAAGCCGGAAGAGGGCGAACACCTCGGGGTCCTGGAAGACCGTGGTCCGCTCGATCCCCGCGTCGGTGACCGTGAACACCTGAAGCGTGTGCAGGTGGTGGAGGCCGTCCTCACCGGGGGTGTACGCGGCGACCGCCGGCTGTCCGTTGGCGCTCACCGGGAACATCCGCCAGCCGATGCCCCGTAGCGCGAAGCAGCGCGCGATGAAGCGGACGTAGTCGCTCTTGCCCGCGTACCAGTTGCGGAACGGCGGCATCTCCAGGATGGCGTCGTCGGTCAGCAGGCGTTCGAGCGCCGCCAGATCGGCGTTCTCGAACGCAGCGACGTACCGGTCGACCAGTGCGCGGTCGCGGCGGTCGGTCGGTTCGCTGATCTCGTCTTCGCCCACGGCGGCCTCGGCGAGTCGTGCGCGGGCGCGCTGCAGCGCGCTGTTCACGGCGGCCGGCGTGGTGCCGAGGGACTCGGCCACCTCGGCCGCCGGCCAGTCGAGGACGTCCCTGAGGATGAGCACCGCGCGCTGCCGCGGCGGCAGGAGCTGCATCGCGGCGACGAACGCCAGCCGCAGACTGCCCCGGGAGACGAGGACGGTGGCCGGGTCGTTCGGATCCGACCGGAGCATCACGTCGGGCAGCGGCTGGAGCCAGGGCACCTCGTGACCCGGCACCAGCGGCTCTTGCGGGTCGTCCCCCGGGACGCCGATCTGCGACGGCAGCGGCCTACGGGTCTGCTTCTCCAGCGCGGTCAGACAGGCGTTGGTCGCGATGCGGTGCAGCCAGGTGCGCAGGGACGCGCGCCGCTCGTCGAACCGGTCGTACGCCCGCCACGCCCGCAGCAGCGTGTCCTGAACGAGGTCCTCGGCCTCATGGACCGACCCCAGCATCCGGTAGCAGTGCGCCAGCAGTTCCGGCCGGTATGGATCGGCCCGGCGCTCGAAGTCCTCGCTGACCGACACCATCGATACCCCCTGACCGGGACCCGACCCTACCGGCCGAGGCCGACGCTCCATCAGGTCCCGATCGTCCGTCGCGATGCGCATTGATCCCTCCTCGCATGTACGTACTCGGCGGGAGCGGCGAACTCATCGCTCGGCGGCGATCGAAAAAGCACCGCATCGGCGGACCCGGACCGATGAATCGGGCGCGGCCGCTCGGTATGTACCGGCGGGCTCTTCCGAGAGCCCCGGGACCGGCGACCGCCTCAGTCCCTGCCGGCTTACCGAACGGAGACGGATGTGACCAGGCCGGTGCTCGCCTCGGAGCCCCCCGAAGAGACCCGCGAACGGGAGGGCCGACGCTGGCTCATGCTCGCCGTGCTGCTGCTCGGCCAGTTCATGGGCCTGCTCGACGTCTTCATCGTGAACGTCGCGATGCCCGCGATCGGCGCCGACCTGCACGCCTCGGGCGCGTCGCTGCAGCTCGTCGTGGGCGGCTACACCGCTGCCTACGCGATGCTGCTGATCACCGGAGCACGGCTCGGCACCCTGTACGGCAGGCGGCGGATGTACCTGCTCGGCGTCATCGTGTTCACCACGATGTCGCTGGTCTGCGGCCTCGCGCCGGGGAGCGGGGTCCTGATCGGAAGCCGGTTCCTTCAGGGCGCGGGGGCGGCGGTCATGGTGCCGCAGATCATGAGCCTCATCCAGACGCGGTTCACCGGCCCGGCGCGGGCGAAGGCGCTGTCCGCGTACGGCGCGGTGCTGTCGCTCGGCTCGGTCGCCGGGCTGATCATCGGGGGCCTCCTCGTGAGCGCGGACCTGTTCGGGCTGACCTGGCGGCCGGCCTTCCTCGTCAACGTCCCGCTCGGCGTCATCCTCGCGGTCCTGGTGCCGCGCCTCGTGCCCGCCGACGAGACGGGGACGGCCCGCCGGCTCGACGTGGCCGGGCTGGTGATCGCGACGTCGGCGACCTTCCTGATCGTCCTGCCGCTGGTCCTCGGGCGTGAGGCGGGCTGGCCGGCGTGGAGCTTCGGCTGCGTCGCCGCCGGGATCGTCCTGGCCGGGGTCTTCATTCCGGTGGAACGCCGCATCGCCGCACGGGGTGGGGATCCCCTGCTGGACCCGGCGGTGCTGCGCACGCCGGGCGTCGGAGCCGGGATCGGCGCGCTCGCCGCGATGCAAGTGGGTTACGGGGGCTTCCTCTTCGTGTGCACCCTCCATCTGGAGGCCGGACTCGGTGACAGCGCACTGCGGGTCGGCCTCACCTATCTTCCGATGGCCGCGACCTTCGGGCTCGTCGGCTTCTCCTGGCGCGCTCTGCCCGCCACCACCCACCGTGTGCTTCCGCCCATCGGACTGGCGCTGTGCGGCGTGGCCTACCTGGGGATTTCGGCGGCCGTACGCGATGGCGCGAACGGCGGCACGCCGCTGTGGGCGGCGCTCGCGGCGGACGGGATCGGCATGGGCCTGTCGGTCAGTCCGCTGCTCACCCGATCGCTGCTGCACGTCCGGCTCTCGCAGGCGGCCGACGCCAGCGGCCTGCTCACCACCACCATGCAGCTGGGGCAGGTGCTGGGCGTCGCGGCGTTCGGCACGGTGTTCCTCGCGCTCCGGGACCACGCCGTCGAGTCGGCACACGCCTCGGCGACCGCCCTGTCCACCTCCGGCTACTGGCTCGCCCTGCTGGCGGCGATCGGCCTGATCCCGGCCGTCGCGCTGTCCCGCAACGGCCGCAAACCCGTCATCCGCGATTCCGCGGTGAACGACACCAACAGAGGAGAAAGATGACCATGAACAGCGACAGCCGTACGCCCGTTCTCGCCGAAAACGACAGCGCCGTCCGCGAGGTGCTCGATGGAATCGTCGCCGCCTGGGCGGACAACGACGCCGAGGCGTTCGCCGCCTTCTACACCGAGGACGCGACCGTGGTCCTGCCCGGCGGCGTCCACCACCAGGGCCGCGAGGAGCTCCGCGCGTACATGGCGGCGGGGTTCGCCGGGCCGGTGAAGGGCTCCCGGTCCATCGACCGGCCGGAGAACATCCGGATCATCGATGGCCGCACCGCCGTGGTGGTCAGTCTGAGCGGCTTCCTGCTGCCGGGCGAGGACGAGATCCCCGCCGAGCGGATGCGGCGCGCGACCTGGGTGCTCGCCGAACACGACGGGCAGTGGCTGGTCGAGGCGTACCACAACTGCTCGATCAACGCGTGACCTGTGCGGCCCCGCCCACCCGGGCGGGGCCGCCGTGTCCAGGGCGAGACCGGACGGCTCGGCCGACTTAGGCTCGCGCTGTGAAGTACTTGCTGCTGATATGCGGAGACGGTCCGGCCTACGAGGCGATGCTCGCCGACCCGGACTTCCTGCCCGCCTGCAAGGCCTGGGCCGCGGCTCGGGGCGACGACCTCATCATGAGCGGTGGGCTGGAGCCACCGGCGGACGCCACGACCGTCCGCGTCCGCGGTGGCGAGGTCCTTCTCACGGACGGCCCGTTCGTCGAGTCCAAGGAGGTCGTGGCCGGCTTCAGCCTGATCGAGTGCGCCTCGCGTGAGGAGGCGGTCGAGGCGGCCCGGACCCATCCCGTGGCGCGCCACGGGACGATCGAGCTACGAGCGTTGCAGCCGTGAACGTCCAGTCGGCGATCGCAGATCTGTTCCGGGAGGAATGGGGGCAGGTCGTCGCGACGCTCATCCGGCTGACCGGCGACTGGGACCTGGCCGAGGACTGCGCGCAGGACGCCTTCACCCAGGCGCTTCAGCGGTGGCCGACGGAAGGGATCCCGCCGAGGCCGGGTGCCTGGCTCGCCACGACCGCGCGCAACAAGGCGATCGACCGGCTCCGCCGGGCCGCCGTGGGCGCCGCCAAGATGCGCGAGCTGGCCGCCGCGGGTCCCGTCGCACCCGCGGACGGTACGGGCGGGGGCGCTCCGGCCGACGAGTTCCCCGACGATCGGCTGCGGCTCATGTTCACCTGCTGTCATCCCGCACTGCCGTTCGAGGCCCGGGTCGCGCTCACGCTACGGACCCTGGCCGGCCTGACCACGGCCGAGATCGCGCGCGCCTTCCTGGTCTCGGAGGGCACGATGTCCAAGCGGCTCACGCGGGCCAAAGGCAGGATCCGGGACGCGGGGATCCCCTTCCGGATGCCGCGCCCCGAGCTGCTTCCCGAACGGCTCGACTCCGTCCTCGGCGTCCTCTATCTGCTCTTCAACGAGGGGTACGCGGCCAGCGGCGGTGACGAGCTGGTCCGGAAGGGCCTCTCGGACGAGGCGATCCGGCTGGGCCGGCTGCTCGTCCGGCTGATGCCGGAGGAGCCGGAGGCCGCCGGTCTGCTGGCGCTGATGGTGCTTCACGACGCCCGCCGCCCGGCCCGGCTCGACGGCGAGGACCTGGTGCCGCTGGAGGAGCAGGACCGTTCCCGATGGGAGCATGAGCGGATCGGTGAGGGGACGGACGTGCTCGACGAGGCGCTGCGCCAGGGGCGCGCGGGGCCGTACCAGATCCAGGCCGCGATCGCCGCCTGTCACGCGAACGCCACGTCCTTCGACGAGACCCCCTGGGACGAGATCGCGGCCCTCTACCGTCGTCTGGAGGCGCACGTTCCGTCCGCGATCGTCCGGCTGAACCGGGCGATCGCCGTGGGGATGATCGACCAGGGGCGGGGACTGACCCTTCTGACGGCCCTGGAGTCCGAGCTGCGCGACCATCACCTGCTGCCCGCCGCTCGAGCCGACCTCCTGCGCCGCCAGGGACGCCTTCCCGAGGCGGCCCTCGCCTACCGGTCGGCCCTGGCTCTGGCACCGACCGGGCCGGAGCGCCGCTACCTGGAGCGCAGACTCGCCGGGATCTCCGCCGACGGGCTGTCCGTTTGACGCGAGGCCGTTCGTAGGTGGGGTGACACCGGAACACCGGAAAGGCCGAGACCATGAACAACACGCGTTCCGCCGACGGCACCGTGATCGCCTTCGACCGGCTGGGAGCCGGCAGCCCGATCGTCCTGGTGAGCGGCGCGTCCTGTACCCGGGGCGTCCACTCGCCGCTGGCCGAGCTGCTGTCGACCGGACATACGGTCGTCAACTACGACCGGCGCGGCCGCGGTGACAGCGGCGACACCCCGCCCTACGTGGTGGAGCGCGAGATCGAGGATCTCGCCGCGTTGATCACGGAGGTCGGCGGCTCCGCGGCCGTGTTCGGCAACTCCTCCGGCGCGATCCTGGCGCTGCGCGCGGCGGCCGCCGGCCTGCCGATCACTCGGCTCGCCCTGTGGGAGCCGCCGTTTCAGTTCGACGCCGACGCGCCCCGGCGCGCCCGCGCGTACGTCACCGAGCTCACGGCCTGCCTGGCCGAAGACCGCCGTGGGGACGCCATGGCGCTGTTCATGCGTTTCGTCGGCCTGCCGCCCGCCATGATCGACCAGATGCGTCAGGCTCCGATGTGGGCGGCCATGGAGGCGATCGCCCCGACCCTCGCCTACGACGCCGCCGTCATCGGCGACGGCCGTCTCCCGGCGGTCCTTGCGGACATCGTGATCCCCACCCTGATACTGACCGGCTCCGAGACCGGCGCGTGGGCGCCGGCCACCGCCGTCGCCCTGCTGGACGTCCTGCCGTCCGGCCGGCACACGATCCTCGACGGGCAGGACCACAACGTCTCCTGGGACGTCTTGGCCCCGCCTCTCACGTCCTTCCTCTCCTGACCGATCCGAACCGGTCCCGCCTGCACAGCGGGCGAGACCGGCGTCGTCAACGCAGTGAAGCCGTATCGAGAACGAGGCCGAACGGCTCCGGGAGACGCAGCTTCTCGCCGGCGACGACGCGATCGATCGTGCGGTATCCGTCGTCGCTCGGGTCGCTGAACAGCGTGATGGCGGTCGGCGCGTCCACCGGGTCGATGAGCAGGTAGAGCGGGACACCACTTAGCGCGCAGTTGCGCGGCTTGGTGAACCGGTCGCGGATCGCGTTGCCGCGCGACGTGACCTCGGCGACGAGCAGGACTCCGCGCCCGAACACCTCGCTGTCCCCGAAGGTCGGCGGATCCGGCGGCATGATCACCAGATCGGGCTCGATCCGGTCGTGGTTGCTCTCCAGATGAATGGTGAGCTCGTGGCAGAGGTACCAGCCCTTCTCCCTCGCGATCTCCACGAAGGCGGTGTGCAGGAAGTAGTTGAGTCGGGCATGCCGGAAGTTCCCGTGGGGAGTCACGACGAGGCTCCCGTCGATGATCTCCACCTGGAAGCCCGGGTACGACGGCGTCCGTTCCCAGACCTCTTCGATCGTGGAGGGCTCTTCTTCTTCATCGATCGGCTGCGGCATGGCCATGGCTCCGCCGTCCTCGAGTTCCCATTGCTCGGCGTATCGAGATCGCTACGAGGAGTATTGTCTAGAGCACTGTCTGTGTCTGCCCGTTCGCGAAATTCAGAGGTCCTCGATCAGGGCGCCGGTCACGATTCGGGTTCATGCGCAGAGGTGTGGCCGCGCGTCACTCGTACCGTCGGACCGGTGCGCCCGTTGCGGTCACGACCTGGCGGTCACGGAGCAGAGAGTGCAGCGTGACGTCGGTGTAGCGCGTGGTGTACGGCCCGAAGCCGCCCCACGGGTGACCGCCGTCGGCGCAGTTCTCGCTGGAGCCGCCCTCATAGACGGTGACCATCACCCTTGATGCCGTCTCGTCGACGGTGACGTGGTCGAGTGCGCACCCGATCCGCTCCGCCCACGACCGCCAGATCACGCGCAACCGCGTGCCGTTCCCGGAGTACGCGTCCGGCTCGATCGCGGCCGGATGCGCGGATCCCGGCACCGCCCGCACCTTCTCGCTCGACGTCGTGCCGTGCAGGCGAGGCTCCGCCGTGGCATGGGCGTGGTCGACCCAGCTGATCGTGGCGAGGGCCACGACGGCGAGCGCGGCGAGACCCCGCCAGGCGGCACTGGCCTCCCACCACCGCGTGTAGCGGTCGTCCGGGTGGTCGCGGGCCCAGGCCCTCGCCGGTACGCTCCACAACCTCCGGGGATCGACGAGCATCACGGCGGCCAGGGGTACGACCACGATCCAGGCGAGGATGAGCCACCACGGCGGCATGGGTCCCTCCGATCCGCCGAACGCCTGACGGCCGGGCGGTCGCGGGGTAGCTTGATCATTTATGTCACGGATGCGCCATCGGTACGTATTGTTCACTCTGGCCGCCCTGTCGCTCGCCGGTTGTAGCGGCACGGGCACCGGGGCCAAGGACGTGGCCGCGCATGGCTCGGCGTCGGCATCGGCGTCGGCACAGGCTTCCTGGTGGCGGCCGAAGGTCGGCGTCGGCTGGCAGTGGCAGCTCAGCGGCAAGATCGACACGTCGGTCAAGGCGAGCGTCTTCGACGTCGACATGTTCGATACGCCCAAGTCCACCGTGACCGCGCTGCACAAGAAGGGCCGCAAGGTCATCTGCTACATCGACATCGGCGCGGCGGAGCAGGGCCGGCCCGACTACGCCAAGTTCCCCAAGTCCATCCTCGGTAAGAAGGTCGACGGGTGGCCGCAGGAACGCTGGGTCGACATCCGCCAGGTCAGCGTGCTGCAGCGCATCTGGTCCGCGCGCCTGGACCAGTGCAAGGCCAAGGGCTTCGACGGCGTCGAGCCGGACCTGGTCGACGCCTACCAGAACAAGTCCGGCTTCCCGGTGACCGGCAAGCAGCAGCTGGCGTTCAACCGGATGCTCGCGCGCGTCGCCCACCAGAAGGGCCTGGCGGTCGGGCTGAAGAACGACCTGGACCAGATCCCGGCCCTGGTCAAGGACTTCGACTTCGCGGTGAACGAGCAGTGCGCGGAGTACAAGGAGTGCTCCGCCCTCAAGCCGTTCATCAAGGCCGGCAAGCCCGTCTTCCACGCCGAGTACAACCTGCCGCTGAGCAAGTTCTGCCCCGAGTCCAAGCGCCTGAAGCTCAGCTCCATCCGCAAGACCCTCGACCTCACCGCCAAGCGCCAGACCTGCCCCTGACCCGGGGCGTCCGTCCGTAATGTGGACACGTTTCCAATATTAGGCCTCTGGGTCCAGTCGCGACTGGGCCCAGAGGCCTAATTATCGTCGTCGGCCTATGCCTGTAGCGGGATCGATCGCTACAGTGACGCCGTCAATGCGGTTCGCGGCATATGTGAGGATAACAAAGAGATGAGTTTTCGTCGGAGTCTGACCGTATCTGCGGTCGCCGCTCTGTCGCTCGTCGGTTCCGCGGCGGTCGCCGCTGCACCGGCCAATGCTGCCTCTCTCGGTTCGTGCGGCAAGGGCTGGCCCACCAAGGAGTACAAAGGTTCGCCGCTGCCCATCAAAAACGGTCCCGGCTACAAAACGGTCGGATATTTGCATTGGTGGGTAAAGTCCTACCCCCATTCGGTGCACCGAGAGATGTGTGTAATCGTTCGCCCCAGCGCACATAATAAAGCGCGCCTAATGACGGCCGGGGTTCAGATCATACACAAAGGCGCGTATCCGGCTGAGCGTACCTCTAAGTATTTCGTGAAACAGCAGCATGCGATCAGCGGCACGTTCAGGGCATACGGTGCAATCACGATCGGCAAGGCTCTGTACAACCGTAACGGTCCCTGGCAGAGCTGACCCGTCCGCGAGCCACCGCCAGGGGCAAGGGCGGTTATGAACTCGGATGAGAAAGGACGGACTATGCGCAAACGGAGTATGGCCGCCGTCGCGGCGGCCGCGCTGCTGGTCCCCGCTCTGGCCGCTACGCCGGCCCAGGCCGCGAGCAGCTTTCACTTCCTGAACGAAGAGTCCTGGAGCTGCATCGTGGTCACCAGCACGGCAGCGAATGCTCAGGCGCACATCAAGAAGTGTGATACGAGCACTACCACCAAGAGGAAGCAGCTCACCTTCCAGGTCAAGTGGGGAAACCACCTCGTCAACGCCGCCACCGGCAAGTGCCTGGACATCAACCTCGGCAAGAACAAGAAGCTGAACAGCGGCGACTCTGTCGTGACGAACACCTGCAAGAAGACTGCTGCCAACCAGAAGTGGTCCTTCACCGGTGACGGCGTCGTGACGATCGAGCACATCCATCGGGCGAGAGAGCCCTATGTCTTCATCGCAGAGGCGGGGACCAAGAACTGGTCGAATGTGATCGTGCAGACGCAGGGTTACCCGGTCCCCGACCGGCAGATCTGGCACACGAGGTAAGTCCTCTCCGCCTGGTCATGCATATCGTGGGGTTCTCCTCGTCTGAGGCCGGGAGAACCCCACGCGGATAAGGCTCACCGCGATCCGGTCACAATCTGGTCCACACCCGGCCGATTCGACAGCGCCGCCAGGATTGCCCGGACATCGGTGGGCCGGCGCAGGGTCACCCGAAACGAGTCCGGGATGTCGCCGGGACGGATGGTGTCCGCGATCTTCGTTCCCGCGAACTTCTTCTTGACCTCGGCGTACGCCTGCTCCGCTGTGACGCGCTCGATGCGGCGTACCTGCGGCATCTTCTTCAGCGCGTCGTCGATCGCGCCCCGCTGCGCCCGCGTGGCGCCCTGCCGATGGCAGGAAGGGTTGGCGGAGATCCTGGAGCAGAGGTATATCCAGACCTGGTTCTTCTCCGATGGCCGCAGCGCCTCGGCCGCAGGCCCGACGCTGAGGGGGACGGTCGGGTCAGGTGCCCTGTGCGGGAGCCCGGTCGCGAGGAACACCACCGCCGTGACACCGGCGGCGGCCGCCAGGGGAGCCGCGAACCGGAGCCGATGGTGGCGTACGGAGCGGCGGCGGAGCGGCGGGGGCACGGCCGGCCCCCAGCCGTCGGCCATGGAGTAGGCGTCCCGGATGCGTTCTTCGAGGCTTCTCATGTGGCGTCCTCCAGCAGCTTTGCGAGAGCGGCGAGGGCCCGGGACGTCGTCGACGAGACGGTGCCGCGGCTGATCCTCAACGTGCGGGCGATCTCTTCTTCGGGAAGGTCGCAGTAGAAACGCAGGGCGAGGACCTCACGCTGGCGACGGGGCAGCCGCGCGATCGCGGTCAGCACGGCGCTCCGCTCCTGCCCGTCGATCGCACAGTCCTCGGCCGACCATGCCGGCGGTTGGTACGGCTGCCGGAACCGGCTGGCCACGGCCCGGCGGCGCAGCACAGAGCGACAGCGATTCAGCACGGCCGATCTCAGATACGTCAGTGCGGCGGCGGGATCGCGCAGAGATCGCCATCGGTCATGGAGCCCGAGGAAGGCGTCCTGGACCACGTCCTCGGCGGTCGGCCCGTCGCCGACCATCAACATGGCCAGCCGGATTAGCCCGACGGCGTGTTCCCGGTACAGCTCTTCGACGTCGGCGGGCGCCCGCGCGGAAGAGACCATTTCGATGTCCACATTCCAGAGACGCCTCAGGGACGGGAATGCTGCGTCGCCACGTGGCCGGATCGGCGCGCGAGAGGAGTTGCCGCCTCGCTCGGACCCAACCGTTCCTCGATCCAGGAGCGGATGAGCGCAGTGGGCTTGACACCGAGTTCGGCGGCCGCGGCCCGAACCTCATCCATCGTCGACTTGGGGAGCCGGATCGACGACACGATCATGAGCTCGTCCGATGAGAGCGGCTCGTGGCGCTTCAGGTCCGCTTCGGCGATCTCCTGGCTGATGTCGGTCGTGTCGTAATGCTCGGCAATCTCGCCCAGCTTCTTGCCGCCCATATGCCTCTGATCGCTTCGATTCAGAGTCCAGGTCACGCGGTGGCCTCGATCAGCCACGCACGTAGCCGGTCATCGTCGTTCAGATTGATCAGCTGTACGAGCCCCCGCTGTCGGCGATGGTTGGGAGCATCACACAGTCGCTTTTGCCAGTCGGCGGCATATTCCCGGAGTGAATCGACCATCTCGGTGATGGCTTCATCGAACGTGGAGCCATCAGCGGAGATGGGCGCGCCGGGCAGGAACACGGACCAGCCGCCATCCTCTGCCACGGCCTGTGCCCGAACTCGGCTCACGTCCTTCCGATGAGCTCCAGCCTCGGTGCTGCTGTCGAAGTACACAGATGGACATGGTGCCACTCTGTGTCACGAGCCATGTCGTATCCGCAAAAAGGACCGAGGTATCGAGTACGCCATTCATGGGGGTCTCCGGGCCGTGGTCGGCCCGGAGACCCCTGTGGCGTCAGCCCCAGGCGAGTATGCGCATGGGGTCTTCGAGCATGGCGCCGACCTCGCGGAGGACGGCCGAGCCGAGCTCGCCGTCGACGATGCGGTGGTCGAACGACAGCGCGAGCGTCGTCACCTTGCGGATCTTGATCTCGCCCTCGTGCACCCAGGGCATGTCCCGGATCTGGCCGAAGGCGAGGATCGCCGACTCGCCGGGCGTCAGGATCGGGGTGCCTGCGTCGACGCCGAAGACGCCGACGTTGGTGATCGTGATGGTGCCGTCGGACAGGTCGGCCGGGGTCGCCTTGCCGGCGCGGGCCGTCGCGGCGAGGTCGCCGAACGCCCGGGCCAGGTCCGGGAGCGACAGGGCGTGCGCGTCGCGGACCTTCGGCACGATCAGCCCGCGCTCGGTCGCGGCGGCGATGCCCAGGTTCACGTAGTGCTTGACCACGATCTCCTGGGCCTCTTCGTCCCACGCCGAGTTGATCAGCGGGTTGCGCCGGACCGCCAGCAGCAGCGCCTTGGCGACGAGCAGCAGCGGCGAGACCTTGACGCCCTCGAAGTCGGGCAGGTCGCGCAGCCGCTTCACGGCGCTCATCGTCTCGGTGACGTCGACCTGCAGCCATTCGGTGACGTGCGGCGCGGTGAACGCCGACTGCACCATGGCCGCCGCCGTGTGCTTTCGCACGCCCCGGATGGGGATGCGCTCCTCACGCCGCTCGCCGTCGGCCCGTACGGGCGCCGCGGTGGCGGGGGCCTCCGCGGCCTGCCGGATGTCGTCCCGGGTGATCGACCCCTGCGGGCCGGTGCCGGTGATCGTGGTCAGGTCGACGCCCAGGTCCTTGGCCAGCTTGCGGACCGGGGGCTTGGCGAGCACCGCGACGCGTCCCCCGGCGGGTGCCGGCGCGGCGGCAGGCTCCGCCCGTACGGCCGCACTCACGGAAGCGGCCACGGCCGGGCTCGGGCCACCGGACGCGGCCTGGCTCGGCGCGGCGGCTGCCGCCGCCGGGCTCGGGCCGCCGGCTGCGGCCGGCGCGGCCTTACGCGGGCGGCGCTGGGTGGAGCCCGCCTTCACGCCGTAGCCGACCAGCACCGGGACGCGCTTCTGCTCCGGGGCGGACGGGTCGACCGCCGGGGCGGGGCTGCCCTCCATGCCCGGCTCCCGCGCACCCTCGGCAGGCGCGGTCCCCTCCGCGGGCGTCCCGGTGACCGGCACGTCGCCGCCGACGGCGACCGAGATGATCGGGACGCCGACGTCGACCGTCGTGCCCTCCTCGACGAGGAGTTCGGCGACGGTCCCCTCGTACGGGCAGGGCAGCTCGACGACGGCCTTGGCCGTCTCGATCTCCACGATCGTCTGGTTGACCTCGACGGCGTCACCTGGCCGCACGTGCCACTTGACGATGTCGGCCTCGGTCAGGCCCTCACCGACGTCCGGCAGCTTGAACTGCTTCAGCTCGCCCATGCTCACCACGCGAAGGTCCGGTCGACGGCGTCCAGGACGCGGTCGAGGTCGGGCAGGTAGTGGTCCTCGAGACGGGACGGCGGGTACGGCGTGGAGAAGCCGCCGACCCGCAGCACCGGTGCCTCCAGGTGGTAGAAGCACTTCTCGGTGATCCGCGCGGCCAGCTCGGCGCCGTACCCGTTGAAGACCGGGGCCTCGTGCACGACGACGCACCGCCCGGTCTTGCGTACGGAGGCGAGCACCGTCTGCTCGTCGAGCGGGTTGAGCGAGCGGATGTCGATGACCTCGATCGAGTGCTGCTCGTCGGCCTGCGCGGCCTCCAGCGAGGTCTTGACCATCGGCCCGTACGCGAGCACGGTCACGTCCTCGCCCGGACGCGCCACGACGGCCTTGTCGAACGGCGCGGCGTTGGACAGGTCGCGGTCGACGGGGGCCTTGTCCCAGTAGCGGCGCTTCGGCTCGAAGAAGATCACCGGGTCGGGGCACTCGATGGCCTGCTGGATCATCGTGTACGCGTCGGCCGGGTTCGAGCACGCGACGACACGCAGGCCGCCGGTGTGGGTGAAGTACGCCTCCGGCGACTCGCTGTGGTGCTCGACGGCGCCGATGCCGCCGCCGCACGGGATGCGGATGACCACCGGCAGCTCGAGCGTGCCGAGCGAGCGCATCCGCATCTTGGCGAGCTGCGAGGTGATCTGGTTGAACGCCGGGAACACGAACCCGTCGAACTGGATCTCGCACACCGGCCGGTAGCCGCGCAGGGCGAGGCCGATGGCCGTGCCGACGATGCCGGACTCGGCCAGCGGCGTGTCGATGACGCGGGCCTCGCCGAAGTCCTTCTGCAGGCCGTCGGTCACCCGGAACACACCGCCGAGCTTTCCGACGTCCTCACCCATGATGAGGACCTTCGGGTCGTTCTCCATGGCCTTGCGAAGGCCCTCGTTCATGGCCCTGGAAAGAGTCAGCGTCTCAGCGCTCACCGTCGCACTCCCCTCCGCGCGTACCCCCGGCCTGGGTCGGCCGCCCCCTCATCGGGACACATCCTCGAACGTCGACAGGTAGGACATGAACTGGTCGCGTTCCTCCGCGAGCAGCGAGTGCTCGGTCGCATAGACGTTCTCCCAGATCGCCGTCGCCTCGGGGTCGGGCAATTCTAGGCACCGTTTCCGCAGGTCCGAGCCGACCTCTTTGGCTTCGGCCTCGATCGCGTCGAAGAAGTCGCGGTCGGCCATCTGGTTCTTCACGAGGTACGCCTTGACGCGCTCGATCGGGTCCTTGAGCTTCCAGGACTCCAGCTCGGCCTGGAGCCGGTAGCGCGTCGGGTCGTCGGTCGTGGTGTGGGCGCCCATCCGGTACGTGAACGCCTCGATGAGCGTGGGGCCCTGGCCGCTGCGGGCGTTCTCAAGGGCCTTCCTGGTCACGGCGAGGACGGCGAAGACGTCGTTGCCGTCGACGCGGATGCCGGGGAACCCGAAGCCCTCGGCCCGGCGGTACAGCGGGATCCGGGACTGCTTCTCCAACGGCTCGGAGATCGCCCACTGGTTGTTCTGGCAGAAGAAGACGATCGGGGCGTTCTGCGCGGCCGACCAGACGAACGCCTCGTTGACGTCGCCCTGGCTGGTGGCGCCGTCGCCGAAGTAGACGATCGTGGCGTCCTCGGTGCCGTCCCGCTGGATGCCCATGGCGTAGCCGGTGGCGTGCAGGGCGTGGCTGCCGATGACGATCGTGTAGAGGTGGAAGTTGTGCTCTTTCGGATTCCACCCGGCGTGGTTGACGCCGCGGAACAGGCCCAGGAGGTCGAGCGCGTCGACGCCCCGGCACCAGGCCACCCCGTGCTCCCGGTAGCTCGGGAACGCCATGTCGCTCGGCCGCAGGGCGCGGGCGGAGCCGATCTGCGCGGCCTCCTGGCCGAGCAGTGAGGCCCAGATGCCCAGCTCGCCCTGGCGGGTCAGCGCGACCGCCTCAGTGTCGATCCGGCGGACGATCACCAGGTCCCGGTAGAGACCCTTGATCTCGTCGGGGGTCAGGTTCACGTCGTAGTCGGGATGCTCGACCCGCTCGCCCTCAGGCGTGAGCAGCTGGACGAGCTCCGATGGGGGAGACTGTGCGTCGGTGCCCAGGGGCGCACCGCGCGCGGCGTCGACGGTCACGTGCCACTCCTCG
This sequence comes from Actinoallomurus vinaceus, assembly GCF_039542055.1. Classification (NCBI taxonomy): domain Bacteria; kingdom Bacillati; phylum Actinomycetota; class Actinomycetes; order Streptosporangiales; family Thermomonosporaceae; genus Actinoallomurus; species Actinoallomurus vinaceus. The sequence goes on from NZ_BAABHK010000008.1 coordinate 277,431, forward strand.
TGCGTTCAGGGCCGTTCGCGGGATCGCCGCGGTCGGCCTGGTTGCGCGTCACCCTTCCCGCGGGGTCCCGGCGGTTGCGGGAGACGTAGTCGTCATCGTGACAGACCTCACGTACCCGGGCGCAAGCCTCGGGTTCTACGGATTCGTACCCGCAAGGTTGTGCCCTGCCACCAACGCGAATCACGCTCCGATTCGGTAAACGTGGATCACTCGCGGGACAGTACGCGCGTCGCGCCGGCGGCGACGGTCAAGCCGAGGATGAAGCCCGCGACGACGAGCGCGTCGGATATCCACAGGTAGATGCCATGCGGCGCGAACTCTCCCTCCTGGCCGAGCGAGCCGATCGGCAGCAGCACGTCGAGTGTGTAGAGGAACGGGTTGAACTGCGTGTTGTGCCCCGGCTCCTGGATCATCGGGTGGTGCTGGAAGATGACGGTGCCGAACGCCAGCAGCGCCACCAGCCACGCGGTGGCGAGGAACGGCCGGTAACCGTAGCCGACCGTCCAGTCCTGGAGGTAGCCCCACACCCGGCCCGGCACCGGCTGCGTCGTACGGCGGTGCCGCTGCTTGGCGAGCAGGACGGTGCGCCGCTCGCCGTCGTGCCCGAGGGCGCGGTAGGTCTCGGCGAGCTTCTCGTACGGCTGGGGAATGTAGCCGTCCGTGTCGCGGCGCACCCACTTCAGCCGCTCCTTCGCGATCAGCGGCGGGTCGATCATCTCGTACGTGAGGCCGTCGAGCTGGTACCTCGGCGCCCAGGACAGCGGGTCGTCGCGCAACAGCTTGAAGTGCGCGTAGCTCAGGTCGACGACGCCCTTGATCGGCTCGGCGGGCCGCAGCAGCACCTCTTCGGCCTGGGCCCGCTGGAGGTTCAGCGCCACCCCGGCCGGGTTGCTCAGGCGTCCGCCGCGCAGGTTGAACAGGCCGCCGATGTGCGCGCCCGCCAGGCTGACCACACCCTCGGCACGGAAGCCGTCCGAGCAGTAGATGTCGGTCTCGATGCTCATGTCGTCGCAGTTGAGCGCCGCACGCGCCGGGTTGGACACCGACGCGCCGACCAGGGACAGGTAGCCGCCGATCCGCGCGCCGCGCAACCGGATCTCCCCCTCGGCGCTGAACCCGCCGTCGCAGAAGACGTTGGCCGCGACCGCGAGCCGGCTCGCGTACAGCGCCTGCCCCTTCGGGTTGCGCAGCCGCGCCCCGCGGAAGATCAGCTGCCCGCCGACGTTCGCGCCCGGCAGCCGGACCTCGCCCTCGGCGGTGAACCCCTGGTCGCAGTAGACGTTGTTGTCCACGACGAGGCGGTCGGCCAGCAGCGGTGCGTCACCGCCCGGGTGGGACAGGTGGGCGCCGGTCAGGTTGAGGATGCCGGTGATGTGGGCGCTGTCGAGCCAGACGCCGCCGTACACGTGACTGCCCTCGAGCCACAGGTGCCCGTCGATTCGCGCACCGGAGGCGACGAGGCCGGGCAGCCGGCAGCGCATGAAGTGGACGCTGCGCAGCTGCGCCCAGTAGAGGTGCGGGGCCTCGGTGAGCTGGCAGCCGGTGAGCGCGAGCGGCACGGTCACGTGGGCGTGCCCGAGGTTCAGCGTCCCGGCGATCCGCGCGCCCGTCAGGCGGACGGCGGCGACATGGCCGGGCTCGTTCTCCCGCGCGCCGAGCAGCAGCGCGGAGATCACCTCGGCGCGGATGGTGCGCTCGGGGCCCCAGGCGTTCGTGCTGTCGAAGTCCTGATCGCCGCCGGACAGGTCGACCGTCTCACCGCGGGGGAACGCGTCCCACAGCACGCGCTCGGGCGGGGTCAGCTCATCGCTCAGCATCAGACGAACTCCGGGGGAAGACGAGAGAACTTCCATGTATATCGCTACTGCCGCGAAAGAACTCGTGTGACGCCCGTGGCGATCGTGGTTGCGAGGATCCAACCCGACGCGACGAGCCCGGCGGCGAGCCACTGCTGCCAGCCGCGCGGCCCGAAGGCGTCCTCCTGCCCGAAGCCGATGATCGGCAGCAGCAGGTCGAGCGTGTAGAGCACCGGGTTGAACGGCGGTGCCTCGCCTGCCTTCAGCGGCGGCGGGTGGTGGGCCCCGAACGCCACCACACCGACGGTCAGCAGCCCCGCCAGCCACAGCACCGCCCGCTGTGGCCGGTAGCCGTACCCGACCGTCCAGTCCTGCACGAGGCTCCAGACGGCGAGCCAGCGCGGCAGCGTACGACGCCGGCGGCGCTGCCGGGCGAGCTGGACTCTACGGGCGTCGGCGTCCTGCCCCAGCCGCCGGTAGACGCCTGCCAGCTGCTCGTACGGCTGTGGCTGGTACCCGTCGGCGCGGTCCAGCCAGCCGAGCCGGTCGGCGCCCGCGCCGGGATCCTCGATCGTCTCGTACGTGAAGCCCTCGAGCCGGGAGCGCGGCGGCCAGCCCGCCGGAGCGTCGCGGAGCACCTCGACGCGCGCGTGCCGTACGTCGATCGCGCCGTCCACGTCCCGCGTCCTGAGTCGCAGCGTGGCGGAACGCAGCTGCCGGCAGCTGATGGCGGTCTCCCCGGGCGCGCTGATCGTCGCATTGTCGAAGCACAGGTCACCGCCGATCCGCGCGCCGGCGAACGAGACCCGGCCCTCGGCGGTGAACCCGTCGCAGCAGTCCACCACGCCGCCGACGTTGATCCCGTGCGCCTTGAGCGCCCGGGTCCCCGGCGCGGTGAGCCGGGCGCCGGACAGGTCGACGCTGGCCCCGACCCGCGTGTCCACCAGGTGGATGGCCCCGTCGGCGACGAACCCGTACTTGCCGAACAGGCCGCCGGTGATCTCCGCGCGGGAGGCCCGCAGCGCGATGCCGCCCGGGTTGGACAGGTGCGCCCCGTCGAAGTCGATCGATCCCTTCACGTGGGCCGCGTCGAGGTAGATCTGCCCGGTCGCCCGGAAGCCGTCCGAGGCCCGCAGGCTGCTCCCGACGGTGACCAGGTGCCCGCGCAGCGCCATGCCCGAGGGATTGACCAGCTCCGCGCCGTTCAGATCGAGCATGCCGCCGATCACGGCCGAGCGCAGGCTGACCATCCCCTCGGCGCGCAGGCGCCCGAGATCGAGGACGTCCTCCACCCGGACCCGGTCCAGGTTCAGCGCCATGCCGCCCGGACAGGACAGCCGAGCGCCGTCGAGGACGATCGCGCCCTGCACCCGGATGCCCCGAAGGAAGACCTCTCCGGAGACCTGCAGATCGTCCGCGATCAGGTCACGGGACACCGTCAGGCCGTCCGCGCGGAGCGCCGGCCCGCCGTCGATCCGCGCCGAGCTCAGCGACAGCGCGCCGTTGACCTCAGTGCCGACGAGTATCACCGGACCGTCGAAGCGGCACTCTTCCAGCCAGAGCAGGCCGTCGACGTGGGCGTCGGAGGCCTGCAGACCCGGCAACCGTGAGCCGATGAGATTCACCTGTCGCAGGCGCGCGCCGTACAGGGTGGGCCTCTCGGTGAACTCGCAGCCGCGCAGCAGGGCGGCGTACGGGACGTCGGCGAAGGACAGGTCGAGGAGCCCCGTGATCCGGGCGCCGGTCAGCCGGACCGCCGGGACGCGGCCCGGCTCGGGCGGTCGCGCGCCCAGCAGCAGGGCCGCGATCACCTCGGCGCGCACCTCGCCCTGGCCGCCGAGGTCGACGGTCCGCGCCGCGGGGAACGCCTCCCAGAGAGCGGACTCCGGCTCGGTCAGTTCCTCGGCACGCATGACGACTCCTCGGGGGGCGGGGGATCGGCCCTTACGATCCCATCGGCCGAGGGTTCGCGTCACCGGCGGCGCGGAGTGCCGTACGCTTCGGTGCCGTAGCTGCAGATCAGAGGGGGTTGTCATGGCGCGTTTCATCGTCGACGTCATGTTGAAGCCGGAAATTCTCGATTCCCAGGGCCAGGCCGTCGCCCGGGCGTTGCCACGGCTCGGTTTCGAGGGCGTCACTGGGGTACGCCAAGGCAAGAGGTTCGAGATCGAAGTCGAAGGGCCGGCCGACGAAGCGGCCACCGAACGTGTACGGAAGATGGCTGAGACGCTGCTGGCCAACCCCGTCATCGAGACGTTCGAACTCCGCGCAGAATAGTCGCCTAAAGTTAGCTCGGTCCCGCGATTACGCCAGTTTCCACCGGGGAAGCCTTAGCTTCGTTGAAAGAATCAGAAGACGGGGTCGACCCCAGGTCGGGGGTCAAGATGACACGAGGTGTCCGGTGGATATGAAGTTCTCACTCGACTTGCCGCGTGAGACTCTGAGCATCCCGGTGATCCGACGGGTCCTGGGCGATACGCTGCGCGGGTTGGGGGTTTCGGAAGGCTGTATTGCCGACCTTCTCGTGGCCGCATCCGAAGCCTGCACCAATGTCGTGCAGCACGTTGATTCGGCGACCCACTATGAAGTGATCGCCAGTATCGCCGGTGACCACTGCGTGCTGAAGGTCGCCGACACCGGTCGCGGCTTCCAGAGCGACAGGCAGAAAGGCGCGGGGCTCGATTCGGAGTCCGGGCGCGGGATCAAGATCATGCAGGCGCTCGTCGACGACGTCACCTTCGACAGCCGCCCCGACGCCGGCACGGTCGTCTACCTCCAGAAGAGACTGAGCTGGCAGGAGGAGTCCCCGATGCGCCTCCTGGAGCCCGAGCTGTTGAAAACCGCAGGCTAGACCCCGGATAAGCTGGGGCACGTCCCGACCGTTCCTGATCGGAGTGTGCCCATGTCAGCCCGTGTGGGCGTCATCACCTTTCCCGGTTCGCTGGACGACCGGGACGCCGCACGCGCGGTCCGCCTCGCCGGCGCCGAGCCGGTGTCCCTCTGGCACGCCGAGGCCGACCTCCTCGGTGTCGACGCCGTCGTCCTCCCCGGTGGCTTCTCCTACGGCGACTACCTTCGCGCGGGCGCCATCGCGCGGTTCGCCCCGCTCATGGACAAGCTCGTCGCGGCCGCCGGTGACGGCCTTCCGGTGCTCGGCATCTGCAACGGCTTCCAGGTGCTGTGCGAGTCGCACCTGTTGCCGGGCGCGCTGACCCGCAACGCCGGCCTCCACTTCGTGTGCCGCTCCCAGCGCCTGCGCATCGAGAACGCCGACACCGCCTGGACCACCGACTACGAGCAGGGCCAGGAGGTCGTCATCCCGATCAAGAACATGGACGGCTGCTACGTCGCCGACGAGGCCACCCTCGAGGAGCTGGAGTCCACCGGCCGGGTCGTCGCCCGCTACGTCGACGTCAACCCCAACGGCTCCCTGAACGACATCGCCGGCATCTGCAACGAGGCGGGCAACGTCGTCGGTCTGATGCCCCACCCCGAGCACGCGGTCGAGATCCTGACCGGCACCTCCACCGAGGGGCTCGGGTTCTTCACCTCGGTCCTCAAGAAGATGGTCCTTTCATGACTGAGCAGGTCCACACCTCCGTCAACGAGCCGGGCGACGAGCGGCCCGGCGCCGACCCGTCGGTGACCGATCCCGACCTGTCGGCCTCGGAGCCCGCCGTGCCGCCGGTCGACGTGGACACCGTCGCCCGCGCGGAGCGGACGCCCGAGCGCGAGCTGCCGTACGCCGAGCTCGGCATGAAGGACGACGAGTTCGCCCGCGTCGTGGAGATCCTGGGCCGGCGGCCCACCTCCGCCGAGCTGGCCATCTACTCCGTCATGTGGAGCGAGCACTGCTCGTACAAGAGCTCGCGCGTCCACCTGCGGCAGTTCGCCGACAAGGCGCCCGAGAGCGACGCGCTGCTCGTCGGCATGGGCGAGAACGCCGGGGTCGTCGACGTCGGCAACGGCTGGGCCGTCACCTTCAAGATCGAGTCGCACAACCACCCGTCGTACGTCGAGCCGTACCAGGGTGCGGCCACCGGCGTCGGCGGCATCGTCCGCGACATCATCTCGATGGGCGCCCGGCCGGTCGCGGTCATGGACTCCCTGCGCTTCGGCCCGCCCGAGGCCCAGGACACGCGCCGGGTGCTCGACGGCGTCGTCCGCGGCGTCGGCGGCTACGGCAACTGCCTCGGCCTGCCGAACATCGGCGGCGAGGTCGTCTTCGACCCCTGCTACGCCGCGAACCCGCTGGTCAACGCCCTGTGCGTCGGCGTGCTCAGGCCCGAGGACATCAAGCGGGCGATCGCGCCGGGGCCGGGCAACAAGGTGATCCTGTTCGGCGCGGGCACCGGGCCGGACGGCATCGGCGGCGCGTCCGTGCTGGCGAGCGCGACCTTCGACGAGGAGTCTCACCAGAAGCGGCCGTCGGTGCAGGTGGGTGACCCCTTCATGGAGAAGGTCGTCACCGAGTGCTGCATGGAGATCTTCGCCGAGGATCTCGTCGTCGGCATCCAGGACCTCGGCGCGGCGGGCGTGTCCTGCGCCACCACGGAGCTGGCCGCGGCCGGCACCGGCGGCATGGACATCGACCTGACCCTGGTGCCCCTGCGCGACGCGACGCTGCGGCCCGAAGAGATCCTGATGAGCGAGTCTCAGGAGCGCATGATGGCCGTGGTCGAGCCGGCCAAGGTCGAGCGCTTCCTCGAGCTCTGCAGGAAGTGGGACGTCCCCGCCACCGTGATCGGCGAGGTCACCGACACGGGCCGGCTGCGGATGACCTGGCACGGCGAGACGATCGTCGACATCCCGCCGGGCACCGCCGCCGACGAGGGTCCGGTGTACGAGCGGCCGTACGAGCCGCCGGCCGACCTGGGGCAGCTGCAGGCCGACGGCCCCGGCCGCCTGCCGCGCCCCGCCACCGCGGAGGACCTGCGCAACACGGTCGTGTGGCTCGTCGGCTCGCCGAACCTCGCCGACAAGACGTTCGTCACCTCGCAGTACGACCGGTTCGTGCTCGGCAACACCGTGCTGGCCATGCCGGAGGACGCCGGGGTGATCCGCATCGGCGACGGGCCGCAGGGCATCGCGCTGGCCACCGACGGCAACGGCCGCTACACCCGGCTCGACCCGTACGCCGGCGCGCAGCTCGCCCTGTCGGAGGCGTACCGCAACGTCGCCACCACGGGCGCGCGGCCGCTCGCGGTCACCAACTGCCTCAACTTCGGCTCGCCGGAGGACCCGGGCGTGATGTGGCAGTTCGCGCGCGCCGTCGAGGGCCTCGCCGACGCCTGCCAGGCGCTGGGCGTCCCGGTGACCGGCGGCAACGTCAGCTTCTACAACCAGACGGGCAGCACGCCGATCAACCCCACCCCGGTGATCGGCGTCCTGGGTGTCCACGACGACGTCGACCGCCGCGTGCGGATGTCGTTCAACGTCGAGGGCACCACGCTGCTGCTGCTCGGCGAGACCCGGCCGGAGTTCGGCGGGTCCGAGTGGGCGAACGTCGTGTTCCAGCACCTCGGCGGGCTGCCGCCGCGCGTCGACCTCGCGGCCGAGGCGGCGCTGGCGTCCGTGCTCGTCGCCGGGGCGCGGGAAGGGCTGCTGAGCGCCGCCCACGACCTGTCCGACGGCGGCCTGTCGCAGTCGCTGGTCGAGTCCTGCCTGCGCGGCGGGCTCGGCTGTGTGATCAGCCTGCCGGACGACCCGTTCACCGAGCTGTTCAGCGAGTCCGTGGCCCGGGCCGTCGTGGCCGTCTACCCGGAGCACGAGGAGCGGGTCACCGCCCTCGCCCAGGCCGCCGGGATCCCGGTACGCCGTCTCGGCACGGTCGGCGGCGACGCCTTCGAGGTGGAGGGCCTGTTCTCCATCCCGCTGAGCGAGCTGCGCGAGGTTCACCAGGGCGCCCTGCCCGCCCTGTTCGGCTGAGCGAGAGGCCGCGCCGGGCCAGGGCTTGTCCGGCGCGGTCAGCCGTTCGGGGCCAGGGCCCGGACGCCGGCGATGAAGATGTCGATCCCGAGGGCGATCTCGGCGTCGGAGTCCTGCCCGGCGGAGAGCGCGGGCGCGGCGGCGATGACGTGGCCGTACCGCTCGGGGGACATCGTCTCGAGCATGATGCGCTTGTGGCGGCGGATCTCGGCGACCTCCTCGCCCGTCATCGTGGGCTTGACCTGCGCGTCGCCGATGACGAGCGTGATCCCCGTGCGGAGGCCGTACTTGCAGATGGCGGCCGCCGTCTCGGGCTTGAATCCGCCCTCCGCGAGGATCGCCAGCCCAGCCTCCATGGAGTCATAACAGTGCGGGGCGTCGATCCAGGCGGCCATCAGCAGGCGAGCGGCGCTCGGATGCGCGCGTAGCACGCTCACGGCGGACGCCATCAACGCGTGGAGCCGGTCGTACCACGGCGCTTCCGGGTCGACCTTCGTGTCGACCAGCGACCACACGCGGTCGACGAGCGCGACGTGCAGCTCGTCCTTGTTCTTGAAATGCCAGTAGAGCGCCATGGGCGTGACACCCAGGCGCTGGGCGAGCCGGCGGATCGTCAGCCCTTCGAGACCCTCTTCGTCGGCGAGCGCCAGGGCGCCGTCCACCACTGTCTCCCGGCTCAGGCGAGCCCGTTCCTCATCTGCGGCCACTTGACAACTATACGCCGTACAAGCTTCCCTATACGAGGTACATGTACGACGTATAAGAACGCTGTATAGGAGAGTCGGGGACGATGGAATCTCGTCGACGCTGGTGGACCTTGACCGGGGTCGCGCTGGCGACCTTCATGACCTACCTGGACAACAACGTCGTCAACGTGGCGCTGCCGTCCATCCAGCGCGACATGCACCTGACGCTGTCCGGGCTGGAGTGGATCGTCAGCAGCTACATCCTGGTGTTCTCCGGCCTGATGCTCGTCGGCGGCAGGCTCGGCGACGTGTACGGCCGCCGCCGGCTGTTCCTGGCCGGGCTGACCGTCTTCACCGCCGCGTCGCTTCTCGCCGGGATCGCGGGGAACGAGACGACGCTGATCGTCGCCCGGGTCCTGCAAGGGGTGGGGGCGGCCGCGTCGGCGCCGTTGACGCTCGCGATCATCTCCTCGACCTTCCCCGACCCGCGCGAGCGTACGAGGGCGGTCGGGGTGTGGAGCGCGGTCGGCGCGCTCGCGCTGGCACTCGGGCCGCTGACCGGCGGGTTCATCTCCGAGCGCTGGCACTGGGGCTGGATCTTCCTGATCAACGTCCCCGTGGGCGCCGTGACGATCGCCATCATCGCCTTCTCGATGCGCGAGACCGGCGAGGCCGTACGCCGCCGCCTGGACGTTCCCGGCCTGCTGACCTCCGCGGTCGCGCTGTTCTCCGTCACCTACGCGCTGATCGAGGGCCACGACCGGGGCTGGACCTCGGCCCTGATCCTCGGCGCGTTCGCCCTCGCCGCGGTCTCGGCGGCGGTGTTCATCGCGGTCGAGACCCGCACGGACGACCCGATGGTGGACCTGTCGATGTTCCGCGAGCGCGTCTTCAGCGGCGGCCTCGGCGCGATGGTCCTCTGGGGCTTCGGCGTGATGGGCGTCTACCTCTTCACCGCGATGTACCTGCAGAACATCCTGGGGTTCTCCCCGACCAAGGCGGGGGCGTCCATCATCCCGATGGCGCTGATGATGATCGTGGTAGCGCCGTTCGCCGGAACGGTCGCGCGGCGCTTCGGCACGAATGTCACCGTCGCGGCGGGCCTCGCCCTCAACGTCGTCGGAATGGTCATGGTCTCGTTCGTCGGCGAGGGTGGCAGCTTCATGGACCTGCTGCCCGCGTTCGTGGCCTTCGGCATCGGCTCCGGCTTCACCATGATGCCGCTGACCGACGCGGTCATCGGCGTGCTCCCGCCCGCGCGGGCCGGCGCGGCCTCCGGCGTGCTCAACGCCTCCCGCGAGGTCTCGGGGCTGCTCGGCGTCACGATCATCGGCGCGATCCTGACCTCACGCCAGTCCGCGGTCCTGCGCGGCGGCTCCACGCCGATCCACGCCTTCCTGTCGGGCTACCAGCTCGCCATCCTGGTCGGCGCCGCGATCGTCTTCGTCGGCGTCCCCCTCAGCCTCTACACCCTGCGTACCCGCCGTGAGACTCCGATGGAGGCGGTTCCGGTGCCGGAACCGATCGCCTGAAGGCCAACAGGGAGATCACCGGTGATCGCTGTCATTGGAGACGCAGCGATCGCCGGTGGATCCTGGGACGGTTACGCGCCAGCCCTTTGAGCCAGTTCGCGTAGTTTGGGGCTGGGCGGGTTCTGCATGGTCATCAAATCGGAGACGAGTCGGTGGACGAGGGGATGGGTGTGGATCTGTTCGGGGGTGATGCCCTCGCCTTGCCGGAGCACGTTCACCGCCTCGTCGACCTGGCGCCGCTGGGCGTGGGCGCGGGCCACATCGATGAGCATGCGTCCGCGGCGTTCGGCTGACAGACGAGAGGTGTCGACCTGGTCGGCGGTACGCAAAGCTCGGCCGGCGTCGCCGAGTTCGACTGCGACGGCGATTTCGTGCAGGGCGACGTTCGCGGGTCCGAATTCGGTGTTGTAGTCGTTGCGTCCCTCGCCGAGCCGTTCGGCCATCTGATGCGCCCGCTCCAGGTGTGCGTAGGCGGACTCGCCGTCGTTGACGCGCGAGGCGGTCACCGCGCGCTGCAGCGTCAGCCCGCCCCACAACGCCATGGCCTCCGGCCGTCCTTCATCGGCCATCGGCCGCAGCGCGTCGGCCGCCGTACGGGCGGTCTCCTCTGCCTGGTCGTAGTGCTTGGAACCCAGGAAGACGAACCCGAGCCGGAAGGCGCCGGCTGCGACGAGGAGGGGATCACCCGTGCGCTCGGCGGCCGTCATCGCACGGTCGGCCGCGACCCAGGCCGCGTCCGGCTCACCCAGCTTGGCCAGTGCCGCCGAACAAGCCTGGTAGGCCGTGGCCAGTAGTTCGAACAGCTCGGCGCGCTGCGCCTCCGGTGCGGCACGGGCCGCTGTTTCAAACTGGGGGATCAGGTCCCGGAGAGTGCCGATCAGCTCGGTGTAGCGCCCGGCGTGCGTCAGCTCCCACGCCTTGTCGACCTTGCCGCCCAGGGCCGATGGATCGGGTGTCATCGGCTCGGTCAGCATTGCCCGCAACGCATGCGCACCGGACAGCACCAGCCGAAGGTCCGTGGCTTCGGGCGGTTCGTCACTCACCGCGGCAACGACCGGGGCCTCGGCCGCCAGCTCCGCCAACGGGACGTCCAGCGCCTCGGCGACGGTCTCCAGGACCGACATCCGGTCGACCTTGCGGACCCCACGCTCGACCTGGGAGACCCAGGCCACCGAGCGGCCGATCAGCCGCGCGAGTTCGGGCTGGGACAGCCCGCGTCGCTTGCGGTGGTCGGCGATCTTGCGGCCCAGTGCCTGCTTGTAGTCGGTACTCACCCGGCGGTTCCCTTGCCCGTCTGGAGCGTCAGCCAGTCGACCTCGGTGGCCGACAGGTACTGCTCACGCTCGTCGAGGAACTTCTTCGTGTGCTCTTGAGCTTCGTGCGCCTCGAAAGCGGCACGGTCACGGTAGAGCTCGTAGAAGACGCGCTGCAGCGGTTCGCCCTCGACGCGGTTCACCGCATACACCAGCGTTCCCGGTTCGTTGTCGCGGATCTTGCCGACGGTGGCCGCCACAAGCCGATCGAATGCCTCGGCGCTGGCTTGATCCTCGCATGTGAAACGGACGACGAGACCGAACATCCGGTACCTCCTGAGGCAGATCGTCTGGCCGCACGTACTAATTGTGCGGCACGCGTACACCAAAGCGGTTGTACTCAAAGTACTGCACCCGTACTTTGAGTATTAGCTCAGCGTAACCATCCCTGTGAGCTGCGTAAGCAGAGGCGGACATCCATGACGATCTCTACGCTTCCGGAAGAACCAGGCACCTGCATCTACCGGCGCGTCTTCCCCGGACACTCCGATCAGATCGGCGAGGTCCGCCAATTCCTCCGCACACACCTCGGCGGACATCCCAGCGCGCCGAACGTGACTCTGGTAGCCAGCGAACTGACGACCAACGCATGGGAGCACACCCGCACCGGCAGCCCTAGCGGGACCTTCACCGTCGAGGCCCGGCAGCGCGCCGACAACACGATCCGCCTCGAAGTCCACGACAACGGCGGCCCGACCGGGTTCGGCGAAACCAACCTCGACAAAGAAGGCGGACGCGGGCTCGGCATCGTCGCCGCCCTCACCGTCGCCTGGGGCGTAAGCGGAGACGCGACCGGCCGCACGGTTTGGGCGGAGTTCAAGCCATGACCGACCCCTACGGCCTCCAGCGCGCCATCGACGACTACTACCGGACGCTGGAGTCCCTAAGCGTCCAGGGCGTCAGCCAACTGGCCGACCTCGCGCGCCTCAAGGTGCTCATCCAGAAGTACCCCGACCACGCCCGCCAAATGATCACCGAGATCAATCAACCGCCCACCAGCTGATCCCCGGCATTCACTGTGTCCTATCCGCAGTGAACGCCAGGGATCACCGATATGGCGGCGCGCTGCTCAGGTCAGGACGTGCACGGGAGCGTCGGAGGCCTGGCGGGCGGCCAGCAGCCTCAGCCGTTCCTCGGTGGGCGAGCCGGCGGCCACGGTGTAGATGACGAGCAGTTGATCCTGGTCGCCGGGCGGCGCGAAGGTCTCGTAGCCGAACTCCAACTCGCCGACGAGCGGATGGCCGATCAGCTTCCGGCCGTACGTTTTCTCCACGACGTCCTGACCGGCCCAGAGACGGCGGAACGCTTCGCTGCCCGCCGAGAGCTCCTCGACGAGGTCGGCCATCCGGGCGTCGCCCGGGTACCGGCCGGCGTCGAGGCGCAGGTACGCGACGGTCTCCGCCGCGACGGCCTCCCATTCGGGGTACAGGGCGCGGCCCGTCGGGTGCAGGAAGGCGTGCCGAGCCGCGTTGGGCCGATCCAGGCCGGAGAACCCGGTCACGGCGTCGGCGAGCGGGTTCCAGGCGAGGACGTCCATTCGGCGGCCGAGGATGAAGGCCGGAATGTCCCGCATCATCTCCAGCATGCGGAGCAGCCCGGGCCGTACGCGCTGTGGCCGCTGTGCCGTGCGCGTCGTCCGGTCAGGGCGCGCCAGGTTGCGGAGGTGGGCACTCTCGGTCCCATCGAGGCGCAGTGCGCGGGCGATCGCGTCGAGCACGGCGTCGGACACGCTCGGACTGCGCCCCTGCTCCAGGCGTACGTAGTAGTCGACGCTGACGCCGGCGAGCTGCGCCAGTTCCTCGCGGCGCAGGCCGGGCACCCGCCGCCGGCCGTACTCGGGCAGTCCCACGTCGCCAGGCTGGATGCGGGCGCGCCGAGAGCGGAGGAACTCACCGATGCTCTGGTCCATTGGTCCAGTATCGGTGCATTCAGTGGACCAGCGCGCAGGGTCCTACCTGCACCGGGTCGACGACGCGATCCCCGTCGAGAAGTCGTGGGGCGGACTGAGCGAGCTGGAGGGCAAGCTGCGCGCGCTCTACTCGCTTTGGTTCCTGCGGCCTACGAACTCACCATGAGCACGATCAGAAGTCGCGGAAGGACACCGACCGCCCATGGGCGTCAAGCGGGGTCACCGTCCAGTATCGCCGACCATCGTTCCGTGCCGTGACGCTACCGTCCGGGTCGGAGTCGACGATGAAGTAGCGGCCTTGTGGTATCCCTTTCATTGCCGGAAGCGGTGAGGTCGGCACCACATAGGTCTTCAGCCCCGGGCCAGCGAGGCGGACCTGGGTTGCGTTTGTCGGCACCGGCCCCAGAAAGAAGGTCGAATAACCGGGCCCTTTTCCTGAGCTCCAGTAACCATAGGACGGTCGTGCATCGAACTCGCATCCGCCGGCAGACTGCTCACCCCCAACGATGAGGTTGAGGCATAGCCGCGTCTTATCGCCACTGGAGTGATGCTTGTGTTCGACGCGGGCGACCAGCTGCCACCGCTCACCATTCGGTCCGGATCCCTCGGTCAGCGGAATCGCCTTTCCCATCGTGACCGTGCTCGCATTGAAGAATTTCTCGTAGGCGAAGACGCCGACGATGGCGAAAAACGAAACACCGACGGCCAATGCTAGTCCGATTGCTGTTTTTCTGGTCCTTTTCACGTTGTGCCATTCTCGGTAACGTGTCGCGACTTTAGGTGACGGTTAGGTCGTTCGATGGTTTTCGTGATGGAGCAGGGGGGCGGTTGCCTCCTTTGCCACGGTCGGGACGTGCCCCAGGTCAGGAGCGTGGGCGGCGAGCAGGTCATGCCCTCGTGCAGGTACCGGTATACCGTCTTGACGCTGAGGCCGTCGTCGGCCGTGGGCTGTCGGATGCACTGGACTATGTGACGCTTGAGAGCACGTGAAGCCTCTGCCTATGAAGTTGGTCTCTGAACAAGACCATTTTTAGCAGAGGCTTCACGACCTTCAACAGACGGGGGAACCGCCCAGACGGTCACACTCCGCCGTACAGAGAGTGGCTCAGGGTGCCTCTCGCGTAATCATATGTTACTTCCGATGGACCCAGGCGATCCAGAAGCTTCCGTGGCCTCCGTAAGCGGCTTGCCAGACCGCGATGGATTCACGCACATTCCTGCTGTGCTGAGCGATGAAGATGCCACGCGATATCGCCACGATGACTCCAGTATGGGAGATCCCGCCGAATGAGCCACCACTCCAGTTGGCGAAGATGATGTTGCCAATTCCAGCTTGGCCGTAGGAGGTCATCCAAAAGCTCCCGGACAAGTTCAGATAATTCGCCAGGTGCTTGGCGCCGCCCCATGAGGATGTTGCTCCGAAGGAGTTGTGGGCCCAGTAATGGTCGTTTGTGTGATGTAGCATCCAACTAGAGCCAGACATTGACATTCCGCCGCCGGTATGCAGGGCCCTGGACGCAAAGTCGGTGCAATCGGGGCTATAGCCGTTGTTGTTGTGACTGTAGGCATTATTCCAGGCCCAGTTCGCGACACCCTGACGATTCGGGTAGTAGCCGGTCTGCGTGGTCACACCGGGTGGAAGCGTACTCTGTCCGTCATCGGTGCCGACATCGGCGATGTTGAACGTTCCCATGCTACCCACCGCAGGTGCATTCTGTATTTCTTGGTCGCTGGCTGCGGTGTCCGTGGCCGTGGCAGTCGAATCGGCCTGGTCGGCGTCGACATAGCCTGTCAGCGTTGGGGAAGAGCCGGCCGTGAAGCTGAATCGATAGTTCGTGTCCTCATAGCTGGGCTCACTACCAGGGCTTGATGTGTCGGTAGCCGTTATGGTGCTGTAGGTAAATGAGTCGCTGGCATAGACCGTTACCGTGGTGCCGTCACTCGACGGTACCACCAATGTATTGGTTATGGAGTTGAGCGGATTGGACATCGCTTGGTTGCTGGTGGCAAGGGCTGAGTGGATTCGCAAGCTGATCGCCTGCTCGGCCGTCAGCTGGTTGGCAAACAAGGCTCCGCTGCTACTGGCGGCGACGGCCGATGCCGCATCGGCGTACTGTCCGCTCTGCAGGCCGCTTTTTGCGTCGAGGAATTGCTGGATAACCTGCGTGTAGGTCGAAGATCCGCCCGCAATAGCGGTCGGTGTGATAGGGGCGCTAACGGTCGCTGATCCAGTGTTTGTACTGTTGATCGCGGCCACTGAGATCGTATAAGAAGCGCCGTTGCCGAGTGAGTCGATGACAGTGTGATCGTCTGTCGTATTTATAGTTTTCGCGATTGATCCGGAGGAGTCAAAGGCCTTCACGACATATCCGGTGACGCCGCCTGAGTCGCCCACACCCTGGGGGGCGTCCCATGTCGCGTAGACCCCGCTGTCACCTGGTACTACGTTCAACTGTGTCGGTTTTGTAGGCGCCGCGGCCGTGCGGTAGTTCACGACGATCGAGACCGAGTAGGTGACGCCGTCATAGATGTCCGGATTATCTGCCTCAAGCACGAGTCCGTTATTGACACCGCCGCTGGACGTCCAGTCCTGGAAAGCTGAGGTGATATCGGCCGAGACGGTCTTCGCTTTGACAGCCTTCTGATACAGAAGCGTTGAATCGGCTGCAGCTTTGAGCTGAGGGCCGGTCGTCAGGCTAGCGACGTCAGAGTCGGCTGGATATACGTCGAGTGTGCCCGCCCAGCTGGGATCTGGGTCGATCCCAACGCATCCATAACAGGCGCTTTGTGTGAGGTTGAGCGTTGCTGTAGTGATCATCGCGCCGACGGGTATTTTTGTGAGCTTGGGCTTGATTCCGGTGGCCCATATGTGGGTGCCGTCACCACCGATTTTGGCTGTCGTCTTTGTGGTGAGAGCGCAGCTCGAGCCGGAGCAGGCATTTGTAATTCCGTTGTATGCGGTGAAGTCAGAGGTGGTGAGCGTTGCGGATGCTGGAGTTCCGGTTTCGGTGGTGGTGATCAGACTCGTATCGATCGTGAAGGTCTGCGTAGGGGTTTTATTCGAACAGGCGCTCTGGTAGCAGGCCTGCATGTACCAGCTGTAGGTCGCCCCATTGGTGAGGATTCCCTCGGGAACCTGGTATGTCACCCGTTCGCCGCTTGGTACCTCGCCGGTCGCCGTGGGTGAGGACCCAACGGCCTTACCTGAGCTGTCGAACAAGAAGATCTTTCCGACGACAAGCTCTTGGTTGGTGTCTTGTACGAGCCCTGAAAGAGCTGGCGTCAAAGTGTTGGTATATCTGGCCTGTAGTTGGCTTGGAATGTCCGGTGTAATTACGTCCGCCGTTGCGATGCTCGGCTTCCAGATTGCGTAGGTGTTACTGGCAATGAATATCGCGAATATCGCGAGTAGGGCGAATGTTCGATTGTTATAGCTTTTTTCTGTGCATCTCGATTTTATTGGCCTTTGGAACATGGAAGCAGCTCCAATATATCTTAAGCGTTGTGATAATTTTTGAGGGTTGTGGCGTCTTGGTGTGATAGTCGCCATTATCGGTTGGCAGGGCGGGGTGCGGCGAAAGATCTTGTGTTGATCGGCGCAGCCGGTGCCGGCACTCGTGACCGAGCCGACTGGCCATCGGAGGTCACCTCCCTTCGGCTTCGGTACCGCACGCTCCAGAGAAAGTGCTCCGTTAGATGCGCGGGTTCCACGGCGCCTGGCCACGGTCGCCCTCGTCGCTCGGAACAGAGAAAAGCGACGGGATCGTAATGAACGCCGGGCAGAAGTGCCCTCACTGCCGCACCCTCTCGGACCGTCATGCCGCGCGGGACGGGCCAGGCGGCGATCAACAAACGAACGCGATCATCACCCGCGAAGAACATCCCGTCAAGATTCAGTAAGGCCCATGCACAGTATTGACGCGCTGCGGCGAAACAGATACAGAAACCCCGCCATATAGCGTTTCTCCCTGTTGATGCGTCACGCCTGGAGGGTTGAATGGCAGGATCCGGCCCAGCCAATACTCGAAAACATGCGATCCGCACATAAAGCGTTGCTGACCGTAACGAGAAATCCCCGTGGAACGACGATCCAAGAAAGGCATACGCGGCCTGGCCGCATGCGGCCATCCAGACCTCAACACAACCACCGCACCAAACACAGGCCGGCCACTCACCGGCTCCCCAGTCAACTCAGCGAACAGCCCCGACAGCACGCCGATCGGCCGCGTTGCGTCCGCCAGCCCGCTCTACTCCGCAAGCACAAGGAGCACGGCATGAACCTGCAGGTCCTCGGGTGAACGGCGGGAGGCTCGACTCCGACCCGACGACCCCGACGGGCCGCACGGCGCTGCCCACCGACCCGAAGGCCCTGCTCGCGCTCGTCTACCGGCAGTCCGGACATACGCCGTTCGGCCGCGACGCCGCGGCGTTCTCCACGATCAGGTCCTGATGCGCGGCAGTGTCCTGCCGCCGAAGCTGCGCGCGGCGCTTTACGGCGCGCTCGCCGCGATCCCGGGCATGCACTTCGCCAAGGACGTGGCGGACGCGGCCGGCCGCCATGGTGTGGTCCGTACCGGATCGACGAGGGCTACCTGCGCACTGATGTCATCATCGACCCGAAGACCTACGCCTACCTCGGCCACCGTGCCGTCGCTGTCCAGCACCACACCTCGACCGGCACCGACGGCACCGCCCGGTACATCAAGGGACAGATCATCGGCAGGTTGGCCCAGCTGACGACCGCTATCGTCGGCCAGCCCCGGCACCCACCGCTGAGCCCACTCCTTGATCGTTGGCGTTCCCCGCCTCTTCAGCGATTGCTGCCGTAAGAGGCAGCAATCGCTGGTGAAGCTGGATGGTGCTTTTTACGCGTCGACGCGTTGCACCAGTTCGCACAGCTCAGGACTGGCGGGCGTCTGCATGGTGATCAGGTCGGAGACGAGTTGGCAGATGAGGGGATGCGCCACCGGCTAGAGCGGATAGACGGCTCCGGGCGGAAACTCAGACGCGAGAAGGCCGCCGACCCCGGTGGGGCGGCGGCCTTCTCGTGGATCAGCGGATCAGAGGGAGCTCTTCTTGTAGAGCAGGCGGTTTTTGGTGTTCGGCTTGTTGTTCTTGATGGCGTTCAGGGTCGCCGCCAAGTGGATCCGCTCCTGGACCTTGCCGAACGACTCCTGGCCGTACGTCGACTTGTAGATCGCCGCGACACCGGTCACGAACGGCGTGGCCATCGACGTGCCGCTGAGGATCTCCGTGCCGCCCGGGTAGGTCGACTTGATGTTGCTACCGGGAGCGTAGATGTCCACGCACTTGCCGTAGTTGGTCCACGAGGTGCGCTTGTCGGTCGACGTGCTGGCCGCGACGGCCTCGACGCTCGCCGCGCTGGCCGGCGAGGTCTTGCAGGCGTCCACCGGGTTGCCGTTCTCGTCGCCGTTGCCCGCGGCGACGGCGACGAACACGCCGGCCTTCGACAGCTTGGTGACCGCGTTGTTCAGCGCGGTCGACTTGCCGCCGCCCAGGGACAGGTTGGCGACCGACCTGGCGCCGTGGTGCTTGATCACCCAGTCGATGCCCGCGATGACATCGGAGTACTCGCCGGTGCCGTCGCAGCCCAGGACCTGAACGGCGTGCAGGCGGACGCCCTTGGCGACGCCGTACGTCTTCGACCCGATGATGCCGGCCACGTGGGTGCCGTGGCCGTTGCAGTCGGCCTTGCCGTACACGGTGTTCGCCCGGCCCTGGAACTCGCTGAGGGAGGTGTCGATGCCGGTGTCGATCACGTAGGCGTCGACGCCCGAACCGGTGTGGTTGTACTTGTAGGTGTGCGAGAGCGGGAGCTTGTGCTGGTCGATCCGGTCCGGACCCCAGTTGACGTTCGGCTGGGTGGTGTTGATCTTGATGACCTGGTCCGGCTCGATGGCGGCGACGTTCGGGTCGCTCTGCACCTTCTTGAGCTCCGACGGCGTCAGCTTGGCGGCGAAGCCGTCACCGAAGTCGTGGAGGCGGCGCAGACCGGTGAGCTTCGACAGGCGGGCGCCGGTGTGCTTCAGCGTCACGATGTACTGCCCGGGCACGGCCTGGGCCGAGGCGGACGCGACCGCGACATGGGTGGTGGGCGCGGTGATGGCGGCGTAGGCGGGGACGGCCGCTGCCGTGATCGCGACGGCGGAGGACGCGATGACGAGTCTTCTGGCTCGGACCCTCACGTGGGGGCTCTCCTTCGAGTGGGGGGCGCGGGCCGGGAGGGGGTCACCGGCTGCGAAGTAACTAAACAACCACAAGACAGTACAGGTGTGGCAAGTGGTCTTTAGTGGCATATGGGGGACTAGGGCAATTTAGCGCGTCCAGCGGGACAGCGGGCGACGTTTTCAGCCGGTAGCGTCGGTCCTGCCATGGCCCGACCCACACCTGAGCGGCTGCGCGCCGCCCTCGACGACCAACTCGCCGCGCTCGGCGAGGATCCTTACGCCGGCCCGGCGACCCGCCTCGCCGACGTCCTCATCGACGCGGTACTGGCCGCGTACGCCGCCGGCGCCGAACCCGAGCGCGCGGCCGTACGCCTGGCCGTGAAACTGCTGCTGGACCGGCTCGCCGGGGAGGCGCCGGGGCGCTCGGTGGAGGTGCGCGTGCCCCCGTACGCCGCGGCGCAGTGCGTCGAGGGACCGCGCCACACCCGCGGCACCCCGCCGAACGTCATCGAGACCGATCCCAAGACGTGGATCCTGCTCGCGACCGGCCGGCTCGCCTGGACGGACGCCGCCGACCGGATCGCGGCGAGCGGCGCCCGTGCCGACCTGTCCGCCCATCTCCCGGTAAAGCCGTACAGCGTGGCGATCGGCGAATAGACGGAAGGCCCTCCCGCCGGACCGGGCCTGGCCGTCCTACCGCTGCGCCGCGGTTTCGGCCGGCTGCGGCTGCCGGAACACGCGGTCGGCTTCCAGCGGCGCGCCGGTGACATCGACGTGGCCGCGCCGGCGAACCGTGCCGGCCGGCCGGCACGCCCACGTCGGCCGCGGTCAGTTCAGGTCGAGCAGTTCGAGACGCTCGGCGATCGAGCGGAAAAGGGGGTCGTCCTCCTCCGGGACGGCGGAACCGCAGCCCAGGCAGAAGCCGACCCCGTCCACGACGACGAAGTACTCGCGGACGGCCCACGTCCGGCCGGCGTCGTGCCGGGCGCAGTCCAGCCGCGCGCCGGCCTGCCCGGCGACGGTCACGTCGCTGATCTCGAAGTCGACGAAGCCGACCCCGGCGAGTGAGTGCTGCGCGCCCTCGGCGATCTCGGAGGCGGACCGCCCGGGCCGTACGGGCTGGCGGAAGACGATCAGACTGTGCCGCCGGTCGTCGGGGTCGACGAACCGGGCGGTCTCCCACGGGCTGTTCTTCAGGTTCGGCTCCCGTTCCTCCCAACCCCGCGGGACGTGAACGGCGTAGCTGAAGTCGGACTTTTCAATGCGCTGCCACTGCACTGAGCGCTCCCTCGCGTCCACACGTCGAAGGTGCCTGAGGGCAGCGGTGTAGGACTCGCCCGTACGGCGGGCGCGCTCGCGGACGCGTCGCTTGAAATTCTTGTTCGCTGTCATCAGGCCCTCGACACCACGCGACCCGACCCCCGGCGTACGAGCCCGTGGCGGGCGGATGACCAGCGACCCGAGGAAGGGATCCCCTTTGCCTCCACCGAGCGGCCCGGCCGGGGAGGGCCGAAGGAGGTTGGGCGGTGGATCAACGCCCGCCGTCATGTTCTCCCCACCCGCAGGGCATGTCAAGACGGCGGCCGACGGCGCCGCGGTGCTTCGTCGGGCGCTCAGGGGCGGGGCGTGGCCTGGAAGAAGGGGACGCGTTTCTGCAGGCACTCGTCGCGGGCCTGCTTCGTGGGGTAGCGGGCCTGGTTCGAGCAGGGCGCGATCCGGCCGTAGAACCAGACGGCGAAGGCGATCGCGAGCGCCAGCGTCACCGCCGACAGGATCAGGCCCGCGATGGCCATGCCGCGGCCGTTCCGCTTGACCACCGCGATGACGCCGACGACGACGCCGGCCAGGGCGGGCAGCGTGCCGAGGCCGCAGAGCCACAGCGTGAGGAGCCCCGCGATGCCGAGGACGAGTGCGGCGATGCCGAGCCCCCTGCGGTGTTGCGTCACCTCGCGCACCGGTTGATACACCATGTCACCCCCCGGTCACCCATCGTGATGTATCGGTGCCGGGTGAGGCGGCGCGGCACGCCGACCATCCTCAGGGAACCGCGTCCGTCGCCCGTCCGTCGTACCCGCTCCGGACCCCGGCCGGGAGGGCGTCGCCCACCCGCGGCGGAGGGAGCTCGGCGAATGCCGCCTACACTGGCCATGTGTCGCGTGGAGACGGACGGCTGAGCCACAACCTCGACCCCCGGGATCAAAGCCCCCAGGACGCCTGCGGGGTCTTCGGCGTCTGGGCACCCGACGAGGAGGTGAGCAAGCTCGCCTACTTCGGGCTGTACGCCCTGCAGCACCGCGGCCAGGAGTCGGCCGGTATCGCGGTCAGCGACGGCGCGCGGATCGTCGTCTTCAAGGACATGGGCCTGGTGTCCCAGGTCTTCGAAGAGCCCGTGCTCAACACCCTGCGCGGGCACATCGCGGTCGGCCACTGCCGTTACTCCACGACCGGGTCGAGCGTCTGGGAGAACGCCCAGCCGACGTTCCGCTCGACCGAGTCCGGCAGCCTGGCGCTGGGCCACAACGGCAACCTCATCAACACGCCGGAGCTGGCGGCGCGGATCCCGGCCGGCGAGCTGACCGCCACCACCGACACCGAGGTGCTCACCGCCCTGCTGGCCGATGGCGAGGGCGGCGTCGAGGAGACCGCGCTGGAGGTGCTGCCGCTCGCCCGCGGCGCCTACTCCCTCGTTTTCATGAACGAACGCACCCTGTACGCCGCGCGCGACCCGCAGGGGATCCGCCCGCTGGTGCTCGGCCGCCTCGAGCACGGCTGGGTGGTCGCCAGCGAGACCGCCGCCCTCGACATCGTCGGCGCCACGTTCGTCCGCGAGGTCGAGCCGGGCGAGCTGATCGCCATCGACGAGGCGGGCGTGCGCTCCACCCGGTTCGCGGTCGCCGAGCCCAAGGGCTGCCTGTTCGAGTACGTCTACGTCGCCCGGCCCGACACCTCGATCGCCGGGCGCAGCATCCAGGCCACCCGGGTCGATGTCGGCCGCCGGCTCGCCCGTGAGCACCCGGTCGAGGCCGACCTGGTCATCCCGACGCCCGAGTCCGGCACGCCGGCGGCGATCGGGTACGCCGAGGAGTCCGGCATCCCGTACGGCCAGGGCTTCGTGAAGAACTCCTACGTCGGCCGGACGTTCATCCAGCCGTCGCAGACCATCCGCCAGCTCGGCATCCGGCTGAAGCTCAACCCGCTGCGCGAGGCGATCGAGGGCAAGCGCCTGATCGTCGTCGACGACTCGATCGTGCGCGGCAACACCCAGCGGGCGATCGTGAAGATGCTCCGCGAGGCGGGGGCCAAGGAGGTGCACGTCCGCATCTCCAGCCCGCCGGTGGCCTGGCCGTGCTTCTACGGCATCGACTTCGCGACCCGCGCCGAGCTGATCGCCGGCAACCTCTCGGTCGAGGAGATCCGCCAGTCCCTCGGTGCCGACACGCTCGGCTACATCTCGCTCGACGAGCTGATCGCCGCGACCCAGCAGGACAAGAGCCGCCTGTGCCGGGCCTGCTTCGACGGCGTCTACCCGATCGACGTCGCCGAGGACGCCCGCGGCAAGCACCTGCTCGAAGAGGCCCGCCGGTGACCGACGACTCCACCGGCACGTCCTACGCCGCGGCCGGGGTGGACATCGCCGCGGGCGAGCGCGCCGTCGAGCTGATGAAGTCCAGCGTCGCCAAGTCCCGCCGGCCCGAGGTCGTCGACGACGCCAGCGGCTTCGCGGGCCTGTTCGACGTCTCGGCGCTCACGCGGTTCGAGCGGCCGCTGCTCGCCACCTCCACGGACGGCGTCGGCACCAAGGTCGACCTGGCGCGGCGCCTCGGGGTGTACGACACGATCGGGCACGACCTGGTCGGCATGGTCATCGACGACCTGGTCGTCTGCGGGGCCGAGCCGCTGTTCATGACCGACTACATCGCCTGCGGGCGGGTCGTCCCCGAGCGGATCGCCGCGATCGTCGGCGGCATCGCCGAGGCCTGCTCCCTGGCGGGCTGCGCCCTGGTCGGCGGCGAGACCGCCGAGCATCCGGGGCTGCTGGAGCCCGACGAGTTCGACGTGGCCGGGGCGGGCACGGGCGTGGTCGAGGCGTCGAAGGTGCTCGGCCCGCACCTGGTGCGGCCCGGTGACGTGGTGCTGGGCCTGGCCTCCTCCGGGATCCACTCCAACGGCTACTCCCTGGTCCGGCACATCCTGCGGGAGAGCGGGCTGTCGCTGGACGCGACACCGGCCGAGCTGCCCCGGTCGCTCGGCGAGGAGCTGCTCACGCCGACCCGGATCTACGCCAAGGACTGCCTGGCGCTGATCGCCGCGTCCGAGGTGCACGCGTTCGCGCACATCACCGGCGGTGGGCTCGCGGCGAACCTCGCGCGATCGCTGCCGCCCGGCTGCGACGCCGTCCTCCAGCGCTCCTCCTGGGAGCTCCCGCCGATCTTCGGCCTGCTGGAGGCGTACGGCCGGGTGCCCCGCGCGGAGATGGACAAGACCTTCAACATGGGCGTCGGCATGGCCGCCGTCGTCGCCGCGTCCGACGCCGACACCGCGCTGCGGACGGCCGCCGAGCGCGGCCTCCCCGCCTGGGTGCTCGGCGAGATCGTCGAGGGCACGGGCCAGGCCCGCCTGGTCTGATCCGGCAGATCCCCAGCGTACGCGAACCCACGTACGGACCCGAGCGTCTGCACGGGTATGGGGCGGTTCTGGACTACCGTGTGGCGCTGCCGTGCGCCGCTGACCGTACTGGGCGCGCTCGGCGGGTACGCGCTGTACCTTCCCGCCGGCTGGATGTACGCGGAGTCGGGCCGCTACTGGACCGATCCGGCGCGGGCCCCGAAGGTGACCGTGGGAATGGTCCTCGGCGCGGGGGTCCTCGCTGGCAAGCCGACACCGATGCTGCTGGAGCGCCTGAAACTGGGCGCGGAGCTGTACCGGAGGGGCAAGGTCCGGGTCCTGCTCGTCACCGGGGACAACAGCCGCAAGTCCTACGACGAGCCGTCGGTCATGCGCGACGTCCTGACCGCCGAGGGCGTACCGCCGGCGCGGATCGTCCTCGACTACGCGGGGTTCAGCACGTGGGACTCCTGCGTCCGCGCCAAGCGGATCTTCGGCGTCGACCAGGCCATCGTCATCACCCAGAACTTCCACCTGCCACGCGCCCTCACCCTGTGCCGCGCGGCGGGCGTCCAGGCATGGGGCGTCGGTGACGACAGCACGCGGTACGCGACGGGCGTCACCGTGTCCCTGTACATGCGGGAGGTCCCGGCCGCGCTCAAGGCGACCTACGAAGCGGCCCTGCATCCGCGGCCGTACTTCCTGGGCCCGCGCGAAGCGGGGATCCGCCGCGCACTCGAGGCGCCCGGCAACTGAGCCCTCGCACCGCTCAGGGCGGGCGGCACGCTGGGCGACAACGCCCTGGCACCGTCGTGTGTGACGCTCCGACGATCTTCTCCCCGGTTTCTTCCGTTCCCATGTCACAGGCGGCGGGGCTGTCTTGTCTCGGGTAGCGAAGAAGGCGCTCACGTCGGGAAGGTGATGGTCATGCGGGTGTTCGGCCGGCAGCTGCGCTGTCCGTCGTGGCGGCAGGGCTTCGAGGAGGAGGCGGCATGAGCAGGACCGAGGAGTTCCAGGAGCTGCGGCCGCTGCTGTTCTCGATCGCCTACCGGATCCTCGGCAGCGTGACCGAGGCCGAGGACGCGGTCCAGGAGACCTGGCTGCGCTACGAGGCATCCCCGACGCCCCCCACCTCGGCCAAGGCGTTCCTGTCCGCCGTGGTCACCCGCATCTCGATCAACGTGCTGCGCTCGGCACGCGTCCGGCGCGAAGAGTACGTCGGGCCGTGGTTCCCCGAGCCGCTGCTCACCGACCCCTACCAGGACCCCGAGCGCTCGGCCGAGCTGGCCGACTCACTGTCGATCGCGGCCCTGCTGCTGCTCGAACGACTCACCCCGCTCGAACGCGCGGTGTTCGTGCTGCGGGAGGTCTTCGGGTTCGGCTTCCCGGAGATCGCCTCGGCGGTGGGCCGGTCGGAGGCGGCGTGCCGCCAGCTGGTGGTGCGGGCGCGCCGCCACATGGACGACGGCCGCACCCGGTTCGAGGCCGACCGCAGGGAACGTGCGGAACTCGCCGGACGGTTCTTCGACGACTTCGCGGAAGGGGACGTCGACGGACTGCGGGAACTGCTCGCCGCCGACGTGCGGCTGGTCGCGGACAGCGGCGGCAAGGCCCCGCAGTGGGCCGGAGGCTTCTTCGGCGCGGACCATGTGTCCCGGGTGCTCGCCGCCCTTGTCCCGCCGTTCGTCCGGATCGGCGGCGTCGTGGAACCGCACCAGGTGAACGGCCAGCCGGGCGCGATCTTCCGCGACCGGGACGGCAAGGTCATCAACACCTGGACGCTCGACATCCTCGACGGGCAGATCCAGACGATCCACACGGTGAGCAACCCCGACAAGCTCGCGCATGTGGGCCCCGTGGCGGACGCCTGGGCGGTCCTGCGCGAAACACAGCAGGCTCGCCGCGACTCCGACTGACCGGAAGAGCCGACTGCGCTCCGCCCCTGTGGTCCCGGGCGCAGCGGGCGGGCAAGGGGAACCCGCCGAGAGCAATGACCAACTCGCCGCCACGGCGCCGGCAGGCGTGCCGACCGTGGCACGCCATGCACACGAGAACCAGAACGAGAGGTTCGGACATGATCAGGATCGGCATCATCATCGGCAGCACCCGCCCCGGCCGCAACGGCGACCGGGTGGCCCAATGGGTACGGGACCTGGCAGCCGAGCACGCGGGCGACGCCGCCGACTTCGAGCTCGTGGACCTGGCGGACTACGCGCTGCCGCTGCTCGACGAAGCCATCCCGGCGGCCAAAGCGCCGGGCCGGCAGCCGCACACCCGGCGATGGGCCGAGCGGATCGGCGCGTACGACGCCTACATCGTCGTCACCCCCGAGTACAACACCGCCCCACCCGCCTCCCTGACCAACGCGATCGACTACCTCCACCAGGAGTGGGGCGGCAAGCCGGTCGCCTACGTCGGTTACGGCATCTACGGCGCGGTCATGGCGGTGCAGAAGCTGCGCGCACAGGCGGGCGTGCTGCGGATGGCCGACATCGGGCCGCAGGTGGCGCTGACGCTGCGCGAGGACTTCGTGAATCTCGTCGACTTCCGGCCACGGGAGCTGCACACGGCGCAGGTACACGGGCTGGTCGACGAGCTGCTGGCGTGGGCGCAGGCACTCGGTCCGCTCCGCACAGCCTCCCGGACCGCCTGATGCGTATCACGGTCTTCGGAGCCAACGGTCCCACCGGCCGCCTGCTCACCGGCCAGGCACTCGCCGCCGGACATCGGGTCGCCGCGGTCACCCGGCAGCCGGACTCGTTTCCGCTACACCATGATCGGCTCGAGGTGGTCGGTGCCGACGTGCTCGATCCGGTGGCCGTCGACGCCGCCGTGGCGGAGCGGGATGCGGTGCTGTCGACGCTCGGGGTGCCCGCCGGCAAGGAACCGATCAGCACCTACTCGCGCGGAGTGGCCAATATCGTCGCCGCGATGCAACGGCATCAGGTGCGTCGGCTCGCCGTGGTCAGCTCGAGCGGGGTCGACCCGCACCCGTACTCCGATGGCGGGTTCCTGTTCAACCGGGTACTCCTGCCCTACGTGACGCGGGTGCTGGGCAAGACGTTGTACGACGACATGCGGCGGATGGAAACGCTGGTCAGGGCCAGCGATCTGGACTGGACGATCGTGCGCCCGAGCGGGCTCTACCACCTGCCCGCGGCCACCGACTACACCCTTGTCGAGGGCCACGCCGACGGCAGGTTCACCGCCCGCGTGGACCTGGCCGCGAGCATGCTGGCCCTGCTGGACGACGACCGCCACCTCCGCGCCACCGTCAGCGTCATCACCACCGTCGACAACCCCACCTTGTTCCGGTGGATCCGGCGCGAAGCGCTCGCCAAGAGCTGAGCGGATTCGTCCGCGCCCCGCCGAGACGGGGCTCCCCAGCGTCCGCTCCGGAGACCGGTCAGGGGCGCGGCCGCGCCGCCGAGCCCCTGACCGAGTCGATGGGGGGTCAGCCGGTCAGGGCCGGCTCCTTCATGCGCACGGAGGACTTCTCGTCCCGGCCGTCGTGCTGCGCCGCCCAGGCCTGCAGTGCCGTACGGCAGGCGTGGTCGAGGTGGCGCAGGCCGGACAGGTCGAGTTCGACCGCCCGTCCGTGCGGGATCGTCTCCAGCGTGTCGAGCACCTTCGGCAGGCGGAGGAACGTTGCGTTCCCGCTGAGCCGGATGACGATCGGGTCCGCCTCCTCGTCCACGTCGATGTGGATCTCGGAGACGTCCCAGGCGGTCTTCACGACGGCCAGCAGCAGCCCGATGAGGACGCCCTCGAACAGGTTGGTGACGACGATCGCCAGCGCGGTCCCGGTCAGGACGACCGCCTCACCGCGCTCGGTCCGCCAGAGCCGGCCGACCTCCCGCAGCGACAGCAGCTTCCAGCCCGCGTGCACGAGGATGGCGGCCAGGGCGGTCACCGGGATGTACCCGAGCGCCACCGGGAAGGCGGCGGTGAAGGCCAGCAGCCAGACCCCGTGCAGGATCCGTGACGCCTTCGTACGGGCGCCGGCCTGCACGTTCGCGGCGCTCCGCACGATCACGGCGGTCATCGGCAGCGCGCCGAGGAGGCCGCAGATGGTGTTCCCGGCACCCTGCGCGATGAGCTCCCGGTCATAGTTGGTCCGGGGGCCGTTGTGCATGCGGTCGACGGCCGCCGCGCTGAACAGGCTCTCCGCCGAGGCGATCAGCGCGAAGGCCACCACGGTGCCGATCGCGCCGACCGACGCCAGCCCGCCGAGCTCGGACAGGCCCGGCGGCTGGATCGAGCCGAGGAGGCCCTTGACCTCGATGCGCTTGACCGGCAGGTCGAACGCGATCGTGACCAGCGTCGCCAGCGCGACCGCCACGAGCGCGCCCGGGACGACCCGCAGGCGCTTCGGCACGTGCTTCCAGCCGGCGAGGACGACGATCGTGCCGACCCCGATCCCGCCGGCGGCGAGGGCGGCCGGTTCGTTCGCCGAGTCCGTGAGCAGGTTGGGCAGCCCCGCGACATTGGCCATCGCGGCGCCGGGGGACTTGCCGTCGAACAGGTTGAACATCTGCCCGGTGACCAGGACGAGGCCGATGCCGGCGAGCATGCCGTGCACGACCGAGATGGAGATCGCGCGGAACCAGCGGCCGAGCCGCAGCACCCCCATCCCGAGCTGGATCAGGCCGGCGGCGATGACGATCGCCCCGAGGGTCCGCAGGCCGTACTCCTGCACGGCCTCGTACACGAGCACGGTGAGGCCGGCGGCGGGGCCGCTGACCTGGAGGCTGCTGCCGGGCAGAGTGCCGGCGACCAGGCCGCCGACGATGCCGGTGATCAGGCCGAGCTCGGCCGGGACACCGGACGCGACGGCGACGCCGATGCACAGCGGCAGTGCGACGAGGAAGACGACGATCGACGAGAGAAAGTCCTGTCGCAGGTCACCAGGTCGGGAGAAGGGCAGTCCCATGGGCACCTCGTTTCAGGGTCGGGGGGATCAGAGCGGCGGGAACGTGCCGGTCTGCGGGCGGTGGGCGCTGACCACGCCGGTGTCGATGGCGTAGAACCAGGCGTGCAGTGCGAGCCGCCCCTCGTCCACCCGGGCGGTGACGCTCGGGTGGGAGCGGAGCCGGTCCAGCTGGGTCAGGACGTGCCGCTGCACGGCGGACGTGATGGCCGCGCCGTCGGCGTCGGTCATCGCGTCCCGGACCGGGTCGTGCGGCTCGGTGTCGGCGAGCCAGCGCTGGACGGAGGGGATGGCGGTCAGGTCGCCGGCGCTCAGGAGCGCGCCCACGGCCCCGCAGTGGGAGTGCCCGCAGACGATGATGTTGGCCACCTGGAGGACCTCGACGGCGTACTCGATGGTGGCGGCCTCGGCGGTCACCCGCTCGGCGTCGTGGACGGGAACGATGTTCCCGGCGGTGCGGAGTTCGAAGAGCTCGCCGGGGCCGGCGCCG
Organism: Actinoallomurus vinaceus; assembly: GCF_039542055.1. Classification (NCBI taxonomy): domain Bacteria; kingdom Bacillati; phylum Actinomycetota; class Actinomycetes; order Streptosporangiales; family Thermomonosporaceae; genus Actinoallomurus; species Actinoallomurus vinaceus. The sequence continues at coordinate 306,808 of NZ_BAABHK010000008.1, forward strand.
GTGATCAGCGTCGGCACCACGCGCGAGTCGGAGCAGGTGATGAACAGCGCCTCGGGGTGTTGGCCCTCGGCGAGGCGACCGAGGTCCGTACGCCGGTCGGCGGCTCGCTTCGGGAACAGGCGAGCATTGTCGATCAGCGACTGCATGGCACAGCCTTTCGGTGGGTCGTCGGAACCGACGGGGGAAACCGACGGGGACTGACGAGGATCACGCGGCACGCGAGGCACGGCGCTGGGCCTTCGCGGGCAGGCGTCGACCAGGCGGCGCGAGCGATTCACGCCGTCTGCGAATGAAAGGGAAAATTCGGGCGAAGGGCGACGGCCCTAGGCGCCGATCAGCAGCGGAACACCTGCAGTGACTCGGGTGAGCAGCCGCTCGACCCATGCGTGAGATGGCCGTCGGCGATCGAGCCGGACGGTCCGGCTCCGAGGCGGTCGGCGCCGGCGTGCCCGGTCACCGCCGCGGGACGGGTGTTGTCCTGAGAGGGCGGCAGCCCCGGCATCCGGCGGCGGCCGAGCGCGAGGTGCTCGCTCACCGAAACGGGGCTGTCGAGGTCCTCGCCCGCGCGGTTGTCGCGCTCGACGGCCGACGTGGCCGTGGCCTTCGCGGACGGTGGGTGCTCATGGAGGAGGTCGGGGCCGCCGAGGAACGCGAGGGCGATCAGCAGCAGTGCTGCGATCCAGCCTCCGCGCACCCTGAGCACAGCGTCCCCCGACTCGAGTTCTGACCGAATTCGACGAAGGTCAGACTAACCCGGAACGCTGCGTGATGGGGAGGCCGCATTTCGTGGTGAATCCGGCGCTGGCCAGCGGATTTTAGGGAGGTTTCCGGATGAACCGTGATAATGCCCACTGCTCGGGAGGGGTGATTTAACCGGGAAGTTACACGCAGTCAGTGACTCGTAACCGCCTGGACAGGGCCCGTCCCGACCCCGAATGCACGGCCTGGCCCGGACCTCGAATGCACGGCCCGGCCTGGACCCCGAAGGCGCGGGATCGGCCCGGACCCCGAAGGTGAGGGTCCGGGCCGGTCGCACTCCGCGTGCGGGCCGCGGGAGGATCCCCGCGGCCCGCACGACTCGTCAACTACAGGTGTGGTCCGGCTTGAGCGCGAAGTCGGCCGTAGTCGACGCGAGCTTCACGATCCTTATGGGCCTCGTCTGCGGCGCCCAGCCGTCCTTGGCCGCGATCAGTGTGAGCGGGTTGTTGCGGACGTCGAGCCACAGCACGTACTGACCGTTCTTGTCGGTCTTGAGCGTGTAGCTCGCCGTCCAGCTGTCGATCTGCACGGTCGCCCCGGCCAGCGGCGCCGCCGCGCCGGTGCACCCGGCGCCCGTCACCGTCCCGGTGATCTTGCCCCAGGTCGACGGCGGGTTCACCGCGAGCGTGACCGGCACGGGCGCCACGCCGTACGGCGTCTTGGCGTCCACCGTCAGCTGCGCGGTGAACGTCCCCGGCTGGGTGATCGCCGCGACACTCGCGTCGAACTTCACCGTGACCTTGGCGCTCTTGCCCGGCTGGATCGTCACCTCGGTCGTGTCCTCCGACAGCCACGGGACGTCGGCTCCGGCCGCGGTGCACTGGTCGTAGCCCGGCAGGGTCTCGCTGTTCTTCACGGCGTTGAACCCGCCGCTGGAACCTCCGATCTTGTACAGGCCGCAGGCGGCGCCGCCGCGGTAGAGGGTGTTGTTCGAGTTGGGCAGGGCCGTCCACGAGTCGGAGTCCGGGCGGTAGGCGAAGCCCTGGTTGGTGAGGGTGCTGGTGCCGTTGGTCACGCCGCCGGACACCAGGAGCTGCCCGCCGGCCGCCGCGTAGCCCATCGCCCACAGGTCGATCGGCAGGTCGGCGATGGACGACCAGGTCCCGCTCGACGGGTCGAGGACGTACCCGTGCTTGCTGCTGACGCTGGACGACGAGCCGCCCGCGCAGTACAGCTTGCCGCCGAGCCCGCCGCAGGCGAGCCAGGCGGTCTTCTCCGGGTAGGCCGCCGCCGAGCTCCAGGAGTTCGCCGCCGGGTCGTAGACCTGCACGTTGTCCGCGCCGCAGCTGTCCAGGCAGCCGCCCACGACGTAGACCTTGCCGCCGACGACACCGACGCCCGCACCGGCGTACGGCTTGGGGTTGTCGGCGCCGGCCGACCAGGCGCCGGTCGCCGGGTCGTAGATCTCGGTCTTGGCGACCGCCGCGCCGGTGGAGCCCCAGCCGCCGAAGACGTACAGCTTGCCGCCGACCGTCGCCGCCTCCGGGGCCTCCCGCGCGGTGCCCAGACCGGCGATCGGCGACCACGCCTGCCCGGCCGGGTCGTAGACGTACGCCTTGTTGAGGACGGACGCGGAGTCGACGCCGGCGATCGAGTAGACCTTGCCGCCGACGTTCACGACGGCGTTGTCCATGATCGTCGACGGGTAGTCGGCGATGCTCGTCCACGGCGGCGCGTACGGCGACGCGGCCGCCTTGGCCGCGGCCTTCGTCCGTGCCTTCGCCGCCTTGTCGGGCCGGAAGCGGCCCTGCGCGTAGTCTCCCTTCACGTTCTGCAGGGGCGCGCCCTGCGCCGCCGGGTGGTAGTCACCCGGCTGCTCACCGATCTTGGCGGTCACCGGGGCCGAGCCGGTGTTCTTCAGAGTCAGGGTCGCGCTGCCCTGGCCCTGCCACGCGACCGTCTTCTTCAGCTCGGTCGGCGTGACCGCGAGCCGGGGTGCGGCCAGCGAGAAGTCACCCGCCGACGCCCAGCCGGCCGCCACGTTCACGGTGACGTCCTTGGCGGAGTAGCCGCTCGCCGACGCCGTGAACTTGTGGCCACCGGTGACCGAGGAGAACAGCCAGTAGAAGCCGTCGCCGAGGTTCGGGTCGTCCGGTGTCGCGGCCGAGGTCGCGTTCTCCGCCGGCCGGTCGGCCGACGTCACCTTGGCGCCGTTCACGCCGGCCCCGGTGTTCTGGTCGAGGACCTGACCGACGACGAGGCCGCCGGAGGCCGGGTCGCACGTGCGCTCGCCCAGGAAGACGTCGTCGAGCTGCCACCAGTAGCCGAACTTCCCGGTGAAGTGGAACCGCACCTGGGCCGTGCTCTTGCCGGCCGCCGCCGACAGGTCGACGGTCTCCGTACGGGGCCCGCGCGCGCTCGTCGTGTGGTGCGAGACCGTCGTCCACGTCTGCCCGCCGTCGACGCTCAGGTCCACGTCGCCGACCTGGCCGGAGTAGCCGTAGTAGTCGCTGCGGAACGACACGATCGGATGCGCGTCGCCGCTGAAGTCGGTGACCGGGCTGATCAGCGAGGTGTCCTGACTGTTGCCCGACCCGTACTTGTCGCTGTCGACGATCGCGAACCCACCGGTGCCGCCGGTCTTGTTGCCGCGACCGCCCGGGTCGTTGAACACCCAGGTCTGGCCCTTGCCGACCTTGTCGTCGACCGTCCACCCCGTCGGGGCGGCCGTCCCGTCGAAGCCCTGGGTCGTGCCCGCGTAGTGGTAGCCGTACCCGGGCGCGCTGCACGTCGTCTGGTCCACCACCGTGGTGACGTCGTGCGTCGCGTCGGCGGACCCGACCTTCACGTCCTGGCTGTCCGCCGTGTATCCCGGATACAGCGGGTCGACCTGGAGCGTGTAGGTGTCGTCGGCGGGCAGGCTGAGCGCGTACCGGCCCGTCTTCGGGTCGGTGTAGGCGACCGCGGTCGGTTCGTCCTTGACGCGCACGGTCGCGTAGACGGGCCAGCCGTGGCCCGACCCGTCCCGTACGAGACCGGTCACGTTGACGCGCGTCTTCGCGGCCAGCGCGAGGTTCTCGGTCACCGTCTGGCCGTCGTCGACCTGGACGCCGCTCACGGTCTTCGAGGAGTACCCGAACTTGCTCGCGGTCACGTCGTACGTCCCGGGCGGCACGCTCAGCGTGTAATTGCCCTGGCCGTCCGTCGTGGTCGTGGCGTCGCCCGCCTTGACCTTGGCGGAGGCCAGCGGGGTCGTCCCGTCGGTCACCGTGCCGGTGACGATGCCGTGCGGCCCGGACCGGAACGCCCCGACGCCCTTCGGCGTGCCGAGCCCGGTCGGCCCGTCGTACCCGCTGCCCGCCGTGCACAGGTAGGCGGGGCTGCAGCTGCCGTTGGAACCGCTGGTGACGTCGTTGAGGTCGCCCGGGTGCGCGTACGGGAGGGCGTTCGGCGAGGAGCCGGCCGCCGGTGCGCCGGCCAGTGCGTAGACCGAGGCGATGATCGGCGCGGACACGCTCGTGCCGCCGTAGACGTGCCAGCCGCCGTTGTACACCGCGACGCCGGTGTTCGGGTCGGCCACCGCCGACACGTCGGCGATCGACCGCTTGGAGCAGCCGGTGTCCTGCTGGAACGACGGCTTGGCCTCGTAGGTGGAGCAGCCGCTGCCCGCCCCGTTCCACGTCGTCTCGGTCCAGCCGCGCGAGGAGGTGTCCTTGACGAGGGACGTGCCGCCGACGGAGGTCACGTACGGCGACGCCGCCGGATAGCTCGTGCCGTACCCGTCGTCGCCGCTGCTGGCCGTGACGACCACACCGGGGTGCTTGAAGTAGGCGTCGTCGGCCTGGCCCTCGTCGGAGCCCTCACCGCCGCCGTAGCTGTTGGAGACGAACTTGGCGCCCTGCGCGACCGCCTGGTTCACCGCCGTGCCGAGGTTCTCCATGGAGTTGTCGTCGGCCTCGACCAGCAGGACCTTGCAGCTCGGGCAGATGGCGCTGACCATGTCGATGTCGAGCGCGATCTCCCCGGACCATCCGGCGTCCGGCGCGGGGTAGCTCGTGCCGCCGCGCTGGTCGATCTTCTTGAAGCAGCCGTTGGCCGTCGTGCAGGCCGGCAGCCCGTACTGCTGCCGGTAGACGGCAAGGTCGGCCTCGGCGTTCGGGTTGTCGAACGCGTCGACGATCGCGACGGTCTGGCCCGCGCCGGTCGCGGGCAGGTCGTACGCGCTGATCAGATCCGTGGGCGCCAGTCCGGCCGGCGTACTCTTCGGCTGCACGCCCTTCGGCCCGACCACGTCGTCGCGGACGAACGACAGGCACGCCATCTCACCCGCCCGCGAGGGCTTGGCGCACGCCCGGCTGGTCGGATGCAGTCCAGGCGACGTGGGGCTCGTCGCCTTCGTGTTGGGTACGGGGCGCTTGGCCGGGATGCCGGAGGCGGATGCCGCCGGGACCGTGACGGCCGTCAGAACGGCCACCATGAGCGCCACGATCAGGGCGCTCACGCGTCCGCCCGTGGGCAGCGCCACGGGCGGATGGGGCAGGCGGCGAGACCGCCGCCGGCTGGGGGGTTGGGGCATGTACGTCTCTCCTGGCGGGGAGTGCTGGACCCGGATCGCGGGTCTCGGACACGCTAATCGTCACCCAAGAGCCGCCAAAGATCACGTCCGCATTTGGCCGGAAGTCAAGGTCATTGTCAGCTTGAAAACTACTGAAAAAACGCTCAAAACGGAGGGAAGTTACCAAGCGTGAGTTTTCCGGCCTTTCGGCACATTCTTGTGGACCGTGCCAGTGACGACTCCTACAAACGGCGACCGGCAATCTTGGCCGCGTACCGGATCGGTCACAGTGGGCATCCAACGCCTCAGAACGGCGGGCCCAGGGGAACGACGCGAAGGTCGTGGTCGCGAGGACGCGCTCGCGTATCTGGGCGTCGGTACCGAAGGGTGGCCGGTCGCGGCGTACACGACGATGCCCGCCCAGGCGAACACGCCCGCGACGCGGATCCGTCGCGGGTTGCGCGTACGCGAGGAAGGGCCCGCGCTTACGCCACTACACCCGAGTCGGCGCGGATGTACGAAAAGCGCCCCCGCCGCGGTGGCGGGGACGCTTTTCGGTCGTACTTCCCGGCATACCCCTCAGGCCTCGGCCGGCCGGGCGACCGGGTGGCCCAAATAAGACAGCACGTTGAGACGGCAAAAGCTGAGACGGCACTCAGCTCTTACCCGTGCCGTCCTTCTCGTCGTAGTCCTCGGCGTAGTCCGCATAGCGTGCTGCGAGGTCTTCGTACGACGAGTCGTCGTCGTAGGGGTCATGGTCATCCTGCGAGTTCTGGTTGACGCCCAGCTCGCCCCGCAGGCGATCCAGGTCTGTCCCGCCGCTGTTGTATTTCAGCCGGCGAGCAACCTTGACCTGCTTGGCCTTGGCTCGGCCGCGCCCCATTGGCTCGACCCCCTCGATGGTCGGGGACCCGTCGTATCGGCCCCACTTACGCTCGCTTACGCATCCGCAACCGGGCGCGACGTTACCCCACGCACCGGCTACGGATACAACCGTACCCGTTTTGCGCCCAGCTCGGTACGTCGTCTACACGGCGACGGCTGGTCTAGAGCTTAGCCGACCATTCCGGAAGACGCTCCGGCGGCCTCCAGGAGAGGGAGATCCCCAGCGTGCGGCGATCAACGGGGGAGCAGGATGGTCCGCAGACGGCCGATTTCGGACATCCGTCGCTCGGCGAGCCGATCCGCCGCAACCGCGGGCGGCACGCCCTCGTCGGCGGCGATCGCGAAGATCCGCCGGGTCGTCTCGAAGATCCCGCTCGCCTTCTGCTTCGCCCGGTCGAAGTCGAAGCCCTCGATCTCGTCGGCGACCTGGATCACACCGCCGGAGTTCACGACGTAGTCGGGCGCGTACAGGACGCCCCGGTCGTCGAGCTGCTTCTCGATGCCCGGGTGGGCGAGCTGGTTGTTGGCCCCGCCGCACACGATCTTGGCGCGCAGTGTGGCGACCGTCTCGTCGTCGAGGGCCGCGCCGAGCGCGCACGGGGAGTAGACGTCGATGTCGGAGCTCGTGAGGCCCTCGTGGCCGTCGACCACGTCGACCTCCGGGTGCCGCGCCCGGACGCGGGCCACGGCGGCCGCGCTCACGTCGGTGATCACCACGTCCGCGCCGTCCTCCCGCAGGTGCTCGACGAGCCGGTGGCCGACCTTGCCGACACCCTCGACGCCGACGCGCCGGCCGCGCAGCGTGGGCGAGCCCCACACGCGCTCGGCCGCCGCCCGCATGCCCTGGAAGACCCCGTACGCGGTGAGGATCGAGGAGTCCCCGGCGCCGCCGTGCGCGACCGTACGGCCCGTCACGTAGTCGCACTCGCGTGCGATGACGTCCATGTCCTCGGAGAAGGTGCCCACGTCACAGGCCGTGAAGTAGCGGCCGTTCAGCGACTGCACGAACCGCCCGTACGCCCGGAGCAGCGCTTCGGACTTGTCTGCGGAGGGATCGCCGATGATGACCGCTTTGCCGCCTCCGAGGTCCAGGTCGGCCAGGGCGTTCTTGTAGGCCATGCCCTTGGACAGGTTCAGGACGTCGGCCAGGGCCTCGTCCTCGGAGCCGTACGGGTAGAAGCGGGTGCCGCCGAGCGCGGGACCCAGGGCCGTCGAGTAGATGGCGATGATCGCCTTGAGGCCGCTGGTCTCGTCGTGACAGAAGACGACCTGTTCGTGGGGTGTGCCGAAGACCTTCGTCACTGTGGTGGCTCCTCTCTGAGCACACGCTGCCCGTGGCCGGGGTGAGGCACGAGCGGAATACCCGGCGCCGACGGCGAACACCGTGGATCGCACGGCCGCGACCGGCACCGGGGCATGAGTCCGACAGGTTCAGGGTAGGCGTACCGGGGTCGGAGTGCGGTCAACGGCACGACGGAACGCCTAGGAGCCCGCGCGGAATGGGCGCCGGATCAGGGAGCGGCGAGCCCGGCAGTCCATTCCGCGCGGGCTCCTAAGAACGCCTGAGAGGTCTCAGGAGCATCTCGGCGGCCCTGGCGACGAGCGTTCTGCGCCGTGTCGTGTCACGATGCGATCGTGTTGCCTTACGCCGCCTACCTCCGGGTGTACGAACCACTGGCCGCCTATCCCGAGCCGGAGCGCGCCCGGTGGTCGGCGTACGCCGAGTCGGAGGATCGACCGCGGCGGGTCGGGGCGCTGGGCGTCGAGCATACTCGCGCGCTGTGGCGGATGATCGCGGTTCCGCCCATCGTCGCGCCGACGCGCGAGAGCGGCGACGCGTACGTCCGGCGTGTCGAGGGCGTGACATATGTCTGTCCGTGGGAGACGCGCCTGCGGTCGTGGCTGGCGTTCGACCGATTCCGGGCGGAGATGCCCGAGCGGCTGACGGACGCGTTCGTGCCGCCCCGTGTGGCCGAGCAGGCGGAGGCGGCGTTCGAGAGCTGGAAGCGCGAGTCGGGGTCGCTGACCCCGCACATCCTGTCGAGCACCTGGCAGGTCCCCCTGGTCTGGTTCCTGCCGTTCGTGGCCAAGGAGCGGTGGCTCGTGCTCGGCGGGCAGGCGGAGGCCGGCTCCGGCGGCCCGACGACCGCCACGCCGACCCGCACGCTGATCTACGTCACGCCGATGGCCCAGGCGCGCCGGCGTGTCGCGCGCGCCCGGAGCGTCCTGCGGCGCCAGGTGGGCGAGGGGTTCGACCTCGGCGACGTCGAGTCGGTGGGCCGCTGGCTCGAGGAGTTTCATCCCCACTCTCTGGTGGAACTCGATTACGGCGGGTTGGTGCACCTGCTCGACGACGCTGCGTTGCGGGCCGACGAGTCGGTGGCGGAGATCGCTGCGGCCCTGATGGGGCTGGAGACCGGGCAGACCGAGCTCGCGGTCGCGATGCACAAGCGCGTGACCGCCCGGTGGCGGGTTGTACGAGCTCTTGAATCCGCCAACTGAGCAAAATTAGCCGAATCACCGCGCGATGCGACTATACGTGTCGCTAGAATCACGCAGCGTGACTCGACCACCAAAAATCACAGAGTTGCTATCAGGGACTTGCCTGTTGCGCTCAGTGGTGGCATGGTTACGTCTTGTGATGTCAAAGTGGTCCATCCAGACCATAAGAGACATCAGTGGCACGCGCGAGGTTCAAACGCTGGATCGCTGTCATCGGTCCACGGAGGAGAGGCCGCACAAATGTCAGCTCGTACGCCAGAGGCCGAGCCCCTGCTGACGCCGGCAGAGGTGGCGACGATGTTCCGCGTCGACCCCAAGACCGTCACCCGTTGGGCGAAGGCCGGGAAGTTGACGTCAATCCGGACGCTGGGAGGACATCGGCGCTACCGCGAGGCCGAGGTCCGCGCTCTGCTGGGGGGGATCCCGCAGCAGCGGTCGGAGTAGTCGGAAGGGACCCCGATCAGTCGTCGGCGAGCCGCACGGACCCGTCGGCGACGATTCGACTGGGGGGCGCACGGTCGGCAGGGCGCCGGGCGTGTCGCTATGAGCCGCGACGTGGCGGGTCACCGCCGCTCGCGGAGATCGGGGAGCTTCCGTGAGGTTCGACCGGTCCCGTTCCTTCGGGACCGTGCCGGGGGGTTGCACGGACTCCAGGTGATGGATGCCCCGCCCGAGACCGGGCGGGGCGTCCGTACTGTCAGCCGGTCCGGGATTCCCGGGACAGGCGGTCGAACAGCGCCGCCACGTCGGGGTCGTGCCGGGCGGCGACGTCCAGTAGCACGACGTGATGGTCGACGAGCAGGCGTTCGAGCTCCTCGCGGGGGATGTCGCGGTGTTCGAGCCAGTCGAGGCCGGCGGTCTCCACGGAGGCCATCCACGAGCGCAGTGTGATGCGCAGGACGGGGCCGGGCTCCTCCACGCCGATGGCGGCGATGATCCGGCTCATCACGAGGCTGCGGATGCCCTCGATGACCTCACCGATCTCACCGGTCCGGTACGCCGGGCCGCCGCGCAACAGCGCGACGAACGCCGCCGCGTAGTGCTCGACGAAGTCGAAGTAGCGGTGCAGCGACACCGCCAGCCGCTCCAGGCCCCGGCCCTCCGCCGGCGGGTCGAGCAGCTCGTTCAGCTGCCGGGCGGCGGTGTGCAGCGCGGCGAGGTAGAGCTCCTGCTTGCCGCCGAAGTAGTGGTAGACGAGCGCGCGGGAGGCTCCGGCGGCGTCCGCGACGTCGTCGATCGAGATCTCCTCGGGCGGCCGGTCGCTGAACAGCTCGAGGGCGGCGGAGATCAGCTCCTCGCGTCGCTCGTCGACGCTGAGACGCCGCCTTCCCGGCCGGGCGCCGGAAGAACGCCGGGACGGCTCCGCCTGGCCTTCCGGAGTGGTTGCGCGATCAGCCACATTGGAAGCGTATCGGAGCGGGCTTTCCGCGCGGTGACTCCGTCAACGGCTGGTCAGCGCACGGGCGCGATGTAGTGACCCGGCCCGAATTCCCACTCGTGCATGCCCCTTACTCAGGGTCACGGGCGTCGGAGGCGATGTAAGGGCATCATGGCATCTCCTCCCTTGCGGCGGTCCGCCGGTATCTGTCCCTGATTCAGGCGGTCGCTGGGACAGGAGATCCCCCATGCCCGAGGACCCACGCCAGGAGGCGGCCGTGCCCAAGGTGCCGGCGGCGAAGCCGACGATCCGTAACGTGGCCGAGCGTGCCGGCGTGTCGAAATCGCTGGTCTCTCTCGTCATGCGCGGGTCGCCGCACGTCAGCGACGCCCGCCGGCAGGCCGTGCTGAAGGCGGCCCGGGAGCTCGGGTACCGCCCCAACGCGGTCGCCCGAAGCCTGGTCGAGGGACGCACTCGGCTGATCGGCGCGCTGGTGGCCGACCTGCACAACCCGTTCTTCGCCGAGTTCCTCGACGGGCTGCAGGAGAGCCTGCACGGCGCGGGCCTGCGCATGCTGGTCGGCAGCGGCCGCTGGGACCCGCAGTTCGAGGCGGAGGCCGTCGAGGCGTTCCTGGAGATGCGCGTGGACGGGCTCGTCCTCCTCAGCGTCGTGCCGGACACGCTGACCGAGACGGCGAAGAACGTCCCCGTCGTCGTCGTGGGCGAGCGCGACATCGAGGGGGTCGACATCGTCGTCGACGACGACGAGCTCGGCGCCCGGCTCGCGGTCGACCACCTCGTCGAGCTGGGCCACCGCCGGATCGCCCACATCGAGGGCGCCCCCTCGACCACCGCGCACTACCGCCGGGCCGGGTACGAATCGGCGATGCGCCGGCACGGCCTGGCCGACCGGATCGTCGTGGAGCCGGGCGACTTCACCGAAGAGGGCGGCTACCGCGCCGCGCGGAAACTGCTCGCCCGGGACGAGCCGCCGACGGCGATCTTCGCACCGAACGACCTCGTCGCCACCGGCGTGCTGTCCGCCGCGGACGAACGCGGGCTGCGCGTCCCCGCCGACATCTCCATCGTCGGATACGACAACACCCACCTGGCCGCCATCCGCCACATCGCCCTGACGAGCGTCGACCAGCCGCGCCGGGACATGGGCCGGGTCGCGGCCGAACGCCTCTGCGCCCGCATCGAGGACCCGTTCCGGCAGCCCCGGCAGACCCTCGTCACACCGCACCTGGTCATCCGCTCGACCACCGGCCCGGTCCCGCACTGAGGCCCCGGTCCCGGGGGACCCAGGCCCGCGCTGGGGGCTCGGACCGCGGATTCAGCCGTCGCGAGATCTACGTAGGGCATCGCTGATCTACCCAGAGGGCTTCCCGGGTCCCGCCGCGGTCTCCGGTCGGTAAGGGCGTCGCCAAGGCTCGCCGAACCCCCGTGCCGCGGGCCGGCGCGGCCGCCTTAATGGGTGCGTGACCGGCCGCCCGGCGGGTCGCCATCGGGACTGTCGCGGCCCTACCGGGGGGAGGGCCGCGGCGCCGGGGCGGAGACCGCCGGGCGGCGGACGGGGTATTCGCCGGAATCCTGGGGGCCGATCGTGCGTGATCCGGAGTTGGTGTCATCCGCGCAGCGCGCGGCGAGTGAGCTGGAGAGCGCGTGGTCGCAGTGGCGGCACGCCCGCGGGTTGATCGAGGAGGTCACCGAGTCCGTCGCCGGGTACGTGGCCCATTCGATCGACCACCCGTGGGGACGGCCCCGCGTGGTGCTCGGCCTGGACGCGGACGAGGCGCGTGCCCTCGCCGCCCTGCTCGGCAAGGAGAGCGTCGTCCGCTGACCCGCCCGATCGTGGCCGCCGTCGCACGACTCAGCGCGGAGGGAGCGGCGGCGGCCACTCAGCGGTTCCGGGGAGCGGTACTCGGCGATTCCGGGGAGAGGACACGGCATTACCCGGCGTTTGGCACACTGGGCTTGATGCGTTATTCCACGGTTCGCTCCGGCAGGGCGCTGAGCGCCCTGGTCATGACCGTACTCGCGGGTGCCGCGCTGAGCGCCTGCGGGACCGGGAGTTCCTCTGCGGCCTCGGCGACCCCGCCGTCGGCCAAGGCGTCCTCCTCCCAGCCCGCCGGCATCGCACCCGGAGAGCCCTCGCCTGGCGGCGGGTCCCCGAGCAAGGCGTCCAAGGGCTCCCTCGCCGGGAAGGTCATCGTGGTCGACCCCGGCCACAACGGCGGCAACGCGAAGCACCCGGAGATCATCAACAAGCAGGTCGACATCTACAACGGGCACAAGGCCTGCAACACGACCGGCACCTCGACCGACGACAACTACAGCGAGCACGAGTTCACCTGGGACGTCGCCAACCGCCTCGCCAAGATCTTGAAGGCGAAGGGCGCCAAGGTCGTCATGACCCGCTCCAGCGACACCGGCGTCGGGCCGTGCGTCGACGAGCGCGCCCGGATCGGCAACCGCGCCCACGCCGACGCGGTCCTGGCCATCCACGGCGACGGGGCACCGGCCAAGGGACACGGCTTCCACATCATCGAGCCGGCACTGATCAAGGGCCACAACGGGGCCATCATCGCGCCGTCCAAGCGGCTCGGCGGGGACATGCGCGACGCCTTCCACCAGGGCACCGGCATCCCGTACTCCACCTACCTCGGCAAGGACGGCATCGACGTCCGCAGCGACCTCGGTGGCCTGAACGTCTCGACGCGGCCGGCCGTGTTCATCGAGTGCGGCAACATGCGCAACCCCGGTGACGCGGCGAAGATGAAGAGCCCGCAGGGCCGCCAGCAGATGGCCGAGGCCCTCGCCAACGGCTTCGTGAAGTTCCTGGGCTGAGGATGTCCGTCGACCAGGGTGCCGCCGAGCGCGTGCGCGGCTTGTTCGAGCACGCCGACTACACCGTCGCCGGGGTCCGGCACCTGCTCGGCCCGGTCGCCGGGGCGGCGCTGGCCCGCGACGAGATCGTCCCCGCCCTGCGGGCCACCCGGAGCGGCACGACCCTGGAGACGCTCGTCCGGTTGTTCTGGCTCCAGGTGCCGGTTCCGGACTCGGCCCTGCCGTTCGAGGACCTGGCCGCCCTCGGCCTGGTCGAGCGGTCGAACGGAGAGGTCCGCGCGCTCCTGCACGTCGAACCGGTGGAGTCCGCGTCCGGGGTGCCCGGCGACCCGCCGTCCGCCCGGGGCCACGTCGTCTCCGACCTGAAGGCACGGCCGGGCGACGCACGGCTCCGCCCCGACCACGTCGTCGGCCAGGGCGGGGCGTCGGGCAACCTGGCGCAGCTGGTCGTCCGCGGTCCGGTCGGCGACGTCCTGGACCTGGGGACGGGATCGGGCGTACAGGCCGTCCACCTCGCGGACCGGGCCCGGAGCATCACCGCCACCGACGTCAGTCCGCGCGCCCTCCACCTCGCCCGGCTTGGCTTCGCGCTGTCCGGGATCGAGGCGGAGCTCCTGGAAGGGTCGCTGTTCGAACCCGTCCAGGGCCGGACGTTCGACCTCATCGTGTCCAACCCGCCGTTCGTGATCTCACCGGACCTCCGGTTCGAATACCGCGAGTCCGGGCTGCCGGGTGACGAGCTCTGCCGGCGGCTGGTCCGGCGGGCACCGGCCCACCTCGCGCCGGACGGCTGGTGCCAGTTGCTCGCCAACTGGCTGCACGTGGAGGGCGAGGACTGGCGCGAACGCGTCGCGGACTGGATCGAGGGCGTCGACGGCTGGGTCGTCGAACGCGACGTCCAGGACCCCGCGGAGTACGCCGAGCTGTGGTTGCGCGACTCGCTCGACGCCGGTTCGGCGGAGTACCGGCGGCGCTACGACGCCTGGCTCGACTACTTCGAGGCGAACAAGGTCACCGGGATCGGCTTCGGCTGGATCACCCTGCACAACTCCGGCGGCGAGGACGTCCGGGTCGAGGAGCTGCGGCACGCCATCGACCAGCCGGTCGGCGCCTACGTCCGCGACGTCGTGCGAGCCCGGCCGCACCTCACCCCGGCGACGACGCTGCGCACCGCGCCGGGCATCGTGCAGGAGCAGATCGGCCCGCCCGGCGTGGAGGATCCCGAGCGGATCCTGCTCCGGCAGACGCGCGGGCTGCACCGCGTGGCGCAGGTCGGTACGGTCGAGGCCGCGCTGGCCGGAGCCTGCGACGGCGACCTGCCCCTCGGCCCGCTGCTCGACGCGATCGCCCAGCTCACCGAAACGGACGCCGCGGCCGTACAGGACCGTGCCCTCGCGGTGCTGCCCGATCTCGTGGCCGACGGGTTCTTTGACATCATTTGAGCATGGTCCCGATCCGTACGCTCACGCTCGGCGTGCCCGAGCCGCACCCGCTGGCCGCGGACGTCGTCACGAAGGGCGCGGACGCGCTGCGCCGCGCGGAGGCGGTCTTCCGCGAGGCGGGCTACGAGGTGCAGACCCTCCGGCTGTCCACGCGTCCCGTGTTCGACGACATGACGCCGACCGTCGCGTACGCGCGTGACCTGCAGGCCGCGCTCGACGACGCCGGCCTGACGTACTGCTCGCTCGGCCCCGCGACGTCGGGCGTCGAGACGATCCCGGACCTGCTCATCGGCAACGACGCCCTGAACCTCACCGTCCGTCTCGACGGCAACACCTCGGCGGCCCGGCCGGCGGCGGAGGCGATGCTGCGACTGGCGAACGAGACGGAGGAGGGCTTCGGCAACTTCCGGTTCGCGGCGCTGGCGTGCGTTCCGCCGGGCGGCCCGTTCTTCCCGGCCGCCTACCACGAACGCGCCGCGAACCTCACGGTCGGCCTCCAGGGCGCGAGCATCGCGGTCGGCGCGGCCGCGGGCGGCCTGGACGGTCTGACCGAGCGTTTCGCCGGGGCCCTCACCGAGGAGGCCGCTCCGGTGGTCCGCCTCGCCGAGCGGGTGGCGGCCGAGCTGGGGGTGCGGTTCGGCGGCATCGACCTGTCCCCGGCCCCGAACGGCGCGGACAGCATCGGTGCGGCGTTCGAGGAGATCACCGGGGAGTTCGGCGCTCCCGGCACGCTCGCGGTCGCCGCCGCGCTGACCGCCGGGCTGCGCAGCACCGGCCTGCCGACGTGCGGCTACAACGGGCTGATGCTCCCGGTGATGGAGGACGTCGTCCTCGCCCGGCGCTGGAAGGAGGGCCGGATCGGCCTGCACGACCTGCTGGCGTACTCCTCGGTCTGCGGCACCGGCCTGGACACCGTGCCGCTGCCGGGCGACTCCTCGTCCGATGCCCTCGCCCGGCTGCTCCTGGACGTCACCGCCCTGGCCGTACGCCTCGGCAAGCCGCTGTCCGCGCGGCTGTTCCCGGTCCCGGGCACGCGGGCCGGCGACCGCACCGCGTTCACCTCGGAGTACCTGACGAACACCACGGCCCGCTGGTGACCTCCGCCCGGCCCTGGCGCGTGCTCAGACGATGACGCCCCGGAGGGCGTTCGGCGGATGGCGTCACACGGGGGCGTACGGCTGCGGTCAGGCGGTGACGCGCTGGGCGTGCGGCGGGCGGCTTCGCAAGGGGGCGTACGACGTCAGGCGATGACACCCCCGTACGGCGAGCGCGTCGCGCGTGAGCGTGCGGTCGGCGGTCAGGCGGTGACGCGCCGGATCGCTTCCATGGTCGTGGCGATGTACGTCTCGGGGTCGGCGAGGAACACGTCGTGGTCGTCGTCGATCTCGAGCACCTCGGCGTCCAGCAGCCGCGCCATGTCGCGCTGGTCGGCGGGCGGCACCGCGCGGTCCCGGGTCGTCACCACGACCGCGGTGGGCAGGCCGGCGACCAGGGGAGCGTGCGGCCGGAAGTCGAACTCGTACTCGGCCAGCATGGTGTCCACGATCGCGCGGGGATGGGCCCGTACGAGCTCGCGGCGCAGCCAGGGCCACAGCCGCTCGGTCTCCGCGCTGCGCTTGCGCGTGTCGCTGAAGTAGCGCAGCGGGGCGGTACGGCCGATGTCGAAACGGGTCAGCGGCCGGGCGGCCTTCAGCAGGGGCCGGGTCACCCGGTCGGTGGGGCTGTCGAAGCGCAGGGCCGTGGACTGCAGCACGAGACCGGCGACGCGGTCCGGGTGGCGCCGCGCGAGTTCGAGTCCCACCGGCCCGCCGAGGGAGAAGCCGCAAACGACGACCTCCTCGATCCCCAGCGCGTCCAGCAGCGCGGCATGATCGTCCGCCGCCGCGTCGACGCGGAACTTCCCCGGTCGGCTCGGCCCTCGCCCGTGTCCGTGGTGGTCCATCGCCACCATGCCCTCGGACAGGTGCGGCATGAGATGGCAGAAGTTGACGTCGGCCGTGAGCGCCCAGCCGTGCAGGAGGAGGACGGGCGCGGGGCCCTCGACGACCCGTACGGTGACCTCGCCGCGCCGGGGCAGGTGGACGACCCGCGCGGGCGGGAGAGGAGGCTCGACGACGGCGTCATCGACCCTGCCGACCCGGCGGACGAAGGAGAGTCCCCGCCGAAGATCGGCCTGCATCGAACTCATGATCGCAAGCTTGGCACGATCGGGTGACGACGAGGTATGAGACCGTGGTCACATCCGTGTATTTCTGTGGTGACCTACGCTGAATGTGATGGAACGCATCCTCGTCAGCGCCTGTCTCCTGGGCCGGCCGGTCCGGTACGACGGCACCGGCAAGCGCAGTGACCACCGCGTGTTCGAGCGGTGGCGGGCCGAGGGGCGTCTCGTGCCGGTCTGCCCCGAGGTGCACGGCGGGCTGCCCGTGCCGCGTCCGCCCGCGGAGATCCGCGGCGGCCTCGGCGGTGACGTCCTGGACGGGCGGGCCCGGGTGGTGACCCGCGACGGCGAGGACGTCACGGCCTACTTCCTCGAGGGCGCGCGGCAGGCCCTCGAGCAGGCGCGCGCGAATGGCGTACGCATGGCGATCCTCAAGGAGAGCAGCCCGTCCTGTGGGGTCGCCCGCGTGTACGACGGGACGTTCAGCGGAGCGTCGGTGCCGGGCGAGGGCGTGACCTCCGCGCTGCTGGAGCGGCACGGCATCGCGGTCTTCGCCGAGGACTCCATCGACGAGGCCGCCACCCATCTGGCCGACCTCGAACGCTGACCCGCCGACCTCTCGTGGCCGAGAGCGCCGGCGAGAGTCCGGGCGCTCGCGTCTCAGACCGGCACCTCGACGGAAACGCGATATGTCTTGACTGTCTCGACAAACGCGATATATCTTCTCGCTGATCGAGTTAATCCGTCATGACTGGAGGAGATTCGTGGCCGCGACCGAAACGGCCCTGGCCGGGCCTTCCACCGCAGCGCCCCCGTACCGCTGGCGCTGGATCGCGCTCTTCGTCCTGCTGGCCGCCGAGGTCATGGACATGCTCGACGCCATGATCACGAGCATCGCGGCGCCGTCCATCCGGGCCGACATCGGAGGCGGCGTCAGCACGGTGCAGTGGCTGGGGGCCGCCTACACCCTCGCGATGGCGATCGGCCTGCTCACCGGCGGGCGGCTCGGCGACGTCGTCGGGCGCAAGCGGATGTTCGTGATCGGCGCGCTCGGGTTCACGGCCTGCTCGCTGCTGTGCGCGCTGGCGCAGTCGCCGGAGACGCTCATCGCCTTCCGCGGGCTGCAGGGGCTGTTCGGGGCGGTCATGCTTCCGCAGGGCCTCGGCGTGATCAAGGAGATGTTCTCCGACGAGGAGTCCTCCAAGGCGTTCGGGATGTTCGGCCCGGTCATGGGACTGTCCTCGGTCGGCGGGCCGATCCTCGCCGGCTGGCTGATCGACGCCGACTTCTTCGGCACCGGATGGCGGATGATCTTCCTCATCAACCTGCCGCTCGGGCTGCTGGCCGTCCTCGGCGGCCTGCGCTTCCTGCCCGAGTCGCGGTCGGCGCGGCCGCCCAGGCTCGACCTCGTCGGCGTTGTGTTCGCCGGAGTGGCCTCACTGCTCCTCGTCTACCCGCTGGTCCAGGGCCGCGAGCTCGGGTGGCCGGCATGGACGTTCCTCATGATCGCCGCCGGTGTCGCCGTCTTCGGCCTCTTCGGGTGGTACGAGAGTCGCAGGCAGCGCGGGGGCGGCGACCCGCTGATCGTGCCGAGCCTGTTCCGCAAGCGCGGCTTCACCGGTGGGCTGATCGTCGGGATCGTGTTCTTCTCCGGGATGACCGGGTTCTCGCTCGTGTTCAGCCTCTTCCTGCAGATCGGCCTCGGGTACTCGCCGCTGCGGGCGGGTCTGTCCACGGTGCCGTGGTCGGCCGGCGTCGTCATCGGGTTCGGCATCGCGCAGGCCGTGCAGCGGTTCGGCCGGCGGGTCATCCACGGCGGCACCCTGGTGATGGCCCTCGGCGTGGCGGGCGTCGTCCTCACCCTGCACCTGGCCGGCTCCGACGTCGGCCCGTGGGAGTTCGTTCCCGCGCTCCTCGTCACGGGCGCCGGCATGGGCCTGCTGATGGCGCCCTTCTTCGAGACCGTGCTCGCCGGAGTGGAGCAGCACGAGACCGGCTCGGCGTCCGGTGCGCTGACCTCCATCCAGCAGCTCGGCAGCTCCCTCGGCGTCGCGGTTCTCGGCACCATCTTCTTCGGCATCCTCGGCGGCCAGGTCGCCACGGCGACGGACACGGCGGGGCCGAAGGCGTTCGCCGCGGCGGGAGTCTCCGGCCCGCAGCGGGATCGGCTCGTCACCGGGCTGCGCGCGTGCGGTCACGACCGGGCGGTGGCCAAGGACGCCGAGTCGGTTCCGGCGTCCTGCGTCCGCGCGGAGGGAGAGGTGCGTGCGGCGGGGCTCCCGGCGCAGCGTGCGGCCGCCGAGGTCGGGCGGACGGCACTGCGGAAGGGGTTCATCGAGGCGATGAAACTGACGCTGTGGGTGGAGGTCGGCCTGCTCGGCCTGACCTTCCTCGCGGTGTTCCTGCTGCCGAGGCACGCGCGTCCGCAGGAGTGAGCCGTCGACGCGTGCTCGGTGAAGGCCGCCGCGAACCGGCCGCTCGCCGATGCCTTCACCGAGCATCGCGTACGGGCCTGCCGGAGCCCGGCTCCATTGCGGCCGTCCGGGAGCCAGCCTGTGAACGGGCCTGCCGGAGCCGAGGCTCCGTTGCGGCCGTCCGGACGACGACCGGGCGCGCCGGGGCTCAGTCCTCGATGGAACGCTGTCCGTCCTGGCGTTCCTCCAGCTTGCGGCGTCGTTCGGCGTCGGATGCCTTGCGCGTCACGCCGACCCCGCCCCAGAACGCGAACCCGGTGATGATGATCTTCGGTGCTCCCGGGGAGCCCACGCCGCTCGCGCGGTGGTCGAAGCCGCCCATGATGCCGATGCCGTTCACGTGGACCTCGGCGTCCTCCGGGACGATGATCTCCATGCCGCCCATCACGGCGAACGCCCGGATCGTCACCTGCCGGGTCTCGAACCGCGCCTCGCGCAGGTCGAGCTGCCCGCCGCCCCAGAACGCCACGGCGGTGAGCTCTTCCGGGACGACCCAGGCGCCCTTGCGCTGGAAGCCGCTCATGATCCCGAGGAACGTCCGAGATCCGGGCGTGCCCCCGAACCGGTCACCTTGGGCGGCGGCCGGCCGGGCCGCGGGTTCGGGCAGGTCGCGGGTGATGGGCTCCAGGTCGCCGAACGTTTTCGCGGCGTAGACTGCCGTGAGGCGTTCGTCGAGTTCCTCGAAGTCCAGCCGACCCTCTCCCGCCGCCTCCCGAAGGACCGCGGCGACCTGATCGCGCTCGGCGTCGGAGATGCGCATATCGCGCCGCTCCGGAAGATTTGTCATGGCCACACCCTAGATCGCCTGCTTGCCGATGCGTAGGCTGTCATCCGCCAACATGCTGGGGGATTTCACCGTGAAAAAGCAACGAACCGCCCTTCTCGCGTCGATCGCCCTCGCGGGCGGGGTCACGCTCACCGCTCTCGCGCCCGTCGCCGCGCAGGCCGCCACCTTCAACCCGTGCTCGGCCGCGAACCACGGCAGGCTGAAGTACTCAACCGGGTCGGCCAAGCACGTGGTGTTCGCGATCTCCTCCGCGTACTCCTCGAACCACGTCGTGGTCACCGAGTGCGTCAAGCAGGGGAAGTCCTGGAAGAAGGTCAGCGCCACCACGGGGCGCGCGGGGACGAAGGCCTTCGCCCGGCCGGGCGCCAAGCGGGAGGGCGACGGCAAGTCGCCGACCGGCTCCTTCACGCTCACCGAGGCGTTCGGCCTCGGTAACCCCGGTACCAAGCTGAAGTACCGCACGCTGCACAGCAGCGGCGACTGCTGGGGATCGACTTCGGGCAAGAGCCACTACAACGACTACTACGCGGCGGCGAAGTGCCGCTCGACGGACGAGGACCTGTCGGCCACCGCGCGCCGTGGGCCGTACCACCAGGCGGTCGTGATCAACTACAACCGGCCGCACGCCAAGTCGGGGTACGGTTCGGCGATCTTCTTCCACGTCGGCGGCGTCACGCCCACCGCCGGCTGCATCTCGATCAAGGAGTCGAAGCTGCGCGCCGTCATGCGCACCCTCGTCGCCAACGACCGGATGATCATGGGCCCGAAGAGCGCGCTCTTCCGCTGAAAGCCCTACGACCCACGACCGATGGCGGGGCGCCGTCCCGGCGTGGGTGAATCAGGGCATGGACGAAACCCGGGTGAAGGACTACCTGGCCCGCATCGGCGCGGAGCGGCCCGCGCGCCCCGACGCCGCGGCACTGCGCGACCTGCACCTGCGCCACATGCGCACCGTGCCGTTCGAGAACCTCGCCATCCACCTGGGTGAGGACATCGTCCTCGACGAGGACGCCCTGGTCGCCAAGGTCGTCGACCGGCGCCGGGGCGGGTTCTGCTACGAACTCAACGGGGCGTTCGGGGCGCTGCTGTCGGCGCTCGGCTACGACGTCACGCCGCTGGCCGGACGGGTGTTCGGCGACGACGGCCCCGGGATCCCGTACGACCACATGGCGTTGCGAGTGGGGCCCTGGCTGGCCGACGTCGGCTTCGGCAGCCACACCCACCATCCCCTGCGGATCGACGAGCGCGGCGACCAGGCGGACCCGGCGGGCGTCTTCCGGATCGTCGAAACCGCCGACGGCGACCTCGACGTGCTGCACGACGGCAGACCGGTCTACCGCCTGGAGACGCGCCCGCGCACGCTCCGGGACTTCATCGCGGGCTGCTGGTGGCACCGGACGTCACCGGAGTCGCACTTCACCCGGTCCCTCGTGTGCTCGCTGCTCACCGAGACCGGCCGGATCACGCTCAGCGGCCGCACCCTCACCCGTACGGTCGGCGAGGAGCGCGAAAAACAGGAGCTCGGCGACGACGCCGAGGTGCTCGCCGCCTACCGCACCCACTTCGGCATCGAGCTCGACCGCGTCCCCGAGGGCGTGTCTGACAGATCCCGTTCGTAGCGAGCGCCGCGCAGCCGGACAGCGGATCTGTCAGACACGCCCTGGCTCAGGAGCCCGGCGCCCTGAGCGCGTCCTGGCGCTCGGCCGCCCGTACGAGCCGGCGGGTCAGCGAGCGGACGATCGCCAGCATCACCCGCTCCGCGAGCGGCCCGGTGCCGGGGATCAGCTCGGTGAACGCCCCCTGCCAGACGACGTCAGTACCACCGCCGTCGCGGGGTTCGAACCGCACCTCCGCCCGGTAGTCGCGGACCGGGGTGGGCGTGCGCATGGTGTAGCCGTGCAGCCGGTCCTGCTCGTAGGCGACCGTCTCCTCGCGGACCACGATCGGCCACAGGCCGAGGCGGCGGATCGCGCCGATCCCGCCGGGCGGCGGGTCGCCCTGCCGCTCCCACCACGACCGGGGCGCGAACAGGCCGGCCCACTCCGACCAGCGGGCGCCGTCCGCCACCAGCCGGAAGAGCGTCGCGGCATCCGCCCGGCTGTGCGCCGTCGCCCTGAACGAGAACCTTCGCCCGTCGCGCGCCATACCGACCTCCTCGCGCTGTCGCCCCTACGATCTCGCGGCACGCCGTCGTACACCAGGGCGTGTCCGGTGGATCCCTGCCCACCGGACCGCCCTGGGGCCGCTGACAGGGTGGTGCGCCGACTGTCAGCGGGTGGTCCGTGGCCGGTCAGCGCCGTCGCCCAGGCTTCCGGTCATGACGACGAACGAGAACATGCGGAACGCGGCCAGGATCGGAATCGCGGCGTCGGCCGGCGTGCTGGCGGCGGCGCTCACGGCGGCTCCGGCCCTCGCCGCCGGGAGCCCGCGGGCGGCGGAGGACGGACGGCTCGTGACCACGACGTCCGGACCGGTGCTGGGCACGGTCGGATCGGACGTGCGGGAATTCTCTGGCATCCCGTACGCCGCGCCCCCGGTAGGCGCGCTGCGGTGGACGCCGCCCCGGCCGGTGACCCCCTGGTCCCAGGCCCGGGACGCGACGAAGCCGGGTCCGGTGTGCGCCCAGGGCCCGTACAACAGGCCGGTGGGCAGCACGGTCAGCGAGGACTGCCTGACGCTCAACGTCACCACACCGCGCGACGCGTCGGCGGCGCGCAGGAAGCCGGTGATGGTGTTCGTGCACGGCGGTGACCTGACGACCGGGTCGGGCAGCCAGTTCGAGCCGCGCCGGATGGCGGCGCAGGGCGACGTCGTGGTGGTCACGATCAACTACCGGCTCGGGATCTTCGGGTTCTTCGGCCACGCGGGTCTGCCCGGTTCGGGCACGTTCGGGCTGCAGGACCAGCAGGCGGCGCTGCGCTGGATCCGGCACAACGCCGCGGCCTTCGGCGGCGATGCCCGCAACGTCACGCTCGTCGGCCAGTCGGCCGGGGCGGTCAGTACGTGCGGGCAGCTGACCTCCCCCGCCGCGAAGGGCCTGTTCGACAGGGCCGTCATCCAGAGCGCGAGCTGCGGCAGCTACACCCCGACCCTCTACCCCGGGCAGCCGGCCCCGGCGACGACGGCCACGACCAAGTGGAAGCCGCTCACGGAGATCGACGCACAGGGCGGCGCGCTGGCCAAGACGCTCGGCTGCGAGGATCAGGCGGACGCGATCGCGTGCCTGCGCGGGCTCGGCACCGACCGGCTCCTGGCGCACACCGACGAGTTCGGAAGCGCGGCGTACGGCACGCCGACCCTGCCCCGGAACCCCGAGGCGGCCATCCGCGCCGGGAGGTTCACCCGGGTGCCGGTCGTCATCGGCCACACCCGTGACGAGGGGCGCATGGTCACCGCCGCCCTGGTCAACCCGGCGATCGGCGGGACGCCGATGACCGAGCAGCGGTACGTCGAGCTCACCGACCAGGCGTACGGGGCGCAGGCGGCCGAGGTGCGCCGCCACTACCCGCCGTCCGCCTACACGGAGGCGGGCGCCCAGTGGGCGCCGGCCCTGGCCTGGGCGGCGATCGAGACCGACCGGACCACGGCCTGCCCGGTCCTGCGCGACGCGGACGCCATCGCGCGCCGTACGCCGGTGCACGCGTACGAGTTCGCCGACCCGAACGCGCCGACCTGGACGGCCGTCCCCGCCGGATTCCCGGCCGGTGCCTCGCACATCTCCGACCTGACGTACCTGTTCGACGTGAACCGGCCGGACGGCACCCCGGTCACCCTGTCCGCCGCCCAGCGGAGCCTCGCGGCCACGATGATCGGCTACTGGACGGCCTTCGCCCACGGCGGCACGCCGGTCGCCGACGGCGCCCCAAGCTGGCCCGCGTACGCGGCCGGTGGCCACGTCCGGACGCTGGCGCCGGCCCGGATCGGCTCGGTCGACGACGCCACCGAGCACCAGTGCGCCTTCTGGAAGACCGTCCGGTAGGACACCGGCGACGGCCCTGACCCTCGGCATACGGCCCCGGTCTCGGCCGGCGGAGGACCCCGGCCCCGGCACCGCGATGGTGCCGGGGCCGTCCGGCGTCGGTCAGGCGAACGCCCGCTGCCGTAGGTGCACGGCCTCGAGCAGGCCGAAGGCGATCATGTTGGCGAGCGTCGCCGATCCGCCGTAGGAGATGTACGGCAGGGGCACCCCCGTGATCGGCATGATGCCGATCGTCATGCCGATGTTCTCGAACGTCTGGAACGCCAGCCAGGACACGACGCCGGTCGCGACGAGCATCCCGAAGCCGTTCGCGCACAGGGCGGCGATGCGCAGGCCGCGCCAGAGCACGACGCCGACGAGCACGACGATCAGCGCCGAGCCCAGGAAGCCGAGCTCTTCGCCGGCGACCGTGAAGATGAAGTCCGTGTGCTGCTCGGGAACGAAGTGCCCGCCGGTCTGCTGCCCCCGGAACAGCCCCTGCCCGGTCAGGCCGCCCGAGCCGACGGCGATCCGGGCCTGCGCGGCGTTGTAACCGGCGCCCTTGGGGTCGGCCGCCGGGTCGGCGAAGGCGATGAACCGGTTGATCTGGTACGGCTTGAGCAGGTGGAACCGCCATGCGGCGATCGCGCCGCCCACGGCCCCGCCCACCATGGCCAGGAGCCAGCGCTTGGGCGCCCCGGAGATCGCCACCATCGCCAGGACGACGACGGCGAGGACCATGGTCGTCCCGAGGTCCGGCTGCATCATGATCAACCCGGCGAGCAGTCCGGCGAGGAGGAGGGCAGCCACGATGTCGCGTGTGTCGGGCGCGGTCTGGGCGTCGCGCGGTTCCCCGAGCAGTACGGCGAGCACCACGACGAGCCCGACCTTGGCGAACTCCGACGGCTGGAGCTGGAACCCGCCGCCCAGCTCGATCCAGGAGTGATGCCCCTTGATCGTCGATCCGAGCGGGGTCAGGACGAGGATCAGGCCGACGCAGGACAGGCCGTAGAGGATCGGGGCGTACGCGCGGACGAGCCGGTAGTCCAGCGCCGCGACCACTGTGGCGAGCGCCAGGCCGATGGCGACCGTCAGCAGGTGCTTCTTGAGGAAGCTCTGCGGGTCGCGGCCGGCGCTCAGCAGGGCCGGGCGGGTCGCCGACCACACCAGGAGCGTGCCGATCAGCGTCAGCATGACCACGGCGCTGACCAGTACCCAGTCGATCCGGCGCAGCGGCGACTCGTGGGCGGACAGCCGGCGCAGCAGCGAACGCCGCGACGCCGTCGTCACCGAGTTGTGGCTCCCGAACATGGCACCCCCCGCCCGCCCCCCGACGGGCCCCGACCATCGGCCGCCGGGGCCCACGGCGTCGGGTGACGCGGTGGCCCCGGCGGCCCGGCCCTTCCCTGCCGTCCTCCGGCGAGCCGGACGGCGAGGCGAGGACCGACCCCACCGATGGCGTCTCTCTGTGTAACTGATCCGTTACGCTGTGAGCATACCCTCGGGTGGTGCGAACCTCGCTGAGGCGAAGGCGTGGGGACCCGCCGACCGGGTCACAGCGGTACGAAGGCGCCCGTGTCCGGGGCGTGCCGCCACACCGCGCCGGTCTCGACGTCGAAGAACCAGCCGTGTAGCCGCAGGGTGCCGTTGGCCAGGCGCCGCGCCACCCATGGATAGCGGCGGAGCTTGTCGAGCTGGGCGACGAGGTGGGAACGCCCCGGATCCTCCTGGGTACGTTCGGGGATCCCGCGCCACCGGTGCGTGTGCAACAGCCAGAATCGCGTGGTCGGGGCCTGGCGGAGCGCCCGGCCGCTGGTGCGGCCGCGCACCGCGCCGCACCGGGTGTGGCCGCACACGATGAGGTCCGGGACGCCGAGGACCACCACGGCGTACTCGAGGGTGGCCGCCTCCGCGGTCAGCCGCCCGACCCGGTGGGGCGGGATGACGTTCCCCGCCGTCCGGAGCTCGAACAGATCCCCCGGGGCGGAGCCGGTGAGCAGCGTCGGGACCACGCGGGCGTCGGAGCAGGAGACGAAGATCGCCTGTGGCCTGCTGTCGGGCAGGGGAGGGGAGAACGGCCCCCGTCGCGTGGCGACCTGCTGGTGGAAACTGCGGGCATGGTCGATCAGTGACTGCATGGTGCGTCCTTCGCGCTGATGACGGGTGAGGCGGACCGGAGCTCCCGTCGCGCGTGACCGGTCGTCGTCGCGCGGGTACGGGAGAGCCGCCTGTCAGCAGCGGAAGACCTGCAGCCGGGCCGGTGCGGCGTCGGCGGCGAGTCGGGTCGACCGCACGATCCGATGGGGAGCGGCCGAGCGTGCGGCTGGGTTCACCTCGGTGGGCGGCCCGGAGCAGCCTCGGGGCGCCTGCCCGCCGTGGCCGGAGGGCGGCGCGGGCACGCGGTGCAGCGTGGCGTCGCAGTGGCCCCACGGAACGGGCCGACCTCCGTCGCCGGGGTCGGAACGCAGGTGATGCGCCGACCGGGCGGCCTGGCAGGGGCCGAGGGCCGGCCGATCGGCCCGGAGGGACACGAGCGCGCCCCCGGAGTGGGTGCCGTGCGGAGCCGTGCCGTGCAGGAGAAGGACGACGGTCACGGTCAGCGCCCACAGGATGACGGCCGCCGCTCGTGCCATCCGGAGCGCACCGTCCCCCGCTCGCCGCCTCCGGGCCAACCCGTCTCCAATCGACTACCAAGAGTGTTCAATCGACGACTCTATGTTGCCACCGACGTCACGGGTCTACACGTGTGGCGACGCAGAGGTGTCGGCGCGGCTAGGAGGCGTCCCCTACGGCGGTCGCTCCGGAACGCCGCGCATGCCACGCTCGCGGTCCGGGCGCTCATACGCCGAGGACCGGGCCGGTTCGGTCCCGGTCCGGTCCTCGGCGTTCGGCGCCCGAAGGTCAGGGCGAGCCGGGACGGGGCGCTCCGCCCGAGGGTCCCTCGCCGCCGACGTGCCAGGTCATCTCCGCGCCGAGGTGGCCGGTGCGCACCACCCAGATCGCGGACACGATCGCCACCACGACGGTGACGGCCGCGACCGCGGTGACGATCACGGGGCGGGCCAGGAGGCCCTCCGACGTGGCCGCCTGGTACCGCGCGAGGATCACCAGGACGACCAGCAGGAGGGTGAGCAGGGCCACGAGCAGGCGCAGCTGCGAGCCGAGCTCCGCGTGCCGGTCCAGCAGCGAGCCCTCGCCGCCCCCGCCCTGGGGAGCGCGGGCACCGCCGCCCTGAGGCGCGCGGGCGGCGCCGCCGCCGAACTGCTTCATCCGCGCCATCCGCTCGTCCCGCAGCTTCTCGCCGGCGCCGGCGGTGAGGACGGTCGCCGCCATCGTCACGATGGCGAAGACCCCCGCCGCGAGCCCGTACCGCACCCGCCAGACCGGGCGGACCGCGAGCGCGATCACCACGCCCGCCAGGATGGGGACGAGCACCACGGGGACGTGCAGGAACAGCGCGTGGGCGGGCAGCCCGAAGGCGGTCGACAGCTCGAACGGGGCGACGGCGACGGCCACCACGACGGTCGCCACCAGCAGGAGGACAGAGGGGTCCGAGCGGAAGAACCGCCGCGTGGGCGGTCCCGCGGGGGCGCCGGACTCGGACAGGGCCGTTTCGGTCATGGCCGGTGACCGTATTGGCGACGCCGCAGCGTTCGCTGAGAGAAGTCTATGAATGGTCTCTGAACCTCGAGTCGGCCGCGCGTGCCGTCGATCACTCACCGTTCCTTTTCAGTGTGCAGGTGTTGGTTCCTGCTCACTGGCGCCCCGAACGGTGGTGGGCGTACTGGTCGCCTGCGTTCGCCGCATGGTCCGGGGGCGCGCATCGTGTGCGTGGTCCGGGAACCGGGGGCAGGGTCCCTCACGCCCTGGGATACCTGATGGGGCCTGGACGGTCCGATGCCCCTGTTCATCGCTCTGGTGAGCAGGGGGCGGTGTCGTCCGTCGCCGGATCGGGTGTCCGAGGGCGCGTCGTCCGATCGCGATGCCGGCGGCATCGTGACGGGTGATCGTGCGGTTGGAGGTGGTCAGGGGTTTCTGCCAGTGCTGGGCGCCCCATTTGGTGGTGTAGGCCGGGTCCACAGCCACGATCGCCACACCGTGGCCAGTGGCCATCGACACCAGGCGGGCCTTCAGCCTGGCGGTGGGAAACCGGGAGATTAGGTTCCGGAACTGCTTGCGGCGACCGTGTTTCTCGCGGGTCTTGTCTTGTTCGAAGTTCAGGTCTTCGATCGCGATCGGCGGCCCCGAGACAACGAACGGCGAGACGAACCTGCGAGCAGGGCCACCGGCTGGGGACGGAACGGGTTGCGACGCTGAACGCACGTTCGAAGGCTAGGGGCACTGTGACCGCGATGTCAACTCAAGGTAATCACTCGGATGCAATATGTTATAGAGAATGCTGTCATCGTATGCGGCTTGCCCGAGCCGGTAACGGCACGGCCCTTCATGTATTGGGAGAATCCCATCCTGATATCGCCCGCGCTCCCATGTGTCGCCGGATTTGCCACCGGTTGACCCATGGCGCAAATCGTTCTCGAGGCGAACTTTTGGCCGCCTCGCGTGCCGCGTGCGGCGCACACCGTGGCGATCGCGGCGATAACGTGTCTTGATCATGAAGTTGCGGTGAACGCCGTGGGACGGCCGGAGGGTGGGACGTGTCGAGTCGGGTCAAGATCATGGGAGGTGTCCTGCTCCTGATGGCGCTGGCCGCCTTGGGTCTCGCCGCGAAGACGTCCGCGCTGACGCGCGCCGACATCCGCCTCGACGAGCACCTCGCCACACTGCGGACGCCGGTCTTCACCCTGGTTGCCAAGGCGGCCACGCTCGCGGCCCAGGCAGAGGTGGGCCTCGTCGCCGCCGTCGTCGTGCCGGCGGCGCTGTGGCTGCTCCGGCGCCGCCGCGATGCGCTGCTGACCGGTTGCCTGATGGTCGGCGCGCTCGCGATCGCCTTCGCGGTGAAGACCCTGGTCGCCGAGCACCGGCCGCCGAAGCGGCTGTGGGCCATCCCGCCGGACAACGCGATGAGCTTCCCGAGCGGGCACACCACCGTCGCCGCCGCCGTCGCGCTGCTCCTGGGCATGCTCGTACGAGGGCGGCTGCGGCCCCTGGCGACGGCGGCCGGGGTGATCTTCGCCGGCGTCGTGGCGTCCGCCCGCATGTACCTCGGCGTCCACTACCTGCTCGACGTCGTCGGCGGGTGCCTGGCCGCGGTGAGCGCCGCGCTGCTGGTCTCCGGGTTCCTCGACCTGCCGCGCATCCGGCGCGGCCTCGAGGACGTCGGAACGCCCGCCGCGGGCCGCCACCACGCCGGCCGTACGCCACGGATCCCGGCCGGACGACGCTGACACCGCGCCGTACGGCGAGAGTCCTTTTGGGCGGCGCTGACGTGGGCCCGCCCTCGGCGGCCATCCCGCCGGCGCCTACACCCGCGCCGTCCTCGCCATCACGGTGTGTCGGAGCGAGGCCGCCGAACGCCAGGCGCCGAGACGCAGCAGAGGTCCGTGGCGATCGCCGCGCTCGCCGGCCGTGCCGAGCGGGACGGCCGGACTCTCACGCTGCAGGTCGAGGAGCTACGGCGTGCGCGGTCGTGCGCCGATAATCCTTCCCCGATGACGCTGACTCCGGGCCGCGCGGCGAGCGTCCTTCGGGGGCGGCGCTGACGCCGGGACGTCGCCGCCGGGCGACATCGACATCGCGTCGTGCGTTCCTCTGGGGAAGACCGCGGGTGACGGTACGGCGGAGAACCGGGGGGTAGAGGCTCGGACATGTGGCCACAAAGGGTGCGCCGATGGATGTATCGGCGGTTCAGCCCCGACGGGCGGCTCGGCCTGCGGCTGACGTTGGCCTGCGCCGCCGTCTTCCTCATCGCGGTGCCCTTCGTCGTCCTGCTGGCCCTGGTGAACGCTCGCTGGGCGCCGCTGCGACACCTCGACGACGTCGCCACCGTCGACACGAACACCTTCGTCCTGCGGCACCGGGCGCTGGCCGGGCCGTTGCGGGCCACCGCGTACGTCTTCCACCCCTGGGTCTTCCGCGTGATCGTCCTGGCGCTGGCGGCGTGGCTGCTCTTCCGGGGCGCGCGGCGTCTCGCCGCGTGGGCGGCCGTGAACGTGCTGGTGGCGGGTGTGCTGTCCGCCGGACTCAAGACGGCCGTCGGGCGGCCGCGCCCCGTGCTGCTCAGCCCGATCGCGCACTCCGGCGGGACGTCGTTCCCGTCGGGGCACGCGCTGATGACGGTGGTGGGCACCACGACAATCGTGCTCATCATGCTGCCGGTGCTGCGCGGCGCCTGGCGCGCGGTCGCCTGGACGGCCGCGGCGGTGCTCAGCGTGGTGTCCGGGATGTGCCGCGTGCTGCTGGGCGTGCACTACGTCAGCGACGTCGTCGCCGGCTGGATCCTCGGTGTCGCGATCATGCTGGCCACCACGGCGGCGTTCGAGGCGTGGCGGCGAGGCGAGGGCCGACGCCCGGCCGACCCGCTCCGCGAGGGCGCCGACCCCGAGGCGGGAGCCACGACCGCGGACGCCGATCACACTCGGTCCGCCGCGGGCGAGGGGCATGCCCGTTCCGTGTGACGTCCGCCGCCCCTGGAAGAGAAGAGACCCCGGGCGGCGTTCGCCCGGGGTCTCTCGTCGATGCTGCGTGTTACGAGTGGACCGGCCGTGACGGTTCTTCGGCGGCCTTCGTGGTCGGCGTGGTGCCGGTGGGCCAGACGGCCGCGCAGTGCGTGCCCGCGGCGGGGAGCTTCAGCGAGGTCAGGTACGTCTCGATGTAGCCCTTCGCGCAGGGGCTGTTGCGGTAGTCGCCGTGGCCGACCCCGTCGTACTGCAGGAGCCGGGCGCTCGGGATCTGCTTCGCCACCGTCGTGCTCCACACGTGCGGCGTGGCCACGTCGTACTTGCTCGCCGTGACCAGGATGGACGTCCCGGCCTTGACCGACAGGCGGTGCTGCGGGTTCGTCACCTTCGACGGCCAGCCGAGGCAGCTCGTGATGTCGCTCCAGAACTGCGACATGCGCGTGTGCGGCGCGACCTTCGCCAGGTTCTTCCGGTAGCGCTGGAGCTCGGCGAAGCCGCTCACCTGCCACTTCCAGTCCTGGCACCAGATGGCCTGGTAGGAGTTCTCGCCCAGGTCCGCGTGGGCGGGCCGGGCCGGCGAGGACAGCGTACGCGCGGTGGACTTTCCGTTCGCCAGGGAGGCCAGCTTCGTGGCCAGTGCCGCCCAGCGCTCGCCCGGCCGGTACATCGGGCTGAACGCGATCTCCCGCAGCCCGTTGGCATCGATCTTCGTGCCGTTCGACGGGTCGGTCAGCGTGCCCTTCTCGGCCTTGGCGTACAGGCCGTCCCACACGGCCCGGACGTTCTGGCCGTGCAGCGCGCAGCCGCTCGTACGGGCGCACCAGTCGGCGAAGGCGTTGAACGACGACTCGAAGTCACGCGTCGCCGTCTCCAGGTACCGGTACGCCGACGTGATGCTGTGGTCCATGTTGGAGTCGATCGTCATCGCGCGGATGCGGCTGGGGAACAGCTCGGCGTACTGCTGGCCGATCTGCGTCCCGTACGACCCTCCGTAGTAACTGATCTTCTTCTCGCCGAGCGCCGTGCGGATGGCGTCCATGTCCCGGATGGTGCTGACCGTGTCGACGTGGTCGAACAGCGGCCCGGTGTTGGCGCGGCAGTCGGCGCCGAGCTTCGCGTTGTACGCCAGCAGGCTCTTGTACTCGGCCTGCGTGCTCGGGAAGTCGGCCGGCGCCTTGTCGAGCAGGGCCTGACTGCACTGAACCGGGTGGCTGCGCGAGACGCCGCGCGGGTCCCAGCTGACGATGTCGAACCGCTGCCGCAGGACGCTGTCGTCGGCGATGTTCCGCCCGATGATGTACGAGTCGATGCCCGAGACGCCCGGCCCGCCGGGGTTGACGAGCAGGATGCCGATCCGGTGCTTCGGGTCGAGGGCGGGCAGCCGGCCGACCGCCAGGTCGAAGGTCGCGCCCTTCGGCTTGGCCCAGTCGACGGGCACCTTGATCGTCGTGCAGTCGGACTTCTGTGTGCCGCCGCAGTCGTGCCACGACAGGCTCGCCGGCTTCGACGTCGCGCCGGCGGTCGCGGGAGCGGCGACCATGGCCGTGGCACCGGCGATCAGAGCGGCCATCGCCGCCGTCATTCTTCGCACCCGTTCGTCTCCTGGAAGTGGGGGGAACAGCGCCGTCGGACAAGACGGCGTGATCTTGAACAAAGATGATCTTAGTGAGATCACCGACAGGCGGGGATGAGACGGACCTTTCGCCGGTGGATCGCGCGGCTCGCGCCGTTCCCTTTCCGGCTGCTGACGTTGTCGTGACCGGAATCGATCGTGTCTCTCGGTGATCGCGCGAGAGCATGGAGTGCCGATCCGTCATCCGTCGCATCCACCGTGCGGCCGATCTCGTAGGGAGCCTGATCGTCATGTGGCCGAGAACGCGAACGCCACGGCGGCGTGCGGTGCTGCGCGCGGCGGCCGCGGCCCTGACCCTGCTGACGTGCGCCGCCCCCGGTCCGGCGTTCGCCACACCGTCGGCCCCGGGCCGGCCCGACGCCCTTCCGATGCCGATCCCGCCCGTCCGGCTCCACGGCATCACCGCGGTCTCCGGCGGCGGTGACTTCGCGCTGGCGCTGCGGACCGACGGCACGGTCGTCGGCTGGGGACGGGACGACTTCGGCCAGGCGAGCTCCGCGCGGTTCCTGCGCGGCATCACCGCGATCTCCGCCGGCAGTGACTTCGCCATCGCGCTGCGCACCGACGGGACGGTCGTCGGCTGGGGCAACGACCAGTTCGGCAAGGCCAGCCCGCCGCGCTGGCTGCGCGGCGTCCGGGGCATCTCGGCCGGCGGCGACTGGGCCATGGCGGTCAAGTGGGACGGCACCGTGGTGGCGTGGGGCAGCGACTCCTTCCGGAAGGTCAGCTCGGCGAACCGGCTCTCCGGGATGACGGCCGTCTCCGCCGGTCCAGACTTCGGCCTCGCGCTGCGCTACGACGGCACCGTGGTCGGCATGGGCAATGACGAGTTCGGCAAGTCGAGCCTGACGCGCTTCCTGCGCGGCATCACCGCCATCACCACCGGCAACAACTTCGGCATCGCCCTCCGGACGGATGGCACCCTCGTGGGCTGGGGAGGCAACGAGTTCCGTCAGGTCACGTCCGCCCGCCGGGTCTTCGGGATCCGCCAGGTCTCCGCCAGCGCCGGGTTCGTCAACGCGGTGCGCTGGGACGGCACCGTGGTCGGCTGGGGCCGGGACGAGTTCGGCCAGGCGAGCCCGCCGCGCTGGCTGCGCGGCGTCATCGAGGTCTCCTCGGCCAGTGACTTCGTGCTCGCCCTGCGGACCGACGGCACCGTCGTCGAGTACGGCAACGTCCGCCTCCCGGACAGGCCCTAGCCCGCGGCGACGGGCTGGGGCACGGCGGGCGGTGCCGACGGAGCGGCGGGCACGGGCAACGGCGCGGCCTGGCGGCGGGCGATCCGCGGAGCCAGGGCTCCGACCCCCAGGGCCGCCGCGGTGCCGGCGATCGCGCTGAACCACCACACCGCGGCCGGCCCGGCCGACGCGTAGACGCCGGTGCCCACAGAGAGCGCGGCGAACCGGGCGATGCCCCAGGTCCACTGGAAGGCGCCCTGGTAGCGGCCGCGAGCGTCCTCCGGCGCGAGGCCCGCCACGATCGAGCCCGGGACGCCGCCGACCGTCGCCTCGCCGGCCGACCACAGCACGACCGTCCCCGCGTACGCCCAGAGGTCGTGGGCGACTCCCGTCAGGGCGATGCCCACCGCCACCAGCACGCTGCCGGCCACGTACACCGGCACCTGCCGGAACCGCGACAGCACGTGCAGGGCCACCGGCTGCAGGACCACCACGAGGACGGCGTTGAGCGTCGCCATCACGCCGAGCGTGGCGGTCGACAGGCCGTCGTCGCGGATCGCCAGCGGCAGGGCCACCTCGGTGAGCGAGTAGATCGCCAGTGCGATGCCGAACAGCGGGAGCAGCGCCCGCATCAGCGGATCCCGCAGCACCACGCCGTATCCCGCGCCGCCCGTGGAGGAACCGGCCCGGACCGCCCTGCCGCGCCCCCCGGGCAGCAGCGTCACCGCGATGACGGCGAACGCCAGCGAGCTCACCGCGTCGACGAGGAACAGCAGCCAATAGCCGTGTGCCGCGAGGAACCCGCCGAGGACGCCGGCCACCGCCGTGCCGATGTTGACGCCCCAGTGGAACAGCGAGAACGCCCTGCGGCGCCCGTCGACCGGCACCGTGTCGGTCATCAGGGCACCGGTGGCCGGGCTGACCATGCTGCCCGCCCCGCTGAGGAGCACGGCCGCGAACGCCAGGGTGAGGACGTTCGGTGCGGCGTACAGCAGGCCCTGGGCGGCGGCGGTACCGAGCAGCCCGGCCAGGATCGTGGGACGCCGCCCGACGCGGTCGGCGAGCAGCCCGCCGACCGCCGGCCCGATCAGGTTGCCCGCGCCCAGCGCGCCGAGCACGTACGGCACCTGCCGGGTGGAGACGCCGCGCGACCCCAGATAGAACACGAGGAAAGGCGTCACGACGTAGCCGATCCGGTTCACGATGGTCCCGGCGAAGATGATCCAGACGGTACGGGGCAGCCCGCTGAAGGTGGAGAACATGACCGAAATCCTGCGGCTGCCGTAGACTCACGGCCATTGATTAAGGCATGACCGAATCCAAGGGGAGCCATGCAGTCCGAACTGGCCTTCTCCGCGGACGACCTGGCGCTCACCCGGCTCGCCGTCTCCCCGATGTGGGAGGTCGTCACCAGCTTCCGGCTCCTGATCACCGGCTCCCCGCATCCGGTGCATCGCCCCTGGCTCGAACAGGTACGGCCGCGGGTGGCCGCCGCCGGGCTCGACGCCGGCTGGCTCGCCCAGCTGATCCCGGCCAGCGGGCACCTCGCCGACTTCCTCACCCCGTCCCCCGGCGAGCCCGCGCCCACCCTCGACGCCGAGCTGGCCGCCATCCGCGCCACTCCCGTCGAACTCGTCCTCCACGACATCGACCTGCTCGGTGAGCCACGCCGCGCGGCCATGCGCGCGGATCCGGAGTCCCACCTGGCCCAGGTCTGCGCGGAGATCGAGACATATTGGGAGCTCGCACTCGCGCCGTACTGGGCGAGGATCCGCGCGGTGCTGGACGCCGACGTCTTCCACCGCGCCCGCCAGGTCGCCGAGCGCGGCACCGCACACCTCTTCAACGACCTGCACAAGTCGCTGAGCTGGGACGACAACACCCTGCGGATGGTCCGTCGACAGTGCATCCTCTCCAGGGAGACCGCCGGAAGGGGACTGGTGCTGCTGCCGTCCGTCTTCGCGGACACGGTGCTCACCTGGTCCTGCCCGCCGGAACCGCCACAGCTCGCCTATCCCGCCCGCGGCATCGGCACGCTGTGGGAGCACCGCCCGGTGCAGCGTGCCGAGGCGATCGCCGCCATCCTCGGCCGCTCCCGTACCCTCCTGCTGACCGAGTTGGAGGCCCCTGCCTCCACGACCGAGCTCGCCCACCGCACCGGCATCTCGGCCGCGGGCGTCTCCCAGCACCTCACGGCACTACGGGACGCCGGCATGGTCAGCGCCCACCGCGCCGGCCGCTCGGTCCTCTACGCCCGTACGGCGATCGCCGAGTCCCTTCTCGGCACCGCGGCCTGACCGCTCACGCGAGGTGGTGCGCCGCCAGCACCCGGTCCACGCTGCGGAAGCGGCGCTGGTACACCGCCTGGATCCCGCTCCACTTCGGCGGGTCCTGGGCGATGGCCCGACGCTGGTACGCGATCTCCAGGGCGTTCCACACCACGGCGACGCGGGACCGGTCGACGCACCGGGCGTCGGCGACGGCGACCTTGATCTCCTTGTCGCCGGGCTTCGGCCGTGGCCTGACGTCGGGCAGGTGGAGCCGGTCCGACGCGGCGAAGACGTCGGCCGGGAGGTCGTACCCCTTGTCCTTCATACAGACGGACCACGTCTTCTCCGCCGCCTTGACCTTCGGGTCCCGCCGGGTCGTGTGGAAGGAGTCCATCTCCATCTCGTTCGCGGCCCGGAAGGCGGTCATGTAGGCGTCCGGGCCGTCCAGCGTCCGGTCCACCTCGCCGCCGCAGCCGCCCTTCGGCACGGCCCGGCCCTTGAACGTCGAGACGGCCCCGGAGGAGACGTCCTGCTCGGCCCGGCTCGGCGTCGGGACGTCAGGCGCCGCGCGGTCGTCGCCCGGCCACCAGTAGCCGTCCCGGGCCGCCCGGGACTCGTCCCGGCTCCCGTACCGCAGCTCGGTGATGGTCGCCGGTCCCCGCTGCCGGCCGCTCTCCTGCGGGTACACCGAGGCGATCGGGCCGCCTGGAAAACGTGATCTTACCCTGACTCCTCGTGACTAGGAGACCTTCTCGACCGAGGGGACGTGGGTGACCTGGTTCCAGGTGAACCGGTACTTGGCGCCGTCCGCCGGCACGCTGAGCTTGAGGTTCTCACCGCCGGCGGCCCCGCCCACGCCGTAGTTCTCGTTCCACGAGTCGTTGATCGCGATCTTCCACTCGTAGTCGCCGGCGGGCAGGGTGAACGTGCCGTGCCACTGGCCGTCGGTCGTGTCGAAGGCCAGTCGGCTGCTCGCACAGGCCGGATCCCAGTCGCCGCCGCAACCGACCTCCGACTGCAGCGACCCGGCCACCGTCACGTGGTCCCGCGCCGGCTTCGGCTCGGCGGTCGTCACCGTGACCGGTGCGCTCGTGACGGGCCGCGAGCCGGGCTCGAGCAGGATGGCGCGGTACCGGACCTGCGTGCCCAGCGGCAGCTTCGAGACGTCGTCGGTGACGACGTAGTCCGGTGAGGAGGTGTCCGTGCCCAGGTCCGCCCAGGCGCCGCCGCCGACGCTGCGCTGGAACCGTACGGACTGCGTCGCCCGCTCGGGGTCGACGTTCGCCTGCACGGTCACCGGGTCGATGCTGGTCACGGTGCCGCCGTCCTTCGGGGCGGCCACGGTGACCGACGGCGCCGGCACGGCCGTCGACCGTACGCCGCTCCAGCGGGTGTGATCGGCGTTGTCCAGGACGACGGCGCGGTAACGCAGCGGGGTGCCGGTCCGGTAGCCGCTGGTGTCGTGGAACACCTGGTACGGCGCGTTGTCGTCGGTGCCGATCGTCTGCCACGGGCCGTTTCCGACCTTGGCCTGGAACGTCACCTCGGCGAACGAGGAGCCGGCGACGTTCGCGGCGACGTGCATGCGGCCGTGGGACACGTCCGCCGGCGCGGGCGCGTCGAGCCGGATCGCCGGAGCGGCCTTGGACGCGGGGATCCGGCCGTCCGCGAGGTACACCACCGCGGACAGCGGCGGCACCGTCACGTCGAGGGTCCGGTCGCCCTTGCTGTGCAGCGTGGCCGCCCCGGTGCCGTACACCTTCGTGAAGCCGCCGTCGGCGACGTACGTCGGGATGGACGCCGACTGCGCCGTCCCACTGTTGTTGAGCGCGACGACGTACTCCCGCTGCCGCGTGCGGTCGACGCGGGAGAACGCGAAGATCCCGGGGCCGTCGGAGGCGTAGCGCACCTGCTCCGCGCCGCTCCGCAGGGCGGGGTGCTGCTTCGTGACCGCGGCGAGCTCCTGGATCGTGCGGTACAGCGGGTGACCGGGATTGAAGTTGTCGACCGCGTGCGTCGAGTCGGTCCCGAGCAGGTCGTCCTTGAGGTACTCCGGCACCTTGCTGGCGAACATCGTCTGCCGCGCCAGCTGGTCCCCGCCCGTGCCGGTGAAGCCCTGCTCGTCGCCGTAGTAGACGACCGGGTTGCCGCGCGAGAAGTACATCAGCTCGTGCGCGAGCCGGTCGCGTGCGACCAGCTCCGCGTCCTGGGCGCTCGGGTTGTCGCTCTTGAGGAAGTAGCCGATGCGCCCCATGTCGTGGTTGCCGAGGAAGGTCGGCAGCTCATAGGCGTTGGAGTCCGCGTCGGTGTACCAGTCGTCGTTCTGGAAGAACTTCGCCAGCCCGGCGTTCTCCCCGCTCCGCGACGCGAAGTCGCGCGCGGCGCTCTGGAACGGGAAGTCCAGGACCGCCTGCATCCTGTCGTGCGTCGTGTAGTGCGAGGTGAAGCTCTTCGCCGCCGCGTCGCTGCCGTCGAGGGCCACCTCACCGAACATGAAGAAGTCCGGCTTGCCGTGCTCCCGCGCGTACCGCACGATGCCCGGCCCGAACGTCTGCCAGAACTCGTCGTTGACGTGCTTCATCGTGTCGATGCGGAAGCCGTCGATCCCGAAGTCCTTGATCCAGGTCTCGTAGATGTCCATGAACCCGCGCACCACGCGCGGGTTCTCGGTCATCAGGTCGTCGAGCCCGAAGAAGTCGCCGTACTGCGAGTCCTCGCCGGTGAACGTCGTGTTCCCGCGGTTGTGGTACAGCGTCACGTCGTTCAGCCAGTCCGGCTTCTTGAGGTGCTTCTCGCTCTCGTCGAGCACCGGCGTGTACGGGAACGAGGTGTTCGGATCCAGCTTCGGGAAGGTCGAGGTGCCCGCGTAGTCGCGGTCGTCGAACGGCTTGCCGTCGGCGGTGCGGTACGGCTTCTGGTCCTTGGAGACGTACGCCGTGCGCGCCCCCTGCTTGTATCCGATCACGTCGGCGGTGTGGTTGGTGATGATGTCGAAGTACACCTTCATGCCGCGCTGATGCGCGGCCTTCACCAGCGCCGCCAAGTCGGCGTTCGTGCCGAGGTGCGGGTCGATCTGCGTGAAGTCCGTGATCCAGTAACCGTGGTAGCCGGCCGACGGTCCGTCCTCGAGCTGAACCGCCTTGTTCTTGAAGCTGGGGGTCAGCCAGATCGCGTTGGTCCCGAGCCCCTGGATGTAGTCGAGCTTCGACGCGATCCCCTTGAGGTCGCCGCCGTTGTAGAACCCCTTGTTCGTGGGGTCGAACCCGGAGACCAGCCGGTCGTTCCCGAGACCGCCGGTGTCGTTGGCCGTGTCACCGTTCTTGAAGCGGTCGGCCATCACGAAGTAGAAGTTCTCGTTCGGGCTGCGGAGCGAGTGCAGGGCCCCACCCCCTGGGGCGGGTTCGGCGTTCGCCGGCAGGGCCGCCGACCACGCGGCCACGCCGAGCGTGGCCGCGGCTGCGGCGAGGGCGGTGCGTACCGAGTTGCGCATCGTGCGGACTCCTGGCTCGTGGGTGCCAAGACGGTAGTTCACCGCGAGCCCGCAGGAAAGATCTTCGGCGCCCTACTTCCGGGGCCGCCCAGGCGTCGAGGTGCGAACGTATGCGCCGAGGCTCCACCGGGAACGCCTCCGGTGGAGCCTCGGCGGGTGTGTCAGTCGCGGGGGCCGCGGTAGCCGAGGCGGCCGCGGGTGGCGATGAGGAGTACCACGACGGCGGAGCCGTAGCCGATGGTGCCGGCGGTGAGCATCCACGAATCGTGGGTGTTCTTGAACAGTTCCGGCAGGACGAGGCTGGCGACGGTGTTGTTGCCCGCGTGCAGGATCAGGGCGACGGGCAGGCTCTCATTCGTGTGGTTGAACACCCAGGTGATGAGGTAGCTGATCGCCACCGCCATCGTGACGAAGGTGCCGACCGTGATCCACCAGTGGGCCGTGTCGGGCCGGGTGCCGGCGAGCGACCAGCTCGTGAAGAACAGCGGCAGGTGCCAGGCGGCCCAGACGACGCCGAGGATCAGGGTGCCGAGGGCCGCCCCGTGACGGCGCTGGATCAGCGGGAGGGCGAAGTCGCGCCAGCCGGGCTCCTCCGCCAGGCCGGTGGTCAGGATCTGGATGAGGAGCATGGGCAGGTAGGCGGCGAGGACCGCGACCGAGGGCGTGCGGAGGCCGTCGACGGCGCCGGGCAGCAGGAGGGTGCCGCCCACCAGCAGGGCGGGGACGCCGGTCAGCACGATCAGGTACCAGTACCAGCGCACCCGCAGCCGGAACAGCCGCCGTCGCCATTGGCGCAGCCCCTCCCGCCCGCTGGTGATCGCCGTGACCAGCAGTGCCGCGCCGAGGGGCCCGACGTACGCGCCGGGGAGGACGCCGGTGAGCTGGTTCGTGCCCAGCACCTTCGGGAAGTGGAAGGCCAGGACCCCGAGTCCGTCGGCGGACAGCACGTACGGCAGCCAGGCCAGCCAGCTCGCCGCGTACGCCAGGACGAAGAACGCGACCAGCGGGTGCCGCCGGACGGCCCCGAACGGGCCGCGCCCGTGTTCCAGGGCGTGGGCGTGGGCTGTGTTGCCGGGTGGCGTCGGCGCGATCGACGTGCTCATCGGGAGGACCCTCCAGGGGGTGGCGGGGCGGTCTTGCGAACGGGAACATCGCATCACCGCGCGACCCCCCGGGTCGCTCCTGTCACCTGCCCAGACGCGCTCCAGCGCCCTGCCCGGTCGAGGTGGTGCAGGCTGGAAATCCGCAGGTCAGCCGCCGAACATCGCGACGGCCTCCCGCCCGTGCTTCTGGTTCTCCGTCACGTACGGCCGAACCTCCTCCTCGTACGCGTGGAAGGCCGCGGTGTGGTCACCAGGGGATCCGGCCAGGTGACGGGCGAGCGAGTGGGCGCCGATCAGCGCCTGGGACGTACCCATGCCGGAGGTCGGCGCGGCGCAGTAGCCGGCGTCGCCCACCAGCACGACCCGGCCCTCGGACCAGCGGTCCAGCTGCACCTGGCACGCCGACGAGAAGAGGAAGTCGTCCGCCGCCGTCATCTCATGAAGCAGGCGGGGCACCTCCCAGCCCGCTCCGGCGAGGCGCTCGCGGGCGATCTCCTGCTGACGGTCCCGGTCGAGCAGGTCGATGTCCGGCGAGTCGGTGGCGAACGACAGGCTGACCGTCATCCGCTCGGCGTCGCCGGCACTGAAGACGTACGCGGCCTGGCCCGGAGCGCTGTGCAGCACTCCTCTACGCTCCAGACCGAGGTAGTTGGCGGTGGTGAAGCCGACGCCGGACATGCCCAGGTGCCGCACGAACTCCGGGTGCGGGCCGAACGCCAGCCGCCGTACGGTCGAGTACACGCCGTCGGCGCCGACCACGAAGTCGAACGCACGCTCCTCGCCGCGCTCGAAGGCGACCAGGACCGTGCCCTCCTCCTGCGAGATCAAGCTGATCGAATCGCCGAAGACGTATTTCACGTCACGCGACCCTCGGCCGGAACGGCGCCTTCCAGTTCTCCGTGCCCAAGAGCCACGGTTACTACTTCAAGGTCACCTTCCCGACCCAGGGTGCTTTCCAGTCCTCCACCAGCCGCACTCTGTGACCGAGCCGTCGTACCGACGAAGGATCACCCGCCTTCGGCCGGCGGCTCAGGAGCGTTCGTAGAAACCGTCGAGACGGCCGCGGGCGAGAACGCCGCCCGCGGCCGCCACTACGTCGTGTGGCTTCGCGGAGTCCAGGGCGGCACCGCTCGCCGCCGCGGTGATCGGCTCCGCGAGAGCGAAGAGCTGGAACACGTACCGGTGCGGGCCGTGACCTTTGATCGGCGCCGGGCCGCGGTAGCCGCGGCCCATGCCCGAACGCAGTACGCGAACGCCGTCGGAGGGGTTCTCGGCGTCGAGCGCCCCTCGGTCGAGGCCGGCCACGGAGGGGTCCAGCAGGGCGACGCAGTGGACGAACGGCGCGGGTGTGGGCGCGTCGGGGTCCTCGACGACCAGCAGCAACTGCCCGGTGGCCTCCGGCGCCGGGGACCAGGCCAAGGCCGGCGACAGGTCCTCGCCGCCCAGTCGCTTCGAGGCGTGAAGGGTCGGGATCGTCCCCTCGTTCTCGAAGTCCGGGCTGGTCAGGGTCAGCGTGTCCGCGCCGGCCAGGTTCGATGAGTTCCAGGCGAGGCCTTCCTGCCCGGCTCGCCGGTTCTTCAGCAACTTGCCGATCACTGCCATGGGGGATCTCCTTTACAAAGGTGGGGTCAGAGCCGCCGGGCGTCCGCGGGAAGAAGCAGGGGCTGGGCGAAGCGGCAGATCTCCTCGGCCGCGTCGAACTCCTCAGTGGCCGGTTCGTCCCACTCGGGCGGGGTCGGCGTACCCGGCCAGGTGTGGCCGCCTCCGAACACCGTCCAGGCGACGACCCGGGTTCCGCCGACGCCGCCGCCGGCCGTGGTACGGCTGGAGAACTCGGTGGTGTGCGTCTCGCCCGGTCCAGGTGGGCACCGGTCGATGGTGCGCCAGTGCTCGGCCGTCTCCCGCAGCGACAGCGTGCGGCCTCGCAGCTCGCCGCCCGGTCCGCGGCGACGGGAGTACCCGCCGTCGATCGGTGCGAGCCTGTCGGCCGTGCCGTGGATCAGCATCGCCGACACGGCGTGCGTCGGCTGACGGTCGCGCAGGGCCGCGGGCAGCCCGCCGGCGACGGCCGCCAGCACCGCGACCTGGTCGCTCGCCTCCATCGCCATCCGGTGGGCCATGAACGCGCCGTTGGAGATGCCCGCCATCACGACCCGATCCGGCGATGTGCCGTGCCGTTCGGCCGACCAGTCGATGAGCGCGCGGAGGAAGGCGACGTCGTCCACTCCCGCCTCGTCGGCCGTCGTAACACCACGGCCGTCCGCCCAGCACCCGCCGTGACCGTCCGGGTAGGCGACCGCCAGACCCCAGGCATCGGCCTGCTCGTCGAAGGTGGTCCACTCGCGCATCAGCGACCCGCCGGCGCTCGGATCGTTGCCGTGCAGCACGAGCGCGAGCGGCACGGGGTCATCCGGCGCTGCTCGGGGCAGCCGGACCGTGAAGCCGCGCTCCCTCCCGCCGATCCTCAGCCGAC
This sequence comes from Actinoallomurus vinaceus, assembly GCF_039542055.1. Taxonomy (NCBI): domain Bacteria; kingdom Bacillati; phylum Actinomycetota; class Actinomycetes; order Streptosporangiales; family Thermomonosporaceae; genus Actinoallomurus; species Actinoallomurus vinaceus. The sequence continues at coordinate 349,224 of NZ_BAABHK010000008.1, forward strand.
CAGCGACCAGAGCGTCATCGCTCGCCACGAGCCTCACTCCTCGGAGTCACGACGATGCGCAACTGAACTGCGCAGTTTTCCTGTACTTTAGCGGATATGAGACGGAACTCCGCAAGCGCGGAAGAAGGAGCGGTGGCCATCGGTGGAGACGCGGCCACCGGGCCGGACGCCGCAGCCATCGCCGATGAGCTGCAGTTCCTGGTCGGCGCGCTGGTCCGGCAGGTCAGGACGGTATCGCCGGCTCGCGAAGTGACGCTGTCGCAGATCTCGATCCTGAAACGGCTCGATCGCGAGGGCCCGCACACCGTCGCCGACCTGGCCCGGCTGGACAAGATCACTCACCAGTCGGTCGCGGTCTCCGTGGCCGGTCTGGTCGACCGGGGGCTCGTACGGCGCACCCCGGACCCGGGCGATCGACGACGCAAGCTGCTGGTCATCACGGACGACGGCAAGCGCCTGCTGGTCGAGCGCCGGGACGCCGGCCACGAGAACCTCACGGACGCGATCGCCGGCCGACTCGACGACGCCGAGCGGGCGCAACTCTCACAAACGCTCGTACTGCTCCGCCGCCTCCTCGACTGACCGTCGTCGCCGCTCACTCGGCGGTCCGGGCCCGGTTCTCCGCGATCCAGGCGTCGATCGTCTGCCACCAGTCGAACAGCCACCGCTCCCGGTCGTCCTCGGGGATCGCTTCGCGTGGAACGCGCCACCACCGCGCGCGCAGCGGCCGTTCCAGGGGGATCCGCCGCCAGACGTCACCCGCGGTCATGAGGTCGTCGAGCCCCGTGTGGGCGACGAAGACGACGTCGGCGTCCGGCGCGGCGTCGATCGCCGCGAGCGAACCGGACGGCTGCGGCGGCAGGACGTTGGCCATCCTCCGGGCACGTTCGGCCTCCTGCGGCCGACCCTGCCGACGCAGCCGGCGGATCGCACGCACACGGCGCCGCGGCGTGAAGTTCCCGCCCTCGGGAAAGATCAGCAGCGCGTCCGCGGGGCCGATCCCGGCCGCCAGGCGGCCGATCTCGTCGACGATCCGCTCGCGCGGCGCGGGACCGCCCGGCACGAACGCGTTCGGCAGCCGGTTCAAGAGCACGTCGACCGAGGGATCGAGCTGCAGGGCGGCCTTCATGACGATCCGCGGCCGGCGCGCGTACACGTTGAGCAGGTAATGCACGATCAGGAAGGAGTCGCCCGGCCCGGCGTGCCGGCTGAGCACGATCACCGGGCGCCCGGCAGCCACGTCGAGCGGTTCCTGGATCTCGACGACGAGCCGGACCATCCGGGCGCCGACGTCGTACACACGGGTGAGGAACCATCCGCACAGCGCGTAGTGCCGCGTGCGTACGGCCTCGGGGGGCCCGCCGCGCACCCACAGGAACAGGCACGCCGTGAGTACGACGCACTCCAGGGCGAGCCACCAGACCGAGACGACCGCGATCCGCAGGAACCGATGGCGGCCGCGCGAGGCCACCACGCCGATGAGCAGCAGCAGTGGAGAGGCCGCCACCGCCACGATCGCCACCGCGAACAGCAGCGGAGGAAGGGCCAGACGCCTGACGCACCGTGGGGGGAGCACGGAGGGTCACTGATCCGACAGGGTCGCCAGGTACGAACTGCTCGCCGCGTACGCCCGCTCGATGTTCGACTCGACCCGCGAGGCATCGCGGTAGCGCAGCTGGGACAGGCCCGCACTCTGGCCGGGCGACCCGGTGGGCAGGACGTGGACGGTGACGTCATCGGGCAGTTCGGCCATCTCTTCGGCGAACCGGTGCCGCCGCGCGATCTCGAAGGCGACCAGCCCCACCTGCCAGGGCCTGGTCGGCGCGGTGAGGGGAGTCTCGATACGGCCGACCTGCAGGACGTACACCGTCCGAGACCCCTCCCGCAGAGCCCGGCCGACGGGGATGCTGTGCACGAGGCCGCCGTCGTAGAAGTGCTCGTCGCCGATGCGGACCGGCGGGAGGACACCGGGGACCGCGCAGGAGGCCAGCACCGCCGGGACGAGCGGGCCGCTGGTGAACCACCGCGCCTCGGCGCGCTCGATGTTGGCGGCCACACAGCGGAACGGCACGGCGAGGTCCTCGATCCGGTCGACCGGGATCATCTCGTTCAGCGCGGCCGTCAGGAGTTCGGTCGAGTGCAGGTGCGTGCCGGAACGGATCAGGGTCGACATGCGGCTGAGGAACGAGCCGGCGAACACCGAGCCCGCCCCGTCGCCCTGCCATGCCTTGGTCAGCAGATCGGCGGCGTTCGCCGGGTCCGCGGCCACGAACGCCCCGTTGAAGGCGCCGACCGAGGTCCCGACGACGAGGTCCGGCCGGATCCCCGCCTCGGCGAGCGCCCGCAGCATGCCGACCTCATGGGCGCCCAGCAGTCCGCCACCACCCAGTACGAACGCGGTCTTGGGGTGATCCACAGCGTCTCCCGTCGTACGACCACAGCGCACCCCTCTTACCCCGATCGACGCCATCGATGGCCAGAAGGCGCCTCCGCCTCACTCACGGTCGGCAGGGCGCCTCGCAGTCGCCGCCCCTCCTACACGCGAGAGGCCCCGCATGCGGGGCCTCTCGCGTGTAGGAGCTGCAGGGTCAGGCAGAGTGGTCGAAGAACGGGGACGCCGGCTCGGGCTCACGACCCTGGTGGGTGACGGGTACCTGGCTCGTCACCGATGCGCTCCCGGCACCACCGCGGGTGCGGGCCAGCTCCCTCTCCAACTGCTGATTCTTCGTTACCAGCGCCGACATCGACTCCTCACGCTCATCCCGCAGGTCACGGATCTCGCGGCGGACGCGCATGGAACGTAGTAGTGAGAGCAAGGACACCGCGAGGCCCACGACGACGAACGCCGCGACGATCCCCCCGGCGATGAATATCTGTGCGGTGGTATGTACTCCGGGCACATGGTGGCCAAAGATGCTGAGCGAGGCAGATGACGAGTTGTCGGCGATGACCCCGACGCCCACTGCTACGGCGGCGGCGGCCAGAACGATTCCCAGGAAGACCATCCCGGTCCTCTCCTCTCCTCGAGTGCTCCAGCGGCTGGAGGCACACGAATCGATGGTTCCTGCGGCATCGTGCCACCCTCTAGTCACATGGGCGGTTTGGTCAAGTACGCCGGAAATCTCCTACTTCGACAAAGTGTCAATAAGTCCAGCGCTCCGCGTTTGTCCGGTAGCTGATTGTCGATTTCCGCGGCAGCAGGCGTCTTGGGTCGGGCTCCTGCCGGACTCGGCCATGGCGGCGGCCGCCGCCACGTGATGACGTGTAGGCCATGGACGAGCTTCTGGCCGATCAGGTTGGTTACTACCGTCGCCGTGCGAGCGAGTACGACGTGACGGCGTACGGGGATGTCGCGGCGGCTCGTGAGCGCATCGCGCGGCTGGTCGCGCAGATGCGTCCGAGCCGACGAGTGTTGGAGATCGCCTGTGGAACCGGCCTATGGACGGAGGCGCTCGTGGCCGTGGCCGACACGGTCGTGGCGATCGACGCGGCGCCCGAGGCGGTGGCCATCGCCCGTGATCGGGTGAGGTCGGGCAACGTCACGTTCGAGATCGCCGACGTTTTCTCGTGGACGACGGATGACCGGTTCGATGTGATCTTCTTCTCGGCCTGGCTTTCCCATGTGCCGATGAGCCGGTTCGAACAGTTCTGGAGGATGCTGCGGCGTCTCCTGGCCGAGAATGGACGAGTGCTGTTCATCGACGAGCACGTCAATGTCCGCGAGAAAGAAACCTACGTTGCGGGCACCGAGGAGATCGTCGAACGGCGGCTGCGAGACGGCGGGAAGTTCCGGATCGTGAAGAACTTCGTGGACCCCCAGGCGTTGCAAGACCGGCTGCGGGACATGGGATGGGACTGTCAGATTCGCCGGGACGGAAGTGACTGGATCCGTGGCGAGGCGCGTCCTGCGCAGCACCTCGGCTGACGATGTCCAGGCCCGCAGGTTGCGACGCCGGCGACGACGTCCTGCGCAGCGAACTGCGCGCGCTCGGCCGAGCCGACGGTGTCAGCGTGGTCCGGCGGCTGTCCGGCGGGGCCGTCGCCGACACCTGGCTGATGACCTGCGCGGACGGCACGCACATGGTCGGCAAGACCCTTGCCGACGCGGTCCCCGGCCTGTTCCAGACCGAGGCCGACGGCCTGGCCGCACTGGCCGGGACCGGCTGCGTGGCGACCCCTCGGGTAATCGCGGTGACCAGGCGGATGCTGCTGCTGGAAGCTCTGCCAGACCGGGATGACAGCGAACGGTCCTGGGAAGCGTTCGCCGATGACCTGGCCGCCCTGCACCGCAGCACGACCGGTGACCGGTTCGGCTGGCATGATGACGGCTACCTGGGCCGACTCCGGCAGGTCAACACCTGGACCGCCAACGGGCACGAGTTCTTCGCCCAGCACCGGCTGCTGCGCTACCTGGCCGAGCCACTCGCCGAGCAGGCCCTCACCGCCGCCGACCGCCGCGCCGTGGAACGCCTGTGCGCTCGCCTGCCCGAGGTGATCCCCGCCATGCCCGCGGTCCTGACCCACGGCGATCTGTGGGCGGCCAACCTGCTCAGCCGGCCCGGCGGCCGGATCACCGTCATCGACCCGGCCATCTCCCGCACCTGGGCCGAAGTCGACCTGTCCATGCTGCGGTGCTGCCCCCGCCCCGCGGCCTCCCAGCGGTTCTTCGCCCGCTACCAGGAACGCAACCCCTCACCAGCCGGCTGGACCGCCCGCATGCCCGTACTCCACCTGCGCGAGCAACTCAGCGTGATCGCCCACTTCGGAGCCAGCGCCACCCGCGCCATCACCCACACCCGGAGCACGCTCGCCCCCTTCTACGTCCGTAACTGAAAACAGCCCGAGAAGCGCAACAGGTCTTCACCTGTGGGTGGAGTCTTCCGACTCGGCCTGTGGGTGGTGGTGATTCACTTCGGGCGCGGCGCAGCCTTGAGCCATGGACTCTCTTCATTCCGTACTCGTCGCTCTCATCGGCGCCTGTGTCCTGATCTTTGTTGTGGCCTGGGCTTTGGGCGCCGTCTATTTCGGTGTGAAGAATCACGCTGGTCTGGGCGGCTGGGTCCGCGGCTTGCGCCGAACCTTGCCCCGCCGGGCTCTGCTCATGGTGGGCATCTGGGTGTTCATCGCGGCGGCGAGAGGTCTTCCGCATTCCTTGGGCACGCATTCGGCACGGCCACCCGTTGACGACCGAACACAACCAGACACACACCGAACAGCGTCCGACCTCGATCATGCAGGTCGGACGCTGTTCTTGAAGAACATGACTTGCGGGGCTCTCTTAGCAGGTCACATATGGTGGGCAGGGGCGGGGTCGAACCGCGGACCTTCCGCTTTTCAGGTGACTTACGCGCGTGTTTCGCCAGCACCTTTGGCATTACTGGCTGCCCTGGAAGGCCCCAACCGAGCGGGAACGTTCGTCGCGGTTGTCGCGCAGTTAGACACTCGCGGCTGCTGCGGACCTTAGCTCCCGCACGACAGAGGTTCATCGTCGCCGTGTTTCCGGATGGCGCTCAGCTGTTCCCTCAGACTCCCCGCTACCCGCTGTTCCGTCGGGCACGTCAGGGGCACGGCGTCACTCGCAGATCCAGACAGCATCGGCGAGGGTGGCGCTCCTCCGGTAAGGTTGCGTCATTCTCATACCATTTTGGAGACCGCATGCGCATACGCCTCGTCACCGCCCTCGGCGCCGCCGTACTGTCCGCGGGCACGCTGCTGAGCGCCCCCGCCGCTCAGGCCGCCACCAAAACCCGTTTCGACGTGGAAGTCGGGAACACTCGGACCGAGGGAATCATTACCTGGTACGGCCGATCGGTGCGCCTAAGTGGAGCGCAAACGTCGGTAGCTGATCGAACCGTTGGGCAATTCCGGAACACCGGCGGGTACACCCTCAACAGTCGAGGGCGCACGTTGTCCCATGCGGTCAGCCGAGCCGAAGACGAGGCCCATGCCGACACGAGGTTGTTCCACTTCGTCGTTCCGGCAAATGTCAAGGGGGGAGCAGCGTTTGTGCGGATCTGCCTCCTCGACGGCTCTCTCAATCCCCTGAAGTGCAAACGATACAGCCGCTGATCTCCCTGCGGGAACCGACACCGGGGTTCGGCAGTGGTGATACTTGAGGCATGGAGTCCACTGACCTGCGGCCCGGGTACCTCACCGCCTACTAGAGCCTGTGTGATGTCGTGATCATCCGGCTGAAAGACCGGCGCGGCATCGCTACACGCCTCGACAAGATGCCCGAGAGCTACCTCGCCGGCAAACCTGGTGCCCAGCGTCGGAGGTGGGCTGGGAGCACGAACAGTTCGCCGTCTACGTCTGGTGTTCCGTGCGGAAGACGGCGACACCAAGACCGTGAAGTCGCGCCGGTCGCTTCGACTCCCTGACCGGTGCGTAGCGGTGCTGGAGGCGCTCAAGTCCGAACAGGACCGCCGTCATAGCCTCGCTGGCGACGTGCGAGGCGGCAAGCAACTGGTGTTCTACACCAGGAGCGGGACAGCGCTCAGCGCGGGCAACGTCCGACGCGACTTCCGTGCCGTCCTCAGCCGGGCTGGGCTGAACGAGATCTTCCCGGCGGAGTCCGAGCCGTAGTCACCCGGTTAAACACTTACGCCCCGTCTCCGAAAACGGAGGCGGGGCGTTGTCGCTGGCCGTTCCAACGGAGGCGACGGGTGGCGTCGCCGTGGTGCCCGCGGCGGTCGAACTGCAGGCGCAGGCCGCTGGGAGTGCCGCGACGATCGCAAGGGTGGCGAGACGCATGTCCCTCTTCTCGTGCTGCCGACATGGGAGCAGGAGCGGGCGGCGATGCTCGCTGAGCCTCTCCGGCTGCTGCTCGAGGCGACGAAGCTCTGACGCCGGTTCCGCTCGTTCTGACACCTCATGCCCCTGGGTGCCCGGCCGAGCGCGACGGTCAGCGCTTCGAGTCTCGATGCGCCGTCGCTGGTATCAAGGTGATCCGGGTGCACGACACCCGGCACTATGAGCATCATGCTGGCCCCGCCGATTTCGGCGGGCGGGTTCTGCGGTGTCTCGACAGATCGCAGTCGATGAGTTGAAAGGCGTGAGGATGGAATACCGCCCCCTCGGCAGTACCGGAACCGTCGTGTCCACGCTGTGCTTGGGCACCATGACCTTCGGCAAGGAGTCCGACGAGAAGTTGTCACACGCCCAGCTCGACCGATTCGTCGAGCGAGGCGGAAACTTTATCGATACTGCGGATGTCTACTCGCAGGGGCGGTCCGAGGAGATCATCGGGCGGTGGTTCGAGGCCCGGCCGGGTGTCCGGGATCAGATCGTGCTCGCTACCAAGGGGCGGTTCCCGATGGGCGGCGGACCCAACGATCACGGTCTGAGCCGTACTCACCTGACGCGTGCGCTGGACGCCAGCCTGCGTCGGCTGGGCGTGGAGGCGATCGACCTGTACCAGGCGCACGCGTGGGATCCGATCACCCCGATCGAGGAGACCCTGCGGTTCTATGACGACGCCGTACGCGCTGGCAAAATCCGCTACGTCGGGGTCAGCAACTTCATTGGCTGGCAGCTGCAGAAGGCCGCCACGCTCGCCGAGCTGCGCGGGCTCACACCGATCGTGACCCTGCAGCCGCAGTACAACCTGATCACTCGCGACATCGAGTTCGAGCTGGTGGACGTGTGCAGGAACGAGGGCATCGGGATCCTGCCGTGGTCACCGCTGGCCGGCGGCTGGCTGACGGGGAAGTATCGGCGGGACGAGGTTCCGACCGGGTCGAGCCGATTGGGGGAGGACCCGGAGCGAGGGATGGAGGCGTACGCTCCGCGCAACGCACAGGAGCGGACCTGGCGGATCGTGGACACGGTCCGAGGGGTGGCCGAGGATCGGGGCGTGTCGATGGCACAGGTGGCGCTGGCGTGGGTCGCCGACCGCCCGGTGGTGACTTCGGTGATCCTCGGTGCCCGGACCCTGGAACAACTCGACGACAACCTTGGCGCTGCCGGTTTGCATTTGTCGGAACGCGAAATCGCACTGCTGGACGAGGCCAGCGCACCGGCGGTGGCCGATTACCCGTACGGCGGGCCAGGAGTAGAGCAACGGTCCCGGCGGTTCTGACCTTCGCCGGCCGATTAGGGCCGCGGTGCATCCCCGACCCCGCGGCGTCGACCTCGTCGCGCGTGGGTGGTGAGTCGTCCGGCAGGGCCTGTATCAAACGCTCATCTGGCAACCAAGCGCTCGTTAGCGTATAGAGGGCCCGGCCCTGGTGCGATGGGCGAGCCAGCCGGCCATCGCGCGGACGCCGACGCCGATGGCGCGCTCGTCCGGGTCGAAGGCGCCGAAGTGCGGATACGCGGTGGTGATGTCCGCGACGGGCCGCCGGACGCCGAGGAAGCTGAACGTCCCGGGGACGCGGCGGAGGAACAGCGCGAAGTCCTCGCCACTGAACGGGATCGCCGCGTGCATGGTCGTGACGGCCGGACGGCCGAGTCTGCGCGCCAGGTAGTCGCGGACCTCCCGTCCCGGACGCGGCGGGCACACCATCGCTGGGAACGCGTCGGCGGGGAACTCGATGCGGGCGTCCGGGTACCGGCCGGTCAGGTGGCGCAACCGGTCGCGGATCTCCGGGACGCGCTCCTTCGGCCAGCACCGGTACATCGCGCGCACCTCGACGTCGCCGTTGGCGGCGGTACGCGCGCCGGCCCTCATCCAGACGAACCGGGCCAGCGGCCCGTGCGGCGTCTCCACCTCCCGGATAAGCCGTTCGAGGTCGGCGGACGTCTGCGGATACGCGACCGTCGACAGCGCGCTGAGGTCGGCGACGAGCCGCGCGGCCCGGTCGGACGCACCGGACCCGGTCAGCGTGATGCTGCCGTGGTCCAGACCCGGCAGCCCGGTGCCTGGCGTGACCGCGAACGTGCCGACCGGGAAGGGGCCGCAGTGCAGCGCGTGGATCTCGTCCGGCCTCGTCCGCTCCAGCACGCCGTCGGAGATCATCGCCTTCGCGCCGGCGAGGGCCTCCTCTCCCGGCTGGAAGAGGAACACCACCCGGCCGTGGAGCCGGGTCCGCAGGCGCGCCAGCACCTCGGCGACCCCGACGCCGATCGTGGTGTGCAGGTCGTGGCCGCACACGTGCGCGGGATCCGGACCGCCGTTGATCTGCGAGTCTGGCGGCACCGCGTCCATGTCCGCCCGGTAGGCGACCGTCCGGCCGCGTCCCTTGCCCCGCAGGACGCCGACGACCCCGTGGCCGCCCACGCCCGTGGTCACCTCCAGGTCGGCGGCGCGCAGCCGGTCCGCGACCAGCGCGGCGGTGTGGACCTCGCCGCCCGCCAGTTCGGGATGGCGGTGGATGTCGCGGCGCAGGGCGATCAGGTCGGCATCGAGCCGTCCGGCGAGGGCGTCGATCTGATCTTCAAGCTTGGACGGCTCGGCCGCGTGAGCTGGAATGCCGGTGGTCAGGACGCCTCCCGCGCCGAGCGCGACGGCGCCGCCGAGCACGCTCCGGCGGGTCAGGGCGGGGTTTCCAAGGCGGCGATCAGTCATGCCCCGGACGCTACGGATCTCGGGCCGCGCCCTCGATACGGCTGGCTACCGTCCGGAGGTGTACTCAGGTCCACTGTTCCGGTCAGCGTCAGGCCGCCAGGCGTCGCGGTGACGTGGTCGGGGACGATCTAGTCGGCCTCGCCCTCACGGGCGGCCAGCAGGTAGGCCATGGGTGCCGTTGGTCGGTCTCTGCCATCGTCGTTGCGGTCTCTGCGTGTACGGCGAGCGCTGCCGCCGACCGTCGATACGGCCGTCGGCAGCGCTCGCATGTCTTCGTCCCCGGACTCCGGCTTGACCAACGCGCCGGTCGAGTCCGCCGGTCATTCCGGTGGTACGAGCATGACCTCGGTACCGATGCGGTTGGCACGGGTGTCGACGTACATCGTCGTCTCGCCGTCCGACCACCTGATGATGAGGTCGTCGGCCAGGCCGTTGGCCGTGTAGCCACCGGTGGACATGACCTCGTCGTGGGTCCACAGCTTGTTGGGATCGTAGATGCGCTGTTCGGTGCCGAGGCCGGAGGCGTTCGTGCCCACGTAGTTGTCCAGTTCGCCGTCGACCCACCGGACCATCAGGTCCCATTTCTGGTTGCCGGCGAACTGGCCGCTGGTGAGCAGGGTGGCGTTCCTCCAGGTGCCGTTGGGCGGTTCGAGCTGGGTCTCCTGCCCGAAGGTGCCGGCGCCGACGCGACCGTAGAGAGTGAGTTCACCGTCGGTCCAGCGTACGACCAGGTCGGTGACGTAACTGTCGGCCACGAAACGGCCGGCGGCGATCTGGACGGCGTCCTTCCAGACGGAGCCTTTGGGGGCCATCTGTGTGCCGTCGTTGTTCAGACCGAGGGTGCCCACGTCCGGATAGAGGGTGACCTCGCCGTCGGACCATCGGACCAACAGGTCGAACTGGTTGCCGCCGGCGAAGTCGCCTCCGGTGATGGTCTCGGGGTGGGTCCACAGTTCGCTCGGCGCCAGCAACTGCCGTTCGGGTTGGAACCCTCCCTTGCCGTCGCCGGGATAGAGGGTGACTTCGCCGTCGGACCAGATCACCAACAGGTCGCTGTGCCCGGTTCCAGAGAAGTCACCGGAGGCCATCAGCTTGGCGTGCTTCCACAGACCGCCTCCGCCGGGCAGCTTGGGGCTGTCGCCTGGCGGATTGTACGGCGGCTTCGGGCCTGGAGCACGGTCGGCGTTGGCGTCGTTGTAGAGGTCCACGGCGTCCTTGCCGTAGATCGGCGCGTAGGTGATCCAGTCATCGTTGGCGTCGTTACCGCCGCCGTTGTAGCCGCCGACGTTTCCTATGACCTTGTTGCCGTCCTCGATCCACGGGCCGCCTGACACACCTCCGTAGAAGCCATTGCACAGCATCTTCATCTGCCGAAAGCCCGACAGCCGCGACGTGGCGACATCGCAGTACAACGCCTGGTGCTGGGAGTTATGGCTGCCGGGGTAGCCAATAACGCGGACGTTGTGGTTGAAGCTGGTCGTTGGTGTGAACGTCAGCGCCCCGACGACGTTCTCGGCATTGCCCTTGTCGTTGGCGCCGACGCGGATGAACGCCAGGTCCAGATCGGACACGGCCGCTTTGGTGTTCGCCTGATACCGGGGGTCGAGGTAGGTCTTCTTCACCGGAAAGACGCCGTGGGGCTGATCGGCGACGGTCTTGGGGTATCGGTACTGGGGCACGAAGATCGCATGTGCGGCTCTCGCGATGCCGACGCCGCAGTGTCCGGCGGTCAGTACCAGGTCGTGCTTGTCGCTGTGCACGACACTGCCAGTGCAGTGCGTATCGCCCGTTTCCGGAGCATTGAAGAAAAACGTGCCCACCTGCGGTATGCCGCCGTAATAGGTGCCCGTTTCGGTGCCGGGTGGCGGGGGTGCCAGGCGCCGGTGAGCGGCTGAGGCGGTGCCGCGCTGAGCATCGACAGGGACGGCTTTGGCCATCCGCTCGGCCGTCCAGTACTTCTCGTCCTCACGAAGCGTCGCCCCGTCATCCCTGCTCGGTTTCCCGTTGCCTGGCGTGGCCGTTGGTGCGGGGACCGATGCAGGCGAGGAGGCGCCGGGCCGCTGCGTCTTCGGTTTCTGCACCGGTGGTTTCGTCGTGGTGGCGGTGACGGGTGCCGAGGCGGTGGGGGTGGGCGGCGACGCGGTGCTGATCGCGGCCCTGGCCGGCCCGATACTTAGCAAAACGCTCGCGCATACGCTCACGCTCAGTATCGGGAACCATCGAGAACGCAATATTGACCTCCTGGTGCGGTGGCAGAACAAGGCAACGCCCCCCGTCGGCCGCCGTAAGATCGACACGATACGTGACATTAGCGTCAGATTTTCGTTGACGGAAGTGGGTTGATCATGAGGCATTCCAGCGCGACCATCGCGGCGGTGCTGTCCCTTCCGGCTGCGCTAGGTTCGGTCGCTATCGCATCTTTCGAACCTCCACCGCTGGCCTTCGGCGTGGTCCGCGTTGCCCGCCCCGGTGATTCGCTCACCGTGACCATGGATGCGGGGCGGATCGTCGGTAACAATCACGACAAGGTCGTCTCGGCGGTGTTTGTCAAGCCCGGGATAATTCGAATGCACAACCCAGTTCTGACCGCCGTGGTGACCATCAAGTGTGACGCCAAGCCCGGCACTTATCCCGTCGGGATCAGCGCGGGCAATGCGTCGACTCCCGCACATTGGGCCAAGGTTCGCGTTCCGCCGGTCGATGAGGCCGTAAGGGAACAGTGCCGCGCGAAAGTGAAGAAGCTGGCTCCCGATCCGCAGGAAGAACAGTGGCCCGCTGACCGGCCGTGGCCACAATCGGACTGGGACGTGCGGAACTTCCGTCCCGGTGACCGCATCCTGGTCACTGACAACGATGACGAAGGACACGACGGCGAACTGATCCTGGTCTCCCCGGCCTTCACCGACGCCCCTGTACTGCGCGGAGCGAAAGCGGTCCTCACCACGAATGCCACCATCCGCTGCGACGCCAAACCTGGGCTGTACGCCGTCTACCGGTACAGGAACGGTCGCAAGCGAGAGATGTACGACCGCCACGTGTGGGCGCGTTACCGGGTCGAACCCGCCCGGCCTGGCACGGGCGACTGTGGCACCAAGCACGCGACGCCCGCTGCAGCCCGCACGGGCGGCGACCGCAGCGGCGGGAACATCACTGCCTGGGCGGTCGGTGGCGCACTGGTGACGGCGGCCGGTGCGGGTGGGCTGGTCATCGTCCGGAGGGCACGGTTGCGTCGCAGGAGCCACATCTGAGGCGCGGCTCCCTCGCTGACGCGGTCCCCGGCCTGTTCCAGACCGAGGCCGACGGCCTGGCCGTATAGAGGCCGGCGAGCATGCCGATGAGCAGGCCCGTCGCGCCGAGGGCCGACAGCATGAGTGATTCGGTGAGGAACTGGGGTTCGGATTCTGCCATGGGCGGCGCCGAGGGCAGGGTCCGAACCTTCGGCGTATCCGCCGGCATCCAGGAAGGCCGCGATGCGGTATCCGACGTTCCGCGCCGCCGCCAGGACAACTTCCACCAGAGCCCCCGGCCCGCGGTAGGCGAACGTCCACAGCACCGGACCATGCGGGCGGCACGCTCTACACAGGTCATCCAGTCGCATCTACGCTTCGCGCATGCGTACGACAAGTCGCCTTGCGCTGGCAGTCGCGCTCGCGTTTCCACTGGTGGGAACGGTGAACGCGGCCTCGGCCGGTCCTTCCGCCGCCACAGCGGCCGGAACGGTCTTCTATCCGAACCCCGTGTAACAGCTCGGGGACCAGACTCTCACCGACGACGACGCCGACTACGCCGCCCTGCAGTCGGCGTACCGGCAGATCACCCTCACCGACCTGGACGGCTCGGGGTCGCTCAGCGGACGCTACGTGGCTGTGAAGAGTTCGACGGGCAAGGCGGCACAGGCGGTCAACGGAGCCTTCCCCGCCTACCACCGCGACGCCGACGGGTTCGAACAGGTGATGGGCTACTACTGGGTGACCACTGCGCAGCACTACATCCAGCATCTTGGCTTCGGATCGTCCCTGCGTCCGGTGAACCAGCGGCAGATCAAGCTGCGGATCGACCAGTACGGCGGCGACAACTCCTTCTTCCGCGACGACAAGGCCAACATCACCCTCGGCAAAGGCGGGGTCGACGACGCCGAAGACGCGGAAGTCATCGTGCACGAGTACGGCCACTCGGTGCAGGACGGCCAAGTGAGCGGATTCGGCACGACCGAGGAGTCCGGCGCCATCGGCGAGGCCTTCGGCGACTACCTGGCCGTGGCCGTCACGAGCTGGGCGACCGGACGGCCGTCGAAGACCCCCGAGGCCTGCGTCGCCGACTGGGACTCCACCTCGTACACGAGCACGACGCCGCACTGCCTGCGCCGCCTCGACGGCACCAAGCACTACCCGGAGGACATCGTCGGCGAGGTCCACGCCGACGGTGAGATCTGGTCACGCGCGCTGTGGGACATCCGGCAGCAGCTCGGTGACACCCAGGCGAGCACGCTGATAATCGAAGCGCAGTTCGCGTTCACCCCCGACATCTCGTTCCACGACGCGGCGCAGCAAACCGTGGCCGCCGCCCAGCGCCTGTACGGCGCCAATGCCGCTCAGGTCGCCCAGTCGGCCTTCAAAGCCCGCGGCATTCTCTGAACCGGACGCGGGGACGGCCTCGTGACTCCGGTCACGGGGCCGTCCGGGCGCTCTCGTGCGGGTTCGGGCCAGGCGGTAGACGAGCTGTAGATCAGACGCCGCCACCGCGACTGCTCGATCGAAACCCCGAAAGGTATCTGATCAGCGCATCTACGACGAACCGTCACCAGTCAGTGGTGGAAATGGCAGAAACGGACGGTCGTTGCGCTGCGGTTGCTGTCCTCAGAAAGCCCTGAGACACGAGATCTCAGGGCTGTTCCTGCATGTCAGATGCGGTGGGCAGGGGCGGGGTCGAACCGCCGACTTCCGCTTTTCAGGAGTAGCAACCACTCTGCTCGCGGTGTCCGCGCCGAGGTAGACGGCAGTCCGCGTGTGCCGGCGGCTGCTCGTGGTTGCCGATGTTGCCGTCACGGTTGCCGTCAACGGGCAACGTCCTTGACGTCGAGGAGGGGGTGGGCGAGTGACCGCGGGCAACAGCGCGTATCGCTCCCGAGTGCGCTGGGCGATCAGCATAAATCTGATTATCAGATATGCTGGTCTCATGAGGACCATGACCGCAACCGAAGCCTCCCGGAGGTTCTCTGACCTCCTCGACGCCATCGAGCGCGGCGAAACCATCACCATCACCCGGGGTAATCGCCCGGTCGCTGAGATCGGTCCCGCGCGCCGCCGCACGGGCGCTGACCTGCGGGCAGCGCTGGACGGTATCGAACCGCCGGATGACCGGTTCGCTGAGGACATCAACAGCGCTCTGGATCTGCTCACGACGGAGGAGCGGGACCCGTGGGCCGACGTCTGATCCTCGACACCAACATCCTGATCGCGTACGAACGGGGCACCATCGACCGGGCCGCCCTCGACGATGATGAGCTGGCCGTCGCGGCGGTGACGATCGCCGAATACCGCGTGGGGATAGAGCTGGCCGACACCGCCGCGCGTGCCGCCGACCGTTCCCGTGCACTCGCCGCGATCACCTCGGTGGTCGAGGTTCTGGACTACACCGACACCACGGCCGCCCATCATGCCCGCCTGATAGCGCACGTCCGCCGCGCGGGCACCCGCCGGGGAGCGCACGACTTGATCATCGCGGCACACGCGACAGAGACCGGCAGGACGATCCTGTCCCGTGATGCCAAAGCGCGCTTCGCCGATCTCCCCTCGGTGATCGCCGCCGAAGCCTGAAGCGCTCGCCGCGCTCAGATCCCTTCGGTATTGGGCATGGCACGCCGGGCCCGTCAGGACGACATCGCGCTGCGCCGACGACTCCTGCCGTAGGACTCGACGCTCTCATAGACGGCGTTGCCCACGACGCTGACGACGGCACCGACGATGAAGGTGCCGAGGATGCCGCGACGCCGATGAGTTCGCCGATGGTGGCGCCGCAGCTCCAGACGAGCATTGCCGGGAAGGACCCGTCGGTCCTGCGGCGGTAAGGCCTACCGCGCCCGTCGCCATCGGTAGAACGGTGCACCCTTCAGACTGGTCTGATCCGACGTCCAGCCCCATCGTGAACACCAGCCGGCGTTCGTCCGGCGAGAAGAAGAAACACGGTGATCTTCCCGCATTCTGGGCTTGCTTACGCCCATCACGCGATAAAAGCGAGTGATGCGGGTGTTTGCCCGCTGACGTACACCATCACTCCAACACGTCCCGAGAGGACCTCAGTGGCTTCGATCGACTTGAACAACGTGCTCGACAAGGCGTGGGCGGACAAGAGCCTCCCGGAGATCATGGCCGCGCCGGTGGCGGCCCTGAAGGGGATCTCAGACCGTACCGGTGAGCTCCTGAACGAAGCACTCGGCATCAAGACGGTCGCCGACCTGGCCAATCTGCCGTACGCCCGCTGGGCCCAGGCCTTGGCCGAACTGGACGCGGCCGCCAAGTAACGAGTCCCCAGCACGTCGGTCGTGGCGTTGCGCCACTCATCTCGGGGTTACGACCCGGCGGAGTCGACGCTCTGGCGGGTCGTAACCCTCGACGGCTGGTCTGAGGTCGCGCCCGATGGGTTCACGTAGGTAGTAGACCGGAGACGAGGATGCCCCCGCTGGCTGAACCGGATCCACTGCCGAGCTGCGCCAGCCGATCGGTGAGTACCTCGACGAGGCGGGCGGTCTATCGTCGGCTTGGAGAGCCGATAGGCGAGAGGGCGCTCGCGCGATGGACGTCATCTTCCCGACGGAGGCGGTGACCGGGGATGCGGGGGCGGAGCCCCCGCATCGGGGGTTCCAGGGGGTCGTCCCCCTGGAAAAGCACAAAGCCCCCGGCGAAGTCGATCGAAGATCGACGAGCACCAGGGGGCGAGTGGGCAGGGGCGGGGTCGAACCGCCGACCTTCCGCTTTTCAGGAGTAGCAACCACCCTGCTCAGAGACTCTATGCCGAGGTGGACGGTAGTGGGCGTGCGCCGACGGCTGTCCACGGTGGCCGACGTTGCCCCCAGAGCTTACAGAGCTCACCCGACACACTCCCGCGAGTCGGAGAGCCCGGAAGGTAGGTAAGGGCGCCAGCGCGCGTCGGAAGCCAATCTGTCCGTGATGTCCTCCATCTTCGCAATTCGCACCGATCGCCGGTTCCGATGCGTAGACTCTCGACCACTTTGGCACGCACAGCGGAACTGACGAGTGAAACGGAGCCTGCGAAGGCCGAGCTCCGCGCGGGAAGGGCGGCCCGCGCTATCGTCTCCGACGGCCGCGCGGTCCACGACGCCATCGAGGCGGTCCTGGCCGCGCCGGGGGAGTCCCGCGAGATCGCGCGACGGGCGTACGAAGTGGTGCGCGATCAGCTTGTCACTGACGAACTGGACACGATGCCGGTGGACCGGCTCCGGGAGCTTATCCAGGGCCGGGTCACGTTCGTCCCCGTCAGGGACGCCGGCATCGACACAGTCGGCGCGGTCCTCACGACCGGCGCAGAAGCACTCAGGCGAATCCCCCGAGTACGCCGGAAGACGGCCAAGCGGATCATGGCCGCCGCATGGCAGATGCGGGAGTCCGTCGAGGAGAGCACCCGCGTCCGCATCGAACCAGACGCCCGTACCCCCGAGCAGACCGCTCTCATCGCCGCCTTGCGCCGCTACGAACGCACCAGGTCCGTGATGAAGGGCCCGGACCCGAGCCCGCTGGCAAGTGAGCTCGGGGGTTACCTCGGCCCTGCGGCACGCGGCGCGAGCCGCCTGGGAATGCTCTTCACATTCTCCAAGCGGAAGAGGCAGGAAGCTCGTGATGCACTCGTCCAGCTGGACGCCACCCTGAGTTCCAAGAAAGTCACTGCGGTACGCAAACGCCTGTCCACAGCCGAGTCCCGGCTGGAGAAGGCCGGAAAGACACCGAGGGCTGCCCGGCTATGGAGCGATTACCTCGCCCGCCCGGTCATCTACAACGGCCTGTTGATCGAGGTTGGGGGGCTCGACCCGGTCAAAGAGGCCGGTCAGGGATTCCTCCCCGCCGATATCGCCGAGCAGGTCCGCGTGTTTCCCCTCGACCAGTCCCGCCTCAAGACCTCGCTGCGTGGCTACCAGCTGTTCGGCGCGAAGTTCGCGCTGGTTCAGGAGCGGGTGATTCTCGGCGACGAGATGGGCCTTGGTAAGACGATGCAATCGCTCGCCGCGATGTGCCACCTCGCGGCCAAGGGCGCGACGCACTTCCTGGTCGTCTGCCCGGCGAGCGTGGTCGTCAACTGGACTCGTGAGGTTGAGCGGCACACGCTGCTGGAGGTCCGCCGCGTGCACGGGCCTGGCGAGAAGCGGGAGGCGACCCAGCAGGAGTGGGCGGCCAGGGGTGGCGTGGCGGTCACGACATTCGAGGTGCTGCGCGCCATGCCAGAGGACCTGGACGTCTCTGTGGCGATGATGGTCGTCGACGAGGCGCACTACGTGAAGAACCCGACTGCGCTTCGCACGCAGGCGGTCAGCGAATGGGCGGCGCGGAGCAGGCGGGTGCTGTTCCTGACGGGGACGCCGATGGAGAACAAGGTGGGGGAGTTCCGAGTGCTGGTCGGGCACCTGCGCCCGGAGCTCGCCGAGAACCTGGACATACCGGACGGGGCGCTGGACGGCACCAAGTTCCGGGAGGCTGTGGCGCCGGTCTACCTGCGGCGCAACCAGGAAGACGTGCTTAGCGAACTTCCGCCGCGGCTGGAGACGCAGGAATGGGTGGCACTCGAGGGACCGGCGCTGCGGGCGTACCAGAAGGCGGTCCTCGCGGGGAACTTCATGGCGATGCGCCGGGCGGCGTTCGGCCCGGGGACGGTGAAGGGATCGCCGAAGCTCCGGCGGCTGGTGGAGATCGTCAGCGAGGCCGCGGACGGCGGGCGCAAGGTCGTGGTGTTCTCGTACTTCCGCGACGTGCTGGACACGGTGACACAGGTACTGGGCTCCGGGCGTCATGGCGTCCCCGGCGTGCATGTCGTCGGCCCGCTGACCGGGGGCATCCCGCCGACGAACCGCCAAGCGATGGTGGACGAGTTCACTGCCGCCAAGGGGGCTGCGGTGCTGGTCTCCCAGATCCAGGCGGGCGGCGTGGGCCTGAACATCCAGGCCGCCTCGGTGATCATCATCGCCGAGCCGCAGCTGACGCCCTCGATCGAGGAGCAGGCGATCGCCCGCGCGCACCGGATGGGCCAGGTGCGCCGCGTGGACGTGCACCGGCTGCTGTGCGGGGACAGCATCGACCAGCGAGTCCTCGAGCTGCTGGCGGACAAGCGCGAGGCGTTCGACGAGTACGCGCGCCGCAGCGACATGGCGAACGCGACGCCGGACGCGGTGGACACGGGCTCCGAGACCGAACTGCGGCGCCAAATCGTGGCCGCGGAACAGAAGCGCCTCAAGGCGGCGTGACCCGCAGAGCTTTCGTGGTCGCACGTCGTCGCGTTCGATGAACGCTCAGCGCGGGGAACGTCCGGCGCGACTTCCGCGTCGTTCTCGACCTCGCTGGCCTGGTGGGCAAGGAGTGGACGCCTTGGGAGCTGCGGCACAGCTTCGTATCGCTGCTCTCCGCCCATGACGCACCGATCGAGAACATCTCCCGGTTGGTCGGGAACACCAACACCGTGGTTACGGAGACCGTCTATCGCAAGCAGATACGGCCGGTGGTCCAAGAGAGAGCGATCGCGATGAACGACATTTCCCTGGTGGATTCCGAGCCGTTGTCACCCAGTTAGACACTCACGCCCCGTCTCCGAACACGGAGGCGGGGCGTTTGGGCAGTTCAGAGGAGTGGGCAGGGGCGGGGTCGAACCGCCGACCTTCCGCTTTTCAGGCGGACGCTCGTACCGACTGAGCTACCTGCCCGCGCGGCGCCGAACGGCGCCTCAGCGGTCCTGACGGGATTTGAACCCGCGGCCTCCACCTTGACAGGGTGGCGAGCACTCCTAGCTGCTCCACAGGACCTTGCTTTGTAGTACCCCCGGAAGGATACCGTGCCCCCAACGGGATTCGAACCCGCGCTGCCGCCTTGAAAGGGCGGAGTCCTAGGCCGCTAGACGATGGGGACTCCGACGACCTTGGCCGCCGTTGCCCTTGGCGCCTGCCGTCGGGGACTCCGTCAGCATAGGGGACAACCGCCCCAACCACCAAAGTGATTCCCTCCCTACCGCGGACGGCTCGCCTGGGACGGGCGGGGCGAGGGGCTGGCCGGGGTCGGGGTGAGTGGGGTCCCTGAGGGTGTTTGCGCAGGTGAAGGCATTATCGGGCGGTCCGGCTTGGGCTCCAGAGTGCGTTCGATCTGGGCGGAGGTGAGACCTAGGCCACCCAGGCGGATGTCGTCCCAGCCCTGGAGGCGGTGGGTGGCGCGGTTGAAGTACAGGACCGACATCTCGATGGGGGTGGGCTGTTCGTGTTCGAGGCCGCGCATGCCGGCTCCGCCGGTCGAGCCCTGGATGAAGAGGCGGGTGCCGCTCGGCAGGAGCCGGGTGGAGCGCTGGTGGGTGTGGCCGGACATGATGAGTGGCGTGGTGCCGTCGAACGCCTGGCCCTCGTTCGGGTCGTGGGCGAGGACGATGTCGGGGTTCTTGCCGAGGTATTTCAGCCTCTGCACCGCGATCCGGCCGTACCCGAGCATCTCCTGGGCGTTGACCTGGTCCCCGCGGGTGGTCTTGTCGGGGGTGAAGCGCGGATCGGGGGTGCCGAAGATCCGCAGGCCGCCGACGTCCGCGATCTGGTCGTCGAGGACGACGGCGTTCTTCTGGCGGCGTACGCCCTTCTCGATCGCGGTGGAGTCGTGGTTGCCGCGGATGAAGACGTACGGGACCTTGAGCTTGCTGATGCTGTTCGCGAACTTGTCCTCGGTCTTGGTGCCGTGGTCGGTGAGGTCGCCGGTGTCGATGACGACCTGGATGTGGAACTGGCTCACGACCTGGCGGATGACGCCCCAGGCGACCGGGTTGAGGTGGATGTCGGAGACGTGCAGGACGCGGATGGTCGTGGGGTCCGGCTCGTACGTCGGCAGGGTGGACGTGACGTCGTACAGGCGGGACATGTTGCCGACGAGGCGGGCCAGTTGCTCCCGGTAGGCCCCGATGCGCGACACGATCGTCTTGGCGTCGCCGACGACCTGTGGGGCGCTGGCGAGGATGCCGGTGAAGCGCGGCTCGGCGATCGACTCGGGGTTGAACGTCAGGCTGGCGAGCAGGCCGATGACGATCAGGCCGTTGAAGGCGCTGACCGTGCTCCACAACACCCCCCGCCAGCTGCGGAAGACGAGGAGGCCGGCGAGCGCCGCGCAGCCGAGGGCGGCCGCGGTCGCCTTGACCGCCATGACGATGAACGCGTGCCGTACGTCGCCGCCGATCGTGTCGGAGAGGCGGTCGAAGGCCGCGGGGTCATCGATGAGGGTCTTGGCCCGGTCGGGGCGGATCCGGGTCACCTGGGCGTCGATCCGTACGGGGCCGGAGTGGCTGTCCAGGCGCAGCGTGCCCAGCGGGGGGATGTCGATCACCGTGCCGCCGGACATCGAGGGGTGCAGTGCGAAGTCCACGTCGGCGGGGCCGACGTCGGTCTGGGCGTGGCCGCCGGCCAGAAGGCCGATCCAGCCGCCGATCAGGCCGACGGCGATGACCGCCGTGACGCGCCCGGCGAGGCGTACGCGGCGCCGGGAGGTGAACCGCCGCAGTGCGTCGCACCGGGCGGTGAACTGCCGTAGTTCGTTCCATGCTCGGGTCAACACGTTGGTACCTATGCTCATCCGGGCCCTCATCCACGCACAATGACGACGTGATCGATATAACGCGGGCGGAGTTCGAGGATCTGGTCGCCGAGGCGCTCGACACCATCCCTGAGGCTCTCACTACTTTGATGGACAACGTCGTGGTGATGGTCGAGGACGACGCGCCCGAACCGGGGCTGCTCGGGCTGTACGAGGGTGTGCCGCTGACCGAGCGCGGCGACACGTACGCCGGGTATCTGCCGGACCGCATCACCGTCTTCCGCCGGCCGCTGCAGGCGATCTCCCGAACCCGCGATGACCTGGTGAAAGAGGTTCGGGTGACGGTCGTTCACGAGATCGCCCACCACTTCGGTATCGACGATGAACGATTGCACGAACTCGGCTGGTGATCCCGATTGCGCACGTTGGGTCACCTTCTTTGAACGGAGCGTGAGATAATCCGCGCAACCGGCCGTCTGCGGGTGGCGGCCGGACGACGTTCACCGGCAGGGGAGCGCGCGTGGGAAGACATCGGCGGCCGTTCGATCGCCAGGTGACCTATCGGGAGGTTTTCGGAGTCGGTGAGTTCCGCTCGATCTGGCTCGCCCAGACGCTGTCGTACATCGGCGATCAGCTCGCTCAGATCGCTCTCGCGGTGCTCGTCTACAACAACACTCATTCGGCGTTGCGGACCGCGGTCGCGTACGCCCTGACCTATCTTCCATCGATCATGGGCGGGCCGGTGCTGTCGGTGCTGGCCGACCTGCTCCCGCGGCGCCGCGTGATGATCGTCTGTGACGTCGCGCGGACCGGCATCGTGGCGCTCATGGCGTTGCATCGCATGCCGTTCGCGGCGCTGTGCTTTCTGATCTTTTGGACCGTTCTCCTGGGCACGCCCTTCACGGCGGCGCGTGCCGCGTTGCTGTCCGAGGTGCTGCCCGGCGACATGTACGTCGTCGGCTCCGCGATCAACAACATCACCCACCAGCTCACCCAGACGCTGGGCTTCCTCGTGGGCGGGGCGGTCATCTACGCCGTCGGCGCGCACCAGGCCCTCGGGCTCGACGCGGCAACGTTCGCGATCTCGGCGGCCATCCTGCTGGCGGGCGTGCGGCCGCGTCCCGCGCCGCGTCGGGAGGGCCGCAAACGCCCGTCGCTGTGGAGCATCACGGGCCAGGGTGCGCGCCTGGTGTTCGGCGACCGTACGCTCCGGCCCCTGGTGTGCTTCGCGTGGCTGTGCGGGTTCTACGTGCTGCCGGAGGGGCTCGCCGCGCCGTACGCGAGGACGTTCGGTGCGAGCCCCGTGATCGTCGGGTTGCTGATGTCGGCGATGCCGTGCGGCATGGCGGCCGGGGCGTTCGCCTACAGCCGGTTCGTCCGCCCCGAGGACCGCCTGCGGCTCATGGGCTGGATGGCGATGTTGTCGTGCGCGCCGCTGGTCGGCGCGGGGCTGCGGCCGCCGCTGTGGGCGATGATCGTCCTGCTGGCGCTGTCCGGGGTGGGCAGCGCCTACCAGATCGCGGCCAACGCCGCGTACGTCGCCGCCGTGCCGCCCGCCGGGCGTGGCCAGGCGTTCGGGCTGGCGCAGTCGGGCATCCTGGCGAGCCAGGGCATCGGCATCCTGATCGGAGGCGCGCTGACCCAGGCGCTGGGGCCCGAACCCGTCATCGCCCTGGCGGGGATCGCCGGTCTGTCGGCCGCGACGATGCTCGCGATGTCGTGGACGCGGATCAGGGGAGAGGTGATCGCCTCTAGCCAGGAGCGGGCGATGAGCGCCGCCGCCTAGGCTCGCGTCTGCTTGTTGATCAGATCCTGGGCGATCGAGGTCTCCTTGCCCTCCTCCGGGATGATCAGGGTGGCGGCGACGTACAGGAGGATGCCCGCGCCACTGGTCAGGAGGGTGACGACGGCCAGCACGATCCGTACGATCGTCGGGTCGACGCCGAAGTACCGGCCGGCACCGGCGCAGACTCCGGTGATCATGCGCCCGTCGCGGGTGCGGCTGAGACGGCGCGGTTCGCTGCCGTCGGTGTGGAAGGTGTTCTCGCTCATGGTTCGATCGTGCCCGCGGAGGGCTCGGATCGCCATGGGGGCTTGCCCTGAGGCGTCCCTGAGAGCCCCCTGATCGCCGGATCGCCACACCGACGTACGCTTTGCCTGCGAGGCTCCCCTCCGCCGTCTCGGCGTCCGGGAAGACCCTGGGAGGACCGATGGATCTGCTGCGCGTCGACGATCAGCTCACCGATGAGGAGCGCCTGGTCCGCGACACCGCGCGGCGTTTCGCCGCCGACCGGATCGAGCCGCGCGTCGCCGACTGGTTCGAGGAGGGCGTCTTCCCCGTGGCCGAGCTCGCCCCCGAACTCGGCGAGCTGGGGTTCCTGGGCATGCACCTGTCCGGGTACGGCTGTCCCGGGGCCGGCGCGGTCGCGTACGGGGTCGCCTGCCGGGAGCTGGAGGCCGCCGACTCCGGGCTGCGCAGCTTCGTGTCCGTGCAGGGCTCGCTCGCCATGACGGCGATCCACAAGTACGGCTCGGAGGAGCAGAAGCAGGAGTGGCTGCCCCGGATGGCCGCCGGCCGGGCCATCGGCTGCTTCGGGCTGACCGAGCCCGACCACGGCTCCGACCCGGCGAACATGCGGACGCACGCCAAGCGCGAAGGCTCCGACTGGGTCCTGAGTGGCTCCAAGATGTGGATCACCAACGGCTCGATCGCCGACGTCGCGGTCGTCTGGGCGCGTACGGACGACGGCGTCCGCGGCTTCCTCGTACCGCGCGGCACCCGCGGGTTCACGGCCCGGGACGTCCACCGGAAGCTGTCGCTGCGCGCGTCCGTGACGTCGGAGCTGACGCTCGACGACGTACGCGTGCCCGGCGACGCGCTGCTGCCCGGCGTGAAGGGCCTCAGGGGGCCGCTCGGCTGCCTGTCGGAGGCGCGGTACGGCATCGTCTGGGGCGCGGTCGGAGCGGGCCGTACCTGCTACGAGACGGCCGTCGAGTACGCCCGCACGCGTGAGCAGTTCGGCCGGCCGATCGGGGCGTTCCAGCTCACCCAGGAGAAGCTCGCCTGGATGGAGGTGGCGCTGGGCCAGGCGGGCCTGGTCGCCCTGCACATCGGGCGGCTGAAGGAGGCCGGGAAGGTCACGCCGCAGCAGGTGTCGTTCGGCAAGCTCGCCAACGTACGGGCCGCGCTCGACGTCGCCCGCCAGGCCCGCTCGGTCCTCGGCGCGAACGGCGTCACGCTGGAGTACCCCGTGATCCGGCACATGGCCAACCTCGAGTCCGTCCTGACGTACGAGGGGACCCAGGAGATCCACACGCTGGTGCTCGGCGAGGCGATCACGGGCCTGTCCGCCTACCGCTGACCGGCGGCCAAGATCCGGCAAATTGTCGCATATGACCTGATCAGGGGAGCGGCGCCCCGCGTTTGACCTGCGCTCGCGTACGGGAATGTCTGCTGTCGGCGATGGACCGAGTCGGATCCGATCGACCCGCGCACCGCCGCTCCAAGGGAGGTCGGCCATGACCACGCATCGCATGCCGATGACCTCGAGCTGGCTGACATTCGCCGGAATTCTGGCGATCGTGACCGGGATCTTCAACCTGACCGATGGGTTGGTCGCGTTGCTGCGGTCGGACTACTACCTGGTGACCGACCGCGACATCCTCATTCTCAACTTCACCGCCTGGGGGTGGATCTGGCTGATCCTGGGGGCCATCCAGATCATTGTCGGGGTCGGCATCCTCGCCGGCCGGACGTGGGCGCGCGCGGCAGGCGTGGCGCTGGCCGTCCTCGCGGCACTCGGCCATCTGGTGTTCCTCCGAGCGTTTCCGGTGTGGTCGGTCCTCGTCATCGCGATGTCCGTCATCGTCGTGTACGCGCTGACCGCCCCACCCCGAGGTTCCCGGGCCGCCTGACCGCGTCCACCACGGCTTCCGTGTCGGCGTTCCGCCGGGGGAGCGACGCGGCAGGCTTCGGCGACGGCCTTCGGGCCGCTGCCGAGGAGTGGCGTGCGCACGGCTTCGCGGCCGAGCCGTCGCACGCGCTTCGAGCGACTCGTGCCCGTCGCCCGAGACGAAGTGATCACGCCCTGATCCGGGGCCGGGCCCGGCGATCGGAGCCGGCCATGGGCTTCACCGGTGTCCTCCCGCCGGACGGCGGCCGGGAAGTGCGTCATCGGCTCGCGACCTGCAGGTAGTGCTGGTTGTACATGACGCCGAGGACGTTGCCGAAGGGGTCGACCACGGAGGCGGTGACGAAGCCGGGACCGCGCTCGACCGGCTTCTCGTACGCCGTGGCGCCCAGGGACAGCAGCCGCGCGAACGCGGCCTCGACGTCGTCCACGTGCCAGTACGTCACCGCGCCGCCGGCCTCTTCGGGGCGCGGGCGGGGGGCGAAGCGGCTGTCGATGATGCCGAGCTCGTGCTCGTAGTCGCCGACGCGGAACTCGGCGTAGACGAGCGTGCCCTCGACCGGGCGCGTGAAGTACGGCTCGACGCCGAGCAGTTCGGTGTACCAGCGGGCGGCGGCGGTGACGTCGTCGGCGTAGAAGCTGACGGTGGTGAGGCCTCGCAGCATCGGGGGGTCCTTCCTGTTCGGGCGATGTCACCCATGCTTCACGTCAAAGTGCTCATCTTCTGAGCGCTTTGGGGGAGAATCCGGGGGCATGCGCGCCGACCGTCTCGTGGCCGTCCTGCTGTTGATGCAGACCCGTGGCCGAGTGACCGCGGCCGAACTGGCCGCCGAACTCGAGGTGTCGGTCGCCACCGCCCGCCGGGACCTGGAGGCGCTCGCGGCGGCGGGCGTTCCCGTCTATCCACAGCCCGGTCGCGGTGGCGGCTGGTCCCTGGTCGGCGGTGCCCGTACCGACCTCAGCGGTCTGACGGCGGCCGAGGCGCAGGCGCTGTTCCTGCTCGTCGGCCCCGCCGCAGCCGTTTCGGCCGAGGCGAGAGCGGCGCTGCGCAAGCTGATGGGAGCCCTGCCCCGGACCTTCCGGGCCGACGCCCAGGCCGCCACCGACGCGACGATGGTCGACCCCGTCCGCTGGGGCGAACGCGACCGTCCCCGGCCCGCGACGGTCGACCTGCTGCAGACCGCCGTGATCCGCCGCCGCAAGGTCCGCCTCACCTATGCGGGCCGCACCACGGAACCGACGGTACGGCTGGTCGACCCCTGGGGCCTGATCGACAAGGACGACGTCTGGTACCTGCTCGCGGGGACCGACCGAGGACGGCGGACGTTCCGCGTCGACCGGATCACCGAGGCCGAACCGACCGACCGGCCCGCCGAACGCCCCGACGAGTTCGTCCTCACCGCCGCCTGGCAGGAGGTCGTCGAGGAGATCGAACAGCGGCGCTCGCGCACCTGGGCGACGGTGCTCATCGAGGAGCGGTTCGTGCCGATCCTGCGCGACCGGTTCGGACGGCACTGCCACATCGACGGCGAACCCGACCACGGGCGGGTGCGGGTCCACCTCGCCGCTCCGACGCCGCTGGACATCGCCCGTCACCTCGCCGGCTGGGGCGCGCTGGTCGACGTCGTCGAACCCCGCTCCGTACGGCACGAACTCGCCCGCATCGGCGCCGAACTCGTCGGCCGCTACGCCGACTGATCTTCCGGTAGGCCTGACCTGACTTTTCGGCCGTGCCGCGCTGAGCCGATTTACGGTCGAGATCATTTTGTGATCGGAGGCGACCGAACGGCCCTCGACAAGTCAGCGTCAGATTCGCCGGCGGAAACGATCTCGGGTGCCTGCGGCGCTCACCGGATTCTCGGGGAGTTCGTACGGGGGTCCGACTCCGGCCGGCTCCCCTTTGACACGGATCACGCGGGCCGGTTTCTCGATCGAACAGGATGTTTCGGCGGTGTGGAGGCTCACGCGGTGACCAGTCGAGTTCTGCGGCCTGGCGACCCCCGGCGTCTTGGTCCCTACGAGCTGGTGGGACGCCTGGGGCAGGGCGGCCAGGGCGTCGTCTACCTCGCACGACGGGCCGACGATGCCGAGGGCTCCGGTGAATTCCCGCAGCGGCTCGCGGTGAAGATGCTGCGGCAGGATCTGGCGATCGACGACGCGGCGCGCGCCCGTTTCGTGCGAGAGGTCACGGCGGCCAAGAAGGTCGCCCGTTTCTGCACGGCGCAGGTGGTGGACGCCGACGTGACCGGCGACCGCCCGTACATCGTGAGCGAGTACGTCGACGGCCCGTCTCTGCAGCGGCTGATCTCGGAGAACGGCCCACGCGGCGGCGCCGATCTGGAGCGGCTGGCGATCGCGACCGCGACCGCGCTGGTCGCCATCCACGACGCGGGGATCGTGCACCGGGATTTCAAGCCGCACAACGTGCTGATCGGCCCGGACGGGGCGCGAGTGATCGATTTCGGGATCGCCCGTGCCCTGAACGCCGGTTCCTCGGTGTCGAGTCAGGTCTTCGGCACCCCGCCGTACATGGCGCCCGAGCAACTCAAAGGCGGTCTCATCACGACCGCCACCGACGTCTTCGCCTGGGCGTCGACCGTCACCTACGCGGCGTGCGGGCACCCGCCGTTCGGCGATGACACCCTCGACGCCGTCACCGCCCGCATCCTGACCCATGAGCCCTTCCTCGGCGACCTGGAAAGGCCGCTGCGCGATCTCGTCCTCGCCTGCCTGGCCAAGAACCCCGCCGATCGCCCATCGGCCCAGCAGGTGCTGCTGCATCTGCTCCAGCGCCGCGAGGCGTTCGTCGTGCCCACCGGTGCCGCCGGCGAGCCGGCCACCACGGTCATGCTGGCCGAGGGCACCGCGCTCGCCGACCCCGGGAGGACCGATCCGGCGCCCCGCGCACCTGCCGCCGACGCCCGCCCGCGGCCGGCGGACGTACCTCCCGGGAGTGCCACGGCACGGGCACCCGTGGATCTCGGCTCTGACACCTCGCCGCTGCCGCGACAGGTGCCGCCCGAGGACGAGCCCGCGCCCGGCGCGGCGCGGCGCGGCCGTGGCCGGCGGCGCGTGGTCATCCTGTGTTCCGCGGCGGTCGTGGTCGTGGCCGTCGCGGCGACGTTCGCGGTTCGCGGCCTCGCCCATCGGGGGCCTGACCCCACCCAGGCCAAGGCGCTCAACGAACTTCTGGGCTCGCACCTCAACCCGCTGACCGGGAACTCCACGACCTGTGACGACGTCGCCGCCTTGGCCCCGGCGTTCGAGCAGCTCGTCGGGACCCGCGGGCGGGAACTGACCCAGGCGAAGGTCCTGCGGGTCGATCGGCTGCCACAGGGCGCCGATCTGCGGCAGACCCTCGTCGACGCCTACCAGGCGTCGCTCGACGCCGACCAGGCCTACCTCGCGTGGGCCCGGGAGGTGGCGACGAAGGGATGCGGCACCCAGAACGTGCCGCAGACCGATGACTACCAGCGGGCGATCACCGCCGACAACAGGGCCGCCCCCGCCAAGCGGCGGGTCGTCGCGCTGTGGACCCCGATCGCGCAGAAGGCACACCTGCCGATCTACAAGTGGAACGACATCTGATCGTCCCTGGGGAAGCCTCTCGGAAACCCGGTATCGCCTGCCGATATCGGTCACTTTTCGTAGTGTCATCCTCTGTACTCAGTGACCACGAATGTCACGATGACGGTCATGGCGGGGCGAGGCGCCGCGCGGTGGCGCGAAGTGGTGGTCGTGGCGGGCATGGCGGTGCTCGCGGGGCTGGTCGTGGTGGTGACGATGGTCGCCGTAGGTCTGCGGGGCGGGGACCTGTCGACGGCGGCGAACGTCGCCCAGCTGATGTCGGTGGCGCTCGCGGTCCCGCCGCTCGCCGTCGGCCTGATGGTCTGGTGGAGACCCTTCTCGTCCAGGAGGAGTTCCGAGGAGCAGCTGCAGCGGGCGGAGGCGGCACTGCGCGCTCTCGTGAGCGAGCAGTGGCGCGATGAGATCCGGATCCGCGGACTGGACGACATGACCCCGCTCGTGGTCCGGTGGCGGCTCACCGAGCTCGACGCCGCCGGCGATCCGCGACCGCTCCGCGTGTTGCTCCGCCACGGGCGGATCCGCTTCACCGGCCGTACCGACCGGATGGACCGGATGGCCCGTCGCTTCCGTCGCCTGGCCCGGCGGCGGCTGGTGATCCTCGGTGAGCCGGGGATGGGCAAGACCACCCTGGCCGTACTCCTGCTGCGCGAGTTGCTCAAGGATCCGCCGTCGGGCGAGCCCGTGCCCGTGCTGCTGTCGATGACAGGCTGGGATCCGAGAGCCGAGCCGGTGCACCGATGGCTCGCCCGGCGACTCGACGAGAACTACCCGGCGCTGCGGGCAGCCAGTTTCGGACGGGACGCACCGCGCGCTCTCGTGTCCAAACACCGCATCCTGCCGGTCCTCGACGGGCTGGACGAGCTGCCCGAGCATGTTCAGCCCCGGGTGCTGTCGGCGCTGAACGCGGCCGCCACCACGGAGGCGGTCATCCTCACCTGCCGTACAGCGGAGTATCGGCACGTCGTCGAGCTGTCCGGCGGCCACATGCTGGCCGGCGGAGCCGTCATCGAACCTCGCACCGTCAAGGCCGCGGACGCGGCCGCCTACATCAGGAACCGTCTGCCGCCGAGCCGGCAGGCCGACTGGGCGGCGGTGCTGAGCAGCCTGACCGGGAACCCGGACGGTCCGCTCGTACGGGCCTTGTCCACACCGCTCGCCCTGTGGCTGCTCCGGAAGGTCTACATCGATACGCGGCGCGACCCGGCCCCGCTGCGCGACCGGACGCGCTTTCCCACGGCCGACGCCGTCACCGAGCACCTGCTGGACGACCTCGTCGACGCGACGCTGGCGGCCAACCCGCCCGAGCACGACCCCGACGACCCGAACGACTACGACCACCCGTTCCGGCCACTCCGCAGGTGGGACCCTGACGACGCCCGGCGCTGGCTGTCCTTCCTCGCCCACCATATGAGCGAGACCGGAACCCGGGACCTTCAGTGGTGGCGGCTGCATCGCGCGGTGCACCGGCGCTGGGGCACGCTCGGCGGCAAGGTGACCGTCGGCTTGGTCGTCGGCCTCACGGTCGGGCTCACCGGCGGGGTCACGATCGCGCTGACCCGCGCGCTCCACGGCACCTTCGTCGACGCGATGCTCTTCGGCGTGACCGGTGGTCTGATCGGCGGTCTCGTCGGCGGGCTCACCGCCGGGCTGCTGCTGGAACTGCGCGCCGATCCGACGACGGAGCCGGCGTACGCGAATCTGCGGCCGAAGGGCCGGGTCGGGACGCTCCTGGCGAACCTGGCGTTCGGCCTCACGGTGGGGCTGGTCGTCGGCGTCATCACGGCGCTGGCGTTCGAGCTCATCGGCGGGCTGGTCGGCGGCGTTCTCGCCGGCCTGGCCTTCGGCCTGGCCGTCGGCGCGGCGGGCGGACTCACGGTCGGGCTCAGCCGCTGGGCGGCCACGCCCGTCACCGACGCCCAGCCGCAGACGCCCAGTGTCACCCTGCGGCGCGACCTGGAGCTGGTCTCCGTCCGCTCGCTCGCCTTCGGCCTGATGCTCGGGCCCGCCTTCGGCATCGCGGGCGCGGTGGCGCAGGGATTCACCGGACTCATCGCGGCCGTCGAGGCCGGGATCTCCTTCGGGGTCGCGGGCGGTGTCGTGTTCGTCGCCACCTTCGGTTTCACCGGGGCCGGCCCCGTCTATCTCGTCGCCGTGTCGGTGCTGTACGTGCGCCGACGAGTGCCCCGGCGCCTGATGCGCTTCCTCGATGACGCCCACCGGCTGGGGCTGCTCCGCGAGGCGGGACCGGCGTTCCAGTTCCGTCACGCCAAGTTGCAGGACCGCCTGGCGCAGCTGTACGACGCAGGCCCGGCGGGCGGCGACGAGGGGAAGGGCATCGCGGGCCGAAGGTACTGAACGGACTGAGACGGACGAAACAATTCGTTCCGGGGCCGGTCCGCGTGGCTTCTCAGGCGCCTGGGTGGGCTGCGCGGGGACGCATGATGAGCGCGGCGACGTAGTACGTGCACGGCCTGGAGCCCGTGTTGGCGTAGGCATGGGTGACGTCCGCGGCGAAGTAGGCCGAGTCGCCCTCGCTCAGCTCGACGGACGTGTCGGCGATGGTCAGCCGGAGCGTGCCGGACTCGACGACGACGTACTCGTGGGAGCCCGGGGCGTACGCCGGGAACCGGCCGGCGTCGCACTCCGGCGGCAGGGTCGTACGGATCCACTCGAAGTTCACTCCCGGCACGACCGGTGACAGGATCGTCCGCCGCCATCCCCCGCGTTCGTCGATGCTGTCCTGGTCGGCGGCGCGGCGCACGATGACCCGGTTGTCGTCGGGCTGGGCGACGAGATCGGTGAGAGGCACACCGAGGCCGTCCGCGATGCGCGCGAGAACCACGATCGTGGGCGCCTTCTGCCCGCGCTCGACCGAGGACAGCATGCTCACGCTCACGTCCGCTGCTTCGGCCAACTGCTGAAGGGTCAGGCTCCGGTCGTGCCGCAACGCCTGGATGCGCCTGCCCAATACCGCGAGATCCAGCATTCCTCTATAATGTCATTGGATTTCGCTATAGAGAAATGAGCGTATCGTGACAGCTCAGCAGGTGATCATCCGCCCCGTGGCCCACGCGGACCTGAAGGCCGTGGCCGAGATCTTCGCGCACTACGTCTCCCACACCGTGACCACCTTCGAGCAGACCCCGCCGACGGTCGCCGACTGGCAGCAGAAGCTCGACGACCTCACCGCCCGGGGGCTGCCCTTCCTGGTCGCCGAATGGTCCGGCGACGTGGCGGGGTTCGCCTACGCCGGGCCATGGCGTCCCAAGCCGGCCTACCGCCACACGGTGGAGAACTCCATCTATCTCGCGCCGGACCTGACCGGCAAGGGCCTGGGCAGCGCGCTGCTCGGCGCCCTGGTGGACCGGTGCGCCCAGGCGGACATGCGCCAGATGATCGCGGTCATCGCGGACAGCGGAAGCCGGGCCTCGGTCGCGCTGCACGAGCGTTTCGGCTTCACCCACGCCGGCCGGCTGACCGGCGTCGGTCACAAGCACGGCCGCTGGATCGACACGGTGCTCATGCAGCGCGCCCTGTGACGGACGGGCCTACGCGTCCGCGGTGCCGGAGACCAGCCGGAACACCGGATGACGGGATGCCTCGGCGGCGAACTGCTCGTCGGTCGAGTCGAGGGTGACGTCGAAGTACGCGCGGGTGACGGGGACCTCCCTTAGGTACTGCCGAAGAACGGGAACGCTGTCTTCGGGGGCCAGCTCGACGACGCGCAGAGTCTCGCGATGACGCCCTCTGGCGATCTCGACCTCTCCCGCGGCGCGAGCGTTGTGCACCCAGTTGGTGACACCGTAGGCGGCCACCAGCCATCGTTGATCGCCGTTCTGCATGACGTCGACCGGGGTCGAGCGCGGTTCGCCGGTCTTCCTGCCCCGTACGGTCAGAATGTGCCGGTAGTCCTTGCCCCGGCCGAGGCGGGTCATCACCGCGAAAACGAGATTGATGAGCCTCGTGCCCGCTCCGACACGGTAGGTCTTGGCCATCGTCCGCTCCTGTCAGGTCCTCGGCTCTCGGTGCGGTTCGGCGTCAAGATTGTCCCAGCGGGCGAGGTCGCGCAGCCAGGCCCGCGCCGTACCGTCGGACGGCGCGCGCCAGTCGCCGCGCGGCGAGAGGGAGCCACCGGCCGAGACCTTCGGCCCGTTCGGCATCGCTGACCGCTTGAACTGCGCGAACGCGAAGAAGCGGCGGCAGAAGTACTCCAGCCAGTGCCAGATCTCCGGCAGGTCGTAGGCCGCCCGCTTAGGCCCGGGGAAGTTGGGCGGCCAGGCGCCCGCGTCCCGGTCGTGCCAGGCGTGCCAGGCCAGGAAGGCGATCTTCGACGGCCGGAAGCCGTAGCGCAGTACGTGGAAGAGGGTGAAGTCGTGCAGCGCGTACGGGCCGATCTTGGACTCGGTGGACTGCAGTTCCTCGCCCGGCACGAGCTCCGGGCTGATCTCCGTGTCGAGGATCGCGGTCAGCGTCTCGCCGGTCTCCTCGTCGAACTGCCCGCTGCTGACGACCCACCGGATCAGGTGCTGGATGAGCGTCTTCGGCACGCCGGAGTTGACGTTGTAGTGGCTCATCTGGTCGCCGACGCCGTAGGTGCACCAGCCGAGCGCCAGCTCGGACAGGTCACCGGTGCCGAGCACGATGCCCCCGCGCTGGTTGGCCACCCGGAACAGGTAGTCGGTGCGCAGTCCGGCCTGGACGTTCTCGAAGGTGATGTCGTACACCGGCTCGCCGGAGGAGAACGGGTGGCCGAGCTCCCCGAGCATGAGCCGTGCGGTCGGTGTGATGTCGAGCTCGGCCGCGGTGACCCCGAGCGCGCGCATCAGCTTGTGGGCGTTGTCCTTGGTGTGATCGCTGGTCGCGAAGCCGGGCAGGGTGAAGCCCAGGATGTCGCTGCGCGGGCGGCCGGCACGGTCCATCGCCCGGGCGGCGACGATCAGCGCGTGCGTGGAGTCGAGACCGCCGGACACCCCGATGACGACCTTCGGGCCGCCGATCGCCGACAGCCGCTGCTGCAGACCCGCGACCTGGATGTTGTACGCCTCGTAGCAGTCCTGGGCGAGGCGGTCGGGGTCGGCCGGCACGAACGGGAACCGCTCGACCCGGCGCTTCAGCCCGAGGTCCGTCGTCGGCGGGTCGAGCCGGAACGCGACCTGCCGGAAGCCCCCGGTACGCGCGGCGTGGACGCGGCGGTTGTCGTCGAAGCTGCCCATCCGCTGCCGCTCCTGCCGCAGCAGGTCGAGGTCCACGTCGGCCACCGCGTACTGGTCGTCGAGCGGGAACCGGTCGGTCTCGGCCAGCAGGGCGCCGTTCTCGTAGATCATGGTCTGGCCGTCCCAGGACAGGTCGGTGGTCGACTCGCCCAGCCCGGCCGCCGCGTAGACGTACGCGGCGAGGCAGCGCGCGGACGCCGAGCGGCACAGCAGGCGCCGGTCCTCGGCCCGGCCGACCGTGATCGGGCTGCCCGAGAGGTTGGCGAGGACGGTCGCGCCGGCCAGCGCCGCCTCGGCGCTCGGCGGCACCGGCACCCACATGTCCTCACAGATCTCCACGCCCAGCACCAGGCCCGGGACGTCCTCCGCCGCGAAGAGCAGGTCGACGCCGAACGGCACGGTCGCGCCGCCGACGCGGATCGTCCCGCCGCGCTCGTCGTCGCCCGCGGCGATCTGCCGCCGCTCGTAGAGCTCCCGGTAGTTCGGGATGAAGGACTTGGGCGTGATGCCGAGGATCCGGCCGCGGTGCACGATCACCGCGCAGTTGTAGACCCGGTGGCGATGGCGCAGCGGGGCGCCGACGACGAGCACCGTCATCAGCTCCGCCGACCCGGCCACCACGGTCTCGAGCGCCTCCTCGACCTCGTCGAGCAGCGCGTCCTGCAAGAGCAGGTCCTCGATCGAATAGCCGGTCAGGCAGAGCTCCGGGAAGACCGCGACGGCGACCCCCTCCTGCGCGCACCGGCGCCCCTGCCGCAGCACCGCCTCCGCGTTGGCGGGCGGGTCGGCGATGGCGACGTGACCGGTGCACGCGGCGATCCGCGCGAAGCCGTGTTGATAGATCGACCAGAAGTTCACCGGGACTCCGAATCCAGCCAGGGCCTGCGCCCCGGTCCGGTCGGGTGCGTGCCCGTGACGCCCATGACCACCGAGTAGAGGCTGGTCTCCGCGGCGATGAAGAGACGGTTGCGCTTGGCGCCACCCCAGGTGATGTTGGCA
The DNA here is from genome assembly GCF_039542055.1 of Actinoallomurus vinaceus. Taxonomy (NCBI): domain Bacteria; kingdom Bacillati; phylum Actinomycetota; class Actinomycetes; order Streptosporangiales; family Thermomonosporaceae; genus Actinoallomurus; species Actinoallomurus vinaceus. Next base: position 384,214 of record NZ_BAABHK010000008.1, read on the forward strand.
ACCCTCTCCGGCACGTTGAGCCGCCCGATCAGCGTACCGTCGGGGTCGTAGCAGTGCACTCCGTCGTTCATCGCGGCCACCCAGAGCCGGCCGGCGTCGTCGAAGCGGATGTTGTCGAAGCGGGCCACCCTGCGAGCCGCGGCCTCGGCGAAGATCTCACCGTCGGACAGCGTGCCGTCGTCCCGTACGTCGAAGACCCGGATGAAGCCAGCCCCGGTGTCGGAGACGAAGAGCCGCCGCTCGTCGGCCGAGAAGACGAGGCCGTTCGGGGCACCGAAGCAGTCCGCGACCAGCCGCACCTCGCCGGTGGCGGGATCGACGCGGTAGACGTTGTTGGAGCCGATCTCGCTCTGCGCGCGATAGCCCTCGTAGTCGCTGGTGATACCGAAGTCCGGGTCGGAGAACCAGATCGAGCCGTCGGACTTGACCGTCGCGTCGTTCGGGCTGTTCAGGCGCTTGCCCTGCCAGCGGTCGGCCAGAACCGTGACCGTGCCGTCGTGTTCGGTCCGCGTCACCCGGCGGTTGCCCTGCTCACAGGTGACCAGCCGGCCCTGGCGGTCGAGGGTGTTGCCGTTCGTGTGCCCGGCGGAGCGGCGGAAGACGCTGACGGCGCCGGTCTCCTCGTCCCAGCGCAGCATCCGGTCATTGGGGATGTCGCTCCAGACCACCTGCCGCCAGGCGGGCACGTAGATCGGTCCCTCGGCCCAGCGGCAACCGGTGTACAGGACCTCCAGGTCGACGTCGCCCTTCATGCACAGGCCGGTACGGAACCGGTCGTCGAGCATCTCGTACAGCGCTGGCCGCTCGCTCGTCATGCGGGTCCTTCCTCATCCACGCGGGTGCCGAACTCGGTAGGGCACATGGCGAAGATAGTCACAGGACGCATCGCGCGATCAACGGGGCAGGCGTGATGGCGCTCCGGCCCTGCGCACCTCTTGCGGCCGTAGATCAAATCTTGACAGCGCTGCGACGTCGCGGCATCGTGGCGATCAAGCTAAAAGAACACGACTGTCTGTACTAGGCCGTAGAGGGTGCGCAGGTGTCCAGCGACAGGCTGAAGCAGCTCCAGCCGGGTGACCCGAAGCGAGTCGGTCAGTACCGGTTGCTGGCCCGGCTGGGCGCCGGCGGGATGGGGCGGGTCTACCTGGGCCGCTCGCAGGGCGGACGTACGGTCGCGGTCAAGGTGATCCACCCGAGCTTCGCCGAGGACCCGCGGTTCCGGCGCCGGTTCAGGCAGGAGGTCGCGGCGGCGCGGCGCGTCGGGGGCTTTCACACCGCGCACGTGGTGGACGCCGATCCCGAGGCCGATCCGCCGTGGCTCGTGACGGAGTACATCGCCGGTCCGTCGTTGCAGGAGGCCGTCGACGACCACGGCGCGCTGCCCGAACCGTCGGTGGCGGCGCTCGGCGCGGGTCTGGCCGAGGGGCTGACGGCGATCCACGCCCACGACGTGATCCACCGGGACCTCAAACCCGGCAACGTGCTGCTCGCCACGGACGGGCCCCGGATCATCGACTTCGGCATCGCCCGCGCGCTGGACGGCACCTCGCAGACCACCCGCACCAGCCTGGTCGGCACGCCCGGGTACATGTCGCCCGAGCAGTACCGGGGCCGCGAGGTCGGGCCGGCCAGCGACGTGTTCTGCCTGGCCGCCGTGCTGGCCTTCGCCGCCACCGGCAGACGGCCGTTCGGCGAGGGTCCGGGCGAAGCCCTCGGCTACCGCGTCGTCAATGAGGACCCGGACCTGACGGGCGTGCCGGCGTCGCTGCTCCCGCTGGTCGCGGCCGGACTGGAGAAGGACCCGGACGACCGGCCCGGCGTCGAAGAATTCCTCGACCGCTGTTCACGGTTGGCGGCGGGCCGGGGACTGTCGCTGCCCACGCCCGTCACCACGATGATCGCCACCCGGGTGGCCGAGACCGATGCCCTGACCGCCCCGCCGGAGGCCACCAAAGCGGATTTCGCCGAGAAGGCACCCCTGCCGCAGGGCCCACCCCACGTCCCACCGCAGGCCCCGCCGTGGCCGCAGCGTCCCCCGGCACCTCCGTACCCGCCGCCGGCTCCCTCGGGCGGACCGCCGGCGCAGACCTCGTTCGGCATCGGGGCGGCCGCGGTCGTGGGCGCCCTGCTGATCGTCGCGGCCATCTGGTTCATCGCCGACCACAAGGGCAGGACCGCGGCAGCCGGTTCCGGGATCGCCTCGGCGACCGCGTCGCCGACGTCCGGCGCCGGGTCGGAGAGCCCTACCTCCGACCCGACCTCGTCCGCCGACCCCACGCCGACCCCCGATCCTTCCCTCGAGGCGTTCGAGGCCATCTCGGCCGGCGACTGCCTGGACGCGTACATGGACCCGTACGAGTTCGACGACTGGAGCGAGCACCTGCCGAGCGCGGTCGACTGCGACCGGACGGACGCGTACCTGAGGGTGACCAGGGTGCTGGACGACGACGGCGGCGACTGCGATGCCAAGGCCCTGGACGGGGAATCGACGTGGAGCTACGTCGGCGGAGGGAAGACGATCCGCCTCTGCCTGGAACGCCAGTTGCGCGTGGGCGAATGCTTCCTGGGCCTGAAAGGCTCGCAGAAGGGGAGGATCGCCATCAACAACCACGGCCTGATGACCTCGTGGGGATGCGACAAGAGCACCGTTCCCAAGGCTTTCGACTACATCCTCCAGGTCACCGGCCTCACCAACGGTGACTGCCCCTCCGACTCCCGTTCCTGGGACTTCCGCGGCGGCAACCTCTGCGCCAAGGTCACCTGAGGACCTCGGCGCCGAGGCCGACACGACCGCTGCTGAGGACTACCGCGTCATCGACGGGTCCGGCGCGGTGACGCGTGCGGGCGGCGGCCGGCGGGGGCCCGCCGCACGCCGGGTTCGGGCGAGGGACACGAGTCCGGACAAGAACAGGAGGGCGCAGGCCCAGGCGAACCAGTCGCCGAACCTCGTGTACGCCGTACGGGCCGAGCGGGTGGGCAGCGCGGTGACGACGGAGACGAACGGAGCGTCCGCGCTGTGCGCCTCGGCCCGGATCCGGCCGTGTGCGTCGCTCACGACCAGATCGCCGTTCCGCGCCGCGCGCGCCACGGTCATCCCGTTCTCGACTCCCCGGGTCACCGCCATCCTGCCGTGCAGCCAGCGGTCCCGGTCGAAGTCCCAGGCGGGCACGAAGAGCGTGGTCGCGCCGCTCTTGCGGTAGTCGCGCACCAGGCCGGGCAGGTCCAGGTCGAAGCAGATGGCGATCCCCCAGCGGGTGCCCGAACCCGGCACGAACGCCTGCCGGGTCCCGGGTTCGAAGTCGCTCTCCAGCCCCGGGATGAGATGGTGCTTGAAATACTCGACCGGCCGGCTCCCGTCCGCGGGGAGGTCGATGGCCGTGTTGTGGAGGGCACCGGCCCGCTTGAGGATCAGCCCGGCGATGATGTCGACGTGCTGCTCGGCCGCGAGCCGTGCCAGGGGTTTCGTCAGGGCCGGCAGCGTCGCGTCGTCGGCGATGAACGCCTTCTCCGGCATGACCACGACCCGCGCGCCGCGCGCGGCGACGTCCGGGATGCGCGCCGTGTACCGCCCGAGAAGGGCACGTCCCTCTGGCGAGCCGACCGGGACCCAGCCGTCCCGGTCGGTCACGAGCAGCGCCACCTTCTCGGCGCCTTCGCCGTCCGGCGTGCGCAGCCGCCAGGCGCCGTAGCCGACCGCCAGGGCCAGGACGACCACGGCGGTGACCGCCACCCGCAACCGCCCGGCCGCCTTCGGCGCGAGGAGCACGGCGGCGGCCGCGGGAGCCCCGAGGAGCAGGAAGGTGATCCCCCACGGTCCGGTGAGGGAGGCGGTCTGCAGGATGGGAAGGACGTCGGCCTGGGTGTAGGCCAGGCTCCACCACGCTCCGTTCGGCGACACCACCGAGAGCGCGTACTCGATGGCGACCCAGGCGGCCGGCACGGCGGCGACGGCCGTCAGCGGACGCCTCCTCAGCATCAGCGCCCGTGCCAGGAGGACGATCGCCCCGAACAGCAGCGCCGACCCGACGAGTACCGAGACGGCCAGGGGCGGCGGGACCCGCACCGTGTTCAGGAAGTAGCCCCACATCGTCGTCTCGCCGCCGAGCCACGCGGCCGACGCCGCGAGGAACGCGGTCCGAGCGCCGACGCGGGGAGCGAGGACGAGCACCGGCAGCGGTGCGAGCCAGGTGAGCCAGGGCACCGGTCTGAGCCCGGTGCCGAAGTGGAACAGCGTCGCCGACAGTGCGGTCGCGGCGAGCGCCACGGCGAGACGTCGAATCGGTGAGTTCATCGTGCGGCCTCCTTCTTCAGCCGCCCCGACGGTGCAGGACCCGGGCCTGGACGCACATCGCCGACGGGAGCGATCCGCGCACCGGCCGCACGGACCGGGACCGCTCGGAGATTCGTCGCACCGGGGCTCACTCGAAGGAGTGAGACGGCCATCGGCCGGGCGGCGGAGGCGACCGCGGATGCCGCGCGCCTAGTCTTTCCGGGTTGCCGTTCACAACCCCGGAGCCGGTCATGCGGGCGAACATCCTCAACCCATCAAGGGCCGACGTCGCGATCGCCGTCGTGGTCACCGTGATGACGGTGACGCCCACGATCGTCCCGTCCCGGCAGCCGTGGTGGTTCGTGGTGCTCGCCGTGCTGATGTCGGTGCCGGTGCTGTGGCGGCGCCGCGCCATCCTGTCCGCCGGGGCGGTCGTGGGCTCCGCGACGACGGTCCTGGCGATCGCGGCGAAGTCGCTGCCGCACTCCCCGGCTCTGCTGCTGCCGTACGGCGTGCTCGTGTGCACCTTTACGTTCGCGGCGGCGGACGTCTCCCCGGTACGGCGAGCCGGGGGCATCGCGGGCCTCGCCGTCGGCGTGGCCGTGTCGCTCATCGTCCCGCACGAGGATCTGGAGACCTACCGCTACCTCGTCACCGCGATCGTCGCCGCGTACGCCCTCGGCATCGGGGCGCGGGCCCGGCGGTCCGCCCAGAACGCCGAACGGGAGCGCGAAGCTCGCATCCGTGAGGAACGCGCCGCCGCGGTCGAACGCGAACGCACCCGGATCGCCCGCGACATGCACGACATCGTGACCCACTCGGTCGGCCTCATGGTGATCCAGGCAGAGACCGGCCCGCTGGTCGTACGCGATCGCCCGGAGAAGGCCGAGGCGGTCTTCGAGGCGATCGCGGAGGCCGGGCGGGACGCGGTCGGCCAGCTCCGACTGATCCTCGGCGCGCTGCGCGGAAGCGAGGCACCCGACGGCCGGGCTCCGGCACGGGGACCGCAGCCCGGGCTCGACGCCCTGCCCGGCCTGCTGGACAACGCCCGCCGGGCGGGCCTGGACGCCTCCACCGACGTGCAGGGCGCGCCGCGGCGCCTTCCCTCCGACGTGGACATCGCCGCGTACCGGATCGTCCAGGAGGCGCTGACCAACACGATCCGGCACGCGGGAGCGAGGACCGTCCGCGTACGGCTCCGCTGGTCCGGTGAGACCCTGGAGATCGAGGTCGCCGACGACGGCCGGGGCGCGCGGGAGCTACGGGAAGGACACGGCATGATCGGGATGCGCGAGCGGGTCACGGCCTGCGGCGGCCGGCTGGCCGTCCGGCAGGGGAACCCGGGCTTCACCCTCACCGCGACCCTGCCGATCGGGTGACGGGATGCTGCGCGTGCTCGTCGCCGACGACCAGGACCTGTTCCGCGGTGGCTTCTCGATGATCCTCAATGCCCATGACGACATCACGGTGGTCGGTGAGGCGGCCCACGGCGCCGAGGCCGTCGCCAAGGCGGTCGAGCTGGAGCCGGATCTGGTCCTCATGGACATTCGGATGCCGGGCGTGGACGGAGTCGAGGCCACCGCGCAGGTGTGCCGCAGGACGGACGCCAAGGTCCTCGTCCTGACGATGTACGACGTCGACGAGTACGTCTACGACGCCCTGCGCGCCGGGGCCAGCGGATTCCTGCTCAAAGACGTGCGGCGCGACGACCTCGTACGCTCGGTCCACCTGGTCGCCGAGGGAGAGTCGCTGCTGGCCCCGGCGATCACCCGGCGCCTGATCGCCGAATACGTCGGGCGGGGGCAGGCCCGGCCCCGGCTACGGCAGCGCCTCGGCGAGCTGACCGATCGGGAGATGGACACGCTGCGGCTGCTCGCGCGCGGCCGGTCCAACGCCGAGATCGCGGCGGATCTCGTGGTCACCGAGCACACGGTGAAGACCCACGTCAGCAACCTGCTGACGAAGCTGGACCTGCGCGACCGGGCCCAGGCCGTCGTCTTCGCGTACGAGTCCGGCCTGGTGGTCCCCGGCGACCACGAACCCTGATCGGTCCGACTTCCTACCGGGTGGTGCACACCCAGGTCGTCCAGCGGCCGCCGCCCGCGTTGGATATGGCGTTCCTCTCGGCTTCGCTCCGTGTGTCGCCGTGACCGCCCCAGTACCTGTTGGTGCGGGAGTTGTAGGCGATGGCACCGCAGCCGTTGACGAAAGTCGTGAGGACCTTGCAACTGGAGCGGGGGCACTCATTCATCGCTCGCCGCTGGGCGGTGGACGCAGAGCTGTAGTCCCAGGACTTGCCGACGCTGCCGTCGCTCGCCACGGCGATGGCTCCCCAGTGCTGCGGCGGCGGTGAGTACGTGTCGGGCGGAGAGTACGGCGTGTAGCTGGGCATCGCCGGCGGGCTGTAGCTGTAGCCGGGCGACGTCGGGCTGTCCGACACCGTTGGCATCGAGACCACCGACCTGTGTCCCGAGTCGCTGAGGATGTACCCGAACAACAGGACGGCGCCGCCGCCGACCAGCAGCACGAAGGCCGCGGCGACGACGATGATGATGACCGCCGCGTTGTTGTTCGGCCGCCGCGGGGGCGGTGGCCCCCATCCCGGGGGGCCCATCGGTGGTCCGGGCGGGCCGGGCGGAGGCCCGTAGGCGGGCGGTTGGGCGCCGTACGGCGGCTGCGGGGGTTGCACGGTCACTCCCCAGATGCGTCAGTATCCGGAACGTAAGATCGTATCGGTTGCCTCATCACTTTGAAGCAGGGCTAGGACGTCATTTCCGGCAAGTCGGTTCCGCGTCGCGGACGCTCCTATGTGGTGAGCCGATCGAGCGGGTCGTCCGCCGGCTGCGCGGGACGGCGGGGGGCGGTGCCTGACCGCGTGGGCAGGAGCAGGGCGGGGAACAGCCCGAGTGCGGTGACCGCGGCCAATCCCAGCAGTGCTGGTTGTGTCGCCTGGGCGGACGCCGTCCGCAGCGCGGAAGAGCCTGGGCCCAGGAATCCCTTCGCCTGCATCAGGGTGGCCGCGATCGCGATGCCGAGGGTCGGGCCGAGGTTCGTGGCGGTCTGCTTGAGCCCGCCGACGACTCCGGCGTACCCGGCAGGGGCGTCGCCGACGACGGTCCCGGTGGCGGTGACCATCACGGCGGCGAAGCCGGCGCCCAGCAGCGCGAAGCACGTGCCGCTCGCGGCCCAGGCGTCGGTCGAGGTCAGACGGGACATGCCGAGGACGCCGAGGGCCATCAGGACCGAGCCGATTCCGGCGGTCCGGCGCGGCCCGTACCGGCGCAGCGCGACGCCGACCAGTGGCGCGCCGAGGACCATGAGCACCGTCAGCGGCAGGACGCGCAGCCCCGCCGACAGGGGACTGAGGCCCTGCAGGTCCTGGAGCAGGAACGTCGCCGTGAACAGGGCTCCGAACATGCCGCCGGTGGTGAGGAGGAGAAGCGCGACGGCGGCCATCACCGGGACCGAGCGCGCCACCGCGGGCGGCACGATCGGCTGGGCGGCGCGGCGACCGCGCTCGACCATGAGGACCGCGCCGGCCGCGGTGCAGAGCAGGCCCGCCAGGGTCGGCGCGCCGGTCCAGCCGTGCGTGGGCACGCCGACCAGGGTGTACACCAGGACGGCCGGCACACTCGCGACCAGCGCCGCGCCCACGACATCGAGCCGCTCCGGTCGGCGGCGTGCGGATTCCCGCCGCGCCGGTGCGGGCACCCGCACCGCCATGGCGAACGCGGCGATCACCAGCCCGACGGGCAGATTGACCACGAACACGCTGCGCCAGCCCAGCTGCGCCACCAGCACACCGCCGAGCACCGGCCCGGTCGCGGCGGCCACCCCGATGGCGCTGGTACGGACGGCGACCGCCGTGCCGAGCCGGTCCGCCGGGAAGGTCAGGCGCAGCAACGCCAGCGTCGCCGGTTGAAGCAGGGCACCGAACACGCCCTGCGCCACGCGCAAGCCGATCACCCAGCCGATGCCCGGCGCGAGCGCGATCCCGGCCGAGGCCCCCGCGAAACCGACCAGGCCGTACAGCAGCAGCCGCTGATGGCCGTACCGGTCGCCCAGGCGTCCGGCGACGACCAGCAACGCGGCCACGGCGAGCAGGTAGCCGGTACTGGTCCACTGCGTCTGCGTCACACTGGCGCCGAGGTCCTGCCGGACGCTGGGCTGGGCCACGACCAGCACCGTGCCGTCCAAGGCGACCAGCATCGCGCCCGCCGCGCTGACCGCCAGGACCAGGCGTCGCCGTACCCCGCCGCTCACGCCGCCGCCTCGCCCAGATGGGCGTCGATGACCGCGCCGATGAGCTGGTCGAGCCGGTCGCCGGGCTGCGGCGAGTCGTCCTCGCCCAGCGCCAGCCCGATGCTGCCCCACCCCCACAACTGGGTCAGGCCGTGCACGTTCGCCCACAGCGCGACCGCGGTCACCGCCGCCGGGACGTCCGGCCGGCCCCCGTCCTCCTGCTCCCGGCAGCGGGTGACGAGCTCCACGATCCGGCCGAACAGCGGCAGGCTCGCCTCCCGCAACTGGGGCCGGCCGGCCGCGCGCGCCTGCCCACGCAGCAGATCGTGCCGGAACATCAGCTCGAACATGCCGGGACGCTCCTGGGCGTACCGCACATACGCGCAGGCCAGTGCCCGCAACTGCGCGCGCGGCGACGCGGCCTCGTCGGCGGCCTCGGCGAACCGCCCGGCCAGATCGGCGAATCCGCGCCGGGCGATCGCCGACAGCAACGCCTGGTGGGTGGGGAAGTGCCGGCGGGGCGCCCCGTGCGACACCCCGGCCCGGCGGGCGATCTCCCGCAGCCCCAGGGACGCGACGCCCTCGGTCAGCACCAGCTCCACGCCGACATCGACCAGCCGGTCCCAAGCTTGTCGATGTCACCCGAAAAAATGATCAGGACCGGACGCCCGGCGATTCCGAGGACTCCGCTGCCGGGATACCGAGGGCGGACAGGAACGCCGCGGCGGCGGGGGACGGCGGGAAGCGACTCCAGATGAGGTGCTCCATGCGGGCGGGAGCGTCGCGGAGCCGGAGGACGCGCAGATCGGGGAGTTCGGACACGAAGGCGGCGGGCAGCATCCCGATGCCCAGGCCCTGTCGGATCAGGCGAGTCATGAAGTCGACGCTCGTCACTTCGAAGGCGACCTCGCGCCGGACTCCGGCCGCCGTGAACGCCTCGTCCGACTGGCCCCGTGCGGCGGTGCCCGGGGGGAAGTCGACGAACGGTTCATCCGACAGCTGGTGCAGGTCCACACGCTCCTCGTCCGCCAGCGGGTGGTCGGGCGCCACCATGGCGACGAGGTCGCCGCGCGCCAGTTCGCGGCCGCGTACGCCCTTGGGGCGTGCGCCCAGGGGAAGGCCCAGGAAGGCGACGTCCAGGGTGCCCTGGCGCACCCGTTCGATCAGCTCCTCGCTCGCGCCCGAGCGGAGGCTGATCCGCACCTGCCGATGCCGCAGGTGGAACTGTTTCAGCTCGGCCGGCAGATCGACCGCCGTGACGGTGGGGATGGCACCGATGGCGAGCCGGCCGCGGATCTCGCCGACGGCGGCCGCCACCTCGACGTGGGCTCGTTCGGCGGCGTCGAGAGCCTGGCGGGCCGCGGGGAGGAACGCCTCACCGGCGGGCGTCAGCCGGACGCGGCGGCTGGTGCGGTCGAACAGTTTGGCGCCCAGCTCACGTTCCAGGCGGGCGATCTGGTGGCTCAGCGCGGACTGGACGACCAGGCACTGCTCGGCGGCGCGGGTGAAGTTCCTCGTCTCCGCGACGGCGACGACGTAGCGCATTTGCTGCAGCTCCATGGATCAATCGTGATACACGATCGATGTCGATGACAAACATGCGTTGGACTCATTGATCTCCCGTCGCCGAGGCTGGGGCCATGACGGCGATGAGACCTCACACGGATGGCGGCCTGTCGCGCGGTCTGCTGCTGCTCATGTCGGCGGCGACCGGGCTGGCGGTCGCGGGTAACTACTTCGCGCAGCCGCTGCTCGACCTGATCGGCCGGGAACTGGGGATCGGGCCGTCGCGGGCGGCGCTGCTGGTCACGGCCGCGCAGGCCGGGTACGCACTGGGGCTGATCCTGCTGGTGCCGCTCGGCGACCTGGTGGAGCGGCGGCGGCTCGCCGTGTCGCTCTACGCGGCGACCGCGGTGTTCCTGCTGGTGTCGGCTACCGCCACCAACGGCACGGTGCTCCTGGCCAGTACGGCCCTGACCGCGCTGACCTCGGTGGGAGCGCAGGTCGTGGTGCCGTTCGCGGCGACGCTGGCGGCCCCGGCCGAGCGTGGCCGGGTGGTCGGCACGGTGATGACCGGGCTGATGCTCGGCCTGTTGCTGGCGCGTACCGCGTCCGGAGCACTGTCGGGGCTGGGCGGGTGGCGGACGGTCTACTGGGTGGGCGCGGTCCTGATGGCACTGATGGCCGTGCTGCTGCGCACCTTCCTGCCCCGGCTCGGCGGAGACGGCGGACGCCGGTCGTACCTTGGTCTGCTGCGCTCGACGGTCGCCATGTTCCGGTACGAGCCGTTGTTGCGGTGGCGGGCGGGCATCTGCGCGTTGAGCCTCGCCTCGTTCAGCGTGCTGTGGACGGCGCTGACCTTCCTGCTGGTGCGGCCGCCGTACGGCTGGTCGGAGTCGGCCATCGGCCTCTTCGGGCTGGTCGGTGCCGTGGGTGCGCTGACCGCCACGGTGGCGGGGCGGCTGGCCGACCGCGGGTGGGTGCAGATCGTGACCGGCGCCGGGACGGTCCTGCTGGTGGCGTCCTGGGCGGAGATCGCGGCGGGGGAGCGCTCGCCGGTCTGGCTGCTCGTCGGCGTGATCGTGCTGGACCTGGCGCATCAGGCGGTGCTGAACAGCAGCCAGAACGTCCTCTACGCGCTCCGGCCCGAGGCCCGCAACCGGATCAACTCCGCCTTCATGACCTCCCTTTTCGTCGGCGGCGCGGTGGGGTCCGCGCTGGCCTCCGTGGTCTGGGTGCACGGCGGCTGGACCGGCGTGTGCGTCCTGGGCGCCACCCTCTCGGCCGGGACCGTCGTGCTCTGGGTCCTGGAGCGCATCACCGTCAAGCGGGCGGCACCCGGCATCGTCCGTGACCTGGTCCGTATCCCCGCTACCACCGAAGGAGAATGAGCGTGTCGCGCACCGTGCTGATCACCGGAGCCACCGGAACCGTGTCCACCGCGCTGATCAATGCGCTGGACGGGACCGAGGTGGACCTTCGCGCTCTCGTCCGCGACGAGTCCAGAGCCGACGGCCCGCGCGAGCGGGGCGTCGAGGTCTTCGTCGGCGACCTCGATGACGCTCGGTCGCTGCCGCCCGCCTTCGAGGGCGTGCAGGACGTGTGGCTGCTCACCCCGAACGGCCCGCGCGCTCCGGAGAACAACATGAACGCCGTGTGGGCCGCACGCCAGGCCGGCGTGGAGCGCGTCGTGCGCCTGTCCGTCGTCGGCGCGGCACACGACGCGCCGAACCGCAGCGGCAGGCTGCACGCGCTGTCCGACCGGGAGACCGAACGGTGCGGCATGCGCTGGACGGTCCTGCGGCCGCACTGGTTCATGCAGAACCTGCTGAACGAGGTGGGCGACATCTCCGGCACCGGCACGTTCTCGCTGAACATGGCCTCGGCGCGGATCGGCATGATCGACGTACGCGACATCGCCGAGTGCGCCGCCCGCGTGTTCCTCGACGACCCGGACCGCCACCACGGCGAGACGTACACCCTCACCGGTCCGCGCTCGCTGACGTTCGACGAGGTCGCCGGCCAATTGAGCCTCGCTCTCGGCCGGTCCGTCACGTACCTGCCGATCGGCGACGACGCCAGGCGCAAGACCCTGCTCGGCCACGGCGTTCCGAACTGGATCGTCGACATGCTCGAGGAGTACGCGCAGGCGTACGCCTCCGGCTGGGGAGACCTCACCACCGAGACGGTCGCCGACCTTCTCGGCCATCCCCCACGCGACATCGCCGACTTCGTCCGCGACCACGCCGCGGCGTTCACAGAGGAGGGCATCAAGTGATGCATCACCGATGACGGCAGGGTCACCGGCAGCACCGTGTCCGTGGGGAAGGGCCCGCACCTCGCCTGGCGCCGTACCGGCGGATAGCGCCGGACGAGTCCGGCGCCTCCGTCACTGCGGGCGGGTCAGCCGGACGTATCCGTACGGGTTGAAGGACAGGTCGTCATAGTCGGAGCCGTCGTATTCGCCGGTGCGCAGCAACCAGCGGGGGGCGTCTTCGGTCATCCGGAAGCCGGCGCCGTCCTCGATCTCCTCCGCGCGCGGATCGGTCAGCAGGTACACCGCCAGCGCGTCCAGGTGCTCGACCAGATCGGGCAGACCGTCCTCGGTCAGCTGCTCTTCGTCGACCTCGATCTCCACCTCGGGGGCGCCGAGCAGGTGCATGCCGCAGCTGTAGAGCACCTGCCCGTCGTAGATCGGCCGGTTCACCCAGGCGGCGACGAGCGCGTCGGCCAGGTCTTCGTCCTCGGCGCCGGCCGCTCGGTCGGCCAGGGCGAGCCAGCGGTCCCGGCCGTGCGCGATCCCACTGCCCTCGTTCTTCACCGCGGTGGCGCCGGACCGGAGGAGAGCGGCCGTCGCCGCCAGCAGCCGCCGCGAAGTGTCGGCGGCCAGTTCGCGCATCATCGGCGCGGACAGCAGGTAGCCGACGGTGTCGTGGGACTCCACGGCGGCCCAGTCCGACTCGTCGAACGAGGCCTCTGCCTTACTGGCCTCGAACGCCTTCGGCATCCGAGGATCGGGTTCGGTCTCGGAGTACTCGCGGTCGAGCACGAAACCGCCGAAGTCGGCGGCGACCCGTTCGATCTCCGAAAGGTCCAGCCCAGAGCCGAGTACGCACAGCACATGCCGAGGAACCGCGTCGATCATCCCGCCACGTTATCGACCACCACCGCCGTTCCGCGCCGATTCCCCGACACCCAGGCCGCCGGCATCACGGCCGGCCCGTGACCTGCCCCACAAACGGGACGACGGCGATCGAAACGATTGAGTTCCGCGGTGAGGTTGCCTACTTTGCTGTACGAAACCGTTTCGGACTTTTTTGGCTGCTGACGAACAACTGAGCCGTCCGAGCCACACGAGGGGGAAGTCCCATGTCATCCACCCGGGTCGACGCCGTCTCGGCCGGGCCGTCCGTCCAGACCCACCCGCACGCGAAGCACCGCTGGTGGGCGCTGGCCGTGATAGGCCTGGCCCAGTTGATGGTGGTGCTCGACGCGACGATCGTGAACATCGCGCTGCCGTCCGCCCAGAAGGCCCTGGAGTTCGACAACACCGGGCGGCAGTGGATCGTCACCGCGTACTCCCTGGCCTTCGGCAGTCTGCTGCTGCTCGGCGGGCGGCTCGCCGACCTCTTCGGCCGCAAGACGACCTTCATCATCGGCATCGTCGGCTTCGCCGCCGCCTCGGCGGTCGGCGGCGCGGCCAACGGCTTCACCATGCTGGTCGTCGCGCGCGCGGTACAGGGCCTGTTCGGCGCCCTGCTGGCTCCGGCGGCGCTCTCCCTGCTCACCACGACGTTCACCGACGCCAGGGAACGTGCCAGGGCGTTCGGCGTATTCGGCGCCATCGCCGGCTCCGGTGCCGCCGTCGGACTGGTCCTCGGCGGCCTGCTCACCGAGTACCTGAACTGGCGCTGGACGCTGTACGTCAACGACATCATCGCGGTTCTCGCGCTGATCGGTGCGATCACCTTCATCAGCCGCTCCGTCCCGACCCACCGGCCGAAGCTGGACGTCCTCGGTGTCCTCCTGGCCTCCGGCGGCCTGTTCGGCATCGTCTACGGCTTCGCCAACGCGGACACGCACTCCTGGCGCAACTGGATGACCTGGGGCTTCCTCGCCGGAGGCGGCGTTCTCCTCGTGGCGTTCTTCCTCCGGCAGCGCTGGGCGAAGCACCCCTTGCTGCCGCTGCGCGTGCTGGCCGACCGCGACCGCGCCGGCGCCCTGTCGACCGTGCTCATCTCGTCCGCCGGGATGTTCGGCGTCTTCCTCTTCCTCACCTATTACCTGCAGGGGACCCTGGGATATTCGCCGGTCAAGAACGGCCTGGCCTTCCTGCCGATGGTGGGTGCGCTGATGGTGATGGCGCAGCTGTCGACCAACTGGCTGGTGCCCAAGATCGGCCCCAAGGTGGTCGTGCCCATCGGCATGCTGCTGGCAGCGAGCGGCATGGTCTGGCTGACCCGTCTCGGCCTGGACAGCGGCTATGTGAAGCATGTGCTTCCGCCGCTGCTGTTGATGGGCGGGGGTATCGGGCTGGCAATGCCCGCGGCCATGAGCTACGCCACCCTGGGCGTGCAGGCGAGCGACCAGGGCGTGGCCTCGGCGGCCGTCAACACCACACAGCAGGTGGGCGGCTCGGTCAGCACCGCGTTGCTCAACACCCTGGCCACCAGCGCCGCCACTCACTACGCGAAGCATCACCCGACCGACCCGCTGGTCAAGGGGAACGCGGCGTTGCACAGCTACTCCACCGCCTACTGGTGGTCGGCAGGCTTCTTCGCCTTCGCCGCGCTCGTCACGGTGCTGTTCTTCCGCCGCAAGAAGAGCGTGATCCGGTCCAGAGCGGCAGCCACGCAGGACTCCTCGGCTCAGACCCACGCGGCGGCCCCCACACAGACCGGCCCCGCGCCCGCGCGCCCGGACACGGCTGGCGCGGGCGTCATCCGCGGGCGGGTACGGGACGGCGCGGGCGCGCCCGTGCCGCGCACCGCGATCACCCTGCTCGACTCGGCGGGCCACCAGGTCGCCCGCGCCACCTCCCGTGAGGACGGCTCGTACGCGGTGGACACCTTCGAGCGCGGTGCCCTCGTCCTCATCGGCTCGGCGCCCGGTCACCAGCCACAGGCCGCCACCCTGACCGTGACCGGCGCACCGATCTCCTACGATCTCGTGATGCTCGCCAATACAGGCGGCGTGGCCGGTACGGTGCGCGGCGGGGACGGCGGTCCCGTGCCCGGCGCCGTGGTGGTGGCCACCGACCAGCGCGGTGAGGTGGCGGCCTCCGCCGTCACCGGAAACGACGGCGGCTACCGGATCGATGACCTGCTTCCGGGCGACTACACCGTCACCGTCAGCGCGCCGGGCCACCGCCCGGCCGCCGAGCCGGCAACCGTGTCGGCCGAGGTGACCCGCTGCGACATCGAGCTTCTCGGCGCGGCGAGCCTGCAGGGGACGGTGCACACCCGGGACGGCCGTGCTCTGGACGACGCCCGGGTCACCCTGTTGGACGCCGCAGGCAACGTCGTCGGGACGCGCACCACCGGAGCCGATGGGAGCTACTCCTTCACCGACCTCGCCGACCGGCAGTACACCGTGATCGCTACCGGCTACCCGCCGGTGGCCACACCGATCACGCTGAGCGGCGGCCAGGACGGTGTCGACATCGTGCTGAGCCACGAAGAGGCATAGGCCCACGGTCGTGCCCGGGGCTCGGACGCGGCCGCGTCCGAGCCCCGGGCGGTTCCGGGCACGTGTTCGTCGCGCCTCCGCCGGACCGGGGCACCTGGGTCATCAGGAGGCGGGCGGCAGTTGTTCGCCCTGGACGGCCTGGATGTCGAGTTCCACCCGTAGGGTCGTGCCGATGGCGGCGATTCCGGCCTGGACGACCTGGTTGTAGTTCATGGCGAAGTCCTCACGCCGCAGTTCGGTGGTGGCGCGGAACGCGGCCCGGACCCCGCCCCAGGGGTCGGGACCGGTGCCGAGGTAGGACAGGTCCAGGTCGACGGAACGGGCCACGCCGTGCAGGGCGAGTTCGCCGTGGACGGTCCAGCGGGCCTCGCCGGCCGCCGGAGTGATGCCCGTACTGCGGTAGGTGATCTTCGGGTGGACATCGACGTCGAGGAAGTCCGGCGAGCACAGGTGGCCGTCGCGCGTCCGGTTGCCCGTGTCGATCGAGGCGGCTTCGATGACCGCCTCGACGCCGGACGACAGCGGGTTCTCGTCGATCTCGATCCGGCCGCCGAACTCCGTGAACCGGCCGTGCACGCTGGTCAGTCCGAGGTGCTGGGCGACCGCACGAACGGTGGAGTGGGCCGGGTCGATCGTCCAGGGGCCGGGCGGCGGGAGGTCGACGCCCCCGACGCGGGCCAGGGTGAGGGAACCGAGGTCGGCGGCGCCTGAGGCGGTCACGATGGCGGTGGAGGCGGCCGGGCCGTATCCGATGGCGGTGACGATCACGGTGTACGTGCCGGGCGCCAGGGCGTCGGTCCTGACCCCGCCTTCCTCGGACGCCGTCTCCCGCAGCACCTGCTGCCCCGTCATGTCGGTGACGGTCAGTACGGCGTGCGGGACGGCCCAGCCGTCCTTGGTGCGGATCCGGGCCCGCAGGCCGCCGCCCGTTCCGGTGGTGCTCATGGTTGCCTTCCCCTCGAAGTCCTGCGATGTGCTTCGGGCCCGGCCGGAGCGGCCTCGGCCGGGACCCCTGCCGCCGGCCCGCACGCCCTCGTGGCCGTACGGACCGGCAGGTCGGGTGTCACCCCTCGGGATGGCTCAGCTCCAGGTCGAAGCCGTCCGTCCCCTTGCCATCGACGGTGAGCGCGGTGGCGATCGGCGGGTAGCCGCCGGCGATCAGCAGGTACTCGCCCGCGTCCAGGTCGGTGAAGGCGTACGCGCCGTCCGACCCGGTGGTGGCGGTGCTGACCACGTTGCCCGCCGCGTCGACCAGCGTGACCCGGGCGTCCGGTAGCGGATTCCGGTCGGCGCCGGCCCGTACGACGCCTTGTAGCTGAACACCGGACCGCAGGACGACCTCCAGCCGGGTCATGCCCGTGCCGGAGATCAGGACCGGCAGTGCGGTGGGCCGGTGGTCTACCGCGTTGACGGCGACGGTGACGTCACCGGCGGGCAGCTCGGTGATCAGAAAGGTGCCCCTGCGGTCGGACTCGGCCCTCGCGACCACCTCGCCGAGCACATCGGTCACCGCGACCATCGCGCCCTCGACCGGCAGGTGGCTGTTCGCGTCGGTCACGGTGCCGGCCAGCCCACTGGTCCCGGCCAGCAGCACGTCGTAGGTCACGGGATCCGCGCTGTCGGAGACCACCACGGTGGACGCCTGCGGCTGGTGGCCGTCCGCGACCGCGATCAGGATGTACGAGCCGGTGCCCGGCGCGTCGAGGCTGTACCGGCCGTCGGTCCGGGCGACGGCCCGGCCGAGCTGGTGCCCGGTGAGGGAGACGAGCGTCAGCGTGGCTCCGCCGACGCCCGCGCCCTCCGAACCGCGCACCTGACCGCCGATGGACGGCCCGCCCGCAGCCGGGAGAGTGTCCCCGCCGCCCGCCGAGGCGTACGCGGCCAACGGCTGCATTCGGGCCTGCGGGCCACCGGCGCCGACCAGCACCGGCTCCCGTACGGGCTGCTGCTCGGCGAACGAGATCTCCGAGACCTCGGCCCGCGCACGCAGGCCCTCGCCCTCCACGTCCACGTTGGGCAGGATGCGGTCCAGCCACTTCGGGAGCCACCAGGCCGCCTTGCCCAGCAGGGCCAGGACCGCCGGGACGATGGCCATCCGGACGATGAACGCGTCGAAGAACACCGCGATCGCCAGACCGAACCCCATCATCTTGATCATCGACTCGCTGGCGCCGATGAAGCCGGAGAAGACGGCGATCATGATGATCGCGGCGGCCGTGACCACCCGGGCGCCGTGCTTGAAGCCGGTCACCACGGCCTGCTTGGGCTGCTCACCGTGGACGTACGCCTCGCGCATGCGGGTCACGAGGAACACCTCGTAGTCCATGGCCAGGCCGAAGACCACTCCGATCATGAAGATCGGCATCATCGACATGATCGGCCCGGTCTGCTCGACGCCGAACAGATCGGCCAGCCAGCCCCACTGGAAGACCGCGACCACGGCGCCCAGCGCCGCCAGCACCGACAACAGGAAGCCCAGCGCAGCCTTCAGCGGGACCAGGATCGAGCGGAAGACCACCATGAGGAGCAGGAAGGCGAGTCCGACCACCAGGCTCAGGTACGGGATCAGCGCGTCGGACAGCTTCTGCGAGAAGTCGATGTTCATCGCCGTCGTGCCGGTGACCAGCATCCGCGCGTCCGTGCCGCCCTTGACTCCGTCGGCCTTGTCACGGATGGCGTGCACCAGGTCCTCGGTCTGTTTCGAGGACGGCTTCGAGGCCGGTATGACGGTGATCGTCGCCGTGTCGCCGGCCTTGTTGAACACCGCAGGCGTGACCGTCGCGACGTCCTTGAGCCCTCTGATGTCGTCGGCCACCGTGGCGGCGGCTGCCTTCGGGTCGCCACTCGCCTTCGCGTCGACGACGACCATCAGCGGGCCGTTGAAGCCGGGTCCGAAGCCCTCCGAGAGCAGGTCGTACGCCCGCCGCTGGGTCGTGGACGTCGGCTGCGTGCCATCGTCGCCCAGCCCGAGCTGAAGCCGGCTCACCGGGGCGGCCGCCACGCCCAGGCCGATCATGCACAGCAGCAGGACGGCGGCCGGGCGGCGGACGACGAAGGTCGCCCAGCGGGTGCCCATGTTGGGCTTGGCCTCGGCTCCTGCGGAGTGCTTGCTCTTCCTGCCGCCCAACAGCCGGCTCTTCTCGCCCGCGGGCCGGATCCTGCGGCCCGCGTACCCGAGCAGCGCCGGGATCATCGTCAGCGCGATCAGCACCGCGATCGCCACCGTGCCCGCCGCCGCGATGCCCATCTTGGTCAGCATCGGGATGTTGACGACCGCGAGGCCGACGAGCGCGATCACGACCGTCAGCCCGGCGAAGACCACCGCCGAGCCCGCGGTGCCGGCGGCGCGTCCGACCGCCTCATCGCGCTCGCGGCCCTCGGCCAGCTCGGCCCGGTAGCGGGAGACGATGAACAGGGCGTAGTCGATGCCGACGGCAAGGCCGATCATCATCGCCAGCGTGGAAGTGGTGGAGCCCAGGTCGAGTGCCTTGGCCAGGGCCGTGATGCCCGCGACGCCGATGCCGACGCCGATGAGCGCGGTCAGCAACGGCAGCCCGGCCGCGACGAGTGAGCCCAGGGTGATGACGAGGACGACCGCCGCGATGGCGACGCCGACGATCTCTCCCGAGCCCGTCTCGGGCGTCGCCTGGAGTGCGTCCCCGCCGACCTCGACGGTCAGCCCGGCGTGCCGGGACTCCTCCACCGTCTTCTTCAGGAAGTCCTTGGTCGAGTCCTTCATCGTCATGGACGGGACCGTGTACTTCACCTGCGCGTACGCGATCGTCCTGTCCTGGCTCACCGCGTGCGACGTGAACGGGTCGGTGACGGCGCCGACCTCGGCGCCTCCACCGAGCTCCGTGACGGTCTGCTCGACGGCCGCCTTGTTCGCGGCGCTGGTGATCTTCTCGCCCGCAGGGGCCTTGAAGACGACACGCGCCGTCGCTCCGTCCGCGCTCATGCCGGGGAAGCGCTGATCCAGCAGGTCGAAGGCCTTCTGGGCCTCGGTGCCGGGGATCGAGAAGGACGATCCGCCGGCGGAGGGGGCGTTGGCCGCCGCGACGCCTACGACGGTCAGCAGCAACACCCAGATGAGTGCGACGAAGTGCCGTCGCCGGAAGGCGAATCGGCCGAGTCTGTAAAGGAAAGTGGCCACGGAGATGTACCCCCGGTTGGTTCAGGGCATGGCGGACCGCCCGACGACGTGAGCGGCCGCGTCAGGTACGGCTTGGGACTTGAGAGAAGGGGAAGGTCAGGCGCCGAGAGCCGGGAGGACCACGGCGTCGAGGTACGAATGGAGGAACGCCTGCGTCGGCGGCTCGTCGTCGATCAGGTCACGGGCGGCGAACGCGCCGAGCATCATGTGCACCACATAGTCCAGCGCGGGGTTGTCCGCACGGACTTCGCCTCGGTCGACGGCGCGCTGGAACACCCGGCGGAACTCCGTCATCTCCGGTTCGATGAGCTGCTCCCGGAACGCCCGCCGGAGGTCCGGGTTGTGGTGTATCGCCATGGCCAGACCGCGCATCAGCGAGGAGGTCTGTTCCATGGCGGGGTCGTCCTCGTGGGACACGAGGGCGTGCAGGTCGCCTCGCAGCGACCCGGTGTCGACGTCGGCGATGCGGCCGGGCTTGCCGTGGCGTATCGCCTTGGCGACCAGCTCGGCCTTGCCGCCCCACTGGCGGTAGAGCGTCGCCTTGCTGGACCGGGTGCGTGCGGCCACGGTGTCCATGGTGAGTGAGTCGTAGCCGACTTCGCGGAGCAGATCGAGCACGGCCCCGTAAAGCTCGGCCTCGCGCTCGGGCGTGATCCGACTGCGACGCGGCGTTGCGACCTCAGCCATGCCACTCACCTTTCAACTCCGAACGACACTGTTTCGTACGGCGCCTCCGCACGCTCAAGAAGATACCCCGAGAATTAGAGAAACGAAACGGTTTCGTACGTGTCTTGTATCACCCCGGCCGCAAAGACGTCCTGACGGTGCCGAGGCGCTGCTGCTGTCCGCGCTCGGTGGCGGCGTCGGAGCGGCCGTCGGGCTCGGAGCCGTCGCGGTGTTCGCCAGGATGAACGGCCGGCCCGTCGCGGTACCGCCGGCCGTGTTCGCCGCCGGTATCGGCGCGACGCTCCTGATCGGGCGGTCGCCGGCCTCTACCCGGCCATCCGGGCGGCGAGAATCCCGCCGACGGCGGCGCTGAACGGATAGCGGCGTCGCGACCGACCGGCCCGACGCGGGTTGTCGGAATACGAAACTAAAAAGGCCTACGAGAACCCCAACGACGAAGATTTCCGCTTTGTGTATGGTTTATGGCGGACGATCCGGGATCAAGGGGATGCGGCGTTATGGCGGGTGGGCAGCGGGATTCGGTCCGGTTTTCGGTCGAGGTTTTGGTGTATTACGCCCCCCGGTTCGACGCGGCGGGCACGGCGTTGTCGCAGGCCGGGACGGCGGCACAAAGGAGGTTGGAAGGATTAGCGGCATTTTGGGGTTCATCGTGGCCGGATGAGTCGTTCGCCGAATCCTACCGGCCGGCACAGCACTCACTCTTGGTAACGGCACAGCAATGCGCAGCCGACCTCAGGGCGATCGCGAGCGGCATCCAGCAGATGGCGCACAACTACGGCGTCACCGAGGCGAACGTGACCGCCGACATCGACCGGATCGCTGAGGCCGCAGGCCGAGAATCGCGGCTACTGCATAACACCGGTGGGCTCCCGCCCCCACCGGACGTGCCTGAAAGCACCCCACCGAGCTCACCACGTACGACCCCGAATCCGACCCCGAATCGGCCACCGACTCCACCGGCACGGGCCCCGTCCCAGCCGCCGAAATCCACACCACCGGCGTCGCCGCGGACTCCGAGTCCGTCTCCGGAGGCAGCGCCGGATCCGAACGCGTGGAGGCGGGCCGGGGCGACCTACTTCTTCGGGCCGTTCCCCACGGGCAAGCCGGAACTGATGGAGCAGGCCGCCGAGGCGTGGCGAGAGCTCGCCACCGCTCTGCGCACAGCCTGGGGAGACACCCAGCACTACGCGGCCTACGTGTTGGCCGAAAGCGAAGGCCCGGCCGCCGACAGTTTCCGCAACCATGTGCAACGGCTGGTGGACTACAACAACGGATCGCTGACGCTGACGCTGCAGGGGTGCGAGCACACCGAGCGTGCCTGCCGGGACCAAGCCCAGGCGATCCGTGACCTGAAGCACCAGTTCGACGAGCTCGCGTTGGAGTTCGCTCTCACGTTCATAATCGGCGAGGTCATCGCCGCGTTCCTGGCCGCACCCACCGCAGGGGGCAGCGAGGCCGCCGGCCAGACCGCCGAAGCCGCCGCGGAAGGCGGCATCACCGCCCGCGCAATGGCGTTGCTCCGCCAGTTCGTCGGAGCGGTCGTGGCTCGCATGAGGACCGTCGGCTCGGCACTGAGGGATCTCGCACGAGTACTACCGACTTCAGAACGAGAAGCAGCCGGTCTGGGCAAGGTGACCGTCAAGATCATCAGGAATCAGCTCACGGACGCCGAGGAGGCACAGGCCAAAGAGCTCGCCGAGTATCTTGGCGGAAAGGAGTTCACCGGGCCGCCGACGAACAACTTCGAAGGCATTGACGGCTGGCTCGATGGCCAGGAGGTCAGCCTTAAGGAGTACTCAGGAACATCCCCGTCTGCTGTGCTGAAACACGCGGTCAAAGCCGAGAGCCAGGCCACCAATGCGGGTTACAATAATGTGACGCTGTATATCAAGGCGCCGAACATGTCGGCGGCCAGGCTGGCCGACTTTGCCAAGAGCGGTCCATTGTCGCAAATTCCAGGACGTGCGTCGATCGGACGGATCTATATTCGCACGGCGGACGGATGGCTAAAATTCCCTCAATAGTCTCGAGTGTTTCACGGAGGACGTGTGGCGATCGAATGGTGGACGCGGGTCAATCAAGGTTTCTCAATAGCGGAGCTGCTCAGGTCCACCGCGGCGGTCCTTGACGACATCGGCTTCCCTGGGATTGAGATGGCCCTCCGCCCCGAAGGCGCCACGAGCGAAGTCATTGGCTATGGTCGGACCGATATCGAGGTCAGGATCTCGACCGCGGACGGGGAACATTCGAATACGTTCGGCTTCCAGGATTTCGGGGACCCGAGTGATCCGGAGCTCGGGGGATGGATCACAGTCACCCCGTGGCGGGATAACCTCTCCATCGTCCTGTCGATAGCCGTCATAATCGCCGCCGCGAAACTGACGAAGGCTCTGGTCGTCGACGAGTCGCAGTTGCTGGGTGGCAGGCAGCAGGCTCCGGAGGATCTGATCGAGGCCATTAAACGACACTCCGTTGAACGGTTCGCTCCGCCTGTCGAAAAAGCGCAATCGCTATTGCGAAGCTTCCAGCCAGGCCTGCTCATTGCGGGTCAGTAGAATCATTCGGCGACGGTATCGGCGCGGGCGGTCAGATCTTGCCGGTACCGGCGTTGGCGAGGACGTAGGTCTTCACCTGGGAGGTGGCGAGTTTCGGGTAGGCGTAGCCGCTCGGCAGTGACCACCCGACGGACGTCGGGGCGGTGCAGCCGGTCATGGCCGCTCCGTTGACCGTGGAACCGGTGTCCACGAAGGCGCCTTCGGGGTTGTCGGTGTTGGGATTCCGCACCACGTCGACGCACTTGCCGGCTGTGGCACCGGTGATCTCGAAGACGTTGTTCGTAGAGATGATCTTCGACTTGAGCCCCGTGCCGATGCTGTACAGATGCGGGTAGGCCACGTCGGTCCTGCTGCCCACGAAGTAGTTGTCGGCGCTGTGCACCTGGCCGAACCGTACGCGCGGCGCCCGCTCGGCGATGTCACGGACCAGGTCGGCGATGAAGCTGACCGTCAGGTGGCCGTCGTCGCTCGTCCTGCTGTCGGACGCCCCGACGAGATCGTTCTTGTCGTGCTTTTCCAGGATGGTGTTGGAGACGGTCACGTAGTCCGCGCCGTTCTTGATGTCCACCGAACCGTCGTGGCACTGGACGCGCTTGGCCACCCCGTTCTTGTCCTTGTTGCCCAGCGGCTCCTGGTCGTCGGTGTACGGGGCGTCGGTGTACCACATGTGGTCGAGCCACACGTGCGTGCCGCCGTCGACCGTGGTGCCATCGAACTCGGAGTTGTAGTTGCCGGCCCCGTCGCCGGAGTCCCACTTGGGTTCGAGGTCGCACGGGTTCGTCACCTTGATGTTGCGAATGATGACGTTGTCCACCTTGGAGATCTTGAACCAGCCGTTGGGCAGGTAGGCGTTCGAGCCCACCCCGATGATGGTGGTGTTCGGGTTGAGCTTGATCTCGCCGCGGGAGGCCTGGTCGTCGTGGTCGGTGTACGGCTTGCCCTCGGTCATGTCGATCGTGCCGACCCACTTGATGATCTTCGGGGCGTTCTTGTTCTTCTTCCCGGTCGTCGGGTCGATACCGGCGATCGCCGTCATCAGCTGGGCCTTGGTCGACACGGTGTAGACGTGGGCGGCGTCCGCCGTGGAACCACCGCTCGTGCCACCCGACTGGGCCGCCCATCCGATGTCGGCGACGCCCGTCGAGGCGTCCGCGGCGCCGGCGCTCGTCGCCGACACGCCGCCCACGACCCCGATTCCGCCGACCATCACGGCCGCAGCCGACAGCGCCATCGTGCGCCTCGAAATCCTCACCGCTCGCCTCCGGTGCTTCCTGGTCTCCTGCGCCGTGTCATACGCGGGCGCCTTCATCGCAGATCGGTCAGATCGGCTCGTACGGCCGGCCGCCGCCGAACGCCTGGCGAACATGCCCGCAGGCAGGTGCCGGGCGTCCGGGGGCCGCCGATCGATGAACCGTGCTACTGGTACGTGACGTCGGACGTGGTGACGTGGCAGTACGAGTCGCCCCACCCGTCCTTGAGGTACGTGGGCTCGCTGCCCTTCGGTGCGCCCTTGTACTCGGCGCAGACGTGCGCGCTCTTGCCGTTGATGAGCGTGATGTGGGTCAGGGTGGCCTGGTCACCCCAGTTGGTGTTGATGCCGACGACGTACTTGGCACTGTCCAGGATGACGTTGTCGACGACCACCTGCCGCTTGTACGACGTGGAGCAGTTGCCGCACGCCCGGTACAGCTTCCCGATCGTCTTCGCGTAGAAGTTCGAGATGTGCACGGTGCCGGAGCCGTTGTGCTGGAACACCTTGTCCGAAGCCGACTTGGCGCCGCCGCCGATGACGTAGGAGTCGCCGCTGGTGCCCTTGAAGGTGGCGGCGTCCTCGCCGACGTCCTCCCACCACACGTTCTGGAGGGTGCACCGGCCCTCGCAGTGCACGCCGTCGCCGGCCGGGGAGCCGATGATGACGTTCTTCAGCGTCGCGCCGTCGGCCAGGTCGAACATCGCGGGCTGGCTCTCGCCCTGGCCGCCGTCCCCGATGCAGCAGTAGCGCTTCATCCCGCCGTCACGCGTCCCGCTGACCGAGATGGTCTTCGTC
This sequence comes from Actinoallomurus vinaceus, assembly GCF_039542055.1. Classification (NCBI taxonomy): domain Bacteria; kingdom Bacillati; phylum Actinomycetota; class Actinomycetes; order Streptosporangiales; family Thermomonosporaceae; genus Actinoallomurus; species Actinoallomurus vinaceus. The sequence continues at coordinate 409,356 of NZ_BAABHK010000008.1, forward strand.
ACCGTGACGTCGCCCGTCTTGGTCGGCCACGTGGGGACGGTCGCGGCCGACGCGGTCTGCGTCACGACGAACGCCGCGGTGACCGCCACCACGGCCACCCAGATCGCCGCGAAGAAGCCGACCCGTCGCCTGATCCGTGGGCGCATCGCTGCCTCCCTCCTCTTCGCTCGCGGCGCACGCAGTGCCACTCGCGAGCAGGCGGATGGTTGCTCTGGGAAAGCGTTTTCCCAATTGCGGCAGAGCGTAGGTGCCGTCGATGATCGGCACAACGCGCAGGCCGGGGAGCGATAACCCGATCACGGGGAACCGCCCGCACCGGCCGCCGACCCGGCAAGCCCTTGTGAGCGCATTCGCCCAGCGTTCACGGAGGTACGCCACCGCGCTTCGCGGCTGCCGTCCACCCACCCGTGGACCACCCACGGCTTGAAAGTTTCAGGCGCCGTCGGGGCCGGACCGGTCAGGAATCGAGAAGCGCGAGTCACGGAGCCGCTCCTAACCTGATCGCCATGGCGTCCGTCGAATCCGTCGCACGGCGCATGCGAATCCGCGGACTCGACCACGACACCTGGCTCGGTGTCACGGTGGCCACCTCGGCGTAAGACCCAGGTGCTCACGGAGATCGGATGAAAGGAGTTCTCTCATGTGTCATCCCTCGTGGGGGCGCGCACTCACCGCGGCGCAGCGCCTGAGCGACCTCGCGCGGCTGCGCCGTGTCCGGGACCGGATCGACCGGGAGTACGCGCAGCCGCTGGACGTCGAGGCGCTGGCCCGCGGCGCGCACATGTCGGCCGGGCATCTCAGCCGCCAGTTCCGGCTCGCCTATGGTGAGTCGCCGTACGCCTATCTGATGACGCGGCGGATCGAGCGCGCGATGGCGCTGCTGCGGCGGGGTGATCTCAGCGTCACCGAGGTGTGTTTCGCGGTCGGCTGCTCGTCGCTGGGCACCTTCAGCACCCGCTTCACCGAGTTGGTCGGCGTGCCGCCCAGCGTCTACCGGCGCCGGTCGGCGGGCGCGACGGCGGGGATGCCGTCCTGCGTGGCCAAACAGGTGACCAGGCCGGTCAGAGGCCGAGAAGCGCCGGTCATTGAGCCGCAGCTAGCGTGAGCGGTATGGACATCACCATTCACACATGCGCCCTCCCGCACGACGACCCGGACGCCTCCCTGGCCTTCTACCGCGACACTCTCGGCTTCGAGGTCCGCAGCGACGTCGGGCAGGGCACGATGCGCTGGATCGTGGTCGGTCCCAAGGACCAGCCCGGCACGTCCATCCTCCTGGCGCCGCCGGGCGCCGACCCCGGCATCACCGACGACGAGCGCCGCACCATCGCCGAGATGATGGCCAAGGGCACCTACGGTTGGATCCTGCTGGCCACCCGCGACCTCGACGGCGTCTTCGAGCAGTTGCAGGCCGGCGACGCCGAGGTCGTCCAGGAGCCGATCGAGCAGCCGTACGGGGTGCGGGACTGCGCCTTCCGCGATCCCGCGGGCAACCTGATCCGCATCCAGGAGCTGCGCTGAGCCATCCGGCGATCCCAGCCCGAGCTGCCGGCCACCCCCTAGTTCGGGAGGCGGCTGAGGATCTGTTCGAGAAGGTCGTCACGGCGGCGCGTCGCGCTCCAGGAGAAGCAGGCGAGGCCGGCGAAGAACCCGACGCCCGCCAGCACCGCCGCGACCACCCCGCGCAGGAAGGCGGTCACGTGGATGATCTGCGGCGCCAGGGCGTCGTCGTCGATGGAGACGAACACCTGCACCGCCGCGGTCACGGCCAGCAGAGCCGCTCCGGCCATGAAACCCCAACCCACGGTGATCCACTGTTTGGACGTCATGCGGTGATCGTCCTCTCGCCGATCACGGGTAAGAAGCCCGAGGCCGCATCCGGCCTCGGGCCGGGTCCGCAGGCGAGGGGGTCGTCGGCCGTTACCGGCCGTTGACCCGGCTTGTCAACGATCAATACGGTGAGTCAGTCGACTCGCCGCGTGCGAGACGGCCCCGGACTCTGCGATCGAGGTGGCGATGGGCAGGCGAGAGGCGCCGGTTCCGGACGGGCCCCTGAAGGAGTTCGCCCTCGCGCTCCGCGCGCTGCGGGTGAACGCGCCCGGAGCGCCGACCTACCGGGAGCTCGCCCGCGAGGCGCACTACTCGGCCTCCGTCCTTTCGGTGGCCGCCGCCGGTCGCCGGCTGCCGACCCTGGACGTCACCCTCGCGTTCGTCAGGGCCTGCGGCGGCGACACCGGCGAGTGGCGGGAACGCTGGACAAGGCTGCGCGCCGAGCTCCAGATCCACCACCCGGACCTGATCCCCGACCCGGCGCAGGACCCCGACACGTCGCCGACCCCGGCCGGGCCAGAGCCGGCGACGGCGGACGATGACCCGGCGTCACCGGTTTCGCCGCGGCCCGGGAGGAGCCGACCGTTCCTGCGCCTCGGGCTCGGTGCCCTCGTGGTCGTGGCCCTGGCCGCGACAGCCGTCTTCGTCGCCAATGAGGTCTCATCGTCCGGGGCGAACGGCCGGGCGGATTCCGGGCACCGCGGCAGGACACCCGCCGGCTCACCGCAGGCCTGGAGCGCGACATCCGGACCATCGTGTTCAACGGGTCACGCTATGGCGATCGACACCACCGGTTCTTGGACGCCCCTGCCGGGCAGCGCGACCGGCGGCTGCGGAGAGGCCTTGATCCATCGGACGACCGACAACGGCGACGGGGCGAACTGGGTCTTCTATCCCGGCGTCGGCAAGACGTGCACCTTCAAAATATATATTCCAAACTCAAACGCCATTACCGCGAGGAACGTGACCTATCAAGCCTGGGACACTCTTCCCGGCAAGCATTACGACAGCAATCGCATCGGTGGCAATGTTCGGACCGATCAGTTCGCCAATCGGGGCCGCTCGATAACGCTTACCTTCGGACCGACCAAGAACGGCACTATCGACCTGCAAATCTACGACGATTATGCGGATAAGACGGTCGAGGTCGCCGACACGGTCGCCGCCACCTGCCGCTGATCTGTATCCGTCCGCCCGCGTGCGGTGACCCTGTGCCTGTGTGATGGCGGATCGCCCAGTAGAACCCCTAAAACGCTGTAGGAAGATCCATGGAACCGTGTGCTCTTCCCGAGGTTGACTGACGCCCATGGATTCGACGAGGCGCCGTGTCGTGATACCCGCCCGAGAAGCACGCCTGGTCCGGCTCGCGACCGGTGACCGTGTCCGTGTGGTCGGTCTCGAAGGCCGGCAGGTGGGCGATGTGTTCTGCTTCGCCGCCGAGGACCCGTCCGAACACCTCAGTGCCGCACATACCCGGACCCAGCTCGGCCGGCTGTTTCCGGCGTTGGGGGAGTCGTTCGTCACCGACCGGCGGCGGCCGATCCTGACGTTGGTCGGCGACACCTCTCCCGGCGTCCATGACATGCTGATCGCCGCCTGCGATCCGGCGCGTTACCGAGCTCACGGTGTCGGGGGGCGGCACGCCTCATGCGCGGAGAACCTGCACCGTGCCCTCGGAGAGGTGGGCCTGCGGACCGCCGTCGTCCCCCAGCCGGTCAACGTCTTCATGCGGATCTCGATCGAGGAGAACGGCGGTCTGAACTGGCTGCCCGCGCTGAGCCGCCCGGGAGACAGCGTGACCTTCGAGGCGGCGATGGACTGCGTGCTGGTGGTCTCCGCCTGCCCGCAGGACGTCGTCGGCATCAACGGGGGGAACGAGCCGACCGCGCTGGCCCTCGACCTGTTTCCCGCCCAGGAGTCCGCCGAGCGGGTCCCCGCCCTTCATGACACAGGAGAAAAGCAGTGACCACCATCGACTCCGGAGCCGTGCACCCGGCCCTGGCACCTCTCCATGCCGCGGGTCTGGACCTGCGGAACCGGCTCGCGGTCGCGCCGATGACCCGCGTCTCGGCCGCACCCGACGGCACGCCGACCCGGCAGATGGCCGAGTACTACGGTGAGTTCGCCCGTGGCGGCTTCGGCCTGGTGATCACCGAGGGCACCTACACCGACGACGGGTACAGCCAGGGATACCTCAACCAGCCGGGCATCGTGACCGAGGGGCACGTCGCGGCCTGGCGGCAGGTCACGGAGCAGGTACACGCGGCCGGTGCCCGCACCGTGCAGCAGCTGATGCACGCGGGAGCGCTGTCCCAGGGCAATCCGTACCAGCCGGGGACCGCCGGCCCGTCGGCGGTCGCGCCACTGCGCGAGATGATGCCCGAGTACGGCGGCAGCGGGCCGTGGCCCGTGCCCCGCGAGATGACCGCCGCCGACATCGAGGAGGCCGCGGCCGGGTTCGTCGCCGCCGCCGGGAACTCCCTGCGCGCCGGGTTCGACGGCGTGGAGGTGCACGCCGCCAACGGCTACCTGCTCGACCAGTTCCTGACCGACTACACCAATCGGCGCACCGACGGGTACGGTGGCGCGCTGATCAATCGCCTGCGACTCACCGCCGAGGTCGTCGCGGCGATCCGCGCCGACCTCGGCCCGGACGCCGTCATCGGCGTGCGCCTGTCCCAGGGCAAGGTGAACGACTTCACGTACCGCTGGCCCGGCGGCGCCCGCGACGCCGAGGTCATCTTCGGCGCGCTGGCCGAGATGGGAGCGACGTACCTGCACATCGCGAGCGAGGGACGAAGCTGGATCGAGAGCGCCACGCTCGACGGCGGGGTCACCATCACCGCGCTCGCGCGCAAGGTGTCCGGTCTCCCGGTGATCGCCAACGGCGGCATGCACGATCCGGGCCAGGCCGCGGAGGTGCTCGAGAACGGGCACGCCGACGTGCTGTCCCTCGGGCACGGCGCCCTCGCCAACCCCGACCTCCCCCGGCGGCTGGAGAGCGGGGCCGTACCGGCAGAATTCGACCGTCGACTGTTGCAGCCGATGGCGACGCTGGACAACGCGGAGCGCCACCGCCGTGAGCGGGCGGGCGCGGCGTCGTGAGTCCGGCTCCGGCCGGAGTGGACGGAGATGACGCGATGGACGAGGCGGGCTGGCGGGCCGGGGCCCGGTGCGTGTTCACGCTGACGTTCGACGTGGACGCCGAGGCGGCCGTCCTCGCGCACGGACGGCGGTTCGCCGGCCACGCGATGACGATGTCGCACCAGGCGTACGGCCCGGAGGTCGGCGTGCCACGGCTGCTGGAGCTGCTGGCCGACCTCGGCGTGCCGGCGACGTTCTTCGTGCCGGGCTGGGTCGCCGAGCGGCGGCCCGGCCTGGCGGCCGCCATCGTGGAGGCCGGGCACGAGGTCGCGCATCACTCGTACAGTCACCGCCCGCCCACCGGGATGAGCGCGGCCGAAGAGCGCGCCGACTTCGAGCGTGCGCTGGAGGTCTTCGCCGACCAGGGCATCGAGATCGCCGGGCACCGCGCCGCGCTGTGGGAGGCGACATGGCGCACGCCGGAGCTGATCGCCGAGCACGGGCTGTCGTACGACTCCTCGCTGATGGGCGACGACCGCCCGTACCTGCTGACGACGTCGGGCGCCGACGTCGTCGAGCTGCCGGTGCACTGGTCGCTGGACGACTGGGAGCAGTACGCCTTCCTGCCCGACCCGCACGTCGGCTCGGTCATCGAGTCCCCGGTGAAGGTCCTGGAGATGTGGCGGGCGGAGCTGGACGCCATGCGCCACTACGGTTGCCTGTTCAACCTCACCAACCACCCGTTCCTGACCGGCCGGCCCGGCCGGGCCGTCGCGCTGCGCACGCTGGTGGAGTACGCGCTGGAGTGCGGCGACGTCCGGTTCGACCGGTGCCGGGACGTCGCCGAACGCGCTCGCGCGGACCGGGCGCTGCCCCGCCGTAGCCCGGAGCCGCCTGACGTCGACCCGGCGGTCTACCCGGTCGACTGACTCCGGACCCAAGCCGGGGCGGCGGGACCCTTCGTCCCGGTCGGGGAGAGGCCAGGGCGGCGGGCCTTCGTCGCGGCCCTCCGTCCCGGTCAGGGGAGCTGACCGAGCGCGTCGGCCCGTAGTGCCAGGAACAGGTCGACCAGGTCCTCGGTGCGGTTGACGTCGCGTCCGGTCAGCTCGGCGATCCGAGCCATGCGGTTCCGCAGCGTGTTGACGTGCACATGCAACGCCGCGGCGGTGGCCGCCCAGTGGCAGTCGTTGGCCAGGAACGTGCGCAGACTGGTCTCCAGCCCCCCGCCGCGCGCCGCGTCATGGGCCCGCAACGGGCCGAGTACGGCCGAGGAGAACCGCCGCAGCGTCTCATGGTCGTGCCCGCCGAGCAGCAGCAGGTGGGTGTTGAGGTCGTCGTACGCCATGGCCGCCGGGCCGCCGCTCCGGCGGCGGAGTACGCGGCAGGCCTCGCGCGCCTCCAGCACCGGGCGGCGCAGCCCGGCCGCGTCCGGGACGGTCCCTCCGAGCCCGGCGACCAACCGGCGGCTGCCGAACCGCGGCGCCAGGTCGGCCACCAGCCGCCGGGCGAGAGCGGCGAACTCCGCCTCCGCTTCGCGCCAGGACACGATGGCGACGACGTCCTGGCTGGCGGTCGCGGTCACGGCGGGAACGCCCTGGGCCAGGAAGAACCCGGTCACCGCGTCGCCGAGGCCGGTCAGGCCGTCGTCGTCGGCGAACGCCAGCGCGCACACCGCGAGCGGGTGGCCCGCGTCGATCCCGAACGCCCGCAGCCGGCTCGGCAGCTCCGCCTGCCGCCCGGGGCCGGACAGCACCATGTCGAGCAGCTCGCCCGCGAACCGCATCTCGATCGCGTGCACCGCCTGCCGCTTGGCGACCTCGAGGCTGAGGAACGACGCCGCCTGACCCATGGCGTCCTGCTCGGCCGGGCTCAGCTCGGCCATCGGGCGCAGGCACACCAGGCCCGCGTCCACCTCACCGAGCGCCGCGATCAGGAAGATCGATGCGCACTCGCCCGAGCCGAGGTCGAGTTCCAGCGGCGGCGGGTGCCGGGCCAGGGCCTCGGCGACGAGGCGCGCCCGCCCGGAGTTCAGGTCGGCGCCGGCCGTCGCGACGACCCTCGCCGTACGGTCGATCACGGCCAGCGGCAGGTCGTGGTCACGGCGCAGCACCCGCAGGATGCCGGACGCGCCGGCTCCTCGCGCCATCACGTCGGCGAGCGCGTCGCTGCGCCGAACCCGCCCCAGCAACTCCCGCTGGCGCTCCTCGGCGTACGCGGTGGCCATGGCATGGGACAGCGCGGTGAACGGAACGTCCGTCGACAACTCGATGAGCGGCAGGCGCGCGCGGCGGCAGGCGGCGACCAGCTCCGCCGGGACCCGGCGGACGCTCTCACGCAGGCCGAACACGATCCCGCCCGCACCCGCGTGCGCGACGCGCGCCACGAACGCCTCGGCGTCCTCGGGGCCGGCGCACCACAGGCCGTTCGTCAGGACCAGCTCGCGGTCTCGCAGGTAGGGCGACGGATCGGGCAGCTCGGTGGTGTGCACCCAGCGCATCTCGGCGTCCAGCGCACCGTCGGCACCGCGCTCCAGCACCCGCAGTTCCAGGGCCGGGTCGTCGACCAGTCGCCGGATCGTCACCATCTCTGGAAGTTAACACAGCGGCCAGCCGACCTCACTGGACGTTCATCCACTCTTCAGCGGCTGACGTGCGTGCTTTCGTGAACCCCACGAGAGCACGCCGCGCGGCATCACCGAGGCGCGGCCCGAGGAGGTTCCCATGTCCGCCGAAACCATCGCCTCCGGGCACGCAGAGACGGCGCGCTTCGACGCGCACGGCATCGAGCCGATCCCCGAGCACGGCCGGGACGCGACACCGCTGGAGCAGTTCTGGATCTGGGCCGGCGCGAACATCGCGCCGATCAACTGGGTGCTCGGCGCGCTCGGCGTCACACTGGGGCTGACCGTCGTGGAGACCCTGATCGTCGTCGCGGCCGGCAACCTGATCGGCTGCGCGGCGTTCGGGCTGTTCAACCTGATGGGGCAGCGCACCGGCGTCAACCAGATGCTGCTCGGCCGCGCGACGTTCGGACGCCACGGCGCCGCCGTTCCCGGCGTGATCCAGGGGCTGCTCGCGACGGGCTGGGTCGGGGTGAACACCTGGGTGGTCCTCGACCTGGTGATGGGCATCCTCGCCCGCCTCGGTGTGCACGGCGGCTCCGGCACGAAGTACCTGATCGGTGGCCTGATTATGGCGGCCCAGCTCGGCCTGGCGCTGCTGGGCTTCTACGCGATCCGCACCTTCGAGAAGTACACCGTCCCGCTGACCGTCGTGGTGATGGCGGTGATGACCGTGCTCGCGCTCGCCCGCGCGCACCCGCACTGGTCCACCGCGACGCATCCACTCGGCGACGGCGGGAAGGTGACGGCCGTCACCCAGCTGCTGACCGCGATCGGCGTCGGCTGGGGGATCTCCTGGCTGCCCTACTCCGGCGACTACAGCCGATTCGTCCGCCGGGGCACCGGCGAGCGGACGGTCTTCCTGGCCACCGCGGCCGGGGTCTACCTGCCGAGCGTGTGGCTCGCGGCGCTGGGCGCTGTGCTGGCCGGCTCCGGCGGCGGCAGCGACCCGGCCGACCTGGTCGCCCGGACGTTCGGCGTGATGGCGATCCCGGTGCTACTGCTGATCATGCACGGCCCCATCGCGACGAACATCCTCAACCTGTACTCATGTTCGCTCGCGGTGCTGACCGTCGGCGTCCGGGCCGCCCGCTGGAAGGTCACGCTGTTCGCCGGGGCGATCGCCTCCGCGGTGCTCGTGGTGTTCATCCGCTCCGACAGCTTCGCCGGCGCCTTCGACAACTGGATGAGTTCGATCCTGGTGTGGATCAGTCCCTGGGCGGCGGTGGTCGCCGTCGACTTCTTCGTACGGCACCGGGGCCGGCCCGACGTCGCGGCGCTGTACCGTGAGGACTCCGGCGAGCCGGCGTTCAACCGGCCGGCGCTGGTGAGCCTCGGTCTGGGCATCGTGGCGGCGTGGAGCTGGCAGTACGGCCTGGTCCCCGTGATGCGCGGGCCGCTCGCCCGCCTGCTGGCGCACACCGACTTCTCCTGGCTGGCCGGGATCGTGGTGGCGGGCGGGCTGTACTGCGCGCTCGGCCTGCGTGCCACGGAGCGGCGGCGGCTCGTCTCGGAGGAACTGTGATGACCTTGGTGCACGTGCTCACGACGGGCGGCACGATCGCCAGCCTGTCCGGACCGGACGGGCGAAGGGCCGCCGTCCCCGGGGACGAGCTGCTCGCGACGATCTCCCCACCGCCCGGTGTGGAACTGCGGTCGCGTGCGCTGATGACCCGGCCGAGCTTCGGCTTCGGCACCGGCGACCTGCTCGCCATCGCCCGGGCCGTACGAGACGCGCTCGCGGACGGCGCGGACGGTGTGGTGGTCGCCCACGGCACGGACGTCATGGAGGAGACCGCGTTCCTCACCGACCTGACCCACGACGATCCCCGGCCGGTGGTGTTCACGGGTGCGCAGCGGCCCGCCGACGATCCCGCACCGGACGGTCCGGCGAACCTCGCCGACGCCATCCGGGTCGCCGCGGACCCGATCGCCCGGAGCAGGGGCGTGCTGGTGGTGTTCGACGGCGTGGCGCTGCCCGCGTTCGGCGTGACCAAGATCGACACGCTGAGCTCCCGGGCGTTCGCGAACCGGCGGGGCGGCCCGGCGCTGCGGGTCGCCGCGGGGCGGGTCGTGAGCGTGGCCACCCCCGAACGGCCGGCCCTGTTCCTCGACCCGGACGTGCCGGACCTGCCACGCGTCGACGTCGTCGCCCTGTACGCGGGCGCGGACACGGTCCTGCTCACGGCGGCCGTCGAGGCCGGAGCGCGCGGCATCGTCCTGGCCGCGCTCGGCGCGGGCAACGCCACCCCGGCGATCACCGCCGCGGTCGCGGACCTCATCGAGCGGGGCGTCCCGGTGCTGGTGTGCTCCCGGGTCCCGAACGGCCCGGCCGTACCGCTGTACACGAGCGGCGGCGGCAGCGACCTGGCCGGCGTAGGCGCAGTGTTCGGCGGGGACCTCAGCCCCTGGCAGGGACGGCTCCTGCTGGCGGCCGCCATCGCCGCCCGCCCGGACGACCCCGCCGGAGCCGTACGGGAGGCGCTGAAAGACCTCTCCTGAAGAAGGTCGCATACGGCCGGGGTCATTCGCCGGTACGCCGGCGGCGGAGGATGTTCACGACCGTCAACTGCGGGCTGGCCGTTCACCTGGTGCGGCTCCATGACGACGCCGATCCGAACTCCTCCGCCCGGGTCACGCCAGCGCTTCCTTGAACCCCTGCCGCCACGAGGGGTGGCGCAGCTGCCAGCCGAGCTCCCGCTTGGCCTTGGCGTTGGAGGAGCCACGTACCTCGGTCATCATCATCACCGCCAGCTCCCCGGCCGCCAGCCGGCCCAGCCACTTGGGGAGCCGCATCGGCGGCTTCGCCCCCGCGCACTCTGCCAGGTACGGCAGCCAGTCCCTGACCTGGGCCGGCTCGTCATCGACGATGTTGAACACGCCCGTCGCCTTCCGTTCCACCGCCAGGACGGTGGCGCTCGCCGCATCATCGAGATGGACCCACGACCAGTAGCCGGCGCCGCCCCCCACCAACGGGAACTTCCGCTTGCGGATGAGCTCGACCTGGTCGTCGCTGGCGCCCGGCCCGTAGAACCAGCCGTAGCGCAGGACGGCGCCGCCGGCCTTGAGGACCGCGTCCTCGACGTGGCGGAGCGGCTCGATCACCATGTGCGCCGCCGGCCCCGCGTGCAGTTCCACAGGGCCCTGTTCCGGCTCGTCCCATCCGCCCTCGCGGGTCCCGTTCCACGCGGCGTTGCCCTGCGCGACGAAATGGGACACGCCGGTCGCCTCGGCGGCGGCCAGCAGGTGGTCGGTCCCCTCGATGCGCAGCCGGTTGGTGTTCGCGAAGTACCGGTCCGACTTGAAATCGGGCTCGCCGGCGTGGACGAGGTTGAGCGCGGTCATCTGATGCACGATCACGTCCGGGTGGGCCGTGGCCACCGCCTCACCGACCGACGCCGCGTCCAGCCCGTCCATCACGACCGCCTCGGCACCCAGCCCCGCCAGCAGGTCCAGCTTGGCCGCGCTCGTCGTCGTCGCCGTCACCTGGTGACCCCGGGCCACCAGCTGCGGCACCAGCCGCTGCCCCAGAACCCCGCTCCCGCCTGCCACGAACACGCGCATGACCATCACCCTCCCGACCCAGGAACCTGTCTCCGCAACCCGAGACAAGAAAGCCCCCGCCGTCTGTGACATGGAGACGGAAAAAGAACCGGGAGAAGCAGTTCTAACCCTCGACGAACGTGACCGTCTCGTCGAGCGGCGCCCGGCCCGTACGGACGTAGTCCACTGTGACGTCCTCGAACCCGATCGACATGCCACAGAACAGGATGAGCCCGTCGGGGGGTGACAGGACCTCCGCGACGGTCCTGCGATAGACCGACCACGCCATCTGAGGGCAACTGTGCAGCCCTTCGGCGCGGAGCAGCAGCATGACGGTCTGTAGGTACATGCCGACGTCGGCCCATTGGGGCCGGCCCATGTCGCGGTCGATGTAGCAGAACAGGGCGGTGGGCGCGTTGAAACAGTCCCAGTTCGCGGCGGCGGCCCGCTGGCGCGCCTCCCAGTCCTCGCGCGAAATACCGAGTGCGCTGTAGCGCTCCTTGCCGAAGGCGGATCGGCGCTCGTGGTACGGGGACTTCAGTGTGGGCGGGTACATCTCGTACTCCCGCTCGTCCCAGGCGTCGCCTGCGACCACGCGCGCGCCGGCGCGCTTCTTGAGCTCGGCCAGCGGACCACCGGTCAGCACGTAGGCGTGCCACGGCTGGATGTTCGATCCGGACGGCGCCCAAGCCGCGGCGGACAGCACGCGCTCCAGCGCCTCCCTCGGGACATGCCGGTCGGTGAATCCGCGCACCGCCCGTCGGCTCGTAACCGCCTCATAGACGTCCAACATCGCCTACCCACCCATCGGCCAACCTGGCTTGGGCAATTTGGTCATGTTCGCGACGGTATCACATGATACTATTTATAGGGTAGACGCGTCTTCGTCTGCGGGGTGGGCGAACCGGGTCAGTAGATCCGTCAGCTGCTCGTGCTCGCCGGGCTCCATTTGGGCGACCAGGCGCTCAGCCAGCGGCTCCGCCGCCACATGGGCCGCATCGAAGAGTTCGATGCCCTGAGGCGTGATCTCCACTGCCCGCGCCCGCCGGTCTCCCGGAACGGCCTTGCGTACGGCCAGCCCCCTACGCTCCAGGTCGTCCACGACCCGCATGATTCCCGCCTTGTCCGACCCTGTCGCCTCCGCCAGGTCCCGCTGCACTGTGGGCCCGCGGTCGACCAGCACGATCAACACGGCAAAATGCCGCAACTCGATGCCGAGCGGCCGAAGCGCCTCCGTCATCACGGCGGCCGCGCGCCAGTGCGCCCGGCGCAGCAGCAAGCCGAGAGCGAAAGGCGAGGCGTCCCCGGGGCGGTCGGTCGCACGCGAGGTGATGCCTCTGTGCGGAACGTCGGCGGTCATGAGAGCACATTACCGATCATCCGATCACTCGAAACGGTATCACTTGAAATTAAATGCGGCTCGAACCAGCCGACCGTTGAGCTCCCGATCTGGCCCGCCTTGTCGGCGGCCCGTCCGTGCCGCCGGAGGCGGGACGTCGCGGGGGGTGCGACCGGCGGTTCAGTGGTCGTGGGCGACCGTGGTCGCCGGGTGGCTGTGCATACGGCCCGGAACGGCGTGTTGGCGAGGCGTCAGGATGAAGTCCTGGTTCACGGGTGTGGCCCTGTCGAGCAGCAGACGCGTGGCGACCGGCTGCCGACCGGGGGCGCCGGCGACAACGAGGGCGTACCCATCGTGGAAGCCCGTCGCCGCGTACTCGCCGTTCTGGTCCGTACGGGTATGGAGGAGCTGGCGGCCATGCGGGTCGGTGACCGTGATCGTGACGTCCGGCAGTGGTTCTCCGACGGGACCGCTGACTCTCCCGGTCAGCATCGGCGGCTGCTCGCCGAAATGGTGCCGGCGCGGAGGGAGGGCGATCGGCTCGGGGAGCTCCACGGTGGGATCTTCCGCGGGGGGCACGGGGACGTATTCCGTCATGCCGGCCCGTGCCTCGCGCACGAGCTGTCGTAGGTGCTTGACGTACCCGAGCACGATGAGAGCGGCGCCGAGTGCGACCCAGGCGCAGAGCACCGCGGTGGGCCGGCCCAGTTGCCGGTCGTTGAAGTAACCGATGTTGCGCAGGGCATCGGCGGTATTGCCCATCGGCAGGACGGGGTGGAGGAAGCGGAAGAAGTCCGGGAGTAGGCCGACGGGGACGGCGGCGCCGCTGGAGGGCGCGCTGAGCATGAGGAACAGCGTGACGGAGACCCCTGGGAAGAGCGGGCCGAGAAAGGACACGAGTCCGTAGGAGGTCAGCGATACGGACTGCGTCAGCAGGAACAGGTACAGCAGGGAAAGCGGATGCTGCGGGATCGCATCCATCGCGTACGCGCCCGTGAGGTAACTGGCGAGGGCGGCGCCGACGCCGCCTCCGACCATCGTGGCCACATGCGCTCGACGGCTGAAGCCCACCGCGCGCTGCATGGTGACCACCAGGAAGTAGGCGGGGAGAGTGCAGGCCATCAGCAGGTAGAACGGGCTGGTGCCCGGGTCTCCCGGCCTGGTCGGGACCAGTTCCTGGAAGTCGAGGGTGGCGCCGGTTTTCTGGGCCGCCGAGGTGAAGACCTGGCGAATGACCGACTCCATGGAGGCGCCGTCCGCCTTGGAGCCGTACAACTGCGGATGGTGCGGAGCCGGCGCGAATGCCGCCACCGCGTCGTTGTTCAGGACGGCGGAGCGCGCCTCGGCTGCGGAGTCGACCTGCCGCAGGGTGAAGCCGCCCGGGAGCGCGGTGTCGAGTTGGTGCTGCAGCTGCGCTGTCGTCGTCGGCGGGGCGGCGACTGCGACCTTGATGTGATGCGGCGTCGGGTGATGGAAGGCCGGCAGGAAGGAGAAGAGGAATCCGGCAAGGAAGATCGCCGGGAGCCAGAGCCCCATCACGAGGGTCCGCACGATCTCACCGGGACGTTTCGTCTTCGCATGCGCAGATGCCATGCGGTCGAGCTTAGCTGAATTCTGCACTGATGCATTAATGCACGAGTGCAAGTAGTCGCCTGGGAGTACGCTGGCGCTCGCCGGTTGCGAGGAGGACTTGATCAGCATGCAGGGCGCGGTTCCGGGGCTACGTGAGCGGAAGAAGGTCGAGACTCGCGAGGCCCTGCGCGCTGCCGCGATCCGGCTCTTCCTGGAACGTGGTCCCTCCGCGGTCACCGTGAACGACATCTGCGAAGCCGCCCGGGTCTCCCGCCGGACCTTCTTCAACTACTTCGAGAGCAAGGAGGCGGCGGTCTTCGCCTGGGACCAGCGCCTCAGTGACGAGTTCGCCTCCAGACTCGCCGCGCGGCCATCGCACGAACCACCGCTCACCGCCCTGCGTCGAGCGATGGACGACACCCTGCCCGGCTTCGCCGCACAGACCGGCTGGCATGCGCGCAAGAAGCTGTTCAGCGCGTGTCCCGAGCTGAGGACGAAGGTCCTGGACGCGATCTTCCGCCTTGAGACCAGGCTCGTCGACACCCTCACGGATCGCATCGGGTGCCCGGCGGGCAGCCTCTATCCGCGGCTGCTCGCGGCAGCGACCGTGTCGGTCTTCCGCGCGGCCTTCATCGTTTGGGCACCGGAGACGGGGCTCAAGGGACTGCATGCACTCATCGACGAGGCGTTCGACCGCCTCGCCGCCGGCCTCTCCGTCCCCGCCTCCTGACCGCTGCGTACGCCGGACGCCGGGCCGTTCAGTTCGACTCGTGGCCTGGCATCCACTGCGGGTCATCGTGCCGTGGCCGCTCGCCGCCCGGCACCCACTCCGGGTCATCGTTTCGTGGCTGCCCGGCGCCTGGCACCCATTCTGGGTCATCGTGCCGTGGCCGCTCGGGGCCCGGCGCCCACTCCGGATCATCGTGCTGTGGCCGCTCGGGACCTGGCACCCATTGCGGGTCATCGTGCCGCGGCTGCCGCCGAGCGCCGCTGGAGTCTCCCCCCTCGGGGCGCCACGGGCGCGGCCGGCCACATCGAGATGGTCGCTCGGAAGGTTCGTGACACGCCCGGCCGGGGCCTCGGCGACCTGTGCTCCGGTGCCCGTCCGCGGGTGCGTCACTCGGTGCGGCAGTGTGATGCGGCTTCGGCCGGTGCGGCCGCCGACCCGGGCGCCGGCCTGGATGCCGGCCCGGCCGCTTGGTCGGCGAACCCGAGCCGGCCACCGGGGTGTGTTCAGCGGGCGAAGTCGGTTCGGTGGATTGAGGCGCTTCGGCCGTCGGGGACGGTGCGCTGGACGGGGTCGGTTCGGCGGACGGAGTCGGCTCGGTCGTCAAGGGCGGTTCAGACGGTGAGCTCGGTTCGGTCGTCGGGGTCGCCTTCGGGGATCGGGTCGGCTTGGCCGGTGGAGTCCGGGTCGCCGAACTCGAGCCGCCGGCGGCGCCGCGTCGAGGTGTCGCGGTCGCACCTCTGGCGGCGCCACGGGTCGGCGTCGGCGACGCGCTCGCGTCCGAGGTGGCCGTTTTGGACGAGGGGGACGTCTGGCCACCGGACCGTGTGGGCTGGGCTGAACGGCTCGACGGCGCACTCGGGCGTACGGCTGTGCCGGTGTCGTGCGTGCGGCCGGAACCGGACAGCGCGAAGGCCGCTCCCGCGACTGCGGCGACGCAGGCCACCGCGGCCACGACCGGGAGGAGCCGTCTGCCGACCGATGACGTGTTCTGTTCGGCGTGCGGGTCGCCGATGGGCGGCGGCTCGCCGATATGGACGGTCGCGTCTTCGTCCCACGCCGCGACCGTTGCGCACGAGGACAGAATCCGCTCTCGTTGTCCCGCCGGCGGCTCGTACCCCAGCGTCACCAGCCGGTGCAGCGCCTCTCCGCTCAGCGGGGAGAGCATGGCCGAATCCCGTGGCTGCCGGTTGCTCACGGAGGCGGCGGCCTCCTCCAGACGCAGCTGTGCCTCCCACGCGAGCGTCTCGGCGGTGTCCCGCGTCACACCGAGCACCCGGGAGGTCTGCTCCGGATCGAGAGCGTTCGTCAGCGCCAGGATCTCGCGGTGTTCGGGACTCAGGAGGGCCAGCGCGCGTCGCAGCGGGTCGGTCGACGTGGTCGTCGCGACGGCCCGCGTGAGGGCACCGCGCCGTACGCACTCGGTCCGGGCGAGGGAGTAGAGCCATACCGGCAACTCCGCGTCGTCGCCCGGGACGGCGTCCGGACGGCGGGCGACCGCGCTGAAGGCGTCGCTCAGCGCATCGCTCGCCTCCACGCCGACCATGACGTAGCAATAAGCGTAGAGCGGTTCGGCGTACTCGTCGTAGAGCGCGTCGAACGCCTGCGGAGCTCCCGCCCGTAGGGCCTCGGTCAGGGACACCGAACACCTCCATCCCGCCACATCGCCCCAAGATCGGTGCAATGTACACATAACGACAGGAAGTCGATACTATCCGCAAACTCGGCATGCGATGGCACCCTGACCAGGCAAGACGTCCCGCAGAGCCGGTTGTCGGCCGACCGCCACGCCCCGCATCCGCCCGTCGGCGCTCTGATTCAGTGTGTTCTTGCGAGGAATCCCGGGTCTTCACTTCAGGCCCGGGAGGAATCGCATCCTGATCTTTGCGGCGCGCAGCGCCGCACAGCGTTCTGGGAGGCTGCCCGCTCCGCTCGGGTTGGGCGCTCCCGATCGCCGGGGTCCTTGGCGATCGCCAGTCGGACACGCTCGCCTGAGGCGGCGAAGTGGGAGGGGGCCGGAAGCGGCCGCCCTGCAGGTACGTGGAATGTGCCCGGAAGCCGTCGCTTCTCCGGTGAATATGAGTTCGATTCCCCAATGTGATGACGTAAAGCGATGATATCGTCGCGGATTGTGAAGGTCGTGGTGCGGGTAAAACTCGTGCCGACGCCGGTGCAGGCGGCGGCGCTGAAACACACCCTGCGCACGGCCAACGAAGCCGCCTGCTGGGTCTCTGAGGTGGCCTTCGCCCGAGGCGTGCCCCGTGAGTACGAACTGCGCAGGCACACCTATGCCGAGCTCAGGGAGCGTGGTCTGGGCGCGCAGGCCGCGCAGCATGTGATCAAGAAGGTCCGGGACGCCTACACCAGCCTGCACGCCAACCTGCGGGCCGGGAACCTCGGCAAGAAGGGCTCCAAGCGGCGGATCAGGGCCGAGTCCAAGCCGATCGCCTTCCGGCCCCAGGCGGCCCACCCGTATGATGACCGGTGCCTCAGCTGGCAGTACGACGCCCAGATCGTTTCGATCTGGACGATGGCGGGCCGGTTGAAAGGCGTGCGGTTCGCCTGCTCACCGAACGCACTCAAGCAGCTGATCGCCCACCGCAAGGGTGAGAGTGATCTGGTCGAACGCGATGGCGTGTTCTACCTGGCCGCCACCTGTGAGGTGCCCGAGGCCGAGACTGGTGAGCCGGCCGGGTTCATCGGGGTGGATCTGGGCATCGTCAACATCGCCACCACCTCCACCGGCCACCGGGCCGCCGGACGCAACCTGAACCGCTACCGCAAACGCCAGGTCGCGCTGCGGGCCAAGCTGCAGAAGAAGGGCACCAAGTCCGCCAAGCGCCTGTTGCGGAAACACCGCCGGACCGAATCGCGGCGGGCCAAGGACATCAACCATCGCATCTCCAAGACGATCGTGACTGAGGCTGAACGCACCGGACGCGGAATCTCCCTCGAAGACTTGACGGGGATCCGTGAACGGGTACGGCTCCGCAAGCCCCAACGGGTCGCGCTGCACTCCTGGGCCTTCGCCCAGCTAGCGGACTTCATCGTCTACAAGGCACGCCAGGCCGGCGTGGCTGTCGTGCTCGTCGACCCGGCGTACTCCTCCAGGGAATGCGCTGAGTGCGGGCATGTCGACCGGCTCAACCGGATCTCTCAAGCTTTGTTCATCTGCCGGGGTTGCGGCGTCGTTGCGCACGCGGACCGGAATGCTTCCCGCGTTCTGGCCCGAAGGGGCCAGGACGCGTGGGATGCGGGGCGGACGTCACACGTCCCGGCCACCAGCCCGCGAAGCTGATGGCCAAGACGCGGCAGACCACCTCACAGCCAGTGAGGCTCTAGCTGCAAGCTCGGTCCTTTGAGGACCTTTGAGGACCGAGAAGCTGACTGGAAGGAAACTCTCAAAGGCGCACGGCCTGTCACAGCCGCAGGCCGTACTCGGTCTTCCTAGCGACGCAAATCGCGTGAACCCGGAATCGGCGAACACGGTCACCGCCGACCGAGATGTCGGTCCACCGGCCAGAAGGTGATGGCCGACGCGGGATCGTCCGTTCCGGGGCAGGCCTACGGAGGTGTAGTTCAGTGTCGGAGAATCGATCAGCGGGTGGGGCCGCCGAGCAGGAGAGCTCGGAGACGTTCGGGCCCAAGCTGCTGCAGGACATCAAGCCGCCCTTCATCCCCGAGGGTGCGTCGGGGATGACCGTCCTCGTCGAGTGGCCTCCCGGTGACCCCGGGACTCCTCCGCACCGCCACTCGGGGCCGTGCTTCGGTTACGTGATCGAGGGCGCGATCCGGTTCGAGCTCGAGGGTGAGCCGGAGCGCGTGATCAAGGCCGGCGAGACGTTGTACGAGCCGGGCGGCGACCTGATCCACTACCAGAACGGCAACGCCCTGTCGGACGCTCCGTCGAAGTTCGTCGTGACCATGCTGTGCGCGCCGGGCCAGCCGATGCTCACGATGGTCGAAGAGGAAGAGCTGGAGAAGCGGGCCCACCTGCGCGCCCCGCGACCCTCCGCAGGCTGACCTGCGAGCTAGAAACGGGGAGGCGGAGCCCGGGACGCTCAGGGTTTCCCGGGCTTCGCTGCAGGGCCGGCGACCGGCAGGCAGCATGATCTGCGACACATCAGGGTCGGCGATGTCACAGACGCGAGCGTGGATCGGTCTTCATGTGTGACGTGACGTTCCGTTAGACGCTGACATTTGGGGGACCGATGCCTCGTAGGTCTCGGTACACGCGGGTCACCGGCCAGAATCACTGGTCGTTCATGTTCGGCGAGATCGCCGCGTACGCGTTCGTCGTGTTGGTGGTCACCGGCTGTTTCCTCATGTGGTTCTACGACCCCAGCATGAAGCGGACCGTCTACGGCGGTGCGTATTCGACGCTGCGGGGCGTCCGGATGAGCCAGGCGTACGCCTCGACCCTGGATCTCAGCTTCGACGTTCGCGGTGGCCTCCTGGTACGGCAGATCCACCACTGGGCCGCTCTCATCTTCATCGCCGCGGTGATGCTGCAGTTGCTGCGCCTGTTCTTCACCGGCGCCTTCCGCAATCCCCGCCTGCTCAATTGGCTGATCTGGGTAGGGCTGCTGGTGTTGGGCATGGCCGCCGGCGTCACCGGCACGGTACTGCCCGACGATCAGCTTTCCGGCGGCAGCATCGGCCTCATCCAGGGGGTCGTTCAGTCGATACCGCTGATCGGCACCTACCTGATGCTCTGGCTGTTCGGCGGTGACTTCCCCGGCGAAAAGATCATCCCCCGCCTGTTCGAGGCGCATCTCCTCGTCAGCGCACTCATGCTCGCGTTGCTGGCACTGCGCTACCGGCTCGTGCGGCGGCACGGGCACACCCGTTTTCCGAACCGGCTGCCGGACCTCATCGGCCGCCGCTCCCGACTGGTCGCGCGTGGAGCGCTCTTCTCCGCCACCTGTGGAATTCTCGCGCTGCTCGGGTCGGTCGCACAGGTCAACCCGATCTGGCTGTACGGTCCCTTCGAGCCCGGCTCCATCACCGCGGGCGCCGTACCCGGCTGGTACATGGGCTTCCTCGACGGCGGCCTGCGAATCATGCCGAACTGGGAACCCACCGTGTTCGGGCACCCTCTCACCCTCGCGGTGCTCGTACCCGCGCTCATCGTCCCTGGCATCTTCTTCACGCTCCTGGCCGCCTATCCGGTGATCGAGCGCCGGATCACCGGTGACCTGGGCGCACACGACGTGCTGGACCGCCCACGCGATACGGCGACCCGTACGGCGCTCGGCGCCTCCGGAGTGACGTTCTACGGGCTCCTGTGGGCGGCGGCCTCGAACGACCAGATCGCCACGCACTTCGGTCTGTCCCTGACCGCCCTCACGGTCTTCTTCCGCGTCGCCGTGATCGCGGGGCCGCTTCTGGCCTTCACCGTCACCCGGCGACTCTGCCTCGGACTGCAACAACGGGAACACGACGAAGCGGAGCATGGCGTTGAAACCGGAGTGATCCGGCAACTCGCCAACGGCGGCTTCGAAGAACTCACCAACTCCCCGCAACGACCGACAGCCCGCTGACGACGGCGTCCTGGTCCGTGCCGAACGGATTTCCGCTGGGCTGTCACAGATGGCGAGGCTGTCCGGTCTTAGCTGGCGACCGGGCGGTGAACGATGTCCCGGCGTACAGGAAGGCATGTCATGAAGATCGTGGTCATCCGCGCGGGCCGCCGCGCCTCCCGGCCGGCAGGACGCTCATGAGCACCCCGGCCGGCGAAGACGGCTTCCTGTACGAGCTGGAGATCGAGGTCGAGGAAGAGCTGACGATAACCGAGTCCAGCCGTCCGGAGGAGGCCGCGGACCTGCCGGTCACCGAGTGGCTGTTCGACCCGGCGGACGCCGAACGCGACCAAGCCGGCCTGCACGGCCTGCTCGGCGCGATCCAGGCAATGGAAGAAAACTCCCGGCCCGGAGACCAGGACGCTTGATGAAGGGGTACAGACGGGAACGACTCCAGGAGGTCATATAGACGGCTTGCGATCATGAGCAGGAGGTGGACCCGTGACCGAGGCAACCGGCAGGGTGGCACTGGTGACCGGGGCCAGCAGCGGAATCGGTGCGGCCACCGCGCGCCTTCTGGCCACGCGAGGGATGCGCGTGGTGGTCAACTACCTCCGCAGCAGTACGGCGGCCGGGGAGGCCGTGGCCGGCATCGAGGCCGCAGGCGGCCAGGCCATGGCCGTGCAGGCCGACGTGCGCGAGGCGGCGGCGGTCGAGAGCATGATCGAGCAGGTCCAGGCGGCATGGGGCGGCATCGAGGTGCTCGTGCACAACGCGCTCACCCCGTACGTGATCAAGCCGTTCCAGGACATGACGTGGGAAGAACTGGGCGGCAAGCTCGACGACGAGATGCGTGCGGCGTTCGCGGTCACCAAAGCCGTCCTGCCCGCCATGACCGAACAGGGCTGGGGACGCATCATCTATCTCGGTACCGGCCTCAGCCGCCGGCCCCGGGAGGGCATGATCGCACTGGGTACGGCCAAGGCCGCACTGGCGCAGTTCTCCCGGTACCTCGCCCAGGAACTGGGCCCGCGGGGCATCACGGTCAACGTCGTCGAGCCCGGCCCGGTGGAGGACACCCGCATGGCGAAAGTGCTCGACGAGGAGCTCAAGCGGCGGCAGGTGGCCGCGACCCCCCTGGGCCGCCTGGCACACCCGGCCGACGTCGCCCAAGCGGTCGCCTTCTACGCCAGCGAGGACAACGCCTTCATGACCGGCACCACGGCCGCGGTCAACGGCGGGATGTCCATGGACTGACGCCCGTAAGGAAAAACGTTCATGTACACGATCGATCTCGCCTATGTCGGGCGCGGCCTGCACGAGGAACTGGTCGCCTACATCGCCGACCAGCAGGGCTACTACGCCGACGAGGGCGTCCACGTCGCGCTGCGCGACGGCTGCTCCTGGGACGAGGAGCGGCTGCGCCGCGGCGCCACCATCGGGCTCGGCCGGGCACTGGTGTCCCGACTGTCCGACGGCGTCCCCTGGGTCGCACTCAATGTCAACACCCACCGCCCGCTGTTCTGGTTCCTCGCCCGCCCCGGCCTGACCTCCCTGGCCGACCTGGCCGGCCGACGGCTGGCGGTACACGCCCCCCACACCGCACCCGGGTGCTTCGCCCGGATCGTGCTGCGTCGGGCCGGCCTCGACCCGGACCGCGACATCCACACCGTCGTCCGCCCGCCCGGCGACTACGGCATGGACCTGCGCCGGCTGCACGAGGGCACGATCGACGCCGCCCTGGTCGGCAGCACCATGGCACCGGAGGCGATGGCCGCCGAGCACGGCTGGCACGTGCCGGCCTGGGTCGGCGACCACTTCCAGATCCCCACCGTTGGCGTGGCCGTCGACCCGACCTACATCCACCCGGACGACCCCGCGGTCCAGGCCGTCGTACGAGCCCACCGGCGCGCCCTGCAGGTGATCCACAACGAACCCGACACCACGGTGCGGCATGTCCAGACGTTCCTCGGCCGACACACTCCGGACGAGGTCCGAGCCCACTACGAGACGTTCATCGCCCCGTACTTCACCACCGACGGCCAAGCCGACCTCGCCGTCGGCGCCACCGCGATCACCGCGGTCGCCGCCGAACTCGGCGTCCCCGCCACCGTCACCGCGGCCGAGTTCTACGGCATCGCGACCACCACACCGCGCTGAGAGCAGTCCTGGCCGCGGTCACCCTCGGCACCCTGTCGCCCGACCGGCCTGCCACCGGGGAGGATGCGTCCATGAGCGAGAAACCCCCGGCCGATCAGCACGCGGCGCAGTATCTGGTCGCCGTGATGCGCCGCCAGACCGCGCACCTGGAAAAGGTGCTCCACACCGACGCGCACCTGCCCGACTGCTTCGACGACGTTCACCTCCCCGCCTGGCTGCGCCGCACCGAGGGAGAACAGCGGCTTCCTGTGACGATCGTCGTCGCCATGGCGATCGTCCTGCAGGTGGAGCTCCCGCGCCGGTTCGCCCTGCAGCCGCACTTCCTGCTACCCGGCCTTGAGGCGGCGCTGGCAGGCGGCCTGATGGCGGCCAACCCCCGGCGGATCAACCGGGAGTCCCGGGTCCTGCGCAGCGCCAGCCTCGTACTCATCGCGGTCATCACCGTGGCGAACACGTTCTCGGCGTTCACGCTCGTACGCGCGCTGATCGACGGAACGGCCGGCGACGACGCCGGACCGTTGCTGGCCACGGGCGCGGCCATCTGGGGCACCAACGTCATCGTGTTCGCGATCTGGTACTGGGAACTGGACCGCGGCGGACCGGCGGCGCGAGCCCTCGCGCACAAGGCCTACCCCGACTTCCTGTTCACCCAGATGCAGGCCCCGGAGATGGCGCCGCCGGACTGGGAACCCGCCTTCCTGGACTACCTGTACCTGTCCTTCACCAACGCGACCGCGTTCAGCCCCACCGACGTGATGCCACTGCCCCGCTGGTCCAAGATGATGATGCTCGCCCAGTCGGCAGTGTCGATCGTGGCGGTCGCCCTGGTCATCGCCCGAGCGGTGAACATCCTCAAATGACCGGGCCGCACCTCCTTCAGGCGACCTTCGGCGCGGCCCGCATGCCGAAGTAGACGTAGGGTGTGCCGTCCGGAAGCGTCCCGAACACCAGCGGCAGCCACGGCGCGCTGACGGGGCCGACACCGGGCATGGCGAGCACCGTGTCGGACACCGCCACCAGGTCGGCCTCGATCGGCGGTGAGTAATCGGCCATCCCGCCGGTCAGCCGCAACCGCAGACGCGGCACACCGTCCCGCTCGCCGATCGTGATGCGCACCCCTTCGCGTTCGTACGTGCCCGCGAGCGCGGCGACGTCGACCGGCCGCGGTTCCGCGGCGGGGGCGAAGACGTCGGGCATCCGCACCCCGGCGAGCTCACCGAGCAGCTCCTGGAACAGGTCGACGAACAGACCGGTCGCACCGCCGCCATTGGTCAGCAGCGCGGCGGCGACGCCGCTGCCGGGCACGACACGCAGGTACGAGAACTGCCCGCCCGAGGCGCCGTCGTGGCCGTAGCCGGCGACACCGTCCCAGTCGTACAGCGCCCACCCGTGGCCCCATCCGTCCGCCATGAACGTCCATCCGTCCACGCAGTCGACGACGCGTCGCCGCATCGTCGCCGCCGACTCGGCGGACAGCAGGCGCGTACCGTCGGGCGCGGCGCCGTCGTCGAGATGCATCCGCGCGAAGCGGACGACGTCGACGGCACTGACGAGGACGCGCCCGTACGGTCCGGCTGAGCGCGGCAACATGTCCCACACGGGCGCCGGCTCCGGGTCGCTTCCCAGCTCGCCGAGATGGGTCATCGCCACCCGGAACCGCAGCGCCTCCTCCGGCAAGGTCATCGAATGCCCGAGACCGAGCGGCGCCAGCAACCGGTCGCGCAACGCGTCGTCCCAGGTCTGACCGGTGACCACCTCCACGATCCGGCCGAGGATCGCGTACCCGGTACTGCAGTAGGAAACGACGGTCCCCGGCGGGCAGTCCTGACCCACGTTCGCGCACGCCTCCACGTAACGGGCGAGGCAGTCGTCACCGCGACCGGTGTCGAGGGTGAAGTCCCCGGCGATCCCGCTGGTATGGCTGAGCAGACGCCCGATCGTCACGCTCTTCGTGACCTCGTCATCGGCGACCGCGAAGCCCGGCAGGACGTCGACGACCCTGCTGTCGAGCCGTAGCTCACCGGAGTCGACGAGCTGCATCACCAGCGTCGCCGTGTACACCTTGGCGATCGAACCGGACTGGAACACCGAGTCCGTGGTCACCTCCACGCCGGTCCCTCGGTGCAGCACGCCACTGGCCGACTCATGGATCGTCCCGCCCGCCAGCACCGCCAGCGCGGCGCCCGGCACGTGATGGGCCGCGCGCAGTTCATCAAGCCTGGCCTGCCAGTGGTCGGCGTCGAATCGCGACATGAAGCCAGTCCCTTCCGCATAACGCACCGTACAGTGTGCGGCGCTCCGCACACTGTACGGACGACTATGCACTGTTCGCAAAGCCGTACACTGTTCGGGCGAGGATCGTCGTGAAGGAGACCGCATGCCGGCCGACAAGCAGCCGTACCCGTCGGTGTGGGCCCGCCCGCAGCGGCCCCGGCGTGAGCAGCCGCCGCTGAGCCGGCAGCAGATCGTGGCCGCGGCGCTCGAACTGCTGGATGCCGAGGGCATCGACGCCCTGAGCATGCGTAAGCTCGGCACCCGCCTGAACGCCGGAGCCACCTCGATGTACACGCATGTGGCCAACAAGGACGAGCTGCTCGAACTGGTCGTCGACGAGGTCTACGGCGAGGTCGAGGTGCCGGCCGCCGACGACCCGGCCGGCTGGCGCGCGGCCATCACACGCTGCGCCCACAGCCTGCGGGCCGCGGTCCTGCGCCACCCCTGGATCGTCTCCGTGCTCGGTGAGACGGGCGTGGCCTATCTGGGGCCGAACGTGATGCGGCAGAACGAGGCCATCCTCGCCGCGTTCGAGCAGGGCGGCTTCACGCTGGAAGCGGCCGATCGGGCCCTGAACACGGTCGTGGCCTACGTCATCGGGGTCTCGACCAGTGAGGCCGCGTGGTTGACCACACTCGCCCGCAGCGGCCGAAGCGAGCAGGAATGGGTCGAAAGCCTTTGGCCGGCCGCCGAACAGGCCGCACAGGATTATCCGCGACTGCGAAAGCTGTACGCCGCCCAGCGAAACCAGAACCTGAGCGCCACCCGCGACGACGACTTCGACAGCGGACTCGAATGCATCCTCGACGGCCTGGCCGCCCGCTTCGCCCCCGCAGGGGGTTAGACCAGAGGCGAATCCTTTCGCGGTGTGGAGGCCTCTTATGGGGTGATGGCCACAACGGTGAGGAGATGTGGATGAGCGACCTCGTGACGCCGACTGTGCGGCAGGCGCGCTTCAGGGCCTCGTTCCGGCGGCAGAGGCGGGGACGTGGCTGAGCGCCCTTGGGCGAGCGCGCAGCTCATCGAGGCCGCGCAGGCCGGTGATCGCGAGTCGATCACTGCGGTGATCTATGGTGCCCATTCGCACGTGCGGCGCTTCGCGGAGCATCTTTGCGCGTCCCCGCAGGATGCCGAAGACGCCGCGCAGGAAGCACTGATCATCCTCTACCGGAAGATCGGCTCACTGCGCGCCACCGGGGCACTGGCATCGTGGATGTTCCGAATCGTCCGGAACGAGTGCCTGCGCCGCGCTCGAGTGCTGCTCGACCGCTACGACGAGGTCGAAGCCGGCCTGGTGACCTCAGCCGAGGACGAGGCCATCCGGCGCCTGGAAGCCGAACTCGTCGCCCAGGCGATCCAGGAGCTGCCCGAGGTTCAGCGCAGAGTATTGATCATGCGGGACGTCCTGGGCTACCCGGGGCGGACGGTCGCGGAGGCGCTCGGCCTGAGCAACGCCGCGATGAAGTCCCAGCTGCACCGGGCCCGCAACAGGCTCCGGCTCAGCCTGAGCGGCATGACCGGCCCCACCGGCGGCCCGAACGACCCCGGAACCACCAGCGCCTGACCTGCGTGGACCGCATTTCGCACAAACCAAGTTCGAAGGAGAACTTCCGCCATGCTCGAAACCGGATCGCCCGCGCCCGACGTGGTGCTGGAGGACACCGACGGCCGGGCCGTCCGCCTGTCCGACCACCAGGGCGACCACGCCGTGCTGATCTATTTCATGCGGTCGACGTCGTGCCCGGTCTGCAACAGGCACGTCCAGGACCTCATCCGGCGCCGTGACGAGCTCGCGGCCGACAACGTCCAGGTGCTCGTCGCGGTTCCTGAGGGTCGCCAGGAAGCGGCCGCGTGGAAGGCCAAGCGCCGGGTCCCGTTCCCCGTCCTCGTAGGCCGCCGGAGCACCCCGCACGAGATGATCGGCCTGAGCAGAAAGGTCTTCGGCTCGCTGCAGCAGTCGGGCAGCGTCCTCATCGATTCCCAGGGCATCGTCCGCCACGCCCACGGCGCCACCATGCCCACCGGCGGCTACGACAAGAAAGGGATCACCGCCGCCGTTCAGAGTCTCCGCGCACCCGCGTGATCTAGGCCCTAGGTGACCAGGCCGTTGCGGTAGGCGTAGACCACCGCTTGCACGCGGTCACGCAGGTCGAGTTTGGTGAGGATGCGCGACACGTACGTCTTGACGGTCTCGTGGCTGATCACCAACGTCGCGGCGATCTCGCCGTTGGACAGGCCGTTGGCGATGAGGCGTAGTACCTCCAGTTCGCGTGGGGTCAGCGCGGTGTCGCCCGGCGTGTCCTGGGTGGGACGGATCCGCGCCGCGTACCTGCCGACGAGCTGCCGCGTCACCTCGGGTGCCAGCAGCGCGGCGCCTGTCGCGACGGTGCGGATGCCGTGCAGCAGCTGCGCGGGCGGGGCGTCCTTGAGCAGGAACCCGCTCGCTCCGGCGCGCAGCGCCTCGTACACGTACTCGTCCAGGTTGAACGTGGTCACCACGAGCACCTTGATGGGGTCCACCACTCCGGGACCGGCCAGCAGACGGGTCGCCTCGATGCCGTCGAGCACCGGCATCCGTACGTCCATCACCACCATGTCCGGATCCAGCCGGCGGGCGAGGTCGACCGCGGCGCGCCCGTCTCCGCACTCGCCCACCACCTCGAGGTCGGGCTGCGCGTCGATGATCGTCGCGAACCCCGTGCGGATCAGCGCCTGGTCGTCGCAGACCAGGACCCGGACCGGTGCGTTCACGACGGGCTCCCCGCGGGAATGCGCGCCCGTACGACGAACCCGCCGCCCGCCCGCCGGTCCGCGCTGAACTCGCCGCCCAGGGCGTCGACCCGTTCGCGGAGCCCGGCCAGGCCCCGCCCGCTCCCGGCGGGAGAGGCGGTTCGCGAGCCCGAACCGTCGGTGCCGACCTCCACGGTGATCTCCTTTTCGCGATAGCGCACATGGACCACGGTGCGGCTGCCGTGGGCGTACTTGAGGGCGTTCGTCAGGGCCTCCTGCACGACCCGATAGGCCACGAACTCGGCACTGCCGGCCGACTCCGCCGGACTGCCCTCCTCGGCGAACTCCACCGGCTGCCCGGCCTGGCGCGTCTGCTCCACGAGCGTGTGAAGTTCGCCGACGGACGGCGTCCTGACCTCGGTGCCGTGGTCGGGGTTGAGCAGGTCGAGCAGGTGCCGCAGGTCGGCGATCGCCCGCCGGCCGGTGTCGGTGACGGCGCTCAGAGTGGTGTCGAGGCGATCGGGCGCGGCGGTCAGGTAGCGTGCCGCCTCGGCCTGCACGACCATCGCCGTCACGTGGTGGGTCACGACGTCGTGGAGCTCGCGGGCGATGCGGGTGCGCTCGGCGGCGCGGGTGGCCTCGGCGACGTGGCGGCGGCGTTCGGCCTCGGCCGCCCGGGTGGAGCGCAGCCAGGCCCCGATGCCCCATGCGAGGGCCGCCAGCAGGTAGAACGTCACGTACTCGGTCGGCGCATCGGTCCCGCCGAGCCGGTCGAGCGCGACCGCCAGCGGCAGGAACGCGGCGGAGAGGAGGACCGCGGTGACGCGCCGCCGACGTTCCAGATGGGCGCCCGCGCTCAGCAGCGCGACGGCCAGTCCGGCGCCCGCGACCGTGTGGTAGGCGCGGATCTGGTCGACGGCGAAGCCGAGTGACACCAGGGTGAGACAGGCGGCCGGCCACCGCCGGCGCACGGCGAGCGGGAGGCACTCGAGGGCGACCACCACGACGGCCAGCGCGTCGAAGGGGCGGGCCGGCAGGCCGCCGACCTGCGTCCCGTGGTCGTGGAACGACGGCAGGAACGACAGGACGACCAGCAGCAGCGCGAACGGGAGATCCCGGACCGTGACGTCACACCGCCGCCACAGGTCCGGGACCCGCCGGAGATCGATCACTGCGCGAGCGTAGCGGTCGCGGCGGCGCGGGCACCGCGCCGGCGAGGGACCAGGTTGCCGCGCCGGTGGGCCAGCCACATGAACACGATCGTCAGCAGCACACCGAACACGACCGTGTACGGGCTCGCCTCCGGCCCGAACTTGCCGCCGGTGACCAGGGCCGGGCCTGAGGTCACGCCGTGCAGCAGCCCTTCGGTCTTGCCATTGCCGGAGACCTCGGTGCCGAAGATGCCGGCCTCGGCGAAGTTCCAGCCGAAGTGCAGGCCGATCGGCACCCACAGGTTGCGGGTGGCGGCGTAGGCGGCGGCGAGCGTGCCGCCGGCCTCGATCGCGATGGCGATCGCGCCCCACAGGGTGGCGTCCGGGTTGGTCAGGTGCGACAGGCCGAACAGCACACTGGTCAGCGCCAGCGCCATCCACGTGCCGACGCGTTCCTCGACGATCCGGAACAACACGCCGCGGAACATCAGTTCTTCGGTCGCGGCGGCGGCGGCCATGAAGCCGAACAGCCCCACCGCGCCCGCCGTCGACCCGTAGCCGTCGACCCGGTAGTCGCCCAGGAAGACGAGGTTCACGATGACGGCCGCGAACCACCCGACACCGATCAGCGCCCCCAGGCCGATGCGGGCGGCGGCACCTTTGATCGCCACCTCCACCGGCGCGCGCCGCTCGGACCACCGCACCACCCGGGCGTACACGAACACCGAAAGCGCAGCCGTCGCGACACCGAGGACCAGGCTCAAAAGTGCGTTCCCCTGCACCGCGGTCACGAGCTGTCCGCCGACGGCAGCGACCACCACGACGGGCAGGAGCTGCTTCAACAATCGCATGACGACTCCTTCGCGAGATTCCGCGGCAGGAATGCCGCGGCTACGTCGAGAACGCTATGGATTCGACGGTTTGGAATCGTCACCGCGCGGTGGACACTCGTGGGTAGCTCGCATGGGGGACAAGCGCGCCGCGATGTCGATGATCTGCTGCTCGAATGTGACCGTTTCAGGCGGCCGGCGCTGAGCCTTTGACCTTCTGGGCGAGATGCCGCAACTCGGCGGTGCACATCATGAGCCTGCGTGCCGGAAGGTGTTGCACGTAGTGGTCCACATCGGCGCCGAGCGCGAACACGTGCACGGGGACCCCGGCGTCGCGACCGGACTCGACGGCTTGGCGCAGTCCGGCCAGGACGGCCGGATGCCGGGTCTGGTAAATGGAGGAGACCAAGTGGTTGTTCCGGTCGACGGCGAGGTAGAACTGGATCAGGTCCTTGGTGCCGACGAACAGTTCGCCGGCTCCAGCGGCGCAGAACTCGGCCGCCGAGTGTACGGCGGCCGGCGTCTCGATGAAGATGCCGAGCGGCGTGTCGTCACTCAAGCCGAGGTTCTGCCGCAGTCGCGAGAACTCGTCGCGGTCGTTGATGAACGGAACGGCGAAGCTCAATCGGTCCGCGTCCGCGCCCAAGCGTTCCCTGACGTGGGCGCGGAGCGCCCGGAACGCATGTGGGTAGTTGCGCTCAT
Source organism: Actinoallomurus vinaceus (assembly GCF_039542055.1). Classification (NCBI taxonomy): domain Bacteria; kingdom Bacillati; phylum Actinomycetota; class Actinomycetes; order Streptosporangiales; family Thermomonosporaceae; genus Actinoallomurus; species Actinoallomurus vinaceus. Next base: position 439,440 of record NZ_BAABHK010000008.1, read on the forward strand.
GCAGCAGCCATCTGGCGCCGTGGAGGCCGAGTTCGGGGTTCGGCTCGTCGGCCACCTGTACACCGGTCGTGATCTGGGCGGCGTCGTCCGAACGGAGGTCGAGCAGTCTCATGACCAGGCGTTGGCCGGGGAGGAGTTCCTTCACCATCGAGCACAGCTCTGCGGCCACGGCGGCGCCGTAGCGCTCGGCCTCCTGGACCCCCGCCCGAAGTGAGTCGATCGGGCTCAGGGCGGCGGCGAAGCAGAGGAACTCCTCGCGGATGAAGTACGAGTTCGCGCGCTCGACGCGCGGTGTGAGGGCGTTCGTGGACCGGATGTCCGTGGCGTCGGCGATGACCACGCAGATCGACTCGATGTCGTCGAAGGTGGTGGCCGGGATCTCCGACGGCTGCGTCACGGGTTCGGCTTCGCCGAGAACGACCGACTCGCGATCGAGCAGAATGGTGACCTCGTCGACGAGCGCCTCTAACTCGAACGAGTCGATCCGAAGAACGGGAATCCCGCGCGAACGGCAGAGGGACTCCATGTGGCCGGTCCGGCCGCCTCTCGCGCAGATCACCGCGGAAGAGCCGAGGATGGCATCGTAGAGTTCGGGGCCGAGCGTATCGACCACCAGAATGGCACCGTCGATCGGATTCCTGGTTCGATTGCAGGTGCCACGAACACTCCGCTTGTTCGAACCGACGAGCAAAACCCCTGGTACTTCGCGAGGGCCCACGAGTGTCCTCTCTCACTGATTCCGGGTCGGCTGGTCCGGAGTCGACCGCGCTTCGACGTGTTCTGCGGTCCACCTCTCCGGTCAGCGCATAATCAGAGGCTGGCAGCCGTCGAGACGGCCGCACAACTTCTCGATTGCCGAGGTGGCTTTCCGGCTAATCCGACTCCGGCGACTCATCGAGCCCGAGCAGGGAACGGAGGTCTCGTGGCGTCACGGACAGGTCGTTGAGCTTCGTCATGGCGGCCGTATTCACGACGAACCGCAGTGCACGGTCCGTCGGCGGGGCTTCACCCTTGGCCATCACGGCGTCGCGAACGGCCTCAATGCTCTCCTCGAGCCGGGTCGTCAAGGCGTCGCGGTCGCGACGACGCCGAGCGGCCATTCGATGCACATCGAGCAGGACCGAGCGGGCGAACGCCTCGCGCACCTCGCGGTCGTCCGTGTCGGTCACGGTCTTGGCCGCGTCGTCGGCCTGTTCGTCGTAGCAGAATTCGAGCCGGTGCAGCACGGTCGCGGCGACGCCCACCGAATGGTTCTTGATCGCGGCGAGGTTGAAGGTGAACGCGCCCGTTCGGCCGTACCGTACGATCTCGTCGCCCTCTCGGGGAACGCCGACCACGGAGATCGGACCGGAGCGGGCGCCGGTCGGTCCGAGGAGGACGCCGCAGCCGTCCACCTCGACACCGAGCCCGGTGCGCCGGTGCCCCACCGCGATCTCCTTCCGCAACAGGTTCCGCCAGAGCGCCGAACCGACTCGCTCGTAGTTCGGCTCCCGCCCGAAGTTGGAGATCACAAGATCTGCTTCGATCGTCCGCGGCGACGCCGGCGACGCCGGCCCGGACACGGACAGCTTCAAAGTGCCGGCCTCGGTGCCGACGATCTCGTCGACCTTCCCGGTGGAGAGGATGATCTGCCCGCCATCCGCGATCGCCGCGTCGACGAACTCGGTGATGTACGGGACGGCGCTCACTCGCAGCGTCGCCAGCAGGCTCCCGTAGGTGCCGAGGAGCGCACGGAGATCGGATGAGGGGACACGTGCCAGGATCTCGGGCAGGTGGGGCTCCCACGATTTGGCGACCCGTTCGGTCACCACCGCGCGAGCCACGGCGGGATGTTCCCGGGCGACGATGGCGCACGCCCGTTCCCATTCGTCCCTGAAGCGCTGAACGAGCTCGTCGCGGCCTTCGTAGCGGTCGGCGTGCAGTCGTGGGGTCGGCAGGCTGAGGACGTGGTGCCGGTGGTCCGAAGGATAGGTCCGGAGCGTCAGTCCGGAACGCGAGATCATGTGGATCTTCCCGGTATGGCCACGCCGCAGGAGGAGCGAGGCCGAGTCGTACGCGCTCAGCAACGTGCCGATGATGGCGACCACGGCATCCTGCCGGAGGCCGAGGATGCGCTCCATTCCCGCTTCGGAGTAGGGGTGCCGCACGAACGAGGGGTGGTCCATCACACCGGTCGCGAACGGGAGGTCCCGCTCCTCGAGACCGGTCGCGAGGACGACGTGGTCGGCTCGTAACGTCGTCCGGCGTGACGCGGTGTCGGTGTGCGCCACGGAGTAGTTCTCGACGACGACGTCCACGTGGCCCGCGCCGACCGCCATGTCGACCACCTCGCCGTCGGCTTCGAGCAGCGTCACGCGGTTCGGCGCTTCGCGTACGGCTTCGGCGAGGCGGCAGGCGAGGTAGTCGCCGTAGATCCGGCGGGGCGCCGGTCCGGACTCGGTGAACGCGAAGTCGCTCCACTCCGGGGGCCAGCCGGTCCGGTCGGCTTCGTTGTTGGCCCAGGCCACGAAATCGTCGACGTCCTCCCGGAACATCGCCATGCGGCCCGCCTGGATGTTGAAGACGTGGTGCCAGTGGTTGCCCGCCCGGTGGTAGGCCACGCCCGCGCTCCGGTGATCGGGTCGCCGCTCGATCACCACGACCTGCAAGGGTTCTCGGGCGAACTGCAAGAGGCGAATGGCGGTGGCGGTGCCGCCTAAGCCCGCTCCGACGATGACTACCCTTCGGCGTCCTAAGAAGCCCACGTGGCCACTCCCGTACGCGAGCGAACTGTTTACAAAAAGGTGTACCGCCGGCCGAGCGTATCCCGCGTCATCGTGCTGCTCAACGGCTCGCGGACCGGTTCCTGCGGGATCCGGGGTTGCGGCTTGACCGCTACTCTGTTTATCTTGGAACGGTCGTTCCAAGATAAAGAAGGCGGACATGCCCGACGTCAAGCACTTCGATCCCGACCAGGCACTCGACACGGTGGTGCGGCTGTTCTGGCAGCGGGGTGCCGATGTCACCGGGATCAGCGAGGTCGTCAAGGCGACCGGGCTGAACCGGTCCAGCCTGTACGCCACCTACGGCGGCAAGAGACAGCTGTACACGGCGGCGCTGCGCCGCTACCTGGAGCGGCAGTCCGGGCCGGTATTCGAGCGGCTGGCCGCCGACGGTCGCGGGCTGCCGGCGATCGCCGCTTTCTTCACGCGGCTGATCCAGTCGCGCTGCGAGGGCGAGCGCGCCCGCTGGGGCTGCATGGTCTCCAACGCCCACGCCGGCGCCGACGGCGGCGATCCGCAGGTACGGCAGGTCCTGCAGGCGCACCACGACCGGCTCCGCGCCGCGATGCGGACCGCGCTGGATGCCGCCGCCGCCCGCGGTCAGCTGCGGCCGGGCCCGGACCTGGACGCCACCGCCGAACTGCTCGCCCTCGTCGCCTACGGCGTCAACCTCCGGTCCCGTGCCGGGGCTGACGCCGCCGAACTGCACAGCACCGTCAGCGCCGCGCTCAACTCGCTGAGCGCCTCCGCCACCTTCTGATGACCGATCCGATGACTCCGACCGATGCACGGGGAGAACCGACGACCATGGCCGACTTCACCGTCTATGACGAGACCAACGCCCCCGAGGCCGCCCGCCCGCAGCTGGAGGCCGCCAAGAAACGGATGGGCTTCGTCACCACCCTGAACGGGGTGATGGCCGAATCACCCGAGCTGCTGGCCGGTTACAACGCTCTGGCCGAGCAGTTCGGCAGGTCCTCGCTGCCGATGCGCGCCAAGCACGTGGTGTGGATCACCGCCAGCGTGGACAACGGCTGTGAGTACTGCGTGGCCGCGCACTCCACCATGGCGCTGCGGTCCAAGGTGCCGGCCGAGGTGGTGGAGGCGTTGCGTGCGGGCAAGCGGCTGGACGACCCCTCGCTGGAGGCCGTGCGGCGCTTCACCCAGCTCATCGTCTCCGGGCGGGGGTGGGTGGAGGACGCCGAGGTGGAGGCGTTCCTGGATGCCGGGTACACCCGCCGCCACGTCATGGACGTCATCCTCGGCGTGGGGATGAAGACGCTGTCCAACTACACCAACCACATCGCCCACACCCCGCTGGACCCCGCCTGGGCGGACCAGCGGTGGAGCACCATGTGACAGACCGTGCGGTGAGAGGGAGTGGTGTTCGGGGGCGCGACAGGGCCCCCCAGATTCCTTTCACACAGGGTCGAGGCGCCGTCACACTCGAAGCATGGAATACACCCGTTTGGGCACGTCAGGCCTGAAGATCAGCCGGATCTCGCTGGGCTGCATGAGCTTCGGCGACCCGGCCAAGAGGATGAGCTGGACCCTCGACGACGAGGGGGCCGAGCCGATCTTCCGGCAGGCCATCGAGCTCGGCGTCACGTTCTGGGACACCGCGAACATCTACGGTCTGGGCACCTCGGAAGAGATCGTCGGACGCGCGCTGCGGAAGTACACCCGGCGCGACGACATCGTCCTGGCGACCAAGGTGTTCCAGCCGATGCACCAGGGCCCCGGCGGATCCGGGTTGTCCCGCAAGGCCATCATGGAGCAGGTCGACGCCTCCCTGCGGCGCCTGGACACCGACTACATCGACCTGTACCAGATCCACCGCTTCGACCCTGAGACGCCGGTCGAGGAGACGATGGAGGCGTTGCACGACGTGGTCAAGGCGGGCAAGGCCCGTTACATCGGCGCCTCCTCGATGTGGGCGTGGCAGTTCGCCGCGATGCAACATCGCGCCGAGATACACGGATGGACGAAGTTCGTCTCCATGCAGGATCAGTACAGCCTGATCCACCGCGAGGAGGAACGCGAGATGTTCGGCCTGCTCGCCGACCAGGGCGTGGGCAGCATCCCGTGGAGTCCGCTGGCCGCGGGGCGGGTGGCGCGGCCTTGGGGTGAACGGTCGTCGCGTCGCTCGGAGACCAATCCCGACGTCGATTTCCACGGCCGGCCCCTGTTCCTCGACAGTGACAAGGCGATCGTGGACGCGGTGCAACGGATCGCCGAGGCTCGCGGCGTGCCGATGGCGCAGGTCGCGATGGCCTGGGTGCTGAAGAACCCGGTGGTCTCGGCTCCGATCGTGGGCGCGACCAAGCCGCACCATCTGGCCGACGCGGTCGCCGCGCTCGACGTCCGGCTCACCGACGAGGAGATCCGCTCGCTGGAGGAGCCGTACGTCCCGCGGATGCCCACGTACTTCTGACCTCATGCGGTGACCTCCTCCAGGATCATGTGGAGTTCCCGCAACGCCGTCGTCTCGCCGTGCCGTACGTGCACGCCGGAGAGGTTCAACGCGATCTCGTCGGCGCCGGCGTCGGCATGGTGGCGAAGCTGCTCGCGGACGTCGGCGAGACCGCCGCCGAGGAACGCGCCGCCCTTGATCAACGCCGTCGCGGCGGCGCGCGGGTCGGCGGTGTCGATGTCGATACCGCACCTTCGCAGCATCGTGGCGTAGTGCGGCAGGCGGAGGTGGCCGGAATGCCCGGCGATCACCACATCGGGCAGGTCGCGTCCGTCCGTGTCGAGGGCCACCGGGACGATGGACACCAGGCGGGGCACCGGACGTCCGGCCGCCTCGGCGCCCTCGCGAAGCGCGGGGACGATCACGTCCCGGAGGTGGGCGGCGGGGACCAGCCAGGTGATGGCCACGTCGGCCAGCTCGCCGGCGACCCGGGCCATGGCCGGTCCGAGCACCCCCACGCCGACCTCGACCGGCGGGCTCGGGACGGGCCTCAGGGCGAAGCGGCACGAGAAGTACTCCCCCTCGTACTCGACCCTTTCCCCGGCCAGCAGCCCGCGCATGATGGTCAGGTACTCGCGCGTGGCGGTCAGCGGGCTCCGATACGGCCTGCCGAGCAAGGACCGCTGGAGGGCCTCGGCGCCCGGACCGTAACCGGCGACGACCGGGTGGCCCGTGGTCATCGCCAGCGTCTGGGCGAGTTGCGCCGCGGTGGCGGGGTGGCGGTTCGGCATGAGCAGCACGCCCGTCCCGACCGGGACGCGGAAGCCCGACGCCGCCGCGAACACGAAGGTCTGGTTCGGGTCGCTGATGTCCGCCTGCCCCTGCCACAGGCGATGCGCCGTGCTCCACTGCGTGAGCGCGGCGTACGGCAGGATCTGGTGGGAACGCGCGGGGGCGAACGGCATCATGATCGAGTAGGCGGTCATGCGCGACCTCCGTGAGCCGGGGCATCCGGATCGGGGGACCCGGCCGCCGCCTCCGATACGCGACCTCCGTGAGCCGGGGCGTCGGGATCGGGAGACTCGGCCGCCGGGACCTTCAGCCGGGTCAGCAGGAGCGTCAGGGCCCACAGCAGCCCGGCGAAGACCAGCAGGCTCGCGCCGCCGGACAGGCGGTCGAGCATCAGGCCGGCCACGGCCGGGCCGAGTGCCGCGGCGAGCTGGGTCAGGTTGAAGACGCTGTTCACCCGTCCCTGGAAGCCGTCGGGCGTCCGCAGCAGCCGGGCCGTGGTCAGCACGCTCCCGGCGATGGACATGACGACCATGGCCAGGGCGAGCAGGGCGGCCAGAACGATCCGGTCGCCGGCGGCGGCCATGACGAGCACCAGGCAGCCGGTGACCGCGGTGGCGCCCGTGACGAGCCGTACGGGCGGGAACCTGTCGCCGGCGATGGGGGCGAGCACCGTGCCGACCAGGGCTCCTCCGGTGGCGGCGGCCACGATGAGGCCGACCGACGGTCCGCTCGTGCCGCGCTGGGCGTTGACCATGATGACGAGCAGGAGGATGCCCTGGAGGATCAGGCCGAGCGCCACGGTGGTCAGCAGGCAGATTCGCAGAAGCCTCTCCCTCCACACGAACCGGAATCCGGCGGTGAGGTCGCTCAGGAACCCGGACCCGGCGGGCGGGGTGGCGGCGCGCAGGGACCCGCGCACCGCGAACACGCACACCCCGGACATGACGAACGAGCACGCGTCGAACCAGAACGGGACGCTGGGCGACACGCCGAACAGGAAGCCGCCGACGATCGGGCCGATCAGACTCGCGGCCTGGATACGCCCGAGCGTCACCGACACCGCCGTGGACAGCCGTGACCCGGGAACGAGCCGGCGGAGCGAGGCGAGGACCGCGGCGTTGGACGGCGCGCCCAGGAAACCCAGGACGACGCCCGCACTCAAGAGGATCCAGACCGGTGGGCGGCCACCGAGCGAGGCAAGGGCCAGCGCGGTACTGGCCAGTGCCCGTCCCGCATCGCAGATCAGCAGGACGGTGAGCCGGTCGAAGCGGTCCACGATCGGACCGGCCGGCACACATGCGAGGCCGACGGACGCCGCCCAGACGGCCTCGACCGCGCCGACCCACAGCGTCGAGCCGGTCGAGCGCAGGACCACCAGCGGCAGCACCATTCCCGCCGCGCCCGTGCCCACCTGCGACAGGCCGTTCCCGATCGACATGATCAGGAAGTCGCGATTACCCGACAGCCGCCCGCCCGCGCCACGCGCCGGGCGCCTCGACGTGAGTGGCCGGGTCAACGGGCCGGGCTCGCCGTCAGGGGGGCCGCACCGGCCCAGGCCAGCGGGGTGCCGCCCGGCCCGAGCGCGCCGTGGACGGCGAGAAGCACCCCCGCCGTTCCGGTGCCCAGATCCATGGACAGCCGATTGAGGTCGCCCGAGGGGAAGGCGAGGTGCCGGTGGAAGCGGACCGCGTGCCAGCCGAGGTGACGAAGGTGCGTGTCGACCGCGGGATCGCCGTCGGCGCCGGACAGGTGTGCCAGGACGGCCAGGACTCCCGAACGCCCCTCGAGAAGCCCCGAGGACAGCATCAGATCCGTGCCCAGCCCGGCGCGGACGGCATCGAGGACGTGGCGGTAGTGGTCGTCGTCCGCCCGGTGGGTGAGGTACTCCCGCAGCGCGACCGCGATTCCGGCGCTTCCTCGCATGAGGCTCAGGCGCCAGTCGGTCCCCCCTCGTACTTGGAGGCATCCGTCGGCCGGGACGCCGCAGTGGGCGATGTCCCTGGCCAACGCGGTCGAGGCGGCGTCGAGATAGCGCTCCTGCCCGGTCACCCCGTACAGGCGGGTGAGCAGCAGCGCGACGCCGGACCAGCCGTGCATGAGGCCGGGGCGGGTGACGGCGGCGACGTCGCCCACGTCTCCGTCGATCACACGAGTCAGCCGGTCGGCGATCCGGACCGCCTCCTCGTACGGGCCGCCGCCGACGAGCCCGTCGCGGAGGTGCAGCAGGCCGAGGCCGATCCCGGCGAGACCACCGAACAGACCGGCCGCGCTCCCGCGAAGGTCGAGGCCGCGCAGACGGCTCACCGTGTCGAGGGCTTCGTCGTGTCGGCCCAGCTCGGCGAGTACGTACGCGACTCCCGTCAGCCCGTCGCAGAGCCCCGCCCGTGGCGTGTCGATGCGCCTGTTCGCGTGGATCAGCCAGTCGACGTGTTCCTCGAAACCGGGGTAGCCGGTACGTCCCGTCGCGTGCAGCGCGTAGAGAACACCCGCGGCGCCGTAGGCGAGGGTGGCGCCCTGCCCCTCGAACTGGCGGGGATCTCCGGGGAAGAGCCGGTCATCGCGCCCCGGCGTCGCACTGCAGACGATCGCGTCTCGCATCGCGTCCAGTACCGTCGGCCACGCCGGGGCGTCCCGGGTGTCCGGCCAGGACGGGGGCGGGAGATGCCCCGGCCCGGCGCAGTCGCGGTGCCGGGACGCGGACCGTACGCGAACCGCGAACTCCGGAGGCGGGGCGAGACGTTTCCGCAGCCGGCGTCCGAAGCCCTCCGGCACGGGGAACAGTTCCTCGGCGGCGTCCACCAGGACTCCGATCCTGGCGGGATCGAGCCGGATGAGCTGGGTGATGGGGAGGAACAGGGCCAGGCGCAGGCATTGCAGCGCATAGTCGTCGGGATCGAATCCGGACCGTGCCCACGAGGCGGCGAAGCCCGAGGTGGCCAGGCCCGACGCGGGGTCGTCCGAGAGCTCGTGCGCCGTCTCGAAGTCGACCAGGCACACCCGGCCGTCGGGGCGGACGATCACGTTGCCGGGCTGGAGGTCGCCGAAGACGATCCCTCTTTCGTGCAGGTCGGCCAGGGCCGACCCGACGCGCTCCAGGACGGTCAGCGCCCAGCGCGCGTACTCGGCCCGGCTCGCCGCGGTATGGCCCGGACGGCGCAGCGGGTGCCGCCGGGCGACGGCGTCCTGCAGGCTCTCGCCCTCGACGAACTCTTCCACGAGGAAGTGGTGTTCCCAGTGCACGCGGTGGGCGAGGACCTTGGGGACCACGTCGACGTCGTGCAGTCGTTGCAGGACGGCCCGCGCGCGTAGCAGGCGGGTGACCGCGTCGTCGCCCGCGTCGTCCAGCCCGGCGTGCGGCCGAGCCTCACGGAGCACCACGGTACGGCCGGATTCCGGCTGCGTCGCGCGGTAGACGCCGCCGGCGTTCGACAGGCGCAGGGCCTTAACGACCCGGTAGGGGAACGGCTCCGAGGCCTTCCCGCGCCTCGCCTCGATCCTCGTCTCGATGAAGTGGGGAACCGGTGCCCAGGGCGGCAGCCGGAACGTGGGGCCGCGAAGGTCGGGCGTCAGGCGTCCGGCCGGGTCTCGGATGGCGGGCACGTGCTCGCCCTCGGCGTCAAAGCAGGTCCGGGGTCTGAACGCGCCATAGCGGACGTACAGCGGCCCGGCATTCCATCGCAGGTCGCTGAGCACGTACGGCCCCTCGACGCCGGCGAGCAGCTCGGAAAGGTCGTTCAGCGTCCGTTCGAGAAGGTGTTCGGGCGGGTAGACGGTGATCAGCTTTCCGCTGGACGCGCGTGCGGCCACCTTGCTGTTGGCGATCTCCATGATCTGCCTGCTGCGCAGGAACTTCAGGCTCAATTCGTGCTCGAAGCAGTAGCCGCAGACCGTGTCGATCACTTGGGCCGCGTCGGTCGCGGTGGCCGAGACGTGGATCTTCCATCCCTGGTCCGGCAGGGTCGTACCCCGCTTGGCCAGTTGCACCCAGCCGCCGCTCTCCACCCGTGTCCAGCCGGCCGGCATCGGTGGCCGGAACCTGGTCCCGCCGTCGTCGACGTTGTCCACGGCGTCGGCGAACAACGGGTCCGCCGCCAGAAACAGTTCGGCCAGCATTTCCCCTCCGAAGGCGATTGACCGGTGCCGGCCGGCCGTGGTGAAAGGACCGGCCGGCACCGGGGACGCTCCCGACGCCTGGCGTCAGAAGGCCGTGTTGCTCGACGTCCAGCTCACGCAGTTCGACGGCACCGAAACGGTGTCCTCCTGCATGTCCTGCAAGGCGAGGATCTGTTCCATGGTTCTCACCTCCCTCCCTCCGGGGGATCGGTCGTGGCCGTCCGCGAATCGAGGTGGGGAAGGACCCCCGTACGTTCCCCGAACGCGGCGCCCAGGGCGAGCAGAACGCCCGCGGATCCGGTTGCCAGATCCATGGCCAACCGGCGCATGCGGAAGCCTGGGAAGACCAGGTGTCCGTGGCGCCGCCGGGCGTGCCAGGCGAGGCGGCGGACCTGGTCCCTGATGGCCGGGCCGTCCTCGGCGAAGCCGAGCTCGGCCAGCGTCGCGATCATGCCGGCGCGGCCGCGGAACAGCCCCGCGTTGTGGACGCAGGCCGGCTGGCACGCACGCCTGATGCCGTCGAGCGCCGCTCGCAGGTCGGGTGCCGGACGGTGCCGGAGCTGGTTCCGCAGGACGAAGGCCAGGCCGTTGCTCCCGCCGTGCAGGTACGTCAGGTAGCGGGTGCCGTCGAACAGGTGCACCGTCCCGTCGGGACGGGTCACGCACCGGTCGAGGTCGTGCCGCAGGGCCGTGTCGGCCAGGTCCAGGTAGCGGGGCTCGCCGGTGTGCGCGTACAGGTGCTGAAAGAGCAGGGCCGGCCCGGTCGGGCCGTGCAGCAGGCCGTACGGCTCCGGCCCGCCGGGGGTCGCCGGGAGCCCGTCCCGGACGCGTACGGCGAGGTCGTCGCCGAGGTGTACGGCGCGTGCCAGCATCTCCTCGTCGCCGGTGACCCGGGCGAAGTGGAGAAGGTTCAGCGCGATGCCCGCCAGGCCGCCATTGAGATCGGCCGAACGCGCCGTCTCATCCAGCGGCCGGGAACGGTCGAGCACGGTGAGTGCCGTCTCGCGGTGACCGAGGTGGTCGAGGACGAACGCCACGCCGTGCAGCCCGTCGTAGAGGCCCGGCAGGGGAGCCGGATCGTCGAGGGCCGCCTTCGCCAGCCACCCGACGTACTCCTCCGGAATCTCGGCACCCGCCTGGCCAAGGGCGTAGAGAACCCCCGCCGCCCCGTACCCGAGCGGATGGCCGCCGATCGTCGTCGGCGTCGTCGGCGTCCCCGGGAACAGCCGGTCCCGCCGATGCGGGGTCGCGACCGCGTGGATGCCGCGGATGAGAGAGTCTCGGATCTCCGGCCAGTTCGCCTCTGGCCGGTCCAGCGCATCCCCGGCGGAGTCGGGGTCGGAGCACCCCAGTACGCGCACCAGGTTCGCGCCGAAATCGGGCGGCACCGGGTAATGCCGGGTGACGGCCTCGGACAGCGTCCGCACCTTGGCCCGCTCGTGGTATGGCAGTGGGAGGAACAGCCACAGCCGCAGCCGGTTGATCAGATGGTCGTGCGCCGCGGCTCCGCGGACACCCGCGGGGACGCAGAACTGCGGGTCGTCGGCCGCCGGAGCACGGTCGTCGTCGAGCGATGTCGCCGATTCGAGATCGACCAGTGCGACGCGCCCGTCCGGACGGACCACGACGTTCTCGGGATCGAGCTCGCCCAGCCGGATCCCGCGGCCGAGCAGCCCGTCCACCGCGTCCCGCAGCTGGTCCAGGACGTCCATCGCCCATTTCGTGTACGTGGCGACGTCCCCGGAATCGCGTACGGCCTCTTGGTGAGTGAGCAACGGCAGGCCGGCGAGCATCGAAAGGCTCAGCGGCACGCCTTCGACGAACTCCTCGACCAGGAACCGGTGTTCCCCGAAGGTGCGGCATTCGAGCAGCTCCGGCACGTAGTCCAGGCCGGCGGCCCGCTCCAGCGCCGCGCGATGCCGGTCGAGCCGGGTCACCGCGTCCTCGCCGCGCTCGTCGAGGCCCGCGTACGGCCGGGCCTCACGCAGGACGACCCGCGCGCCGGTCAGCCGATCCGCGGCCACGTACGTGCCGCCCGCGTTGGTGATCGCCAGGGCGCGCTCGATGCGGTACGGGAGCCCGCCCTGGACCGTTTCGCGCATCGCTCGCAGATCCGCGTCCAGCACCTCCGGGACGGAGACCCAGTCGGGCGGACGGAACACCGGAGCGCTGTCCTCCACGACCAGCCGGCCGTCCGGGCAGCGGAGTCTGCTCACCGGTTCGCCGTGCTCGTCGGTCTCGGTGGCCGGAGCGAATGAGCCGTATCGGCAATAGAGCGGGCCGGAGCCGTGCCGCAGCGCGCCCAGCGCATAGGGGCCCGGCTGTCCTTTCAAAAGGGTGTCCAGGTCGAGCAGTGCGGTCGTGAACCGCGCTTCGTCCGCCGGGAAAAGTGTCATCAGCCGGCCGCTTCGCCGGCGGTCGGCGCGCTTGGCATTCAGCGCGCGGGCGGCCCGTCGGCTGCGGATGCCCTCGAATCCGATCGAGTGATTCAGGCAGTACCCGCCCACGATCTCGACCGTGCGCTCGACCAGATGCTCGGCGACCGAAACATGAATCATCCACCCCTGTTCGGGCCCTGCCTCGGCGGACGGACTCAGCCGAACCCACCACCCGTTCTCCGCGCGCCGCCAGCCCGCGGGCACATCCGCCGAGAAGAAAGAGAGACGGGTGTCCCCATCGGGAATCCTGTCCGGGACCTCGAAGAAATCCGGATCGGCGACGTAGAACCGGTCGTAGTCGTTGATGCGCTGCACAGAAATCCCCCGCCTTCGCCGCCGTACCTCTCGGCCGCTCACTGAGAGTGGCGCAGGCGACGGGCGCGGAGGTATCCCCAAACCTCGGGATTGACATCGTCCGGCGCAGACATGCCACCGCCCTGGCGCCGACGGTGATCAAATCGTGTTCTCCCAGAGGTCAACGCCATGGGGCCGAATGGCGTCGTTCAGATGACCACGGATCGGTTCTACCCGGGGGACTACGTCGACGTGAGGTGATTCAGTTCCGTATCGTCACGCCGCCCGGTGCGGAACGCCTCGGACATCGGGGGCGGCACGCCGGGCCTCAGCCTGTCGGGCGCGACGCTCGGCCTCCGCGCTGCGGGCCGCGGCCAAGCCGGCGCGAGCCTGGGCGGCACCGCTGCGGGCGGTCGCCGGATCGACGACCCGGCCCGCGTACTGGGCCAGTACCTCATGCACCGGCGGTGGGGACGGCGGATCCGGGAGGGTCAGACCCGGCGGTGCGCTGCCGCCGGTGGCGGCGAGCACGAGGGACGCGTGACAGCTCGGGCACCTCAATGCGGGCCGGTCGTCCTTGCACATGCCGCCGATGATTGCCCGCACCGCCGACAAAACCAGCACCACGCGGTCGGGACCTGCGGGGCTGCACGGCAGAGAAGGCCGGGTTCGTCGGGTTTCGGCTTCTGCGGAGTCCCTGGTGGTGATTCGATGTTGCGTGTGCGGGCAGGACGACGCCGTCCCGGATGGCGGCCATCACCGGTGACGGCTCTGTCCGTTGGGTTGGCGCTGGCGCTGATCGGCAACCTGGCGACCAACACGGTGCAGGTCGCCGGGCGATGGTGGCCATGGCTGGTCTGGACGGCCACCGGACTGCTGGCCTTGACCGCCGTCATCGTGGAGTACCTCCAGCGGCGTGCGGACCGCGCCGTAGCCGCCGCGGCCGTGGACCTGGACGAGGTCGTGGGCGTGCTCGCCCAGGAGGTACGCCGGCAGTGGCTGGAGGAGGCGGTGTTCCGGCGGGTGCGCCAGCCGCTGCCCCTGTGGGTCCGGTGGTCCTCCACCGGTCGGCCCGTCGCGGCCGGCCGGGATGCCGTACTCGATGACGCCGGCGGGACCGACTGGCGGGAGGTACCGCTGGAAGGCGACTTGAACGGGATCGTCGCCGCGTTCACGTCCCTGCCCCACGCCCAGCTCGTGATCCTCGGCGAGGCCGGAGCCGGCAAGACCGTAATGGCGATGCAGCTGACTCTCGGCCTGATCGAACAACAGGTGCCGGGCGACCCGGTGCCGGTTCTGCTGCCCATCGCGTCCTGGAATCCGAACGTCGAGCACGCGGAGGAGTTCATCACCCGCAGGCTCCGCGAGGAGTACGGGTTCCTGGCCGAATCCGGCACCGACGGGGACCTCGCGGGAACGCTGCTGGCCTCGGGCCGGTTGCTGCCGGTCCTCGACGGTCTGGACGAGATCGCCGACGGCCGGCATGGCGCCGCCGTCGACGCGCTCGACAGATTCGCCGCCGCGGGCAGACCGCTGGTGGTGACCTGCCGCAGCCACGAGTACGAACAGGCCGTGACCCGCAGCGGCACGGTCGTGTCCCGCGCCGCCGTCGTGGAGATCGAACCGACCGACGTCGACCGTGTGATCGCATTCTTGTCCCACCCCGCGCCCTCGCGGTCCCGGTGGAAGCCGGTGTTCGATCATCTGCGCGCGCACCCCGACGGGGTTCTGGCCCGGGCGCTGTCAACGCCGCTGATGGTGGCGCTGGCCCGTACCGGCTTCCAGGACCCCGCCACCGACCCCGCCACCCTGCTCAGCCTGCCCGACCGAAGGACGGTCACCGGCGCACTGCTCGACGGTTTCGTCAACAGCGCCTACCAGCCCGGCCCGCCGACCGGTTCCCTGCGCTCCTATGACCCCGCCAAGGCCACCCGGTGGCTGACCTGCCTGGCCGCTCACCTGGACCGGGCCGGTACCCGCGACCTGTGGTGGTGGCAACTCGGCCCCGGCCTCATGTCACGCCGCCCGGCCCGTACCGAGGTCACGGTCACCGTCCTCGCCGTCCTCGCCGCAGGCCTGGCGGCCGGGCTGGGAGCGGCCCTGCTCGTCGGACCCGGCTTCGCACTCGGGGCGGCCGTGCTGGGTGAGGCGGTCGTCGGAATCAGCGCGACCGGAGCGTTGAGGTGGTTGTGGCCCGGCGGCTACCCGCCTTACGAACCGCTGGCTCTTCCCCGGCGCAGTCGTCGCGGCTACCGGTGCCTGCTCTTCGGCGGGGGGTTCGGGCTGTTGCCCAGCCCGTCGTGGGCCGGGCTCGCCGGCGGTCTGCTGTACGGGCTGGCCGTCCAGTTCATCCCCGCCTGGTCGCTCCCCGCACGGCCGCGACGCGCCACACCCCGCCTGACCCTGCACGCCAACCGCCGTAACGCCCTCGCGGCGGCGCTGCAGCACGCCGTGATCGCTGCGACGATCTTCGCCGCGGTGGCGGCGCTCGTCCCAGGAGCGCCGGGTCCGCTCCTCGCGGCCACGACCGCCGCGCTGGTCTACGGTGCGGCCGCCGCTTTCGGGGCCGGCCTGTGGACCTGGACCCGGTACCGCCTCGCCCACCTCCGCCTCGCCGCCCGCGGCCACCTGCCCTGGCGGTTGTGGGTCTTCCTCGACGACGCCCACCATCGCGGCACGCTCCGCCAGGCCGGAACCGCGTGGCAGTTCCGCCACGCCCTCCTCCAGGACCACCTCGGCGCCCGGGTACGCGGGACCCGCGTCGGTACCGGCGACCAGACCGCCGCCCGAAAACTCGCCGACCTGCTCGTTGAACACGGCCGCCTCGAGGAACTCCGCATCCGCGCTGATGCCGGCGACCAGGTCGCGGGCCGGCGGCTGGCCGATCTGTTCCTCGACCAAGGCCACCTGGACGAGGCCCTGTCGATCCTTCGCACCCAGGCCGACGTGGCCGCCGAGAACCCGGCGGCCGTTCAAGAACGCTGGAACGCCGCCCGGCACCTGGACGACGTACTCGTCCAGCACGGCCGCTTCGAGGAACTCCGCGCCCGCGCCGACGCCGGTGACCAGTCCGCGGGCCGGCGGCTGGACTCTCTGGATCTCGGCCCGGACGGTGACATCACGGCCACTCACCGCCACAGCGGTACCGGTGGGTCGTCGACCTCGCGGACACGCGCCGCCCAAATGAACATGGCACCGATCGCCGACCTGTTCGCCGAACGCGGAGACCTCGACGAGGCCGTCGAGCTCCTTCGCGACTTCGCCGATCCCGGCGACGACCTCGCCACCGACCGGCTGTACGACCTGCTCGCCGAGCAGGGTCGCCTCGCCGAGACGATCGCCTCTTGGCGTACCGGCACCCAGAGTGGCCCCGAGGCCGTGCGCCTGCCCAGATTCCTCGCCAGAGACGGCCGCCTCGACGAAGCGGTCCAGATCCTGCGCGCTCGCGCCGACGCCGGCGACTGGAACGCCGCCTTGCGCCTTCCCAGGCTTCTTGCCGACTACGGCCGCGTGGACGAGGCCATCGCCCTCCTTCGAGCCCGCGCCGACGCCGGCGACTGACACCCGACCGTCGTCAAGCCGGCGGATGCCCACACTCACCGTCCGTCAACCCACATTGGCTACTGCTTCGATTTTCGGAATATCCTATAGTCGGAGTTATGTCAGACAGAGAGATCACGGTCGCCAGGTTGAGCGCCGCGATCCGGCGCTACCAGCGCGAGATCGACGTCTTTGACCAGGCCGTCGCCGAACGGCTGGGGCTCAACCGAACCGATCTTCGATGCGTCGACCTCCTCCTTGACCGGCCACTGAGCCTGACCGAGCTGGCCGAACACGCAGGTCTCAGCCAGTCGGCGATGACGACGGCACTCGACCGCCTGGAAAGGGCCGGATACGCCTGCAGAACCCGGGACACCAACGATCGGCGCCGCTTCCTCGTGCAGCTCACGCCCGAACTCCTCACCCGCGTCGCCGAGATCTTCAAACCGTTCGCGGCCGAGGCCACCGCCGAGCTTGACCGCTATTCCGTATCCGAGCTGGAAACCCTGGTCCGGTTCTTCGCCGACGGGTCCGAGCGGCGGGCCCGCCACGCCCGACGCATCCGAACCACGCCGAAGGTTCGGCAACAGTCCGCACACCCGGACGACGTCCCGCCGACGACGGCCCCGTCGGGCTCGTGAAGGGAAGGCGCACCATGACCGGCATACGACCCGCGTCCCGCAGCACGGC
Source organism: Actinoallomurus vinaceus (assembly GCF_039542055.1). Lineage (NCBI taxonomy): Bacteria > Bacillati > Actinomycetota > Actinomycetes > Streptosporangiales > Thermomonosporaceae > Actinoallomurus > Actinoallomurus vinaceus. Next base: position 456,482 of record NZ_BAABHK010000008.1, read on the forward strand.
CGCGCGACCCACGTCCCGCACCCTCGCCCGATGGGGATTGATCGGCCTGATCTCGGAAATCGTCGCCGTGTGCACGTGGCTGGTGGCCGGCACATGGCAGGGCCCCGCCTACAGCCCGGTGCACGATGACATCAGCGACATGGGAGCCCTCACCGCCCCGCACGCGTGGGCGTTCCTCATCCCGCAGGCGCTCGCCGGCGCCGGAAGTATCGCCTTCGTACTGTTCGGGCTGCGTCCGTCACTCGCGTACGACGGGCGAGCCGGCCGATCCGGCCCCTGGCTGGCCGCACTCTCGGGGATTCAAGACCTGACCGACGCGGCGTTCCGGCTCGACTGCCGGGCCGCCGACGGCTGCGACCAGGCCCGCGCGACCACTTCCTGGCATGCGCAGCTGCACAGTGCGATCGGCTTCGCATGCGTCCTCGTGCTGATCGTCACGCCGTTCGTGCTCGCCCGCCGCTTCAAGCGCCTGCCCCAGTGGCGTCGCTTCACCGTTCCCTCGGTCCTGCTGGGAATCGTCTTCATCATCGGCCTGATCGCGGTGCTGGCACCCCAGACGGCCGCATATCAGGGGCTGAGTCAACGAACGATCGCAATCGGCGGCGCGGTCTGGGGCATCGCCGTGGCCGCCCACGTCCTCCGGCTGGGACGCAACCGATGCCCTCATGACCCGGCGCGCAGCGCGTAGCCGAAGCCGCGGACCGTGTGGATCATCGGTGGGCCGGTCCGGTCCAGCTTCTTGCGGAGGTAGTAGACGTACGTCTCGACGACCTGTGCGTTGCCGTCGAAGTCGTAGTTCCAGACCAGGTCGAGCAACTGCTCCTTGGACAGCACCTGGCCCGCGTGCTCCATCAGGCAGCGCAGCAACTTGAACTCGGTTGGGGTGAGGGTGATCTGGTCGTCCGCGCGGCGCACCGTACAGGTGTCGACGTCCAGCTCCAGGTCGCCGACCCGCAATCGGCGGAGTACGTCCGGCGCGGCCCGGGTACGGCGCAGCACCACCCGTACCCGGGCGTGCAGTTCCTGCAGGCTGAACGGCTTGGTGATGTAGTCGTCGCCGCCGGAGGACAGGCCCGTGAGCTTGTCCTCCAGCGTGCGGCGTGCGGTCAGGAAGATGATCGGCGGTGCCTGTCCGAGGCCCTGCAGCCGGTCGCACACCCGGAAGCCGTCGATGTCGGGCAGCGAGACGTCCAGCACGATGAGGTCGGGGCGGAACGCCTCCGCCCGGGCCAGCGCCGACCGGCCGTCGGCCGCTGTGGCCACCTCGTAGCCCTGGTAGCGCAGACTGGTCGCGATCAGGTCGCGAATGTTCTCCTCGTCGTCCACCACGAGCAGCCGCGCCGGAGATGTCACCACCCGGCCATGGTGACCCGATCACGGGGTTGTCGCACCTTTTCTGAGTGGTTTATGAGCTGGCGAGGCGACCATGGGGGCATGTCGCTACGGTTGCGCATCCTCGCCGGACTCGTCGGCCTGCTCGTCCTCGGCCTCGCCGCCTTCGGCGTGGGCATCAACAGGCTGATGACGGGTGACCTGGAGAGACAGCTCGACCAGCAGCTGGTGGCGGTGGCGGGCACCGTACGGCAGGTCCTCGCCACCGACAAGGACCAGCACGATCTGGACCGGATCTTCGACCTCGCGCTTCCCCAGAAGGCGGATGCCGACATCCCGCGGGGCTCTGACACGGCGCTCTTCCCACCCGGTCTGGTCATCGAGGTCCGCAGCCAGAACGGCACCCTGCTCGACCGCCAGTTCGCTGCGAAGATGAGGATGGAGTACCCGGACTTCTCACCCGGGCGGCCCGGCGACGCCCCGAATGAGCCGGTCCCCGCCTCGACGGGCCAGGGCGACTACCGGGCGCTGACGGTGACCATGGACGAGGGTGACACCCCGGTGCTGGTGACCCTGGCGATCCCGACCGCCCCGGTCGACGGGGTCCTACGAGAGCTCACCGTCATCGAGCTCGTCCTCGGCGTGATCATCGTAGTGATCGGAGCCGGGCTCGCGCTGGTCATGGCGCGGGTCACCGCGCGCCCGCTCGCCCGGATCGCGGCCACCGCCGACGCCATCTCCGGCGGCGACCTCACCCGGCGGGTGCCCGACAAGAACCCCAGGACCGAGGTGGGCCGGGTCGGGCTGGCGCTGAACGCCATGCTCGGCGAGATCCAGCGGTACGTCGACCGGCTCGTTGCGTCCGAGCAGCGGATGCGGCGGCTCCTCGGCGACGCCTCACACGAACTGTCCACGCCGCTCACCTCCATCCGCGGGTACGCCGAGCTGTTCCGCAGCGGAGCCCAGGACAGGCCGGAGGACCTGGCCCGGGCGATGAGCCGGATCGAGGCCGAGGCGGCCCGGATGACCGGGTTGGTGGAGGAACTGCTGCTGCTCGCCGAACTGGACGAGGGCCGCCCGCTGCGCCTGACGCGGGTCGATCTCGCGACGATCGCCGCCGACGCGGTGGACGACGCCCGGCTCGCGGCTCCGGACCGGACCATCGAGTTGGAGGCCACCGCGGGCCTGTACGTCCGCGGAGAGGAGAACCGGCTCCGGCAGGTCGCCGCGAATCTGCTGTCCAATGCCTGCCGGCACACCCCGCCGGGCACGCCGATCATGGTCACCGCGGCGCCGGGCGTCCTCGAGGTGGCGGACGAAGGGCCGGGCATGGACGCCGAGCGTGCCGCGCACATCTTCGACCGCTTCTACGGCGACGGCTCCGGGCTGGGTCTGGCGATCGTCGCCTCGATCGTGGCAGCCCACGGCGGCACGGTCCAGGTCACCAGTGCGCCCGGCGAGGGCGCGACGTTCCGGATCGAGCTGCCGCCCCTTCAGGAGTCTGACCGGATTCTGACCGGAAGCTGAGCCCGTCCCGAGCCCCGCACCCGAGGCTCACCGGCATGCGAATCCTGTATCTCGCCACCGCCGCCCTCCTGGTGACCGGCGGGGCCACCGCCTGCGGCTCGGGCGCCTCCGGCGGCTCCAGGCCGGCGGTGTCCAGCTCTCCGACGCTCGGCACGGCCGCCAAGGAGGCCAAGGCCCGCCAGTTCGTCGACTGCGCCCGCAAGAACGGCATCCCCAACGTCGCCGACCCCAAGGTGAACGCCGACGGCGACGTCGACATCAGCCCGCCGCCCGGCCTCACGAAGCAGAGCCCGATCGTCCAGAAGGTCATGAAGATCTGCGGCAAGTACCTGGACGGCGTCTTCACTCACGAGAACAAGGACTCCAGCGCGGAATACGACAAGGCGCTCAAGATGGCCGCCTGCGTCCGGCAGCACGGCGTGCCGAACTTCCCCGACCCGTCCCCGGCGCCCTCGGGCGGAGGGGCGAAGTTCGACGTCAGTAAGAACCTGGACAGGGAAGCCGTTGACAAGGCGATGCGAGCCTGCGGCGTCACGCCCCGGCCCAAGCCGAACGGGCGGTAGCCATGAGGCACCTCGGAATTTCGCTCAGCGCCGTCGGAGGCATCGCCCTACTGGTCGGCGGCGGTCTGTGGGCGGCCGCCGGCAAGCCCACCGCGACCGCCGCCCCCAGGCCGTCCGCGGGCACCACGACCGCCGCTGTCACCCGTACCGAACTCGTCGAGACCGACCAGGAGCAGGGCACGCTCGGCTTCGACGGGGCCCGCACCCTCCAGTCGTCGGCGTCCGGCGTCCTCACCGCCGAGCCCGCCGAAGGCACCACCGTCACTCGTGATCAGAAGCTGTACGGCGTCGGCCTGCACCCGGTCCGGCTCTTCTACGGCACCGTGCCGCTGTCGCGCACCCTCGCCGTGGGCGTCTCCGGCGGCAAGGACGTCAAGCAGCTGGAGAGCAACCTGCGCACCCTCGGGTACGACCCGTACCACGACATGACCATCGACGATCACTTCTCCGCCGCGACCCAGGCCGCCGTCATGCGCTGGCAGAAGGCGCACGGAAAGACCAGGACCGGCCAGGTCACCCTGGCCGACCTGGTGTTCCTGCCGAGCGCGGTCCGGATCGGCACCCAGCACGCCAAGCCCGGTGACCGGATCGCGGCGGGCGCCCAGCTCATCGACATCACCGGCACCACCCGCATCGCCACCGTGCACCTGCCCCCGGACAGCGACCTCGCGCACGCCGGGGACAAGGTCACCGTCGAACTGCCGGACGGCAGCAGTACGCCCGGCGTCATCGCTCAGGTCAGCACCACCGCCACCAGCAGCAGCGGTTCCTCCGGCGCGCAGAGCAGCGGCGACAACAACGGCAACTCGAGCTCGAACTCCGGCAACGACGCCACCATCGCGGTGACCGTCCGGCTCACCAAACCCAAGGCCACCGGCGGCCTGGACCAGGCCCCGGTCACCGTCGACTTCACCCGCCGGCGCGCCAAGAACGTCCTCGCCGTACCGGTCACCGCGCTCGTCACCCTCTCCACCGGCGGGTACGCCGTGGATGTCGCCAACGGCGGAACCGTACAGCGAGTCGCGGTCAAGACCGGCATGTTCGCCACCAACGGCGCGGGCACCGGCCAGGTGGAGATCTCCGGCCCGGGCATCACCGAGGGCCGCCGGGTGGTGATCCCGCAGTGAGTCCGGTCATCGAGCTCCGTGACGTACGCAAGACCTATCCGGGGCCGGTCGAGGTCCTGCACGGCATCGATCTGACCATCGAACGCGACGAGCAGGTGGCGATCCTCGGCCCGTCCGGCTCCGGCAAGTCAACACTGCTCAACCTCATCGGCATCCTCGACCGCCCGACCTCCGGCACGCTCGTCGTCAACGGTCAGGACACCGCCGCATTGACCGACCGGCGGCTCGCCGGGCTGCGCGCCGCCGCCATCGGTTTCGTCTTCCAGCAGTTCTTCCTGCTCGACTACCGCACCGCGCTGGACAACGTCGCCGACGGCCTCCTCTACACCGCCACCCCTCTGCGCGAACGCCGCCGCCGGGCCGCCGAGGTCCTGGACCGGGTGGGCCTCGGCGACCGGCTCGGGCACCGCCCGGCCCAGCTGTCCGGCGGCGAACGCCAACGTGTCGCCATCGCCCGCGCCCTCGTCGGCCGGCCCGCCCTCGTACTGGCCGACGAGCCCACCGGCGCCCTCGACACCGCCAACGGCGTCGCCGTCCTCAAACTCCTCAGCGAGCTACACGACGACGGCACCACTCTCATCGTCATCACCCACGACCCCAGCGTCGCCGCCGCCATGGACCGTGAGGTCCACATCCGCGACGGCCGCATCCACCCGGAGCCGACATGAGATCCAGCCGCCTCGCCGCCGCCGATCTGGTCCGCGTCTCGCTCCTCGGCATCGGCGCCCGTAAACTCCGGGCCGCCCTCTCCGTCCTCGGCATCGCGATCGGCATCGCCGCCATCGTCTGCGTCCTGGGCATCTCCCAGTCCAGCGCGGCAGGCCTCCAGCACGAGCTCGACCGGCTCGGCACCAACCTGCTCACCGTCCAGCCCGGCCAGAGCCTCACCGGCGACCAGTCCACCCTCCCGCTGTCCGCCGAACAGACCCTCACCAACGCCCCGTACGTCCAGCAGGTGTCCGGCATCGCCCCGGTCTCCGGCACCGTCCTGCGCAACAAGCACATCGGCTCCATCATCACCGGCGGCATCGGCATCAAGGCGGCCCGTCCCAACCTGCCCTCCGTCCTGCGCGGCCAGGTCGCCCAGGGTGTCTTCCTCAACGCCGCCACCGGCAACTATCCCGTCACCGTCCTCGGCGCGGTGGCCGCCCAGCGCCTCGGCATCACCACCCTGCGCCCCGACACCGCGGTCTCGCTCGGCGGCAAGACCTTCACGGTCGTCGGCATCCTCGCCCCCATCGAGCTGGCCCCCGACATCGACCGCTCCGCCCTCATCGGCTTCGCCGAAGCCGAGCGGGCCTTCCGCATCGACGGCTCGGCCGCCACCATCTACCTGCGCACTGACCCCGAACACGTCGGAGAGGCCGCCAAGACCCTCGCCGCCGCCACCAATCCCGCCCACCCCGACCTGGTCAGCACCAGCCAGCCCTCGGCCGCGCTCAGCGCCCGGCTCGCCGCCAAGAAGACCTTCAACAGCCTCTTCCTCGGCCTCGGCGCCGTCGCCGTCCTGGTCGGCGCGATCGGCATCGCCAACGTCATGGTCATCTCGGTGCTCGAACGCCGCAGTGAGATCGGCCTGCGCCGCGCCCTCGGGGCGACCCGCCGGCACATCGCCGGCCAGTTCATCGGCGAATCCCTCGCCCTCGCGCTCCTCGGCGGTCTCGCCGGCTGCGCCCTCGGCACCCTCGTCACCGTCGGCTATGCCCGGTACGAACACTGGGAGGCCACCATCCCGGCCACGGCCCTGCCCCTCGGCCTGGCCGGCGCCCTCCTCATCGGCACCATCGCCGGCCTCTACCCGGCCGCCCGCGCTGCCCGCCTTTCCCCCACCCAGGCCCTGGCCAGATGACCCCGGCCACGTCCTGTGCCAGCCGAGGATCGGCCTGGGCGAGAAGGTCGACCGCAAGCGAGTCGAACGCCTCCAGGGCGGAGGCGGCGGCGATGGTGGTCGCCGCCTCCTCCGCGTGTGGCTGGGCTGACGGTCAGAGCCAGCCGCCGGCGATGAACTGGACCGGGTCTTCTCCGGGGTTCTCGCGGATGCCGTACACGGCCTGGGCCGTCGCCCACAGGACCGTGCGTCCGAGCTGGTCGGGGTAGCGTTCGACCATCGCGTTGAAGTAGTCGACGGCGGTCTTCTGGGTGCGGAACAGTTCCTCGGCGACGTCGAGGTATTCGCGCGTCTCGGCGATGGTGCGTGCCGCGTCGTCGTCGAGGTCGGAGTTCTGGTGGCCGGCCACGATGGAGCGGGCGCCCAGCGACTCGACCCGGTCGATCGCCTGCCGCCAGTGGTCGAGGCCCGCGAGCGAGGTCTCGCTGAGATAGGGGTGGGCGCTGTTGTAGATGACGTCGCCGGCGACGACGAGTCCGAGATCGGGAACGTGCAGGACGCTGGAGGCGTCGGTGTCGGTGTACCCGGCCTCGACGATGACGAGGTCTTTGCCTTCGAGGGTGAACCGGTTGTCCGGCACCGTCACCGCGGTCACCGGGGACGCCGGAATGCCCGGGTAGACCTTGTCCCAGACGAACGGCCGCGCGGCGACGTTGGCAGAGCGCGTGAGCGCATCCTGCAGGCGGCGGAGGAGCTCTTCTACACGCGTGGCATCCACGCCACCGGGGTGGCGGCACTCATGGAGGCTGCGCACGTCTCGCCTCGGACCTTCTATGTGCACTTCCCGACCAAGAACGCGCTGGTGGAGGAGTATCTCCGCCGGTTCGAGTCAGAGAAGCCGCTCGCCGCTGAAGCAGTGCTGGAGCGCGGCGACCTGACCCCGGTTCAGCGATTGTTGGCGATCTTCGACCCCATGGAGAGCGACTCGCCGGCGCCCTTCCGCGGCTGCCCCTTCCATAACGCCGTCGTCGAAGGTGCCGGAGAGCTCCCGGAAGTCGCCCTTCTCGCGCAGCGCCACAAGCAGGCCTTCCGCGATCGTCTGGTGGCCACAGCCGCCGAGGCCGGAGCAGCCCACCCGGAGAGCCTCGGCAGGCAACTCGCCGTGATCTTCGAGGGCGCCAACGCGCTGGCAGCCTCCTGCAACGACACGGACGCGTTCACCGATGCCCGGCAAGCCGCCAGGACGCTCCTGGACGTAGCCTTCGCGACCGAGCCCAGAGAGTGAATGTCTCGACGACAACAACGTAGGGATCAGTTGGCACTCGATGGACCGCCACCGGTCTCACCGGCGCGTTGTCAGTCGCTACGCTCCACGCTGGTCACGACGGCGGAGCGCAGTCTGCGCCGACCTGGAGTGCAGCCGGTAGCGCCGGGCAACCCCGTCAATGCCTCGTTAATGTTGGACGCGGGGCCGTGAAGGCTCCGCTCACACCCATCTGGCCTGACCTATTCGCCTCTAACGTCGATGTTGTGAACGCGACAAGACTCATGGTCGTACCGGTACGAACCGGATCGGGGACGCTCTGTTTGCGGTTTAGACCGGCCACCGACCAGGGAACGCTTCGGGGTCGGCCGCACCGCCAAAGCTCGTCTGGTCGAGTTCATGGGAGCCGATCAGCCATGGATACATCTGAAGGAACGAGCGGTGAAGGCGATGCTGGCGCCGCTCGGCGTGGCTCTGAGGCAGGCAGACCCGGGCCTGATCGCTGCGATGCGGTCGGCGGGCTGCGGGTCGAGTTCCGGCTGATCGGATTTGTCCGTGTCCTGCTTCGTGGTCTTCACTGTGGGCGAGCTTGTGAAAATTTTCACGAGTGGCCCATGGTGATTACCATCGCGCCATCACCCGCACGCTGGGCGGTAGCAGCCGCCCTCGGCTACCTGGCGTTGCTACCGATCGCCGGCCGGGCGGCGATCGAGTTCGACGCGGCGCTGACGCAACCACTCTCCGCCGCCAGCGCCGACCACGCCTCCGAACCGGCCGAACGGCTTGCCGTCATCACCGGCGACGGGCTTGGCATCACAGATCCGCCCCGCCCTGCCCGGCTTCGGACACTGCCGACTCTTGACCCATCTCGGCGCGCGCGGTGGTCACAAGCCCGATGACGCACGGGGCTGCGTCCACGGACGTTTCCGCCTCGGCCTCGTTTTTGATCGTCAGTTCACAGGTCTTGACGATCCGTCCACGCCGGGATCGAACCTCGGGAGAAGAGCGTTCGTGGCCTCATTCGGCTGCCGCGCCGGACGGTGCGAGCATGTGGCAGCGGTAGTCCTTGGGCGGGAGGTCGTAGACGGAGCGGAAGGCCCGGGTAAAGGTGCTGTGATCGTTGAATCCCCAGCGAGCCGCGATCTGATGGACGGGAGTGAACCGCAGCGCGGGATCGGCGAGGTCGCGGCGGGCTCGTTCGAGGCGCTGTCGGCGGATCCAAGCCGAGACAGTGGTGCTGCGCTGCTCGAACAGCCGGTGCAGGTAAGAGACCGAGATGTGATGGGCGGAGGCGATGGACCGCGGCGTCAGCTCCGGATCACGCAGGTGCCGTTGGACGAACGCTTCGATGCGCACTAGGAGGCCGTGCTGGCCGGAGTCGTCCGGGGTCGCGGCGCCGTCGTCGAGATAGTGGGCAAGCGACGCGGTCATCAGGTCGACGGCGATACCGGCCAGCCGGGGAACGTCTATCGCCCGATAGGAAGCGGAGTCCGCGATCAGGCGGGTGAGGAACTGCGTGAGCAGTGCGCCGACACCGTCCTGTCCGGAGAGGGACACCGCAAGAATGTTGTCGAGCTGACGACTTGGCAATGGCAGGAGCGCCTGGGGCACTTGCACTCGCACTAGCGACGCCGTCCCGCCGTCGCCGACGATTCGTGCCTGAAAAGGATGCCGGCTGTCGTACAGCGCGAAGTCCTGCGTGCCCAGCACGGCTTCACGGCCGAGCTGGCTCACCACGAGCCGTCCATGCAGTGGGAGCAGCACACAATACAGATCTGGGTCGCACTCGCGAATCAGCCGAGGTGTCTGCCGCACTTCAGATGGCGAGCAGGTCAGCTCCACCACGTTGATGTCCGCCAGGTCCAGCGCCCGCGCGACGGCGTGGAAGTTCGCCGATTCCGAATGGCGAAACTGCAGCGGGTGTGCGCTGTTGAGCTGCAGCTCATCGAAGGCGGCAAAGCGGTCCTGCGGCGGAAGGTCGTCGCTGTGGAAGGCCGTTCTGATCATGAGTGTTCGGACTCCGTACGGGACCGTATGGTTCCACGAACGCGCCACCTAACACCGGCTGTACGCCCTCTACCGGCTCACCGCCGTTCCTCGGCGATCCCTGCGTACGCGGAGAGCACCTCGACGGTCACCGTCCGGTGGCCATGACCTTCATGCTCTGCCGGCCCTTCGCCCGCACGAACGTCTTTGCGGAACATGCAAGCCGTGCTCGCCGCCCTGTTCCTGAGGGTCGGCGCGATGAAGAAGGTCCATGACAGGACAGGGCGAACCGTTTCGATCCACGCCATCGCCGCCAGCTGGGGCTTCCCTCGCGCCGCCGACTTCACCCGCGCCTTCCGTACCGCCTACGGCGCCCCACCCAGGGACCACCGGCTTGAGGTGCTGAGCCGCCAAGTGGACGTATTGCCAAGAAGAGTGGACACACCGCCAAGGACATAAAGGCAATCCTTCGGCAAGGTGGAAGGCGTCGGGCTCGCCCGAGATTAATGGCTCCATTCGCCATAGGTGATAGAGCGTTCCAGCTCCATACAAGAGGCCTGACCTGCAATTTCTGAATGGAACGCCCAGTGATCTTTGCCTTGGGCGTCGCCGCCGCCTGCAACCAGGAGAACAATGAAGCTGACCTCATCCGCCGCTGCCCTCGCGGCGGCCGTCCTGCTCGCCTCCCTGCCCGGAGCCGCTGAGGCGACGGCACAGACGACCAGCGGCAAGGCCCTTCCGAGCGTGAACATGGAAGCCCTTGTCAAGGCGGCTCAGATCGACCCGCGGCGGTCCGACACCAAGCTGACCCCGGGCGCCAAGGCCAGTGTGCTTCTCGTCGAGCGGGCGCTGCGCGACCGGCACCTGCTCGACAAGAAGTGGGTGGACGGATACTTCGGCACCACCACGGTCGCCGCCTACGCGAAATACCAGAAGTCGCTCGGCTACAAGGGCCTCCAGGCCAGCGGCCTGCCGGGCAAAACGTCGCTCGTCAAGCTCGGAGCCGGACGCTTCAAGGTCACCCACATCATCACCCCGGGTGCCCGAGTGCACATCGGCAAGTACGTCATCAACACTCGCACGCGCAGCATGCTGAACGAGGCACAGCGGCTGCTCGGCCGCAAACTCGTGCTGGACCAGGGCTCCTACAACCCCGGCGGCGACCCCACCTCCGCGGGCACCCACGACGGCGGCGGCGTCATCGACGTCAACGTCAAAGGGATGAGCTCCGCCACCCGCACCGCGGTCGCCCGCGCCCTGCGCCGTGTCGGCTTCGCCGCATGGGTGCGCAACCCAAAACAAGGCAACTGGCCCTGGCACATCCACGCCACCGCCATCAACGACACCGACCTGTCCTCCCAGGCCCAAAACCAGATCGGTGACTACTACCTCGGCCGCAACGGCCTCGCCAACCGCGGCCCCGACGACGGACCGAAGGTCACCATCCGCACCTGGGAGGAGTACAAGCGCTGACCCACCCGAATCCCAGGCTCCACAAAAAGAAGGAGAACAATATGAGAACCCTCAACAAGATCCTCACCGTGGCGACCGCCGTAGCGGCGCTCGGCGGGTCGGTGCTCGCCACCGCATCCCCCGCCTCGGCGGCGAGCCGCAACGGCAAGTGTGAAAGTGGCGAGTTCTGCCTCTACTTCAACAGCGGCAACAAGGGCTCGGTCTCGGACTTCACCGGCTCGGTGGCCGACTACGGTACCAAGCAGCCTTCATGTTTCGATTTCAAGGGCTCGGGCGCCGGTAAGGGCAAGTGCGTCAAGAACAGCGCCGCCTCGGTCTGGAACCGTAGTAGCAAGACCGTCCGGGTCTACTTCAACAGCAATTACGGCGGCAGGTATCAGGATTTCAAGGCGGGCGCCAAGGGCAACCTGAACTCCGGCCTGAAAAACCAGAACGCCTCACACGAATTCGCCCCCGGCAGCACGTCGAAGTGCTCGACCGCCGGCCTGGGTGACCGGCGAACGTGCGCCCAGGCGGTCGCGTGGGCCAAGTCGCACATAACACACACGTACCACAGCGACTACGCCAACCGCTGTGACCACGTGGTGGGCCTGGCGTACGGCTTCTCGGCGTCCGGCTCGACCAGCGCCTACCGCCACTGGCTCGCCGTGCCGTCCCGCTACAAGCACCCGGGCAGCACCAACGTCCCCGCGGGCGGGCTGGCCTTCTTCTCCGGCGGCTACGGCCACGTGATGATCTCGATCGGCGGCGGCAAGTTCGTCTCCAACGACATCGGAGGCAAGGGCACCCTCACCGTCACCACCATCGGCGCCATCAAGAGCAAGTGGGGCAAGCCCTACCTCGGCTGGACCCAGCCCTGGTTCCAGGCCAACCACTGACCGATGGCGCGGTCCCCGGCACACCTACCGGCCAGGTGCCGGGGCCGGCACCGCCAGAAAGGCGGAGAACCCCGATGAAAACGGTCAAGAGAATCCTCCCGGCGATGACGCTTGGCGGAGCGATCGTCGCCACAGAAGAGAAGGACAACAGTGTCGATACGAGCTGGACGGCTGTTCTCGCGGTTCGCCGCGACGACCGCCGCTGCCGTGGTGGCGATCAGCGGGACGGTCCTCGTCAGCGAATCGCCCGCCTTGGCGGCGAGCCGCAACGGCAAGTGTGAAAGCGGCGAGTTCTGCCTCTACTTCAACAGCGGCAACAAGGGCTCGGTCTCGGACTTCACCGGCTCGGTGGCCGACTACGGTACCAAGCAGCCTTCATGTTTCGATTTCAAGGGCTCGGGCGCCGGTAAGGGCAAGTGCGTCAAGAACAGCGCCGCCTCGGTCTGGAACCGCAGCAGCAAGACCGTCCGGGTCTACTTCAACAGCAATTACGGCGGCAGGTATCAGGATTTCAAGTCGGGTGCCAAAGGCAACCTGAACTCCGGCCTGAAAAACCAGAACGCCTCGCATCGGTTCCTGAGTTCCACGCCGCCGACCGGGTGCAAGACCGACGGTACGAACAGCAAACTGCCCACGACGATCCTCGTGTACCGGGTGTCCCTCGGGCGCGTGGACCGGGTGGCGTTCAAGACCTACGTCAAGAACGTCCTGCCCAACGAGTGGGTGTCGAGCTGGCCGAGGGAGTCTCTCCGGGCCGGAGCGATGGCCGTCAAGAGCTTCGGCTGGTACTGGGCGTTGCACTCGGCGAGCAAGACGCCGTCGGGCCAGTGCTTCGACGTCACCGACAACACGGCGAGCCAGGTGTACAAGCCCGGCTCCGCGAAGGCGTCGACGAACGCCGCGGTGGACGCGACGTGGAGCACCCGGATGACCCGCAGCGGGAAGATCCTGCAGGCCCAGTACTGCTCCACCACGACGGCGTGCAGCGGTTGGGTCAACGGGAACTGGATGTCGCAGTACGGCTCTCGCGACAAGGCCAGAGCGGGCTGGAGCTACTCCAGGATCCTTAAGAACTACTACCGGGGGATCGCCCTCAACTCCTGACAGAGATGATGTAGGCGAGCACCTCCCGACGGGGCCTAACGGAAGCCACCGGGTCGGCCGACGCCGGCCGACCCGGTGTCTGGTGGCCACTGGTGGGTGAGCACTCCTGGCGCCTGGACCGATCGTGAGTCCTGAAGTCAGACCGTGCCCCCGCCGACCGGCCGGGAGATGTGACCGCTGATAAGGGCCTGGACATGACGGCGCCCCGGCGGCCTGGGGGCCGTCGGGGCGGTTGTCTGTTCGGGGGTGGGGTTGCGGGTCGGGGTTGCTGTCACTAGTGGGAGGCCATTGGGATGGTCGGCCGGGGCGCCCGCTGCGGAGTGACGCGCCGTGCCTTGGCGGCCAGGGTTCCGGTGCGGGCCAGCAGCATCGCCAGGGACAGGAAGATCAGGCCGTCGGTGAGAGCGCCGACGGTGATGTGGTTCGTCATCCCCCACTGGACGAGCTGCCTGCTGAAGACGTGGGTGGATCCGTAAGCGAAGTAGATGCGGCCGCCGACGACTGCGATCCAGATCAGCGCGTACGGCAGGCCGGCCCGCGAGGTGACCTTCCCCGTCCGGTCGTCGTGGGAGACGCGCATCGCTCCGGCGGCGAGTACACCCAGGGCCAGGCCCGCCGCCCCGAGGGCGACCTCGAGCACCAGGCCGTTGCCGGAGGTGGCGGCGCCCTTGAGGAAGAAGGGGACGATGACGGCCGCGGCGATGAACGGGCGGACCAGCCGCAGCGCGGTGACCTTGCGGTGGCCGAGGTCGGAGATCAGCACCATGAAGAGGATGACGAGGTTGGGGATCAAGACGCTGGCGTCCACGGGAGCTCCTTGGTGAGCGGGCGGTGTGGTGCGGGTTGGCCGGTCTGTGTGGTGCGCTTACATGGACAACGCTAGGTAGCGACCCCCTCCCGAGGCGTCTGCCCGGGGGTGGACACCGGGTGGAGGCCGGGTAGAGACCGTCGCGTATACCCGGAGTCCACCGCCCGCATCGCCCGCTACCTCCCGGGCAGGTCCGTATGCCCGAGGCGGACGGGGAAGGGGACGGATACGTTGATTGCGTGCTTCGCTCTCTCACCGCGCGCGGGGGTCCCACAGCCATCACGGGCTCGAGCGTGCCCCCGGTGCTGAATGTCGTACGGACGCTCGTCCTCGTGGTGGTGCTTTTAACGGTCCCCCTCGCGCATCCGCGGTTGGGAGCAGGCGGCAGTGGCAAGGCTCTCGCCGTCGCACTGGTCGTCACCGCCGTCAGCTACGTCGGCTGGTTGGTGCTCGCCCGGCGCAGCGAGCGCCTGACGGTCGTGGCGCTGGCCGTGTTGGGAACGGCCGGCGGCGTACTCGCCGGGGTGTCTCCGCTCAGTACGGCCGTCGCGGTCGGCTGCGTGGTGACCTCGGCCGCGGGCATCACGCTGAGCACCGAGGCATCGCTGGCCATCACCGCGGAGACCGTGGCGGCGTTCCTCGTCGCGGGCCTGGTGACCCGGGCGCCGACCGAGACGCTGCTCGGCTACCCGCTCACGTTCATCGGCCTGTGGGCATTCGGCCTGACCCGCCACGCCTACCTGCTCAGGGCCGTACAGGCCGAGCACACGCTCGCCGAGGCCCGCCGCGCACACGAGGCCGAGACCCACGCCGCCGCGCTCGCCGAACGGGCCAGGATCGCCAGGGAAATCCATGACGTACTCGCCCACTCGCTCGCGACGGTGTCGGTGAACCTGCAGGCGGCCGAGGGACTGCTGGGCGCACTGCCCCCCGGACCTCCCGAGCTCGCCAAGGCGATCGAGTGCATCGGCCGCGCCGGTGTCTTCACCAGAGAAGGACTGGCGGACGCCCGTCGGGCGATCCTGGCGCTGCGCGATGACGCCGCGCCGCTGCCGGACCAGCTTTCGGCGCTGGCCGAGGAGTTCCAGGCCGACGGTGACGTGCCCGTCGACTTCACCGTCACCGGGCCGCCGCGTCCGGTCACCGCGGAGGTCGGCCTGGCCGCCTACCGGACCATGCAAGAGGCGCTGACCAACGCACGCAAGCACGCACCAGGGCAGCCGGTCGGATGTTCCCTCGAGTTCACTCCGACGGAGGTCGTGGTCCGGATCGTCAACCCGCTCCCGGCAGAGACCGGCGCCGGGCCACTCGCGGCCGCGGGCGCCGGATACGGGCTCACCGGGCTGCGGGAACGTGCCGCACTGGGCGGGGGCACACTAACGGCGGGGCCGGTCGAGGAGGAGTGGCAGGTATGCCTGAGGATTCCGGCGTGAGCTCTGAGAATTCCGGTGATGCGGTCAGCGTCATCGTCGCCGACGACCAGTCCGCGGTGCGCGAGGGCCTGGCGGCGCTGCTCAGTACGCTGCCCGGCATCGTTGTGGCGGGTCAGGCGGCGGACGGCGACGCCGCGGTGGAGCTTGTCGCGGCGGTGAGCCCGCAGGTCGCGCTCATGGACCTGAACATGCCCGGCTGCGACGGCGTGGCCGCGACGCGCCGCATCACCGCCGACCATCCGGGCACCCGCGTCGTCATCCTCACCACCTACGCCGATGACGAATCCATCATCGGCGCCCTCCAGGCCGGAGCCCTCGGTTACCTGACCAAGGACGCGACGAGGACCGAAATCGGCCGAGCCGTACTGGCCGCCGCGGCCGGTCAGGCGATCCTCGACCCCGGAGTCCAGAAGCGCCTCCTGTCAGCCGCGACCCGCGCAATCGACCCCCCAACCCCACCCGCAACCCCAGACGAGGGAGATCTCACCCCCCGTGAGGCCGAGGTCCTCCGTCTTATCGCAGCAGGCCAGTCCAACCGCGAGATCGCCCGAACCCTCTTCGTCAGCGAGGGAACAGTCAAAACCCACGTGAACCGCATCTTCGCCAAAACCGGCTCCCGCGACCGCGCCCAAGCCACCCGCTACGCCTTCACCCACGGCTACACCGACCCCGTCCCCTGAACCCCCACAGGACCCCGCCTCCAACACGGTGCGGAAGGGCCGCCATCACCTCCCGCCGTCGAGGGCACCTGGTTCCGGCCGGGATCCTGGCCGGGATCACGCCTGCCGCGATGTAGATCGCGGCACGTAGCCGACGAGCGCCCGTTGGACCAGACGTTCCGGCGCGCACGCGCATGCTCAACCAAGATCGACATCGGTTCAAGATCAACTGGTGTTAGCGTGGATTCGTTCGTACGGCGGCGCGCGCCGCCCATCCCCGAAGGACGATCTCATGCGACAGAAAGCCGCACGATTCGGCGCGACGCTGGCGGTGGCAGGCGCCCTCGCCGCCGGCACCCTCTCCGCCGCTACCCCCGCCGGCGCCTCAACCACGGGCTGGGTCGGGAAGGGGGCCTACCGGACCCTTCAAGGCTGCCTTGACGGGGCAACCGCCATCCTCACGGCGGGGCCGTACACGCAGTACGACTGCCGTTGGGACAGCCCGTACTGGGAGCTCTGGGTGAAATAGCGGCCGCGGGAACGGTCAGTCGTTCCGCCGACCACCACGGCCGCCAGTGGATCGTCGAACGCGTCATCGACCACTGGACCCACCCTGACCGGGGCAGCCAGGGACAGGAAGATCGGCTACGGCATGAGGCCGAGCGGTTCACGGTCCGCTGCCCTACCGCTCCCACCAGGCCGGCCGCGTCGACGTCGCCGTTCGCGGCTTCTTCCCCGCACCTTGTCAACCGGGCCCGAGCGGTGGCCGCGTTCGTGAACGTGGCCACCGTGTCGTCCCGGTCGGGTGCCGTGCGTGTCCGCAGCAGGCGCTAACGGCGGCGGGAGTCGGTTGCCTGCTCGGTGGGGGTGCCGCAGGCGCATCCGGCGGTGGTGGCGCTCTTGCCGAGGGTGTCGGCGCCGGCCGGCGGAGGACGAACTACGCGTAATCGGAAACTTTTTGATCTGACGGCGTATCTACACCACCGGTAAGGCCACGCCCCGAGAAGAGGAGCCGTTCCGGATGGTGCGTCGCGTTCGTGTGCTGTTGGTGTCCGCGTTGTTGCTGGTGACGGGCTCGGTGATGGTGTCCGGGCCGGCCTCGGCCGTCATCGGCGGGTCAAAGAGCACTTACGGCCCATGGGCGGTGCGCATGCTCGTCGACGGCAAACCGGTGTGCACCGGGACGGCGGTCACGAAGCAGTGGGTCATCAGCGCCTCGCACTGCTTCTTCGAGCAGGGGCAGGCGGTCGCCGACAAGCGGATCTCGTTCCGGGTCGGCAACCTCGACATGCGTAAGGGCACCACTGTCCGCCCGGTGGGCAAGCGGGCGGGGAACTCGCGCGCTGACATGATGCTCATCAAGGTCTCGCCGATGAAGATCCGCCCGGTGCGGCTGGCCAAGGCCCATGTCCACCCCGGTGAGATCGTGCGGCAGTACGGGTGGGGCGCCACCTGCACCAAGGATGAGAACACCTGCCAGTCGCCCGTGCTCAAGCAGTCGAAGCTGCGGGTCGTACGGTCGGACGCCCGCCGCTGCGAGGGCTACGCCGAACCGGGCGGCACGGACTTCTGCATGGAGAAGGTGTCCGGGATTCCCGCCGGCGGCGACTCTGGAGCCCCGGTGATGAGCATCGGCGCACACGGCAAGGAGACCCTGCTCGGCGTCTTCTACGGCTCCGACCGAGAGAAGATGGCCGGGGCCGGGGAGATCGCCCAGCAACTCGCCTGGATCCACAAAGTCACGAAGCGATAGGGCAGAGCGCAACCCCCGAGGCCGGTCCCCGCGCGGGGACCGGCCTCAGCGCATGGTCGATCCGCCGTCGATGCTGAGCACCTGGCCGGTGACCCATTCGGCGTCGTCCGAGAGCAGGTAGGCGACCGCGGCGGCCACGTCGCCGGGGTCGCCGAGCCTGGGGCTGATTCCTTCTCCGCACCATGTCAACCGCGTGCGTGCCGGGCTGAGGCGTCGGCTGGACCGAAGTCATCGCTTGACCTTCGAGTCGAGTTTGCATCGGCTCAACCGCAGCGGCCGACCGCCGGCTCAACAGCGCACGGCACACCATCATCCTCGTACGAGCCCGCGTCGATCCCGAAACGCGCACGCGGGAGTGGTCCCGTAGGCGGGCTGCTCACTGTTCGGTGCCGCTCTCCGGTGCGAGTATCAGCAGGGAGTCGCGCTTGATCGCGTCCAGGGAAAGTGTCTTGTAGCCAGTCTCCTCGAACAGCACGGTGATCCGGTCGGGTTCGGCGCGCATGACCGTCCCCGGACCCCACGACTTGTGCACCACCTCGGAGTGGACCGGGAATGGACCGTCGACCCGCGTCGTGTCGACCGCCCCCGCGACGCAGTTGTCGCAGTTGTCGCAGGTCTTCGTCGTACGGGGCTCGCCGAAGTACTCCAGCAGATAGCGACGGCGGCACCCGGTGGTCTCGGAGTAGCCGCGCATCATGTCGATGCGCGAGTCGTCCACCCGGCGGCGGCTCTCGTCCAGCTCCATCGCGTCGGCCGCGGCCTGCTTGGGAGCGGGCCCCCGCTCGGCGTACCGCAGGTCTCCCCGGCCGCTCACCTCCACCGCCTTGGTGTGCTGGAGCAGGTTCACGAGAGAGGTCAGCTTGGACGGGCCGATGCCCAGCGTGTCGCGTACGGCGTGGGGCTTCACGGTGCCGCCGTGCTCGTGGAGCAGGACGGCGAGCCGGAGCAGCATCTCCTCGTCCGGCCGGCCGCCGGCGAAGAACCGGCGCAGGCCGAGGTCCTCCGACCGGTAGTACAGGACCGCGTCGGCCGGCTCGCCGTCGCGGCCGGCCCGGCCGATCTCCTGGTAGTAGGAGTCCGGCGACTCGGGCGGGGCACTGTGCAGGACGTAGCGCACATTCGGCTTGTCGATCCCCATGCCGAAGGCGGAGGTGGCCACGACGACGTCGAGCCCGTCCTCGGAGAACAACGTGTGCACCCGCTCGCGTTCGGACGCCTTCATCCCCGCGTGATAGGCCTCCGCGTGCAGCCCGGCCTCGGTCAGCTCTTTGGCGTACGCCGTGGCGTCGCGGCGTGTCGCGACGTACACCAGGCCGAGCCCGGACCGTCCGGCGGCGTCCGCGACGAGCGCGCGCCTCTTGGTGCTCTCCTCGGCGAACCGGCGGACCCGCAGCGCGATGTTGGGCCGGTCGAAGCCCCGGATGACCTGGCGGACGTCGCGGAGGCCGAGCACCTCCACGATGTCCTCGCGTACGGGCGGCGACGCGGTCGCGGTCAGCGCGATCACCGGGGGGTGGCCGAGGCGTTCGATGACCCGGCCGAGCCCGAGGTAGTCGGGCCGGAAGTCATGCCCCCAGGCCGAGACGCAGTGCGCCTCGTCGATCGCGATCAGCGAGGGTCGCGCCGCGGCGAGCCGGTCCACGACATCGGGCTTGGCGAGCTGCTCGGGGGAGAGGAAGACGTACTCGGCCTTACCGGCCCGGATCTGCTCCAGAGAGGCCTCGCTCGAGCCCGCGCGCTGCGCGGAGTTGACGACGACGGCGCCGCCCGCGTTCCGCTCGGTGAGCGAGAGCATCTGGTCCCGCTGCAGGGCGATCAACGGCGAGATCACGATGGTCGGGCCGTCGAGCAACTGGGCCGGGACCTGATAGGTCGCGGACTTGCCGCTGCCGGTCGGCATGACGACGAGTACGTCGTGCCCCTGAAGGAGGGCCTGCATCGCCTCCGTCTGCCCGGGCCGCAGCCGCCGCCAGTCGAAGACCTCCCTCGCCGTCCGCTGAAGACGCCGCCGAGCCCCGAACCGGCCCAACCCATTGCGAATCCCCATCCAGCGCCCTCCCTGACGGCCCTTGTCGTTCGGTCCTCAGGACCGAGGCTCGATCATCCAACCAGGTCCGTACGACGGCCGGTGCCCGCTTTGCCGGTGTATGTGCGTCTCAACCGTGCCGCGCGCCGTCGGGCCAGATGATGCGAACCGGGACGCCACGCCGACCGGCGTAGGTCACGACGTCGGCGGTTCCGCCGTGGCCATGTCGCTGACGAGATCTGGGGCACGAGCCGTGGAGGATGTCGAGAATGCGGTGCCGGCGCACGTGGGGGACGGCCGGTCCGGTGGCGTGGTCGGCCGGGGCGGTGCTCTGTTGCGGTGCGGCGTGGTGCAGCGTGAGCCTGGGCGCGTTTGAGGTGGTGGAGCGCTGGCGCTGCGGAACTGTCGTGTTGTCGGATCGCCGGCGACCAGGGTCCCGGAAATTTCTTCAGAGAAATCCGGGAGGCGGTGTCGGATCGGGGCGGTGGTGTTCGTAGCAGGGGTGAGGCCGCCCGCAAGGGGCGGCGCCAAGGCAGAGGAACCGCGATCATGAAGCTGACGACCGTGACTCAGGTCACCATCGATGGAGTGATGCAGGGAAACGGCGGCGCGTCGGATGAGGACCGCAGGAACGGATTCGAGCGCGGCGGATGGGCCCTGGGGAAGGGTGACAGCGAGACCCACGCGTTCATCAACCAGACCTACCAGCGCGCCGAGGCGTTCCTGTTCGGCCGGCGGACCTACGAGCTGTTCGCCGGCTCATGGGGGACCTTTACGGTCCAGGATGCCCCTGGCTGGGAGTCCGTCGTGGAAGCGTTGAACACACGGCCCAAGTACGTGGCGTCGACCACGCTCACCGATCCGGCGTGGTCGGACACGACCGTCCTGTCCGGAGACGTCGCGGCCGCCGTCCGAGAACTGAAGGCCAAGCCGGGGGGTGAGCTGCAGGTGCACGGCAGTGGCATCCTGACCCGGTGGCTGCTGGACAACGATCTGGTCGACGAGATGACTCTGATCACCATCCCGGTGGTCGTCGGCCAGGGCGCGCGGCTGTTCCCCGACGCGGGCCCGGACCTTGCGCTCGACCTGGTCGAGTCGCGCGTCGACTCCAAGGGCGTGACGATCCAGGTCTACCGGCCGGCCGGGCGCCCGCAGTATGCGCCAACGGCTTGAAGTCCCTGACCACCGAACCACGCTGTCTCGACACCACAGGAGATGATCTTCAGATGCAGTACCTGGTTTCCGTGATCGATGACAAGAGCAATCCCGGCAGCACGGACAGGCAGCCTGCCATCAGCGCGTTCAACGAACGACTGATCGCCGAGGGCTACTGGGTTTTCGCGGGCGGACTCGCGGACACCGACGCGGCCACGGTCATCGACAACCGGGGCGAGCAGGCGGTGTTCAGCGACGGGCCCTTCGTGGAGTCGAAGGAGTACCTCGCCGGCGTCTGGGTGTGGGAGGCCCCCGATCTGGATGTGGCGCTCAAGCTCGCCGCCGAGGCGTCGAAGGTCTGCGATCGGAAGATCGAGGTGCGGCCGTTCCAGTGAGCGACGCCGACGTCCGCGAGGCGATCACCCGGGCCCACCACGAGGAGTGGGCCCGGGTGGTCGCCTCCCTGACCAGGCGATTCGGTGACCTCGACATCGCCGAGGAGGCGGCGGCCGAGGCGTTCGCGACCGCCGTCGAGCGGTGGCCGGCCGACGGCGTGCCCCCCAACCCCGGCGCCTGGCTGACCACCACCGCCAACCGCAAGGCCATCGACCGGATCCGGCGCGAGAACAAGCGCGACGACAAGCACAAGGAGGCTCAGGTGTTGTACGACGACGACCCGCCCGAGCCTGTCGACGCCATCGACGACGACCGGCTCCGGCTGATCTTCACCTGCTGTCACCCGGCGCTCGCGATGGAGACCCGCGTGGCGCTGACGCTGCGCATGGTCGGCGGTCTGACCGTGCCCGAGATCGCCCGCGCCTTCCTGGTGGCCGAGAGTGCCATGGGGCAGCGGATCACCCGCGCGAAGGCCAAGATCAAGGCGGCTCGTATCCCCTATCGCGTGCCGTCCGCCGAGGATCTCCCGGCACGCGTCTCCGGCGTACTCGCCGTCCTCTTTCTCGTATTCAACGAGGGCTACCTGGCGACCGGCTCCGACACCGATCCGGTACGTCGCGACCTGACCGCCGAGGCGATCCGGCTCGCTCGCCTGATCCGTGCCCTCATGCCGGACGACGGTGAGGTGGCCGGGCTGCTGGCGCTGATGCTCCTCATCGAGGCCCGCCGCCCCGCCCGGGTCTCGGCGAGCGGCGAACTGGTCGCGCTCGGCGAGCAGGACCGTGGGGCCTGGGACGCGACGCTGGTCGCCGAGGGTCACCGGCTGGTGCGCGAGCGCCTCGCCGCTGCCGCCGCCGGGGTCGCTCCGGGCCGCTACCAGATCCTCGCGGCGATCAACGCCGTGCACACCTCCGCCCGCGACGTACGCGACACCGACTGGTCACAGGTCCTCGCCCTCTACGACCAGCTCGTCCGCCTCGACCCCTCGCCGATCATCGCCCTCAACCGGGCCATCGCGGTCGCCGAACTCGACGGCCCGGACGTGGCACTGGCAGCCGTCAACCGTCTTGAGGACAAGCTGGCCGGCTATCACGCCTACCACGCCACCCGCGCCGACCTGCTGCGCCGGCTGGGCCGCAGTCAGCAGTCACGCGCGGCCTACGACAAGGCCATCGAACTGGCGGGCAACACCGCCGAGACCGCCTACCTGACCCGCCGCCGCGACCAACTGCGGTAGCGCCCACGGATCCCGATCAACACCCCGCACGCAGCGGCGGCGGCCCCGAGCCACCCGCCGCTTCCTACGCCATGTAGAGACCGTCCTCCATGCGTGGGCCGACGTGCTTGCAGGACCATCCCCGCGTGCGCGGGGATGGGGCATCATCAGGCGTCGATGACCGGTGGTCCGGCTTCCACTCAGTCTGTTCCTCACTTAGCGATCGGGTCTTATCCGCGCGCCGGGCACAGGCCGGTGCCCCCGCCGCCTGCGTGGCCGTTCAGCTATTTCACCGTTTCGGTGACAGCGTGGCCGGTCGTGGGCCAATAAAGGCGGGATCCGGCGTAGCTGAACCAATAGGCACCGGTGTGGTGGGCCGTGGTGGTGAAGGCGAACCGGCCGGAGCCGTCGGTGCGGGCTGTGCCGAGGAGGATCGCGGTCTGCGTCCCCTTGGCCCGGAACCAGACCTGGACGGTAGCACCGGACAGGCCGTACCAGCCGGTGTGCGTGCCCTGCAGCACGCCCCTGAGCCGGACCGGATGACCTCGCCGTACCGGGTTCGGGTTCACGGCCGCGCCGGTGATTCGGCTCGTGCGCTTGACGGTGACCCGGATGGCCGGACTGTACGTCTTGTACCTCGGTACATAGGCACGCCAGTAGCCGGTGCCCAGAGTCCGCGCGGAGAAGTAGAAGTTACCGGCGTTGTAGAAGCGGTCCTTGACGACCGTCTTCCAGCTCTTGCCGTCGGGTGAGTACTGCAGGTCGGCTGGGTCGCCGCCAGGCGGAGCGTTGTAACCGCTGCCGATGCACTGGACGGCTGTTCCGTCGAAGGAGATCCTGCCGCCGGGAACCGGGTGCGACTGTCCCGAGCCGACCGTCAGCTTCACCGTGAACTCTGGGCCGAGCCGAATGAGGAATGGGGAGCTGACGGAAGGGGTAGCGTGCGCTGAGCCGGCGTAGGACGCGCGCCACCAACCGCTCTGCGTGACCACGACCGGGATTCTGTAATCGGCGTACCCGTTCTCCGCCTGGGCGATCGCCTGGTCCGTGGTGCCGTGGTAGGGCGTGTCCGACCAGGTCGTCCCGTCCGGTGAGAATTGCAGCGTGATCGGTTCGCCCCACTGCACCCCGCTCAGGAGGCCTTCCAGGGCGACCGGCTGCCGCATCCCTGTGTAATAGCAGTAATCGGAAGCCGGGGTGATCGAGAGCTTGGTCTGGCTCGTGAGGTGTGCGGGGTCGGCGACGGTCACCGTGCTCTGGGAGGCGGCGTACGGGTCGAACGCGCGGCTGGGCAGGCCACCGTTCTCGAGGGTGGGGTCGTGCGCGATCGTCCATGTTCCGTCGGCCGGAACGAAATCCTGGGTCATGTCGAAGGTGCCGTCGTTTCCGGTCCTGGCCCAGAGACGGAGGTTGCTGTTCGGCGGGGCGCCGTCAGCGAGAGCGGACACCGCGGTGCTGGGAGCGGGATGCCAGGCGCCGTTCGCGTCCTGGTACTCAAGGGTGCCGCTGATCGTGACACTCTGGTTCAGGTGCGGCTGAGCCGGGTCCAGCGTGAGCCCGATGATCCGGCTGGGAAACCGGTCGACCGTGACGGGAATGCGGGCGGTGCGCGAGGCGGTCAGGCCGCCCTGCGCGACCGCCGTGGCCCAGTAGTCGGTGGGCGCGTTCTCCGCTGGAGCGGTCCCGCTGAAAGAGCCGTCGCTGCTGGTCGTCGTCTCCGTCTTGTGTCCGCCGTCGTCGGTCACACGTACGGTCATCCCCGCAGCCGGCTGGGTCTGGCCCTGTGCGTCGGTGTAGACGAGCCGCCCGGAGAAGGCAGGCGGGGTGCGGTCGACTCCGATGGTCGTCGGTGTTACCGAGAACGAGTCGAACCTGGTTGGCACGTGCGCGCGGATCGTCCCAGCGGCCGGAAGCGTGACCTGGTCGCCGGCTTGGTCGGCCACGCTCACGTCAAGGTCGATCACCGGAGTCAGTGGCAGGTCGGCCGCGCTGGTGCTTTCCCAGGTCCCAGCGGTATCACTACCGCTGATGCGAGTGAACTGAGTGAGCGTGGCGTACGGCGTCGCCGTACCGTCGGAGCGCAGCGCGACCGTTACCTGAGTCACTGGCGACGTCGCGTCGATCGTCACATCGATCTTGCTTGACCAGCCGAGCGTAACGGCACGTGCCCCCGGCACGGTGATGGGCGCCGTCGTTGCTCCGGCCGCCGGAACCACAGCGAACGGTATCAACAGTCCGGCCAACGCCAGCAACGACCGCATCAACACTCCCAAAACCCATCTCCACGCCACGGCCTCCCATGAAACGCCAAATCCTTATATCAGCTAAACGCCCCCTGACGATCATGTAATGGTTGACCCGAACCGGTCACGCGGATAAGGCCGAGGCCGCGAACGCCGGACCAGCGTGATCAAGCCGGGCGAGAGTGATACCAGGCCAGAGCAGTTCCGGCAACAAGATCAACTCACCGGGTATCGGCCCGCGGCTGACGCGCGTAGGGAGCGGGAACTCTGACGTTCCCGCTCCCTACGGCCCCGTATGCCTGGCCTGTTTCGTTCGGGATGGGTCAGGTGAAGTTGACGCCGTTCATGGTGGGCTGGAGTGTGCCCAGGGTGAGGCTGTCGCAGATCGGTGGCTGGTAGCCGTCGTCGAGGCCGTGGTAGGTGAGCGGGATCCAGGTGCTGTGCCAGGCGACGCCGAGGCCGTCGGTGGTGCCGCCGGGGCAGCCCTTGGTGGTGTGCCACTTGGTTCCTGCGAAGGCCGAACGTCCGGGCCGCAGCGTGATGGTCATGCCGGCACCGGGGTAGCTCACCTGGGTCGCGGGAATCGCGGTGTAGTTGTTCCGCCCGCCCTCCCCGAGCGGTGTCCAGCCGGCCGGCAGGTAGCAGGTTTCGCTCGACCGGTTGGTGAGGGTCAGCGTGGCGATCGCCTTTTCCGCTGCCATCTCCGCTTCCAGTCCGGAGCCGGGATCTTGAATCTGCAGATCGGCTTTAAGTTCGGATGCCATGCAGCTCGGCGTGTCACCCTGATCGGTGTGCGCCGCCGCCGCTTTCCCGCTGGGGGTGCCATTGGCGGCCGGCGCCGTCTTCGCCGATGAACCCGACGACGTCGAACCCGACGACGTCGACACCTTGCTGTCGATGTTGCAGCCGGTGAGGGCGAGAGCGACCATTCCGCCACCACAAGCCAGAGCGGCAGTCATACGAAGGCGCTTGAACTGCATGGGTAAAACCTCCCCGGTTGCTTACTGACACGACCGGTAAGTTCGATGTCCGGCAATGCCGTGGAGGTTCACAGGAAGATCCGGATTCCCCATTTTTTCTGCCGTGACGGATGTCACGCGAACCCGGGAGGCCGGCAAAGCATCTTAATAGGAAAACCGCCCCAGCTCGTGCCGCAGCGCAGCGGTACAGGCGTCGGGGCCGGGTATGGGTTGCGGTGAACGAGGTCGCCGTGCGCGGCTTTCGCGATCAGCGCCCACGACGTCGATTGACCGGTCACCGAACGTGATCCGAAGGCGTCGTCTGCCCGCCCGCGCCCACTGGGGATCGCGGGCGGGCAGACGACCGTCTTTCAGCGTTGTTTCAGTGTTGCCTGGCGCGACGCTTCCGGGTCACGTACACGAGTGCCGCGCCCGCACCGAGCAGCACGGCACCGATACAGATCATCTGTAGCAGGTGGGACATACCTGTGAAGGGCAGCGGACCTGGGCTTGCGCCATGGTGGGGCGGCTTGGGATGCGGCGGAGAGGTTGGAGGCGGAGAGGTTGGAGGCGGAGAAGTAGGCGGTGTGTGGGAGATGTACACGCCGGCGTCGATCGTGTGATCAACCTCTCCCGACTTGCGCGGCGCCGTGACAGGTGCGTGTCCGTCGCAAAGGTGCCCGGTCGTCGGCGGGATCACATTGGAGTCATGTGCCCGGTTGTTACCGGCCAGTGGGAGCGTGAACCGCAGCGAGGTGGCCGACGGCTGACCCGGCACCTTGCTGGTGTTCGCGGTACACACGTCGAACTGCACCGTGTATTTCCCACCCGGCGTGAGCTGGTAGGCGGCGCCGACCCCACCGAAGTAGTACTCGCCGGCGGCATCGGTCTTGGTCGTAGCGACCTGCTTGCCGCTGGCGCTCAACAGATTGATCGTCGCGTTCGGCAGCAGCACTTCCGCCGGATCCTGGATCCCATTGTGGTCGCCGTCGAACCACACCAGGTTACCGATCTGGATCGGCGCATTCGCCGCCGCATACGCGATATCGCCGAGCCCACCGGCCTTACCGAATCCGTTATCGCCCGGACTGACGAACTGGTACCCGTTGGCGGAATGGTTGTTACCGGGCCCTTGACCGGTCTGGACGTTGTAGTAACCGGTCCCGGCGGCGGCGTAGACGTCGGTCGGGTCCATCTCCGTGCTGACGACCCATTGCTGCTGCGGAATGTAGGCGACCGCCCCTTGCGAGGCTTCGTTGTGCACCCCGGCGGGCTGGTTCGGTGCGCCGTTGTTCCGAACGTAGTCGCCCGGGAAGTATTCGACGACGCCGCTGTTCTCGCCGCCGTCGGTGGCGTAATTGGCGTGGTTGGGGCAATTTCCGGTGCCTTCCCACGAGTATCCACCGGTGGGCTTGGCGCAGGCCATGTTGATGTCACCACCGGACATGCCCATTTCTGGGGTGTTGTTGAGCGGCCGAGGGTCCTGTCCACCCCAACTGAGAACGTCCATGAACCGGTCGCGGAAACCGAGGATCATCGAACCGTCACGGGTGAAGGCGAGGCTGGCGAGCTCGGGCTGCGGATCGACGAAGACGTTGTTTTGTCTGAAGTTGTCCCAGGTCAACAGGTTGGTGTTCCACGGGTTCCAGTGGTTGGCCCGGTCAACTCCGCTGGCACCGGCATAGACGTAACCGCGCTCGCCGGTAAGCGGATGGGTCATCACCGTGGCGAATCGCTTGCCGTCGTAGGCGTAGACGACGGCTTTCAGGTCTGCGCGGTTCTGCGTGCTCTCCGCGTCACACACGCCGCCGACGTAGAGCGTGTTGTCATGCGTGGTAAGTCCGAACGGCCGCCAGTCGGTGCGCGCCGCGCAGTCCGGGTTCGGGATGGTTACCGTCGCTTTGGGTGCGGACGCGGTGGCCCTGGTCGCGTTGAAGCTGACCAGGGTCCGGGTCCGCAGGTTCACCGCGTACAGCGTCGAGCCGTCCTCCGACAGAGCCAGGCCGCCGATGCTCTCTTTACCTGGCGCGTTGGTGAACCCAGGGTCCTTGTTCATGTTGGCGGTGTCGTGCGGCGTCACCGCGGCGCCCGGGACCTTCGCGAACAGGGTCGGCGCGCCCCCGCCGTTGGCCGGCACGGTGTAGATCGCGTTACCACCGTTCGGCCCGTACGAGGTGTATCGCCGGGCGAACGCGCCCTGGAACAGCCGGTGCCGGTACCTGTCGTAGGCCAGCGCGTATGTCGTGCCCACCTGGGATTGCGTGTCGAGCGTGGTCGGGCACGCCGCGTGGTCAGGACACGTACCCCGAACGTTCGTCCCGAACGCCACCAACGACCGGGTGTCTTTCCCGTTAGGACCATTCTGGATCGGCACGAAATACCGCGAGTCCGGCAGCGCGTAGTCGGCCGCGTCCCAGACCCCGGTAATCACCGAGGCGTTCTTGCCGCCCGACACGTCCACAAACGTCGTGAAGCTGTCGAAGTGGTTTGCCGCCGTCGAGGCCGGCGCCGCCCGCAGATAATTACTGTACGTCGCCGGGACGCTGACATCCACGCGGTAGTGGCCGCCGGTCAGCGCGGTCGATCGGGAGACCACCACCTTTCCAGTGGCATCCGTGATGCCGGTGACCTGATGGCCGGCCGGGTCGGTCATCTGAACCTTCATGCCTCGCTGCGGCGCGTCCATGGTCGCGTTGATCACGCCCGTGCCGAAGAAATCCCGCAGGACCTGAACTGTCAGTGTGCCGTCGCCAGTCGAAGCGGCGGCCGTCCCGGGCGTCGCGCTCATGGTGCTACCGAACAGCAAGAGAACGCTAAAGCCCACTCGCGCCAGCGGGCCCGTACGCTCCCCGGCTGTCCGGCGCGATCTTCTATCGACTCGGCCCATAGGCCATCACACTCCCTTGTCATGTGAACCAGACACCCGCTTCGAGCTGCACATCCGCTTCGCGGCCCCGGGTGAGATGTCGGTCACGAAAAGGGGCCCACCGCTGTTTCCGTGGGCCCGGTTTCATGATTGTCCTGGGACGTTGAGGCAGAATCCGCCGCGCGTGAGGGGGTCCATGGCGATCGGCGTATCCAGGCTGTGCTTAGCTGTAGGCGCGCGGGTTAGTGAACGGCGTGTTCGCGGCCTGGGGTGGGACTTTGCTCAGGCCTTGCGCGGGGAAACACGGTAGAACACTGTGCCGAACGGGGGCGATGGAAACGGCTGCGGTGCACCGAATCCCCACTCCGGTTGCGCGGGTTGCTGCGCAACTCAATCATCGTGTTATCGCCCCCAGCGCCAATCGCCATACGCCATAGGTCGGCGGCGCGCACGCCGTACTCGATGCCGTCGAAACCAGTCGGGAACCTGGGCAGGAAACGACATTCGCCCCGAAACCATCACAGCTAACGACTCGCGAAAACAGCAGAGAGTCGGAATGGTCATCCCAAGCACTTCACCGAACACAATACCGTACCGCGTGTGCGCCAAGAGTAAGATCGAGGGAAATCAGGGGATGAATGAGCGGAGGGTGTTAGCGTTGCGCCGCGTGCGGAGCATAAGAACCCAAAAGGGTCACTCGCGGCGCCCGGCCGGCCGGCGTCGATGGCTGCGGCCACGTTGGGTGGCAGCAGCCATCGCCAGTGCGGCTGTCGCGGTGGCCGCGCTCCTGGTCGCTGGCAGCGGCTCCGCCCCTGCCGTTCCGCGCGCATTGACCTCGGATCAGGCGAACCGTCTGGCGATCACGCGGTTCCGCAACTACCAGGCGGGCGGCCGCGCCGTGACGATCACCGTGCCGGGCACCGCCGGTAGGCTGATCATCACCGGATCCATCGACTACCGCGACAAGCTCGGTTATGGCGCGGTGCACGGCACCGGGCGCGATACGTCCAGCGACGGGCTGATCGAGTGGACGGCCACCACCGTGTTCGTCCACCCGATGGCGAACACCCCGGCGGACGCACCGGCATCGCCGCCGGGGTCGGGTTGGTACGGCCGTCCGCTGCAAACGTCCGGCAGTTCGCTGGACAGTTCGCTGGCCATCGCACTGAGTCTCGGTAGCGACCGGCCGGACAATGCCGAACTACTGCCACAGAACGGTGCCGCCTGGGTTGGACAGGGCCGGTTGAACGGCCATCAGGTGGACGTCATGACCGGGCCGAGCGCCCGTGCCACGTCCGGTACGGGGGGTTCCGTGCGCTACTGGATCGGCTCGGACGGCACCATGTACCGGGTTCACGTCGGCGTTGCTTCCGAATCGCAGCCTGTGGTCATCGATTTCGACAGCCAGAAGTACGTTCCGGTCCGGCCGCTACCCGGAGTCACCCCGACGCCGTAGCCACGGCTCAGGACGTCTGCACCCGCGCGCCTGCGGCGAGCAGTGATGCCGGCGGCAGCGGGATGCCTGGCGTGTCCGGTAGGGCTGGAACGGCCGGAACAGCGGTGGCGCCCGTGGTGGTGGCGTTTGGGAACTGTGGCTGAGTGGCAGGCGCCGCCACATTGGTGAACGGAATACCGCGAGGTGCCGTCGGCATCGCCCACGTTCCGGACGGCGAGGACGACCGGGCGGGACGCGGGCAGGACGCGGTTGTCGCGAGATGGGCGGGCATCGTGGTTCGTAGATCGTTGCCGTGCAGGCAGTTGCTCCGTCCCCGCGTGGCGGTGGGGAACCTCCAGCCGACGTCAACGCCGTTGGCGGCGAAGGTGTTGTCCAGGATCCGGTTGCCGTCCGGCGGTATGTCAGCGGTTGCGGTGATCACCAGCCCGGCGTTGCTGTTGTCGGCGATTCGGTTGCGGACGAACTGGTTGTCGCTGCCGCCATCGATGCCGATGCCGATGCCCCACCCGCCGTCGGCCTGTTCGGGGGTCGCCGTCTGCTGGTTGGCCGCGATCAGGTTGCCCGCGATGACGGCACCCTGCTGCGGGAGCAGTTTCTCCTGGTGGTCGGAGTTGGTGGTGAGTCCGACCCGGTTACCGACAAGGCGGTTACCGACCACGTACATGTCGCCGCTGGCATTGGTGCCTTCGTAACCGACCGCGTTGAGTTCGGCGATGTTGTCCCGCACCACAACGCGACAGGGCCTGCACTGTCCGACATAGATCCCCGAGTCGGCCCCGCCTGACGCGTACGAGTGCTCGATGACACCGTCCTGCGCGGAGAACGAGTAGATGCCGTACAGCCCGTTGCGGGTCGCGGTCACGTAGGAGACCAGGAATGATTTCAGGAAGGCGACGGGCTCATCGCCGGTGTCGTAGCCGCCCGACCGCCCCGGCAATCCGGCAGCCGCCTCCGCCGAACCGGTGACCAGGACCCCGTTCTGCGTGTTGTTCTCCACGGTCAGGTTCTCCACGGCTACCCCGGGAGCGGCGACGACGATGCCGTTCGGCTGCTGCAACCGCCCGTCGATGACGACCTTGTCCCGAGACTCGCCACGAAGAGTAATGCGAGCCGTGGATATCTTCACCGACTCGTGGTAAACGCCCGGCGCGACCAACACGAGATCGCCGGACTGAGCCAGAGACACCGCAGCCGAGATCGTCGGGGCGTCGGCCGGCACTTTGATCGTCACATGCACACCGGACGGTCGTCGGCCGTGGCTCGATCCGTCATCGTCGGTGCCGCAGCCGACCAGTACGAGTGCCAGTGTGCCCAGCACGGCGGCCGACACCCGAAGACCGAGACGAGGCATGGTCGGATCCTGGCACGGACGCCGGCCGGATTCGGCGGTGTCAGGATGGATATGGCATTGTTCACACTGTGCGCCGACCCGACTCCCACCCGTCACGCCGCGCGTTCCTCAGTGCCACCAGCACCGTGGCAGCCGCCGGCCTCACCGCCGGGTGCGAATCGCGTTCTGCGCAGCCAGACCGCCCCGATGCCCCTGCGTCGACCCCGTCGGTGTCACCAACGGGCCGATACCAGGCGGGCATCACGTCCCCGCAACCGGCCCAACCGAACCTGCTGGCCGTGGTGGCCGACGTCGGTGATGCCGTGGCCGTCGGCCCGTTGCTGGCCGAACTCGGCCAGACCATCCGCACACTCACCTCGGGGGCCGATGCACGACTGCTGGGCCTGCCGCCGGGCGATCTCACCGTGACGATCGGGGTGGGCCCCCGACTGGTGCGCATGGTCGATCCTTCCCTGCCCGGCGCAGCAGACCTCCCACGATTCTCCCGCGAGCAGATCGCCCCACAGGCACGCGGCGGTGATCTGCTGATACAGATCTGCGCCAGCGACGCCTTGGTGATACCGATCGTCGCTGCCGCACTCCTGGACCAGGCTGGTCACCGGATACACGAACGCTGGCGGCAGTCCGGAGGTCGCGGTTCGAACGTTCCAGTGGATCAGGGCCTTGCCGCGCCACGAAACCTGTTCGGTTTCATCGACGGCATCGTGGGCCCCCACACGACGGCCGAACAACAACGCCACCTATGGCTGGCCGGGCCGGCTCCAGTCGCCGGTGGCACCCTTGCCGTACTACGACGCATGGAACTCGACCTGCCGCGGTTCGCCAGGCTGTCCGTTGCCGACCAGGAGGCCGTCTTCGGCCGACACCGAGCCACTGGCGTGCCCCTCTCCGGCGGCACCATCGCCTCGGGCCCGGACCTCGGCGCCAAAACGCCGGACGGACGCTACCTCGTCCCGGCAGACGCCCACGTCCGCAGAGCGAACGCCAACGCAGTCGGCGTCGGCCTCATGCTCCGTCGCTCCTACAGTACGGACGAACCCGCCCCCGGCCTGCTCTTCATTAGCTTCCAGAACGACATACGAACATTCACCAACACCCTCACCCGTATGGATAATTACGACGCACTGGTGAAATTCACGACCACGACCGCCAGTGGGACCTTCCTGATACTTCCCGGGTTCGACCAGCAACACCCGCTTGGTGCTCAGCTCTTCCACTGAACAGGCCGATAACGGTTGCACGGCCGCTCCTACCTGATCATGGACCTGGGGGAGCGGGCCGAGCACGTGGACCGTGCGGCGGGGATCCACCGACCGGCTCCTCATCTACAGCGAACGCCACCTGGGCCGCGTACTCGCCGAGTACGAACGGCACTACAACCAGCATCGCCCTCATCGGGCACGAGACCGGCGACCACCACAACCGACCTGGGCGGCAGCTCCCACCGGCCTCGACAAGGCCCGGCTCAGGCGCCGAAATGATCACCGCAAGATCAACTAGACCGAAGAAATCGCAGGTCAGCGACCGGGTGAGTGGTAGGGCGCCCGGGGCTCGAACCCGGAACCTATGGATTAAAAGTCCACAGTTCTGTCAAGAAGGCGATATCGCACCGTGTTTCGCGCTGCCGGTACGTGTCGTTTGGTCCGCGTTCGCCGTCCCGTCTCCAGCAGATCGGTTCCCTGCCGTACCGGGTGCTGCCGGGCGGGACCGCGACGGTTCCGGTAGGCCGTTGGCGAGGTGCCTGTGGGTCCTTTTCCAACGGCCTCCGGCCCGAACCGGACGTGATCGTTTCCGATCATCCGGCTCTCCGATGACTACTGCGTGAGTATCGCGGTTGGTTG
>NZ_BAABHK010000009.1:0-449588 GCF_039542055.1 Actinoallomurus vinaceus
TCAGACCAACGGCAAAGTCGAACGCTTCAACCGCACCCTGCTCGAAGAATGGGCCTACGCCCGCCCCTACCGAACCGAAACCGAACGACGCCAGGCCTTCCCCGACTGGCTACATGCCTACAATCACGACCGCGGACACACCGCGCTGAAAGGCCAGCCACCCGCCAGCCGCGTCCCCAACCTCACGAGACAGAACACCTAGGGATCGGGACGAAGCTGATCCGCGCCGCCGAGGCCCGAGTCCGGGAACGTGGTCACTGCGTGATCGGTCTCGGGGTCAACGACGACAACCTTGCCGCGGCCGCGTTGTACCTGCGGCTGGGCTATCAGGAGACCGGGTGCCACTACCTCGACCGATATGACTACGTCGACACGGACGGCACCATCCGGCAGGCCGCCGACCCCACCCGCTTCCTGGTGAAGACACTGAACGTGGCCGCACCCTGAGACGGAGATCCACCGCAGGCGCTGCCACACGCCGCGGCCAGGGTGCCGCTGATGACCTTGAGCCGGTGTGCGGCGCCCTTCACAAGCGGGGCGGCCAACGGACGGATGCCACTACCCTTGGTGGCGTCGTGAATCTGATCAATGTTGAAGGTCTGAGCAAGGCGTACGGGCCGGCTCCTCTGCTCGACGATGTCTCCCTCGGTGTGTCCGCCGGTGACCGGATCGGCGTCGTTGGGCGCAACGGTGACGGGAAGAGCACGCTCGTCTCCCTGCTCGCCGGCCGGGTCGAGCCTGACGGCGGGCGGGTGACGCACACGCGAGGGCTGCGCCTGGGGTTCCTCACGCAGCGGGACGAGTTTCCCGACGATGCGACCGTGCGCTCGGTGGTGTTCGGTGATCGAGCCGAGCACGAGTGGGCGAGTGACGCCCGTGCCCGCGACATCCTGGCCGGGCTGCTGCCGGAGGTCTCGCTGGACGACCCGATCGCGGGGATGTCCGGTGGGGAGCGCCGGCGGATGTCACTGGCCCGGCTGCTTGTCCCGGAGACCGACCTGCTGATCCTGGACGAGCCCACCAACCACCTCGACATCGAGGCGATCGCCTGGCTCGCCGGGCACCTGAAGGATCGCACGCTGATCGTCGTCACCCACGACCGGTGGTTCCTGGACGCGGTGACCGAGCGTACGTGGGAGGTGGCCGACGGGCAGGTGCACCGGTATGAGGGCGGCTACTCCGCGTACGTTCTGGCGAAGGCCGAGCGGGCGCGGATCGCCGCGTCGACCGAGGAGAAGCGGCAGAACCTCCTCCGCAAGGAGCTGGCCTGGCTGCGCCGGGGGCCGCAGGCCCGTACGTCGAAGCCGAAGTTCCGCGTCGATGCGGCGAACGCGCTGATCGCGAACGAGCCGCCGGCCCGCGACACCGTGGAGCTCGTCCGGTTCGCGACGGCGCGGCTCGGCAAGACCGTGTACGACGTCGAGGACGTCACCGTGCGCGTCGGCGATCGTGCGCTCTTCGAGCACCTGACGTGGCAGCTCGGTCCGGGGGATCGGGTCGGGATCGTCGGCGTCAACGGTAGCGGGAAGACGACGCTGCTGCGGCTGCTGGAGGGCACGGTGGCGCCGTCCGCCGGGCGCGTCGTCCGGGGGAAGACCGTGCAGCTCGCGCACCTGTCGCAGGAGCTGATCGAGCTCGACCCGGGCCTTCGCGTCCTGGAGTCGGTCGAGGAGATCAAGCGCCGGATCACGCTGGGGAAGAAGGAGTTCTCCGCCGGTCAGATGCTGGAGCGCTTCGGGTTCCGGAGCGACGCGCAGTGGACTCCGGTGGGCGATCTGTCCGGTGGGGAGCGGCGGCGCCTGCAGCTGCTGCGGCTGCTCATGGCCGAGCCGAACGTCCTCCTCCTGGACGAGCCCACCAACGACCTGGACATCGAGACGCTGACCGAGCTGGAGGACCTGCTCGACGGATGGCCGGGGTCGTTGATGCTGGTCAGCCACGACCGGTACTTCCTGGAGCGGGTCAGCGACCACGTCCTCGCGTTGCTGGGCGACGGCGGGCTGTCGCTGCTGCCCGGCGGGGTCGACGAGTACCTCGACCGGCGCCACCGTTCGACGCCGGAGCCCCCGCCCGTACGGGCCGCCGAGCCGAAGCCGGCCAAGAACTCCTGGCAGGCGAAGAAGGAGCTCGACCGGCTCGAACGCCGGATCGAGAAGCTCGGTGCGCGCGAGGCGGAGCTGCACGAGCTGATGGCCACGCACGCCACCGACCACGAGAAACTGCTCGAACTCGACGCGGAGCTGAAGAGCGTACGCGCCGAGCGCGAGGAGACCGAGGAGCAGTGGCTCGTACTCGCCGACGAGGTGTAGGCGGCACCCGCCGGCGACCAATGACCGTTGTGCGGCGCTGTCCGCGGTCCTCCGGGCCTGGACCGGCTCACCGCGACGAACGGGCGTCCTGAGGAGGCCGGCGCTCTGTCGGATCGGCGGTGGGGCGGGCATGATGATCCCGTGACCCTGGCCAGAGTGATCCGGAGAGGTCGACCGTGACGACGTGGCTGCTCCGGACAGAGGCGCCCGGGGACGGCCCGCGGCTCGCGGTCAAGGATGCCATCGACGTCGCGGGCCTGCCGACCACGGCGGGCTGTCCCGTCATCGGGGACCGGGCGAAGCCGGCCGAGGTGGACGCCCCGTGCGTCGCCGCCGCCCGCGCGCAGGGCGCCCGGATCGTCGGCAAGACGAACCTCACCGAGCTGTGCCGGGCCGCCGACGGCATCAACCCCTGGACGGGCGTCCCGGTGAACCCGCTGGATCCCCGGCGCGTGCCGGGTGGCTCGTCCAGCGGGTCGGCGGTGGCCGTCGCGACGGACGAGGCCGATGTCGCGCTCGGCACCGACACGGCCGGATCGATCCGCATTCCCGCGGCGTGCTGCGGCGTCGTCGGCCTGAAGACCACGCACGGGCGGGTGTCGCTCAAGGGCGTCTTCCCGCTCGCGTCGTCGCTGGACACGGTCGGCCCGCTCGGCCGCGACGTCGCGGCGGTCGCACTGGGCATGCGGCTGATCGAGCCCGGGTTCGTGCCGGAGTCGTACTCCATCGAGGACGGAGCCGCGGTCGGGCGCCTGCGTCCCGGCGGTGTGGCCGTCGCGCCTGCCCTCGACGTCGCCGTCGACGCGGCACTGCGCGCCGCGGGCCTGGCGTTCGTCGACGAGCCCGTCGACGGCTGGGCGGCGGCGTGCTCCGCCGGCGACACGCTGATCCTCGGGGAGGGGTACCGCGTCCATCGCGGGCTGCTCGCCTACTCGGACCGGATGAGCGCCCGGATCCGCCGGCGCATCGAACGCGGCGAGCCGATCACCGACGGCATGCTCGACGAGGCGTACGCCACGCGCGGCACGACCCGCGATCTCTTCGACAAGCTCCTCGGGCGGTACCCGGTGCTCGCGCTGCCCACGATCCCGCAGCCGCCGCCCCGGATCGGCGCTGAGCGCGGCGTCGACCTGACGCGGCTGACGCTTCCCTTCAGCCTGTCCGGTCACCCCGCCCTCGCCCTGCCCGTCCCGGTGGGCGGCGGCGAGCCGACCGCCTCGCTGCAGCTCGTCGGGCCGATGGGCGGAGAGGAGCGGCTGCTTGCCGCCGGCGCGGCCATCGAGGCGGCCCTGCGCCGGTGAGCGTGCTCACGTTCGGGCACGGTACCGCGTCGCAGGACCGGATCGCCGAACTCCTGGCGGGCGCGGGCGTCGCGCTGCTCGTCGACGTGCGTACGGCGCCCGGGAGCCGGCGCAATCCGCACGTGGCGCGGCACGAGCTGGAGCGATGGCTGCCGGAGCACGGGATCGACTACCGGTGGGACAAGCGTCTCGGCGGCTTCCGGCGGCCGCCCGCCGACTCTCCCGACGTCTTCTGGCGGGAGGAGATGTTCCGCGGATACGCCGCTCACATGCGGGGTGCGGAGTTCGGCGCGGCGATCGGCGAGTTGCTGCGGGAGGACCGGCGGCAGGCCGTGATGTGCAGCGAGAGCGTCTGGTGGCGCTGCCACCGGCGGTTGATCGCCGACTACCTGGTGCTGGTCAGGGGCGTTTCGGTCGATCACCTCATGCACGACGGACGGCTCGTGCCGCACACTCCCGCGCCGGGTGCCCGTGTCCGCGACGACGGGCTCCTCGTCTACGACGGCGGCCAGGAGCCGCTCATCTGAGCCGAACGCCGAGGACGCCGAGGGCCGGTCGCCCGATGGCGACCGGCCCCGGTGACCGATCATCCCCGGTCAGGATCAGGAATCGGCCGCGCGCAGCGACCGGCTCCGGCTATCCCTTGAAGTCGGGGTAGATCTTCTTGCTGTCCGCCGTCACGTAGTGCGCCGACTTGGCGTGGTGGACCCGGTAGTACCAGTCCCGGTCCGGCGGGTACTTGAGCTTCAGGGTCACGTTGCCGTTCTTGTCAGTCTTCTTGCACTTGACTCCCTTGACGGCCGTCCAGGGCTGTTTGGCGCTGCCCTTCTTGAGCTTGTGCTGCAGGCACAGGACCACACCCTGGACGGGCTTCAGCCTGTCCTTGACGGTGGTGTAGGCGCCGGCCTTGACGACCAGGTACACCCCCGACGCGTTCCCCTCACCCTGGAAGTACCACTTGGGGTACGCGCTGGAGGCGTTCGGGCCGACGACCGTCATGTGGTGCCGGGTGGCGGCCTCCGCGCTGCCGCCGACGGCGGCGACGGGAACCGCCACGGCTGCGGCGGTGACGGCCGCAGCGATGAAGCGTCGCATCATCTTCTCCTTGTTGATCTTGATGGACGTCCGGATGTGATGTCTCAAGATCAACTTGAGTTCGCCGATTCTGAGGCCGTGGCCGGATCGGGCCAATCCGCGGTGCGGTCGAACAAAAGGAGCTCGGGCGGCGACTGCGTGCCCTCCATCCGGGGATACGGGCGGCCTGCCCGGGTCGGGTGGCGTGCCTGGGGTGGGGCGGCGTGCCGGGGCGACCGGGCACGGCCGCGGCGGTCAGGGGAGAGGTCTCCCGGTCAGGCGGCCGGATCGGTGTCGAAGGGGACCAGGAGCGAGCGCAGAAGGCTCGCGAGCGTGCGGCGGTCCCCGGGGCTGAGGGAGCCCAGGAGTTCGCGTTCGCGGTCCACGAGGTCGGCGAACGCGGCGTCGACCCGCGTGCGGCCGGCGTCGGTCAGCCGGACGAGCACGCCGCGCTTGTCCTGCGGGTCGGGGCTCCGGCGAACGAGGCCAGCGGACTCGAGCCGGTCGATCCGGTTGGTCATCGTGCCGGAGGTGACCAGGGTCGCCCGGAGCAGCCGGCCGGGACTCAGTTCGTACGGCGAGCCGGCGCGGCGTAGCGCGGTCAGCACGTCGAACTCCCACGACTCCATGCCGTGCGCGGCGAAGACCGCCCGGCGGGCGCGGTCGAGGTGCCGGGCGAGCCGGGAGACACGGCTGAGGACGTGCAGCGGCTCGACATCGAGGTCCGGGCGCTCCGCGTGCCAGGCCTCGATCAGCCGGTCTACCTCGTCCTCCACAACCGATCACCTTACCTGTCTTGACGTCGAGATATCCACGCCGGATTATCCGTCTTGACATCAAGAGACCAGCATCGCCGGTGTCCTCCTCGGGGCCACGGGTG
Organism: Actinoallomurus vinaceus; assembly: GCF_039542055.1. Classification (NCBI taxonomy): domain Bacteria; kingdom Bacillati; phylum Actinomycetota; class Actinomycetes; order Streptosporangiales; family Thermomonosporaceae; genus Actinoallomurus; species Actinoallomurus vinaceus. The sequence continues at coordinate 5,565 of NZ_BAABHK010000009.1, forward strand.
GGAGGGAGACGACGTTGAGCCTCCTCATCGGAGTTCACCACGTGCAGCTCGCCGCGCCCCCGGGCACGGAAGGACGGATGCGGGAGTTCTACGCCGACACGCTCGGGCTGACCGAGGTCTCCAAACCGGTGGAGCTGGCCGCGCGGGGCGGAGCGTGGTTCCGCGCGCCGGGCATCGAGATCCACATCGGGGTCGAGGTCGGCTTCCGGCCCGCGAGAAAGGCCCATCCGGGGATCCTCGTCCGCGATCTGGAGGCCCTGGCCGCCCGGCTCCGGGCCGCCGGCCACCGCGTCGTCCGCGACTGCCTGCTGCCCGGATACCGGCGCTTCTACGTGGAGGATCCCGTCGGCAACCGCTTGGAATTCCTCCAGCCGGTCGAGGCGGTCTGAGCTCCTCCGCGCCCGGGCGAGCGGACCCCCGGCCCTCGGCTGAGCGGATCGCCAGCCCTCGCCTGAGCGGTCCGCCTGTCCTCGGGTCGGCGGGTCCGTCCCGGGTGTCGCGTGTGGGGTCGCCGCGCCGATGTCACGGGCGGTCCAGCCGGGCCTCGGCTGAGTGGTCCGCTCGCCCTCGGGTCAGCGGGTCCGTCCCGGGTGTCGCGTGCGGGGTCGCCGCGTCGGCGTCACGGGCAGTCCGCCGGGCTCTGGGCTGAACGGTCCGCCGGGCCTCGGCTGAGCGGTCCGCTCGCCCTCGGGTCAGCGGGTCCGTCCCAGGTGTCGCATGCGGGGTCGGTGTCACGGGCCGCGGGCCTCGCGGTCGGCGAGCATCTCCCAGTCGGCGAGGACGTCGAGCAGGATGCCGAGGATCCGCCGCAGCTCCTCCACATGGTCCGCCTTGCGCACCGCGTCGTCGAAGCCGGCCGGCTGGGTGTCGAGCGCCAGCACGGCGTCCTGCAGGCTCTCGGTCAGCCGCATCGCGCAGATGTCGCCCTGTGTGTCGGCCGCGGCGTGCGCTCGCCGGAACGCCGCCGCGCGCCCGGTCTCCCCGCCGACGCGCCTTCGCCCGGCGCGGCCTCGATCGGAACCACCGGATCGGTATCGCACTGCCCACCTCCTGGATCCGCCGACGGCGGATCGCCCCCATGAGGGCGTGGATCCGCGGACGGGCGCGAGCCCGTCATCGTCGTTTGGTCGGGTACGACCATAGGAGACGGGTGTGACAGAACGGCTACATAAAGTGAGGGGAGACGCCTGATCAGAGGGATCCGGGGTCCACGCCGTTCCGGCGGGCGGCGCGGGCGTGCTCCTTCGCCTCCTTGGCGGCTTCCTTGGCCCGGGCCTTCAGGTCCTTCTGGCGGGCCTTGTGGTCCGTCGTCAGGTACGGCTTCGGTTCGAGGCCGGACAGCCCGTTCCACGCGAGGTTCACCAGGTGGGCGGCGACCTCCTCGCGCTTGGGCTTGCGCACGTCCAGCCAGTAGGTGCCGGTCATGGCGACCATCCCGATGAGCGCCTGGGCGTACAGCGGGGCCGCCTTGGGATCGAAGCCCTTCTCCTTGAACTCGTCCCCGAGGATGTGCTCGACCTGATTGGCGATGTCGCTGAGCAGGCTGGCGAACGTGCCCGTGGCCGAGGCGGCGTGCGAGTCGCGGACGAGGATGCGGAAACCCTTGCTGCTGTCCTCGATGTACTCGAGGAGGGCGAGCGCGGCGCGTTCGATCTTCTGCCGGGGGTGCCCGCCGACCAGGGCCTTGGTGATCAGGTCGAGCAGTCGCGCCATCTCGCGGTCGACGACGACCGCGTACAGCCCCTCCTTGCCGCCGAAGTGCTCGTACACCACCGGCTTGGACACTCCCGCCACGCTGGCGATCTCCTCGATGGAGGTGCCGTCGAATCCGCGTTCGGCGAAGAGTGTCCGGCCGATGTCGAGCAGTTGCTCGCGTCGTTCTTTTCCGGTCATGCGCTTCCGGCGTGACCGTGGAGGTTCGCTCACGTCCTCAATTGTTGCGGTAGCGGCCGAATCGTTGGCTACGCTCACTGCCTGCTCTTCCCTGGCGGCCCTGGACTCCCGACCGCAGGCGGCGCCGTGTGAGACTGATTAGTTTCGCTTACGATATCCGCTTTGCGGCGAGCCGTTGGGCGTTCGGCCAACGGACGTCGGATACCCAGCCGAGCTTTTCGAAGACCCAGATGGTCCGGGCGCTGATGTCGATCTGGCCTTTCAGCACGCCGTGGCGGGCGCAGGTCGGGTCCGCGTGGTGCAGGTTGTGCCAGGACTCGCCGAAGGACGGGATCGCCAGCCACCAGACGTTACGGGCCTTGTCCCGTGAGTCGAACGCCTCGTCGCCCATCACGTGGCAGATCGAGTTGATGGACCAGGTGACGTGGTGCAGCAGGGCGACGCGGACCAGCGAGCCCCAGAAGAAGGCGGTCAGCGCGCCCCACCAGGACATCGTGAGCAGCCCGCCGAGAAGCGCCGGGACCAGCATCGAGACGGCGACGAGGCCGGGGAACACCCTGCTGATGCGGTTGATGTCCTTGTCGGCGACCAGGTCGGGGCAGAACTTCGCGGGCGAAGTGCGGCCGGCGTCGAACAGCCAGCCCATGTGCGCCCAGATCAGGCCCTTGCTGAGTGCCTTCCAGTCGCCGCCGAAGCGCCACGGCGAGTGCGGGTCGCCCTCCTTGTCGGAGTACTTGTGGTGGCGGCGGTGCGTGGCCACCCAGTCGATCACGCTCATCTCGATCGAGAGGCTGCCGGCGAGGGCCAGCACGATGCGCAAGGGGCGCTTGGCCTTGAACGACTTGTGGGTGAAGAGGCGGTGGTAACCGACCGTCACTCCCATGCCGGTGATCGTGTACATGAGGACGGTGATCGCCACATCGGTCCAGCCGAGACCCCAGCCCCAGGCGAACGGCACGGCCGCGACGACGGCGAGGAGCGGAACGACGATGAAGACGGCCAGCAGGACGCGTTCGAAAATGCCCTTGGGCTTCGCTTCGAGGTCGGGTCGGACCTGCGATCGGGGTGGCGCGGACGGGGCTACGGTCATGCGGCTTCCTCCTGCCCAACGGGAAACTTACGGCTACGCAACCGTAACCTACGGCGGCGTAAGTTAGGTAGATACCCGGCAGCATTCCCGCAAACATGTCGCGCGAGTCACACGAGGGTCGCCAGCCGGCAGGTCGCCATTCGGCCCCCACGGCGACATCTACGACGTGGGCGATTCGCCGGGATAGCCCGGGTTCCGGTGTGGCGACTCTTCGTGATCGAAACCGGCGCGCCGTCCGGCGGGGCAGCCGCTATCGTTAGGGATGCCCGGCGGCAGGAATGTCGCCACGGCGATCCGGCGTGGTGAAATCGGCATCACGGAGGGTTTTGGTCCCTTTATTTCTGGTTCGAGTCCAGACGCCGGAGCCCACTCCTCGGGCCCCTCGACGGGGCCGTACCATCGCGCTGACCTGGGCTTCACCCACGCGCCGACCGGACCGGGGCGCACGGGGCGCCGACGCGGGCGGTATCCTTCGGGTGTCGGGCGGGTAACGGCCCTGCGACCCCGCCTCATCGCAGGCCGCGACCCTCACCGGAGGCCTCCCCAGGCGTCCGTGACCCGACTCGAACCTGTCAGCGACGCCGAGGAGCCTCCTCCAGTGAGCGGAGCGAGCCACCGGGCGATGCCATGTCACACCCAGATCACCGAACCGTCCGGTGAGGTGGTCGCGTGACCATGAGCCGCCCCGCAGCCGTCATCGTCCTCGCCGCAGGCGAGGGCACCCGGATGAAGTCCCGCACCACCCCGAAGGTCCTGCACGAACTGGGCGGACGCAGCCTGGTCGGGCACGTCCTCGCCGCAGCCCGCGACCTACGGCCCGAACGCCTCGTGGTCGTCGTCGGGCACGGCCGGGACAAGGTCGTCGAGCACCTCGCGGAGGTCGCCCCCGACGCGGTCGCCGTGACCCAGGAACAGCAGAACGGCACCGGTCACGCAGTGCGGGTCGTCCTCGAGACGGTCGGCGCGCTGACCGGCACGGTCGTCGTCACCAACGGCGACCACCCGCTGCTGCGCGGCGAGACCCTGGCCGAGCTCGTACGGGTCCACGAGACCGAGGGCAACGCCGCCACGGTGCTGAGCACCGACATCCCCGACCCGACCGGGTACGGCCGGATCGTCCGGGGGCCCGGCGGCGAGGTCGCCGCGATCGTGGAGCACAAGGACGCGGGCCCCGACCAGCGGGCCATCAACGAGATCAACGTCGGCATGTACGCCTTCGACGGAAAGCTCCTGGCGGACGCGCTGGGCCGGGTCACCACCGACAACGCCAGCGGCGAGGAGTACCTCACCGACGTCGTCGCGATCCTCCGCGGGGACGGCCACCGGGCCGGCGCGTACAAGGCGGCCGACTGGGTCGAGACCCAGGGCGTCAACGACCGGGTCCAGCTCGCCCAGGCACGGCGCCAGCTGAACGACCGGATCCTCGAGGCGCACATGCGCGCCGGCGTGACGATCGTCGACCCGATGTCCACCTGGATCGACGTCCAGGCGACGCTCGAGCCCGACGTGATCATCGAGCCCAACACCCAGCTGCGCGGCGCCACCCACGTGTCGGCGGGCGCGCGGATCGGCCCGAACTCCACGCTGACCGACACCTCGGTCGGCGAGGACGCCGTGGTGGTCAACGCCGTGTGCGTCTCCGCCGAGATCGGCCCGGAGGTCAGCGTCGGCCCCTTCGCCTACCTGCGGCCGGGCACCAGGCTCGCCCGCAAGGCCAAGATCGGCACGTACGTCGAGACCAAGAACGCCGTGGTCGGTGAGGGCAGCAAGGTCCCGCACCTGACCTACGTCGGCGACGCGGAGATCGGTGAGGGCTCCAACATCGGCGCCGCCTGCGTCTTCGTGAACTACGACGGCGTCACCAAGAGCCGCAGCGTCGTCGGCGACCACGTCAAGGTCGGCAGCGACAACATGATCGTCGCTCCCGTCACGATCGGCGACGGCGCGTACACCGCGGCCGGTTCGGTGATCACGAACGACGTGCCGCCGGGCGCGATGGCGGTCGCCCGCGGGCGGCAGCGCAACGTCGAGGGGTGGGTCGAGCGCAAGCGCGCCGGCACCCCTTCGGCCGAAGCGGCGCGTCGAGCCCGCGAGCAGGACGGCCAGGACAGCGAGTAAGGGGACGGTACGGGTGACAGGGATGAAGGCGACGGGCGAGAAGAAACTGATGCTCTTCTCCGGCCGGGCATACCCCGAACTGGCCGAAGAGGTGGCAGAGGCCCTCGGCGTGGAGCCGACGCCCACGTCGGCGTACGACTTCGCCAACGGTGAGACGTTCGTGCGGTTCAACGAGTCGGTGCGCGGCTCCGACGCGTTCGTGCTGCAGAGCCACACCGCCCCGATCAATCAGTGGATCATGGAGCACCTGATCATGGTCGACGCGCTCAAACGGGCGTCGGCCAAACGGATCACGGTCGTCGCGCCGTTCTTCGGCTACGCGCGGCAGGACAAGAAGCACCGCGGCCGGGAGCCGATCTCCGCGCGCCTGATGGCGGACCTGTTCAAGACCGCAGGCGCGGACCGGCTCATGGCCGTCGATCTGCACACCGCGCAGATCCAGGGCTTCTTCGACGGCCCGGTGGATCACCTGTTCGCCCTGCCGATCCTCACGAGCTACATCAAGTCCAAGCTCGACGCCAAGCAGGTGACGGTGGTCGCCCCGGACGCCGGGCGGGTGCGCGTCGCGGAGCGCTGGAGCGACGAGCTCGGCGGCTGCCCGATGGCGATCATCCACAAGCGGCGCGACCCGGAGGTCGCGAACGAGGTGAAGGTGTTCGACGTCGTCGGTGAGGTCGCCGGCCGCACCTGTGTCGTCGTCGACGACATGATCGACACCGGTGGCACGATCGTGAAGGCGGCCGACGCGCTGTTCGAGGAGGGCGCGGAGCGCGTCGTGGTGGCCGCCACGCACGGCGTGCTGTCCGGGCCCGCCGTCGACCGGCTGAAGAACTCCCGGATCTCCGAGGTCGTTCTCACCAACACCCTGCCGATCCCGGACAACAAGCGGTTCGACAAGCTGACCGTGCTGTCGATCGCGCCGCTGCTGGCGCGGGCGATCAGTGAGGTGTTCAGCGACGGCTCGGTGACCAGCCTCTTCGGCGGCCACAGCTGAGAATCCGGCCCTCGGCACGAACCGGAACTTCGATCGGCTAAACTTGGGAGACCGTGTGCGTCCGACGCTGCGTCCAAGGGCTCGCCCAATCTGAGCCCGGCCCGCGAGGAGCACCGATGATCTTCGACGCCACGCGCGCCGACTTTGTACTGACAAGCTTCATTTCAGCGAGGAGTTTTCGCCGTGTCCGAGGTACGCATTGCCGCCGAGCCCCGCACCGAATTCGGTAAGGGCCCCGCACGGCGCGCTCGCAGGGCCGGCAAGGTGCCCGCCGTTCTGTACGGTCACGGCACCGACCCGAAGCACATCACGCTGCCCGGCCACGAGCTGATGCTCGCCCTCAAGACCCCCAACGTGCTGCTGCGCGTGGAGGGCCTCGGGGACGGTGCCGAGCTCGCGCTCCCGAAGGACGTCCAGCGCGACCCGCTCAAGGGCTTCCTCGAGCACGTCGACCTGCTCGTCGTGAAGCGCGGCGAGAAGGTCACCGTTGAGGTCCCCGTGCAGGTGACCGGCGAGATCGCGCCGGGCGGCATGCTCGACCAGCAGCTCGTGCAGATCGCCCTCGAGGCCGAGGCGACCCACCTCCCCGAGGCGGTCGTGGTCGACGTCCAGGGCCTGGAGGTCGGCACTCAGGTCCTCGCCAAGGACCTCAAGCTGCCGGCGGGCTCGACGCTCGGCGCCGACGAGGAGGCGCTGGTCCTGCACGTCGTGGCGGCGCCGACGGCCGAGCAGATCGAGGCGGCGACCACCGGCGAGGGCGAGGCGCCCGCCGCCGAGGCCGCCCCGGCCGAGGCCGAGCAGGGCGGCGAGGAGTAACAGCGCCGTCCAGGCGCCGGACGCCCGTCCGGGTACCCGGATGGACGAACGTCCAGGTGCCCGGCGCGTTCGGGTGTCGGACGCCCGTCCAGCCGCCGGGCGTGCCCGGGCGGCAGGCGTCCGCCCACGGTGTGGCGTGCTCGCGCCACCACCGATGGGGCGGCTTCACGGCCGCTCCCGTACGGAACGGCGCCCAGCGGTCCGCCGGGCGCCGTCGTTCAGTGTGTATGAGCGCCCCTGCCCCGGGGCGCCCAGAGCCCGTGTGTAATGGGCGTCGGACAGGCCCGACGGCCCATTCCGCGGGCTTTGACGTATGTCGGAGGGTGGTCGGTGATGGCGGACGGGAGTGCGGCCATGAGTGGCGCGAACGAGCCGTGGCTCCTCGTCGGGCTCGGCAACCCCGGTCCGCAGTACGCCGGTAACCGGCACAATGCCGGCTTCATGGTCCTCGACGTGCTGGCGGCGCGGATGGGCGGGCGGTTCAAGGCGCACAAGGCGCGCGCCGAGGTCGTTGAGGGCCGTCTCGCGGGCGTCCGGGTGGTGCTCGCGAAGCCCCGGTCGTACATGAACGAGTCCGGGGGCCCGGTGAAGGCGCTGCGCGACTTCTACAAGGTGCCGCTCGAGCGCGTCGTCGTCGTCCACGACGAACTCGACATCCCGTACGGCACGCTGCGCCTGAAACGCGGTGGCGGCGACAACGGCCACAACGGACTGCGCTCGATCACCAAGGCGCTCGGTGGCCCTGACTATCTCCGGGTGAGGTTCGGCATCGGCCGCCCGCCGGGGCGCATGGACGCCGCGGCCTTCGTGCTGCGCGACTTCTCGGCGACCGAGCGCAAGGAGCTCGACCTGAACGCCGAACGCGCCGCCGACGCCACGGAGGCGCTGTTCACCGACGGCCTGGAACGCGCGCAGAACGTCTTTCACACCGCATAGAAGGTCTTTCGCACCGCTGCGTAGTCGACTGCCGCGCAAAGCGTGGTTTCCATCACTCTGTGCACTCTGGGTCTCTATCGTGCCGGGTGTAGGCATCCGGAATGCAGCGCCTTTCAGCCCCCCGATGGCGGAAATGCCGCAATTCGGTACGGACTGTCACCGACAGGACGCGGAGGGCGGTAAGCGGCGGAACGTGTGAACCTCTGGTGTCCACGAGGCGTCCTGATGCAGCAGAGTCCCGTGTGTTTACCTCGGCGAGGGGTGAGATGGCGGTCGTCGGAAAGGCGTGGCCGGAGGCCCAGGCCGCCCACAACAGCCGTTCGCAGGCCGACTCCTGGGCGTCCGGGTACGCGCGGCAGGCGTTCTGTGTCGACTTCTTCGCCGCCCTGTTCGCAGGCCTGATCGCGTTCGTCGCCCGATTCCGCTACCCCACCTTCGGCGACCCCTGGAGCACGCCGTACATCGGGCTGAGCCTCGGCCTGCCCTTCCTGTGGACGGGCGTGCTCGGCGTGGGACGCGCGTACGAGCAGCGGCTGTTCGGCGTCGGTTCCGAGGAGTTCCGCCGGATCATCCAGGCCGGATTCTCGCTGACCGCGACGGTCGCGATCGCCGCGTACGCCACCAAGATCGACGTCGCCCGCGGGTACGTCATCGTGGCGCTGCCGCTCTCGACGGCGTTCGGGCTGGCCGGGCGCTACCAGCTGCGCAAGCGGCTGCACCACCGGCGGAAGGCCGGCGAGTGCATGCGCCGCGTCGTGGCCGCCGGTCACCGGGCGGCAGTGGCCGACCTGGTCAAGCAGCTGCGCCGCGAGACCCACCACGGCATGGAGATCGTCGCCGCCTGCCTTCCCCCGATGCTCGCCTCCGGAGACGACGCGGTTCACGAGATCGAGGGCGTCCGGGTCGCCGGCGACTTCGCCGGGATCGCCGGCATCGTCGAGACCGCGCAGGCGGACACCGTCGCCGTCCTGGCCTGTCCCGAACTGGACGGCGTGGTCCTGCGCCGCCTCGCCTGGCAACTGGAGAAGGACGACGTCGACCTCGTCGTCGCGCCCGCGCTCATGGAGGTCGCCGGCCCGCGTACCTCCATCCGCCCGGTCGCCGGGCTACCGCTCCTGCACGTCGAACACCCCGAACTGACGGGCGTCCGCCGGCTCGCCAAGAGCGCGTTCGACCGCACCGTCGCCTGCGCGGCGCTGATCGTCCTGTGGCCGCTTCTGGCCGCGATCGCGATCGCCATCCGGCTGGAGAGCCACGGCCCGGCGTTCTTCCGCCAGACGAGGGTCGGCCGGGACGGCCGCGAGTTCACCGTGCTGAAGTTCCGCACGATGGTCGTCGACGCCGAGCGGCGCAAGGCCGAGCTGCTGAAGCACAACGACCACGACGGGGTCCTGTTCAAGATCAAGAATGATCCGCGGATCACCCGGATCGGGGCCTGGCTGCGGCGCTACTCCCTCGACGAGCTGCCGCAGCTGTTCAACGTGATCTGGGGCGACATGTCGCTGGTCGGCCCCCGTCCGCCGCTGCCCGAGGAGGTCGCCCAGTACGGCGACGACGTGCGCCGCCGCCTCGTCGTACGGCCGGGTATGACCGGTCTGTGGCAGGTGAGCGGCCGGGCGGATCTGACATGGGAGGAATCCGTACGCCTCGATCTGCGTTACGTCGAGAACTGGTTCTTGACACTCGACCTGCAGATCCTGTGGAAGACCTGGGCCGCCGTGTTGCACGGCTCCGGGGCCTACTGACGTGTAGAGAGAAGTACGTGACCCACGACGACCACGCCCTCGCCCGGGACCTGGCCACCGAGGCGGGAGCGCTCCTGCTGCGCCTCCGCGCCGCGTCCGGCTTCGCCGACATCAAGACCCTCCGCGACACCGGTGACCGGGAGTCGCACGTCTACCTGACGGAGGCGCTCGCCCGGCAGCGCCCCGGTGACGCGATCCTCAGCGAGGAGGGCAAGGACGACCTCGGCCGCCTCGACGCCGACCGCCTGTGGATCATCGATCCGCTCGACGGAACCCGCGAGTACGGCGAGGAGGGACGGGCCGACTGGGCCGTCCACGTCGCCCTCTGGGAGCGGGATACGGACGGGACCGGGCGGCTCACCGCCGGCGCCGTCGCACTGCCCGCCCAGGGGCGGACCCTCTCCACCGCGGAGCCGCCGTCGCCGCGCCCGCTGAATGATCCGTCACGCATCCGCCTCACCGTCAGCCGCAGCCGCCCGCCGGCGTTCCTCGACCGGCTGCTCGAGGCACTCGACGCGGACGTGGAATTGGTCACCATCGGATCGGCCGGCGCGAAGGTCGCCGCGATGATCCTCGGCGACGTCGACGCCTACGTGCACGCGGGCGGTCAGTACGAATGGGACTCCGCCGCGCCGGTCGCGGTCGCCCACGCCGCGGGTGCCCATACCTCCCGCATCGACGGGTCACCACTGACCTACAACAATGAGGACACTCTCCTCCCGGATATCCTGGTCTGCCACCCGGATCTGGCGCCGACGCTGCTCGCCGGCATCCGGGCGGTCTCGTAAGCGAACCCGGGAGCGGCTCCACATGCAGCGCACTACCGCTGACACCCGTGACTACCGGACGTCCCAGCTGGGCGTCCTGGAATCCGAATCGATCCACATCATCCGGGAGGTCGCGGCCGAGTTCGAACGGCCCGTCCTGCTCTTCTCCGGCGGCAAGGACAGCATCGTCATGCTGCGTCTCGCCGAGAAGGCCTTCTGGCCGGCGCCGATCCCCTTCCCCGTCATGCACGTCGACACGGGGCACAACTTCCCGGAGGTCATCGAGTACCGGGACCGCCGCGTCGCCGAGCTCGGCGTCCGCCTGGTGATCGCCTCCGTCCAGGAGTCCATCGACAAGGGGCGTGTCGTCGAGGAGACCGGCCGGCGGGCCAGCCGGAACCGCCTGCAGACCACCACACTGCTCGACGCCATCGAAGAGCACCGCTTCGACGCGGCGTTCGGTGGCGCCCGCCGCGACGAGGAGAAGGCCCGCGCCAAGGAGCGCGTCGTCTCCTTCCGCGACGACTTCGGCCAGTGGGACCCCAAGAACCAGCGGCCCGAGCTGTGGAACCTGTACAACACGCGGATCCGCCAGGGCGAGCACGTCCGGGTGTTCCCGCTGTCGAACTGGACCGAGCTGGACATCTGGGACTACCTCCAGACGGAGGGCCTGGAGATCCCCTCCATCTACTTCGCGCACACCCGCACCGTCTTCGAGCGCGACGGCATGCTGCTCGCCGACAGTCCGTACTCCAACCGGGGCGACGACGAGCCGGCCTTCGAGGCGATGGTCCGCTACCGCACGGTCGGCGACATGAGCTGCACGGGCGCCGTCGAGTCGACGGCGGTCACGCTGGGCGACGTCATCGCCGAGATCGCGGCCACGCGGATCACCGAGCGCGGCCAGACCCGCGCCGACGACCGCACCAGCGAGGCCGCCATGGAGGATCGCAAGCGGGAGGGCTACTTCTGATGAGCATGGACATTCTGCGGCTCGCCACCGCCGGCTCGGTCGACGACGGCAAGTCCACCCTCATCGGGCGCCTGCTCTTCGACTCCAAGTCGATCTTCGAGGACCAGCTCGAGGCCGTCGAGCGCACCAGCCGGGACCGGGGCGAGGACTACACCAACCTCGCCCTGCTGACCGACGGCCTGCGCGCCGAGCGCGAGCAGGGCATCACGATCGACGTCGCCTACCGCTACTTCGCCACGCCGCGGCGGAAGTTCATCATCGCCGACACCCCCGGGCACATCCAGTACACCCGGAACATGGTGACCGGCGCCTCGACCGCCGACCTGGCGATCGTCCTGATCGACGCGCGCAAGGGCATCCTGGAGCAGTCGCGCCGGCACGCGTTCCTGACGACGCTGCTGCGGGTGCCGCACCTCGTGCTGGCGGTCAACAAGATGGACCTCGTCGACTACGACGAGGCGACGTTCGAGCGGATCAAGGACGAGTTCACGTCGTTCGCGGCCAAGCTGTCCGTCAGCGACCTGACGTTCATCCCGATCTCGGCCCTGCACGGCGACAACGTCGTCGAGCGGTCGGCCAACATGACGTGGTACGACGGCCCGTCGCTGCTGCACCACCTGGAGAACGTCCACATCGCCTCCGACCGCAACCTCATCGACGTGCGGTTCCCGGTGCAGTACGTCATCCGCCCGAACAAGTCCACCGACGCGGAGCTGCACGACTACCGCGGCTACGCGGGCCAGGTCTCGGGCGGCGTGCTCAAGCCGGGCGACGAGGTAATGCACCTGCCGTCCGGGCTGACCACGCGGATCAAGCGCATCGACACCGCCGACGGGCCGGTGGACGAGGCGTTCCCGCCGATGTCGGTGACGCTCCTGCTGGAGGACGACATCGACATCTCCCGGGGCGACATGATCTGCCGGCCGCACAACCGGCCGCAGGTCACCCAGGACGTCGACGCGATGGTCTGCTGGATGTCCGACGAGCGGCCGCTCGTGCCGCGCGGCAAACTGATCATCAAGCACACCACCCGTACGGCCAAGGCGATGATCAAGGACCTGCACTACCGGCTCGACGTCAACACGCTGCACCGCCACGAGGACGCCGACCGGCTGCAGCTGAACGAGATCGGCCGGGTCAGCCTGCGCGTCACCCAGCCGTTGTTCGCCGACGACTACGCCCGCAACCGCGCCACCGGCGGGTTCATCCTCATCGACGAGGCCACCAACGCCACGGTCGCCGCCGGCATGATCATGGAGAACCGCTAGGACGTACGGGCCCGGTCCCCCTGGGGAGCCGGGCCCGTACGCTCAGGCCTGGTGGCCGGGCGGCGATCAGCTCACCTCAGGCGCTGTGGCCGGGCGGAAAGCCGCCGGTCGCGATCGGACCCCACGCCTCGATGTGGATGCGGATGAGCGACTTGTCCTGCCGCCGCATCGCCTCCCGGTACTCGTCCCAGTCGGGATGCTCACCGGCGATGCAGCGGTAGTACTCGACGAGCCCCTCCACCGCCTCGGGCATGTCGAGCACCTCGGCACGCCCGTCGACCTGGACGTACGGCCCGTCCCAGTCGTCGGACAGCACACAGATCGACACCCGCTCGTCCCGGCGCAGGTTCCGCGCCTTGGCCCGCTCGGGATAGGTGGAGATCACGATTCGTCCCTCGCCGTCGACGCCGCAGGTGACGGGGGACAGTTGGGGCCGGCCGCTCAACCGTACGGCCGCCAGCAGCCCGTGATGCCGCGGGCGCAGGAACTCCAGCAGGGCGTCCCGGTCGACACGCTCGGCGGTCGCAATTCTCGGAGCCATGGAAATCGCCTTTCCGGATGGAACGGTTACTGCGCGACAGACTAGATCTGTACCCTTTCCGGGTGCTGCCCTCCGTCGGAGTGGTGATCCCCACTCACAACCGTCCCGAGTTGCTGCGCCGCGCGGTGGAGTCGGTGCTCGCCCAGGAGTACGACGGGCCGGTCCGCGTCGTCGTCGTGTACGACCGGGCGACGCCCGATCGGAGCCTGGCGGGGGACCACGTCGAGGTGCTCGCCAACACCCGTACGCCGGGGCTCCCCGGCAGCCGCAACACCGGCATCCTCGCGCTCGACACCGACCTCGTGGCCTCCTGCGACGACGACGACGTGTGGCTGCCCGGCAAGCTCGCCGCCCAGGTCGCCGCCCTTCAGGCCGAGCCCGAGGCGGTCCTCTGCAGCTGCGGCATCCTGGTCGACTTCGACGGCCGGGCGATGCCCCGGCTCGCCGGCACCGACCGGGTCCGCTTCGACGACCTCGTCGGCGACCGGGTGATGAGCGTGCACTCCTCGACGTACGTGGCGCGGCGCGAGGCGCTGATCGACATCGGCATGGTCGACGAGACGATCCCCGGCGGCCAGGGCGAGGACTGGGACCTCGCGCTGCGCGCCGCCCGGCGGCATCCGATCGTCAACGTCGACCATCCGTACGTCCGCGTGCTCTTCGGCCAGACCTCGTACTACGCGCAGGCCTGGGAGACGAAGGTCGAGGCCCTGCGGTGGTTCCTCGACCGGTATCCCGAGATCGGCCGCTCCCCGGCCGCCGCCGGGCGCGTGTACGGGCAGATCGCGTTCGGCTGCGCCACGATCGGCCGGCGCCGGGAGGCGGTCCGCTGGGCCGGACGGGCGGTGCGGGCCAACTGGAAGGAGCGCCGGGTGCCGTTCGCGCTCGCCGTCGCCTCCGGCGTGGTCTCGGGCAAGCGAGTTCTACTGACCCTGCACGCCCGCGGCCGCGGCATCTGACACGCCGGCGCACGAGACCGCCACCCGCGTACGCGCACGGCCCCGTGACGGGGCCCGTCCGCGCCGGTCGGCGCGCTGCCGGGCCTGGCTGTGGCGCGGCCTTTGGGTGAGTCGCCCGGCGCGTGGCGAACCGTACGGTCGAGCGCGCACGGCCCCGTGGCTCGTGGCCGGGGGCCTGTCCGCGTTGGGCTGACGCGCTGCTGCGGTCCCGGCGTGTCGCGGCCGGCGGCGCATCGTACGGCGTCCGCCCCCGCGTCACCCGGCCGGGGGAGGGGTGATCAGGTCCAGGTGACCTTGGGGTGCGCCGCGGTCTCCTCTGAGCTGTTGTCCGCCGGGGCCTGCCGCGCCGAGTCGGCGGGGCGGGCGGCGTCGGCGCGGTGGGTGCCTTCGGTACGCGGGGCCGCCTCCGCGGACCGCGCGTGCCCGGCGGACCGCGACCGGCCGGGGGACCGGCCCTGAACCACGGATCGATCCGGCGCGACCTGTCGGTCCTGACCGGGCGGGAGGGGGGTCTCGTTGGTCCGGACGGAGTCCTCGGTGGACGCGGGCGGCAGCGGCTCGGGGCGATGACGCCGGCCCTTCCGCGGCGGCCCGTCCTCGTCGGACACGGCCACCATGTCGAGGACCGTCGGAGCCTCCTCGATGGCCTGGTACTTGCTCGGCGGCGCGGGAGGAGTCGCCGGGCGCTCGCGCAACGGTGGCGGGGTCCGCGCCGGCAGCGAGGGCCGGGGCGGCGCGGAGAACACCTTGTCGTCCTGGGCCGGGAGCACGACCGCGCCCATCACCGCGGCGCCCATCCGGTCGATGCGGCGCACGCCGTCGCGGATCTGGGCGTAGCGCGCGAGGGGGATCTCGACCACCATGAGCGCGGCGTCGGACAGGTCCGCGAGCGCCTGGGCGTCCGCGCCGAGCTCGGTGGACGGGGCCTCGATGACCGTGAACCGGTAGTTCTCGCGCAGCGACCCGATCAGCTTGGTCATCTGCTCGCGTTGCAGCAATTCGGCGGCCAGTTCGCCGTTCGCGCCGACCGTGATGGCGCTCAGGGTCGGCGCGCCGTGGTTCTTGCGGATCACCTCGCGGGCCTCCGCCCAGCCGAGGAGCACCTCCGACAGACCCGGCCCTTCCGGGAGGCCGAGGAGCTCGCCGGCCACCGAGGAGTTCAGGTCGGCGCAGACCAGCAGCACGTCGGAGCCGGTACGGGCGAGCGCGGCGGCGAGGTTGGCGGCGACGAGGCTGCCACCGCGGCCCGGGGCCGCCCCGGTGACCAGGAGCACGTGGTTGCCGTGGCCGAGCGTGGCGGTGAGGACGTGGGACAGCTCGTGGAAGCTCTGGCCGGTCCGGCTGCGCGCCGGCAGCAGCCCCAGCCCCTCCCGGCCGCGCTTGGCCGGGACGTCCACGAGGACCGGCAGGTCGAGGACCCGCTCGATGTCCTGCGCCGTACGTACCCGCTTGTCCGTGCGGTCCAGGAGGATGGCCAGGACCACGCCCAGCAGCAGGCCGCCGACCAGGCCGCTGGGCAGGTACTTCATCAGCGTGGGGTCCGAGGGGGACGACGGCAGCCGGGCGTCGGTGATGATCTGGCCCGGACTGACGTTGGCGGCCAGCACCCGCAGGTCGGACGCCTTGTTGTTCAGGGCCTGCATCTGGGCGACGACCAGATTCTTCTGGACTTTGTCGGCCATCGTCCGAAGCTGCTTGGAGAGGGAGTTGATCTGCCGCTCCAGCGCGGACATCTGGCCCATCAGGACGTTGGTGGCGCTGTCGCGCCGGTCGTCCAGGTAGGCCTGCGCGAACGCGTGCGCGCGGCTGCGGGCGCCGTCCGCGGTCGACGCCTCGACCGTGATGTACAGGACCGTGGAGTTGTTCGGGACGTTCACCGACACCGACGCGCTCAGCTCGCCCGGGGTGGCCTTCGTGCCGAGGCTCCTGGCCACCCGCTCGGCCACGGAGTACGACCGTACGCGCTGCGCTTCGGTCTGCAGGTTGATGTCCTGCTGGCGACCGGACTGGCTGCCGCTGTCCAGGCTGGTGGGGGTGGCGTTGACGACCGTGAAGGCGGAGTAGGTCTTGGGCATGACGACGACGAGCATCGCCGCCAGCGCGACGCCGAGCGCGGCAGCCGCGGCAACGACCCACCAGCGGCGTTTGAGCATTGCGAGATACTCAGCGAGCTCGCGTGAGCCCCCCGTGGCCGTGGCGTCCATCTGACTGCGTGACCCCTTCGCCGAAGGTCTATGGGACCGCCATAACATACCTTGCCGAACATCAAGGAAACCTGTGCTCGTAAGGGCCCGTTCGGTGTCCAGAATCGTGGTTCGGGTAATCGACCTCGGCGATCATCGATCTGGGGCAATTCGTGGTGCGGTGTCGCCGACCGAAATCTGTTTTGTGTGGGTACTTGGTGTAATCGTCTCGTATCGCGACGTGTCAGTTGTCGCGGCGTTAAGAACGCCGGCGCACATGGAAGGCGATGAGCCCCACTCCGATGAGCGCCGCCACCCCGCCGATGACCAACGCGATCATTGTGGGGTTCTGCCCGCCGCCGGTCCCGGCGCCCTGCCCGGCCGGGAGGGACGGGCGCGCGGAGTCGAGCGAACTGGGCAGCGGCACGCGCCAGATCGGCTGCCCCTCGCCCTCGGAGTTGACCAGCAACGCATGGCCGTCGGGCGTGAAGGTCACGCCCTCGCCCTGCTTCTGCCGCGGCAACAGGACCTCCACCGGATCCTGGGTCAGGGACTTGGCGACGTCGTCGCCGTTGATCCACCAGACGTACGCGGTGTCGTCGTTGCGGATGACCACGCGGTCGCCGGTGGGGGAGAAGGCGCCGCCGGACGCCCCGATGACCGGAAGGCTCGGGACCGCGGAACGCAGGAGGTTGACGCCCTGCGGGTTCAGGCTCGCCGGCGCGGCCCACAGCGCGGCGCGCTGCTGGGCGTTCTCGGTCTTGTTCACCACGAACACGTGGCCGGTGCCCGGCTGGACCAGCAGCGTCTCGGCGTTGCGCCCGGTGACGCCGTCGGCGTACCTCAGGCGGTAGGTCTGCAGGCCGGTCGGCGTGACCTGGCCGGTCGTGTCCGGGGACGGCTCGGCGAATCTGAGCACCTCGTAGTCGCGCCGGCCGGACTTGTGGTCTTTCTGCCGGCTGAGCAGCGCGTCCCCGATGTCGCCCAGGAAGATGACCCGCTTGCCGTTCCGGAGCCGGACCGCGTTCATGTCCTCCCAGTCCTGGTTGGAACCGGTGGGCAGGTGGACCGTGAACTGCACCTTGCCCTTGGCGCCGAGCCCGAACACGTCCGTGGTGCGGCCCGAGTCCTCGTGGGAGTACAGGACGCGGCCGTTCTCGCTCGTCGCCAGCCCGCTCGCCTGGGTGATGCGCGAGTCGGCGACGACCTCGAGGACCTGGGCGTCGATGGGCCCTGGCGCCGCCGCGACCCGGGCGGTGGCCGCGGTCGGCCAGAAGGCGCAGAGCGCGGCCAGGACCGCCGCCGGCGCGCGATACAGGCGGATGGGCATGCTGATTCCCGGATCTCCCCACTGAGTCTCTGAGAAGGTAAGGCTCGGGGCTGCCCCCGGTAAACTCCTGCCGCCTGCGAGTCTAGGGAGCTGTCGGTGTCGAACGGGTACGAAGGGGCGGTCCCGGCGATCGCGCACGTTGCCGTCGGCGCGCCTTCCGACCGGCGGGTCTGATCGCCCCGTGGTCGCCTTCAGCACCGTGAGCGCGCGGCCGGCGTCCCGCCGAGGCTCCGACACGCCCTCCTCGCCCGAGGAGCCGTCCTGGGGGCAGGCGCTGCCCACCTGGCCGCTCGTCCTCTTCTTCGCGGGCTACCCGGTGCTGTGGGTGCTGGGCCTCGGCGGCTTCGCCGCCAGCCTGGCGGCCCTGCCGATGCTCGGCATCCTCCTGCTGCGGCGCGGCATCCGCGTGCCCCCGAGCTTCGGGCTGTGGCTGCTCTTCCTCCTCTGGATGACGTTCTCGGCCACCCAGCTCGACACCGCCGGACGCATGATCGGGTTCGTCTTCCGGTACATGAATTACGCGGCGGCCACAATCTTCTTCCTCTACGTCTACAACTCCACGCGCCGCGCGCTGCCGCTCTCCCGGGCCATCGGCCTGATGGTCCTGTTCTGGATCTGGGTCGTGGCCGGCGGCTACCTGGGCGTCGTGCTGCCGAACGGCTCGATCAGCACGCCCATGCAGAGCCTGCTGCCCGGGTCGATCGTGGGTAACGACTATGTGAGCCAGCTGGTCCACCCGAAGTTCGCCGAGGTCCAGCGGCCGTGGGGAGCGCCGAAGGCGTACAACCGGCCGAGCGCCCCCTTCGCGTACACCAACACCTGGGGCAGCCACTTCGCGCTGCTGGTGCCGTTCGCGATCCTCTACATGCGCACGGCGGCGGTCCAGTGGCGCCGCAACGCCGTCGTGGTCCTGCTGATCGCCTCGCTGGTGCCCGCCTTCAGCACCCTCAACCGCGGCATGTTCCTCGCGGTCGGCGTCGGCGTGGTGTACGCGGCCGTCCGGTTCGGCTTCCGCGGCCAGGTCAAGTGGCTCGCGGCGGTGCTGGTCCTGCTGGGGATCGGCCTGGCGATCGCCTCGGCCCTCGGGGTGGGGCAGAGCGTCGGCAGCCGCACCCAGTACAGCTCCACGAACGCCGGACGGGCGACGATCTACCGGGAGGCGTTCGAGCGCACCCTCGAGTCGCCGTTCATCGGGTACGGCGCGCCGCGCCCCTCCAAAACCCTCGACATCTCGGTCGGCACGCAGGGCCAGATCTGGAACATCATGTTCTCGTTCGGCTTCGTGGCGCTGGTCCTGTTCTGCGCCTGGCTGTGGTCGCTGCCACTGCGCACGCGGGCCGCGCCGGGCGCGCTGATCTGGCTGCACGTCGTCACCGTGATGGCCTCGTTCATGATCTTCTACTACGGGCTGGACGGCTCTCAGCTCGTGGTCATCTTCATGGCCGCGGCGCTCGTGCTCCGGGAGACGGCGGCCGGGCCGGCCCCCGCACCCGACCGGCCTGGCGCGATCGGTCCCACACGGCCCGGGGCGAGCCGGCCGGAGTCCCGCGATCTGTCCGGCTGGGTCCGGTACACCCCGGGGCCGACCTGGAGCCAGGGCGAGGAGGACGACGAGTGACCACGCAGGCCGATGCGGCCGAGCGGGCCGACCGTGCCCGGCGCTCGCACTTCCGCGAGTTCGCGCGTGGCGGGATCATCGGGCTGGTCGGCTCGGGCGTGGCGGCCCTCGGGGGCTTCCTCCTGACCGTCGTCGTCGCCCGGGCGCTCGGCCCGGCGCAGACCGGCGTGTTCTTCACGGTGGTCGCCCTCTTCATGATCCTCACGGAGGTCACCGAACTGGGCGCCGACACCGGCCTGGTGCGCAGCACCGCGCGGCTGCGCGCCCTCGGCCGGACCGGCGACCTGCGCCGGTTGGTCGTCGCCGCGCTCGTGCCCGTCCTGGCCGTCGGGGCCGTCACCGGCCTGGCGGTGTTCGCGCTCGCGCCCTGGCTGGCCGGCCTGCTCGTCGACGCCGCGCACCACGACGACGCCGTCTTCCTGCTGCGGGTCTGCGGACCCGTCCTGTCCGTCTCGGCCGCCCGCAACGTCGCGCTGTCGGGCACCCGCGGCCTGGGCAGCCTCACCGCGTTCACCGTCCAGGCGAACGTGATCACGCCGCTCAGCCGGCCGGTGCTGGTCATCGCCGTCGCCGCCCTCGGCTACGGCGCGAGCGCGGTCATGGTCGCCTGGTCCCTGCCGATCGCGCTGACCTTCGTGGCGGCGGTGGTGATCCTCTGGCGGCTGGTCCGGCGGGCCGAGGCGGAGCCGCCGGCGGCCGCTCCAGAGCAGGCTCCACCCGGCCCCGATGACCCGTCGGCCGTACGGGAGTTCTGGGCCTTCTCGGGCCTGCGCGGCGTCGCGGCCATGCTCGAGATCGTCGTGGTCTGGCTCGGCGTGCCGCTGGTCAGCGCGATGGTGTCCAGCCACGACGCCGGCATCTACGCCACCGCCGGCCGGTTCATCACCACGGGCACCCTCGTGCTGGCGGCCACGCGGCTCGCCGTGGCGCCGCAGATCGCCGGCCTGCTCGCCCGGGGCGAGACCCGGCAGGCCGAGGACCTCAACGCGGTCGCCACCGGCTGGGTCGTCGCCGCCTCCTGGCCGCTCTACCTCGCCCTGGCGGTCTTCGGGCCGTTCGTGCTCACGCTCTTCGGCCAGGACTTCCGCGGCGGCGCCACGGCGCTGGCGATTCTCGCCTCGGCGATGGCGCTGGTGCTGGCGACGGGCAACGTGCAGACCGTCCTGCTCATGGGCGGCAAGAGCTCGTGGAACCTCCTCGACAAGGTCGTCGTCGTGGTCGTGATGGTGGTGCTCCACCTGCTGCTGGTGCCGCCGTTCGGCATCGTCGGCGCCGCCGTCGCGTGGGGCCTGTCGATGCTCGTGGACAACGGGCTGGCCGTGGTGCAGGTGCGCTACCTCATGGGCCTGCGGCTCCGTACGAGGACGCTCGCCCCCGTCGGGGCCTGGGCGCTGGTCTGGTTCGGCGGCCTCGGCGTCGCGCTGCGGGCGCTCTTCGGGACCGGCCTGCCCGTGTTCGGGGCGTACGCCGTCCTGGCCACGTGCGGGTACGGGGCCGTGCTGTGGCGGCTGCGGCACGTGCTGCACGCCGATGTGATGGTCGGGGCCCTGCGGTCGCGTGGACGCGGCGGGCGGGCCGACGAGAACGAGGAGGGCTGACGTGCCGACGGGGTTCGTCGCGCGGGCGAAGGACCACTCGCCGCGCTGGATGAAGGACACGGCCAACGCGATGACGCGGGCGTACGCCGTGCGGACCGCCGACCAGCGTCACCTGCCGGACTTCCTCATCATCGGCACCAAGCGCGGCGGCACCACGTCACTGTGGAACTACCTCATTCAGCACCCGCTGGTCATGCCGATGTATCCGGCCTCGCGCGGGGTGAAGAGCCCCGGCTACTACTACGTCAACTACGCCAAGGGCGACGCCTGGTACCGCTCGCACTTCGCCACCGAGCGGGAGCTCGACCGGATCGAGGAACGGCTGGGCACCCGTCCCGTCACCGGGGAGGCCTGCCCGTACTACATGTACTGCCCGCCGGTCCCCGAGCGCGTGCGCGCCCGCACACCGGACGTGAAGATCATCGTGACGCTGCGCGACCCGGTGAAGCGCGCCTACTCGCACTACTGGGAGCGGGTCGGCGACGGTGTCGAGGACCTGAGCTTCGAGGAGGCCCTGGCCGCCGAGCCGGAGCGGCTGGCCGGCGAGCGCGAGAAGATGGCCGCCGACCCGATGTACTACAGCCAGGCGCACGACTTCTACACCTACCGCGACCGTGGGATCTACCGGCCGCAGCTGGAGAACTGGTTCTCGGTCTTTCCCCGCGAGCAGTTCCTCATCATGCCGGCGGAGGACCTGTACGGAAACGAGCAGGCGGCTGTGGACCGGGTCGCCGAATTCCTCGGACTTCCTCCACATCCGCTGAAGATCGCCGAGCGGCACAACCACCTGCCGGCGCCTCCCATGAACCCGGAAACCAAGGAACGGCTCACGGAGTTCTACCGCCCGCACAACCGGGCCCTCTATGATCTGCTCGGCGAGGAGTATTCCTGGCCGGCGTGACGCGACGACGACGCGTAGCCGCCGCCCCTGGTTTACCGGTCCGACAAATTTCTGCAGCTAATTACCGGTAATAGCGGATTGATTACGCTCGTTGACAGCGGGTGCTTCTTGCACTAATTTTGCCACGTTCCTGCGCCAGCTCCCTCTGTGCTGCAGAATTACTAATCCCCCCGAGCCCCTCTGCTCGCCGCACATACACCGCGGGAGAGTTCATGGCATTTCGTCTGCCACCGCGCAAGGCGTCCCTGATCGCTGGTGCGGCCGCGCTGGTAGCGGCCGCCGGCGTCGTCTTCGTCCCCGAGTTCGCCAGCGCGGGCGCGCCGGACGGCAAGTCCTCCAGCGCCGCCGCGCTGTCCTGCTGGGCGATCAAGCAGGACTACCCGAAGAGTGTCACCGGCCTGTTCTGGCTGAAGACGCCCCGGATGACCAGCGCCCAGCAGTTCTACTGTGACATGACCACCGACGGCGGAGGCTGGGTCCTCGTCGGCCGTGGTCGCGAGAGCTGGAACTTCCACTACGCCGGCCAGAGCAGCGCGTCGAACGTGCGCAACACGCCCAGCGGCACCGCCGCCTTCGCGCCCGCCACCGTCCCCGGCGACACCATCAACGGCCTGTTCAACGGCGGCGAGATCGACGGAGTCCGGCTGCGCCGCGCCGAGAACACGGGCGGCACCTCCTGGCAGGACGTCCAGCTGAAGTACAAGAACCTGGCGGACTGGTCCTGGACCTTCGACGGCGGGCTGCCGCTGGAGTCCGCCTCCTTCGACGGCACGCCCTACAGCGGCGGGTACACCGACAAGGTCGGCAGTACCAGCTCGCTGCGCCCGTACAACTACGTGTCCACCGTCAAGGACGCGAACAACTCGTACAAGAAGGGCTTCGCGTACGGCTCCGGCGTCTCCTCCGGGTCGACCAGCGCGAGCAGCTACCTGTACCGGGCCTCCTCGAAGGGCCAGTCCATCCCCTTCACGCAGGTCTACATCCGGCCGAAGATCACGGCCTCGACCGGTGGGCCGGCCCCGGCCACGCCGAAGCTGCTCAGCGGCAAGACCTCGTCCAGCCCCTGGGGCGTCACGGGCGTCGTCGGCGGTGGCACCGGCGAGGAGAACATCGAGGTGCACGCCCTCGGCGTCGTCGGCACCACCCTCTACGTCGGCGGCAAGTTCCAGTACGTCCAGAAGGGCGCCAGCCCGGCCGCCGGCCAGAAGGTCGAGCAGTCCTACCTCGCGGCCTTCGACACGACCACCGGCGAGTGGAAGACCGGCTTCCGGCCCAAGCTCGACGGAATGGTCTGGGCGATCAAGGGGACCAGCGACAAGCTGTTCGTCTCCGGCGACTTCACCAACGTGAACGGCGTCGCCAACACCGGCGGCGTCGCCGCCCTCGACCTCAAGACCGGCGCACCCGTGTCCACGTGGAAGGCCAGCCTGATCCGCGGCAGCGGCACCGCGCGCGGCCGCGCCATGGACATCCAGGACGGCTGGCTCTACGTCGGCGGCACGTTCGACCACATCAAGGGCGGCACGACCATCGCCAAGTCGCCGTTCTGGGTCGGCGGTGCGGCGCGCGTCAAGGTGACGGACGGCACCCCGGACACCACGTGGAACCCGTTCTTCGACGCGGGTGTGTACTCCCTCGACGCCAGCTCGAAGGGCGACCGCGTCTACTTCGGCGGCCGCATGAAGCACATGGGCAAGCAGAAGGACGTCGCGGTCAACGACTTCGCGATCGTCAGCGCGGCGGCGCCCGGTGGCCACATCTCCGGGCTCGGCGACACGAAGTGGATCCCCAGCATCTCCGACCCGGACAAGCCCTACCGCAACACGATCCTCGAGGTCGGGGACCGCGTCTGGATGGGCGGGTCAGAGCACGACATCCAGGTCTACGACCGGGACTTCAACAACAAGATCGGCGGGAACCTCGCCCGCTCGGGCGGTGACTTCCAGTCGTCCGTCGAGATCAACGGGGTCCTGTACGCCGGGTCGCACGGCTTCGACTTCGACTACACCGACGGCTGGACGTACCCGGACCCGAAGACCGGCGGTTACTCCAACGTGCACCGCCTCAACATGGTCGGTGCCTGGAACGCTCAGACCGGCAAGTACCTGCCCAACTGGAACCCCATCTTCGCGTCGCGGGCCGGAAACGGCGTCTGGGCGCTCGTGAAGGACAACAATGGGTGCATGTGGGCCGGCGGTGACCTGAAGAGCGGCTCCTGGACCGGCTCCGCCTACCAGTGGCTCGGCGGGTTCGGCCGATTCTGCCCCTGACCCGACCATTCGGGCCGGGCTCGGTCGCTTCCGCGTCGTGATCAGGGAATCACCCGCCGGGTGATTCCCTGATCACGCGTAGGGGCCGGCCGGAACGGGAGGTCTTGGACGTATGAGAATCGCCAGAGGACGCGGTCGCGTCGCCGCGCTGTCGGCGGTGGCGCTGATCGGAGCGGGCACCGCCCTGTCCGCCTGCGGCTCCGCGAGCGGCAACGACGACTCCCCGGGCGGATCCGGTAAGAAGGGGTCCAACCTGGCGTCGGGCCGGTCCGAGGGCGCGGGCAGGAGTTGCGCGCCCGACGCCAAGCTGATGCCGAAGTGCGGGGCGTACTGGGGCATCTACTCGGTCCAGGGCGCGTCGCTCACCTCGGCCGTCACCGACATCGAGGGAAAGGTCGGCCGGCGCTTCGACATCGTCCTGCGCTTCCACGACTTCTCGAACAAGTCGGGGCCGGGCGTCTTCCCCGACGCCTCCGAGCGTGAGCTCGGCCGCTCCCGGCTGCTGTTCTTCGCCTGGGAGAGCAAGCTCTACCAGAAGCAGCAGAGCTACAAGTGGCGCGACATCGCCGCGGGCACCTACGACCGGACCGTCATCCAGCCCGTCGCCAAGCGGGTGAAGGCGTACGGGCGGAAGGTCTTCATGTCCTTCGACCCGGAGATGGACCGGCACATGACCAAGGGCGAGCTCAAGGGCAACGAGGCGGAGTACGTCGCCGCGGCCCGGCACGTCCACGACGTCTTCGCCAAGGCCGGTGTCACGAACGTCGTCTGGGTCTGGACCGTGACCGGGGCGATCAGCGGGGACAACGCCCAGCGGATCCTCAACTCCTACCCGGGCGACGCGTACGCCGACTGGGTGGGCTGGGACCCGTACAACTTCTACAAGTGCCACGGCGGGCAGTGGCGAACGTTCGACGAGAAGATCGGGCAGACGTACCGGTTCTTCCAGAAGAACGGGCTGGGCAAGAAGCCGTTCATCCTGCCCGAGTACGGCACCCAGTTCGACCCGGCCGATACGAAGCGTTCGCTTCAGTGGTATCGCGAGATCCCCGGCGTGCTGAAGAAGAAGTACCCCAACATCGCGGGCCTGGTCCGCTTCGACGCGGGGCCGGGCTGCAACCTGAAGGTCGACAACGGCCCGGGCATGCTGAACTCCTACGCCGAGGTCGGCCGCGACCCGTACCTCAACACCTCCAGCGGGTAACGAGCTCTAGCGGGACCGGTCGCGCCGACGGCGGCCGCGGGGCGCGGCGACGAGCTCGTCCACCAGACGGCCGAACCGCGCGACGGCGGGCGCGGTCTCGTCGGCCTCGCCGGACACGGCGTACGCCCCGGGCTCGGCGAGAGCGCGGTCCAGGTGGGCGTGCAGGCTCTCGGCGGTCTCGGCGAGGGCCACCTTGCCGAACGTCGCGACGTGCCGGGAGAACCGCACCTGGTGGTCGTCGACGACCTCGTCCAGCCGCGCGATCCGGGGCACCACGATCGGCAGGCTGCCCGCCTGCCGGCTCTCCGTGATCGAGCCGGGGCCGCCCTGGCAGACGACGACGGCCGCCTCCAGGAACAGCGCCTGCATGTCGGCGTGGGGCAGGAACGCGTGACCCTCCGCGCCCACCGGGGGATCGGCGGGGCCGTGCTGCACGACGCAGCGGGCGTGACCGTTGGCGGCGAGCCACCGCTCCATCCAGTCCATCAACCGGTCGAACCGGTGGTGGTCGGTGCCCACCGTCACGAACACCAGCGGCTTGTCCGGCCCGCTCACAGCAGCTGCCCCACGACGGTCCCCTTCGGATAGCGCGCCCGCTGCTCCTCCCACTGCAGCAGGAACAGGTCGGCGATCGGGTAGCAGAGGCGGCCGGTGAGCGTGCCCGAGTCGATTCGGTCGTACACCTCGAGGTAGACGGTGCGCCTGCGCATGAGCCGGCCCAGGACGAAGAACGGCACGGCGACGCCCGCGCCGGAGCTCACGATCACGTCGGGCTTGTAGCGCGGGAGCAGCCGGACGGCGAGCCACAGGTTGCGCAGCAGGTTGGGGATGTTCCGGGTCGTCGGGTGGTACGCCCAGGTCACCTGCTCGTCCGCGAGGAGGGAGGAGGCGTCGGCCTTCTCGAACGTCACCCACATCCGCTCGTGCTCGGCCCACCAGGGCCGGAGGCGGTACAGCTGGGTCAGGTGCCCGCCCGTCGAGCACACCAGGAGGACTCTCACCGCTCCTCCAGGACCTCGAGCATGCCGGGGTGGAGAGAGGGGTTCCAGCCGCCGCCCAGCCGCTTGAGGTGGTACGTCCGCATGAACATCTCCAGCAGATAGAGCCGTGCGAGCAGCCGGCGATGGTCGGGAGGGGTCGTGGAGAGCTCGTCGTCGGCGGCGGCCCGTACCGCGGCGACGGCCTCGGCCAGCGGCCGGCCGCGCAGCACCAGCGCCACCTGGAACCTCCAGTGCAGGAGGTCGAAGCCGACCGGGGCCTCCTCGGCGCTGTGCTCCCAGTCGAAGACGTAGAGGTCGCCGGCGTGGCGGCCCATGTTCCACGGCACCCAGTCGCCGTGCCAGCGGCCGACGAGCAGGGGAGTGCCGCCGTGCTCGCGTTCGAGCTCGTCGCAGTGGGCGCCGATCAGCGCCGCGAGCCGCGGCTCCTCGGCGTCGGCCGCCAGCACGGCCGCCTCCGCCCGCAGCGCCCGCCAGAATCCCGCGTCGGCCAGCTTCGTCGTACGGGCGGCGAAGGGACCCGGGAGGTGGGTCGGGGTCGGTTGGCCGGGAGAGACCGGGAGGTCGGTCGGGGTCGGTTGGTCGGGAGAGACCGGGAGGTCGGTCGGGGTCGGTTGGTCGGGAAAGACCGGGAGGTCGGTCGGGGTCGGTTGGTCGGGAAAGACCGGGAGGTCGGTCGGGGTCGGTTGGTCGGGAAAGACACCGTCGTACGGCACGGCGGGCGGCCGATCCTCCGCCCGGTAACGGCGGATCCGGAGCGGCAGCGGCGCCGTGACGGTGAGGTCGTAGTCGCGCCAGGGACCGTGGTGCAGCAACCGTGGCACCCGGATACCCGCCGCGGACCCGGTCTCCTCGGTGACGGCGGCGATGGCGGCCGCCTCGCGCCGCGTCATCTCCCGGGTGGCGTCGTTCCAGCCGACCTTGGCGTACCCGACGGGCGCGCCGTCGGCGCCGAACAGCTGGAGGGTCGGCTTCAGGTTGGGGTCGGGCGGCCGGACGCCCACGCCGAGCGCGAGCCGCGGCACGCCGAGCACCTGCTGGAGGTGCGCGCTCAGGAGGTAGTCGCCGAGCTCGGCGGGCGGAAGCTCCTCGGGCACGCACACGAGCAGGCGGTGCCGCAGCAGGAGCGGGCCGAGCCCCGTACGGAAACCGGTGCCCAGGACGGTCCGCGGAACGCGGAGGCGGGCCCAGCGCAGCCCGTTGTAGTGGGTGAGGCTGCCGGCCGCGACGGCGCGGCCATCGAGCGGTACGAGGAAACGCGGCCGCTCCGGAGAGGGGACCACGGCGTACCGCTCGACCACGCGGTGGCCCGCCGGGACGTCACCCGACGTGACACGGACCGGCCACCCGGAGGACTCCGGCTCGGGCAGCCACAGCCGTTCGACAAGTGCGCGGAGCACTGCGCCCCCTGATGCGCTTGATCAATCCGGTAGTGCCCGGTGGCAGACTTCAACTTTCTCGGAACTTTACCGTAATCGTGCTTTCATCAGCGGCCTCTTCACCGCAATTCCGGAACGGCAGTACCCTCGGTCACGGAACGGCAGCGGAAATCACGGTGAAGGGCGCGGGATGGGCATGGGCGGCGGACCGCTGGTCGTGATCGTGCTGTCGCACCGGCACCCGGCGCAGGTCGCCCGCCTGGTCGACCGGATCCGCACCGGCACCGACACGGTCGCGGTCGTCCACCACGACCCGAGCGGCGAGCCGCTGACCCTCCGTCCCTCCTCCGACGTCGCCCTCATCCCCGACGCCCGGCCCTGCCGATGGGGGCGGCTCTCCCTCGTCGAGGCGCAGTGGCGCTCGCTGCGCTGGGTGGCGGACAACATCCCGGAGTTCTCCTGGGCCCTGCTCGTCTCCGGTCAGGACTATCCGATCCGGCCCATGTCCGCGATCGAGAAGGAGCTCGCCGCCTCGCCGTACGACGCGTACCTGCGGCATTTCGCCGTGACGTCCGATCCGGCGGAGGACACCGACCCGTGGCAGGCGGTGACCCGGCGACGCTACCTGCGCAAGCGGCGCCTGCCCCGCACCCACCGATCGGTGCCGCTGCCGTTCGCCCGGCGCCACCCCTACCGGGACGGCGTCGGGCTGTACGTCGGCGACATGTGGTTCAACCTGTCCGCGGCGGCCGTGCACGGCATGCTCGCCGACCCTCTGGGCGACCGCCTGCTGCGCTACCTGCGGTACGCGCCGATCCCCGACGAGACGTTCATCTGCTCGATGGCGCTCAACGCGCGGCCGGCCTTGTCCGTCGCCAACGACAGCAAGCGGTTCATCCGCTGGGGGCCGGACGCGAGCCACCCCGACCTGATCACCGCGGAGCACCTCGACGAGATCCGGGCCGGCGACGCCTTCTTCGCCCGCAAGGTGGACGTCTCCGCGCATCCCGAGATCCCCGACCTGCTCGACCAGATCGCCGCCGAGCGCCCGTCGTCCTGACGTCTTTCGTCTCCTGCTTCAGCCCATCACCTTCGCCGCGAGCGGCGGCCGAACATGCCCCATCGCCATCCGGATTCCGAGATACGCGAAGGGAATGAGCAGGGCCAGGTCCGCCACATGGGCTACCCCGATCTCGCGAGGAATCCGGCTCAGCGGAAAGGCCGCCGCGCTGACGGAGATCAGAATCCCGATCGGCACGGGAACGGCCCGGGTCCACGTGAGCACGACGCCGAGGACGAAAATGCTGACGGGGAACGCCAAGCCGGCGAACCAGAACGCGACGAAGGCCGCCGCCGGGTGGTCCTGGAGCAGGTGTACGGCCTGGGCGTGCGAGACGTTGAACAGCTCTTCCTGCATGCCCTGCAGGCCGAACGACGCCCCGCCGACGCATCCGTACACGGCCGCTGGAAGGGCGACCGCGGCATAGCGCGGGACCCGCTGTTCGATGAGGCGATAGATCGCGACCAGGCCGACGATCCAACATATCGTCGCCGCGACGATGAGTGTTCCGGCGGTAATTCCCTGGTGCCGGTCGCTCCAGTAAAAGGTGGAAATTCCCTGGATGGTGGGGGCCAGGATAAGGCATGCGCCGGCGATCGTGCGAGAAACAGGGGGCATCATTCATTCCTCCGTGGCGTGTTCGTGGCCATGGCCATGGAGAAGACGGTAGAAAACAGCGCCGGGAAATCCATCCGCTTCGCGTCGCGATCCGATACCGCGGTCGCGGTATAGGCGCTAGCTCTGGGGTGGTACGCCCGGGAGCCCGCCCGCCAATCCCGACCGGTAGGCGAACACCACGAGCTGGGCGCGATCCCGTGCCCTCAGCTTCGTCATCGCCCGGTTGACGTGGGTCTTGGCGGTCGCCGGGCTCATCGCGAGCCGCGTTCCGATCTCCTGGTTGGTCAGCCCCTCGGCCACGAGCGACACGACCTGGCGTTCCCGGTCGGTGAGGGCGGTCCACAGGTCCGGCTGGGGCGCGGAATCTCCCGGCCGTCCCACGAACGTCGCGATCAATCGCCGGGTGACCTGGGGCGCGAGGAGCGCGTCACCGGCGAACACGGTGCGCACCGCCTGCCGCAGAGTGTCCGGTTCGATGTCCTTCAGGAGGAACCCGCTGGCACCCGCGTGCAGCGCGGTGAAAACGTACCGGTCCAGGTCGAAGGTCGTCAGGACGATCACCTTCACGTCCGGCGTGCGCTCGTCGGCCAGGATTCTCCGGGTCGCCGCCAGCCCGTCGGTGCCGGGCATCCGCACGTCCATGAGGACCACGTCGGGGCGGTGGGCATGGGTCAGCGCGACGGCCTCCTCACCGTCGGCGGCCTCCGCGACCACCTCGATGTCGTCCGCCCGCTCCAGGAGGATGCGAAAGCCCGCCCGGACCAGCGTCTGGTCATCGGCCAGCAGCACCCGGATCGTCACGTCGTCTCCTCGTCCGGCGGCCAGGCATACGTCCGGGCGGTCATGCCGCCTCCTCGTCCGGCAGTGCTGGGCGGTGCGGGGCGGTCACATCGGCTCCTTGTCCGGCAGTGCTGGGCAGGCCGGGGCGGTCACATCGTCCCCTTGTCCGCCAGCGCGGGGCGGGTCGGTCACGTCGCCTCCTCGTCCGGTAGCCAGGCGCGTACCTGGAAGCCCCGTCCTCCGTCGGGCCACTGGAACGGACCGGCGGTGAACCGGCCGCCGAGGCCGACCGCCCGCTCCGCCATACCGCGCAGGCCGTGGCCCGGCTCGGCGTGCCAGGCCGAACGGTCGTCGTGGTCTCGCCGGGTCCGCGGGGTCGCGGGGTCGTCGCCCGGCTCGGCATGCCCGGGCACTCGGTCGTCGTGGCAAGACCCGGCGCGTCCGGCCGTCCGGTCGTCGTGGTCTTGCCGGGTCGCGCGGTCGTCGCCGTCGGGATCGGCGTGGCCGGTCGCGTGGTCGTCGTGGCCGGGCCGGGCGCGTCCGGCTGTACGGTCGTCGTGGCCGCCGTCGTCGCGTACTTCCAGCGCGATGCCTCCGTCGTCGTATCGGACCAGGATCTCTACCAGGTCGGCGTTGGCATGGCGCAACGCGTTCGTGAGTGCCTCCTGTGCGATCCGGTACGCCGTGAACTCCACCAGACGCGACAGCGGGCGGCGCTCGCCTTCGATCCGCACCTCGACACGCGGGCCGCCGGTGCCGACCGCTCGGGCCAGGTCGTCGAGCCGGTCGATTCCGGGGGCGGGGGGCTGCACGTCGCCCTCGGCGGGGTCCCGCAGGACGCCGACGGTCGCCCGCAGCTCGGCCAGCGCCTCACCGCCGGCGCGCCGTACCGCCTCGATCGCCTCCCTCGCCTGGGCAGGCGCCTCGGTCAGCAGTTCCGCGGCCACGCTCGCCTGCACATTGATGACGGCGATGGTGTGGGCGGACACGTCGTGGAGTTCGCGGGCGATGCGGATCCGCTCCTCGACGAGGCGCTGGGCGGCGACCTGGTCCCGGTGCGCCGCGAGGAGCGCCAGCCGCGCCTCGAACTCCGCCCGCCGGGCACGGCGGCTGCGTACGGCGTCGCCCAGCAGGAGCGCGGCGACGAACACGACCGTCGACCCGTCGAGCGCGGCGTCGAACAGGCCGACGCCGCTGTGCTTCGTCCGGGCCAGGGCGTCGGACACGATCATCCAGCCCGACAGGGAGAGGGCCGCCCACCGGCGAGGGGCGGCGGCGGCCGAATAGAGGGCGACCCACACCGCGACGGCCGGCGCTCCGCCCGGGTAGTCCGCCACGTGGTAGATCAACCAGAGCAGGGAGATGACGCCGATCGTCAGGGCCGGCCGGCGGCCGCGCAGGAGCAGGGCCAGCGCCATCGCCAGCCCGATGCCGTAGGCCGCCGCGTCCGGGGTCCGGTCGCCCGTGTCCGGCGTCGCGGTGCCGATGCGATAGACGGTCGCCGCCGCGACGACCGCGCACAGGGCCGGCTCCCTCGCCCACGGCGGAACCGCCGCGATCCGGCGGCGCGCCCGCGTCAGGTCCACGCCCCCACCGTACGGACGATCACCCCGAACGCGGCGAACCGGAGCGCATGCGACGGCGCATGAGAGGTGGCGGGGCGGCCGTTCGCGGTGGACCGCACACGGCGCCACCGTCGTCGCTGAGGTGCGTCAGGGCAGCGCGGATCCGTCCGCGCCGCCCGGCGGGGGTGCCGTGTCGTGAGGCGCCTCTGACCGGATCCGGTCACCCGGACCCCCGCCGGGCCGACGAGGGTGAGGACGGGTGTGCTCGCGCTTGGTTCGGGCCGCGCGGGTCGACTGGAGCTCCGCCGGGTCGGCGGATGGTCAGCGGGTGAGGACGGGCGTGCCCGGTCCGCGGTCCGCCTGGGCCGCTCGGGTCGACCGGGCCTCCGTCGGCGGTCAGCGGGGTGAGGACGGGTGTGCTCGTTTCGCGGCCGGCTCGGATTGCCCGGGTTGACCGGACCTCCGCCGGTCGGCGAACGGTCAGCGGGTGAGGACGGATGGGTCTGGTTCGCGGCCGGCTCGGACCGTCCGGGCGGACGACGCGCCGTTGCGCGGGAACGGTAGCGGTCGCAGGCCGTTCCAGGTGCGCAGGAGCGACCAGACCGCCGTACCGCCGATGGCCGCGGCGATCAGCGCCCACGCCATCGGGGTGGTGCCGACGTCGAACATCTTCAGGGCCGACGCCAGCAGGACGAACGCCAGCGCCCACCGGATGAGGCCGCCCGGCGCCCGGGACGAGGCCAGAGAGCCGATGAAGACGCCGGGGATCGAGCCGACCAGCAGCGCGAGGGTGACCTCGAGCTTGAAATCGCCGAACAGGATGTGGCCGAGGGCCGCCGACCAGACCAGGGGCACGGCCTGGAGGAGGTCGGTGCCGACGAGCCGGTTGGCCGTGAGTCTCGGGTAGAGCGCGAGCAGCGCCACGATGATCAGTGAGCCGGAGCCGACCGAGGTCATGCCGACGACGAGGCCGCCCACCGCTCCGACCAGCATGGTCGGGATCGGGCGTACGGAGATCGACGTGGGTGCCGCCTCGGAGCCCTCGCCGGACGACGGGCGGCGCGCCGCGCGCCGGGGGGCGCGGTCGGCCATCGTCAGGTAGCTGCGGACGGTCAGGCCTGCGGCGGCGATGAGGAGGGCCACCCCGAGGGCGATCTCGATGACGTTCTGCACGTTGTTGCCGCGGCCGAGGGCTCGGGCGAGGAGCACTCCGCAGAACGCGGTCGGCACGGAGCCCGCGCACAGCCAGCCGACGAGACGCAGGTTGACCGTGCCCTTACGGAGGTGGACGAGGCTGCCCACCGGCTTCATCACGGCGGCGGCGACGAGGTCGCTGGAGACCGCGGTCAGGGGCGGAACGCCGAAGAAGACCGTGAGCATCGGCGTCATTAGGGCGCCGCCGCCCATGCCGGTCAGCCCGACGATGATCGCCACGAGGAACGACCCGAGCGCCATCTGATAATCGAAGTGCATCCGTATGCCCTACCCGTTAAATCGGGAAAGTCGGACATTCAGAGTATGTGGTGACGGCAGGGACGCGCCAGACAGGCCCCCGTGCGCGCTCGGTGACTCGTTCCTTACTCTGAGCGCACCCAGCCGCCGGCGACCAGCAGGTCGAGCACCCGCTCCACCGCCGCCTCCGGCGTCAGCTCCGTGGTGTCCAGGGTGAGCTCGGCGTCATCCGGCACTTCGTACGGATCGGAGATCCCGGTGAACTCTGGGATGAGACCGGCCCGCGCCTTGGCGTACAGGCCTTTACGGTCGCGGCGCTCGCACTCCTCCAGCGGCGTCGCCACGTGCACGAGGACGAAGTCGCCCGTGGCGTTCACCATGCGGCGCACCTCCGCCCGGGTCGCGGCGTACGGGGCGATCGGCGCGCAGATCGCGACCCCGCCGTGCCGGGTGATCTCGGCAGCGACGTACCCGATTCGGCGGATGTTGAGGTCGCGGTCGTCCTTGGAGAACGTCAGGCCGGCCGACAGCAGCCGGCGTACGACATCGCCGTCGAGGAGGGTGACCGTGCGGCCGCCCCGCTCGACGAGGGCGTCGGCCAGCCCGCGCGCGATCGTCGACTTGCCCGAGCCGGACAGCCCGGTGAAGAACACGGTGAGGCCCCGGCCGTGCCGCGGCGGATGGGCGCGGCGCAGCTCCTCCGCCACCACCGGCAGCGTGAACCACTCCGGAATCTTCTCGCCGCGATCCAGCAGCGCGGCCAGCTCCGCGTCGGTCGGCTCGGGCCGGACATGATCGGCCTCGATCTTGGAGAGCGGCCGCCACACCTCGACGCTCTCGTCGAACGCCCACGGCTCCGGCGTGACGAGCTCGATCGGCACGTCCCCGGTCGCGACCACGAGGGCGGCGCCGGCGGCGTGGGCGGACTCCTCGGAGTCGGCCGTGAAGAAGTGCGTGGCGCCGTACGCGGCGGCGACGTGGGCGGCGAGGGCCAGGTCGCGGCCCGGCCGCTCGATCAACGGCACCGGAACGACGAGCGAGTCGGCCGGCAGCTCCCGGCGTACGGCCAGCACGGCGCGGACGAGGGCGTCGTCGTGCCCCTCGCCGATCAACGGGAGCAGCAGCAGCCGCGCGTCGAGCTTCTCGGCGAGCTGCCGCAACTGCCCCAGGTGCCGCCGGTGCAGCGGAGTGCGGGTCGCGATCGCCAGCGTCGTCGCTCCCGCCAGCTCGGCGCGCACCTCGCGCGGAGACCGGCGCAGCCGGCGGAACGGCCCGTGCTCCGGAGCGCCCAGCGCCTCGACCGGGCCGGCCGCCCGCCACGACGTCGTCGCCGACGTCCGGAGCGGATCGCCCTCCGGGAACCCGGGCGGAGAGGCGGCGTCCCGCCACGTCTCCGTCACGTGGAGGACCGCCACCGGCACCCCCTCCGGGTCGGCCAGGACCAGCCGCTCCTCCTTGGTCAGGTCCTCCGGTATCGCGAGCGTCACCGGGACCGGCCAGGGCGTGCCGTCGGCCAGCCGCCCGGCGGCGGCCACCGTCGCCGCGTCCACCGCCCCGAGGAAACCGGTCAGCGGATGGAACGCGCCGTTCAGCAGCAGTTCGAGGTCGGCCAGCTCGGCCGGGCCGGGCGTGAGGCTCGGCATGTCGCGTAGGTCGCCGGCTTCCGTCGTCAACGCAGGCTCCGATCGTGTCTCGACCGTTGACCATTGAACTCTACGCTCTGCCCACGTCACCTCAGATGATGCGCGCGTAGCGATTCTCCGGCTTGCGGATCACCATGGTGGCCTCGCTGTACGCCGAGGTCACCCGATTCCGGGACAAGGCGGCCAGGGCCCGGCACAGCATGGTCACGGCCAGCCCCGACCTGGTCACCGTCGCGGCGGACGTGTGCTCTTCGGTGACGACCAGCCCGCGCATGAGGCAGTACGCCCGCATCCCGGACAGCGACGCGGCCCGTTCGTACACCGCGTGCGGCGGGGTCTCGCGCTGCCAGAGCACGGACCGCAGCCACCGCGGCGCGACCCGGTCCAGACGTCCGAAGGCGGTGTCGCGGTCATGGAACCGCACGAGCAGCAGCCCGCCCGGCTTCAGTGCCGCGACGATCCGGTCGAGGACCAGCTCGGCGTGCGGGATCCGCTCGATCAGGTACGAGGCGTGCACGACGTCGTACACGCGCGGCGGCATGGGCACCGTCCGCAGATCCCCCAGATGCCAGGCGTCGAGGTCACGGCGGACCCGGACACGCGCGCGGACGTCCGGCAGGTCGACGTCGACCCCGGTGACGTGGCACTCGACGGCGCCCAGCTCGAGCGGAGCCTTCCGGCCGCATCCGGCGTCGAGGACGTGCAGTCGCTCGAAGGGCCTCTCCTCGGCGTACGCGCGAACGCGTTCGCGGAAGAGGTCACCGTCGAAGGTCGGCGGCGTGCGCAGCTCGGTCACGCCCCGGAGCGTAGCCCTCCGCTCGCTCCCCGTGCTCACATTCGACATTGTGCGTGTCGTGCGGGGGCACGGGGCAGGGGCGTACCCGCTCGGGCGGGGCACGGGCGGCGTGTGGTACACGCGGCGCGTAGGCTGGTGACCCCGGGGGTGAGATCGCTCTCGGGCCTTCACGCTGCCTCACCCTTGATGAGCTGATGACGCTTTCCGGACTGCTCGACGTCGCCGCCGCCGATCCCGCACTCGTCCGCGCCCTCAAGAGTGCCGACGCCCACCTGGACCTCGTCGCGCCGCCCGCGCTGCGCCCGGTCCTCGGCGCCGCGCTCGCCCGCGAGCGTGGGCGCACCGTCCTGATGGTCACCGCGACCGGCCGGGAGGCCGAGGACCTCACCGCGGCCCTGACGAGCCTGCTCGACCCCGCCGCCGTCGCGCAGTTCCCGGCCTGGGAGACGCTGCCGCACGAGCGCCTGTCGCCGCGTTCGGACACGGTCGGCCAGCGCCTCGCCGTGCTGCGGCGGCTGGCCCACGGCGACCCCGACGACCCGGCGGCCGGTCCGCTGCAGGTCGTCGTCGCCCCCGTGCGGGCCGTGCTGCAGCCCCTCGTGTCCGGGCTCGGAGACCTGGAGCCCGTGCGCCTGCGGGCCGGCGACGACGTCGAGTTGGACGACGCCGTGCGCCGCCTCGTCGACGGCGGGTACAACCGCGTCGACCTGGTCGAGAAGCGCGGCGAGATCGCCGTCCGCGGCGGCATCCTCGACGTGTTCCCGCCCACCGAGGAGCATCCGCTGCGGGTGGAGTTCTGGGGCGACCAGGTCGAGGAGATCCGCTACTTCAAGGCGGCCGACCAGCGTTCGCTGGAGATCGCGCAGGAGGGGCTGTGGGCACCGCCGTGCCGGGAGCTGCCGCTCACCGCGTCCGTCCGCGAGCGCGCCCGTGACCTCGGCCGCCAGCACCCGGCGCTCGCCGAGATCCTCGAGCAGATCGCCGACGGCGCGGCCGTCGAGGGCATGGAGGCGTTCGCGCCGGTCCTCGCCGACCATATGGAGCTGCTCCTCGACGTGCTGCCGGCCGGTTCCTCCGTGGTCGTCTGCGACCCCGAGCGCATCCGCACCCGCGCGGCTGAGTTGGTCAGCACGAGCCAGGAGTTCCTGGAGGCCTCCTGGGTCAACGCGGCGGCCGGTGGAGAGGCGCCGATCGACCTCGGCGCGGCCGCGTACAAGACCCTCGACGAGGTCCGCGACCACACGGCCGAGCTCGGCCTCGCGTGGTGGACGATCACCCCGTTCGCGAGCGCGGAGTCGGCGGGCAGCGGCCCGACCCGGCGCGAGTACTCCGCGGCCACGGGCGAGCTCACCGAGATCGCCGCCGACGACACCTCAGGCGATGACGACGGCGGGGCGTTGCGGATCGGG
Source organism: Actinoallomurus vinaceus (assembly GCF_039542055.1). Taxonomy (NCBI): domain Bacteria; kingdom Bacillati; phylum Actinomycetota; class Actinomycetes; order Streptosporangiales; family Thermomonosporaceae; genus Actinoallomurus; species Actinoallomurus vinaceus. The sequence goes on from NZ_BAABHK010000009.1 coordinate 42,469, forward strand.
GTCCGCGCGGCGGAGTCCTACCGGGGCGACACCCAGCGGGTGATGGCCGACGTCAAGGGCTGGATCCACGAAGAGTGGCGCGTCGTCCTGGTCACCGAGGGCCACGGGCCGGCCGAGCGGCTGGCCGAGGTCGTCCGCGAGGAGGGCCTCGGCGCGAAGGTCGTCGACCTGTCCGGGCCGCCGGAGCCCGCGATCGTCAACGTCGCCTGTGGGCTCCTCGAACACGGCTTCGTCTGGGACGACGTGAAGCTCGCCGTGCTCACCGAGACCGACCTGTCCGGGCAGAAGTCCTCGACCAAGGACATGCGGCGGATGCCGTCGCGTCGTCGCGGCGGCGTCGACCCGCTGCAGCTCACCCCGGGCGACTACATCGTGCACGAGCAGCACGGCGTCGGCCGGTACGTCGAGATGGCCAGCCGGACCGTGCAGGGCGCCACCCGCGAGTACCTCATCATCGAGTACGCCAAGGGCGACCGCCTGTTCGTGCCCACCGACCAGCTCGACGAGGTCACCCGCTACGTCGGCGGCGAGGCGCCCAGCCTGCACCGGCTCGGCGGCGCCGAGTGGCAGAAGCAGAAGGGCCGGGCGCGCAAGGCCGTCCGCCAGATCGCGGGCGAGCTGATCCGGCTCTACTCCGCGCGGCAGGCCTCGCCGGGGCACCCGTTCCAGGTGGACACCCCGTGGCAGCGCGAGCTGGAGGACGCCTTCCCGTACATCGAGACGCCCGACCAGCTGGCCGCCATCGACGAGGTCAAGGGCGACATGGAGAAGGCGGTCCCGATGGACCGCCTCATCTGCGGCGACGTCGGCTACGGCAAGACCGAGATCGCCGTGCGGGCGGCGTTCAAGGCGGTGCAGGACGGCAAGCAGGTCGCCGTGCTGGTGCCGACGACGCTGCTGGTCCAGCAGCACCTGTCGACGTTCGCCGAGCGGTTCGCCTCGTTCCCGGTCGTGATCAAGCCGATCAGCCGGTTCCAGACCGACAAGGAGGTCGCCGAGACGCTGCGCGGCGTCGCCGACGGCGCCGTCGACCTCGTCATCGGCACCCACCGGCTGCTGTCGCCGGAGACCCGGTTCAAGGACCTCGGCCTGATCATCATCGACGAGGAGCAGCGGTTCGGCGTCGAGCACAAGGAGCGCATGAAGGAGATGCGCACCCAGGTCGACGTGCTGGCCATGTCGGCCACGCCGATCCCGCGCACCCTGGAGATGGGGCTCACCGGCATCCGGGAGATGTCGACGATCCTCACGCCGCCAGAGGAGCGGCACCCCGTCCTGACGTTCGTCGGGCCGTACGACGACAAGCAGATCGCGGCGGCCATCCGGCGGGAGCTGCTCCGCGAGGGCCAGGTCTTCTTCGTGCACAACCGGGTGCGGTCGATCGACAAGGTTGCCAAGCACCTCACCGAGCTCGTGCCGGAGGCCCGGGTCGGCGTCGCGCACGGCCAGATGAACGAGCACCAGCTCGAGAAGATCATGGTCGACTTCTGGGAGAAGGAGTACGACGTCCTCGTCGCCACCACGATCGTGGAGAGCGGCCTGGACATCCCGAACGCCAACACCCTGATCGTGGACCGTGCCGACATGTACGGCCTGTCGCAGCTGCACCAGCTGCGCGGCCGCGTCGGCCGGGGCCGGGAACGCGCGTACGCGTACTTCCTCTACCCGCCCGAGGTGCCGCTGACCGAGACCGCCCACGAGCGGCTCGCGACGATCGCCCAGCACACCGAGATGGGCGCGGGCATGTTCGTGGCCATGAAGGACCTGGAGATCCGCGGGGCCGGCAACGTCCTCGGCGCCGAGCAGTCCGGGCACATCGCCGGGGTCGGTTTCGACCTGTACGTCCGCATGGTCGGCGAGGCCGTGCGCGAGCTGCGCGAGGAGGGCGTCCCCGAGACGCCCGAGGTCAAGGTGGAGCTGCCGGTCGACGCGCACATCCCGCACGAGTACGTCCCCGGCGAGCGGCTGCGGCTCGACGCGTACCGCCGGATCGCGGCGATCCAGAACGACGACGAGATCGTCGCCGTCCGCGACGAACTGGCCGACCGCTTCGGACCCCCGCCGGTGCCGGTGCTGAACCTCCTCGAGGTCGCGCGGTTCCGCGCCCTCGCCCGCAAGGGCGGCCTGACGGACGTCACCCTCCAGGGCAACCACATCCGGTTCTCGCCGGTCAGCCTGCCCGAGTCGCGGACGGTGCGGCTGCAGCGCCTGTACCCGAAGAGCATCCTGAAGACGGCGACCAATACGCTGCTGGTGCCGGTGCCCAAGACCGCTCCGCTGGGCGGGCGCCCGCTGCGCGATCAGGAGCTGCTGAAATGGTGTACCGATCTGGTGGAGGCGCTGTTCCTCGCCGATCCCGTGGCCAGATGACGAGCCGGGGCGAAGAGATCCCCGGCGCTGGACGTACCCGCGACCGACGGGCCGCGGACGACGAATGAGAAGGACGAACGCCCTGTGACCCGTAAGCCGTTCACAATCACTCTGGGCGTGGTGCTCGCCGGTGCCGCGCTGACCGCCTGTGGCCCCCTCAAGACCGGCGCGGCGGCCCTGGTCGGGAACGACCGCATCACGGTCGCGAAGCTCAACGCGACGGTCGCCGAGTGGTCCAAGGAGCTGCCGAAGTACCCCGCCGCGCAGCAGATCGCCCAGCAGGCCCAGGCGCAGGGGCAGCAGGTGCCCTTCGACCCGTCGTCGCCGCAGCGCAGCGCCCTCTACCAGCTCGTCGACATGAGGGTCTGGGAGGAGGTCGCCCGTAACGGCGGGGTGCGCGTCAGCGGCGGCCAGGTCGACGCGCTCATCGCGCGCAACGGCGGGATGGCGACGCTCGACGCCAACGTGGTCGCCCAGGGCCTGCCGGTCAGGTACAGCCGCGACTACGCGAAGTCGGTCCTGCTCCGGCAGGCGGTCCTGCAGCGGTACGGCGTGACGACCGCGACCGACCAGCAGTCGCAGCAGCAGGCGCTGCAGCAGGTCGCCGGCAGCTACCAGCGGGCGGGGCGCCGCCTCAAGCTCGACGTGAACCCGCGCTACGGCTCCTTCGACTTCCAGCACATGACGCTCGGCCCGGTCTGCCCCACCCTGTCCAAGCCGGACTCCGGCACGCCCAGCGCGAGCGGCGGGACCTCGTGCCAGGTCTGACCTTCCTCGCGTCCTCGCCGCGGGTCGCGCCGGGGCAGCTGACCTGGCCGGCCTGGGAGGCCCTGCGCTCGGCCGACCGGGTGCTCACCGGCACGGCCGAGCACCCGCAGCTGCCGTACGTCCGGCAGGCCGGCGTGGAGGTCGAGATCACCGAGGCGGACGCCGCCGCCCTCGTCCGTGAGGCCTCATCGGGCACGGTCGTGTGGCTGGTCGACCCCGAGGGCGACGAGACGCTGATGCGCTCGGTCGGCTCGATCCTCGTCGGGCTGGACGAGCCGCCGCAGATCGAGGTCGTCCAGGGCGCGTACGACCTGCCCGGCGCGCGGTTCCTCGACCTCGTCGCCGTCATGGAGACGCTGCGGCGCGAGTGCCCCTGGGACCGCAAGCAGACGCACGCCTCCCTCGCGCCGTACCTGCTGGAGGAGGCGTACGAGGTCGTCGACACGATCGAGGGCGGTGACCTGGAGGCGCTGCGCGAGGAACTCGGCGACGTCCTGATGCAGGTGGCGTTCCACGCGGAGGTGTCGCCGGACTTCACCGTGGACGACGTGGCCGAGGGCATCGTCGAGAAGCTCGTCCGCCGGCATCCGCACGTGTTCGGTGACGTCACGGTCGCGGACGCCGACGAGGTCAACGCCAACTGGGACAAGATCAAGTCGGCCGAGCGCGGTGAGGACGCGTCGATCTTCCAGGGCGTCCCGATGGCGCAGCCGGCGCTCTCGCTCGCCGCCCAGCTGCAGCGGCGCGCCGCCAAGGCCGGGGTGCCGGAGGAACTCTTCAGCGACGACGAGGTCGGCGCGGACCTGTTCGCGCTCGTCCGCCGCCTCCGCGAGGAGGGCCGCGACCCCGAAGCCGAGCTCCGCGCCGCCGCCCGGCGCTTCCACGACCGCGTCGAGCGGCGAGAAGACGCCGAGTAGCCCTCCCACCCGGCGGCGCGGCGGCCTGAGGGCAGGCCGACGTCGGCGTTCGCCCACGGACCCCGGCGCGGCACCCTCCCGTGCTCGCCTACGGATCCGGGGCCCGGCGCTGAACCCTCTTGGTTCGCCTACGGATCCTGGGGGGCGAAGCGCTCTGCGCGGCACCCCCGTGTTCGCCCACGGATCGTGGGGCGGGGCGGCCGGCGCGGCACCCGCTCACGTCTCGTACGCCGCCGGGACGCGCCCTACAGGTTTCCGGTCACCGTCTGTGTGGGGATGACCGCGAAGTGTGGAGAAGCATTCGCGGGGGCGATCGGCGCGGCTCTCAGATCTACTGATCGCCGGGGTCGCCGCAGGCGTGCTGTCGGCGGTTCTCGTGCTGCAGTTCGCGCTGCCCGCCGGGCTGGGCGTCAAGCATGCCAGGCACACCTTCGAGACGCTGCCCCACGCGCTGATCTCCCCGGTGCTCCCGCAGCGGTCGGTCATCCTGGCCGCCGACGGGTCGAAGCTCGCGACGTTCTACTACGAGAACCGCCTCGAGGTGCCGCTCGCCAGCGTGGCCCCGATCATGCGGCAGGCGATCATCGCCATCGAGGACAGCCGCTTCTACCACCACGGGGCGCTCGACGCGAAAGGCATCGTACGGGCGCTGGTCGCCAACCTCAGCGCGGGCACCGTCATCCAGGGCGGTTCCACGCTCAGCCAGCAGTACGTCAAGAACGCCCTCGCCGAGACGGCGACCACCACCACGGCGCGCCGGGAGGCGCTCGAACCCACCGCGGCCCGCAAACTGCGCGAACTGCGGTTCGCCGTCGCCCTGGAGAAGCACCTCACCAAGGACCAGATCCTCGAGCGGTATCTCAACATCGCCTACTTCGGCGACGGCGCGTACGGCGTGGAGGAGGCGGCCCGGCACTACTTCCGGGTGCACGCCGCCGACCTGACCCTCGTCCAGGCGGCGACGCTCGCGGGGATCGTACGCGCGCCGCAGACGTACAACCCGAACCTGCACCCGATGCGGGGCCGGGAACGCCGCGACACCGTCCTCGACCGCATGGCGGAACTGAAAGTGATCACCCCGCAGCAGGCCGCCGAGACGAAGACCCGGCCGCTCGAACTGCGGCTCACCGGCACGCCGAACGGCTGCGTGGAGAGCTCGGCGCCGTTCTTCTGCGACTACGTACAGCGGGAGATCCTGGCAAACCGGGCGTTCGGCAAGACGGCGCAGGAACGCCGGTTCCTGCTGCAGCGGGGCGGCCTGCAGATCCACACCACGCTCGAACCCGGCATGCAGAAAGCCGCGCAACGTGCCCTGAACCACTACGTACCGCCTGACAACAAGTCGGGTAAGGCGGCTGCTGAGGTTCTCGTCCGGCCAGGGACGGGAGAGATCACCGCGATGGCCATCGACCGGCGGATGGGCGACAGCACCAAGCGGGGCACCCTGTGGGTGAACCTCGCCGCCGACGCCGACCACGGCTCCAGCCTGGGCATGCAGGCGGGGTCGACGTTCAAGGTGTTCACCCTGGCGGCGGCGCTGGACAAGGGCATGGCGTTCGGGGACGAGCTCGACGCGCCGAAGTCCTTCGTCCCCACCGGATTCCGAAACTGCGACGGGAACCGGGTCGGCGACCCCAACGTCTCCCTCGGCAACGCGGCCGACGGGGAGGGCGGGAAGAAGTTCACACTCGTGACCGGCACCTGGCATTCGGTGAACACCTTCTTCCTCCAGTTGGAGCGGGAGGTCGGGCTGTGTGCGACGTACAAGATGGCCAATCGCCTGGGCATGCGCCGGGCCACGGGGGAGAAGCTGGAGCAGTACCCGTCGTTCACGCTCGGGTTCAACACCGTCTCGCCGCTGCGGCTCGCGGCCGCGTACGCGGCGTTCGCGGCGCGCGGCCGGTACTGCCGCCCGATCGCGATCACGCGGATCGACGGGCCGACCGGATCGCTGCCTGCGCCGCGAGCCAAGTGCCACCAGGCCATCGACGAGGGCGTCGCCGACGCGGTCAGTCACGTGCTCCAGGGGGTGCTGACCAAGGGCACCGCCAAGGGCAACGACATCGGGCGGCCCGCGGCCGGTAAGACGGGCACGGTCGACAACTTCTCGGCCGCCTGGTTCGCCGGGTACACCCCGGACATGGCCAGCGCCGTCTGGGTCGGTGACCCGCGAGGCGGATACAAGCATCCGCTGCGCGACGTCTGCCTGGGGGACGCCTGCTACGGCGAGGTGTTCGGCGCGGACGTGCCCGCGCCGATCTGGCGGGAGACGATGGAGGCGGCGCTGCGAGGAGTCCCGGAGCACGGCTTCCACGGCCCGCCCGGGGACTACTTCCGGAAGGGGGACGGCGAGAAGGAGGACGACAAGGACAAAGACAAGAACAAGGACAAGGACAAGAACAACGACAAGGACGCGGCGGGGGACCAGGATGGGGGCGAGACCGAGCCGCACGAGCCGGACGGCGGCACGTCGCGCCCGATAATCATGGGCCTGCCGTTCTTCTGGCCGTCGATCCGGGAGTGACGCGAACTCGTTTGTGTGGCATTCGCCTCATATGGGGGTATTCGGTGGTGTTTTGTTAGGGCAGTGAGATCCCTCTGGGTCCGGTTCGTCGTACGCTGACCCCGTGTCATCTGGGGTCAGTCCGCAGCGAGACGCCTTGGGGATCATCGGGCGTCTCGCGGGCACCGGTGTCGTCGCCGGGGTGTTGGTGGCGCTGATCGCCTTCTCCACCGTCGGGGTGGCCGGCATCGGCGCGCGTAACAGCGCGAACTGGTTCGAGGGCATCCCCGGCGATCTGCGCACCCCGCCGGTCGCGCAGCGCTCGGTGATCCTGGCCGCCGACGGGTCGAAGCTCGCGACGTTCTACTACGAGAACCGCCTGGACGTGCCCCTGAACAAGGTGGCGCCCATCATGCGCAAGGCGATCCTCGCCATCGAGGACAGCCGCTTCTACGAACACGGCGGGCTGGACTTCAAGGCCACGGTGCGCGCCCTCGCCAGCAACCTCGCCGCCGGAGAGGTGACGCAGGGCGGGTCGGGCATCACCCAGCAGTACATCAAGAACCTCCTCGTCGAGACCGCCGACAACGACGCGGAACGCCGGGAGGCCCGGGCGGAGACACCCTCGCGGAAACTCCGCGAGCTCCGCTACGCCGTGGCGATCGAGAAGCAGCTCACCAAGGACCAGATCCTCGAGCGGTACCTCAACATCGCCTACTTCGGCAGCGGCGCGTACGGGATCGAGGCGGCCTCCCGGCACTACTTCGGCAAGCCCGCCGCCCAGCTCTCCCTCGCCGACGCCGCGCTCCTCGCCGGCATCGTCCGCTATCCGTACGCCTACGACCCGACCGTCAACCCGGGCCTGGCCACGCAGCGGCGCAACACCGTGCTGGACCGCATGCGCGAGCTCGGCTGGATCCCGGCCGCCACCGCGTCGGCCGCCCAGCGGGCGCCCCTGAACCTGCACATCAAGTCGACCCCGAACGGCTGCGTGGAGAGCTCCGCGCCGTTCTTCTGCGACTACGTCGAACGTGAGATCCTCGACGACCCGGCCTTCGGCGCGACCGTCAAACAGCGGCAGAAACTGCTCCAGGGCGGCGGGCTGACGATCCGGACGACCCTGGACCCCCGGATGCAGCAGGCCGCGCAGCACGCGGTCGATCACTACGTGCCGCCGAAGAACTCCAGCCACAAGGCGGCCGCCGAGGCGCTCGTCGAGCCGGGCACCGGCGAGATCAAGGCCATGGCCGTCGATCGAAAACTGGGGCCCGCCGAGCAGCGGGGCAAGACCTGGGTCAACTTCGCCGCCGACTCCGATCACGGCACCAGCATCGGCATGCAGGCCGGGTCCACCTTCAAGATCTTCACGTTGGCGGCCGCCCTGGACCAGGGCATGCCCTTCGGTCACCGCCTTGAGGCTCCCGACCACTACACCCCGACCGGGTTCCGTGACTGCGACGGAAGATCGGTGAGCTCCAACGAGTCGCTGGGCAACGCCGCCGACGGCGAGGGCGGCCGGTCGTTCAGCCTGGTCACCGGCACGTGGCACTCGGTCAACACGTTCTTCCTGAAACTGGAGAAGCAGGTCGGCCTCTGCGACACGGTCAAGATGGCCGAGAAGCTCGGCATGCGGCGCGCCGACGGTTCCGCGCTGCAGCAGTACCCCTCGTTCACGCTGGGCTTCAACACGGTCTCGCCGGTGCGCCTGGCGGCGGCGTACGCGGCGTTCGCGGCGCGCGGCGAGTACTGCAAGCCGATCGTCCTCAAGAAGATCACCGACACGGCCGGCCACGAGCTGAAGATTCCGAGCGCCGGCTGCCACCAGGCGATCGACAAGGGCGTCGCCGACGCGGTCAACCACGTGCTGGAGGGCGTGCTCACCAAGGGCACGGCGGCCGGCATGGGCATCGGCCGTCCCGCCGCGGGCAAGACCGGCACCGTCGACGGGTTCTCGTCGGCCTGGTTCGCCGGGTACACGCCCGACCTGGCGAGCGCGGTCTGGGTCGGCGATCCGCGCGGCGGTTACCGGCATCCCCTGCGGGACGTGTGTCTGGGCGGCCGCTGCTTCGGCGAGGTGTTCGGCGCGGACATCCCCGCGCCCATCTGGCGGCAGACGATGCTCGGCGCGCTGGAGGACGTGCCCGAGCACGACTTCCACAGCCCGCCGAGCGACTACTACAGCGAGGGCTCCGGCGAGGACCGCGTCCACGTCCCCGACGTGCTCGGCCTCAGCCCGTCGGAGGCCGCCGGCCGGCTGAGCGCGGCGGGCTTCGACGTGAGCTTCGGGCCACGCGTCGACTCCGACACGTACGCCAAGGGCACCGTCGCGCGTACGTCGCCCGGTGCCGGCGCATCGGTCGAGCCCGGCGAGACGATCACCATCTACGTCAGCAAGGGCGCGAAGAAGGGGCCCAAGCCCCCCGTCGTGCCGCCGCCCGGCGGGCCCAGCTTCCCGCCGGTGCCGACGCCCCCCGGCGGGACTCCGGCGGGCCGGACTCCCGACGGTCTGTGATCCGCCTCTGATCGGTGCGGTCGCTGAGCCGCGGTCCGCGTCGGAAGGGCGACGGCCGGTGTCCACCCGCCTGTGCATATCGGGTGTATGCGGCAATTCGCCGCAATATGCATATGCGGTGACTTTTAGTGCTTAACGGGTGGGAAGCGATGAACCGCTCCCGGAACCTCAGATCTGTCCGCGATCCCTTCACTACGTCGTGTGGGCTTTCTACCGTGATCGAATCCTGACGGTATGCAACCAATCACACGGCAAAGGAGACGACGTGGGCGCTTCCCCGCTGCAGCCCACCGTGCGGAGCCTAGTACCCGCGCGGATCGATCGGCTGCCCTGGTCACGCTTCCACACCCGGATGATCGCCGCCCTCGGGGTGGCCTGGGTGCTCGACGGGCTGGAGATTCAGATCGCCAGCATCGTCGGACCGGTCCTGCAACACGCCGGAACCCTGCACCTCAGCTCGCAGGAGGTCGGGTTCTCGGCGACCATCTACCTGATCGGTGAGGTGGTCGGCGCGCTGGTGTTCGGCCGGCTGTCCGACAAGCTCGGACGGCGCAAGCTTTTCATCGCCACTCTCGGGCTCTACCTCATCGCCAACGGTCTGACCGCGTTCTCGTTCAACTACGCGAGCTTCCTCGCCCTCCGCTTCATCGCCGGAATGGGCATCGGCGGCGAGTACGCGGCGATCCACTCCGCGATCGACGAACTGATCCCGGCACGCTATCGCGGCCGGGTCGACCTGGCGGTCAGCGGCACCTACTGGTTCGGTGCGATCATCGCGTCGCTGAGCGAGTACATCCTGCTCAACAAGGACATCCTGCCCGACAACTGGGGTTGGCGGGTCGGCTTCTTCATCGGGCCGATCCTCGGCCTGGCGATCTGGGGGCTGCGGCGCACGCTGCCGGAGAGCCCACGCTGGCAGCTCGCCCACGGGCAGGCGGAAGAGGCGGAGAAGACCGTCGCGTTGATCGAACGCGAGGTCGAGGCCTCCGGCAAGACCCTCGAGCCCGTCGACCCCGACAAGTACATCGAGGTGCGCCCGCAGGAGTCGGTGTCGTTCCTCCAGGTCGCGCGGATCCTGTTCCGGCAGTACCCCTCGCGGTCGCTCCTCGGCGCCACGCTGATGATCAGCCAGTCGTTCCTCTACAACGCGATCTTCTTCACGTACGGCCTCGTGCTCAAGCACTTCTACGGAGTCTCCGACCACGATGTGGCGAAGTACTTCTTCGCCTTCGCGGCCGGGAACCTCCTGGGCCCGCTGCTGATCGGCCGGCTGTTCGACACGATCGGCCGCAAGCAGATGATCGCCGGGACGTACCTCGTGTCCGGCGTGCTCCTCGCGGTCAGCGGCTACCTGTTCAAGATCGGATCCCTGACGGCGTTCACGCAGACGGCGCTCTGGACGGTGATCTTCTTCATCGCCTCGGCGGCGGCCAGCTCGGGCTACCTCACCGTGAGCGAGATCTTCCCGATGGAGCTGCGTTCCCAGGCGATCGCGCTGTTCTTCGCGATCGCCCAGGTCTTCGGGGCGCTCGGTCCGACGATCTTCGGCTCCCTGATCGGCGACCAGGACCACCCGGACCGGGGCAAGCTGTTCATCGCCTACCTCATCGCGGCGGGCGTCATGGGCCTCGCCGGAGTCGTTGCCGCGATCTTCGGCGTGCGATGCGAGGGGGCATCCCTGGAGGACATCGCCGCTCCGCTCAGCTCGGTCCGGAAGGCGCCTGAGCGGCTAGCCGAGACGATCGACGACCTCGAGCCGGGTCCCGGCCCGGCACCGGCGATCTGACGCCGCACGGTCCGGCGCGGGCGGTCTGACGGTGACGGTCCGCGCCGGGGGTCCGACGGTGACGCGCCGGCGGTCTGACGCCGCACGACCCCGCACCGGCGGTCCGGCGGTGTACTGTGCCGCACTGGCGGTCTGACGAAGTACGGTCCCGCTCCGGAGCTCTCCGGAGCGGGACCGTCGCCGTTCGGTGGGGGGAGCGGAGCGGTCAGCGGGGGAGGCCGACCGACTTCTCCGGGGGCACGATGACGCCGCCGGAGGGGTTCAGCCGGGCCTTCGCCGCCGGGCCGCGCCAGGCGCGGACGTCGGTGCCGGCCGGGGCGTGGCGGGCGATGTAGTCGGCGTAGACCGTGAACCACTCCTGCGCGGTGTACGGCGACCAGCCGTGCTGCTTGGCGCGGCCGTACACGAACGTCGCGTCCGCGGTGGGCGACGTGCGCGCGCCGAGGGTCTGCTGCAGCAGCTCCACGGCGTCGTTGAGGAAGTAGGTGTCGGTGTCGCCGACGTAGACGTAGATCCTGCCCTGGAGCTTCGGGCCGAGGGCCGGCCATTCGGCGGCGAGCTTGGCGCTCAGGTCCATCGGCTTCCACCGTGCGGAGACGGCGGGATCGATCGCACCCGTCCGCTTGTCCCAGGCGAGCGCCGGATAGCCGTCCGCGCCCTGCGGGCCGTACACCGCCTCCCAGATCGCCCAGGCGCCCCCGGACCGGTCACGGTCGCCGCGCGCCAGTTCCCAGAGGTTCTCCTGCGCCATCACGTAGTTGGTGTCGCCGGCGACGTTCCGGCTGTCCGGGCGGGGCGTGCGGTCCCAGTCGCGGATCGTGTCGTAGGCGTTCGCGTCGCCGTACACGTTGACGATCTGGTGACGGTGGAAGTCGACCGGGTCCGGATAGCCGGCGAACGTCCCGCCGTACACGTCCGGATAGAAGACCTGGCTCGCGAGCGCCTCCCAGCCGCCCGTCGAGCCGCCCGCCGTGATGCGCGCCCAGGGCGCCGCGATCGTACGGAACCGGGCGTCGATCGCGGGGATCAGCTCCTTGGTGGTGGCGTCGCCGTACGGGCCGAGGTTCGCGGAGTTCACCACGTACGAGGAGTCGTAGAAGGGGTTCTCCTCGCGGACCTCCACACTGATGAACCGGGGTGCGCTCCCCGACATCCACCACTTGGAGAAGGCGTTGCCCTGGTCCTCGCGGAAGCCGTGCGGAGCGTTCGTCGTGAAGTGCGCGAAGTGGTACTCGACCGGGTACCGCGTGTTCCCGGAGGCGTCGTAGTCGGCGGGCAGGAGCACGTTCGCGCCGACGTACATCGGCTGTCCCCAGAACTTCGACAGGGACGGACTGAGGATCTTGATGTGCTTGACGTGGGGAGTGTCCGCAGGGTTGCCCTGCTGGCAGGTGCCGCCGGCCGGCACCGGCTGGGCAGGCGTGATCACGTGGTCCAGATTCAGCCGGATCGTTCCGGAGCGCCGTGGCGCGACGTCGATCGTCTGCGGCGTGCCGTACATGTTGCCGGGCGAGTTGAACAGATCCTGCCCGTCGCCGCACGGCATGTGGAGCTTCACGGTCGAGCCGTCGGCGCGGTGGAACGTCGTGTAGACGTTGAAGAACGCCTGCACCGTGTAGCGCCCCGACGGCAGGTCGCGCAGCCGCTCCAGCGGATAGCCGTACGCCTGCCCGTCCACGTACGCGGTGCGTCCGGGCCGCAGGCCGTCGACGTTCCGGCCCCAGAAGGGCACGCCGCCGGTGATGTCGATCTGCTCGCGCGGCTCCGGCGTGTCCTTGCGGGAGAGCACGACGTACACGCGGCCGTCCGCGGCGGCCTGCCGAAGGGACGAGGGGAACGATACGGCGAACCGCAGCGACGGATGCGCGTCGTCGGCGGCGGCCGTTCCGGCCCCCACCAGCAGCATCAGGCCGGCCACGCCGATGACACGAGCCCGCACGGGCGTGCCTCCTCTTGATCAAATGCGAGGTTACGGCGTGGACGATGTCACGAATTCGGCCGCTACGGAATGGGTGATAAGGGGTTAGCCGGACTCTTGGCCGGTTCAGGCCGGGCTCGGGTGCGGCTTCGGCGGTCGCCTCCTCCGTGGGTGGTTCAGGACGGGTCGAGGCCGCGCCGGGCGCGCAGGGTGCGGTCGGCGGCGGAGAACAGCCGGTCGATCACGATGCCGATCACCAGGATCACGATCATGATCGCGATCATGTCGGGTGCGTCGATGTTCTCCCGGGCGTACTCCAGGCGGACGCCGAGTGACGTGTGATGCCCGATGATCACCAGGAGCTCGCCCGCCATCAGGCTGCGCCACGCGAACGCCCAGCCCTGCTTGAGCCCGGTCACGAACGCCGGAAGCGACGCGGGCAGGATCAGATGCCGGTACAGCGCGAAGCCGCGCAGCCCCAGGATCTTCCCCGCCCGCAGCAGGATCGGCGGCGTGTAGTCGACGCCCGCGATCAGGCCGTTGGCGATCGACGGCGCCGCGCCGAGCACGATCACGAACAGGATCGCGCTCTCACTGAGCTGGAACAGCAGGATGGCGAGCGGGAACCAGGCGATCGAGGGCATCGTCTGCAGGCCGGTGATCAGCGATCCGAACGCCACCCGCAGGAACCGTACGCGTGACACCACCGCGCCGATCACCGCCCCGACGACGATCGCGAGCGCGAACCCGACCACGGCCCGGCGCATGGTCAGGGCCAGCCCCGACCAGAACGCCGACTCGCTCAGATCCTTGCCCAACTGGGGGAAGACCTGCCCCGGCCCGGGGAGGACGTACGTCGGCTTCCAGCCGCTGAGGACGACGAGCTCCCAGGCGCCGATCCCGATGGCGATCGCGGCGAGCACCGGCCACACCGACGACCAGGCCCGGTGCAGCAGGCCGGGACGGGAGCGCGCCGCCATCTCCAGTGCGTCCAGCCCCGCGATCTGACGGTCGAGCACGTCCGTCACCGTCGAGACCGGGCCACCCGGCACCACCGATTCGACGATGTTCTGAATGTCACGATCCATGACGGCCGACCTCCTCGCGCAGCCGATCGGTTATCTGTCCCGCGAGGGTCGCGACCTCGCCGGAGTCGATGCGCCGGGGACGATCCAACGGCACGGGGAACTCCTCGACCACGCGGCCGGGACGGCTGGACAGCAGGACGACGCGGTCGCCGAGACGTACGGCCTCGCGCACGTTGTGCGTGACGAACAGCACGGTCAGGGAACGCTCCGACCAGATGCGTTCCAGCTCGTCGTGGAGCAGGTCACGGGTCATCGCGTCGAGCGCGCCGAACGGCTCGTCCATCAACAGCACGTCGCTGTCCTGGGCGAGGGCCCGGGCGATGGCCACGCGCTGGCGCATCCCGCCGGACAGTTCGTGCGGGCGCTTCTTTCCGAAGCCGTCGAGATGAACGACCTCCAGCAGTTCGGCCGCCCGCCGCCGGCGTTCGGCCTTCGGCACTCCGCGAGTGCGCAGTGCCAACTCCACGTTGCCGGCGACGGTCAGCCACGGGAACAGCGCGGGCTCCTGGAACATCAGGCCCACCCGCGCCCCGCCGACGTCGATCGTGCCGAGCGTGGGCCGGTCCAGCCCCGCGACCAGCGACAGCAGCGTGCTCTTGCCGCATCCGGACGCTCCCAGGATGCAGACGAACTCCTCGGGCGCGACCGACAGCGACACCTGGTCCAGGGCCAGGAGTGCGCCGCCGCCGGTGCCGTACGCCTTGGAGACACCCTCGATCCGCACCGAGGGTGCGGTCGTACGCTCTGGGTCCCTTGTCGTCACAGCCATGTCTTCTCCCTCGGGCGAGCCCCCGTCAGGACCCGCTCACCGCCGGCTTGCCCTTGGCCTTCAGGACCTCGTTGAGCGGGCCGAGGTCGTAGATGCCCTTCAGGTCGACGTGGTCGAGCAGGCCGACCGCCTCGGCGTGCTGGGCGCTTGCGTTCAGCGACGACGCGATGGGGTCGTTGGTGAAGGTGACGTTCTTGAACGTGGCGTCCAGCGCGGCCTGCTTGAGCGGCTTGCCGGTCAAGGACGCCAGTTCCGCGTTGGCGGCCTGTTCCGCGCCGGCCTTGTCGGAGTTGATGTAGTCGGTCGCCTCGACCTGCGCCTCGAGCAGCTTCTTCACCAGGTCGGGATGTTCCTTCAGGAACTGGGTGCGCACGATCAGGTTCGTGATCACGAACTTGCCGCCCGGCCACAGCGAGGCCTCGTCGACCAGCTTCTTGCCCTTGTCCTCCAGGACCAGCCGGGAGGCGTACGGCTCCGGCACCCAGGCCCCGTCGATCTGACCCTGCGCGAACGCCTGCAGGGTCTGGGAGTTGTCCTGGGGGACGACGTGGACGTCGCCTCCGCCGGTCTTGTCCGTCTTGAGGCCCTGCTGCTTGAGCCAGTAGCGCAGGGCGACGTCCTGGGTGTTGCCGAGCTGCGGCGTGGCGATCTTCTTACCGCGCAGATCGGCGGCGGACTTGATGGACGGTTTGACGATCAGGGCGGCGCCGCCGCTGGCCGTACCAGAAATGATCTTTATGGCTTGGCCGTGCGATTTCACGAAGGCGTTGATGGCGGGGTTCGGGCCGACGTACGTCGCGTCCACCGCCCCGGAGAAGATCGCTTCGGTGGCGGCCGGACCGGCGTTGAAGGTGACCGTCTTCGGCGCCTTGCCGAGGTACTTAGTGAAGATCCCCTTCTGCACGCCGACCAGCGCCGTGGCGTGGGTGATGTTGGGGAAGAAGCCGAGCTTGACGGTGGTGTCGTCGCCGGAGGAGGAGCCGGACGCCTTGTCGCCGCCGCCACACGCGGTGAGCAGCCCGGTGCCGGTGAGGAGGGCAAGGGCGAAGGCCGCGAACCGCGGTTTCATTGTTACTCCCATTTTGTCGATCGAACAGGTGTGATTGGTCGCTTAAGTAGACAAGGCGCACGAAGTAAGCGTCAAGTAGCCGCGATACGGGTGTAACCGTCCAACTACGGGGCGAAGGGGTGCCAGCTGGGCGCTCGTCGATACGGGCGGGGTCTCCCCTGGCACGATCCGGCCATCAGAGGTCCCCGGCGGACGAGAAAGGCGCAACGGGGGTGGCGTTGCACGGTCGCCCTACCCAGGTTGGCTAGGCTCGGGGCGGAAACGTTTGGCAGTGATCACAAGGAGCTCAAGTGTCGTCGATCGATGCCGTACACGCTCGGGAGATCCTCGACTCGCGTGGTAACCCCACAGTCGAGGTGGAAGTGCTGCTCGACGACGGCAGCGAAGCACGTGCCGCAGTGCCCAGCGGCGCCTCGACCGGCCAGTTCGAGGCGGTCGAACTGCGCGACGGTGGCGAGCGCTACAACGGCAAGGGCGTCGAGAAGGCCGTCCTCGGCGTACTCGACGAGATCGCCCCCGAGATCCTGGGCTACGACGCGGACGACCAGCGCCTGATCGACCAGGCGCTCATCGACCTCGACGGCACCCCGGACAAGTCCCGCCTCGGCGCCAACGCCATCCTCGGCGTCAGCCTGGCGGTGGCCAAGGCGGCGGCGAAGGCGGCGAACCTTCCGCTGTTCCGCTACGTCGGCGGGCCCAACGCCCACCTGCTGCCGGTGCCGATGATGAACATCCTCAACGGCGGCGCCCACGCCGACACCAACGTCGACATCCAGGAGTTCATGGTCGCGCCGATCGGCGCGTCGACGTTCAGCGAGGCGCTGCGCTGGGGCGCGGAGACGTACCACGCGCTGAAGTCCGTCCTGAAGGGGCGCGGCCTGGCGACCGGGCTCGGCGACGAGGGCGGCTTCGCCCCCGAGCTGCCGAGCAACCGTGACGCCCTCGACCTGATCCTCGAGGCCGTCCAGCGGGCCGGTTTCCGGCCGGGCACCGACATCGCGCTCGCCCTCGACGTCGCCGCGACGGAGTTCCACTCCGACGGCGTGTACGCCTTCGAAGGCGGCAAGCGGTCCGCCGAGGAGATGGCCTCCTACTACGGTGAGCTGCTCGACGCGTACCCGCTCGTCTCCATCGAGGACCCCCTGTCGGAGGAGGACTGGAGCGGCTGGAAGGCCCTCACCGACGCCGTGGGGACCCGCGTTCAGATCGTCGGCGACGACCTGTTCGTGACCAACCCCGAGCGCCTGCAGCGCGGCATCGACGCCGGATCGGCCAACGCTCTCCTCGTCAAGGTCAACCAGATCGGCACGCTGACCGAGACCCTCGACGCGGTGAGCCTCGCCCACATGAACGGCTTCCGCACGATGATGAGCCACCGTTCGGGCGAGACCGAGGACACCACGATCGCCGACCTGGCGGTCGCCGCCGGCTGCGGCCAGATCAAGACGGGCGCCCCGGCGCGGAGCGACCGGGTCGCCAAGTACAACCAGCTGCTGCGCATCGAGGAGCTCCTCGACGACGCCGCGCGGTACGCCGGTGCGGCGGCCTTCCCCCGATTTCACTGGGAGTGAGAGCCCGCACCGATGGCAGAGGCGAAGCGACGACCGCCTGAGCGGAACGCCAGGGACGCGCGGCGGACTCATCTGACGAGCCGCGCCGCGATCCTGGCGGTCGTCGCATGCGCCATCGCCCTGAGCCTCGCCTATCCCGTCCGGGAATACATCGCCCAGCGCCGGGAGATCGCCCAGCTGCGCGTGCAGCAGCGCGTGGCGCAGGCTCAGGTCGAGCAGCTCTCCCGGCAGAAGCAGCGGCTCGGCGACGAGTCGTACATCAAACGCGAGGCCCGTCGCCGGCTGCACATGTGCGACCCGGGGGCGAAGTGTTACGTGGTGCTGGGCGGGGGCCAGAACGGTGGCCAGGACGCCGGTCCCAAGCGTCGGCCGCCCACCCCGCCCTGGTACGTCACGTTGTGGCGGTCGGTGGACGCGGCCGATCGCCGTCGCTGACCGCATACCCTTTCAGGCGTTATTCGGGTTCGGCTGGCATCCTGATTCGGTGCAGCGCCCTCGGCGAAGCGGGTTCCAGCGGGTGCCGGCTTGGTGGCACAGGGCCGAGTGGTGCCACTTCGAGGGCCGCCGGTTCGAGCGGCGGCCGACTGCGGTGGGCCGGCTCCGCGGGTTTCAGCCGGGCCTGGTTGGAGACGGCGCACGTTCGACAGGGCAGGATTCGGCGGATGCAGGTTCCGGCGGTGCGGGCGTATGCCGGCAGGCGGGACCTGTCGGGTGACTCCGGAGGACGTACCGGTGATCGATGAACGCGACGTCGCGGCGGTGGCCGCGCAACTGGGCCGTGAGCCCCGGGGGCTGCGGGCGGTCGCCCATCGCTGCCCCTGCGGGCTGCCCGACGTCGTCGAGACCGCGCCGCGACTGCCCGATGGCACGCCATTTCCGACGTTGTTCTACCTGACCTGCCCCAAAGCCGCCTCGGCGATCGGCACGCTCGAGGCCAGTGGGCTGATGCGCGAGATGACGGACCGGCTGGCCGCTGATCCGGAGCTGGCCGCGGCGTACGAGGCCGCGCACCGCGACTACCTTGATCGCCGTGATGTCGCCGCCGAGGACGAGGGCGTCGAGCCGCTCCCCGAAGGAATGCAGAGCGCGGGTGGCATGCCGACCCGGATCAAGTGCCTGCACGCCCTCGTCGCTCACGAACTCGCCGTACCCGGGGCGAATCCCTTCGGCGGGGAGGCGCTGGCGGCACTGCCCGACTGGTGGCGTACCGGCCCGTGCGCGGCCTCCGGTCCGCGTCCGGCTTCGAGCGGCCCCGAAGGTGAACGCTCTTCGGAAACTGGTGACACGAAGAGTCAAGGACTGTCATGATCTGTGTTGCGCCGAGGGTGGCGGCCGTAACGGACGTCGTGGAGGTGCCGAGCCGGGGCGGCTCGGCCGGAGGTGACGGAGCGCGGCGCCGCCGCGCCGACGAGGTGCGCCGGGAGGCGAACGAATCGTGAGCACAGCGACACGCGTCGCAGCGGTCGACTGCGGTACGAACTCGGTTCGTCTGCTCATCGCCGACATCGCGGACGGTCGGCTGACCGACCTCGAACGGCGAATGGAGATCGTCCGCCTCGGGCAGGGCGTCGACGAGACCGGCCGGCTGGCTCCCGAGGCGCTCGACCGCACGTTCGCCGCCATGCGCGGTTACGCGAAGCTGATCGCCGCACACGACGTCACCGGCACCCCGATCAAGACGAGGGTCGTCGCCACGAGCGCGACCCGTGACGCGACCAACCGCGACGACTTCGTTCGGGGCGTCGTCGACATCTTCGGCGTGGAACCCGAAGTCATCTCCGGCGACGAAGAGGCCCGCCTCTCGTTCATCGGCGCGACCAAGGACCTGTCGTCACTTCGGCCCATGCGCCCGTACCTCGTCGTCGACATCGGCGGCGGCTCCACCGAGTTCGTCTTCGGCACCACGGAGGTGGAGGCCGCGCGCTCGGTCGACATCGGCTGTGTGCGGCTCACGGAGCGGCACCTCCGCTCCGATCCGCCCTCACCCGAACAGGTCGCCGCGGCCGTCGCGGACATCGACGCCGCCCTCGCCAGCGTGCGCCACGGAGAGGTGGAGCCGGAGGCGGTGAGTCCGAGCGGGCTCCCCGGACGCGGTCCGGCCACCGCCGATCCGGCGGTGAGCGCCCGCGTCGGCACCGAAGCCCCACCCCTGCCCGAACCCGCCGCCGACCGAACCCCCGGCGACCTCCCCGCCGTTCCCGTCGCCGAGGCGCGCACCCTCGTCGGCCTGGCCGGCTCGGTGACCACGGTGGCGGGCATCGCACTCGGCCTGCCCGAGTACGACTCGGAGCGCATCCACCTGTCTCGGATCAAGGCGCGGGAGGTGCACGACGTGACACGGACACTGCTCCGCTCGACGCACGACGAGCGCAGCAGGATCGGCGTGATGCACCCTGGGCGAGTGGACGTCATCGGCGCCGGAGCGCTCATCCTCGACCGCATCATGCGCGAGTACGCCTTCGCCGACCTCATCGTGAGCGAGCGGGACATCCTCGACGGCATCGCCTGGTCGCTGGTCTGACGAGATGCCTGATGGGATCTCCGGTGGGGTGCCTGATGGGATGTCTGGTGGGTTGAACGCCCCCTTCGTTCCGCCGGGGTCCGGGCACCCTGAGGATCCGGCTGGACCCGAGACACCCGTCGCACGGACGCCCGAGGACGTTCGCGTCCTCGCGGCCGCCGCGCCCACGCTCGACGAACTCGTCGCCCGGCAGTCGGTGTGCCGTGCCTGCCCACGCCTCGTCGCGTGGCGCGAACAGGTCGCGGTCGAACGCCGCCGGGCGTACGCGGAGGAGGAGTACTGGGGACGGCCGGTGCCCGGTTGGGGCGACCCCGAGCCGCGCGTCCTCATCGTCGGTCTCGCACCCGCCGCCCACGGCGGCAACCGCACGGGACGGATCTTCACCGGCGACCGCAGCGGCGACTGGCTCTTCGCGTCGCTGTATCGGACCGGGCTGGCGGCGATTCCCACCAGCACCCATGCCGGCGACGGCCAGCGGCTGCTCGGGGCCCGTGTCGTCGCGTCGGTGCGCTGCGCGCCGCCCGCCAACAAGCCGACGCCTGCCGAACGCGCCGCCTGCTTCCCTTGGCTGGCACGGGAACTGCGATTCGTGGCCGACACGGTCCGGGCGATCGTCGTGCTGGGCGGGTATGGCTGGCAGGCGCTGTGGCCGGCGTTGAATGAGGCCGGGTACGCGCTGCCCAGACCCCGGCCCGCGTTCGGCCACGGCGTCGAGGTTCCGTTGGCCGCGCCAGGTGGCGGATCGACCCTTCTCCTGGGCTGCTATCACCCGAGCCAGCAGAACACCTTCACCGGGCGAGTGACCGAGGAAATGCTCGATGCCGTGTTCCTCCGGGCCCGGGAGTACGCGGGGTCGGCGGTGGGCGGGTCCGGCTGAGTCTGCCCGGCTGGTCTGCGCGGCATGCCCCGCGGGGACCCAGGACTTACGCAGTGCGGCGAGGGGCGGGACACAACGTCCGCCCCAGGGGCTCAGGACGAAAGAGCCAGGCCGGGCGAGTGACGGGCGGAGCGATGTCCAGTGGAGCCCCCGCTTCCACTGGACAGCCCCCGTGGCCCCGCCTGTCACTCGCCTCGGCTTCTTTCTCCCTGTTTGACGCGGCACTGGGCCGAGTGGTTCGTACGTGATGCGATTCACAAGGGTGTCTCTCCCATCGTGGATCGTCCCGGAGTACGGTTAAAGCGTAGGTTGTGAAAACTTTCACAAAGTGCGGGGCAGTTTCCGGAGGATCCCATGGGTACCGAAACCGGTATGGCCAAGCATGTGCTCATCGTCGGTGGCGGCTACGTCGGCATGTACACCGCCCTCCGCCTGCACAAGAAGATGCGCCGAGAGCTCAAGCGCGGCGAGCTCAAGATCACGGTCGTCGATCCGCAGTCGTACATGACCTACCAGCCGTTCCTGCCGGAGGCGGCGGCGGGCAACCTTGAGCCGCGGCACGTCGTGGTCCCGCTGCGGCGGGTGCTGCCACGAGCGACGATCCTCAACGGCCGCGTCACCCGCATCGAGCATGCGAACCGCCAGGCGTGGGTCGAGATCGTGGGCGGTGCCTCCGCGGAGGGGGTGGGCGGCGGCCAGGCGGATCGGTCACCGGAGACGCGCATACTGTCCTACGACATCCTCGTCTTCTGCCCGGGATCGATCTCCCGAACGCTGCCGATCCCCGGTCTCGCCGAATGCGGTATCGGATTCAAGACGGTGGGTGAGGCGATCTACCTGCGCAACCACGTCCTCGCCCAGCTCGACATCGCGGCTTCCACCGCGAACCCGCAGACGCGGAAGCGGGCCTTGACCTTCGTATTCGTGGGCGGCGGCTTCGCGGGCGTCGAGGCGCTGGCCGAACTCGAGGACCTGGCCCGCGACGCCTGCGAGTACTACACGAACATCGAGCCGTCCGACATGCGGTGGGTCCTCGTCGAGGCGAGCGACCACATCCTGCCGGAGGTCGGCGCGGACATGGGCCGGTGGACCGTCGATGCGCTGCGTCAGCGCGGTATCGCGGTGAAGCTCGAGACGCTCCTCAAGTCCGCCGAAGGCCATCACATCGTGCTCAGCGACGGAGAGGAATTCGACGCCGGCACCCTCGTTTGGACGGCCGGCGTGAAGCCCAATCCCGTTGCTAAGCGGACCGACCTTCCGGTCGATGAGAAGAGCCGGGTCAAGGCGACCGCCGAGTTGACGGTGGAAGGCGTGTCCGACGCATTCACCGCAGGCGATACCGCGGCCGTCCCCGACCTGACGAAACCCGGCGAGTTCACCGCGCCGAACGCTCAACACGCGGTTCGGCAGGCCAAGACCCTGGGGGACAACGTCGTCGCGTCGCTGAGGGGCAGGCAACTGCAGCCTTACAAACACGCGTACGCCGGATCCGTCGCGAGTCTCGGCCTGCACAAGGGCGTCGCTCAGATCTATGGGATCAAGATGCGTGGTCTGCTCGCATGGTTCATGCACCGTACGTACCACCTGTCCCGGGTGCCGACCTTCAACCGCAAGGCACGGGTGACCGCCGACTGGACTCTCGCCTTCTTCTTCAAGCGTGAGGTCGTGTCGCTCGGTGCCATCCAGCGGCCACGCGAAGAGTTCGAGCTCGCGGCACGGAAAGACTGAGCGGTATTCGGCCTGTATTTAGGGCGCGGCACTAATAGGCGTTATTTGTCGCATTTACTGGGTGGTCCCTTATTGGCTCATGCCCGGTATGATTACGCCGCCCCCGTAGCCCAACAGGCAGAGGCAGACTCCCTAAAAGAGTCGGTTGTGTCGGTTCGACTCCGACCGGGGGCACTGTTGTCTTGACAGGTGTCGACGGAGGAGTCGACAGGTTTGGTCCAAGGCGCCCCCGGAGGCTTATCTGCCTGCCGGTGCAGCCGGTATCGGTCTGCCGATTCGCGACCGATACCGGCCGCGCCGATCCAGGCGATCCATGATATAGACCGGCTGCCTGCGACTCTAATGGCGTGAGCGTCGCACGCGGGTGTCTGTTCGCCGGTGGCCGTTGCACGGCGCTTCGATCCCGTCGGCCAAGCGGTCCGGCCGGGGCGGTCTGCGAGGGTCATCGCCCCCATCAGGGGAATGCTCGCTACGTCGGAGCACCCTGTGGTTCCACGTACAGAGTGGCGGGTGACCCACCGTGGCGGCGGGAACACGGCGACCACGACCGGTCGTTAACGTGATCGACAACGAGTCGGGAGGGTATTGCATGGAGAGTAGAAATCCGGTCTTCTCCCGGCGTGGCGCCTTCGGGCAGGGATCGGGACCAGTGCCGAGCGCTTACGAGCTCGAGGCGATGTACAACGCGCCCGCGTACGCGCCGCCCCGGACCATGACCATCGACGACGTCGTCGTGCGTTCGTTCCTGACGCTCGGCACGCTCGTCGTGGCCGGCGCACTCGCATGGGTCTTCGTGCCGGAGCGCATCGCGAACGCCGTCGCGGCCGCCGCCGTGATCGTCGGTCTGATCTTCTGGGCGATCCTGACGTTCGGCCGCAAGGTCAATCCGGTCCTCGTGCTGGGCTTCGCAGCCTCGTACGGCGTGGCGGTGGGTGTGATCAGCCACGCCTACAACTCCGTCTACAACGGGGTCGTCCTCCAGGCCGTGGTCGGGACCGCGCTGGCCTTCGGCGCGATGCTCGCGGTGTACGCCTTCCGGATCGTCCGCGTCACACCGAAGTTCGTGCGTTTCGTGATCGCGGCCGGTTTCGCGCTCCTGGGCCTGATGGTGCTCAACCTGTTGGTATCGATCTTCCACGTCGGCGGCATCGGGATCAGGGAGAACGGTCCGCTCGGCATCATCTTCAGCGTCGCAGCGATCCTCGTGGGCTGTTTCTACCTGCTGCTGGACTTCAGTTCCATCGAGGACGGCGTTCGCTCCGGCGCCCCGGAGAAGGCTTCGTGGCTCGCCGCGTTCGGACTCACCCTGAGCCTGGTCTGGATCTATCTGGAGCTGCTCCGGTTCCTGTCGTACTTCTACAGTCGCGACTGAAGTACGGCGGCGGAGCCCTGTCACTCTGGCGGGGTGCGTCGGGGCGCATCGATGTAGTCGATCGAGGACGACGGTGCATCGGTGTGGTCCGTCGAGTCGGGTCGGCCGCCGCCCGGGTCGGCTGCTGTCCGGGCCGAGCCGCCTTCTGGATGGAGCAGTACGGTGACGCCCCCGCGCTCGTGCGGGGGCGTCAGCGTCATGTCAGCCGTGAGTGTCGGGGCCGGCGCGGGTGATCGTTGCCCGGATGACGACCCGGCGATCTCGCTCCATCGCGGCGCGATAGTCGTCCCAGTCGGGATGCTCGCCGGAGATCTTCCGGTAATAGTCGATCAGGGGCTCCATGGCCTCGGGCAGACGGACGATCTCGGCCTCGCCGTCGACCTGCATCCACTCGCCGAAGAAGGCGTCGGTGAAGACACAGAAGGTCACGCGAGGCTCGCGCATCACGTTGCGCGTCTTCACCGCAGTCTCACGGGTACTGACGACGACCCGACTCGCGTCATCGACCGCGCAGAGAACGGGTGAGGTCTGCGGGCGCCCGTCGGCGTGGAACGTCACCATCACCGCTCGATGGTGCTTCGCGATGAAGTCGAGTGCCCTACGCCGGTCCACCCCGCTCAGAAGCGGACGGCGCGGCGGTGCAGCTCGTGCTCGTGCACGAGGGCGGACGCGTACCCGTGAGATAGCCCGTGTTCGTCGGCCAGCCAGTTGACCCTCTCGTCGCATCGTAGGAAGGCGGGGCCGTTGTCGATGGCTTCGAACCACTCGGGGAGGTCACGTCCTGTGACTTTCGGGATGCGTGCGATGAGATTCTTGTGCGTCTCCGGTGAGTGGTTCAAAGACATAGGCACCTCCTGGCTGGGCGTGCTGCTTGTGATGACTCTGCAACAGCGATCCCAATCGCACAACCCCCCGAGGGAGACCTTTCTGTCACGGGACGTAGATCCTTGATTGCATACCGTCCCTGATAAGTTACGAACTGCTAACGAAACCCCCCGGCGATGGTGTCTCGCCGGAGGGTTTCTCGTGAACGGGCCGCCCGGTGGGGGTCGGGGCGGGCGCGACTCGCGCCGCCACGGCGCAACACCGGACGTCAGGCCACGTCCGTGGGAGCGCCGGTCGCCCCGACGGCGTCCGGTCTCCACGGCGGCGCGCCCATCGCATGCCCGGTCTCACGCAGTAGCCGCGGGGTTCAGCTGAGACGTTCGAAGACCATCGCCATTCCCTGGCCCCCGCCGACGCACATCGTCTCCAGACCGAAGGTCTTGTCGTGCCACTGGAGACCGTTGAGCAGCGTGCCGGTGATCCGCGCACCGGTCATGCCGAACGGGTGACCGACCGCGATCGCGCCGCCGTTGACGTTCAGTTCGTCGATGTCGACACCCAGGTCCTGGTACGACGGGATCACCTGCGCGGCGAACGCCTCGTTGATCTCGACGAGATCGATGTCGTCTATGGTCAGGCCGCCGTTCTTCAGGGCGCGCCGTGACGCCTCCACCGGCCCGAGCCCCATGATCTCCGGCGACAGCGCCGACACGCCAGAGGAGACGATGCGGGCAAGCGGAGTGATGCCGAGTTCGGCGGCCTTGGTGTCGCTCATCACAATGACCGCGGCCGCACCGTCATTGAGGGGGCAGCAGTTACCCGCGGTGATCGTGCCGTCCGGGCGGAAGACCGGCTGGAGTTGCGAGACCTTCTCCAGTGTCGTGCCGGCGCGCGGGCCGTCGTCCTTGGCGACGACGGTTCCGTCCGGCAGTTCGACCGGCATGATCTCACGTTCGAAGAAGCCGTTCTTGATCGCTTCTTCGGCGCGGTTCTGCGAGCGCACGCCGAACTCGTCCTGCTCGGCACGGCTGATGCCGCGCAGCTGGGCGACGTTCTCCGCCGTCTGGCCCATCGCGATATAGACGTCCGGAAGCGTGCTGTCCTCCCGCGGGTCGTGCCACGTTTCGGCGTTGCCTTCACTGCGTTTGGCGGTACGGGCCTGGGCTTCGGAGAACAGCGGGTTCTGGGTGTCGGGGAGGCCGTCGCTACTGCCCTTGGCGAACCGGCTGACCATCTCCACCCCGGCCGACACGATCACGTCGGCCTCGCCGGACTTGATGGCGTGGAAGGCCATCCGCGTGGTCTGCAGGGAAGACGAGCAGTAGCGGGTGATCGTGGCGCCCGGCACACGGTCGTATCCAAGGAGAATGGCGACCACGCGAGCCATGTTGTAGCCCTGCTCGCCGCCGGGCAGACCGCAGCCCAGCAGAAGGTCATCGATGCCATTCGGATCCAGCTGCGGAACCTTGTCCAACGCCGCCCGCACGATGCGGGCGGTGAGGTCGTCGGGACGCAGGTCCTTCAGCGACCCCTTGAACGCTCGCCCGATCGGGGAGCGAGCGGTCGCGACGATGACAGCCTCGGGCATGATGGATCTCCTCCTCCTTGGCCGACCGGGCACCGGTGGCCCTGTGCCTCGTTCGCAGGCTACTGCGTATCGGCGCTCGAACCTACTGGTGGGTAGCTAATCGAAGGGTCATCGACTCGGCAATACCCGGGCGTCAGGCGAATCGCCTCAGGGGTCGGTGCCGCAAGAACCGTGGGTCATTCACCGGCCTTCTGCGAACACCCTTGAGCAAGGACGCTGAGGGCGGGACGGGGATGGGGGCGGGGCGGGACGGGGCGCGGCACAGCTCGGCTCGGCGGATGCAAGCTCGATCCGGTGCGCCGGCCGATGCGGGTCCCGTCTGGTCCCATCCGGTGTGCCGGCGGATACGAGTCCCCTCCGGCGTGCCGGCGCCTGTGCGGCGGCTGATCGGGCTGCGCCCGCGGCTAACCGAGCATTCCAGGGACGGTGCCGTCGGCGTCATGCCGACCGTGCAGGCCGCCGCGCTCATCGCGCCACACTCGCCAACCGTCGACGGCGCCGGTGTACCAGCCAGGGGGCGGTCCGGCGGACGCGAGTCTTCGGCCGGTCATCATGTCGTACGGACACACGGCGGGGACCGGAAAGAACCCCGTGCTTCCGTTGATCTTCAGCGGTGACGGTGTCACCGTGCAGAACGACCACGCCCGGACATGCCCGGCGATCGGCCCTCCGGTCCGGAGGTCGTATGCCTGACCAGGATGGCCCGGTTGGAGCAGACCCAGTGCCGACAGGTCGGCGGGGAACGCGGGCCACCGGTCGGGATCGGAGCGCGGTGGCGCCGGGATCGCCGCCACGGCTCGGCCGGTGCGCGGGTCGAACTGGGTGAAACCGCCATAGTGGTCATTGGCGTCGACGTCACGGGTCACCAGCGCCACTGCGGGATTGGCGCTCGGGTACAGCCGGAGCGACCGGCGGTGGACCCATTGCAGCACGCCGTCCTCCATGCGGAGGGAAAAGAAACCGAACGCCGACAGCGGTGCCCCCTGACGTGTCCGGAAGGGGGCGAGATAGCCGATCAGGTCGTCGTCGAGGGCCCCGAAGGACCAGCCGCCGGACAGGTCGACCGTGCCGCCGAGAGCCTGCTCGACGGGGAACGACCACAGCGACCGGCCGCTCGCCAGGTCGTGAGCCTCGATTACCGGATGTGCGGCGATCCGGAACACCACCACGCGTCGGCGGTCGGCCCATTCGACCTCGGCGACGCCCGGCATGGTCCAGGACGTCTTGCCCGTGACGGGATCGAGCACCGCGAACCGTGCGTTCTTCCCGGCGGTGAACTCCGACAGGCAAAGCGAGTCACCGCATCGCGCAGGCCCGAACGTCGTCCCGACCGGGCGCGCCCATCGCTGTCTCCCGGTACGGACATCCCGGCCGACCACAGCGGCCCCGGAAGATCCTGGCTCGACGCTTCCCACGACGGCGCGGTTCGGCGGCCCGGCCACGGCCGCCGGCGCGATGCCCAGGTCGGCCGGGCGACCTGACGTCGAGGCCGGCCGAGACCACAGGCGTTGCCCGGTGGCGAGGTCGAAGACGATCGTCCGCAGCCGCCCGTCGCCGTCGAGGGAGGTGACCGCAGTGACGCCGCCGCCGACGGTGGGCCGACTCACGACACCGGCGGATGCGTCCTGCCATTCAGCGGTGGCGGAGGTCGGATCGGCCTGGTCGGACGTTGAGCACCCGAGAGCGGCCGACAGCATGGCGAAGTGGAGGGAGACGACCGCGATGCCGTGCCGCGAGCGTCCAGCGTGTCGCCGGTAGGTGAGAGGGGGCGGTCCGGAACACCCGTCGCGCCGTCGGCTGCTTGGCGTCATGGTCGTCTCCCGAAGGGTTGTCCACGCGTGGAGAGACCGTAACAACAAACTGCGACGATTGCAGTACGGACCGTGATGATGGTAGGTGAGGTACGGTCTGAGCAGAACTATTGCCGACGACAGGGACGTCGCTGGTGCACGTGCATAACTCGCTGACGGAGCTCATCGGGGATACCCCCTTGGTACGCCTCCGCAATGTTACGACCGGAGCCAGAGCGCAGGTTCTGGCCAAGGTCGAATACTTCAATCCGGGTGGGTCGGTAAAGGACCGCATCGCCGTTCGCATGGTCGAGGCCGCCGAGGAGTCAGGCGCCCTCAAACCAGGCGGCACGATCGTCGAACCCACTTCCGGCAACACGGGCGTCGGACTCGCCATCGTGGCCCAGGAGAGGGGGTACCGGTGCGTGTTCATCTGCCCAGACAAGGTGGCGAACGACAAGATCGCCGTGCTTCGCGCGTACGGCGCGGAAGTCGTGGTGTGCCCCACGGCGGTGTCGCCTGACCACCCGGACTCCTATTACTCGGTCTCCGATCGCCTCGCCGCGGAGATTCCGGGGGCCTGGAAGCCAGATCAGTACGCCAACCCGAACAATCCGCGCTCTCACTACGAGACGACGGGCCCGGAGATCTGGGCGCAGACCGAGGGGCGGGTCACGCACTTCGTCGCGGGGATCGGCACGGGCGGCACCATTACGGGAACCGGCCGGTACCTCAAGGAGATCTCGGGCGGGCGCGTCCAGATCGTCGGCGCGGACCCGGAAGGGTCGGTCTACTCCGGCGGCACCGGCCGGCCGTACCTCGTCGAGGGCGTCGGCGAGGACATCTGGCCGGAGACGTACGACCGCGACATCTGTGACCGGGTCATCGCCGTGAGCGACAAGGATTCGTTCACCATGACCCGGCGGCTGGCCCGGGAGGAGGGGCTGCTGGTCGGCGGTTCCTGCGGGCTGGCGGTCGTGGCCGGGCTCCGAGTCGCGGCCGAGGCCGGTCCCGACGACGTGGTCGTCGTCCTGCTTCCCGATGGCGGACGGGGCTACCTGTCAAAGATCTTCAATGACGACTGGATGGCCGACTACGGCTTCCTCACCTCCGAGACCGAGGAGCCGCGCATCGCCGACGTGCTCGCGCGTAAGGGCTCCGTGCTGCCGGAGTTCGTGCATGTCCACCCGCACGAGTCCGTGGGCACCGCAGTGTCGATTCTCCGCGAATACGACGTCTCCCAGCTGCCTGTGATGAAGGAGGAGCCGCCCGTGATGGCCGCCGAGGTGGTCGGCTCCGTGGGGGAGCGTGACCTTCTCGCGGCGCTGGTGAGCGGCAAGGCGGGTCTGGAGGACCCGTTGGGAGACCACATGGCGCCACCGCTGCCGATGGTGGGGTCAGGAGAAGGCGTGAGCAAGGCCGTGAGCGTCCTGGAGAACGCCGGTGCCGCCGTCGTGTTGGTCGACGGCAAGCCGGCCGGTCTCATCACCCGACAGGACCTTCTCGGTTTCCTCGCAAGCGGCTGACCGCCGCTGCGTGGCTGCTCCTCGCGCTACGTGGCTGTTCCGCGCGGGCTGTCCTGCGCGGGCTGTCCTGCGCGGGCTGTCCTGCGCGGGCTGTCCCTCGCGCTACGGGCTGCCCCTTGCGCCACGTAGCGGGCGCCCGCGCCACGTGGTTATTTCCCGCGCTGAGTAGTCGTTTCCCCGTGAGGAGTCGATTGCCTCACGGGGAACATCTGTACATGGTGAGACGCCGACTCTGAGTAGCGGTGCAGCCCTCGGATGACTGCGCCTTTGAGAAAGCTCACTCAAAGGCGCAGTCATCCGAGAAGACTCAGCCATCCGAGTCCGGTGGTTCGCCGTCCGGTGGGTCCGGCGGCTTCTCGCGGGTGGGACCTGCGCGGTCCTGGTGGTTCTGCTTTTGGAGGTTGTGCCAGCGGCAGAGCGGCTGGCCATTGTCGAGATCGGTGCGGCCGCCTTGCGCCCAGGGCTGCTTGTGGTCGATGTCAGCCCAAGCGGGTGGCCGATCGCAGCCCTCTGCCGCACAGGTGTCGTGCAGGGCCAGGTAGATGTCGCGTTGGTCGCTGGAGAAGAGTCGACGGGTTCGGCCCCAGTTGAGCGGCTGTCCATTGGCGGTGAACCGGTCGGCGACCGAGCCGTCAGGCCCGATGAAGATCTGATGGATCCCGGCGTGGTGGCGCTGGATCATCTCCCGGATCTGCGCGGCGGTCAGGACGGTGCCGAATTCGGTGCGGCCCGCTGGGGCCTGAGCGGCCGGCACGTCGGGATCGACGGTGGCCTTACTGGCGATCACGTGGACCCGGACCGGGGCGCCACCGCGCTCGCGGTACCCGTGTCGCCCGGCCGCTTTCAACGCGACCTGGCAGGCGGTGACCAGCCCACGCAGCCGCCGATGGCCGGGGAGGTTCTGCCAGCGCGGTAGTTCGGCGTTCGGCGCCGGCGCGAACGCATCGATCGCCTTCTCCACGATGGCGAGGTCCTCGGCGCCCATCTCGGCGCTGAGGAGTCCGATGCCGTCGATGCCCTGCCCGACGTTGAGGAACGACTGCCGCTCGATCTGGCGGCGGCGTCGCTCGGCGGTCTCACCGTCGAGCGTCACCGCGATCCGGGTAGCGGCCTTGCGCAGCTGCCCCGGCGTCCCCGCGGAGGCGAACTCAAGAAGGGCCGGCTGGGCGGTCTGCGCCACGCGCTCGGGAGTCCAGGAGTCGGTCATCGTGTCAGCGGCTCGATCGATCCCTTCCGCGATCGTCGCGACGTCCCCGAATTCGATTTCGCTGCCCTCGAAGGCGGCGAGCGTGTCGGCCAGTAGGGGACGGCGAGCCGCGAGGGTGGAGAGCTGTCTGGCCTCCCAGGGGCGCAGTCGGCATCGCCGTCCGAGCCACCCGGTGAGGGATGGGCAGCCATCGGCCGCCGGACCGCCCAACGCGTCGAACCGGCCGAGTCTGCGCGCCGCCTCGAGTTGCAGACATCCGATCGCCCGGATGATCAGCGCGCTCTCCTCGCCCATGTCCGCCGCCGGGGAGGCGTCGATGTCACAGGCGGCCAGCATCGCCAGCCCCGCCTGGATCGATTCCAGAGCCTGAGCCGCCGATGCCGCCCCACCTGAACCCGCCTCGCCGGAACCCACCCCACCTTCCTACCGCCCGTATGACACCGATGACAGCACGTCGCATCACCCTGTGGACAACCGGCGCCGATGCCGAAGACGGCGCGGCCGGCGAACTCGGTCTGGCTGTCGGGGTTGAGTCTCAAGCGACTTGAGCCTCCAGGGTCGGTCGCAGAGCCCGCTGAGGAACCTCGCACCGAGGATCCCCGACGCGGCGCCGATCACGGATGCCGACGCAGACCTCCAACGCTGCTCGGAAACCGCTGATTGATCAATACAGAAGGCCAGGACAGAAGACCGGGAGGCGTGATGCCCGAAACAGTCGCATCGTTTTCGGAACACACGGTGATGTCAGGGAGTATCGGACTCGCCGTTCGAGATCACGGCGGATCCGGTGATGCGGTCGTGCTGTTGCACGGGGGCGGCCGCAGCATGGAGGACTGGCGGTTGGTCGTACCCTCGCTGGTGGAGGCCGGGCTGCGGGTGGTGACGGCAGACCTGCGAGGGCACGGACGGTCCGGGCCGGGGCTGTGGTCGTGGGATGCCGGGCTGAAGGATCTGTCCGCGGTCGTCGATGACCGCGGGCTGGAACGGCCGGCCGTGGTGGGACATTCGTTGGGCGGGCTGGTCGCGGCCCTATGGGCGACGCGGCATCCGGAGTGTCCTCTCGCGGTGAATCTCGACGGCCACACCAATCCGATCGGCCCGTTCGACGGGCTCGATGCTGAGGCGGCGCGAGCCGCCGAGAAGACCATGCGTGACTTCCTTGAGAGCTCCGTACGGCAGGCCGATGATTCCGCACTGGCGCGACTGGTGGCCGAGTTGGGCAACCTTGATCTTTTCGCTACCTACCGGGCGGCGCGCTGTCCGCTGGTGGTGGTCGCATCGGCCGGCCGAGGCATGGTCGAGTTGCTGCCACCCGACGTCGCCGCGGTGTTCCCGGCGTATCAGCGAGGCTTCGCCAACGAACTGTCCGCAGCGGAGGCCGTGACGCCCCTGCTGTCCGTGGTGGACGTCGATACCGGCCATGATGTGCACTTGGAGGACGCCGATCGGGTCGTCCGCCTGATTCTGGACCGGTTGGCGCCGGAAGCAGGCCGGACGTCGTAGGCCGACGCTCGGAGGCCGCAGATCCGCGGGAAGTGCGTGAGGCTGGACGGTGTGAACGAGGACGGCTGCTACACCATTGGCCAGGTGGCCCGGCTCAGTGGTCTGTCGGTGCCGACGGTCCGCTACTACTCCGACGCGGGGCTGGTTCCGCCCACTGGTCGGACGGCCGGCGGTTACCGGATCTATGACCGGGAGGCGCTGACCCGGCTGGAACTCGTCCGGACTCTCCGCGACCTCGGTGTCGATCTCGCCACGGTCGCTCGTGTGCTCGCCGGTGCGGAGACTCTGGGCGAGGCCGCCGATCGGCAGATCGCCGCCTTGGAAGTGCAGATTCAGGCGCTGCGCGTGCGCCAGGCCGTGCTGCGTCACGTCGTCACGAACGATGCGGACGCCGCCGACATGGCGCGCGCGAACCGGCTGGCCAGGTTGTCCGCCGAACAGCGTCGCCGGACGGTGGCCGACCTCATCGAGGAGGCGACCCGAGGGCTCGACATGGAGCCGGGCTTCGCGGCTCATCTGCGATCGATGCTGCCGGATCTGCCGGAGGCCGCCGAGCCGGGACAGATCGAGGCCTGGGTCGAGCTGGCCCGGTTGGTCGGCGACGAGGAATTCCGCGCGGACGTCCGGCAGGCCTTCGAAAGACACGCCGCCGATCGCGTCTCCGGCGCTGATGGGGGCGATCCGTCGAGCTGGCGGCAGGCCGAGAAGGCCGTCGTCGAACTCGCGGGCAGGGCGCTCGCGACCGGCATCTCGTCGACGGCCGCGGAGGCCGGGCCCATCGTCGAAGAGCTGGTCGCCGTCTTCGCCGACGCTCATCGACGCCGCGACGACGGCGACTTCCGGTCATGGCTCGCCGAGCGCCTCCGTATCGGCGCGAATGCCCGCGTATCGCGTTACTGGACACTGCTCGCCGTGATCAACGGCCGGCCCACCAAGACCGATCCGGTACGG
Organism: Actinoallomurus vinaceus; assembly: GCF_039542055.1. NCBI lineage: Bacteria > Bacillati > Actinomycetota > Actinomycetes > Streptosporangiales > Thermomonosporaceae > Actinoallomurus > Actinoallomurus vinaceus. The sequence continues at coordinate 75,628 of NZ_BAABHK010000009.1, forward strand.
GCCGCTCAGTGGTTCCTGGCCGCGCTCAAGGCGTCCGGCAATCCGCCTGGGGCCGGCAATCCGCCTGCGTCCCACGTCCCATCTCCGTCCGGCGTTTCGCCCTCAAGCGGCACCTGACCCCGCTCGACACCTCACCGTCGATCCGCCAAACCCGGCGCGGCCCCTGACCGACGGAATCTCCAGAACGGTGAAGCCCCGGCGACGCGACTGCGCCGCCGGGGCTTCACCGTGCGAACTGCCACCAACTACTAGGAAGTGCTACGACCAGCACGTACGGGCGCGACCCCAGTGGGTCAGCCCCGACGATCGGCCATGTCGTACGGCTCCATCGCGGGCGGTTCCGCTGTCCGGCGAACGGCGTCACCGTGCCCCGGCCACCAGGCCTTGTGACCCATCAGTGCCGTGATGGACGGCACGAAGAACGCCGACATGACGAAGGCGGACAGGAGGATGCCGATGGCGACACCGAATCCGATCTCCGCCGACATCGAGTCGGGCGACAGGGTCAGCACCCCGAACGTACCGGCCAGGATCACACCGGCCGCCGCGACGGTCGGTCCGGCGTGCTGGATGCCGAGCGCGGCGGCACGCCGCGGTTCGTGCCCCTCGCGTGCCTCCTCGCGCAGCCGCGCGATCATCAGGATGTTGTAGTCCGTGCCGATCGCGAGGACGAAGAGGTACAGGATGATCGGGAGCTGGAACATCAGCCCGCCCTTGCCCTCGATCCCCTGGAACAGCCCGACGGTCGCGCCGAGCGTGGCCGCGAAGCCGAGCAGCACCGCGATCACCAGGTACACCGGAGCGACCAGCGCGCGCAGCAGCAGCGCGAGGATCAGGCCGATCAGCAGCACCGCCACCGGGAGGATGACCGACAGGTCGCGGTTGTTGATCTCGTTGATGTCCGCGAACGCGGCCGTGGTCCCACCGACGAGCACCTTCGTGCCCGGCGGTGCGTTCTGGTGGGCGAGGTCCCGGAACGGCCCCTTGACCAGGCTGATCGCCTCGTTCGAGTTGGGGTTCAGCTTGAGGATGACGGTGATCTTGGCGACGGACTGGTCCGCGTTGTACTGCGGGGGCGACACCTGGCCGACGCCCTTGGTGCCCTGCAGCGTCTGGTCGAACTTCTGGACCGCGCTCTTGTCGAGCGGACCGTTGCCCTGGACGTACACCTCGGTCGGAGCGGTCAGACCGGACGGCAGGCTGGCCCGGAAGTCCTTGAGGGCCTTGGCCGACTCGGTGTTCTGCGGGGCGGCGGCCTGGAAGTCGTAGTCGGCCTTGAAAGCGAGGGCGCCCGCGGCGAGGGCCGCGAGAACGAGGCCGGAGGCGACCGCGGCGACGAGCGGGCGGCGTCCGACGCCGTTGCCGACGCGCACCCACAGGCCGGGCTTCGGCTCCTTCTTCCACGCCTTCGACGGCCAGAACACGACGCGGCCCATCAGCGACACGACCGCGGGGACGAGGGTCAGCGACGTGATGAACATGACGCCGACGGCGATCGCGAGCTGGGGACCGAGGGCGCCGAACGCCTTGAACGAGGCGAGCACCAGGACGATGAACGCGGCGATGACGGCGCCGGCGGCCGAGGCGATGGCCTCGCCCACCCGCTCGACGCTCGTGATCATCGCGGTCTTCTTGTCCTCACCGGCCCGCAGGCGTTCCCGGTACCGGAAGAGCAGGAACAGGATGTAGTCGGTGCCGATGCCGTACAGGACGACGAGGATGATCGTGTTGAAGCCCTCGTCGAAGCTCAGGTCGAACGCCTTCCCGATGAAGGCGGTGACCGCGTTCGCCACCTGCGACACCAGGACGATCACGATGATCGGTAGCAGCGCGGCGATCGGGCTGCGGAAGATGATCACGATCAGCGTGATGATGAGGAGGATCGTCGCTATCCCGATCAGCGCCATCGTCTGCTGCTGGGACTTCTGGTTGTCCAGGCTGGACGCGAAGTTACCCGTCACGCCGTACGCCAGCCCGCTGCCCTTCAGCTGGTCGGCGGTCACGCTGCGGATCTGCTTGACGGCGTCCTGGTTCTTCGTCTGCGTCTTGCTGTCGAACCCGTTGGGCAGTCCCACGACGATGAGCTGAACCTTGCGGTTCTGCGACAGCATCTGCGGGCTGGTGACGACCTGCTGGACCTGCGGAATCGCCTTGGCCTGGATGGCCTTGACGACCTCGCCGATCTTCTGCTGGTCGGCGGTCGTCAGCGAGCCCCCGTCGCTCCGCTTGACGACGACCATCTCGCGGCTGAACTTCTGGTCGCCGCTCGGGAACGCCTTCTCCGCGAGCTTCGACGCCGCGACCGACTCGTACTTGCCCGGCAGGAACGCCTGCTGGTCCGACTTGGTGGTCAGTTTGGGGGCGAACACCACCAGGGCGGTCGCCGCGACGAGCCACGCGACGATCGTCCACCATGGGTGTCGTACGACACCGCGCCCCAGCCATCCGAACACGGGTGGCTCCCCTTCGTAGATTGTTCTTGGAGTACCTTCCGACTGTAGGCAGGCCAAATCGCCTTTACCTCCACTTGGCAGTTGATTTCCGCCCTAGTCCCTATGGCGGAGAGGGATCATCCCTGGGTAGGGACGATGCGCTGCACTTCTGCCCCTCATGAGGCACTAACCTCGCGTGCATGGACGGTTTCAACCACGAGGCCGGCTTCGAGACGCTTGCCATTCACGCAGGTCAAGAGGCCGACCCCGCGACAGGGGCGGTCGTGCCGCCGATATATCAGGTGTCCACCTACAAGCAGGACGGCGTCGGCGGCCTGCGCGGCGGATACGAGTACAGCCGGTCGGCCAACCCGACCCGTACGGCGCTTGAGGAGTGCCTCGCCGCGCTCGAGGGCGGCGTACGGGGCCTGGCGTTCGCCTCGGGGATGGCCGCTGAGGACACCCTGCTCCGCACCATCTGCAAGCCGGGCGATCACGTCCTGATCCCCGATGACGCCTACGGCGGCACCTACCGGCTGATCTCGAAGGTCCTCACCCGGTGGGGGGTGACGTACGACCCGGTACCGCTGACGGACGTCCAGGCCGTACGCGCCGCCGTCCGCCCGGAGACGAAGCTCATCTGGGTGGAGACACCCACGAACCCGCTCCTGGGCGTCGCGGACATCGCCGCGCTGGCGCACGTGGCGCGGGAGACGGGCGCCCGCCTCGTCGTGGACAACACCTTCGCCTCGCCCTACCTCCAGCGGCCGCTCGCCCTGGGCGCCGACATCGTCGTCCACTCCACGACCAAGTACATCGGCGGCCACTCCGACGTGGTCGGCGGCGCGCTGGTCGCGGCCGACGTCGAGCTGGCCCAGGAGCTGGCCTTCCACCAGAACGCCATGGGGGCGGTCGCCGGCCCGTTCGACGCGTGGCTCACCCTGCGCGGCGTGAAGACGCTCGGTGTCCGCATGGACCGGCACTGCGCCAACGCGATGCGCATCGCCGAGTTCCTCAGCCGGCATCCCCGGGTCAGCGCCGTGCACTACCCGGGCCTGCCCGAGGACCCGGGCCACGAGGTGGCGGCCAAGCAGATGCGGGCGTTCGGCGGCATGGTGTCGTTCCGGCACGCCGACGGCGAGGAGGCGGCCGTACGGGTCTGCGAGCGCGCCAAGATCTTCACGCTCGGCGAGTCCCTCGGCGGCGTCGAGTCACTGATCGAGCATCCGGGCCGTATGACCCACGCCTCGGCCGCCGGGTCGCCGTTGGAGGTGCCGGGCGACCTCGTACGCCTGTCGGTCGGCATCGAGGACGTGGACGACCTGCTCGCCGACCTGGAGCAGGCGCTCGAGGTCTAGGCGTTCCAGACCATCAGGAAGAGGACCACGATCCAGATCAGGGCGACGACGCCGGAGATCGTGGCGATCCGGCCGGTCTCCACTTTGGCGATCTCGCCGAGCGGAGCACGGGCGGGCGCGGGCCCCGGCGCTGCGGCGCCCGGGCCCGTCTCCGCTTCCGTCGCCGGGCCTTCGCCGGGCGCGGTGACGGTCTCCGCGGCCTCGGCCGGAGCGCCCTCTGCGGGCGTCGTCGGGGGCGGGGTGGCGGGTGTCGTGCCCGGGCGCTGCTCGGCGTTGGCGAGTTCGAGCTTGTGAACGGCCTTGCGCTGATCGCGTTCGACGATCACCAGCAGCACCAGCGCCACGATGAACAGCGTCATCGACGCGGACAGCCACACCTTACTGAACTGCCCGTGCGCCAGGAGCGCCCCGAACAGGAAGATGCCCAGCGTGAGCAGGCCGTAGACGCGGGTGACACGGTGGAGGTAGCGCACGGTGCCCGGCTCGCCCCGGCGGATGTAGCGGGGCGTCGCCATGGTCGCCGCGGTCAGCGGCCCCAGAGTGAAGATCGCGAAACCGATGTGCAATGTCAGTAGCAGGCGATCAGCGCTCGACATGGTGCCGACCCTAGCCCGATCAAGCCGATACTCCCAGTAAGACTCACTCTACCTCCGCCGGGATCCCGGCCCCCCGAAGCCGCAGACCGGTCCCGACACCGCCCACCGGGTCCCGGAGGCCGCTTTCTGGCCCTCGCATCGCCCACCGGTCCCGTTACCGCCCATCGGCCTCGGAGGCCGCTCACCGGCCCCCGACACCGCCACCGGCCTGCCGACCCGACGGACGCGCCTCACCCGCCGGAACCGTCGGCGATCCGGTCGCGCCAGGCCGGGACGAGCGCGACGGCCATCAGAACGCCGGTGAGGACGAACGCCCAGGGGTATCCGGTGCGTCCGGCGAGCACCCCGAACCCCGCGGCGCCGACACCCATGCCCGCGTCGTACGCGAAGTTCCACAGCGCGCTGACAGCGCCGTAGCCGGAAGACGTCACGCGCGCGTACATCAGCGTGAGGGTGGCGTTCTGCGCGATCCCGAAGCCGATGCCGAACAGCGCCATTCCCGCGACGACGGTGACAGGGCTTCGAGTCCCCGCCGTGACGAGCATCCCGGCGGCCGACGCCAGCAGGCCGGGGATGACCAGTCCCGCGGTCCCGTGCCGGTCGCCGTACCGGCCCGCGAACCAGCGCGCCACGGTGGACGCGGCCGGCTGGATGAACAGCGCGACGGTGACCAGGCCCGTGAGCCGCGACGGGACCGCGAGCGGCAGGAACGTCACGATGATCCCGGCACCGAGCGCGGTGGCCGCGAAGACCAGCGTGGGCCGGACGAGGGCGGCCGTACGGAGGCCGGCGATGACCCCGATGGGGCGTTCGGACCGGGGTTCGCGCCCGGGCAGGCCCGGAACGGCGATGAGCGGGGCCAGCGCCACGACGGCGGCTGCGCCGCAGACCGGGGCGTACCCGATGTGCCGGGCGAGCCACACCCCCAGGGGCAGGGCCACGAGCGACGGTACCCCGGACACGATGCCGGCGAGCGCGAGCCCCTCACCCCTCCGCTCCGCGGGGATCAACGACACCGTCAGCGCGGCGCCCGCGACGATCGTGAGCGCGAATCCCAGGCCGCGGACGAGACAGATCGCCAGGATCCACGTCAGGCTCCCCGAGGCGGTCAGGACGAGCGCGGGCGCGCCGAGAAGGACCAGCCCGCCCGCCAGCACGCCGCGGTGACCGTACCGGGCGACGAGTCGTGGGGCCGCCAGTTCGCCGATGACGGTGGCCAGCATGAGCGCGCTCGTCGCCAGGCCGGCGGCGTCGCCGCCGTGGCCGGACGACGTGGTCGCGTAGAGCGGAACGACCGACAGCAGCAGGAAGAAGTTCGCCGAGGCGCCGATCACGGTGACGAAACGCAGGACCAGCGCTCTGGTCAGGAGGGGCGGTCTCGCCGCGGCGGGCGCGGTCCGGGGGATCATCGACGAGGTCATGAGCCCGACGCTAGAAGGAAGGCGGATCGCCGGTAAGTTCCACTTTCATGCCGCTCGAGTGGTCCAGTTCGTCGCCCGATCTGCTGCTCGCCGTCGACCGGGACGGCGGAGAGCCCCTGCGCTGCCAGCTGGAGCGCCAGATCCGCGACGCGATCCGATCCGGACGGCTGCGAATCGGCGAACGGCTGCCGTCGTCCCGAGCGCTCGCCCGCGACCTGGGACTCTCCCGCGGGCTGGTGCAGGAGTGCTACGCCCAGCTCCAGGCCGAGGGTTACCTGGTGGCGCGCGCCGGCTCCGCCACCCGGGTCTCGGCCGGCGCGTGCGTCGCATCGGCGCCGGCTCCGCCGCCGGATCGGCGTCCGCGCCTGCTCGCGGACTTCCGGTGGGGCGTGCCCGACCTGGGCGGCTTTCCGCGTGCCGACTGGTCATGGGCGATGCGCGAGGCCGTACGGGTGCTGCCGAGGTCCGCGCTCGACTACGGCGACCCTCGCGGCAGCGCGGTACTCCGTGAAGTCCTGGCGGGTTACGTACGGCGGGTGCGGGCCGCGTCGGCGGATCCGGAGAGCATCGTGATCTGTTCCGGCTATGCGCAGGGACTCAACGTCGCCCTGCGCGCGTTGGCGCGTACGGGCGTGCGTACCGTGGCGTACGAGGACCCCGGCTCGCCCGAGACGGTCACCTCGGCCGCGGCCCGGGCAGGCCTGTCGGCGATACCCGTGCCGGTCGACGAGCACGGGATCGACGTCGCGGCGCTCGCCGCGACGGACGCCCGCGCGGTCGTCGTCACGCCCGCGCACCAGTGGCCGACCGGGGTCGTTCTGGCTCTGATCGAGTGGGCGGCGCGCCGCGACGCGGTCGTCATCGAAGACGACTACGACGCGGAGTTCCGCTACGACCGAGAGCCGGTCGGCGCACTGCAGGGGCTCGCCGCCGACCGGGTGATCGCCATCGGCACCGTCAGCAAATCGCTGGCACCGGCGCTGCGGATCGGCTGGATCCTCTGCCCGCCCGCCCTCGCCCGGCAGATCGCCGAGGACAAGAGCCTGGACGACCGGGGTTCTCCAGCGCTCGACCAGCACGCTCTCGCGAGGCTGATCGAGTCGGGCCGCTTCGACCGGCATCTGCGCCGGATGCGCGGCGTCTACGCCGCGCGTCGGGCGGCGTTGGTGGAGGCGCTCGCCGAGCACGCTCCGAGCGTCCGGGTGACCGGGCTCGCCGCCGGCTTCCACGCTGTGGCGCACCTCGACGGATCCCTCGGCGAACACGCCGTGATCGCCGCCGCCCGGGAACGCTCGGTCGGTCTGTACGGCATGAGCCCATGCCGTTCCCGGCACGAGGGCACGCCGGTGCAGCTGATCCTCGGCTTCGGCGACGTCGGCGAACGCGCGATCACGGCGGGCGTCACAGCCGTCGCCGACCTGCTGAGATGACCTGACCCCCTGACCTCAGGGCCGCGGCGCTCCCGTCAAGAGCACGCCTCTGGCCGCACGCCCGCAGCACCCCTCAAGGGCACGTTCCCGGCCGCACGTCCGCGGCACCGCCCTCAACAGCACGCCTCTGGCCGCACGGCCGTGCCACTCCCCTCAAGAGCACGCCCTGAGCTACACGATCCGGCCGGCGATGGCACCTCGCCCGCGCGGCCGGACCGTTTCCGCTCGGTATCCGCCGCGCAGAGGCTCAGCCGCCCCGGCCGCGGCGGACGCGAAGGTAGTCGCGGACGACGTACTCGCCGAGCCGGTCGGGCGTCGGAGCGAAGACCCGGCCGCCGTTACGCCGCGCCACCTCCTGCACGAACGACACGAGGCGTTCGTCGTCGGCGAGCATGAAGATGTTCAGCGTCGCGCGCCGCCGGGTCATCTTGTCCACCTCGGCGAGCGTGAGCTCCAGCGTCTCCCGCGACGGCGGCCAGTCGAACGACGAGCGGCCGTCTCGCAGCAGGTGCGCGGTCGGTTCGCCGTCCGTGATGATCAGCACGATCGGCTCGTGCTCGGGATGTTTCTCCAGGTGACGTCCTGCGATGAGCAGGGCGTGGTGCAGGTTCGTGCCCTGCACCATGTCCCAGTCCAGGCCGGCCAGCTCGGTGGGCGGGAGCACCCGCGCGTAGTTGGAGAACCCGATGACCTGGATCGCGTCCTGCGGGTACTTGCTGGACACCAGCGTGTGCAGGGCGAGCGCGGTCTGCTTCGCCGATCCCCAGGTGCCGCGCAGCGCCATGGAGTACGACAGGTCCACCAGCAGGCACACCGCCGCCGCCGTACGGCGCTCGGTCTCGAGGACCTCGAAGTCGTCCACGGTCAGGCGGACGGCCGTCCCGCCCGACCGGCCGGGGCGGTACTCGCCGCGGCGCAGCGCGTTCGACACCGTCCGTACGACGTCGATCGGCTGCTCGTCGCCGTGCTGCCAGGGGCGGCTCGCACCCGTCAACTCGCCCGCCTGTCCCGCGTCGGACTGGTCGTGGTCGCCGCGCCGGGCGGTGTCCAGCTGGGCGAACACCCGCCGCAGCGCGGTCTCCCCGAGGCGGCGTACGGCCTTCGGCGTCAGATCGAGGGCCCCGCCCCGGCGTTTGAGGTAGCCCTGGCGCTCGAGCTCGGCCTCGATGCGGCGCAGCTCGGCGAGGTCGTCGACCGCCTGCCGCCCCAGGGCGCGGCGCACCGCCTCCTCGTCGATGTCGTCCATCCGCGCGCCCGGGTAGTCCTGCCGCAGCGCGCCTTCCAGCTCGGCGAGGTCCGCGAGCTCCTGCAGCGCGGTCGTCGCGTCGCCCATGGACATCGGGTCGTCGCCGGTCATGCGCTCGGACCCGGACCAGTCGAGGTCGGGCCGGCGCTGCCGCAGCGACGAGGACAGGCGTTCCATCTCCATGGCGAGCCCGGCGTCCTCGAGCGTCTGCGCCATGAGCGCGGCGAGCTCCGCGCGCTGCTCGGGCGTGAGCGAGGCGAGCAGCCGCTCGGTGGCTGCGGCGCGCCGCGCCAGCGAGTCGACGAGCTGCTCGAGATTCTGCGGATCGTCCGGGAAGAAGTCGCCGTACTCCCGCATGAAGTTGTCGAAGTCCTCCTGGGTGTGCTCACCCCGGGCGTCCTTCTCGAGCATGTCGTTGAGCGCGGCCATCATGTCCTTGACCCGCTGCATCGCCGCCGGGTCCGGGTCGCTCAGCGCCTGCTTCATGCCGCGGAACTGCGCGTCCAGCACGTCGCGGCGCAGCAGGTCTTTCAGCTCCTCGAACGTCCGCCGGGCGTCCGGCGACCGCCAGTCGTACGACGCGAGGCGGCGGACCGCCTGCGCGGTGTCGGCCGGGATGGCGTCCAGCTCGGCCTCCCGCAGCCGCGCCTCATCGCTCGGGTCGGGGAACAACTCGGCGCGCTCCTGCCCGATCGCCCGGTCGAGCAGGGACCGCGCCTCCTCGAGCGTGCCGTCCAGCCGCCCGCGTCCGCGCAGCTCCTGCCGGCGGGCCCTGACCTGCCGCAGCAGGTCGTCCAGGCCGCGTCGCCGCTGTTCGTCGGGCAGCCCCCGGCGGAGCAGGTCGCGCAGCGCGTCAGCGGGGCTCGTGCCCTCCAGCATCGAGTCGCCCATGGCGTCGAGCGCGGCGCGCACGTCGTACGGGGGCGCGAGCGGGTCCGGCCCCTCGTGGTACGGCCCATAGCGAAATCCGGCCACGGCGACCTCCTCGGGTCATATCCGGTATGTCGAGGCTCCGTCGGCGGTGTCCTTGGACAGCCGGCGCATCAGGTACAGCCCTTCCAGCGCGAACTCCAGTGCCGCCGCCGCGTGCCCGGGCGACTCGCCTTCCATGCCGAGGCTGTGCAGGATCCGCGCCAGGCCGGACACCGGGCCGATCCGGTGCAGCAGCTCGGCCGCCGGCACCAGCTCGCCGGAGTCGACCGTCGCTCCCCGGTCGAACCGGTCCAGCAGGCCGCCCAGGTCGACCGGGCCGAGCGTGCGCCGCCAGGTCTCCGCCGTCGCCCGGCGGAGCAGGTGCGCGAGCACCTCCTCCTCGCGGCCCTCCTCGCTGACCTCGAACTCCACCTTGCCGAGCAGGGTCGGCACGATCGACGGCAGGTCGCACACGCGGGCCACCGGCTGCTCCTCGCCCGCGATGGCCGACCGGCGCATCGCAGACGCCGCCACCGTCTCGGTCGCGGCGATCGCGAACCGCGCGGACACACCGGAGCGGGTGTCGACCGCCGGAGACTCCCGGACCAGCCGGGTGAACCGCGCGATGACCTCCATCAGGTGGACGGGCACCGCCGCGGAGACCTGGGCCTCCTGGCCGATCAGCACCAGTTCGTCGTCCACGTCCAGGGGGTAGTGCGTGCGGATCTCCGCGCCGAATCGGTCCTTCAGCGGGGTGATGATCCGGCCCCGGTTGGTGTAGTCCTCCGGGTTGGCGCTGGCCACCAGCAGGACGTCCAGCGGCAGCCGCAGGTTGTAGCCGCGGATCTGCACGTCCCGCTCCTCCAAGACGTTCAGCAGCGAGACCTGGATGCGCTCGGCGAGGTCGGGCAGCTCGTTGACGCAGAAGATCCCACGGTTCGTCCGAGGCACCAGCCCGTAGTGCACGGTCTCCGGGTCCCCGAGGGTGCGGCCCTCCGCCACCTTGATCGGGTCGATGTCGCCGATCAGGTCACCGACGCTCGTGTCGGGGGTGGCGAGCTTCTCTCCGTACCGTTCGTCCCGGTGCTTCCAGGCGACCGGCAGATCATCGCCCACCTCGGCGAGCAACCGGCGGCAGCGCACGCACACCGGCGCGTACGGATGGTCGTTGATCTCGCAACCGTCGACCACCGGCGTCCACTCGTCCAGCAGCCCGCCGAGCGTACGGATCAGCCGCGACTTGCCCTGCCCACGCTCGCCGAGGAGGACCAGGTCGTGTCCCGCGAGCAGAGCGCGCTCAAGGTGCGGCAGGACCGTGTCATCGAATCCGACGATGCCCGGGAACCGCGGCTCGCCCGAGCGCAGGCGGGCGACGAGGTTCTGCTGGATCTCGGCCTTGACGGGCCGGTGGACGTGGCCACCGGCCCGAAGCTCGCGGAGTGTCGTTGGTCGCGTATTCACTGTCGGCACCGCTCCTCACTCGCTGGACGGCCGGCGCGCCGCGTGCCGCGGCACACGGTCGAATCTCCCCGGCCGGCCACTCCGCTCGCTACGTCTGGCTCGCTCGTGTACAAGGGTCGCTCACCGTCCTGACTTGCTTCGCGGGCGGCGTCGTCGTGCCGGAGGCGCGCCGGAGACGCTGCCCGGCCGCCCGCCCCGCTCGCCGCGTCGGGCTCGCTGTGTTCAATGATCGCTCGACCCTCCTCGCTCGCTTCGCGGGCGGCGTCCGTCGTGCCGGAGGCACGCCGAGAAACGCTGTCCGGCCGTCCGCTCCGCTCACTGCGTCGGGCTCGCTCGTGTTCAATGGTCGCTCGGACCCTCCTCGCTCGCTTCGCGGGCGGCGTCCGTCGTGCCGGAGGCACGCCGAGAAACGCTGTCCGGCCGCCCCCTCCGCTCGCTGATTCGGGCTCGCTCCGTTCAGGAGTCGCTCGGGTTCGACCCTATGCCGGGATCTTCGCCGCCGCATCCGACCACGGCGCGCGTCGTCCGCCGGAGAGGGACGGTGCCGGCGGCCGAACGGCGCCGGCGGGTGCCGTCTTCGCCGACCGATCCCGCTCGCGTGGCGTCGTCTGATGCCTGTGGTAGACCGTAATCAACAGAGGGGAGGGGGCCGATGGCGCGCTTCGGCGACGGGCTCGCGGTCGGGCCGGATCTGGTCGCGGCCGCGGAGTCCGCGGTGACCCAGGCGGTCGCGTCACTGGACGGCCTTCCGGACCTGGTGTTCGTCTTCGTGTCCGCGCCGGATCCGGACGCCGTCGAGCCCGCGGCGCGACGGGCGATGGAGATCGCGGGCACCCCCAACGTCATCGGCTGCGGCGCCCCCGGAGTGATCGGCGGAAGCCACGGAGTCGAAGGGGCGAGCGCGGTCAGCGCCTGGGCGGCCCGGCTTCCGGAGGCCCGCGTCGAGCCGTTCCGGCTGGAGACGCTGAAGTTCCCCGCCGCGGAGACGGAGTCGCTGCCGCGCCTGGCGGTCGTCGGCATGCCGCAGACCCGGGACGACGACGTGGTGGCCGTGCTGCTGGCAGACCCGTACAGCTTCCCCGTGGACGCGTTCGTCGAGCGTTCCGGCGAGGTGCTGCCCGGGCTGCCGCTCGTCGGCGGCCTGGCGACCGGGCACGGGGGCCGGGGGACCACGCGGCTCTTCGCGGATGGGGAGATCGTCGACTCCGGGGCCGTCGGAGTGCTCCTCGGCGGATCCGTGATGACCTCGACCGTCGTGAGCCAGGGCGCCCGGCCCGTCGGCCCGCCCATGGTGGTCACCAAGGCCGAGGAGAACATCCTGTACGAGCTGGCCGGCATGTCCGCGCTGGCCAAGCTGGAGGAGATCGTCACCGACCTGCCGGACGACGACCGGGAGCTGATCGAGGGCGGGCTGCTGATCGGCGTGGCCATGGACGAGTACGCCGACGAGCACGAACGCGGCGACTTCCTCGTCCGCGGAGTGATCGGCGCGGATCCGGAGGTCGGCGCGCTCGCCACCGGCGACATCATCGAGATCGGCCGTACGGTCCGCTTCCACGTGCGCGACGCCGGCGCGGCGGACGAGGACCTCACCCATCTCCTGGGCGACCTCGACCTGGCCCCCATCGAGGGCGCGCTGCTGTTCGCCTGCACCGGGCGGGGCCGCGGGATGTTCCCGACCTCGGATCACGACGTGCGGGCGCTGCGTGATCTGCTCGGCGGGCCGGGCGTCGGCGGGTTCTTCGCCGCCGGCGAGATCGGCCCGGTGGCGGGCCGCAACCACGTGCACAGCTTCACCGCGTCGATCCTGGCCTTCGGGCCCGGCAGCAAGGAGGACCCCGCGTGACCGGCTCCGTTCTCGCCATCGATGTCGGCGGCACGAAGATGGCCGCGGCCCTGGTCGAGCCGGGCGGGCGGATCGCCGCCTATGAGCGGATCGCGACCCCGCGGCCACCGCATGCCGACGCCGACGGCCTCTGGCGGACGGTGCTGACCCTGATCGACAAGCTCTCGGCCGAGCGGCTGGCCGGCGTCGGGGTGGGGTGCGGCGGGCCGATGAACTGGCCGAGCGGGAAGGTGTCCCCGCTCAACATCCCTGCATGGCGGGGGTTCCCGCTGCGCGAGCGGCTCCAGGAACGCTTCCCGGGCCTGCCGGTGCGCCTCCACAACGACGCGGTGGCGGTGGCGGTCGGGGAGCACTGGCGCGGCGCCGGCCGTGGACGCGACGGCATGCTCGGCATGGTCGTCTCGACCGGTGTGGGCGGCGGGCTGATCCTCGGCGGCCGCCTGGTCGACGGCGTCAGCGGCAACGCCGGGCACATCGGCCACGTGATCGTCGATCACGAGGGGCCGGCCTGCGAGTGCGGCGGCCGCGGCTGCCTGGAGGCCATCGCCCGGGGCCCCGGGCTGGCGGCCTGGGCGCGGGAGCAGGGCTGGCCGGGCGAGACCGGAAAGGAGCTCGCCGACGACGCCGCTCGAGGCCACCCCATCGCCGTCCGGGCGATGAACCGCGCCGGATGGGCGCTCGGCGTGGCGATCGCCTCCGCGACGCACCTGTGCGACCTGGAGGTCGTGGCGATCGGCGGGGGCCTGTCCCAGGCGGGGCCGCTGCTGTTCCGGCCGCTCGAGGAGACGCTGCGGGCGCACGCCCGGATGGAGTTCGCCCGGCAGGTGCGGGTCGTGCCGGCGGCGCTGGGGCAGACGGCGGGCCTCGTCGGGGCCGCGGCGTTCGTCCTGGCGGCCGACCGCTACTGGACCGCGGACTGACCGCGCACGTGCGCGTCGTGCCCCGCCATGACCGTGGGAGACTCTTGGCATGAGCGGTCCCGTCAGCGCCGATGATGTCCGCGCGGCTCGCGAGCTGCTGCGCGATGTCACCGTGACCACGCCGATCCTGGAGTCCCGGTCGCTGTCGGCGAAGGTCGGCGGCCCGGTCCTGCTCAAATGCGAGAACCTCCAGCGCTCGGGATCGTTCAAGGCCCGCGGGGCGTACGTCCGCATCGCCCGCCTCACCGACGAGGAGCGGGCCCGCGGCGTGGTCGCGGCCAGCGCGGGCAACCACGCGCAGGGCGTGGCGCTGGCCGCCACCCTGCTCGGCGCCCGCAGCGTCGTCTTCATGCCCGAGGGCGCGCCGCTGCCCAAGGTCGCCGCGACCCGGGCGTACGGCGCGGAGGTGATCTTCGGTGGCCCTGGCGTGGACGCCTGCCTGACCGCCGCGAAGGCCTACGCACGCGACAACGGCGCCGTGTTCATCCACCCGTTCGATCACGCCGACGTGGTGGCGGGGCAGGGCACGGTCGGCCTGGAGATCCTCGAGCAGTGCCCGGACGTCCGCACCATCGTCGTGCCTGTGGGGGGCGGCGGCCTGATCGCGGGGATCGCCGCCGCCGTCAAGGAGCTCCGGCCCGACGTCCGGGTGATCGGCGCGCAGGCGGAGCAGGCGGCGGCGTTCCCGCCCTCGCTGGCCGCGGGCCGTCCCGTGGCGGTGGAGCCGGCCGGGACCATGGCCGACGGCATCGCGGTCGGCCGGCCGGGCGACCTGACGTTCGAGCTGGTCTCCAAGCTCGTCGACTCCGTCGTCACCATCTCGGAGGAGACGCTCTCCCAGGCTCTGCTGAACTGCCTAGAACGCTCCAAGCAGGTCGTCGAGCCCGCCGGCGCGGTCGGCGTCGCCGCGCTCCTGGACCGGCCGCACATGTTCGAGCCGCCCGTGGTGACGGTCCTGTCCGGCGGGAACATCGACCCGCTGCTGCTGTCGAAGGTACTCCGCCACGGCCTGGCCGTGGCCGGCCGCTACCTGATGTTCCGCGTACGGCTCCGTGACCGGCCGGGCGCGCTCGTGACGCTGCTCACCGAGCTGGCCGAGCTGGAGGTCAACGTCCTCGACGTCGTCCACCAGCGGACCGCCGCCCGGTTGAACGTCGACGAGGTCGAGGTGCTGCTGCACCTGGAGACCCGCGGCCCGGACCACTGCGACGAGGTGCTCGGCCGCCTGCGCGCCGAGGGCTACACGCTCAGCTTCACCTGACCCGCGCCGACCCCGTTCGGGCGGCATCCGGCTTCGGGTTTCACCGGGCGGTTAATCGGTTGTGCCCGATTCGAGCGCCGCGTACGGTCGGGGCGCGATCGCCTGCGCCGGAGTGTCGTACGCACCTGATATCACCGGCGGAGATCCCACTTCCGTTCTCTGCGGGGGACCACAGTGTCCGACATCATCGTTGCCGAAGGACTGGCCAAGCACTACGGAAAGGTCACCGCGCTGGACGGCGTGGACCTGCGGGTGCCGGCCGGCACCGTTCTCGGTCTGCTCGGCCCCAACGGCGCGGGTAAGACCACGGCCGTACGAATCCTCACCACGCTGCTGCGACCGGACACGGGGAGCGCCTCGATCGCCGGTCACGACGTCGCCCGGGAGCCCGGCGCCGTCCGTAAGATCATCGGGCTGTCCGGGCAGTACGCCGCGGTCGACGAGCACCTCACCGGCCGGGAGAACCTCGAGATGGTCGGCCGGCTCTACCATCTGGGTGGCAAGGCGGCCCGGAATCGCGCCGAGGAGCTGCTCGACCGTTTCTCCCTCACCGACGCGGCCGATCGGGTCACCAAGACCTACTCCGGCGGGATGCGCCGGCGTCTCGACCTCGCCGCGAGCCTCGTCGCGCGCCCGCAGGTCATCTTCCTCGACGAGCCCACCACCGGCCTCGACCCGCGCAGCCGCCTCGGCATGTGGGACGTCATCCGGGAGCTGGTCCGCGAGGGCTCGACGCTGCTGCTGACCACGCAGTACCTCGAAGAGGCCGACGCGCTGGCCGACGACATCGCGATCATCGATCGGGGCAAGGTGATCGCAAAGGGCACGGCGGACGAGCTCAAGGCGCAGGTCGGGGGCGAACGCGTCGAGCTGACCGTCGCCGACCGGTCCGAGCTGGCCAAGGCCGCCACCGCGCTGCGCCGGGTCGCCACCGACGAGCCGGTCGTCGACGAGGACAGCCACCTGGTCACGGTTCAGGTCACGGGTGGCACCCGCGCGCTAGCCGAGGTCGTCCGCGAGCTGGACACCGCGGGGGTCGAGGCGCAGGACCTGGCGCTTCGCCGCCCCACCCTCGACGAGGTCTTCCTGTCCCTGACCGGTCACGCCGCCGACGAGGAAAAGTGATCCCATGAGCGTCCCGTACGCCGTCGCCGACGCTGCGGTCATCACCCGGCGTCACCTGAAGCACACGACGCGGATCCCCGAGCTGCTGTTCTTTTCGATCATGCAGCCGATCATCTTCATCCTGCTGTTCACGGTGGTCTTCGCCAACGCGATCAAGATCCCGGGCATGGACTACAAGAACTACATGATGCCCGCGATCTTCGTGCAGACCATGGCGTTCGCCACCGCGGGCACCTCCGTCGGTCTCGCCGACGACCTGCACAAGGGGCTGATCGACCGGTTCCGGTCGCTGCCGATGGCCCGGTCGGCCGTGCTGGTCGGCCGGCTGGTCGCGGAGTCGGCGCGCAACACCCTCACGCTGCTCATCATGGTCGCGGCCGGATACGCCGTCGGGTTCCGGTTCCAGAACGGCGTGGCGTCGGCGATCGGCGGCATCCTGCTGCTGATCGCCTTCGCGTTCGCGTTCTCCTCGATCGGGACGGTGATCGGCCTGGGCGTGAAGTCGGTCGAGGCCGCCAACATGGCCGGCATGATCTGGATCTTCCCGTTGACCTTCCTGAGCAACGGGTTCGTCGGCATGGACAGTCTGCCCGGCTGGCTCCAGGACGTCGTCCGGTACAGCCCCGTCACCACGATGAACGACGCGCTGCGGGCCATGTTCTACGGCCACGGGCGGGCCATCGCCACGCCGGCCCTGCAGTCGGTCGCCTGGATCGTCGGGATCACGCTGGTCTTCCTGTTCCTCGGCGTCCGCCAGTACAAGAAGGCCGCCAGCCACTGAGCGCCACGACCGAAGCGAACGACCCGGCGGCCTCGGGTGAGGCCGCCGGGTCGCGGTCGTTCGGGCGTCGTGGTCCCGCTCAGAGGGCGGGCTTGCCCGCGGAGTAGACCCACGCCTTGAACAGCTTGTCCAGGTCCTTGTGGGTGAAGTGCTCGGTGAAGGCGATGAACTGGGCCGTCGTGTCGTTGCCGTGGCGGTGCGCCGCCGGCCACGCCTTGATCAGCTTGAAGAACGTCTCGTCGCCGACGGCCTTGCGGATCTGGTGGATCGTCATCGCGGCGCGCGTGTAGACGAGGTCGTCGAAGATGTGGTCACGGCCCGGGTCGGCGACCTTGCCACTCCAGTCGGTCTTCGTGGAGGCGTACGCCTGGTCGAACAGCTGCTGCGCGGTCTCGCCGCCGTGCTGCTCGCTGTACAGCCACTCGGCGTAGGTCGCGAACCCCTCGTTCAGCCAGATGTGCTTCCACTGCGCCGGCGTGACGGAGTCACCGAACCACTGGTGCCCCAGCTCGTGCGCGAGCAGGTCCGCGCTCGGCAGCGCGCCGGCGGTGCGCCGCGCGTAGACCGGACGGCCCTGAGTCTCCAGGGAGTAGCCGACGTTCGGGGCGAGCACGTCGATGCCGCCGACGGAGCCGAACGGGTAGCGGCCGAAGAGCTTCTGCTCCCACTCGATGACGTTCGCGGTGGCGGTGTTGAAGTCGCCGGACGGGGAGGCCACGGAGACCGCGGGAAGGCGGCGGCGGTCGGTGCTCTCCGACGCGGTGGTGCGGGCCGCCGGCTTCACCGCGGCCGGGTCGACGGCGGTGATGTTGCGCAGGCCGCTCGGCGTGCGGGTGTCCTTGACGTCGAAGTGACCGATCGCCACCATGACGAGCTCGCTGGCGGTCGGCTGCCGGTCGACCCAGCGGTACGTCGTGGTCGACCCGTGCGTACGGGTGCCGGCGGGCTCGCCGTTCGCGAGCGCCTTCAGGCCCTTCGGCACCGTGATGGCGAAGTCGTAGGTCGCCTTGTCACCGGTGCTGTCGTTGACGGGGTACCAGGTCGCCGAGCCGAACGGCTGCGACAGGGCCACCGCGCCGTCGTGCGTGGCGATCCAGCCCGAGACGCCGAGCGCCTTGTCGTTGATCAGCTGCGGCACGCCGGAGTAGGCGACGTCGACGGTGAACGCCCGTCCCTTGCGCAGACCGTGCCGGGGCGTGATCACGAGTTCCTGCGCGCCGGTGCGCTTGTACGCGGCCGCGTGCCCGTCGACCGTCAGCTTGCCGATCTTGAGCGGGCCCAGGAAGTCCAGGTCGAACCGGGACAGGTTCTGCGTGGCGGTCGCGAAGATCTTCGCGTGCGCGTTGATCGCCTTGGTGCCGGAGTCGTACGTGAGCGACAGGCTGTAGTGCCGGGCGTTGTAGCCGCCGTTCCCCATGTCGGGGAAGTACGGGTCCCCGGCGCCGGGTGCGCCGGGAGTGAAGCCGCTCTGGGCCTCGGCGGCGGAAAGGGGGGCGAGCAGGCCGGTCGCCGCCACGACGGCGGCGATCGACAGAGCTCGTGGGGTAAGCCTTGCCATGCAACTCTCCAGTTGTCTTCTGTGGCGCAACGCCCGAGGGGCAACGCGGGACACAGCATGCTCTCTGTCATCACGCACCACAAGGGTCACAGCGGTGGTCACCACGCGGTCGGGCGGGTCTTCCCGTACAGCCATGCCTGGAAGAACGGGCCGAGATCCTTGCCGGACATCCGTTCGGCGAGGGCGATGAACTGCGGGGTGGTGGCGTTCCCGTGCCGGTGCTGACTCGTCCAGGCCCGCAGGATCGCGAAGAACGTCGCGTCCCCGACCTTCTGCCGGAGGGCGTGCAGGGTCATCGCGCCGCGCTCGTACACCGAACGGCCGAACAACCGGGCGCGGCCCGGCTCGGCGGGAGGCACGGACCACAGGTCCGGGCTGTCGGTCTGCCGGTAGCGCTGGTCGAACTGGGTCTGCACGGACGGCCCGGTGCCGCTCCGCTCGCCCCACATCCACTCGGCGTACGTGGCGAAGCCCTCGTTGAGCCAGATGTCGCTCCAGCGGGTGACCGTGACGCTGTCGCCGAACCACTGGTGCGACAGTTCGTGCGCGATGGTCGTGGGATCGCCGCCCATCGGCCCGCCGTACTCCGGCTTGGTCTGGGTCTCCAGGGCGAAGCCCACCTGCACGTCGTCGACGACGCCTCCGGTGGAACCGAACGGGTACGGACCGAACACCTTCGCCCACGTGTCGGTGACACGCGCGGTCGTGTCGTACAGCTTGTCCACGGTCGTCGTCGTGATCGCGGGATCGACGGCCGCGTAGACCGGGATGCCGCCGGGCGTACGGCCGGTACGGACCTTGAACCGCCCCACGTCGACCATGGCCAGGTAGGTCGCCATGGGGGAGTCCTCGCGCCAGGAGTAGGTCGTCGAGTCACCCGCGGTGCGGGTGCCGGTCGGGCGGCCGTTGGCGATCGCGGTCAGCCCGCGCGGAACGGTGACGCGGAAACCGAACGTCGCCTTGTCCGCGGGATGGTCGTTGCTGGGGAACCACGTGTGCGCCCCGCTCGGCTCGTCGCCGGTGAAGACCCCGTCGGAGGTGGGGAGCCAGCCGTACCTGCCGAGCACCGGATCGTTGACCGCGCGCGGATTGCCGGAGTACTGCACCTGGACGGTGAAGTTCCCGCCCCGGGCGATCGGCGCGGGAGGCGTGACGACGAGCTCGCTGCCGTTCCGGGTGTACGAGGCGGCCGCGCCGCCGACCGTCACCTTCGAGACGGTGAGCCCGCTGAGGTCGAGGTCGAAGCGGGTCAGCCGGTCCGTCGCGACCGCCGTGACGGTCGCGGTCCCGGCCAACTCGGGCGTGGCGCGTGGGCTGATGCGCAGGTCGAGGTCGTAGTTCCGTACGTCGTAGCCGCCGTTGCCGTCACCGGGGGTGTAGGGGTCGCCGACGCTCGCGGCCCCGGCGCCCGAGACCGCGGAGGCCGCCCGGGACGCGGGTGACCGGACGGAACCGCCATTGTCCGAGCAGGCGGTGAGGACGCCGAGGGCCAGCGTGCTCGCAATGATCCGGGACGCATGACTCACCGACCCAGCCTGACGGCAAAACGGCGATATGGGCAACTCGGCGCTTTACCCGATCCGGCCCGTGGAGGGGGATAACCGGGCCGGGCGGCGTCCGCTTGAACGACTTTTTACCGGCCGATTGCGGTCGATCTCCGCTTTGCCGCCGGCTCTCGCGGACTAGAGATTTCCGCGGCGTTCCTGCTCGCGTTCGATCGCTTCGAAAAGCGCCTTGAAGTTGCCCTTGCCGAATCCGAGTGAGCCGTGTCGTTCGATCAGTTCGAAGAAGACCGTCGGCCGGTCCTGCACCGGCTTGGTGAAGATCTGCAGCAGGTAGCCGTCCTCGTCCCGGTCCACCAGGATCCCGCGCTTCTGCAGCTCCTCGATCGGCGCGCGGACCTCGCCGATGCGTTCGCGCAGCTCCGGGTCCTCGTAGTAGGAGTCGGGCGTGTTCAGGAACTCCACGCCCGACGCGCGCATCGCGTCGACCGCGTGCAGGATGTCGCCCGTAGCCAGCGCGATGTGCTGCATGCCGGGGCCGCCGTAGAACTCCAGATACTCGTCGATCTGCGACTTCTTCTTGGCGATCGCCGGCTCGTTCAGCGGGAACTTCACCTTTCTGGTGCCGTCCGCCACGACCTTCGACATCAGCGCGGAGTACTCGGTGGCGATGTCGTCGCCGACGAACTCCTTCATGTTGGTGAAGCCCATGACACGCTGGTAGAACTCCACCCACTCGTCCATCTTGCCGAGCTCGACATTGCCGACACAGTGGTCGATCGCCTGGAAGTATCGTTTGGCGGGCGGCGCGACGACAGGGTCGACGGCGACGTATCCCGGCAGGTACGGGCCGGAGTAGTCGGCCCGCTGGACGAGCGAGTGCCGTGTCTCGCCGTAGGCGGCGATGGCGGCGACCACGACCTTGCCGTACTCGTCCTCGAGGACGTGCGGGGCCTCGACGCTCCGCGCGCCCTGGGCGATCGCGTGCCGGTAGGCGGTCTCGGCGTCCGGCACCTCGATGGCCAGGTCGATCGCGCCGTCGCCGTGCTCCGCGACGTGCCGGCCGAGGTCGGTGCCGGCGCGCACGGCACCCTTGAGGACGAACCGCGCACCGCCGGACTCCAGGACGTACGCGGCCTCGTCCCGGCTGCCGGTCTCCGGCCCCTTGTACGCGACGCACCGCATCCCGAACGCGGTCGAGTAGTAGTGCGCCGCCTGCCTGGCGTTGCCCACGGCGAACACGACGGCGTCCATGCCCTTGACGGGGAACGGGTCCTCCCTGCGCGCCCGCGGCGCCCGGCCGTCGTCGGCGCGCTGCTCCGGCGTCAGGTCCTTCTGCCCGGCTGCGTCGGTCATGGCTACTCCCTGCACGGTGGTGAGCGACGTTCCCCCACAATGTCGATCGTCGGCTACATAGTGCGCAAGAGCAGTCGAATTCACTGCGCAACCTGTACAGTTGAAGCACGGAGCTAGCGGCATATCTGTGCACCCTGCTCAGGCGGCCGAGAGGGCGACATGATCGATGACCTGGACGCACGGCTGATCGGGCTGCTCACGGAGGAGCCGCGCATCGGTGTGCTGGAGTGCTCACGCCGGCTCGGCGTGGCACGCGGCACCGTGCAGGCGAGGCTGGACCGGCTCCAGGAGCGCGGAGTCATCCGCGGGTTCGGACCGGACGTGGATCCCGCGGCGTTGGGCTACCAGGTCGCCGCGTTCGTCACCCTGGAGATCCGGCAGGCCGGTGGTCACGACCCCGTCGCCGACCGGCTGGCGGCGATCCCCGAGGTGATCGAGGTGCACACGATCACCGGCGGGGGCGACATGCTGTGCCGCATCGTGGGGCGGAGCAACCAGGACCTCCAGCGCGTCATCGACCAGATCGTCGATGTGGAGGGCGTCCAGCGGACGTCGACCGTCATCGCGCTGGCCACTCCGGTACGCCAGCGGACGCTGCCTCTCGTACGGGCGGCCGTCCGCCCCTGAGACCGACGCTCCACTCAGGTGAGCCGCCGTCCGGCCTCCGGCCGACGCCCACCCCTGCCGGTCACCGTCCGGCCCCCGGAGCCGCGTCGTCTCGTTCGATGCCCGGCCCTTAGCGTGCCGTCCGACCTGACGCGAGCGTCATCGCCCGCACGTCACGGACGCACGGGCGATGACGGGCATGACCATCCGACCGCCTCGGACTTCGTTCGACCCGTTCTCGACGGGACGGCCGGAAACCCGGTCGGTGACCATGTACGCGGCTGAGGACTCGAGCGGAGCCCCGAAACACGTAGCGCGCCGTGGCGAAGGACCGTCACTGAACACGACGTCCCACACGGCGGTGGGGTGCCGGGCCGTGGTGAAGGCCACAGGGCACAATGGCCCGCGTGCCACGAGGCCTCGGGGCCGTCCCCGCGAAAGGCGTAGCGTGCCGTGGTGAAGGCGACCGGAGCGAAGATCACTGAGCAGCACGGCCCGCCTCGTCGGGGGGTTCGGGGGGTCGCCCCCCGAAAGATATTGCGGGCCGTGGCGAAGGCGACCGGAGGTCGCCGAGCATGACGGCCCGCCCCGTCCCGGCTCAGCCGCCGACGTACGGCGTGGCGTCGAGGATCTCGACCTGCATGCTGCGGCCGTTCGGCAGCGTGTACTTGGCCTTCTCGCCGACCTTCTTGCCGTTGATCGCGGCGCCGAGCGGAGACTTGGGGGAGTAGACGTCGATCGGGGCGCCGCTCTCCTCACGAGAGGCCAGCAGGAACGTGACCTCCTCGTCGTCACCGACGAACTGCACGGTCACGGTCATGCCGGGCCCGACCACGCCTTCGGTACGGGGTGCCTCACCCACGCGGGCGTTCTGCAGGATCTGCTGCAGCTGGAGGACGCGGCCCTCCTGCTTGCCCTGCTCCTCCTTGGCCGCGTGGTATCCGCCGTTCTCCCGCAGATCCCCTTCGTCACGAGCGGCCTCGATCTTCTGCGCGATCGCGATCCGGCCCTCGCCCGTGAGGTAGTCCAGCTCAGCCTTGAGCCGGTCGTACGCCTCCTGGGTCAGCCAGGTGACGTTCTCATTGCGGGTCTCGGTCACGGGTACTCCTCATCCACATGAAGTGCGGCCGTTGAACTCTCTAGGCTACCGGCATTTGAACGTGAAGTAGCCGACGGACGAGAGCTTTATGCCGTTATGACGTTCATGTTTGTTCCCCGGCGGGGAACCCTTTTTAACCTGCTCGGCAGTCCGTGACGGTCACGGATGTGGCGCGTGCGGAAGTCGGCAGCTCCTGGTGCCTCTCGACGCTGCCGGTCCCCGCCGGGACGGTGATCTCGGTCCGGCCGAGCTCGCCGTGGTCGGTGCCGTACGCGACGATCGCACAGCGTACGTTCTCGCCCTTCGGCTTGCTGATCTGGTAGTGCACGCGCGCCGACCGGTCGGCCAGCTGGAAGGAGATCACCTCCGGGGTCACCCCGGGCCTGCCCTCGGAGTATCCCACGATGATCGCCCAGCCAGCGGCGCAGATCGCCACGAACACACCGATGACCGCGTAGGCCACCTTGTTGCCCTTACGGGCGATACTGCTCGTGCTCATCGGCGTTGCGGCGTGGCCGCCTCGGTGGTCGGGCCGAGGGCGAACACCGCATCCCTCCCTCGAATGTCGGTGGCGGTCGTTACCGTGTCCGCGCGCGGGAATCTCCGTGCGGGGGTCCGGTGTTCTCCGGGAGAATCCTTCTCGGCGGGAGCGGCCTCCGGCGATCCGGTGGCCGCGCACGCGACGATACGACCTTACGCTGACGGGGAGCCTACGTTGTCCGAGGTATCGACCGGTTCGGAGCCATTGCGCCTGATGGCCGTCCATGCTCATCCGGACGACGAGTCCAGCAAGGGCGCCGCCACGATGGCGCGCTACGCCACCGAGGGGGTCCAGGTGCTGGTGGTCACCTGCACCGGGGGTGAGCGCGGCGACATCCTCAACCCGGCGATGGAGAAGCCGGAGATCAAGGCCAACCTCGCGGCGGTGCGCATGGAGGAGATGGCCAAGGCGCGCGAGGTCCTGGGCGTCGAGCAGCAGTGGCTGGGCTTCGTCGACTCAGGGTTGCCCGAGGGCGACCCGCTGCCGCCGCTGCCGGAGGGCTGCTTCGCCCTGCAGTCGCTCGAGGTGGCGAGCGAGCCGCTGGTCCGGGCCATGCGGGAGTTCCGGCCGCACGTCGTGCTGACCTATGACGACAACGGCGGCTACCCCCACCCCGACCACATCATGTGCCACAAGATCTCGGTGGAGGCCTTCGAGGCGGCCGGCGACCCCGACCGTTACCCCGGCGCCGGTGAGCCATGGCAGCCGCTGAAGCTCTACTACCACATGACCTTCCACCAGAAGCGGTTCGAGGCCGAGCACGAGGCGATGATCAAGGCGGGCCTCGAGTCGCCGTACGCCGAGATGCTCAAGCGCTGGCAGGACCGCCCGCTCCAGTGGGAGATCACCACACAGGTGCCGTGCGCCGACTACTTCGAGGTGCGCGATCAGGCGCTGCTGGCCCACGCCACCCAGATCGACCCGAACGGCCCCTTCTTCGCCTGCCCGACGGACATCAAGCGCGAGGCATGGCCGACCGAGGACTACCATTTGGCGCGTTCGCTGGTCGATACGGAGCTGCCGGAGGACGACCTGTTCGCCGGCGTCCGGGAAAAGGTGTGTCTGCCATGATGGTTCTCGCCGTCAACGAAGACCAGGTCACCCCTGGCGTGGTGGCCTTCTTCATCGTCGCGGCACTGGGCCTGACGCTCTTCTTCCTGATCCGTTCGATGAACAAGCAGATCCGGAAGATCGAGGCCCCGAGCGAGGAAGAGCTCCGGCAGGCCGACTGGGAGCGCCGGCAGAAGGAGAGCGCCGAGTCCAGCGCCGAGTCCAAGGAGGACAAGCGCGACGCGTGACCGTCCCGCCCGGCAAGGAGGACCTTCCCGCCGGGCGTGCGGGGGTCTTTCCGCGGGTGCCCGGTCGGCGGACCGGCGTGCGCGCGTGGCGGTGACTTCCGACGGGCGCGCGGGATCGTCCCGCCGGATGCGGGAGGCCTTCCCACCGGGCGCGGAACACCGGCCCGCCGGGCAGGCGACCGGCGCGGCGAGGGCGGCCTGACCGGTGCGTCCGGAGCGGGTCGGGTGTCCCCGAGCGGCCGCGTCAGGTGAGGGACCGGGTGACCGCGTCCGGCGGATACTCCGGGATCGCGGCCGACGACGTGCGGTCGCGGAGCCGCTCCACCCGGCCGGCGATCCCGGCTCCGATGACGATCACGGCCAGCCCGGCGACGGCGTCGACGACGTAGTGGTTGGCCGTCCCGATCACGACGGCGACCATGAAGATCGGGTAGGCGACCGCGACGACCTGGAGCCATCGGCGGACGGTGTTGCGGGCGATCTGCCAGCCGCACCAGGCTGCCCAGCCCACGTGGAGCGAGGGCATCGCGGCGAACTCGTTCGTCATCCCGCCCAGGCCCTTCGGCGCGCTGGCGTTCCCGGACCACCAGCCCCATTCCTGGTACTTCGCGAGCGTGTCGACGAAGCCGGGCAGCATCCGCGGCGGGGCCGTCGGGAACAGCGAGAACCCCACGAGCCCGAGCAGGGTGGCGACGACGAGGGTCGTACGGGCCCGCGCGTACTGCCACGGGCGCCTCTTCCAGAGCCAGACGAGCACGATCGGCGTGACGAGGTAGTGCAGGGTCGCGTAGGCGTACGACATCAGGACGCCGAGGACCGGCCAGGCGGAGACGGCGTGGTTGACGGTGCGCTCGTGGGCGATGCGCAGTGCCTGCTCGATGCCCAGTACGTGATGCGCGTCAGCGAACGCCTGCCCGTGGCCGGCGGCCACCAGCATGCGCACTCCGTCGTACATCAGGTACACGGCGACGAGCAGGAGCACCTCCCGCCACCAGCGGGAACGGGTTCGGAGGGAGGCGGCCGGAAGCGGCGGTGGCCCCGTGTACACCCGGGGAACTTTCGTCACCAATGCGGGGCCCCCTCCGCAGTCGCGCCTCTGGTCGAGGTCGTCGGTACCCTCCTGAAACAGTGTTATGTGTAACGTACATCTACCTACTTCATTCCCCGGCAGGGCCCCAGGGGTCCCGGGGCGTCCCCCGAGGAGGCTCTCAGGGCCCCTTCAGGTAGTCCTCAACTCCGCAGGTCACTATGGAGGGGTGAGCGAAGCGCGTCTCCTCGTCGTCGAAGACGAACCCAACATCCTCGAGCTGCTGTCCGGCAGTCTGCGGTACGCGGGCTTCGAGGTGGCGACGGCGACCGGCGGCACCGAGGCCGTCCAGGTCGCCCTGCAGCGCCGGCCGGACCTGATCGTGCTGGACGTCATGCTGCCCGACATGGACGGCTTCGACGTGATCCGGCGGCTGCGCGGCGGCGGGGCGCACATTCCCGTGCTGTTCCTGACCGCGCGGGACGCCACCCAGGACAAGATCCGCGGGCTGACGCTGGGCGGGGACGACTACGTCACCAAGCCGTTCAGCCTGGAAGAGGTCATCGCGCGCATCCGCGCCGTGCTGCGCCGTGCCCAGGGCGGCCCGGCCGAGCCCCCGCCCCGGCTGAGCTTCGCCGACCTCGAACTCGACGAGGAGAGCCACGAGGTGTGGCGGGCGGGCAAGCCCATCCAGCTGTCGCCCACCGAGTTCAAGCTGCTGCGCTACTTCATGACCAACGCCAATCGCGTGCTGTCCAAAGCGCAGATCCTCGACCACGTCTGGGACTACGACTTCCGCGGCGACACGGGCATCGTCGAGTCCTACGTCTCGGTGCTGCGCCGCAAGCTCGACAAGCTCGGCCCGCGCCTCATCCATACGCTGCGCGGCGTCGGTTACGTGCTGCGCCTGCCGCCGGAGCGCTGATGGCCGCCTGGGTACGGCGCCTGTCCGCCCGGACCCCCCTGCGGACCAAACTCATCGCCGCCGTTCTGACGCTGGTCGCCCTGGCCCTGATCGTGGTCGGCGTGGCCAGTGTCTCGGTGATGCGCTCCTACCTGCTGAGCCGCACCGACGAACAGCTCGGCGACATGACCAAGCGGGCGGTCAACGCGCTCCGATCGCCCGACAAGCCTCTGCCCGGCCAAGGCGGCCAGTACGTCGTACAGCTACGCGACGCCCAGGGCAAGATCCTCAAGTACAGCGTCGCGGTGACGCCCTGGGGGGTCATCAAGCCGAACCCGGATATCCCGGACGACCCGGCGTGGCTGACCGAGCACAGTCATCGGTCGGTCAGCGTCGGGGCGGCCACCGGAGACGGACGCTGGCGGGTGCACGTCGTTCAGGTCGGCGACGGCTACGTCGTGGTGGGCAGCGATCTCACCGAGTTCGGGCACACGGTGGGCAAACTCGTCGGGGTCGAACTGATCGTCGGCAGTGTCGCCCTCGTCCTCGTCGCCGGCCTGGGGATCGCCATCGTCGGCGCCAGCCTGCGTTCCCTCCAGCAGATCGAGCACACGGCGGCCGCCATCGCGACCGGCGACCTGTCGCGTCGCGTGCCCGACGCCGACCCGCGTACGGAGGTCGGCCGCCTGGGCGACGCGCTCAACGGCATGCTCGCCCAGATCGAGTCGGCCTTCCACGCGCAGGCGCGGTCCGAGGCCACCGCACGCGAGTCCGAGGAGCGGATGCGCCGCTTCGTCGCCGACGCCAGCCACGAGCTGCGCACCCCGCTCAGCGTGATCAGGGGATTCGCCGAGTACTACCGTCAGCGCGACGACGTCGACCGCGCCGAACTGGACAAGCTCATCGGACGGGTCGAGGACGAGGCGGTACGGATGGGCGCGCTCGTCGACGACCTGCTGATGCTGGCCCGCCTCGACCAGCAGCGCCCCCTCGACATGCGTCCCGTCGACCTGCTCGCGCTGGCCGCCGACGCCGTCCACGACGCGCGCGTCCTGGACGGCGACCGCGAGATCACGCTCTCGGTGCGCAGCGGTTCGGCGTTCATCGTCACCGGCGATGAGCTGCGTCTGCGGCAGGTCATCCGGAACCTCCTGAGCAACGCGCTGCAGCACACCCCGACCGGCACACCGATCGAGGTGACCGTGCGCTCCGGCCGGCTCGGCGACGCTCCCGCGGCGGTGCTCGAGGTCGCCGACCAGGGGCCGGGCATGCCGCCCGAGGCGGCGGAGCGCGTGTTCGAACGGTTCTACCGCGCGGATCCCGCCCGGGGCCGGGGCGGCACCGGCCTGGGGCTGGCGATCGTCGCCGGACTGGTCCACGCGCACGGTGGCGTCGTGGAGGTGGAGACGGCTCCTGGCAGCGGCGCCACCTTCCTGGTCACCCTTCCGCTGGACCCGGACGCGATCGACGCGGACCCGGCCGAGGCGGTCCGCGCGTAACGGGCGGGACCTCCGCGCCCCAGCCGAGGCCGCAGGCATCTGCGGGCCGCCGACAACGCGAGGCCGCCGCGATGCGGGGCCGCTGGGCGATGCGAGGTCGTCGCGATGGGGGCCGCCGGCATATGTGAGAACGTCGCCGCCTGCGATGACGACGCGGCGCGGCGCCGAGTGCGCCCGGGCCTCCCGGGCCCCCGGCCTTCGGCTCTTATCAGGGCCTTATTGGGAGAACTTTCAGGGTCGTCTCAGGAGCGCTCAAGCCCGGGCGGTCATCCTCAAAGTGTCAGACAAAGTACGGACTTTGGGGGACGAAGCAATGGAAACCCACGACCGGCCCGCGGGCGAGCGTCCCGAGGAATCGCAGGCCGGGACGACACCATCCGTGGAGTCACGGACGGGTTCCTCGTCCACATCCGAAGCACAGCCCGACGACGTCCGCTCCTGGCCACCGGCCGAGCAGCCGCCGTACGGGGAGGAATCCGGACCGGGGATCCCGGCATCGCCGGCGAACGAGACACAGGGCGGGCCGCCGTCGTACGGCCCGCGGGGAACGCAGCCAGGACCGCAGACGCGCGACGACCAGTCGTACGGAGCGCCACAGGAGGCCGCGTACGGGCCTCAGGGAACACAGCCTGGACCACAGACGCACGACGGCCGCGACGACCAGCCGTACGGGGCGCCGCAGGAGGCGGCGGCGTACGGGGCCCCGGGGGAGCGGCCGTCCCCGGGCGCGTACGGCTCCGGCGGTGAGACACCGCCCTACGGGGGCCAGCACGCGTACCACCAGCAAGGGGAGGCCAAGCCGTCCGGCTGGTGGACGGCGCGGCGGAGGGCTGCGGCCGGTGGCGTCGCGCTCGCCCTGGTGCTCACCGGGGGAATCGCCGGTGGCGCCGTCGCGGCGCTGATCGGCAATGGCCGCACCGTGTTCGCGAGCCCGACCGCCGTCCAGCCGGCTTCCAACAAGAGCGCCACCGGGATCGCGGCGATCGCCCAGGCGGTGCAGCCGAGCGTCGTGTCCATCACGGTGACCACCGAGACCGGCCAGGGCGAGGGATCCGGGGTCATCCTGCGCTCCGACGGCGTGATCCTCACCAACAACCACGTCGTGGCCGACGCCTCCGCAGGCGGCCAGATCTCGGTGAACTTCAGCGATGGCAAGAAGGCGTCGGCCACCGTGCTCGGCACGGACCCGGCGACGGACCTCGCGGTGATCAAGGCGGCCGGCGTGTCCGGGCTCAAGCCCGCGACGCTCGGCAACAGCGATCAGCTACAGGTCGGCGATTCGGTGGTGGCGATCGGCAGCCCGCTCGGCCTGGAGGGGTCGGTGACCTCCGGCATCGTCAGCGCGCTGCACCGCACCCTCAACGAGGGCGACAGCGAACAGCAGCAGCCTCCCGGGTTCGGGGGCCGGCAGCAGGGCCAGTCGAACAGCTCGTCGGCGACGATCGGCGACGCGATCCAGACCGACGCGGCGATCAACCCGGGCAACTCCGGCGGTCCGCTGGTGAACGCCTCGGGCCAGGTCATCGGCATCAACACGGCGATCGCCACCTCGGGCGGCAGCAACGGCAACATCGGCGTCGGGTTCGCGATCCCGATCGACACCGCCCGGCAGGTCGCCGACCAGCTCATCAAGTCGGGTAAGGCAACGCACGCCTACCTCGGCGTCTCGCTGTCCGACGCGGCCGGCGACCAGCAGGGCGCCCTGATCGCGGGCGTGCAGAAGGGGACGCCGGCGGCATCGGCAGGCCTTCAGCAGGGCGACGTCGTCACCCAGGCCGACGGCAAGGCCATTACCGACGCGCAGACCCTGTCCGCGGCGATCCGCGGACACCAGCCCGGCGACAAGATCTCGCTGACCTACGTCCGGAACGGCAGCAAGCACACGGTCAGCGTGACCCTCGCGTCCAACTCGGGCAGCTGACCCGAACGACGCGCCGGGCGGGGAACCGCCCGGACGGCCCGGCGGAGAGCGTCCCACGCAGGGACCGCCTTCGCCGGGCCGCGTGCGTCCGCACGCGGTTCCACGCGGATGAGATCGAGCGCGGTCCGTCCGGCCCCGGCGAGGTCGTCTCGACCGTCCGTGCGGAGGCGCGGCGGCTCGGTCGAGGGTGGAGACGAGTGCGACGACCGCGCCGGGTGGGTCGGCCCCGGCCGGACCGGCGGAGAGCGTCCCAGGCAGGGACCGCCTTCGCCGGGCCGCGCGCGTTCGCACGCGGTTTCACGCGGATGAGATCGCGAGCGGTCTGTCCGGACCCGGCCAGGCGGGCGCCCGCCACGACCCGGCCCCCCCGCAGGCCGGCTCGATGAGCAACCGCCGACGGGGCCTACACGGAGACTGCTCCGACGGCCGCCGGCCCCTAAAAAGCCGTCCGCCGTGGTGGCGGACGTTGTGAACCGTGCGCAGGCCGGGGCGTCGATCACTCGCGGACGCGGCGGACGTTGTGAACTGGGCGCGCGCCGGAGTCTCGATCACTCGCGGACGCGGCAGACACCCGGCGACAGCCGTCGCGGTGAACTCTCGGTGTCCCGTGATCTCTGGCACGGCCCCGACGAGGTCGTCCTGCCCCTCCGCGACATCGTCGGCCGGGTGCCCGGCCCGGACGCCGGCGCACACTGACGTGCCGGCGCCGGCGACAGGGCCGGGCCGATCCCGTGCCGGCGCGGGTGGGGACGGCCGGCCCGGTGCTCCGTCCATCGGTCACCGGCGATCGATCTCGTCGGTGCCGAAGCCCGGCGGATCGGAGCACGCGGGCCGGGCGGGAGGCCGTCAGGCGCCGGGGAAGGCGCCGTCCGGAAAACCGTCCGGGCCGGTGCCGGCCGGTATCACCACGTGGTCGCCGGGGGACAGGCCGCCGGTGACCACGACGTACCGGTCGCTCCGCACCCCGAGCCGTACGGCCCGGGTGATGGTGCGTCCGTCGTGCCGTACGAGCACGGTGGCCGTGCCGTCGGGCTCGGCTCGGATCGCGCCGGCGGGAACGTACAGCACGCTCTGGGCCTGCGCGGTGACGACGTCGACGGTCGCGCTCATGCCGACCAGCACGCCGGCCGGCGGGTCGTCGAGGGAGACGTTCACGCCGACCCGCGCCAGGTTGCCACTGGTGGTGGCCGCCGGATCGATGCCGGTGACGGTGCCGGAGTACCGTCCGTTCGTCGACATGCCGAGCCCGATCGTCGCCCGCTGGCCGAGCTTGAGCCGTTCGACGTCACCGAGCGAGAACAGGGCCCGCACCTGGAGGTCGCGCAGGTCGCCCAGCGTGATGAAGCCGCTGGCGCTCGCGCCGACCTGGGCGCCTGCCGTTCCGGTGATCGACAGCACGGTGCCGGCCATGGGGGCCTTGAGAGTGGTCGCGGACAGTGTGCGCTCGGCCTGTCGTACGTCCACCTCGGCCTGGGTGACCTTCGCGGCGGCCTGTTCGGCCGCGCCCGCCTGGCAGCCGCCTCCCTTGCCGGCACCGCCGCCGGGACGACCACCGCCCGAGCCGGACTTGCCGCCGTGTGCGCCATGGCCGCCGGGCTTCGGGTGACCGCTCGGTTTGGGGTGACCGCTCGGCTTGGGATGGCCACTGGGCCGGGGATGCCCGGTCGGCTTGGGACTCCCGGTCGGCCGCGGGGTGTGGGTGGGCGTTGGGGTCGGGGTGGGCGTCGGCGAGGTCGGCGTCGGAGTCGGCGTGGGCGTCGGGGTCGGCGAGGCGCTGGTGGGCGGCGCGGAGGGCGTCCGCGTCGGGCGAGGACGCCGGTAGCCGGCCGTCTGCACCGTCGCTCCGCCGGCGCTCCCGGTTCCGCCGGCCGTGGAGGTGCTCCCGGACCCGCTCTTGCCCCCGCTTCCCGCGCTGCCGGAGCCCGTGCACACGCCGTTCAGCGCGTCGGCGTAGGTGCTCTGCGCCGCCGCGAGCGCGGCGTCGGCGACCTCCACCTGCTCCCGGGCCGGGGTGTCGTCGAGACGGGCGAGGACCTGGCCGGCCCGTACGCGGGCGCCCGGCGCGACGTCGATCTCCTGCACCGTTCCCGAGGTGCCGAAGACGAGATCGCGGGTGTCCGCGCTCCGCACGCTCCCCGCGGCGCCCGCCGTCGCCGTCACGTTCCCGCGCTGCACCACGGCGTACGCCGCGCCGCTCGCGGGGGTGTCGCCGACGGCCACCACCCCGGTCGTCAGCATGACCACCGCTCCGGCGGTCAGCCACGGTGGTCTCCGAAGGTCGCGCATGGTCGGCCGGTTCACGCGTCGGATCCTGGCGGACGAAGGTCACAAGGACCCGAGCCCATCCTCAAAGTTCGCTGAAAGCGGGCTCTTCGGGCGCGGCAGCTCACTGGTCGTGGCCTCGGCGCCGGCGCGACGGCCGTACGGGCTCACAGAAAGCTTTCAGGGTCGGGTCAGGTTCACCCAAGCAGTCTCCACGACGCTGTGGCGAGTGAAATCCCTCCTCCATCGCCGGGGCGTGCTGCTCAACGGCGCGCTGGCCGTGTTGATCGTCGGCGGCGCCGGGGTCGCGTACCTCTCGCTGGACGACGACGCGGGCGCGTCGTCCCCCGGCCGGATCGTCCGGGCGAGCCGTGGCACCGTCGTCGCCTCGGTGTCGGCCTCCGGTACGGTCACGAGCGCCAAGTCCCGCGACCTGTCGTTCGCCACGAGCGGCACGGTCGACAAGATCAACGTGCAGGTGGGCGACAAGGTCGAGAAGGGCCAGGTGCTCGCCACCGTCGACGACGCGAACGCCCGCGACAACCTCAAGGCCGCGCAAGCCGCCCTGGACGCAGCCGAGGCCGGTGACACGTCGACGGCCTCGGGCTACTCGTCCTACATGCAGGCGAAGACGTCCTACAACAGCGCCAAGCGCGCCCTGGACGGGACCGAGCTCACCGCGCCGTTCAGCGGCACCGTCGTCGCGGTCAACGGAACGGCCGGCGGATCCTCCAGCGGATCGACCAGCGGGTCGAGCGGATCGTCGGGCTCCAGCGGATCCGGCGGTTCCTCGGGCGCCGGCGGCGCGGCGGGCGGCGGCTCGGGCGGCTCCTCCGGCTCCGGCGGCTCGTCCGGGTCCTCGAGCGGGTCGGGCGGCGGATTCATGACGATCGCCGACACCTCCAAGCTCGCGGTCACCGGGAACTTCACCGAGGCCGACGTCGCCAAGCTCAAGAAGGGCCAGCAGGCGACCGTGACCTTCGACGCCGTCCAGAACGCCCAGGCGGCGGGCAAGGTCACCCAGATCGACCAGACCGCGACCACGTCGAACAACGTCGTGCAGTACGGCGTGGCGGTCTCGCTCACCACCCCGCCCGCCGGGCTCCGCATCGGCGCCACCGCCACCGTCCGGGTGACCACCGCGCGGGTGGAGAACGTGCTGTACGTCCCGACCGCAGCCGTCCGGACCGCCGGCGGCCGCAGCACGGTGACCGTGCTCGAGGGCGGCAAACAGACGATCCGGCTCGTGCAGGCCGGCGTCCAGGGCGACCAGGGCACCGAGATCACGTCGGGTCTCAACGACGGCGACCAGGTCGTGATCGCGTCCACCGCGACGACGGGCACCGGCGGATTCCCGTCGGGCCGCTTCCCCGGCGTGGGCGGCGGGAGCGGAATCGGCGGCGCCCGCGGCGGCGCTGGAGGCCGAGGGTGACCGTCCTCGACGTCCAGGACGTGACCAAGGTGTACGGGGCGGGCGACACGGCGGTGCACGCGCTGCGCGGCGTCCGGCTCACCGTCGACGAGGGCGACTACGTCGCGATCATGGGGGCGTCGGGCTCGGGCAAGTCGACGCTGATGAACATCCTGGGCTGCCTCGACGTGCCCACCGGAGGCCGGTACCTCCTCGACGGGCTGGACGTCGGCGCGCTCGACGACCGGCGGCTGGCGATCCTGCGCAACCGGCGCATCGGGTTCGTGTTCCAGTCCTTCAACCTGATCCCGCGGATGAGCGCCCTGGCCAACGTCGAGCTGCCGCTCGCGTACGGCGGCGTGAAGGCCGCGGAACGGAGGCAGCGGGCCCTCGCCGCCCTGGAGCAGGTCGGCCTCGCCGACCGCGTCGGCCACGAGCCGAACGAGCTGTCCGGCGGCCAGCAGCAGCGCGTCGCCGTCGCCCGCGCGCTGGTGACGACCCCGGCGCTCCTGCTGGCCGACGAGCCCACCGGGAACCTCGACACCCACTCGACCGCCGACGTGCTGGGCGTGCTCGACCGGCTCAACGCCGACGGCCGCACCATCGTGCTGATCACCCACGAGGACGACGTCGCACGCCGCGCCAAGCGGGTGATCCGGCTGGTCGACGGGCGCATCGTCGAGGACCGGCGAACGGCGCACGTGGCCGGTCCGCCACCCGGGCCGGCGGGGACGGGGGCGGACCTCCGATGACACTGGAAGTACTCCGGTTCGCGCTGCGCGGACTGGCCGCGAACAAGCTGCGCAGCGGCCTGACCACCCTCGGCATCCTCATCGGCGTCGGAGCCGTGATCATGCTGGTGGCGGTCGGGAACGGCTCGTCCCAGCAGGTGCAGAAGAACATCGAACGGCTCGGCACGAACACCCTGACCGTCATGCCGTCCACCGCGGGCGGCCGTGGCGGTGGCGGGGGCGGCGGGGGGTTCGCCCGCCTCTTCGGCGGGGGAGCCGGCGCCGCCGGGCGGGCGCAGCAGACCGGGCCGCGCGCGCAGGCCAAGAGCCTGACCGTCGACGACGCCCGCGCCCTGGCCGACACGGCGAACGCCCCGTCGGTCAAGAGCGTCTCGCCGGTGGTCACCTCGTCGTCCGTGAACGCGACGTACGAGGGGACCGCCCACGCGATCCAGCAGTTCGTCGGCAGCTACCCGGCGTACTTCGAGGCCTCCAACGACCCGGTGGCCCGGGGAACGTACTTCACCGACGACGACGTACTGAACGGCCGCAAGGTCGTGGTCATCGGGAACACGGTGGCCGAGGACCTGTTCGGCACGGTCGACCCGGTGGGCCGGCAGGTCACCGTCAGCGGGGTGAACTTCACGGTCGTCGGGGTCCTGAAGACGAAGGGCTCGTCCGGCTTCCAGGACGCCGACGACGTCGCGATCGCGCCGCTGCCGGTCGTTCAGCAGAGCCTGACCGGCTACGGGGCGCTGAACCAGATCGTCGTCCAGGCCAAGACGCCCAAGGCGGTGGACACCGCGCAGGCCGAGGTCACCGACATCCTGAACCAGCGGCACGACATCTCCGGTTCCAACACCGCCGACTTCCAGATCCTGAACCAGGCGAGCCTGCAGTCGGCGATCAGCAGCAGCAGCCGGACGTTCACCGTGCTGCTCGGCGCGGTCGCCGCCATCAGCCTGCTCGTCGGCGGCATCGGCATCACCAACATCATGCTCGTCACCGTCACCGAGCGGACCCGCGAGATCGGCATCCGCAAGGCCATCGGGGCGCCGCGCGGCGCCATCCTCGGCCAGTTCCTCGTCGAGGCGACCGTGCTGAGCCTCCTGGGTGGGCTGCTCGGGGTCGCCGCGGGCGTGATCGGCAGCCAGTTCAAGGTCGTCGGGGTCCAGCCGGTGATCGTGCCCAGCTCGATCGCGCTGGCGCTCGGCGTATCGGTCGCGATCGGCCTGTTCTTCGGCAGCTACCCGGCCAACCGGGCGGCCAAGCTCCGGCCCATCGAAGCACTCCGTCACGAATAGCGAATAGGGAATAACCATGCCTGGTACACGGCGCAAGGGCAGTGACGCACCGCTCGACGACGTGCCGCCGGAACAGCTGCTGCGCACCTCGCCGTTCGACGGAGACCTGGCCGAGGAACTCGCGGCCGCCGAGCCGCGGCAGGCCCGCCGGATCCCCTCGGCCACCGTCCTCCTCGCGGCCGGAGTCCTGCTCGTCGCCGGTTTCGTCGGTGGAGTGCAGGCGGACAAGCACTGGGGCACGAAGCAGTCGCCCACAGGGTTCGCCCAGTTCGCGCGTGGAGCCGGCCAGGGCACGGGCGGCTACCCCGGCTTCGGCGGGGGAACGGGCCAGCGCGGCGCGTTCGGCCAGGGCGGCTTCGGACAGGGAGGTACGGGCCAGGGCGGGCAGCAGAACGGCGCCGCGGCGCCCGGTGCCGCCCCCGGCGCGGGCGGCCCGGGCAGCGGTGCCGCCGCCGGCGGCGCGGGCACGACCGGCACGGTCAAGCTCGTCGACGGCGACGTCATCTACGTCCAGACGGCGAACGGGATCGTGCGCGTGAAGACGACCGGTTCCACCAAGGTCTCCGTGACCAAGAGCGCGAAGCTCACCGACCTCAAGTCCGGCGCGCCCATCGTCGTCCAGGGCACGCCCGGCCAGGACGGCAGCGTGACCGCCACCGCGGTGACCCAGAGCCGCTGAGAGGGCGACTGCGCCAAGGGCGTGTCTGACAGATCCCGTTCGTAGCGGGCGCCGCGCGGCCGGACAGCGGTTTTGTCAGGCACGTCCCTCGGGGGTGTCCGGTGGGTCTTGTTCGTAGCGAGCGGACGCCGCGCAGCCGGACGAAGATCCACCGGACACCCCCAGCCCGGGCGGACCGGGGGCTTGGCGCAGTCGCCGCCCGCCGCCCGGTTCAGTTCGCCGACGGCCGTGGGGAGAAGGTCGGCAACAGCGGCTGGCAGATCTTCAACGCCTTGGCGACCTTCGGGTCGGAGGTCTTGAGCCCGCCGAGGAAGCCCATGCCCGGGGTTCGCCGCGCCCCCGGTGTACGGCCCGCGCCGGGCGAGCGCATGGCCCCGGGCGTCTGGGTCGGCAGCGTCACGCCGTGGTCGCCCAGGCAGCTGCGGAACGCCTGGATCTGCTGCATCCCCTGGCGCTGCCCCTGCGGGGCGAGCGACTGACATGCATCCCGCGCCGCCTGGGGCACCTGGCCGAAACCGCCGAACCCGCGGCCGCGCTGTCCGGCCTCACCGGACGGCCGGCCGCTGGGACGTGCCGTCGGGATGTTCACCCCGTGACTGCGCAGGCAGGCGGCGTACGCCGCGAAGCCGTTCCGGCCGGACCCGGCCGACCCGGAAGGGGCGGCCGCCGCCGTCTTGCCGCCGGAGGACCCGCAGGCGGCGCAGAGCAGCAGCGTGGCCGCCGACGCCAGTATCGCTCCGCCGTGGAGAGTTCGCATGGGGCGCGATGATGGCCGAGCTTCCTGGAGCCCGCCTTCGACCTAGCTGAGAGATTCCCTAACGCGGTCGTTATCGTGCGTTGGGTGACGTGTCCGCCTCGCCCAGGAGCCCGCTGATGCCCCATCCGCCGAAGGTGTTCGCCGGCGTCGAGGTGACCCCGCTGTGCGACGCGGTGGGCCCCATGGGTCCCGCCCTGCGCAGACCGCTCGACGAGACCTTCCTCGGGGCGACGGCCGAGCACTGGGCGGCGGTGAACGCCGCGGACTGGGTGCTGCACTTCCACTGTTACCTGCTACGGGACCCCGCGGACCGGACGATCCTGGTCGACACCGGGATCGGCGGGACGGAGGGTCCGGCGGCCGCGTGGGCGCCCGTGCCCGGCCGGCTGATGGCGGAGGTCGCGGCGGCCGGGCTCCGGCCGGAGGACGTCGACGTGGTCGTGCTGACCCACCTGCACAGCGACCACGCCGGAGGAGCCGTCGTGGACGGCGTCCCCGCCTTCCCCAACGCACGCCACCTCCTCCAGCGCGACGAGCTGGACTGGGTTCGCGGGCCGGTGCTGGAGCAGGTCGTACGCCCGTTGGGCGACTCCCTCCAGGTCGTCGACGGCCTGCTGGAGATGGCCTCGGGGATCACCGTCGTTCCCACGCCCGGTCACACGCCGGGACACCAGTCGGTCGAGGTCGGCTCGCTGGTGCTCGGCGGCGACGTCGTCCTGCACCCGGTCCAGCTGGTCGACCCGTCCATCCGCTACGCGTACGACGAGGACGCCGACCGCGCCGCGGCGACCCGCGCCGCGCTGCTGACGCGGATCCGCGAACGCTCCGGCACCCTGGGCACGGCGCACTTCGCCGAGCCGTTCACCGAACTCCGGGATCCCGCGCACCGCTCCGAGCACCCGTAAAACCGGATGACGCGGGCGGCCTCCCGGCGCAGAATCCACGGGTGGACAGGCCATGGACGCTCGACGAGACCGCGCACGCCGGCCCTGAGCACCTCGACGCCCGCTTCGTCGCCGGGTTCGACCGGAAACAGGGCCATCCCGACCCCACCGGCGATCTGGCGGTGTTCACCGCTCACGGACTCGACCGCACTTCGACCATCGCCGACCTCGGCGCCGGGACGGGACGGTTCGCGCTCGCCGCCGCGCGTACCTTCGGCCACGTCACCGCCGTCGACGTCTCACCGGCGATGGTGGAGTTCCTGAGGGACCGTGCCGCCGAGGCCGGGGTGCGCAACCTGGACTGCGTTCAGGCGGGGTTCCTGAGCTACGAGCACCGAGGGCCGCTCCTCGACGGGGTGTACACCCGTCATGCCCTGCATCAGCTGCCCGACTTCTGGAAGGCGGTCGCGCTCGACCGCGTCGCCCGGCTGCTGCGGCCGGGCGGGGTGCTCCTGCTGCGCGACCTGATCTACGACTTCGCCCCCGCGGAGGCGGACGAGGTCTTCGGCCGGTGGCTCGACGGCGCGGTCGACGATCCGGCGCGGGGATACACCCGGGAGGACTACGCCGAGCACATCCGGACCGAGCACAGTACGTTCCGCTGGCTGCTCGAGCCGATGCTCACCCGGGCCGGCTTCGAGATCGCCGGCGCCGAGTTCAGCCGCTCGGTGTACGGGGCCTACACCTGCGTCAAGCGCTGACCACGCCGGCCGTCTCGACCACCGGCGGTCGAGGTCGGCTCGCTGGTGCTCGGCCGCCACGTCGTCCTGCACCCGGTGCAACTGGTCGATCCGGCCCTCCGCTACGCACACGACGAGGACGTGGACGGCGCCGCCGCTTGCCGAGGCCGGTTCCGGAACGTCGCTTGGCGCCTTGGCGTATCGCTGATCCTCAGCCCTTGCGGATCAGACCGGTGTACCCGGCGACGAAGAGGGTGGCGAGAGCCCATCCGAGGATTTGAAACACCCAGCAGACGGCGACGATCCATTCTTCGCTCGGCTTCGTCGCCGTCAGGTCGCAGTGCTGTCGGGAGCTCGTGTTGACGAGGGGGATGGCCAGGTCGATGCCGAGGCCGATCTTGTAGACGAAGCGGCATGGCCCTGGCCGGCCGTTCTCGGTCGCCTGCGTATGGACGGCTGTCGACCAATTCGCGGCCCCGATCACGACGACCACCGCGAGTGCGAGGTTGAGCAGGAGACCGATCAGCGCCCGCCACGACTGGTAGCCGTATCCCAGGGTCAGCCTCAGCAGACGCAACCGTAGCCGGGTGCGTCGTGCCAGCCGAGGATCGGCCGACCTGTGGTCCTGCTGCGCGATCAGAACCACCCGCGCGTCGTCCTCTCGCCCCGCCGATCGATAGGCGGCGGCGAGTTGCTGGTACGGCTGGGCCGCATGCCCCTCGGTCCGGTGGCGGAGGAAGGCCAGCCATTCGTCGCGTTCCATCCCGTAGGGGATGGCCGGATAGGTCAGCCCGTCCAAAACGACCGTGCCCCCATTCCGCGCGGCGAAGAAGTCGGGTCGCAGGCTGAGCGCCTTCCCCACCGACACGAATCTGAGGTCCAGGGACAGGCCGGGACCCGCGACCCCACCCTCATCGCAGACGAGATGCCCGCCGACCCGCGCGCCGATCAGGGACACCGTCGCGTCCGGCCCGGCACGGCCGGCGCGCAGTCCGGAAAGGATGACGTCGTCATCAGTCTGAAGTCCGTCGGCGACGAGGCCGTCAATCTCGGCGTTCTTGCAGTTCAACTGGCCGCGCACCGACGCCCTTTGGAGGATGACGTCGCCTCGGGACCGTATCGACCGGAGGATGATGTTGCCGCCTACGCGGGCGCGTTCGCCGTCGAACGCCGCTGCCTGGGCGGAGTTGAACACGGCCCTCTCGCAGTCCAGGTTGCCACCGATCTCGGCGGCCAGCAGACGCACCGCTCCGTCCTTGTCTCCCCGCGCGACGAAGGGACGCCCCGATGGCGCCTGTCGGAGCAGAGCGTCCCCGCCGACCCGCATGCCATCGGCGAGCAGACCGGAGTGGCCGTCTCCGATGATCGTGGCCCCGGCCAGGTTGAGCTGGCCTTCGATCGTCGAGCCGATCAGCCGGAATGCCCCCTCGCAGTGGACGTCCTGAGCGTTGATCCCTTTCTGGACCTGAACACCGTCCGCTCTCAGGTCGCGGATGCGGGAGCCCTGGAGGATGAGACGGATGAGCTGGGCCCCCTGCAGGCAAAGCGAGCCGGTCAGTTCGCAGCGGATCAGATGAAGCCCGACCGGCAGGGTCACGTCGACCAGATCGAGATCGCCGGTTAGGCGCGCGCCGGTGATCTCTATCCCGCGAGGATCGATCTTGTTCTTATCGAGTTCCAGGAGCAGCTCACGGAGGATCGAATTACGGATTGTCCGCTTTTCGGCCGGAAGACTGTCCGAAAAGTGGATGACCTCACGTGTAGCCATACGTGCGCGCAGTTCGGCTTCAGCTACGCTATCGTTACTCACGGTGACGCAGTTTATCCATGTGAATGGGGAGAAGTCGGCCTTTTGGGGTGGGGAGGAGTTGACTCATCACCTTCGGGTGACGGCAGGGTGCGTGCCCGGAGCGATTGGCAGGGGCATCGATGGTCAATGTGCCGTACCGTCCTGATTGGCCGGGCGTGGGGGGCCATAGTGGGGCGACATGGGACTATAACCGTCTCATCGCTGGAGCCGGAGAGTTGGCAGGCCTCGTCGCCCACCTTCGGTCGTCGGATCCGGGGGCTCTCGCTTCGGTTCAAGCCGCTTCTTTCGCCTTCGACCGTCCCGATGTGAGAAATCGCGCATTCGGCGATTGGTGTATGGCATCCGCCCTCTGGATCGCATACCGACAGTCTCTAGAACATGCTTCCGCGGTCTTTATGGCGGTGGCGGGAAACCTGGCGACTGCGGCGGGCCGTCTTGAGGAGAACGCCGCGAACTATCGTGATCACGAGCGAGTGATCGAGGCGGCGATCGCCGAACTCGGCCGGGACTTCGCCCAGGGATGGGGCGGCCGCGAGATGCATGAGTGGCAAAAGGTGACAAGTACGGAAAGGTGGGTGCCTCGGTCTGGCGATCCGGCGGAGAGTACCATTCCGGACCTCCCACTGCCCGGCTCGGATGTCGCGCTGCCGTCTCGACATATGCGAGGAATTCTCACCTCATCCGTCGCGCTGCCCGGCAGCGAGCCCCCATTCCTCCACGTCGAAGAGATCGCAGAGCGCCTGCGCGTACTGCAGCGGACCCCGGCATGGGCCGAGCATTATTCGCTCAGCATGATGTCGCGCGGTATGGCCGATCACCTCGATTCGCTGGGTTTGGAGATCTACCGGGTAGCGGTCGAGCTGAGCAGATCATGGAGCGGCACCGCCGCGGCGGCGGCACAGACGGCTTTGTGGCGAATCGAGGGCACCGTGCGGAGCCTAGGGGGTTTCGCCCGCTCGCTCTCGACCACCGCTGAGGAATCAGGGAAGGCGATCGAGGAGATCGTTGCGCCGATCCAGCTGAAAGGTCTCCTCAAGCTGTTCCCCAGCGGCCGCGCCAACGCCGTGACGGACGCCTTCGACCGACTGAACGAGCGGTACCGCCAGGTCGACCATCGGCGTCCTCGGACGCTGGCGTACGACCTGCCCTTCGGCGGACTTCCCGTTCGGCTTCTGGGCGGATCTCCTCCGGTCTCCCCGCGCCGACCGACGCCTGAGACGTCGAGGCCGGCGTCCCCGCCGTTCGCCGACGGGCAGACCACACTTACACCGCCGGTGATCGGCGGATCGCTCCAGGGCCCGGGGACCGAGAACTGGCGTTCGGATCCGTGGTTTGACGACGGGGCGGTTCCAGGCGTCATCGGCTAGCCAGGCCGACTTGGCGACGGCCACTCGTTGACGCGGGTGCGGCCTTGCTCTGTGCGCGGCGAGCGTGTCCCGGTGGACGTTCCGGTCAGAACGTGATGTCGCCGTGGATGTCGCGGGTACCGACGACGTTGCGGCGGGCGTCGTCGACGGTGGTTTCGCCGAAGGCGTCGTCGTCGACCAGCGTGCGCTCGGCCCGGGCCACCCAGTGGCGGACCTGAACCGCTCCCTGCGGGTCGCGGGCCGAGTCGGCGATCAGGGCCTCGGCCAGGGCCCTGATCGAGTCGGCGTCGCCGGGGCGCTCCCCGAGGCGCTTGGCGGCCTCGACGGACGTGCTGCGGCGGCCGAACGCGCGTCGTACGACCGAGGTCAGGTTGTCCCAGAGCTGCTCACCGACCTTGCCGGTCGTCCCGTCGAAGATCTTCGACAGGAGAGTGACGAGCGCCGATACCGATAGCGGATCCACTGCGCACCCTCCGACGCTGATGAGACGCTCCTGACAGGTTAAACCGCCGAAGTGGGCGATGTGCGGATTCCGGTCCCCGTCACCGGTGGACGTGGTGCCGGCGCCGTGGGCTGCTCCGGACGCACGTGGCGTGCGTCCGGGGCAGCCCCCCTGGTCGGGTCGAGAATCAGCGGTAGGCGCGGATGTTGAGGCCGTCCAGGTGCCTCACGAACCGCCACGCGCCGTCGCGCCAGTAGTACAGCCGGTGTCCGCTGAGGCGGTAAAGCCGACCGTGGTCGACGAAGTACCGGATGCCGTCGTGCTTCCAGTGGCGGTGACCGTACCAGCGGCGACCCCCGAGATCGCCGTGGTGCCGGTCGTCGCCGCGGTAGCGGTCGCCGGATCGGTCATCGTCGTGTCGGCCACCGGCCCTGTAGCCGTGCTCGACCGT
Source organism: Actinoallomurus vinaceus (assembly GCF_039542055.1). NCBI lineage: Bacteria > Bacillati > Actinomycetota > Actinomycetes > Streptosporangiales > Thermomonosporaceae > Actinoallomurus > Actinoallomurus vinaceus. Next base: position 118,566 of record NZ_BAABHK010000009.1, read on the forward strand.
GACCGTCGATCGGGACACGACCGTGGTGGGGTGCGTGTCCTTGATCGGTGCCGCCGACGCGGTGCCGCTGATCGCGAACACGGCGGCGCCCGTGGCGGCGAGAGCGGCGGCCGCGGTGGCGACGCGCCGTCCGAAGGCGTGATTCATGATCATTCCTCCTATGTCGACCCGAAGCCCTCTTGTGGTGGGCCCGGGGCTCGTGTCCCGGGGTGGCGGGACGAAAAGCGACAGTAGGCGACATCTAGTTTAAATTTCAAAATCTTGATAGGTGAGCTATCCCACATCGGATACGGCTCTGACCTGGGAATACTCGTCGTTCTCGACGGTCTGGGCCATCCCAATAGCTGCGAGCGGGATGCGTCCGCGACCGGCGCAGGGTGTGTGAGGGGCGGGGGTCAGGGACATCGGTTGCAGAGGCGGTAATGCACGAGACTTTGCATTAACCTCCTCCCGGGCCTATGCTGCCCATAACGCACAGATTCTGGCCTTAGGTGGCTTTGAGGTGCGGACAGCGCGATCCTGCATCGGTCCGCCGGACCGAGCGTCCCTCGCCCATTCAGGTGAGGGACGGGCAGCCGCCAAGAGACGAACACTTGAGGCCATGACATCCACCCAACGCATTCAAACCCCATTCGGAGAAGAGTCGACGGCCGCCGAGGTGATCGAAGGCGTCGACCTTTCCGGCAAGCACGCGGTCGTCACCGGCGCCTCGTCGGGGCTCGGTGCCGAGACCGCCCGCGCCCTCGCGAGCGCCGGTGCCTCGGTCACGCTCGCGGTCCGCAACACGGACGCCGGCGAGCGCACCGCGACCGACATCCGTAAGGCGACCGGCAATGACGCCGTCCATGTCAGACCACTCGACCTCGTCGATCAGGCGTCGATCGCCGCCTTCACGAGCGCCTGGGCCGGGCCACTGCACATCCTGGTCAACAACGCCGGCGTGATGGCGCTGCCCGCGCTCGACCGCACTCCGGACGGCTGGGAGCTCCAGTTCGCGTCCAACCATCTCGGCCACTTCGCGCTCGCGCTCGGCCTCCACGACGCGCTCGCGGCAGCCGGCAACGCGCGAATCGTGTCGCTGAGCTCCCGCGGCCACCACGCCTCGCCGGTCGAGTTCGACGACATCAACTTCACCTCCCGCCCGTACGACCCGTGGCTCGCCTACGGGCAGTCGAAGACCGCCAACGTTCTCTTCGCGGTCGGAGCGACCGGCCACTGGGCCGCCGACGGGATCACCGCCAACGCCGTCCACCCCGGCGTGATCATGCGGACGAACCTGTCTCGCCACATGGATCCGGAACAAGCCGCACAGCTGCGCGCCGCCGAGGCGGCCGGGGAACTCGGCTCGATCCAAGGCGCGCCGTTCCGGTTCAAGACGATCGCCCAGGGCGCCGCGACGAGCGTGGTCGTCGCGACCTCCCCCCAACTGGAGGGCATCGGCGGTCGCTACTTCGAGGACAACAACGAGGCGGAGACGCTGAAGCCCGAGGCAGTGGGAAGCTCCTCCGGCGGAGTAGCCCCATACGCGCTCGACCCAGACGCCGCCGAGCGCCTTTGGGCGCTGTCGCTCGCCGCAGTGGGCGCGTGATCAGACGGCGTGCCATCGATGGCCGTTGGAGGGCGGACCCCGCGATCGACATGTCCTCGTATGGCACGCTGGGCTTATGAATCGCCTGGCGCGGGCAACGTCGCCGTACCTGCTGCAGCACGCGGACAACCCCGTTCACTGGTTCCCGTGGGGCGATGAGGCATTTGAGGAGGCGCGGCGCAGGGACGTGCCCATCCTGCTGAGCGTCGGTTACTCCGCCTGTCACTGGTGTCACGTGATGGCGCACGAGTCCTTCGAGGACGAGGAGACGGCGCAGCTGATGAACGAGCTGTTCGTCAGCGTCAAGGTGGACCGCGAGGAGCGCCCCGACGTCGACGCGGTGTACATGGAGGCCACCCAGGCGATGACGGGTCAGGGCGGCTGGCCGATGACCGTCTTCATGACGCCCGGCGGCGAGCCGTTCTACTGCGGCACCTACTTCCCCCGGCCGCACTTCCAGCAACTCCTGCGCGCGGTCGACGAGGCCTGGCGGGACAAGCGTGACGACGTGATCGCCCAGGGGCGGAAGGTCGTCGGAGCGCTCGCCGGCCAAGACGTCATCGGGGGCGAGGGCGCCCCGGAGCCGGAGGTGCTCGACGCCGCGGTGCGCGACCTGGCGCGGTCGTACGACGAGGCGGACGGCGGGTTCGGCGCGGCGCCGAAGTTCCCGCCGTCGATGGCCTTGGAGTTCCTGCTCCGCCACGCCGCCCGGGGCGGCGACGGCCTGCCGATGGCCGAGGGCACGCTCGAGGCGATGGCGCGGGGCGGCATGTACGACCAGCTCGGCGGAGGGTTCGCCCGCTACTCGGTGGACGCCCACTGGGCCGTGCCGCACTTCGAGAAGATGCTGTACGACAACGCCCTGCTGGCGCGCGTGTACGCGCACTGGTGGCGGCTGTCCGGTGGCCCGCTCGCCCGCCGCGTCGCCCTGGAGACGTGCGACTGGATGCTGCGGGACCTGCGTACGCCGGAGGGCGGGTTCGCCAGTGCCCTCGACGCGGACAGCGAGAACGCCGAGGGCCGCCACGAGGAGGGCGCGTACTACGTCTGGACGCCGGCGGAGCTGACGGAGATCCTCGGCGAGGAGGACGGGGCGTTCGCGGCGGTGCTGTTCCAGGTGACCGGCGCCGGCACGTTCGAGCACGGCACGTCCGTCCTGCAGCTGCGCGCGAACCCCGATGACGAGGAGCGGTACGCGCGGATCCGGGCCACGCTGCTGGACGCGCGGTCCCGGCGGGTCCCGCCGGGCCGCGACGACAAGGTGGTCGCCGCCTGGAACGGCCTGGCGATCGCGGCGCTGGCGGAGTGCGGCGCGTACTTCGAGCGGCCGGATCTCGTGGCCGCGGCGGAGGACGCGGTCCGGCTGCTGCGGGAGACGCACTGGCGGGACGGGCGGCTGCTGCGCACCTCGCGCGCCGGCCAGGCCGGGACCAACGCGGGCGTCCTCGAGGACTACGCGGACCTGGCCGAGGGGCTGATCGCGCTGTACGGCGTGACGGGCGAGGCGGCCCACGCGCGGTTCGCCGGGGAGCTGCTGGACGTCGTCCTGGAGCGGTTCGCCGACGGGCACGGCGGCTTCTACGACACCGCCGACGACGCCGAGCGCCTGTGGAAACGCCCGCAGGACCCCACCGACAACGCCACGCCTTCCGGCCGGTTCGCGGCTGCGGGCGCGCTGCTGTCGTACGCCGCGCTCACCGGTTCGGCCCGGCACCGGGAGGCCGCCCTCGCCGCCCTCGGCCCCGTGGCGCCGCTCGCCCAGCGCCACTCGCGCTTCGCCGGGTGGGGGCTCGCCGTGGCGGAGGCGGTCGTCGCCGGACCGCTGGAGATCGCGATCGCAGGCCCGGCGGACGATCCGCGCACGCGCGACCTGCACCGGGCGGCGCTGCTCGGCCCGCTGCCCGCGGTCGTCGCCGCCGGAACCGGCGTGCCGCTGCTGGAGGGCCGGACGCCCGTCGACGGGAGGCCCGCCGCGTACGTCTGCCGCGACTTCACGTGCCGGCTTCCGGTCACGGAGGTCGGCGCCCTGCAGGAGCAGATCCGGGCCGCCGCGAAGCACTGAACCACGACGGGCGGCTACCGATATCGCGCAGGGGTGGATCCGGACGGCCCATAACGCCGCGATCCGTCCATTCCGCGGGCGGACTCATTGGAATCTCTGTCAATATTGATCCGCTGCGGGCTTGATCTTTCCGTTACGGCAGTGTTACCTCAGAACGAGCGCCCGCACGGCGTGCCGAACGGGCGGACACCAGTGGCCGATGAGGCGCGTGGGCATCTGGACGACCATCGCCGTCGTAGGTCATAGTCGTACAACGCACTGGGGACGAGGGAGGGCGCCGTGCGCTGGGCGAGCCGCCGCATGCTGCCGACGGTCGTTGGCGTTTCACTGGCCACTACCATCGCCGCCGATTTCGCGATGGTGCTGGCCGGGCCGTTCAAGCCACCGGCGCAGCTCATCGGCGGGCGCTACGTCGCCGCGGCGGAGAGCACGAGCTACCGGGTGGCCGCGCTCCAGAAGACCATCACCCCGCACCTCCTGATCGCCTCCCCGCAGACCCTTCCCGCGGACGCCGTCGAGAAGGTGCGCCAGGCCAAGGGCGTCAAGGCCGCCGAGGTCGTCGACGCGGCGCGCGCGCTCGTGGGCGGAAAGCGCGTGGGCGTTCTGGGCGTCGAGCCGTCGACGTTCCGTGCCTACACCCCTGAGGCGAGCGCCAGGTCCGACGCCCTGTGGAACAACGTCGCGAGCGGTGACGTCGCGATCTCCTTCACGATGGGCCAGGACGGCGGCATCCCGCTGGCGTCCCAGACGCAGATCGGCGGCCAGAGCCACCAGACGTCCGTACGCGTCGGCGCCTACGCCACGATGGGCATCGACCAGGTCGACGCGGTGGTCTCGCACTACACCGCGCAGACGATCGGCATGCCGTCCGGCAACGCCCTGCTCGTCAGCGCTCCGCACGCGAACCTCGTCAAGCTCCGCAAGCAGCTGGCCAAGCTCCTTCCCAAGGGCACGAAGATGGCCACGCTCGAGTCGCGGTTCGACGCCCCGACCGTTCCCGGCGGCACGGCCGGCGCCCCGGGCCGGGTGATGACCGCCGACCAGGTCAACACGGTCATCCGGGCCGCCGAGTCCAAGATCGGCATGCCGTACGTCTGGGGTGGCGAGTCGGACCGCGAAGGCGGCTACGACTGCTCCGGCCTCGTGCAGTACGCCTTCGCCCAGGCCGGCATCAAGATGCCGCGCACGGCCGACATCCAGGCGTTCACCGGCTGGCGGCTGCCGTACGACCAGGCCCAGCCGGGCGACCTGCTGACGTGGAAGAACGACCCGACCTTCAACGGCGTCTCGCACATCGCGATCTACCTCGGCAACAACAAGATGGTCGTCGCGCGGCACACCGGCACCCTGATCCAGATCCAGGACGTCTACCTGAACAACTTCTGGGGTGCCATCCGCGTCAACCCCCAGCTCTCCGCCACCAAGGCCTGACCCTCCCCGGGCCGGCGCGACCTGCCGCACGCCGCGTGAGCGGCGCACGGCGGATCACAGGGGGCAGCCCGCGATGAGGAAGTCGACCCCGCGGTCGAGCAGCTCGACGATGTCGGTCTTGCCGTCGGCCTCCACCCAGCCGAGCACGGCCGTCTCCCAGACGGCGATGACGGCCGCGGCGAACGCCTGAAGCTCGAAGTCGCTCGCCGGTCGGCCGACCCGGTCGGCGAGCGACTCGAGGATCGCCTGCTGGGTGACCTTCGTCTGGTCCCACTGCCGGGACCGCAGAGCCGGGACGGACATCATCAGCCGCGTCCGGTCGAGCATCCGCTTCCGGTCGGCCGCCACCATGTCGCTCACCATCTCGCGCATGACGTTGCGCAGCGCCTCCATGGGGGGCAGCTCCGGCGGCTGCGCGCGGATGGCGTCGACGATCAACGCGTCGTACTCGTCGGTGAGCACGGTGTCTTCTTTGGTGGGGAAGTACCGGAAGAACGTGCTCGGTGAGACCTCCGCCGCCTCGGCGATCTGCTCGACGGTCGTCGCGTCGTATCCCTGTTCCTGAAAGAGCCGGAGCGCGTGCTCCTGGATGGAACGCCGGGTCTTCAGCTTCTTCCGCTCGCGCAGGCCGAGGCGTTGTTCGAGCGACCGTTCAAGCGGAGGCGTACTCATGAGTCGATTGTCCGTTACCCAGCGGGTCGGTGGCACCTCGACGCGGCAGGAGGATGACGGCGAGGACCGCCGCGGCCGCCATGATCCCCGCTCCTGCCAGGAGGGTGAGGTCCATGCCGTGCGTGAACGCCGCCCGCGCCGAGTGGAGCAGGTGCGGGTCGTGCAGGCGCCCGGCCACCGCGAGCCCGCCGCCGACCCCGCCCCGCGCCGCCTCGGCGGCCGCGGGAGGCAGCCCGGCCACGTCCACGTGCCCGCGGTAGCCGGCGGACAGCAGGCTGCCCAGGATCGCGGCTCCGAACGCCCCGCCGACGAGACGGACGGTCATGAGAACGGCGGAGCCGACGCCCGCCCGTTCGGCCGACAGTGCGCCCATGGCCGCCGTCATCGAGGCGGGCAGCATCAGGCCCATGCCGAGGCCCGCGACGGTCAGCCAGGCGGCGGCCAGGCCGTACCCCGATCCGGCGTTGGTGGTGGCACCGGCGACCATCGCCCCGGCCATCACCAGCCCGCCGGCGGCGATGGTGACGCGGGCGCCGAGCCGCTTGACGAGCAGCGCGCTCAGCCGGGAGGCCACCAGCAGACCGCCGATGAGGGGCAGAAGGCGGACCCCGGATCCCAGCGGGCCCGTCCCGAGGACGGCCTGGAAGTACTGCGGGCCGACGAAGAGCACGCCGAACATAGCGAAGGTCATCAGCGTGGCCGGGACGAGGCCTCCGGTGAAGCTCCGGTCGGCGAACAGGCGCAGGTCGATCAGGGGATGGCGCACGCGCCGGGTCCAGACCACGAAGGCCACGAGGGCGACGGCGCCGGCGGTCATCACGCCCCACACGCCAGGGCTCGACCAGCCGTAGTCCTCCTCCTGGATGGTGCCGTACACGAGGGCGATCAGGCCGCCGGTCGACAGCAGGAGGCCGGCGAAGTCCGGCCGGGGCGCCGTGGCGGACCGGGACTCGGGGATCAGGACGAGACCGAGCACCAGGGCCACCGCCGAGACGGGGATGTTGATGAAGAAGATCGAACCCCACCAGAAGTGATCGAGCAGCCAGCCGCCGATGATCGGGCCGAGCGGCAGGCCCAGGAAGGACGCGCCGGTCCAGGCGGCGAGCGCCTTCGGCCGCTCCTCGGGCGGGAAGACGACGAGCAGCACCGACATGGCCAGCGGCGTGATGGCCGCCGAGCCGACGCCCATGAGCGTACGGGCGGTGATCAGGCCGGCGGGGCTGGAGACGAGCGTGGCGAGCACCGAGCCGGCCAGGAACAGCGCCAGACCGCCGAGCAGCGTCTTCTTGCGGCCGTACCGGTCGCCGATCAGGCCTGCGGGGATGAGGAGGGTCGCGGAGACCAGGGTGTACGACGCGACGATCCACTGGAGGGCGCTGGTGCCGGCGTCCAGCTGGGCGGCGAGGGTCGGGAGGGCGACGTTGAGCGCGGTCAGGTCGAGGCTGACGGCGAGGAGGATGACGACGAGGGCGCCGAGCACCCACCACCGCCGGGATCCGAGGGAGGTCATGACAGTTTCTCCTCAATGAGTGTTCCCATGAAAAGAAAGTAACTATCAAAAACGAGTCGTTGTCAACCTCTCGCACCTCTTGGCGCAGCTCCGATACCGTGTAATCATGATTACATGACTACGACAGAAGCTGCGGAGGAGAAGCTCCGCGGATGGTTCACCGGCCGTCTGCCCGAGGATTGGTTCGACGGCCCGCCCCACGTCGTCCTCGACCGGGAGGAGATCAGCGTCGTCGGCCGGCTCGCCGAGCCGGAGCTCGCCGAGGGCGCGTCCGACGCCGAGCGGGCCGAGGCCGTCGCCGGGCAGATCCAGCGCTTCCGCGAGGAGACTCGTGAGCAGCGGATCGGCATCGCGCGTGAGGCCGAGCACCGCTTCGCCCGCAAGGTGTCCTGGGGCGTCGAGTGCGGCGACGAGAAGCTCATGTTCACCACGCTGTCCGTGCCCGTGATGACCCGGCTCCGCCAGCCCGAGCGCCGCGTCCTTGACACGCTGGTCGACGCCGGGGTGGCGCGCAGCCGCAGCGACGCGCTCGCCTGGTGCGTCCGTCTCGTCGGGAAGAACGCCGACGAGTGGCTGGCCGAGTTGCGTGACGCGCTGCTGCACGTGGAGCGGGCGAGGGCCGCCGGCCCTCAGGTCTGACGTGCCGCCGACGGGGGTCGCCGATCTCGGGCCTGACGCCGGGCGCGCACGGGTCGCCGGCGCCGGGCCTGAACCGAGCGCGCACGGGGCGCGAGGTCCGGGCCTGAGCGCGGACGGCGGGCCTCGATCTGAGACTGCCGAGGCTCGCCCATCGGCCCTCGCATTCGAGAAAGTCCGAAACACACGTGAAACAACGAGGAATTGTCGAGTCGGCCGATCAAGAGACGCCGATCGGTCCAGACCAAAGGTCTAATCCAGTGGTCTAATCCAATGGTCTACACCAATTCGCCATAAACGACCTTCCTTCCGCTGACAAGTGCTTGACGGGGGGATGTTCAAAATGCCGTACGTGGGTACACTCACGAAATCCCGACCAACAACCCATCGGGTGTCCCCGTGCGAAGGAGCGATCGTGGCGTACGAGGTCAAGGCCAGGTCCGTCGAGTGGAATCCGACCGCGGCCCGACTGCGTGAACTCACCGAGAAGATGCCCAACTCCCGGCTGACGGAGTTCGGCAACGTCGTAGTGAAGGCCCGGGTGGACAGCCGGAGCGCCAAGTCCACCTACATCGTCGAGGACTCCACCAACACCACCAAGCAGACGATCACCCGGGCCGAGTACGACCGCGTCGCGACCGCCCAGGACGCCCACCTCGCCGGGCAGGACGTGGTCGTGGTGGACGGCTACATCGGCAGTGACCCCGCCTTCCGCACGAAGGCGCGGCTGGTCATCGAGGCCGCGAACGCCAACATCGCCGGGATGCAGAAGCAGCTCTACTACCCGGCCGGGGAGGACTACGACCCGGCGACCTGGGACCCCGACACCACCGTCGTGTACACCCCGAACCTCCCGATGGGGGGCTACCCCAACGACCGGCTCATCGCGGTCGATCTCAATGCGAACATCACGCGGGTCTTCAATTCGGACTACTTCGGTGAGTCCAAGAAGGGCGGCCTGCGGATGTGGAACAACATCGTTTATGAGCGTGGCGGCCTTTCCCTGCACGCCGGCTGCAAAGTGATCCCGGTGGGCGGTGACAACAAGACGGTCCTCATCGTGGGCCTGTCCGGTACGGGCAAGACGACGACGACTTTCACCACCCAGCTCGGCAGTAAGCCGGTCCAGGACGACTTCCTCGCGTTGATGCCGGAAGGTCGTGTCTACACCACCGAGAACGGTTGTTTCGCCAAGACATTCGGCCTGGACCCGAAATTCGAGCCGACGATCTACAACGCCACGGTGAAGCCCGACGCCTATCTTGAGAATGTCTCGGTCGACGCCGACGGCAAGGTCGACTTCTTCGACACCTCCTACACCAAGAACGGGCGGACGACCTGGCCGTTCAAGTACGTCGACCCGTGGCCGGCCGACCAGGTGGAGCCCGCCGAGTTCCTGCTGATCCTCAACCGCAACGAGAACATCGTTCCGGGCGTGGCCCGGCTCGACCGGGCGCAGGCGGCCGCGTACTTCATGCTCGGCGAGACGACGGGCACGAGCGCCGGCGGCAAGGACGAGGAGGGCAGGTTCCTGCGGGTGCCCGGCACCAACCCGTTCTTCCCGCGCGACATGGCCGACATGGGCAACCGGATGCTCGAGCTGCTCGACAGCCGCGAGCTGAAGGTGTTCGTGCTCAACACCGGCCGTGTCGGCGGCGGTGAGGGCGACGACCGCGCCAAGAAGGTCACGATCCCCCATTCGTCGGCGATCGTGCAGGCCATCGTGGAGGACACGATCGAGTGGGAGGACGACCCCGACTTCGGGTACGAGATCGCGTCGTCCCTGCCCGGCATCGACGACCTCGAGATCCTCCAGCCCCGGCGGCTGTACGAACGGCAGGGCCGGATGAAGGAGTACGACGCCATGGTCGAGCGTTTGAAAGCCGAGCGGCGGGAATACCTTTCGTCCTTCGCCGGCCTGGACGAGGCGATCGTCAAATCGATCGGCTGACCAATCTCGGGGATGGGTACGCCCCGGTGGCGGAGCACCGCCACCGGGGCGTTTCACGACCGGCGGCGGACCGTCACCAGACGTTTCACAACCGCTGATGGCGCGAGGTCAGTTTGAACGTCCGGTCAAGTATCCCGTGAGCTCTCGATTTGCTCCAAAACAGCAATCTACGCTTACCCATGTGGCAGAGCTACGCTGCGTCGACGGATCGCGGCTCGAGGTGATCATGGTCCCGGCCCGGGACAGGGGCGGCACCCCGTACGAGGTGACGCTCGAGCTCCGGCGCGACGGGCGGTCGTTCGGCGCGGTGGGCGAGCGCTGCGGGTACTTCCTGGCCACGCTCACCCGCCGGGTGAGCGCCGCGCGCGTCGACGGCTCGCCGGAGGCCCGCTCCTGGCCCGACGAGTCCGACCGCTTCCCCGATCCGGTCCCCGCGGACGCGGGCATGCCGGGGCGGGTTCCGCTCGTCTCCCGCGAGCCCGAGCTCTTCGCGTTCCGGCGCCGTGAGCGTACGGACACGGCCGGTGCGGGCGAGCTCCGGTGCACCCTGCGCACGTCCTGTATCTGGCTGTCCGGCCCGGGGGACCGCGGCGGAGAGTGGCGGCGGTCCCGCAGAGCCGTCGTGGAGGCCTGGGGTTCGGACGGCCACGGCGTGCGCGCGGTACTGACCTCCGGGGAGCTCGCGGACTTCCTGGCGACCCTGGTGCGCGAGGCGCGCCGGGTGGGCGCCGATTACCGAGACGTCCTCACGAGTTCACCGGTACGCGCCCGGCATGCGCCCTCCGGGGCGATAATTGACTGCTGATCCCCCCTTGGCGTCGATGAAGAAGGTGCGGCATATGGGCTTGCGAGACCTGGTCTACAAGCTTTACGAGCGACGGCTCGAGACGAGGCTCAGCCCCGACACCACGCCGCGTCACATCGGCGTCATCCTCGACGGCAACCGCCGATGGGCGCGGTCGATGGGCCTCGCCGACGTCGCCACGGGCCACCAGCGGGGCGCCGACAAGATCTCCGAACTCGTCCAGTGGTCGCAGGAGACGGGCGTCGAGGTGGTCACCCTGTGGCTGCTGTCGACGGACAACCTCTCCCGCCCGGCGGAGGAGCTGGAGCCCCTGCTGCAGATCATCGAGAACACCGTGGAGGGCCTGGCCGGCCAGGGCTGGCGCGTCCAGCCCGTCGGCGCGCTCGACCTCCTGCCCGACAAAACCGCACGTGTGCTGAAGCAGGCCGCCGAAAGCACATCTGACGCTCCTGGTCTGATTGTGAACGTCGCGGTTGGGTATGGAGGTAGACGTGAGATCGCTGATGCGGTGCGCTCACTCCTGCACGAGCACGCCAGCAGGGGCACCAGCATCGAGGAACTGGCCGAGATCCTCGATGTCGAGCACATCGCGGAGCATCTGTACACCCGCGGCCAGCCCGACCCGGATCTCGTCATCCGTACGTCGGGAGAGCAACGCCTGTCCGGCTTCATGCTCTGGCAGAGCGCCCACTCGGAGTTCTACTTCTGCGAGGCCTTCTGGCCTAACTTCCGCAAAGTCGACTTCCTGCGGGCGATTCGTTCCTATGCCGCGCGGCATCGGCGCTACGGCTCCTGAACCGTCTGTTACGCGTCTCCGAGCGGCCGGTAACGGCCGTGTAAGCAATCGGTGCGCATCTGTTCTCGGGCGGTTCCTTCGGCCTAGCGTCGTACCAGGTCCCCCCGAGGAAAGGGCGCTTTCCCAGGCGACCCGCCTGGGCAGGTGCCCGAAGGAGAACGAGTGGCCACACCTTCCGCCACCCGGCGCACGTACGTCCTCGACACCAGCGTTCTGCTCGCGGACCCGGGGGCGTTGACCCGGTTCGCCGAGCACGAGGTCGTACTCCCGATCGTCGTGATCACCGAACTCGAGGCCAAGCGCCACCACCCGGAGCTCGGCTACTTCGCGCGGAACGCCCTACGCACGCTGGACGACCTCCGGGTCGCCCACGGCCGCCTGGACGAGCCGCTCCCCGTCGGTGATCAGGGTGGAACGGTCCGAGTCGAGCTCAACCACTCCGACCCGTCCGTCCTGCCGGCCGGATTCCGGCTCGGGGACAACGACACCCGGATCCTCTCGGTGGCGCTGTCGCTGTCCCACGAGGGCCACGACGTGGTGCTCGTGTCCAAGGACCTGCCGCTGCGGGTCAAGGCGGCGTCGGTCGGCCTCGCGGCCGAGGAGTACCGCGCCGAGTCGGTCGTCGAGACCGGCCACACGGGCATGGCGGAGCTCGAGATCGGCTCCGAGCAGCTGGAGGAGCTGTACGACGGCGGCCGGCTCGACCTGGAGGAGGCGCGGGACCTGCTGTGCCACACGGGTCTCCGGCTGATCTCGGCGGGCGGCTCCGCGCTCGGGCGGGTGATGCCCGACAAGTCGGTGCACCTCGTCCGGGGCGACCGGGAGGTCTTCGGCCTGCGCGGGCGGTCGGCGGAGCAGCGGGTGGCGCTCGACCTGCTCATGGACGAGGACATCGGCATCATCTCGCTCGGCGGGCGGGCCGGCACCGGCAAGTCCGCGCTGGCGCTGTGCGCGGGCCTGGAGGCCGTCCTCGAACGCCGCAGCCACCGCAAGGTCATGGTGTTCCGGCCGCTGTACGCCGTCGGTGGGCAGGAGCTCGGCTACCTCCCCGGCACCGAGAACGAGAAGATGTCGCCGTGGGGACAGGCGGTGTACGACACCCTGTCCGCGATGACGACGCCGGAGGTCGTCGAGGAGGTCCTCGACCGGGGCATGCTCGAGGTGCTTCCGCTGACCCACATCCGCGGCCGTTCGCTGCACGACTCCTTCGTGATCGTCGACGAGGCGCAGTCCCTCGAACGCGGGGTGCTGCTCACAGTGCTCTCGCGCATCGGCACCGGCTCGCGCGTGGTGCTCACCCATGACATCGCCCAGCGGGACAACCTGCGGGTCGGCCGCCACGACGGTGTTGTCGCGGTGGTCGAGAAGCTCAAGGGCCACCCGCTGTTCGCGCACGTGACCCTCACCCGGTCCGAGCGCTCGCCGATCGCCGCTCTCGTCACGGACCAGCTCGGCGACGTCGGCGTCTGATCCGCGCACGACCTCACGGGGCTCCCTCGATCCGTTCGGGGGAGCCCTTTTCGTCACGTGCTGGAGTCGCCCGAGCGGCCACTGTCATGGTGTGATCAACGTCACATAACGATAGTGGCACTTCGGAATCCCCTGCTAGGAGTGCACATTCGGGTGTCTGTGACCGGTGTGACGTGATTAGGCGTGAGATCAGTCACGCCGTTCCGGTTGCGGAGTACCCCCCGTCTTAATGCAGTGTTGTCCGCCGTAAGCACTCCTGCGGGACACCCCCCGGTCCCGGCGTGACCCCCTACGCCATGTCTCGGGAGGCCGCCCCGCCCAGGGAGCCGTGAGTACCACGACGGCACCGGGGGTGAAGGCACTCGTACGCGTGCCCATGCGCGTGCGACCGTCGGAAGGACCGCCTTGTACGGAGACCGTTTCGGGTCCCCCGGGCGAGACGATCGACAAGACGGCACGGAGCCTCGTGGACCGTGGGACGACGCTCGTTTCCCCCAGAACCAGCCCTCGTCCGAGGACGTGAAGGTGGCGGGTACTCCCATCGCGTCGGAGCCCGAGCGGCCTGATCTCTCGGGTGCCACTTCCGCAATTCCCGTCCCGGGGATGGCCGAAACCGCGATGCCGGACGAATTCGAGGCCACCCGCCAGGACTTCGGCGCTCCTCCCCCTCCCGGCGGCCCGCTGCCGCCGAACCCCTCCGGCTCCGGAGACGACGACTTCGAGTCGATGCGCCGTAACCCCCGTCCGTCGGGCAAGCTCCTCAAGGTCGGCGTGATCGCGGCAGCTGCGGCCGTCGTCGTGGGCGGCGGCACCGCCGCGTTCGCCCTCACCGGCGGCGGTGGTTCCAAGCCCACCGCGAAGGCCGCCGAGCCGTCCACCTCGGTGGAGGCACAGGCGCAGCAGCCGGCCCCGCTCACCGACGCGCAGCGCAAGAACATCGAGAGCCAGCGCCGCAAGACGCTCAAGCAGCGCGCCCTGCGCGCCGCGCGCAGCGAGAAGGACCGGCCGAAGCTGCTGGCGAAGGGCGAGCCGATCCCGACCAAGACGCCGACCACCGACCCGGGCGGCGGGGGCGGCGGGGGCGCCGGCGACCCGGTTCCGGCAGGCGATGCCCAGAAGATCGCCCGGTCGATGCTGTCGAGCTACGGCTGGAGCCCGAGCTCCCAGTTCGGCTGCCTGGTCAACCTGTGGAACCGCGAGAGCGGCTGGAACACGCACGCGGCCAACCCCTCGGGCGCCTACGGCATCCCGCAGGCGCTGCCCGGTTCGAAGATGTCCAGCGCCGGGCCCGACTGGCAGAACAACGCCACCACCCAGATCAAGTGGGGTCTCGGCTACATCAAGAGCCGTTACAGCACCCCCTGCGGTGCGTGGGGCCACTCCCAGTCCACCGGCTGGTACTGACAGACCCTCTCCTGCCCGGCGGCCACCCGGCCGCCGGGCCTTTCCACGGGATCGTGAGACGCCCCGTGGGAGCCGACTGCGGCGGATCACCGCCGCACCGCCTCGGATGCCCGGCCGTCCCTCACGGCCGGACACGACGTCCCGCAGGGACGCCGACCGGTCGCCCGGTCGCCTTCACCCCGCTCCACGGAGGCAGCTTCGGCCGAGACGGACACCGCTCGTCGCGCGACCGGCGCGGCGGCCGATGAAAGGTCCTTCTTGTTCTCAAAGCGCCCACGTGGGCTTTCCGCGGTCAAGGCCGCAGCACTCGCGCTCGGCATGTGCCTCGCCATCGGCGTCGCTGCCGAGGCACCGGTCCAGGCCGCGTCGCCGACCACGGCGGCCGAACGCGTCGTCGCCGCCAGCGCGCACAAGAAGCTGAGCCGCAAGCAGCGGAATCAGCGCATCGCCAAGCCGCTCCTGAAGAAGCGCTGGGCTCACCACTCCTCCCGCTGGTACGACAAGCAGTTCAAATGCCTCGCCAAGCTGTGGGACCGCGAGAGCAACTGGAACCACAAGGCGCACAACCCCTGGTCGGGCGCCTACGGCATCCCGCAGGCGCTGCCCGGCAAGAAGATGCGCACCGCCGGCAAGGACTGGAAGTCGAACCCGGCGACCCAGGTCAAATGGGGCCTGAAGTACATCAAGGGCCGCTACAAGACGCCGTGCGGCGCCTGGTCGTACATGCACGCCCACGGCTACTACTAAAGCCCCAAGGCCGCCGAAGCATCTCGACACTCCTTATCGGCGGCAAGAAGTCGGTAAAACAACGGCACAAACGCGGCCGGGAGCGGTGTCGAACCCCGCGCGGCACGGAACGTGTCATGGCGTGGTGACGGACCGTCATCTTCGATGACGGTCCGTCACCGTCACTCCGAAGCGCGAACCTCGCGTACGGCGGCCCCTAAGGGGGCCGCCGTCCGATGGCCCGGTCGCCCTCACGGCAGCCGAACGGCGGGGTGAAGGCCTGCTCGGGGCGCGACCGGCGCTCCGGCTGACGGAAGAGCCGACTTGGATCTCAAACTGACGGGACTCTCCCGGAGCAGCGTGGCCGTGCTCGGCAGCGCCGCCGCTCTCATCACCGGCCTGGCGGGGGAGTCACCCGCCCGCGGTGCCGTCACCGCCCACGCGTGGCCCGCGATGGTGCCGCACCGGCCGCCGGAGCTGACCATCGCGGAGCGCAACCGGGTGCTCGCCCTGCCGTTCCTCGTCGAACACGGCTGGTCGTTCCGGCAGTACCAGTGCCTGGACCGGTTGTGGATGCACGAGAGCAGCTGGAACCACCGGGCCCGCAACCCGTGGTCGGGGGCGTACGGCATCCCGCAGGCCCTCCCGGCGGCGAAGATGCGCACCGCCGGGTCGGACTGGAAGACCAGCCCGGCCACCCAGATCAAGTGGGGCCTGGGCTACATCCAGAGCCGGTACGGAAGTCCCTGCGCGGCATGGGGCCACTCGGCCTCCAGCGGCTGGTACTGATCCGGGCGTCCCTTCCCGGCCGGCCCTGGAACGGGGCCGGCCGGAGAACGGTCTACGAACCGGCGGGACGGGTCATCGCCAGAACGTCGAGAGCGGCGTCGAGCTGCTCGATCGTCAACCGGCCCGCGTCGACGTGCCCGCGCTCGAGGACGACCTCGCGGATGGTCTTGCGCTCGCGCAGCGCCTGCTTGGCGACGGCTGCGGCCTCCTCGTAGCCGATGTAGCGGTTCAGCGGCGTGACGATCGACGGCGACGACTCGGCGTACTCGCGGCACCGGTCGGCGTCGGCCTCGATGCCCTCGACGCACCGGTCGGCGAAGAGCCGGGAGACGTTCGCCAGCAGGCGGATCGACTCCAGGAGGTTGCGGGCGAACATCGGCAGCATCACGTTGAGTTCGAAGTTGCCCGCCGCGCCGCCGAACGCGATGGCGGCGTCATTGCCGATCACCTGCGCGGCGACCTGGCACACCGCCTCGGGGATCACCGGATTCACCTTGCCCGGCATGATCGACGAGCCGGGCTGGAGGTCGGGCAGCCGGATCTCGCCCAGCCCCGCACGCGGCCCCGAGCCCATCCAGCGCAGGTCATTGGCGATCTTCGTCAGGCCGACCGCGATCGTCTTGAGCGCACCGCTGGTCTCCACGAGGGCGTCGCGCGCGCCCTGCGCCTCGAAGTGGTTCCGGGCCTCGGTGAGCGGCAGGCCGGTGGCCCGGGCCAGCTCGGCGATGACGCGTTCGGCGAAGCCCGGGGAGGTGTTGATGCCGGTGCCCACGGCAGTGCCCCCGAGCGGTAGCTCGGCGAGCCGCGGCAGCACCGCCTCCAGCCGCTCGACGCCGTACCGCACCTGCGCGGCGTAGCCGCCGAACTCCTGGCCCAGCGTGACCGGGGTGGCGTCCATCAGATGCGTCCGGCCCGCCTTCACGATGGACGCGAACTCCTCGGCCTTGCGGTCCAGGGCTCCCTCGAGGTGACACAGGGCGGGGATGAGCTCGTGCACGACCAGGCCGGTCGCCGCGATGTGGATGGACGAGGGGAACACGTCGTTGGACGACTGCGAGGCGTTGACGTGGTCGTTCGGGTGCACGGGCCCGCCCAGCCGCTCCTGGGCGAGGGTGGCGATGACCTCGTTGGTGTTCATGTTCGACGAGGTGCCGGACCCGGTCTGGAACACGTCGACCGGGAAGTGCTCGTCGTACTCGCCCGCCGCGACCTCCAGGGCGGCCTCCGCGATCGCGTCGGCCATCCCCTTGTCGATCACCTCGAGCTCGGCGTTGACCTTGGCGGCGGCCGCCTTGATGTGACCGAGCGCGGCGACGTGCGCGCGGTCCAGCCGCTGCCCCGAGATGGGGAAGTTCTCCACCGCCCGCTGGGTCTGGGCCCGCCACTTCGCCCACGCGGGCACGCGCACCTCTCCCATGGAGTCGTGCTCGATCCGGAACTCCTGCTCTTCGCTCATCGCCCTCTCCCGCGCCGGTCGCTTCGTCCCCATCGCTACCGACTCTAGAGACGGCGGCGCTCCGTGAATCGGCGGGGCACCCGCGGACGCCTCAGCGCGCCAGGGACTCGTACGCCCCGGCGGCGAGGCAGATCGGCGGGCTTCAGCGCACCAGAGATTCGTATGCCTCGACGAGCCGCGGCGCTCCGCGGCGGCGGGGCACCCGGGGAGGGCTCAGCGCGCCGGGCATTCGTACGCCCCGGCGCCTCCTCGGCGGTCGGCCAGACCCGGGGGCCTCAGCGCGCGTCGTACGCCTGGACCAGCTGCGGCGCCCTGCGGTGGCGGGGCAGACCTGCGGGCCTGCGTGCGCCAGAGATTCCTACGCCCCGATGTCTCGCCGGCAGCGGGCCAGATCCGTGGCCTCAGCGCGCCAGGACTCATACGCCCCGCCGCCGCGGCGCTCCGCGGTGGCGGGGCACCCCAGGAGGGCTCAGCGCGCCAGGGACTCGTACGTGTCCCGGCACCCTGGGGTGGCGGGGCAGGCTCGAGGGGCCTCAGCGCGCCAGGGACTCGTACGCGCCGACGAGCCACTCGATCGGGCCGGTGGGGGCCTCCGGGCCGCGGCGCAGGCGTACCTGGATCCGGGCGCGGGAGGAGCCGGAGGGAAGGCTCAGTGTGGCCGGCAGCGTGAGCCGGTGCCCGCTCGCGGCGCAGTCGCCGCTCACCGTCCGGCCGGGGGCGCCCAGCGCGTAGGCCGTGAAGGACAGCCGGCGGGCACCGGGCCGGCAGACGACGAGCACGCCGACGCGGCGACCGCGGTCGGGAACGCTGAGGGTGATGGCGGGAGTGCCCGGCCAGGTGCCGCTCTTCTTCGCGACCCGGCGCGACACCGGCCGGTCCGACGCGTCCAGCAGCGTGGCGGGCAGGACCCCCCGCGATCGCGCGGCGATGGGAGGCGGCGCGGAGGACGCGACGGAGGGGGTGCTCGGCGCCGACGTGCCTACGGCGGGCGTACGGTCGCCGGACGTCGTGTCGCGGCGTCCGGCGCCCCAGCCGTTGAGCCCGGCGAACACACCGGCCCCGACCGCGAGCGCCAGCACGGCGGCCGTCACGGCGGGAAGCATGCCCGGCCGGTCCAGCAGCCGCCGGCCCCGTGCGGATCCCGAACCCGGCGCCCCGGGAGGCTCCGGCCGCGCGGGCGGCAGCCATCCGGCCGTCTGCCGCGCCGGTCCGCCCTCCGGGCCTTCGCCCGCCGGCCGATCCTGTCTCGTGCGGTTCTGGCCGGACCACCCGAAGCCGGGCGGTGTGGCCTGGGCGGACCCGGACCGGTCGAGGCGAGGGGAAGCCGCTTCGGAGCGCCGCGACCGGTCGAGGCCGGGAGGAGCCGGTTCGGAGCGCTGCGAAGGGTCGAGGCCCGAGGGAGCCGGGTCTGAACGCCGTGACGGGTCGAGGCCGGGCGGAGTCGGTTCGGAGCGCCGGGACCGGTCGAGGTCGGGCGGTACGGACCGGGATCGCCCGGACCGCCCGAGAGCGGGAGGCGCGGGCTGGGCCCGGCCGGGCCGCCGGGGACCGGACAGATCCCGGCTCGACCATTCATGGCTGGAGCGTCGGCCCGACCGCACCCGTGACGCCTCGACCGGCCGGGGCGGCAGCGGCGGGGCGGTGGTGGCGGCCAGCAGAGCGGCGGCGCGTTCGGGCGTGAGCCGCCGCGCCGGGTCCTTCTGCAGGAGCCCCTCGAGCAGCGGGGTCAGCGGCCCGGCGCGTACCGGCGGGTCGGGCTCCGCCGTGACGAGCGCGCTGAGGGTGGCCATCGCCGTGTCGAAGTCGTACGGGGGCCGTCCCTCGACGGCGGCGTAGAGGGTGGCGCCGAGCGACCACAGGTCGGACGCCGGCGACGCCCGCTCGCCCCGGGCGACCTCCGGGGCGACGTACGCGGGCGAGCCCATGAACGTGCCCGACTGGGTGAGCGTGGTGGCGCCGTCGTACGTCGCGATGCCGAAGTCGGTCAGCACCACTCGCCCGGACGTCTCCAGCAGGACGTTGCTGGGCTTGACGTCACGGTGGACGATGCCGGCCTCGTGCGCCGCCCGCAGCGCGTCGAGCAGCTGCCGGCCGATCTCCGCGACGCGTACGGGGGAGATCGGGCCGTCGTCGACGAAGACGTCCTCCAGCGACCGGGCCGGGACGTACTCCATGACCAGCCATGGGCGGTCGTCCTCGACCACCACGTCGTACATGGCGATGAGGTTCGGGTGGTCCAGCCGGCCCGCGGACATCGCCTCGCGGTTCGTCCGCTTGATGAGGTTGATCCGCTCTCGGGGCCTCAGGCTGGGCGGGAGGTGAACCTCCTTGACAGCGACTTCACGCTCTTCGGTCTCGTCGTACGCCCACCAGACCGTGCCCATGCCGCCCCGGCCGATCTCCTCGCGAAGCCGGTAACGGCCGGAGAGCAAGCGATCCTGGGACTCGGCCACGAAGCGCAAGATACCCGCGTGTGCCGGTCGCGGCACGCGGATCCTTACCGTGATCTTGCACTCAGGTCGGCTCCGCTGCAAGATCGGAGCTGACAGGCATGTCTTGTGTCGACGCCGTCGGAAGAGGCGTGGGGATGGAAACCTATTCGGCTTCGGGGGTCGGCGGACCCACGGTCCTCGCTTCAGGTGTGCTGCCGCTCGAGACCGACGATCCCGCTTCCATCGGGGGACACCGTCTGGTCGCGCGGCTGGGCTCGGGCGGGATGGGCGTCGTCTACCTGGGGCGCGATCGGGACGGCAGGCTCGTCGCGGTCAAGACCGCGCGCCCCGAGGACGCCGACGACTCCGACGTGCGTCTCCGCTTCCAGAGCGAGGCGGACTGCGCGCGGCGCGTTCCGGCGGGGTGGACGGCACGGGTGCTCGCCGACGGCACCGCCGAGAAACCGCCCTACCTGATCACCGAGTACGTCGAGGGTCCCTCGCTGGCGCACATCGTCGACACGAGCGGCCCTCTGCGACCCGAGCAGCTGAGCGCGCTCGCCACCGGCGTCGCGCGGGCGCTGGCCGCGATCCACGGGGCCGGCCTGGTGCACCGGGACCTCAAGCCCGCCAATGTGCTGCTGACCCCGACGGGGCCGCGCATCATCGACTTCGGCATCGCGCAGCGCCTCCCCGCGTCGGGCGGGCTCACGAGGGACGGCGTGGTGATGGGCAGCCCCGGCTGGATCCCGCCCGAGCGGCTGACCGGCCGGCCCGCGACCAGCGCGTCCGACGTCTTCGGCTGGGGCTGCCTCGTGGCCTACGCCGGGACCGGCCGCAACCCGTTCGGCCAGGGCGACGGCGACGAAGTGGCGGGGCGGACGATCCACGACCCGCCCGACCTCGACGGGCTGCACGAGCCGCTCCGCCCTCTGGTCGCCGAGACGCTGGCGAAGGACCCGGCGGAGCGGCCGCGGACCGCGGAACTGCTGGCGAGGCTCGGGGCCGGCGTCACGACGCCCACCGAGGTCCGGCACACCCGGCGGGCGGTGGTGCCCACCCTGACCGCCGTCGCGCTCGCCGCCGCGGCGGTGGCGGTGGCCGTCATGGCCACGGTCGGCTCCGGACCCGACGAGAAGGACAAGCGGCCGACCCCCGGCGGCGGCACGGTCGCGTCGCCGCACCCGGGAACGCCGAGTCTCCGAACCGGCGGTCACCTGCCGCCACGGCCCGAGTCCGCCGGCACGGCGCCGCCCACTCGCCGCGCCGTGTCGCTTCACAAGCGGGCGAAGACGAGCCCGGCCTTGGCCGCTCCGACGACCAAGGCCGCCAATCCCGGCAACGGCCAGGCCGGCAACAAGAACAAGGGCAAGGGCAACGGAAACGACAAGGGGAAGGGCAAGGTCAAGTAGCCGCCCGCCCCGGAGAGCGCGCCAACGCGGCAGCCGGCGGCGCTTGCCGATCGGCGGCGGCCCACTTCTCGGCCAGGTCGTGGACGAGGTTGAGGAAACACGCGGTGGCGGCGGACGGTCCTCTCGACGCGACGGCGACGCACTACGGCGACCCTGGCCGCAACTCGGGGCATTAAGGGCGTTTTATGACTGTCCTTCCGGCATGATGATCTTGATGTCGCGTCGCTCCCCCCGGAGCGGCCCCCAGCGACAACTCGGAAGGAAGACCATGGCCTTCGCGCGAATCGTCCGTTCCCTGACCGCGGTCGCCGTCAGCGCCGCCGCCGTCACCGCCCTTGCGCCGGCCGCGTATGCGGCCGGGGACAAGGAACACTGCCTCCGCAGCGACAACCCGAAGATGATGAAGACCCTCCCGACGCCCGGTAAGGACACCAAGTTCGCCATCAACCTCTGCGTGGTCAAGCTCGCCAACGGCAAGCACTGGGCCTACGCGGACGTCCACTGGCACAACGGCGGCAACTCCGACGTCGATGACCACCGCAAGTTCGACCAGGTCTACTTCTTCGTCCGCCTCAAGCGCAACGGTGCCAAGAGGCAGGGCCAGTTGTGCGAGGCCCGCCACAAGGTGAACACACAGCAGAACGGCGACGTGTTCTGCTCGACCGAGGTCGACCCCTCGAAGGCCAACGGAGGCTGGACCGCCGACGGCTATGTCCAGTACGACATCGACCGCGACGGCAAGGGCGCCATGCGGTGGAACTGGCCCCATCCACAGGCGCTCTGATCCCGCCATCAGGCCAGGCCCGTCACAACGGCAAGGGGAAGGGCAAGATCAAATAGCCGTCCGCGCCGGCGCGCTCCGGCGAGCGCGCCCGCCCGGCCGGCGAAGGCGCGTCAGCGTCGCCCGATGGTCAGCAGTGGCCCGGTCGTGTCCGCGAAGAAGTCGTCTCCCTTGTCGTTCACGACGATGAACGCCGGGAAGTCCTCGACCTCGATCTTCCAGACCGCCTCCATGCCCAGCTCGGGGTACTCCAGTACCTCGACCTTCTTGATGCAGTCCTGGGCCAGGCGGGCGGCCGGGCCGCCGATCGACCCGAGGTAGAAGCCGCCGTGCTTCTTGCACGCCTCGGTCACCTGCTTGCTGCGGTTGCCCTTGGCCAGCATCACGAAGGAGCCTCCGGCCGCCTGGAACTGCTCGACGTAGGAGTCCATCCGGCCGGCCGTCGTCGGGCCGAACGACCCGCTCGCGTACCCCTCCGGGGTCTTGGCCGGGCCGGCGTAGTAGACCGCGTGGTCGCGGAGGTACTGCGGCATCGGCTCGCCGGCGTCCAGCCGCTCCTTGATCTTGGCGTGGGCGATGTCCCTGGCGACGACGAGCGGTCCGGTCAGGGCGAGCCGCGTCTTGACGGGGTACCGGCCGAGCTCGGCGCGGATCTCGTCCATGGGGCGGTTCAGGTCGATGCGGACGACGTCGCCATCGAGGTCGTCGTCGGTGGTCTCGGGGAGGTACCGCGCCGGATCGCTCTCGAGCTGCTCGAGGAAGACGCCGTCCCGGGTGATCTTCGCCAGGGCCTGCCGGTCGGCGCTGCACGACACGGCGATCGCCACCGGGCAGGACGCTCCGTGACGCGGCAGCCGCACCACACGGACGTCGTGGCAGAAGTACTTCCCGCCGAACTGCGCGCCGATCCCGAGCTTCTGCGTCAACTCGAAGACCTGCTGCTCCAGCTCCAGATCGCGGAACCCGTGGCCGGTGGGACTCCCCTCGGTCGGCAGCGTGTCGAGGTAGTGCGCGGAGGCGTACTTGGCGGTCTTGAGGGCGTACTCGGCGCTCGTGCCGCCCACGACGATCGCGAGGTGGTACGGCGGGCAGGCGGCGGTGCCCAGCGACCGGATCTTCTCCTCCAGGAAGGTCAGCATCCGGTTCGGGTTCAGGACGGCCTTGGTCTCCTGGTACAGGAAGGACTTGTTCGCGCTGCCGCCGCCCTTCGCCATGAACAGGAACTTGTACGCGTCGCCGGGCGCGGCGTACAGCTCGATCTGGGCGGGCAGGTTGCTGCCGGTGTTCTTCTCCTCCCACATGGTCAGCGGCGCCATCTGGGAGTAGCGGAGGTTCAGCCGCGTGTACGCGTCGTACACGCCTTGCGCGATGTGGCGTTCGTCGTCGCCGTCGGTCAGAACGTGCTGGCCGCGCTTGCCCATGACGATCGCGGTGCCGGTGTCCTGGCACATGGGCAGAACGCCGGCCGCCGCGATGTTGGCGTTCTTGAGCAGGTCGAGGGCCACGAACCGGTCGTTCGGCGACGACTCGGGGTCGTCGAGGATCTTCCGGAGCTGGGTCAGGTGGGCGGGCCGGAGCAGGTGCGAGATGTCGTGGATCGCGGTCTCGGTGAGCAGCCGGAGCACCTCGGGCTCGACCTGGAGGAAGGTGCGGCCGCCTGCCTCGAACTCGCTGATCCCGTCGCTCGTCAGCAGGCGGTACTCGGTCTCGTCCGGGCCCTGGGGGAGAAGCTCGGTGAAGGCGAATTCGGGCATCGACTTCCTCGCTGATGACGCGGTCATGGGTGTGGTCCCCAAGACTAGAGCGGCGTGCCGGCGGTACCGAACGCGCCTCGGCGCCAAACGCCCCTTGCCCTGGCGCGCCGGCGGAGGTATGACGGCAAAAGGGGGAAGTAATGCTGCTCAACGTCTATGCCGGGCCAGCGGGAACGTTCCACCACCCGGGCATCTTCTACATCGTGATCGCCATCGTTGGTGTGGCGCTCGTCGCCGGCATCGTCGTGAGCCTGCTCATGCTGGTGCTGCGGAACATCAACCGCGAGTGGCCGATCCGCTGATCCGCGGCGACGGTCACGGCGCCGCACTCGACGAGGCGGCGCCGTAGTTTTCTATGCCCACGCGCCCGTACGGTGACCGTGTTCAGGCCGCGGGACGCGCGCTGCGGGAGCGGGGCGCCCCCAGGTCCGCCACACCGAGGACCACCCCAAGGCCCACGAGCACGGACCCGACGAACTCCGCCGGCCGGATCGTGCGGACGCCCAGCAACACCGTGGTGGCCAGCGCGCTCACGGGGGTCAGCCCGGAGAACAGGCCGGCCAGGTCCGCGCCGATCAGATTGATCGCGTCGTACCAGAGGATGAAGGCGGTGATGGCGACGAACGTCGCCAAATAGCCGATACTCACGGCCTCACTCACGCTCGGACGCCGTACGACGGCGGTGCCGTCCACGGCCAGACCGATGGCGAAGAGGATCATTGCCGCCGCAGCCGAGGAGTACGCCGACACGAGGATCGGCCCGAACTTCGGCAGCAGCGGCACGGCCAGCAGGGAGAAGGCAACCTGCCCGAGGAGAGCGCCCACGGCCAGCACCAGGCCGAGTGGCCGGTTGCCGCACAGCCCGCTGGTCAGCCCCGCGCCGACGGTGACGATGACGGCGGCGGTGACGAGCCGCGCGGTCGGGCGTCTGCGTTCCATCAAGGGCCCGATCAGCGCGAAGATGATCGGGGCGGATCCGATGACCGTGCCGATCGTCGCGGGGCTGGTGTAGTGCGTCGCCTCGACGACACAGAGGTTGAATCCCGCCAGGCCGGTGGCGGCCAGGACGGTGAACAGCAGTCCTTCGCGGACGGTCGGCCGGACGAGGAGGGCATCGGGTTCGACGGGCGAGAGCCGCGCCGCCCGGCGGCGCCTGCGCCACTGGGCGACACCGAGGAGGAAGACGGTGGCCACGGCATAACGGATGGCCTGGCCACCGTAGACGGGATAGTGGGCGATCACCGCCGCGACGGCGGCGATGGTTCCGGTGGCGACCATGGCGAGGGCTGCCTGCGCCATGCCACGGGCACGGGCTGCGGACTGTTCCATGTCCGTTACGCTAAGTAGCAAATGGTCCTCTCGCGAGGGTCAGCTGAAGATCTTTACAGCGGGCCATATGTTCGAACGCGGCACCGGGCCGAAGCCCCCGATTCAGGGGTTTAGCCTGGTCAGGCCGTTCGACGGCGGCGGCGGACCGTCCGGCGCGACCCCGTGCCGCTCGGTTTCCACGACGTGCCGCTCGCATGCCGCCGCCCGCGCGCGGCCGCGTCCGCGGAGGGGCTCGCCGCGCGCACCCCCACGTCACGAACACGGCGCGCCGCCGACACGCACTTGTCCCTGATCAGCCGGCGGCGTGACGGCCGCCCCCGACCGGCCCCGCGTGTCCATGGTCGCGCCCGTCTTCTCACTCGCTCCGCGGCCGGCTCCTGCCTCACCGACCACTCCGCTCACGCGGCGGCTCGCCGCTCCGTCCACGGCCACGCCCACCTCCTCACCCGCTCCGCGGTCGGCTCGTGCCTCACCGGCCGCCTGCTGGTCTCCGGACCGCTGTCGGGAGCCCACCCCCGGCCTCGTGCTCGCTCGGGGGCTCGCCGCTCTGTCCACGGTCGCGCCCGCCTCCTCACCCGCTCCGCGGTCGGCTCGTGCCTCACCGGCCGCCTGCTGGTCTCCGGACCCCCGTCGGGGGCCCACCGGCGGCCTCTCGCTCGCGCTGCTCGCCGTTCCTCCTCCGAGACCGGCCGCGACACCGCATCCGACGAGGAGGGATCCGGCGAGTTCCGCGCCGCTCGGTGTGCCGAGCCCGAGCGCCATCGTGGTGACCGCCGCGCTGACCGGAATGAGACCGGCGAACAGCCCGGCCCGGTCGGCACCGATCCGGCCCAGCGCGTCGTACCACAGGACGAACGCCCCCACCGTGACGACGATCGCGAGGTACGCGAACCCCGCCACCTCGCCCGGAGTCGGCATCCGTACGACGCCGGTGCCGTCCACGAGCAGGCCGACGGCGAGCAGCATCGGGGTGGCGGCCGCCGCCGAGTACGCGGAGACCCGGACCGGCCCGAGCCGGGGCAGGAGCGGCAGGGCCAGCAGCGAGAAGGCCATCTCGCCGGCGAGCGCTCCGACGGCCAGCAGCAGGCCGGTGAGGCTGCCGCCCCCGAGCCCGTTGGCCGCCGCCGCGCCCAGCGCCACGACGACCGCGGCGGCCACCAGGCGCGGCGCGGGACGGCGGCGCTCCGCCAGCGGCGCGACGACCGCCAGCAGGACCGGGACGGCGCCCACCACCGTGCCGATCATCGCGGGAGTGGTGTGCCGCGTCCCCTCGACGATGCAGATGTTGAATCCGGCCAGGCCGGTCGCGGCGAGCGCGGTGATGAGCGCCCACTCCCGGAGCGTGAGGCGGGTGCGGGGCCGCCCGGGCCCGGTCCCATGCCCCGCCGGCCGGCCGCCGGCGGCGCCGGGGCGCTCGCGCAGCCGCGCGACGGCCAGGAGGATGAGCGCGGCGACGGCGTAGCGTACGGCCTGGCCGCCGTACACCGGATACCGGGAGATCGCCGCGGACACGGCGGTCAGCGTGCCGACGAGGGTCATCGCGAGGCCGGCCTGGACGACGCCGCGTGGACTGGTGGTCTGCTCCATGGGCTGAGACGCTAAGCACTGATTGGTCCGCGAACGAGGACCAATCGGCCGCCGACGATAAGGACCATTGCGAAGGGGGACGCGGGGTGGACCTGCACCTGACGCTCGATCGCTCCGCCGGACGGCTGGCCGGGCAGCTCGCCGACCGGCTGCGCGACCTCGTACGGCGCGGAGTGCTCGTCCCCGGCCACCGCCTGCCGTCCACCCGCGACCTCGCCGGTGACCTGAACGTCTCCCGGGGCGTCGTGGTCACGGCGTACGAGCAACTCGTCGCCGAGGGGTTCCTCGTCTCACGTCAGGGCGACGGGACGCGGGTGGCTCGCGCCCCCGTCGCCGAACCCGCGCCGGCGTCCGGCAGCGCGGCGCACCGGCGCGTGCTCCGGCTCGCCGCCGGCATGGACGCCGGTCCGGCCGACCCGCCGGGCATCGCGTACGACCTGCGGCCCGGCAAGCCCGACCTGGCGTCGTTCCCGCGGGAACGCTGGGCGACGGCCATGCGCGACGTACTGCGCGAGCTCCCGCACGTCGAGCTGAACTATCCGGACCCGGCCGGCACCCGGGCGCTGCGGACGGAGCTCGCCGGCTACCTGGCGCGCGTCCGCGCCGCCGTGGCCGAACCGGGGACGGTCGTGGTCACCGCCGGGGTCGCCCACGCGCTGTCGGCCGTCCCGCGCATCCTCCTGGAGGAGGGGCACCGGCTGCTCGCGGTCGAGGACCCGCTCGCCCATCAGCAGCTCCCGCTGATCCGCGCGACCGGCGTCCGCGTCGTCGGCGTGCCGGTGGACGAGGAGGGCATCGACGTCGCCGCGCTGGCCCGGACCCGGGCACGGGCGCTGCTCATCACCCCGGCGCACCAGTTCCCCACCGGGGTGGTGCTGTCGCCGGGGCGGCGCGCGGCCCTCGTCGAGTGGGCGCGGGCCGCCGACGCGCTGATCATCGAGGACGACTACGACGGGGAGTTCCGGTACGACCGGGAGCCGGTCGGCTGCCTGCAGGGCCTCGCTCCCGAGCGCGTGGTCCTGGCCGGGTCGGTGAGCAAGGCACTGTCCCCGGCGCTGCGGCTCGGCTGGGCGGTCGCGCCGCCGTGGCTGGCGATCCGGCTGCGCGCCGCGCGGGCGCTGTACGACCTCGGCTCGTCAGTGCCGGACCAGCACGTACTCGCCCGGATGATCGCGACCGGCGCGTACGACCGGCACCTGCGCCTCATGCGGCGGCGCTACCGGGACCGCCGCGACGCGTTCATCTCCACCCTGACCCGGCGCCTGCCGGAGATCCGGGTGCACGGCGTGTCCGCCGGGCTGCACGCCTACCTCGAGCTGCCCGCCGGCACCGACGAGGCCGAGGTCGTCGCCCAGGCGTCGGCGCTCGGCGTCGCCGTCGAAGGCGTCGCCCCGATGCGCCTGCGGCACCCGGGGCCGCCCGCGATCGTCGTCGGCTATGCCCGCGTTCCGGAGCGCAGGCTGGCCGAGGCGGTCGACCTCCTCGCGCAGGCCGTGTCCGACGCGGGCCGCGCCGAACCCACGCCCCGGGAGCGTACGGACCGGGCCCGGTGAGGCGACGGCCCGTCCTCGCCCCAGGAGACCGCCTCCGCTCCCGGGTTCACCGTCCGGCGAGGCCCGCCCTCGCTGTACCGAGGAGACCGCGACCGCTCCCGGGATTCACGCTCGGCGATCGGCGTTCGCCGTATCGGGTGCCGCAGGTCCCTCCTGTGTCCCTTATGACACCTGGGGAATCGGCTGTGTCGATCGTTCGTCGGCGGGTACGACGTGCTGCGATGAGGAGGATGACAATGAGTCTTGACGAAGCCGCCCGCCAGCTCGAACTCGCCGCCCACGACACCCAGGTCGCCTTTGACTGCATCGGCCTCGGTGACATCGAACGCGCCCACACCCATACCATCACCGCCCGTGCGGCGGCCGACGCGGCCGAGGCCGCACTGCGAATCGCTCTCACTCAGCTGAAGACTCCCGAAGAGGCCGAACGCGCCGGCGAGGAGGCCATACAGCGCCTCCAGCGGGAGATGAGCCCGCACGCCTCCCAGCCCTAGAGTCCGCCGCCGACCGCGTCACCGCCATCAGCGGGACGCGGTCGTCTCTTACCCGATCCTCGGGCGGCCAGGTGCGCCCGGCCGCAGCTGGCGGGCAGGCAGCCGGATCGATCAGTCACTGTGACGCCGGTAGTGACGTCACAGGCCCGACGAACCGGTCATTCATCCGTCAACGTCGGCGGCAATGTGAGCACAACGACGGCAATGAGATGACGGCGGCGGCCTCACCGAGCATTACGCACGCCTCTGGAGGCCGCCTACGATCGCCTTGTGCGTGTGGGACCACAGCCCATGGAAAGCTCCGGCGGACGCCGCGCCTCAGTCGACGGCCGTCCAGCCCCGGCTCTGCGTGGCCGCGTCCTCGCCTACACGGGCTACCGGGAGACGGCCCCGACACCGGTCCGCCGGCGGGAGACACCCGCCGGCGAGTTGATCCTCATCCTCGGATTCGGAAAAGCGCACCACGCGCAGCCCGCACCGGACGCCTACGACCTGCGCCCGTTCACCTCGTTCGTCGCCGGGTTCCACGACCGGCCGACTCTGACCGGCCACGACGGCGGCCAGTTCGGCCTCCAGGTCCGACTCGATCCTCTCGGTGCCTTCGCCCTGTTCGGCGTGCCCGCCCATGAGCTGAGCAACCGGATCGTGGCCCTGTCGGACCTGTTCGGCGCGGCCGCCGAGCACTGGACGGAGCGCCTGGCGGATCTGCGATCCTGGCCGGCACGCTTCGCGCTCCTCGACGCGCTTCTCGCCGAGAGGATCGCGGCGGGCCCGGCACCGTCGTCGGAGGTCGCGTCGGCGTGGCAGGCGATGCGCCGCGTCCACGGCGCGGTAAGGATCGCAGAGCTGGCCACCCGGACCGGGCGCAGCGACCGGTACCTCGCCGCCCGCTTCCGGCAGCAGATCGGCACGACGCCCAAGAGCGCCGCGCGCGTACTGCGCTACGAGCACGCGGCGCGACTGTTGGCACGCGGCGATCTGCCTCCGGCCCACGTCGCGGTGGTGTGCGGGTACGCCGACCAGGCCCACCTGACGCGGGAGTTCACCCGGTTCGCGGCCACGACCCCGGCCGTCGTCCGCCGGTGGGCCGCGTAAGCGGTCGATTTCCTTCAAGACCCGGACCCCGGACTCCTCCTACGGTCGTCGCGTCGGTCCGGAAGAAAGGAATCGATCATGTACGACCCGCGACGCGGCTATCCGATCATCGTTCCCTGTGTCCTGTACGACGATCCGCCGGCGGCGGCTCGGTGGCTCTCGGCCGTCATCGGAGTCCGCGAGGTGGTCCGGGCGTCGCTGCCGGATGGCTGGGTCGGCCACGTGGAGATGGAACGCGACGGCCTGATCATCCTGCTCGGGCGTCGTGGTGGGCAGTTCGCCGGCACGTCCAGCCTCACTCAGGTCTTCGTCGAAGACCTCGACAGGGCGTGCGAGCAGGCGGTCGCCGGAGGAGGCGTGATCCTGGAACCGCCGGAGGACCGGCCCTGGGGCGTTCGTCAGACGGTGGTCGCCGACCCGGAGGGGCAACGTTGGGCCCTGACCCGGCATGTCCGCGACACCGACCCGGCGACCTGGTACGGCAGGGTCCTCGGGCCGGTGCCCGGCTGAGCGATCGGTAGCGCTCGCCCCGGCTTCAGGCGACGGGGGAGTCGGGCATCGCCCCGTCCACAGGCACAGGTACGAAACCGCGCGCCGTGAGGGCGTCATGAAGCGCGATCGCCGTCGAGGCGACCTCGATATCGTGTCGTCCTCGTACGGCGATCCAGGTGGATCTCCACGGGTCGAACAGGACGCCCCAGCGAGGGAAGTCGGCTCGCAGGCGTGCGAGCCAGGGCCCGGTCCCCGCTCCGTACGGCTGCGCGGCCGGTAAGAACGCCGAATCGACGCGAGTGACAGGTTCCGCCGGGGCCGCAGGACCTTGGCGGTACGGCCACGGGGTGCTCACGGGCGGCCTTCGACGTCGACGTGCAGGACCTTTCTGATGAGGGTGGTGGCCCGGTCGATCTGCTCGGCCGGGCACATGTACTCCGCCTCCAGTGGTGAGTCGCGGGCGGGGCCGGTCCAGCACCAGTACCAGTTCAGTGATCCACCGTCGGGGGCGATGGCCACGTACTGGGAGAGACCCGGATTCATCGCCTCCCCGCGCGGATCGTCGGTCATCGATGCCTTGGGGGCCCAGGCCATCAGGGCGCTGGTCCCTATCCGCACCTCCAGCCCGTGGCATCGCAGGGCCATGGCGAGTTCGTTCAGCCGGGTACGGATTACCCGCTCCTGCCAGAGGATGCCATTCCCTGATGTAGACATTTCTGCCTTGGTCGCTGGTCCCTCGGCACTATCGACCCCTGAAATATCGGACAATTTCTCGATCCTTTCCCTTGACTCGCGATGCCTTGATATGAATTCCCAGAATGCATTCCCACGGCATGGATGTCGCTGTTCCACGGCACATCGGGATAGCGCTGGAAATGAGGAGGGACCGCCATGCAGGCCAAGCCGTCGCCGGATCCGAAGTCGTCCATGTGGGCGTGGATGGCCCACGACCTGCGCTTTCATCGTGCCCAGCGCAATCTGACCGGGGACGCCGTGGCGAAGCTCCTCAACTGCGCGCGGTCCAGCATTTCCAGGCTGGAGAACGCCGAGGCGAAGCTGGACGACGGGCAGGCGGCGGCCCTCGACCGGGCCTGGCGCACGGGCGGCCACTTCTCCATCCAGTTGTGGTACGCCCAACGGGGCCACGACCCGAACTGGCATCAGCAGCATCTGGACATCGAGGCCCGGTCCTCGGTGATCAAGGTCTTCGAGGCGCTGGTCGTGCCCGGCCTGCTGCAGACTCCGGAGTACGCTCACGCACTCATCGCGGCGGGAGGCGTGCCGAACATCGATCGCCTGGTGGAGGAACGGATGTCCCGGCAAGCGATATTGACGCGGGACGACCCGCCCGTATTGTTGATATTGATCACGGAAAGCGTGCTCGACTGGCCGATAGGAAGCCCTGCGGTGATGCGGAATCAGCTCGCCCGCCTCTTGGAGGCGTCAGAGCTGCCGGATGTCGGGATTCGTGTCGTCCCCCGGTCCGCAGGCGCCCATTACGGACTCGACGGCAGCTTCAAGATCATGTCGGGTCCGTCGGGCGACGTCGCCTACACCGAGTCCCCGGGCGGCGGGCGGCTGGTGCCGTCGGCGGACGAGGTCCGCTCGTACCTCCTCCGGTACGACCGCATCGGCCAGCAGGCCCTACCCGAGGACCAGTCCCGGGAATTCATCAAGCGAGTCATGGAGACGGTGAAATGAACATTCCGGTCTGGCGGAAGAGCGGCCGCAGCGGGGTGCAGCAGGGCGACTGCGTCGAGGTCGCGGTCGTCGAGACGGACGCGCGGCCGTCCTGAGGCGCTCTTCTGGGACCGCCGCGCCGGTCAGCTCACCCGGCGGCGGCGCCGGCATGTGCCGCCCGCTCAGGCGACGGGGCGTTCGGCGACCGCCGGGTTGGGCGTCGCGCCGGCGACCGGCGTCGGCTCGAACCCCCGGGCCGTCCCGACGACGACGAGGCAGAGCGCGGCGCCGATGGCGTACGCGATCCACAGGTCGGAGGCGACCGCGCCCGCGACGACCGCCCCGAGCACGAAGCCGGCGTAGTTGAAGACGTTGACCCGTGACACGGCGATGCCCAGCCCCGTCGGATCGAGCCGGCCCGCCGCCGAGAACGAGGTGGGTACCACGACGGACAGGCCGAGGCCCGCGACGGCGAATCCGGCGATGGCGACGGCGGGGTTCGGCGCGGCGGCCGCGGTGAGCAGCCCGACACCGCCGATCAGCCCGCCCACCGCGACGACCTTCGCCGCGCCGCGCGCGCGGACCAGCAGGTCCGCGCCGGTCCGGCTCAGCATCATGAAGATCTGGTACGCGACGTATCCCAGCGGGGCGACGAAGCCGGAGGCGTGCAGATCGTCCTTAAGGTACTTCGCGCTGTAGCTCGACGTCGCCGAGTCCGCGATGTACATGCAGGTCACGGCCGCGCCGATGATGATGATCGGCTTCCAGGGCACCCTCTTGGCCGCGGCCTTCAGCTGCTCGTCGCTGGGCCCGGTGGCCTCCATCGCCTTCGGGTACAGGCGGCGGCCGGTCCAGACGGACACCGCGATGCCGAGCACCGCGGGGATGGCGAAGCCGGTGCCCAGCCCCATGTCGATCTTGTTGGCGAGCGCGCTCCACAGGCCCGCGAGGATGCCCGCCGCGCTCCACACGGCGTGGAACCCGGTGAGCAGGCTCTTGCCGTACCGCGTCTCGGCGGTCACCGCCTGGGCGTTCATCGACGCGTCCACCGCGCCGACGAACAGGCCGAACAGCGCCGTCGCGCCGTACAGCGGGAGGTTCCCGGGCGCGATCCCGATCGCGACGATCGACAGGAGGACGAGCGGCTGGGCGATGCGCAGCACCGGGCCGCTGCCGTGCCGTGGCATGAGTGAGCCGGCGAGCACGCTGCCCAGCCCGGCGACCACCGGGACGGCCAGGAGCACCAGCGCGAGGGTGGCGTCGCTGAGGTTGTGCGCCTTCTGGATCTCCGGGATGCGGGTCACGAGAGCGGCGAAGGAGAGCCCTTGGACCCCGAACGCCGCGTACGCCGCGCGCCGACCGCGCCGAGTCCGTTGATCGATTTCCGCCGCCACGCTGTCCTCCGGAACGTGAAATACGTTCGCGTCAGCGTAGGTAGTGGATCTCGGCAGGTCAATAGGCCCGAAATGATCCCACGGAGTGGCAAGCCCGAGGTGAACGAGGTGACCGAACACTATCCGGGCGATCGGTGAAAGAGAGGTGACCATCCCCCTGCGGAAGGCAGACGATGAGACGAAGGACCTGGACATGGCCGCGGTGATGCGGGCGCTCCCCACGGAGGAGGCCACCGACGCCGCGATCATCGAGCAGTCCTTGCGTGAGCCGGAGACCTTCGCGGCGATCTTCGACCGGTATTACGCGCTGATCCACGGGTACGCCGCCCGCCGGCTCGGCGCGAGCCTGGCCGACGACGTGGCCGCCGAGACGTTCCTGATCGCGTTCGACGGCCGGACGAAGTACGAGCTCTCCCGCCCGGACGCCCGGCCGTGGCTGTACGGGATCGCCTCCAATCTCATTTCCCGGCACCACCGGGCGGAGGTCCGGCAGTACCGCGCGCTGGCCCGTACCGGCGTCGACGAGGCCACCGAGGGCCACGCGGACCGCGTCGCGGTCCGGCTCGACGCGCAGGCCCATCGGGGGCGGCTGGCGGAGGCACTGGCCGAGATCCCCGACGCCGACCGGGACGTGCTCCTCCTGGTCGCCTGGGCCGAACTGACCTCGGAGAAGGCGGGGGAGGCCCTCGGCATCCCCGCCGGAACGGCACGCTCGCGGCTGCACCGCGCCCGCAAGCGGATCCGCGCCGCCCTGGGCCGGACCGACCCGACGACCACCCGAGAGGACCGATGACGATGGACGACCTCACCACGCTGCGCGACGCCTGGGATCGCCCGGCGCCTCCGTCGGCGGCCGCGCACGCGGCGGCCCGCGCCGCCCTCCTCGAGCGGGCCTCCGCCCGTGGCACGGCTCCGGTGGCGAGACGCCGGCTCCGCCTGCCCCGGATGGGCGTCCGGCTCGCCGCGGTCGGCGCACTGGCCGTCACGATCGCGGCCGGCGTCACCGTGGTCCAGAACCTCGGCGGCACGGACAAGAACGGCCACCCCCGCCCGGTCGTGCCCGGCCTGCCCGGCGGCTCGGTGGCCGACGCCCAGACCGTGCTGTACAAGGCGGCCGAGCGCGCGCAGGGCCGCGCGTTCACTCCGCCCCGGCCCGGCCAGTGGAGCTACACCGAGACGCGGTACACCTCCCCGGGCAACCCGGAGATCGGCGCCGTGCAGACGCCGCAGTCGCCGTTGAAGACCCGGGTGGACCGCCTTTGGATCCGGTCCGACGGCAGGAAGATCGCCTTCTACCGCAATGGCAGGTTCACGATCTCCCAGCCCATCACCTCCCAGACGGGCAGCATGCCGCCTGACGGCTACGCCGCCTCGGCGGCGTTGCCGCGTGACCCGGACGCGCTGCTGGCGTTGGTCGCGAAGAAGGTTCCGCACGCGACGGAGGCGGAACGCCAGGACAACACCTTCGACATCCTCGGCGGGCTTCTGAACAAGAATGCCGTCCTGCCGCCGCAACTGGAGGCCACCGTCTACCGGGCGCTGGCGAAGATCCCCGACGTGACCCTGAACCGGGAGGCCGTGGATGTCGAGGGGCGCCCGGCGCTGGCCGTCTCCCGCGTCATCGAGGGCTGGCTACGCCAGGAGATCCTGCTGGACCGGAAGACGTACGCCCTGCTGGGCGAGCGGTCCATCGCGGTCAAGGACCACACCGGCAAGGGCGACGACGGCAGTTGGGCGATCAAGAAGGGAACGATCGGCGTCCTGTCCGTCCGCCTCGCGGCCGGAATCGTCGACAAGCCGGGCCAACGCCCCTGAGCGATCGGGGATCCGCCCGTGGGAGCGGCGGACGGGCGGTTGCGCCCGTCCGCCGCAGCCGCGGTCAGTCGATGAGGCGGCGGCGCATGCCGCGTACGGCGAGGACCCACATCAGCGCCGCGAACAGGACGAGCGCGCCCACGTGGCCGAGGTCGGCCAGGGGCCGGAAGCCGAACGCCGCGTGCCGGACGAGCTCCACGCAGTGGTACAGCGGGTTGAACCGGGCGGCCGTGCGAGCCCAGCCCGGCAGCCCGTCGACCGGGAAGAACGTGCCCGCGACCAGGAAGATCGGGGTGAGCACCCCGCTGATCACGTAGTCGAAGCTGTTGATCGACGGGACGACCGTGGACATCCAGACGCCGAACAGCGCGAACCCGATCGCCGTGAGGATCGTGAAGACCGGCACGGCGAGCATGCCGGCGCTCGGGTGCAGTCCGAAGGCCAGCGCGACGAGCAGCGGCACGCAGGAGAACAGCCCGCCCTTGACCGCGATCCACGACGTCTCGCCGGCGACCAGCTCGTGCACGTCCACCGGCGCCGCCAGCACCGCGTCGTACGAATGCTGATAAGTCCGCCTGATGTAGGTGTTGAACATCCCGGGGAACGCCGACGTGAACAGCGACGCGGTCGCCACCACGCCGGTGCCGACGAAGTCGACGTAGCGGTAGCCGGCGATGTGACCCAGCAGCGACCCGAACCCGAAGCCGAACGCCAGCAGGTAGATCGTCGGTTCGACGGTCGCGGCGAAGGACGTGGAGGTCCAGTAGCGCCGGAACAGCGCCAGCTCGCGCCGCCACACGCCGCGTACCGGGGCCCACTCGAACCGGCGGAGTCTCGTGTCAGCCAACGTTCTCTCCGGTCAGGACGACGAACACGTCCTCGAGGTTGGCCGCCCGCCGTACGACCCGGTCCCCGTTGCCGAGGGCGTCGGCCAGCGACGGCGGGATGTGCTCGGCGCGCAGCACCGACACGGTCGGTCCGGTGCGGCGGCTGGGCAGGCCGGCCCGCCGCACGAGGTCCTCGATCTCCGCGAGCCGGTCGGGCGGGCCGTGGTGCTCCTCGACGCTGCCGCCCGCGTGGTGGGCGATGAGGTCTCCGGGGCTGCCCTCGGCGACGATCCGGCCGCCGGACATCAGCGCGCAGGAGTCGGCGAGCCGCTCGGCCTCCTCGATGTAGTGCGTGGACATCAGCACGGTGGTGCCCTCGTCGCGCAGCGCGGCGACCAGACCCCACAGGTCGGCGCGGAC
This sequence comes from Actinoallomurus vinaceus, assembly GCF_039542055.1. Taxonomy (NCBI): domain Bacteria; kingdom Bacillati; phylum Actinomycetota; class Actinomycetes; order Streptosporangiales; family Thermomonosporaceae; genus Actinoallomurus; species Actinoallomurus vinaceus. Next base: position 154,927 of record NZ_BAABHK010000009.1, read on the forward strand.
CTGCGGGTCGAGGCCGACGGTGGGCTCGTCGAGCAGGACGAGGCGGGGCGAGTGGACGAGCCCGCGGGCGACGAGGAGGCGCCGGCGCATGCCGCCCGAGAGGTTCACGACGCGGGTCCCGGCGCGGTCGGTGAGCTGGGCGATCTCCAGGGCACGGTCGACGGCCCGGTGCCGCCCGGCCCGGGGCACGCGGTACAGGTGGGCGAAGACCTCGAGGTTCTGCCGGACGGTGAGCTCTTCGTCGAGGTTGTCGGTCTGCGGCACGACGCCCATGAGGGCGCGCGCCTCTTTGGACTCGGCCGGGACGGGATGACCCAGGACGGTGATCTCGCCCTCGTCGGCGCGGGACTGGGCGGTGAGCATCCGCATCGTCGTCGACTTGCCCGCGCCGTTCGGGCCGAGCAGCCCGAGGCAGACTCCGGCCGGGACCTCCAGCGTGAGCCCGTCGACTGCGGTGATCTGCGACCCGTCCTTGTCGGGGTACCGCTTGACGACGTCGCGCAGGGTGATCGCCGGGAGGTCCGCCATGGCCCCCACGCTACGAAGCGCCCCCATCGGCACGCCAGCGAATATCGTCGAGCCGTGGAGTTGCCGTGGAGACCGAACGACCAGCACGTGCCGGCGCGTGACCTGCGCGCCTCCGACGCCGACCGGGAGCGGGTGGTCGAGCTGCTGCGCGAAGCCCACGGCGACGGCCGGCTGACCGCCGACGAGCACGCCGAGCGCGTCGAGGGCGCGTACGCCGCCCGCACGCTGGGCGAGCTGTCCGGGCTGACCGCCGATCTCACCCCCGCCGAGCAGCAGCCGATCCAGATCGAGCACCGGCCGCTGGTCGCCCTCTTCGGCACCGTACGGCGTGGCGGGCGCTGGGTGGTGCCGGTGAGCCTGCCGGTGTCCGCGCTCTTCGGGACCGTGGAGATCGACCTGCGGGAGGCCCTCCTGCAGCGCCGGCACGTCGTCGTGCGGGCGGCGATGCTCGGCGGGCGGCTCCGCCTCGTCGTACCGGAGGGGGTGCGCGTGGAGTTCACCGGCCGCTCCGTCCTCGGTTCGCGGGACCTGCGGGTGCGGGCGCCGTACGCCGACGACGCCCCGGTGGTCGAGGTCAGCGGCGTGGTCGTCCTCGGATCGGTGGGCGCCCGTACGCCCAAGCGGCGCCGGCTCTGGCGGGTGACCCGCCGCCGATCGTGACGGAGCGACGGCAAGACCAGCAGGTCATGGCCGTTCGATAACGGTTAAGACTCCTCCCTCTGCCGCCTCTTGAACTGGTACGGACCAGCTCCTATCGTTCAGAGCCATGCGCGATTTTGCTCAATGAGCGGCTCAATCGTGCACAACCTTTCATGCAGGTGAAAGGAGGCGGCGGCGCGAGCCGCACAGCTGTGCCACGCCAAACGGCTGCTCGAAGGGTGACGGTCGAGGGGTCGGGCCGGGGGATTGGCGAACCCAAAAGAAGACAGTTACCGGGGACGTCGCGCGCACCCGCGTGGCCCCGGAAGCCAAAGCAGGAGCAGAAGGCGGGGACAGGTGAAACGGCATCTCAAGGGCGCCATCGCCGCGGGTCTCACGGTGGCCCTCGGTGTGACCGGATGTAGCAAGGGCAGTTCGTCCGGCGGTGGCGGTGATAACAAGACGATCAGGTTCGTCGCCGCGATCTACGATGACAAGACCAAGGGCCTCTGGGACAGTCTGATCAAGACGTTCGAGGCGCAGAACAAGGGTTACAAGGTCAACCTGGAGATGGTCGACTGGACCCAGATGGACGCCAAGGTCAAGACCTACGTCCAGACGAAGCAGACGCCCGACATCCTGAACTACAACGCGTTCGCCGACTTCGCCCGCGACGGTCTGCTCTTCCAGGCCTCGGACGTGCTGTCCTCGCAGGTGTCCAGCGACATCCTCCCGTCGTTCGTCGACGGCGACAAGTACAAGGGCACGCAGTACGCCGTGCCGCTGCTGTCCAGCGTCCGGCTGTTCTTCTACAACAAGGACGTCTTCAGCAAGGCGGGCATCACCGCGCCGCCCAAGACGTGGGACGAGGTTCAGTCCGACGCCCAGAAGATCAAGGACAAGGTGAAGGGCGTCTTCCCCTTGGGCCTGCCGCTCGGCGCCGAGGAGTCCCAGGCCGAGTTCTTCATGTGGGCGATGAACAACGGCGGCGGCTACGTCGACCAGTCCGGCAACTGGGCGATCGACAGCCAGGCCAACGTGGACACGGTCAACTACCTCAAGGGCCTGACCAAGAGCGGCCTCACCCAGCCGAACCCGGAGACGACCGACCGTAAGGACGTCTTCAACGAGTTCGCGCAGGGCAAGATCGGCATGCTCAACGGCGCGGTCTTCATGCCCGCGGGCTTCATCAACAAGGTCAACGCCAAGCTGCCGTACGGCATCGCGCCGCTGCCCAGCAAGTCGGGATCGGCGTCCAGCACGCTCGGCGTGCAGGACTTCCTGGTGGCCTTCAAGAACAACGGCGGCAAGAAGAAGGACGCCGTCTCGAAGTTCCTGAACTTCTTCTACCAGACGAACAACGTGGCCAACTTCCAGAAGGAAGAGGGCTTCCTGCCGGTGACCAAATCGGCCGGCGACGTGATCGGGAGCGCCGTTCCGTACGACAAGCCCTTCATCGACGCCCTGCCGAACGCGAAGTTCTACCCCACGGGCAACGCCGCCTGGGGGCCGCTGGCGAACACGATCAAGGAGAAGCTCGGCACCGCCATCACCGGCGACCCGAAGAGCGTCCTGAGTGAGCTCCAGCAGACCGCGCAGAAGAACGGCTGACGGACCGCCCGTGCACGACACCATCGAGGCGCACGGCGCCGGGGCCACGACCCCGGCGCCGGCGCCGCCGTCGACGAGCGCTCTCCGCCGGCTCGGCCGGGCACTCGCCCCGCTTCCGTGGATCGGCCCCGCCGTCATCCTGATCGGGGCCGTGGTCCTGTGGCCGGTGATCGAGATGGTCCGGACGTCGCTGCTGAGGATCAGCTCGTCCGGGGCGACGCTCGGCAGCCGTGGGACCGGCAACTACCGTGACCTGTTCGACGAGTCGGACCTCGTCAGCGTGCTGCTGCGCACCGTGGTGTGGGTGGTCGGCGTCGTCCTGGTGACGATCGTGGTGTCGCTGGCGCTCGGGCAGTTGCTCAACGCCCGCTTCCCGGGCCGGCGCGTGGTGCGCTGGGCGGTCATCGTGCCCTGGGCCGCGTCGGTCCTGATGACCGCGCTGACGTGGAAGTGGATGCTCAACTACTACTACGGCGTGGTCAACAAGGTCCTTCAGGGCCTGGGGCTCATCGACCATCCGGTGAACTGGCTGTCGCACCCCACGCAGGCGCTGATGTGGATGATGTGGGTGGCGGTCTTCGTCTCGCTGCCGTTCACCTCGTTCGTCATCCTGGCCGGCCTGCAGACCATCCCGGACGACGTCTATGAGGCGGCCCGGGTCGACGGCGCCGGCCGCGCACGGACCTACTTCCGCATCACGCTGCCGCTGTTGCGGCCGTCCCTGCTGGTCGCGGCGATCATCAACGTGATCAACGTCTTCAACTCCTTCCCGATCATCTACGCGATGACCGGGGGCGGGCCCGGGAGCAAGACCGACACCAGCACGACCTTCATGTACAAGCTCGCCTTCACCGGCACCGGTGACGTCGGGGAGTCCGCCGCGATGGCGGTCGTGAACTTCGCGCTGATCCTGATCCTGGTGCTGGTGTACCTGCGGGTCGTCGGCTGGCGCGGGGAGGCGCAAGCATGAGCAGCCTGAGCACGCCGCGCCGGCAAGGCCGCCCGGGAGGTCGGTCGGGGTCGGTTGGTCGGGGAAGACAGCGGTCCTCCGGGGTCGACTGGTCGAAGCTGGCCCGCCGGACCATCCTCGCCGGTGTCGGCTACCTGGTCGCGTTCGTCTTCGTCGCGCCGTACCTGGAGATGGCGCTGACCGCGCTCAAGCCCGACCGCGAGCTGACCAAGTCGCCGACCACCTTCCTGCCGAAGCACTGGGACTTCGCCAACTTCGTCAACGTGTGGAAAGCAGCGCCGATCTGGAAGAACATGCAGGTGTCGCTCATCGTCGCCGCCGTGGCGACGCTGATCGCACTGGTGGTGGCGCTGCCGGCGGCGTACTACACGGCGCGTAACCGGTTCCGCGGACGTGGCGCGTTCCTGCTGCTCGTGCTCGTCACCCAGATGTTCGCGCCGACCGCCCTGGTGATCGGCATCTACCGCGAGATGGTGGCGCTCAACCTGACCGACACGCTGTTCGGGCTGATCCTGGTCAACGCCGCGTTCAACCTGCCGTTCTGCGTGTGGATCCTGCACGGGTACTTCTCCAGCATTCCGAAGGCGCTGGAGGAGGCCGCCTACCTGGACGGGGCGGGCAAGGTCAAGGCGTTGACGCGGGTGACGCTGCCGCTGTCCCTGCCCGGTCTGGTCACCGCGGTGATCTACACGTTCATCGGGGCGTGGAACGAGTACGTGGTCGCCCTGACGATCACGTCGTCGCCCAACCGCCAGCCGCTGACCGTGGCCGTCCCCGGATTCGTCACGTCGTACCAGCAGCACTGGCAGTATCTGTTCGCGACCTCACTGATCGCGATCGTGCCGGTGGTCGTCCTGTTCGTCTTCATCGAGCGCTACCTCATCGGCGGCCTCACCGCCGGCTCGGTGAAGTAGGCGCCGCGCGGGTGGTGGGGGACCGCGCCGGCCCCCCACCACGACCGTCAGGAAGCGGCGTCGAAATCGATCGCGGAGTAGGCCCGGAGCTTGGACAGCCGGTGCTCGCTGTGGATCCGGCGGATCGTCCCGCTGCGCGAGCGCATGACCAGCGAGTGCGTGGACGTGATCCCCTTGCCGTACCGGACGCCCTCGACCAGCTCGCCGTCGGTGATGCCGGTCGCGGCGAAGAACACGTCGTCGGAGGTCACCAGGTCCTCGGTGGTGAGCACCCGCGACAGGTCGTGCCCGGCGTCGATCGCCTTCTGCCGCTCCGCGTCGTCCTTCGGCCACAGTCTGCCCTGGAGGACGCCGCCGAGGGCCTTGATCGCACAGGCCGCGATGATGCCCTCCGGGGTGCCGCCGATGCCGAGCATCAGGTCGATGCCGGTGCCCTCACGGGCCGCCATGATCGCACCGGCCACGTCGCCGTCGGTGATGAACTTGATGCGCGCTCCCGCCTCGCGGATCTCCTTCACGATGCCCTCGTGCCGCGGCCGGTCGAGGATCACGACCGTCACGTCACCGGCCGAGCAGTTCTTGGCCCGGGCGACGGCGCGGATGTTGTCGGCGACGGGCGCCTCGATGTTCACCGCGTCGGCCGCTTCCGGCCCCGTCGCCAGCTTCTCCATGTAGAACACGGCGGACGGGTCGTACATCGTGCCCCGGGGGGCCACCGCGATCACTGCGATCGCGTTGTTCTGCCCCAGCGCGGTCAGCCGCGTCCCGTCGATCGGGTCGACGGCCACGTCGCAGTCGGCGCCGCTGCCGTCTCCGACCTGCTCGCCGTTGAACAGCATCGGCGCGCGGTCCTTCTCACCCTCGCCGATCACCACGACGCCGTTCATCGACACGGTGTTGATGAGCTGGCGCATGGCGTTCACGGCGGCCCCGTCGGCGCCGTTCTTGTCGCCCCGGCCGACCCATCGGGCCGCGGCCATCGCCGCCGCCTCCGTCACGCGCACCAGTTCCAGGGCGAGGTTGCGATCGGGGGCGTGGGCTTCGGTGGCCAGCGGGGACGATACGGTCGTTTCTTCAGTCATGGCGATCCGGGCCTTTCCTGCGGGCTTTACCTGACGGGTCACCCCGGCGGGTCTCCTCCGATCGTATTTCCGAGCAGACAGGGCGTAATCTAGGGCCGTCATGAGCAGCGACATCGAGTGGCAGGCCGACGAGCGGCCGGCGCCGGCCGCCGGGCGTCCCCGCGGCGGGCCGTCCGCCCGGCGCGTGTTCGGCGTGCCGCCGACCCGACGAGGAGCGCGCCAGTGAGCGTCGAACCGGTTTCGCGTATGTCGGATCGAGGCGCCGCCACGCGGAGCGCGCTGCTTCAGGCCGCCCGCGAGGTGTTCTCCGAGGCCGGGTTCGCCCAGGCCGCGGTCACCGACATCGTCGCCAAGGCGGGGGCCAGCGTCGGCAGCCTCTACCACCACTTCAGCGGCAAGGCCGATCTCTATCTGACGCTGTTCGGCGAGTTCCAGGCCCGCCAGCAGGAGCGCACCCGCGAGGCCGTCCACACGGCCCGCGACGCGGGCGAGACCGACCCGATGCGCGTGTTCATCGCCGGGGCGCGCGCCTACCTCGACGGTTGCCTCGCCGAGCCGGACCTGTCCCGGCTGTTCGTGTCCGGTGACGGCCCGCCCGGGTTCGACCGGGTGCTGCACGAACGGCTGCGGACCTGGGCCCGGCGCAACGCCGCGCTGTTCGACGCGGGCGACGGCGACGTCGACGAGGCGCTCGTGGTCGTGCTGACCGGCGCGGTGTCCGGCGCCGTCGCGGAGGTCGCCCTGTCGGAGGACGAAGAGGCCTCCCGGCGGCTGGCCGACGACGTTCTCGCGATCATTTCGAGTATGGAGAGCCGGCGTGAGCGAAAGCCGTGAGACGGCTGTGACGAACGACCTCGTGACCTCCCCGGAGGACGCGCGTGCGGCCGCCCAGGAGTCGCCGGTGAGCACCGCCGCCCCGGGGCCGGCGACCGCCTCCGGGGCGGACGCGGCGTCGGAGGGCCCGGGCCGGGACGGCGCCACGCCGGCCGGCGAGGGGCCCATCGTCGTGTCGCCGTCGGTGTACCGGCGTCTCATGTCCGGGTTTCCGGGATTCGCGATGGCGATGCTCTCCTGCCTGGTGATCGTCGGGTTCGTCCTGCTGGTCACGCCCCGGCGCAACCCGAACGCCACGCCGCAGGTGGACTACCACGGCGACCTGAACGGCCTGGTGGCGACCGCGCCGTTCACCGTGCAGGCGCCCCAGGGGCTGGGCCCGAAGTGGTATCCCACGAGTTCGCGGCTGACGGGCCGGGCGAACGGCCCGGTGGGCTGGCATCTCGGCTTCTACACGCCGGACAAGCAGTACGCCGCGCTGGAGCAGAGCAACGAACGGCCCGACGGCAGCGCGGGGTTCGTCGCCCGCATGACGAGCCAGGGCAGGCCGGACGGCTCGCTGCAGGTGGCCGGTGCGTCCTGGGACAGGACGTTCCGGAAGGACAAGCACCAGCGGTCGCTGGTGCGGCGCCTGCCCGGCCTCACCCTGGTGGTCACCGGCACGGCCTCGTACGAGGAACTGGCCACACTGGCGGGCTCCCTCCGGCCCCAGCCGAAGAGCCACTCCTAGGATGTCCGTAACCCCCCGATAGCGGGGAAATTCATGTAGCTTGTGGGGCTATGGGGACCCTACTGATCGTCGCGCTTGCGGAATGCAATGCAGGCACACACCTCCCCATGGAGACACACCACGGTGGACTCCTCATTCGCAGAACATGAAGTGCTTTCGGATTCCGCGGGCGGGCGCTTCACGTCCCTGAGCGGACGCGAACGCACGAGCATGGCGGCGGCGGTCGCCCTCGTCGTCGGTCTTGCCCTCGGCGGTGGAGGCTGGCTCGTATACCGGAACCAGACCGCCTGCCAGGACAGGACCCTCACCGTGACGGCCGATCCGGCCATCGCGGCGGCGGTGACCGAAGTGGCGACCCGCTACAACGCGTCGAAGTGCGCGGACGTGAACGTCGTGACCGGGGACTCCGCGCAGACGGCGCGGGTCCTGGCCGCCGGCGACACGAAGGCCGACGCCCGGCCCGACGTCTGGATCGCCGACTCCTCGCTGTGGTTCGACGGCGTCAACGATCCGGCGGTCCGCTCCGCGACGTCCGTGGCCTCGTCTCCGGTCGTGTTCGCCATGACGCCGGCCGGCGCCAGGCACTACGGGTCCGCGCTGACGAAACAGGGCTGGGGCGGCTTCCGCGACGACACCTACCGCCTGCGGTTGCTCGACCCCGAGTCCTCCGCGACGGGAATGGCGTCGCTGCTGGCGCTCTCGTCCGCCGCGGGGAAGGGCACGGCCGGTCTTCAGGCGTTCAGCCGCATGCTGGAGGACGTCAAGCCGTCGTCCGACGCGACCGACGCCATCAACGCCCTCGGAGACCAGGGCGCCCCGCCCGTACTGCCCCTATCGGAGCAGACGATCTGGCGGCAGCGGCAGCAGGGACGCCAGGTGGCGGCGGTCTACCCGTCGGCGGCGCCGGCGCTCGACTTCCCGTACGCCGTCCTCACAGCGGACCGGGAGCGCAGGCGGATCGCGGCGGGCCTGCTCACCGCGCTGCGCTCGCCCGACGGAGTGGCCCGGCTGCACGACGCATGGCTCCGTACGCCCGACGGCGCCGCCGGCAGCCTCGTCTCTTCGGGCCTGCCGGCCGCCGCGCCGCGCGTACTCCCGGTGGCGAGCCCCGGAGCGGCGCGCGCGATGCGCGACACGTGGCAGAAGATGCGCACCAGTCTGCGGGCGCTCGCCCTCGTCGACGTGTCCGACGCCACGCTCGCCCGCCTGGGGTCCAGCACGCGCACGCAGATGATGGCGGGGTCGCTGAACAGCGGCTTCTCGATGCTGGACGACGACACCGAGTTCGGGTTGTGGTCCTTCCCCGGGACCGGTTCCCACCCGTACCGGCGGCTGGTCGAGCTCGGCCGGCTGGGGGAGATCGGAACCGGCGGCAACCGCAGGGCGCGGCTGCAGAAGCAGATTTCGGAGGTGCGGCCGCAGAAGGGAAGAGACGGCGGCCTGTACGACGCGATCCTCGACGCGTACCACGAACTGTCGCGGGACTACCGGCCCGGCATGCTCAACGAGGTGCTCGTCTTCACCGGCGGCGCCACCGGCGAGCACGACAAGATCTCACTAGACCGGCTGGTCTCCGAGCTCCAGAAGGACTTCGACCCGGAACAGCAGGTGAACATCACCCTCGTCGCCTTCGGGAAGGGCGTCAAGATGGCGCCGCTCAGGAGGATCGCCGGGGCCACGGAGGGCGTCGCCTACAACATCCAGAACGATAAACAGGTCCTGACGCTGTTCCGGTGCGCCACCGCCCTGCGGGTCCAGGACGACCTGCACTGTTCACAGTGACCCATGAACGGCACTCTGTCCTCGCGGCTGACCGTCACCGTCCGGCTGCTCATGTACGCGCGTCTCCTGCTGCTCGCGATGGCCGTCGTCCTCGTGCCGAGCGCGGAGTTCACCCGCACGGTGCTCATCACGATGGGCGTCGTCGCCGCGATCTCGCTCGCGGTCGCCCAGGCGCCCCGGCGGCTGCTGCCGCTGCTGGCCCGCAGGCCGGTCACGCTCGCCGTGGACGCCGCGGCGGCCTACTTCGTGCTGGAGGCCGCCGGGGCCTTCGGCCCGTACTTCCTGTTCAGCGTGGTCACGTCGGCCCTCGCCGGAGTGCTGTACGAGTGGCGGGGACTGCTGTTCGTCTGCGCGCTGCAGGTCGCCCTGTACGACCTCGCCGCCCGCTCGATCCAGAGCGTCAACATCCAGGCGGTGATCGCGCTGCCCGTCTTCTACCCGGTGGCGGGGTGCATCGGCATCGCCGTGCACCGGCTGCTCGTGCAGTTCGCCGACGCGGAGGAGGCCCGCCGCAGGGCCGAGGTGGTGGCGGCGTCCGCGGAGGAACGCCTGAGGCTCGCTCGTGACATGCACGACTCACTGGCCAAGACGCTGCACGGCGTCGCGCTCTCGGCGGCCGCGCTGCCCGCCTGGGTGCGCAAGTCCCCGGCCCGCGCCGAGCAGGAGGCAGAGAACATCGCCGCCGGGGTGAAGGTCGCGGTGGCCGAGGCCCGCGAGCTCATCGCCGGCCTGCGGGACGGCGGGGAGAACCGGCCTCTCGCCGCCGCCGTCCGCCAGATGGCGGAGGACTGGGCGGCGGGCACCGGCATCACGGTGGTGGTCGTCACCGAAGACGACGTGGAGCTTCCGTCCGTCCGGCGGGCGGAGACGCTGGCGATCCTGAAAGAGGCGCTGACCAACGTGGAACGACACGCCGCCGCCGAGACGGTGCAGGTCGGCCTGACCACGGACGACCGCGGCGTGCGGCTCTGGGTGCGCGACGACGGGAAGGGCTTCGAATGCCCGCCCGAAATGACGGATCTGACGGCGGACCTGGCGCGCAACGGTCACTACGGGGTCGTCGGAATGGGAGAACGAGCCAGGCGGGTCGGCGGCGCGCTCACGCTGGAGTCCTCGCCCGGCAAGGGCAGCACCCTCACGGTCAGCCTGCCGGAGGTTCACGGAGCACGGGAGACGGTTCGATGATCAGCGTCATGGTGGCGGACGACAACCCGGTGGTCCTCATGGGGCTCGTCGCCCTTCTCGAGACCGCCGACGACGTCAAGGTGGTCGCGACGGCCGGAGACGGCCGCCAGGCCATCGACCTGGCGCGTCAGCTGCGCCCCGACCTCGTCCTCCTCGACGTGCGCATGCCCGACGTCGACGGCGTACGGGCGGCCCGGACGCTCAGCACCCTCACCCGGGTGCTGATGCTCTCCTACAGCGACGACGCCGAGTCGATCCGCTCGTCCATCCAGGCCGGCGCCGTCGGCTACCTCATCCACGGGTCCTTCTCCCCGGACGAACTCGTCGTGGCGATCCGCGACGTCGTCGCGGGCCGGGCCAACCCACTGTCCGCGGTGGCGGCCCGGGTCGTGGTACAGACTCTGCAGTCCGCGTCGGGGGCCTCACCGGCGGGCGACGAGTGCCTGGGCCTGTCCACGCGCGAGGTCGAGGTGATGCGGCTCATCACGCAGGGCCGCTCGAACGTCGAGATCGCCGACGAGCTCGTCCTCTCCGAGAAGACCGTCAAGAACCACGTCAGCCGCATCTACGCGAAGCTCGGCGTCCGGACGAGGGCGGCGGCGATCGCCCGCTGGCTGGGCACGGCGAACTCCTGACCGCCGCGCCCGTCCCCGCGGGTTAGAACGGTGCGTTCTCCGGGCGTTCCGCGGGCTCGGCGCGCTCGGCCATGGCGGCCGCGAGCCGGGCCCGGGCCCCCTCGAGCCACTCCTCGCAGATCGCGGCGAGTCTCTCGCCGCGCTCCCAGAGTGCCAGGGACTCCTCCAGCGTGAGCCCGCCCGCCTCAAGCCGCCGCACGACGTCCGTCAGCTCGTCGCGCGCCTGTTCGTAGGACAGCTCCGGTTTCTCCTCCGCCACATTCCCCACCCTAAGGGCGGCGGACCTAGGATCCCGCCATGCCCCTCATACGCGCCGCGACCGTCCCCGACATCCCCGAGCTCGTACGGCTCAGGGCGCTGCTCTTCGCCGGCCTGGGCGACCACGGTTGGGGAGCCCCGCCATCCGGCGAGGAGTGGCGGCGGGCCTGCGCGGACGCGTTGGGAGAGCGGCTCACCGACGACTCGGCGAAGATCCTCGTCATCGACGGGGACGCGGGCCTGGCCGCGTGCGGCATCGGCACCATCGACCGGCGGCTGCCCAGCCCGTACACCCCGTCCGGCCTGATCGGGCACGTGTACGGCGTGGTCACCGACCCGGCGTACCGCCGGCGCGGGCACAGCCGCTCGATCATGCACGGGCTGCTCGACTGGTTCACCGAGCGGGGGATCCGCAGGGTCGATCTGACCGCCAGCCCGGACGGCGAGCCGCTGTACCGTTCCCTCGGCTTCACCGAGCACCCCGACCCGACGCTCAGCCGCAAACGGTAGAGCGCCCTCAGGTCAGCTGCTGGACAGGCTCCCGACGAGCAGCAACATCAGGAACAAAAAGAAGATCACCGGATAGATGTACGCGAGCGGCCGCGCGAACACCGACGGGCCCGGGTCCAGGGGCGCCCGGCCGCTGGTCGGCTGTGGGGCCGGCAGGTTCGCGACCTTGCCGTGAGCGATCATGTTGAGCAGCAGGAAGATCGGAGCCAGGACGAAGGCGCCGATGCTGCACCAGCCGCCGGCGAGTGTCTTGGCCGTCTGCTTGCGGAACGTCGCCAGGCCGCAGTCACGGCAGAACGGCCCGGTCGCCGTCCAGATCGTGTGCATGACGACGGCGCCCACGACACCCCGGAAGGTCGCCTGCGCGGCGGGCCCGTTGCCGCAGACGCGGCAGGTCACGCCATTGTTGTACGACGCGGCCGGGTAGTCCTGCGGCTCCTGCTGGTAGCCGGCCTGATACCCCTGGGGCTGCGCCTGGTACCCCTGGTGCTGCTGTCCCTGGTAGCCCTGCTGCGGTCCCGGGTAGCCCTGGGGTTGCCCCTGGTACCCCTGCGGCTGCCCCTGGTAGGGCTGCTGGTAGCCCTGTCCGGCCGGGTACGGCTGCTGGTATCCCGCCGGCTGCCCCTGCGCGGGCGGGTATCCCTGCGGCGCCTGATAGGGCTGCTGGCCCTGGTACTGCTGCTGGTATCCCTGCTGGCCATAGGGCTGCTGACCATAGGGGCCGGGGGAGGGCTGCTGGTACGGCGGAGGCTGGGTCAACGGAGGTCCTTAAGCGACGATCTCGGGCCCTTGCCGCTGTCCACGATCGGCCCGAAGGGGGAAATACTGGGACAAGACCCTATCTTCGCGACCTGTGTGACCGGTGCGCATCCCGTTTCAAAGAGTTGCGACCGTCCCTTAGACCGCGTCGACCCGCACCGTGATCCGGCCGTCCTTGAACCGGAGCAGCAGCTCGTCGTCCTTGCTCACGTCCGCCGCCGCGCGTACGACGGACTCGTCGGTACGCTGCGCGATCGCGTAGCCCCGCTCGAGCGTGGCCGCCGGCGACAGGGCGACGAGCCGCGCGCGGGTGTGGGAGAGACCGTCCTCCGCCCGGTCCAGCGCAGCGGACAGGCAGCGTCGCGACCGGTCCCGCAGCGTCGCCACGCCCTCCGCCTGACGTTCGATCTCGCGGGCCGGATCGGCCAGCGCGGGCCGGGAGCGCATCCCCGCCAGCCACTGGAGCTCGCGCTCGACCCGTCCGGACAGGCACCGGCGCCCCCGGTCGCGCAGCTGCCCGATCAGCGCGAGCTGCTCGCGCACGTCGGGCACGGTCTTCTTGGCCGCGTCCGTCGGGGTCGAGGCGCGAACGTCGGCGACGTAGTCGAGCAGGGGCGTGTCCTGCTCGTGGCCGATCGCGGAGACCACGGGCGTACGGGCGGCCGCCACCGCGCGGACCAGTGCCTCGTCGGAGAACGGGAGCAGATCCTCGAGGGACCCGCCGCCACGGGCGATGATGATCACATCGACGTCGGGGGCGGCGTCCAGCCGGTGGAGCGCGTCGATGATCTCGTTCACCGCGTACGACCCCTGCACGGCGGTGTTCTCGACCGTGAACCGGACGGCGGGCCAGCGGCGACGGGAGTTGTCCAGCACGTCGCGCTCGGCGGCGGAGTCGCGGCCGCAGATCAGCCCGATCGTGCCGGGCAGGAAGGGCAGCGGCCGCTTCCGCTCGGCGTTGAACACGCCTTCGGCGGTGAGGAGCTGCTTGAGACGTTCGAGCCGGGCCAGCAGCTCGCCGACGCCGACCGGCCGGATCTCGAACGCCGACAGCGCGAACGAGCCCCGGTTGATGTAGAAGTCCGGTTTGGCGTGCACGACGACCCGCGCGCCGTCGACGACGGCCGGACCGGCGTTGTCGCACACCGCCCGGGGGCACACGACCCGCACCGAGACGTTGGCGACCGGGTCGCGCAGCGTGAAGTACACCGTGCCGGCCCGGCGGTTCAGCTCGGTGATCTGACCCTCGACCCAGATGCGGCCGAGCTTGGCGATCCAGCCGCCGACCAGCTGCAGAACGGTGCGGACCGGAGTGGGCGACTCCGGTGAGGTCTCCAACGCCATGGCCGAAGCGTAGCGAATACTTCGGCGTCCGATATATGGTTCGGTCTCATGCGGTCGATGAGCGAACCCACGTACTTCATTCTGACGGCGCTCCTCGACGGTCCCCTGCACGGCTACGCGATCATCAAGCGCGCCGAGGAGCAGTCCGGCGGCCGGGTGCGGCTCGCGGTCGGCACGCTGTACGGCGCGCTCGACCGGCTCGCCGGCACCGGCCTGATCGCCGTGGACCGTGAGGAGACCGTCGGCGGACGGCCTCGCCGTTACTTCCGGATCACCGAGGACGGCGCCGAGGCCGTCACCGAGGAGGCGAAACGCATGGCCCGAGCGGCCAGGATCGTGTTCGGACGACCCGGAACGGCGCTGTCGTGAGCGGCCCGGAGCCGCGCGACGCCGAGCGGATCGAGGGGCGCCCGGGCGTGGCGGAGCGGTGCTACCGCCGCCTGCTGCGGACGTACCCGCCCGCCTACCGCGCCGCGCACGGAGAGGAGTTCGTCGGAACACTCCTGGAGGTCTCGGCGGGGCGCGGGCGGCCGTCCGTCCGCGAGTCCGCCGGCCTGGTGCGCGGCGGTCTGGCGGCCCGCCTCCGCGAGCGCACCGCGCACCCCACGCCGTGGTGGGCCGACGGCCTGGCCCTGGGCGCCTTCCTCATCGCCCTGAGCAACCTGGTCGCGGACCTCGGGAGCCTCGACGGCGGCGTGGGGAACGCCGCGTGGCTGGCGTGCTCGCTGGTCCTGGTCGGGGCACTCTTCCGCGGCCGGTTCCAGGTGGCGCTGACCGTGACGTTGCTCCAGGTGCTCCAGCTGATCTGCCCGCTGATCGGCGCCGACGACCTCACGGGCGGCCTCCTGCCGCTCTTCGGCCCGGTAAACGGCGGCGTGATGGACCTCATGGGGTACGCCCCCATGGCGGTCGCCCTGACCGTCCTCGTGGTGCGCCGTCCATCCAGGCCGCGGAGTCGTTCGTGGTGGTGGGCGGCCGGGGCGGTCGTCCTGTCGGCAGCCTGGCACGTGCAGGTCCCGTGGGCCGCCCACCGCGAGACGATCTGCACCGCCGACGACATCTGCCAGAGGGTCTGGGTGGTCAATCGGGTCGAACTCTACGGGGACGTCTACCTCGCCCTCATGGTCCTCCTGCTGTCCTGCGGGATCTGGGTGACCGCGGTGACCAGGGACCTGCGCTGGTCGCTGGCCGCGGCGTTCTTCCTGCTGGCGAGCGCCGTCCCTTATGTCGCCCTCACGATGACCAGCGCCATCGGCGCGATGCTGATCCCGATCGCGCTCTGGGCCGTCCAGGCCGTGATGGTGGCGGCGATGGTCGTCACGGCCCGCCGAGGCGTCCGCGCCCGGGCCTGAACCGACGGTCGACCCGAACTCTCCGGCGAGGCGGTATGGCCAGGCGGCGACCACGGCGGTCGCCGCCATCAGGCCCGCCCCACCGGACGTCGCGGCCGGCAGCATGCAACTCACCGCGAGCGCCATGCCCGCCCACGAGTCGGTCCGCGCGGCGCTCGCGTGCTCAGCCGCCCGCCTTCACCCCGCCCGCCGCCCGGCGGGACGGCGCGTTTCCGCTCGGGGAATCCGACGCGCCCCGGCCGGTGGCCTCGGCCGGCTACAACTTCGTCCGGTGGCTCGGCGGTGCCATCGCCCCGTACGCCGCGAGCAGGCTCGGTGACGGAATCGATCCCGCCCTGCCGTACTACGCCGACGCCCTGTGCTGCCTCGCCGGCATGGCGGTGCTGTACGCGAGGCGCCACCACCTGCGGACCCTGGACCGGGCCGACATCGACCACACGTTCCAGGACGCCCGCGTGCTCGTACGGCACTGACCTCGGCCCGCCCGGCCCGCCGCAGACAAGGCCGGACCCGCGGGGCGCGGACGTCGACCTCTCGACCCGCTCGGCGTACGGCGCGCAGGACGCCGGTGCGGAACGGCCGTGACCGGGTTCCCGGTCACGGCCGTCGTGGTCTCAGCGTCGGCCCGCTTCCACCCGGGTCGCCGCCGCTGGTTCCCGATGCCCGCCCATAGCACGAGTCGAAGCGAAGGGAACTAACCAGACGCCATAGTGACGTCGATGTATTACACCGCAGTCTCTCCGCGCTTCACGACTGTCGGAAACGCTTGTACACGCTCGTGAACGTCATTCATCGCTTTTCAACACCGTACATCAACCTGAAACCGGCATATTACGTGCAGTCGTATCACAATGGTATGTGCTGGGACAGTTTACGTAGCGGCAAACGTGATCATGCGGCATGATGACCGTGAAGATGTTCCCCGAAGATCTTCCACTTCCACGTCCGCTCTTCGGGAACCTTTAACGAAGCACCGCCCATAGCACGGCAAATTAGTGAAGTGATCGGAGTATCTCCATGGGATACAAGCCCTCTGTCGGCCTGCCCGACAAGGTTCCCGGCCGCCACGATCCGCATCGGGACGCCGTCCCGCTCGCCGCCCTCACGATGATCGTCGTCGTATTCCTCGCCCTCGTCGGCCAGGGATGCGCCCCACGCGAGGCGGTGACCGTCACCATCACCCTGGGCATGGGCGCGGCCGAGACGGCCAGGCGCCTCGTGAAACACCGGGACCACCGGTCCGGGAGCCGACGGTAGGCATGTCCGGCCAGCCACCCGCCGAGGACACATCGATCGACAGTCTCGACGGCGACGAGATCCGCATCCAGGCCATCAAACTGAGCGAGGAAATGGCCCCGTGGCGGGCGAAACTCAGCCTGATCCTGAACGCCGCGGTTCAGTACGAACTGGATCGCGTGGCCGGCGACGATGGAATTGAGGTCATCGCCTCGGTCGCGTCCATGACCCCGGCGTCCCTGTCCAAGTTGTTAGCAGGCGACTATCGGCCGACACTCAAAACGTGGATGCAGATCGAGCGCATCCTCATGGTGTGCCAGCCCAGCCGAGGAGTGGAGAGGCTCACGGCCGCAAAACTCTACTTCGAGCGAATCACCGAGCTGAGCGAGAAAAGAGATCGGCTCCTGAATCGCCGTGTCGAGTTGGCTCGCCGCTCGCACGGCGGAGAGGTCGGCAAGGGGGCCGCGGCCGGTCCCCGAAGACTCGGGTCCGGTCTGGAGCCACCGACCGTCGCGAGCCAGACCACGGCGGTCGACTCGGTCGAAGGTAAGCAAGCGGTCGTCAAGGACGAGACGGCGGAGGAGGCCTCCGACACGGAGCCTCCCTACCCGCCGCCGGCGATCCCGGATCTTCTCGGCCACGAGCAACGACCCGATCCGCTCCTCGCCAAGACGCCCGCGAAGTTCGTCGCCGCGATGCGTGCCTACCACGTGTGGGCGGGAAGCCCGAGCTACCGGGAGATGGAGCGCCGATGCGCCAAGCAGATCTCCTACTCCACGTTCCGGAACATGCTGAACAGCGACGCTCTGCCGAAGCTGCCCGCACTGGAGATCTTCGTCAAGGTGCTCGGCGGATCGGCCGAGGATCTGCAGGCATGGGCCACCGCCTGGCGGCAGATCACCATGGGCGACTTCAAGATGATCGGCCGCGAACGCAAGAGGCCAAGGCCTGAGAACGGAACGTGACCGAGGCCGGGCACCCGCGGTCGTCCGACCGGCCGCGACCGTCCGGGCACGACGACCGGGTCGCGCACACGCCGCCTCCCCGAGTGCGCTGAACGTGCCCTCGGGGAGGCGCCGGCGATCAACTACCCGCCGCGGTGCCGCTCAGCCCTGGCCGCGCAGCTTGGCGATGCGGTTCTCGTACATGCGCAGAAACTCGGCGCGGGCGGCGTGCGCCCGCTCGTAGTCGCGCAGCTCGTTGACCTGACGCACGTTGAGGTTGCGCAGCCGGGCCCGTACGGACGCGATCGAGGCCTGGTCGTAGTCGGGGATCGGCAGCTCCGCTCCGGTGCTCGGCGCGGTCGTACCCGCCTTCCGGGCGGCCTCCGCCTTCGCCGGAGCGCTCGCCGACGTCTCCTTGACCGGGGCGGCGGGCGCGCTCTTGGCCGGAGCGGTCTTCTCCTTGGCCGGAGCCGCGGGCGAGGCCGTCGCCTTAGCGGGAGCGGCCGCGGTCGTGCCCTTCGCGGCCGGCGTCGCGGGCTTGGCCGGCTTCGCTTCCGCTCCCTTGGCCTCGGCGGCCTTGGTCCGGTCCGCGGCCGTGTCGGACCGCGAGGCCGGCGCGGTGGCGCCCTTCGTCCGGGACGCGGCCGGTTTGCCCTTCGCCGGAGCGGGCTTGGCCGGCGGGGCGGTCGACGGCTTCGTACGGCCCGCGGCCGGGCGCGTACGTCCGGCCCCGCTCGGCTTGCCCACGGCGATCTCGGAGCTCGCCGCGGCCGGCGCGGGGCCTTCCCCGGAGTCCGTCCGCCCATCGGGAGCGGTTCGTCCGGTCACCTTGCCCACGATGCGGCCGGTGAGGCCCTCCGCGTCGCCGCGCAGCCGGCCGAGCACGGGTCCCAGGCCCGCCTCACGGGCCTCCTTGTAATCCTTGCGGACACGGTCGGTGAGCAGCAGCGCCTGGCCGACGCCCATCACGGCCAGCCGGGCGGCGTGGATGGGGAGCTCGCTGACGGTCTCCCGTACTTGCTCCGTCAAGCGGCGCGGCGATCGTGTCATCGTTGTTTCAGCTCCCTCCAGCCCCGCGGACGCGGACTGGTCGGTATGACGGATCTGTTATCCACCACTCTGCCCTACGGTGCAGTGGCGTTCACGCGCCGTGGTCGGGTTTTTCTTCGCCCGAAACCGGCGCACTCCGATCAGACCTACCATGGAACACATGACTCGTCGGGTTCTTCTGGCCAAGCCGCGCGGCTACTGCGCGGGCGTCGATCGTGCGGTGCAGACGGTGGAGCAGGCGCTCAAGCGCTATGGCGCGCCCATCTACGTCCGTAAGCAGATCGTGCACAACGTCCACGTGGTGAAGACCCTCGAAGAACGCGGCGCCGTCTTCGTCGAGGAGACCGAAGAGGTGCCGGAGGGCGCCATCGTCGTCTTCTCCGCGCACGGGGTCGCCCCGGTCGTCCACGATGAGGCCGCCGGGCTGAACCTCCGTACGATCGACGCCACCTGCCCGCTGGTCACCAAGGTCCACAAGGAGGCCAGGCGGTTCGCCTCCGACGAGTACGACATCCTCCTGATCGGGCACGAGGGGCACGAAGAGGTCATCGGCACCAGCGGCGAGGCCCCCGAGCACATCCAGCTCGTCGACGGCCCCGACGACGTCGCCAACGTTCAGGTCCGCGACCCGGAGAAGGTCGTGTGGCTCTCCCAGACCACGCTGTCGGTCGATGAGACGAACGCCACGGTCGAGGCCCTCCGCGCCCGCTTCCCGAAGCTCCTCGACCCGCCGTCCGACGACATCTGCTACGCCACGCAGAACCGCCAGGTCGCGGTGAAGGAGATCGCCGCCGAGTCGCAGCTGGTCATCGTGGTCGGCTCACAGAACTCCTCCAACTCCAAGCGCCTCGTCGAGGTGGCCAAGGACCACGGCGCCGACGCCGCGTACCTCGTCGACTACGCCGACCAGATCGACCCGGCATGGCTCGAGGGGGTCGACACCATCGGGCTGACCAGCGGCGCGTCGGTGCCGGAGGAGCTGATCGAGGGCGTGCTGGCCCGCCTCGCGGAGTTCGGCTTCGACGGCGTCGAAGAGGTCGAGTCCGTGCGTGAGCGGATGGTCTTCGCGCTGCCCCACGAACTCCGCCGCGACCTGCGCTCGGCGTAGGGGGCGTCGGGTGGATCTCCGTCCGGCTGCCGTTCGCCACGAACAAGATCCACAGGACATCCTCTAGCCCGTCACTCGTCCGCGGACTCCTCCGCGGGCGGGGCCTCCGCGGGTGGCGCCTTCGCGGCCGGGAGCCGACCTCCGGGGCTCTCGTCCCAGCGGACCGGGTCGTCGTCCTGATTCTTCTTCCGGCCGCGCAGCGAGGTGCGGCCGCGGAACGGGTTGTCGGCCGCGACCCGGGCGCTCAGGTCGCGCAGGTTCGCGGGAAGCCCCCGCGGAACGGCGATCAGCACGACGAGCACCGCGCCGACGAAGAGCCACGGCACGCTCGAGGTCAGCTTCGCCGCCACGGCCACCGCCGTGCTCAGCAGGAACGACTTCTCCCCGATCGATCCGGTGAGCGCCGACATCAGCGTCACCAGGAAGAACAGCAGCGGCGGGCTGACCACGAGCGTCAGCAGGTCCGTACGGCGGGTCGCCAGCACCGCCAGCAGGCACCCGACGACGAAGAGGAGCCCCTGCGCCGACCGCAGCCCGAACATCCCGCCGATCACCGCGCCGAGCAGCGTGCACACGAGCACCACGACGGCGCCGCCTCGGCCGGTCAGCGTGATGGCCGTGCGGGCCCGTGAGCGCTCCGCCGGGGTCGCGGCCGGACGCCGCGTCAGCCCACGTCGCCGAGCGGAGACCGTCTCAGGATCTCCGCGCGTGTCCGTTGCCACCAGCCCGCCCCAGGGTCGACAGTGCCTTCCTCCACGGTAAACCCGTTCAGTACGCCGCGTCTCGCGACACGGCGTCAGGGCAGCAGGCGGATCTGACGATCTTGCTCGGCGTCGTCGGCGAGTTCCGCGGCGGACGGGGAGCGGGCCGGTTCGTTCACGGAGGCGGGCGGGTCGAGGTCGGCGTCGGTCACGCCCAGCTCGTTGAGCCGGCGCGCGGTGACCAGCACCCGGCTCTCCAGCGACCCGATCGTCCGGTTGTAGGCGACGACGGCGTTCGTCAGGGACTTGCCGAGCTGGTCGACGTGGCGGCCCAGCGTCCCGAGCCGCTCGTACAGCTCCCGGCCCAGGTCGAACACCGCGCGGGCGTTCTCCGACAACGCCTGCTGCTGCCAGGCGTAGTGGGCCGTGCGCAGCAGGCTGACCAGCGTCGTCGGCGTGGCGATGTGCACGCGGCGGCGCATCGCGTACTCCAGCAGGCCGGGGTCCCGGTCCAGCGCCGGCGCCAGGAACGCCTCGCCCGGCACGAACAGCACCACGAACTCCGGGGCCGGGCTGAACGCCTGCCAGTACGACTTGGCCGCCAGCCGGTCCACGTGCTCACGCAGGTGCCGCGCGTGCGCGTCCAGCCGTGCCTCCCACACCGCCGGGTCGTCCGCCCCCGCGGCGTCCAGGTAGGCGGCCAGGGACACCTTCGAGTCGACGACGACGTTCTTGCCGCCCGCCAGCCGTACGACCATGTCGGGCCGGAGGCCGTTCCCTGCGGTGGCCTGCTCGTCGAAGTCGCAGTGCCGGGTCATCCCGGAGATCTCCACCACCCGGCGCAGCTGAAGCTCCCCCCACCGGCCGCGCGCCTCCGGCCGCTGCAGGGCCCGTACGAGCGTCTGCGTCTCCCGGCGGAGCTGGTCGGAGCTCTGCCGTACGAACTCCACCTGCTTGGCCAGCATGGCGTGCGACTCACGCCGCCCGGTCTCGACCTCGCGCAGCTGCGCCTCGACCTTGTTCAGCGTGTCCTTGAGCGGGGCGATGCGCTTGTCCAGCTCCCCGGCGGCCTCGGCGTTGGCGGTCGCCAGACGGGTCCCGGCCAGTTCGAGGAAACGCTGGTTGCTCGCGTCGAGCGCCTCCGCCGACAACGCCTGGAACCGCTCGGTCAGCCCCTCCTCGACGTAGGCGAGCTTCTCCTCGGCGGCCTTCGCCCGCGCGGTGATCACGGCGGTCCGGCTCCGCGCCCACGCGACGCCGAGCACGGTACCCACGACCAGACCGACCACGAGCCCGAGGAGAACGTCCATGTCCGCATCGTGACAAAGCAGCACCAGAATGTCGGCCCGACGCGCGGACGAGACCCCACCCGCCCGGGACGAGCGGAGCGGCTCACGGGCTCTCTGCGCGGGCTGCCCTTGCCGGGCCCACGATGAGTGAAGGATCACTCCAAGATCAGTGATCGACCGGCCCACGATGAGCGGAGGATCACAGCGGGATCGTTGATCGACCGGTCCGCGCCGACGATCCTTTCCCGGTCCGCGACGGTCCGCGCACCCCGTTGACCCCGCGCCGCACGGGCCGTCCGGCCAGTCACCGGGGGCCCGTAGACTCTGCGTCCGTGAGCCTGTCCATCGGAATCGTCGGGCTGCCCAACGTGGGCAAGTCGACCCTGTTCAACGCACTGACCAAGAACACCGCACTCGCGGCGAACTACCCGTTCGCGACGATCGAGCCGAACGTCGGTGTCGTGGCCGTGCCCGACCCTCGCCTCGACGAGCTGGCCAGGCTGTACGACTCGGCCAAGATCGTCCACGCGACGATGCAGTTCGTCGACATCGCGGGCATCGTGAAAGGCGCGTCCGAGGGGCAGGGGCTCGGCAACCAGTTCCTCGCCAACATCCGGGAGACCGACGCGATCTGCCAGGTCATCCGGGTGTTCGATGATCCGGACGTCACCCACGTCGACGGCGACATCGCCCCGCCGCGCGACATCGAGACCATCAACACCGAGCTGATCCTCGCCGACCTCCAGACGCTGGAGAAGGCCCTGCCGCGCCTGGAGAAGGAGGCGCGGACGACGAAGGACCGCGACAAGCTCGCCGTCGTCGAAGCGGCCCAGGTGGCGCAGAAGACCCTCAACGAGGGCACCACGATCTACGCCTCCGGCCTCGACCCGGCGCCGCTGCGCGAGCTGCACCTGCTGACCGCCAAGCCCTTCCTCTACGTCTTCAACGTGGACGAGGACGAGCTCGGCGACGAGGCGTTGCGCGCACGGCTGCAGGAGCTCGTCGCCCCTGCCGAGGCCATCTTCCTCGACGCCAAGATCGAGTCGGAGCTCATCGAGCTGCCCGACGAGGAGGCGCTGGAGCTCCTGCGGTCCACCGGGCAGGAGGAGCCGGGTCTGCTGCAGCTCGTCCGCGTCGGCTTCGACACGCTCGGGCTGCAGACGTTCCTCACCGCCGGTCCCAAGGAGGCCCGCGCCTGGACCATCCGCAAGGGCGCCACCGCCCCGGAGGCCGCAGGTGTGATCCACACGGACTTCCAGAAGGGCTTCATCAAGGCCGAGATCGTCTCGTACGAGGACCTGGTGGCCGAGGGGTCCGTCGCCGCCGCCCGCGCGGCCGGAAAGGCCAGGATGGAGGGCAAAGAGTACGTCATGCAGGACGGCGACGTGGTCGAGTTCCGCTTCAACGTGTAGCAGGGGAGACGAACCTCGCTGTCCGGTAATGCTCCGCCGGCTACCGAGTTGTCCACAACCGCGCGGCGGGGCTGTGCATCCTCGCTCGGCACTGGAACAATTGACCGCCGTGGTTAAGGTGGTAAACCGAACTCGACCAGACGGATAAGACGGCGCGCCGATCCGGGGGGAAGGCGCGAGCGGAGGCAAGATGGCTCGCAGGTCGTCCGGCGTTGTAGACGCCGGCGCGTCCGGTTACCCGCCGGGCGGATTCCCGCCCGCCGACCCTTGGGACACTCCGGACGAGAAAGGGCGCCGCGGCAAGCGCCGTGGCGGTTCCCGCGACGGCGGCGGCGACCGTGGCGGGTGGGGTGGCTCCGGTGGGCGCTGGTTCATCTACGTCGGCCGGGCCATCCTCTGGGCGTTCCTCATCGTCGTGCTGGTCAACGGCGTCCGGGCACCGTTCGAGCGGTTCACCTCGGAGCGGTCCAATACTCCGGCGACCGGTGACGCCGCCAAGCCGCGGTTTCCGGAGGCGGCGGCCTCCGCGTACGCCCTGTCATTCGCCCAGGTCTATCTGAATTACGACCAGGCGACGGCGTCGAATCGACAGCAACAGCTCGCCCAGTTCGTCGCCGGTGGGATCGATCCGCAGCTCGGCTGGGACGGCACCGGCAAATCGGTGCTGCAGTCCGCGTACGTCGCGTCGGTGCGGGCGAATGACGATCAGCACGGCATCGTCACCCTTCTCGTGCGGGCCAACGAACGGCTTTTCCAGCTCGCCGTCCCCGTCTATGCCAAGGACGGGGCGATGGCGATAACGGGGCGTCCCGCCACGCTCCCGCCGCCTCCCACGGCGTCGGTTCCCCAAGCGGCCCAGGACCGCGACTCCGCGCTGGAGGCCGAGCTCCGGCAACCACTGACGGACTTCTTCAAGGCCTATGCGGCCAGCGACGCCGGTTCGCTCCAGCGCTACTCCGATCCGCCCGCGACCGGACTGGGCAACACCGTCACCTTCGGCCAGATCAAAGACGTCGCCGCCCCGCGCGGCGACGTCGCGTCCCGGACGGTGACCGCGACCGTCGTCTGGCAGATTCCCGCTGGTCAGGGCAAGCCTGCGGGCGGCACGCTCGAGCAGACGTACCAGCTCGCAATGGTGAAGAAGGGCGGATATTGGTTCGTCAGGGACATTCAAGGTTCTACGCTTCCGGCCGGATCATGACGTCCCGGCTACCCCGTCCCGAACGTTACGATTCACTCCCCGACCAAGGAAGGCCAGCCCGATGATCCAACACATGTTGGCGATGCTGCCTCAACATGTCGGCGCGGCGCCTAGCCCCAGTCCGACCCCCGGTCTGGACACCGACAATCTCGCGAAATGGCTGCGGGATATCTTCGGGCCGCTGTTCCTGGTCGTCGTCTCCATTGTTGCGATTTTCTTTCTCTTCACGCGAGAGATAACGCGATTCGTGCAGTTCATTCTGTTGGCGATCGGAATCGGAGTCATCTTCTACGTCCCCAATATCATCGAGACGACGGCCAAAGCGATTGCAGTGGCGCTTGGAATCAAAACATCCTGAACGCGGCCGGTGTCATGCCGGTCTAGTCATGGCTGGTCTCAATTAGGGGAGTGGGGACCGGGTGGATCTGCCTACGTACACCAACATCTGGCGCATCGAGAAGCGGCTTTACAAGCTCTACGACCTGCGGCTGCCGATGCCGTTGCCGCTGGTGCAGATCGGTGTGTTCGTCGGTATCTTCCTGCCCTGGATCGTCCTGCTCCAGGTGGTCGGCCTGCCGTTCCACGCGCCGTGGCACGTCGTCTATCTCGTGCCGCCCGGCGTTCTGACCTGGCTGGCCACCCGTCCCGTCATCGAAGGCAAACGCCTCACCGAGCTGCTGATCTCCCAGATGCGCTACCTCACCGAGGCCCGCACCTGGGCCCGGTTGACGCCCATCCACGAGCCGGACGAGGTCGCCGTCATCGGCCGCGTTTGGCGGCGCGGCCACCTGTCCGGCCGGCGCGTGCACGCCGCCCGCCCGGCGGCCGAACCGGTCGAGCCCGCACCCGCGCTGGAGGCCACGGCGACGCCGGTGGTGACCGCCCCGCCGATGCCCGAGCGCGCCGGTGCCGGACCCGCGCCGCACGGCGCCTCCCGCCGCCCCGCCGCCGCCCAGCGCCCGCCCGCGCCGAGCCTGCAACCGACACCCCACGACGGCACCGCGGTCGTGCCGCCGGCCGCGCTCGGCGGACGCCGGCTCACCTCGCCCCGCGTCGAGCCGACACGGCCGCAGCCGGTCCGCGCCGAGCCCGCCGCCCGGCCCACGCCGACCCGGTCGCCCCGCCCTCAGCCCACGGCGCCCCACGCAGTCCCCGGCCTGCCCGCGTCCGATACTCCCGCGGCACCGGGCACGCCCGGGAGGCCCGGCACGCCCGCGCGGCCCGGCACGCCGGCGCGGCCCGGTCTCCCGGCCGCACCGGCCGCCCACGCCACCGGTCCGGCGTCCGCCGAGCCGGAGACCGCGGACGGGCGCGCGACCGAGCGCGGACGTCCCGCGGAGGGCCGTCCCGAGACCACTCCCCAGGGGCCGGGGCGAGAGCCCGATGCGCCACGCCGCGTGACCCGGCAGCGCAACGCCTCCCACGAGCCGGAGGCATCGGCGGCCACCACCCGGCCGACGCCGACCCTGCCGCCGTCGGCGTCAACGGGGCGGTCCTCGGACACACCCACGGCCAAGCCCGGCGGCCCGGCCACCCCCGCTCGCCCCGACGCGCCGGCACGCCCGGACGAACCGGCACGCCTCGACGCACTGACGCGTCCCGACGCACCCGCTCGCCCTGACGCGTCCGCCGTCCCGAACGCGCCGGCTCACCCCGACACCGCGGCAAAGCCGGCCGAGTCCCCTGCCGCCGGCCGGCACGCCGCTCCGCCGAGGTCACCCGCGGCGCATCCCGGCACCTCGCCCACGACCACCCCAGGCGGTCCCGGCACAGCCCGTCCGAGAGGCGCCACGCCCGCGCGGCCCTCGGAGACCGGCCGGTCCGACCGGCCGGTCGAGACCGGTGAGCCCGGACGGCCGGGCCGGCCCGCCGTGCCTGAGCAGGCCGGTCAGAGCAGGCCGCCGGCACCCGTGATCCCGCTGCCGCACGGGCGGCACGCCAGGCCCGCCGACGACCCCGCCGCCCACGGCTCCGCCGAGCCGCCGACCGGGACCGGCGGACCGGCACGGCCCGGCGGCGAACGACCGGCCGAGCCGGCAGCGGACCGCGGCGCGGCGGAGATGAGCGACGAAGAGCAGGCCATCGCCGAGGCCCGTACCGACCAGATCGTCTGGCCGACACCGTCCCGGCGCAGCCGCGCGCCGCGTCCCGACGCGGGCACCGCCGCTCCACCGCCGGCGGACGCGAGCACCGCTCAACCGCGATCGGACGCGGGCGCCGCTCCACCTCAGGCGGAGAAGGGCATACCCCAACCGCGGACGGACCCGGGCACGGCTCAACCGCGGACGGATGCGGCCGCCGCTTCGGCTCAGGCGGAGAAAGGCATCGCCCAGCCGCGGACGGACGCGGGGTCCGCCCCATCGCGCGACGCCTCTGCCGGCCGGCCGGGCAGGCCCGCGGCGGCCCCTCGAGGCCGGTCGCACGGGGAGGAGACGACTCCTCCCCGCGAGGCACGGCCACCGGCCGCCCGCGAGACGTCCACCCCGGCACCGGGGTGGACACCGCCCGCGCCCGGAGTACTCCCGTCCCGCCCGGCGACGCCGCCCGTACCTCCACGGGCTCCGGCGGCCGGGCATGCGTCGCCGCCCGCCGCGTCACCGCGGCCGGCCTCGCCGCAGGCGCCCGCCCAGCCGCCTCGCACGCAGCCGGCCAGGCCGGCGCAGGTTCCGGCGGCGCGGCCCGCCCGTCCCACGACGCCGCCACGGCAGGGCGCGGACCAGCAGGCCTGGCCAGGCCGGCCGGATGCCGCCGCGGCGGCATCACCGGAGTCGCCTCCCCGCGCCGTTCGCTCCGGCCCCGCCTCACCGGTGCGTCCCGGGCCGATGCCCCAGACCGGGCACGAGGACGAGGGACGCGACGACGGCCGCGGCCGCCGGCGGATCTTCTCGGGTGGCGGCAGCGGCGACGGCGACTACGAGCAGCGCGTGCGGACCGCGTTCGCGGGCGCGCGGCGTGTCGTCGTGCTCGGCTGCACCGGCGGCGCGGGGCAGACGGTCACCGGCCTCATGCTCGGTCACACCTTCGCCCAGCACCGCGGCGACCGGATCGTGGCGGTCGACGTCAACCCCGGCCCGGGCGCCATGGCCCGTCGCACCAAGACCGAGACCCGGGAGACGCTCACCTCGCTGATCACCCATGCCGAGCAGGTCACCGGCTACCAGATGATGCGCCGCTACACCTCCATCTCCAAGTCGGGGCTGGAGGTCGTCGCGGCCGGCAAGAACCCGGTCCAGGCCCTCGACGACCGCGACTACGCCCTCGCGATGCGGACGCTCGACCGGTTCTACTCGATCACGCTGCTCGACGCCGCGGCCGCCGTGGTCGCCCGCGTGCTGCCGTACGCCGACCAGATCGTGCTGGTCGCTCCGGCCAGTTCCGACGCGCCGCGGGCGGTGGCCATGACCTTCGAGTGGCTCGACGGCCACGGCTACGAGGACCTGCGCTCCCGGGCCGTCACCGTGATCAACGGAGTGAGCCGCCGCAGCATGGACGACGTGGAACAGGCCGAGGCGGTGGCCCGCGGGCGGTGCCGCGCGCTCGTGCGCATCCCCTGGGACGACCATCTCAGCCTCGACCGCGCCCCGCGCAACGAGCTGCGTTCCCTGCGAGCGCCCACCCGGAAGGCGTACATCGCGCTCGGCGGCGTCGTCGCCGGCGGCCTTGTCCAGACGCCGGGCCGCTACCCACAGCAGGAGGTCTCACGATGAGCCGGCAGCGTCGGGCGGACGTTCACCCGGTGCGGCGGGATGCGCCGTCGAGCGGTGTGCCGCGGGTCGGCCCGGAGAAGGCGGCCCGCAGGCGACGGGCCGGCGATGCGAGACGACCGGGCCGTGCACGATCAGCGTGTTCGGTGAGGACGGGGAGTGACCGATGAGCAAGGCATCCAAGGCCCGCAGCCGGCTGGCCGTGCGGTATTTCGACGACCGGATCCTCCTCACCGACAATGCCGCCTGGGCGTACTTCCGGCTGCCCACGGTCTCGTACGAATTCACGACGAACGAAGAGCGTGAGGCGCTCGCCACCAACATCACCATCGCGATGGCCGGCATCCGCATGCAGGACGCCGAGATCCACCTGCGGATCGCGCACCGCACCTACCCGGCGGCGGAATGGGCGCTCGCGCTGGACGAGACCTCCGACGGCGGCCCCGGGTGGCGCGAGTACCTCGAGGAGATGTACGCCCACGTCTGGTCCAAGGACTTCTGGACCAAGGAGGTCTACCTCGGCGTGCGCCTCGGCCAGCGCGGCGTCGGCGCCCAGCTGTCCGGCGGGGCGTTCAAGCAGCTCTTCGGGCTCTACAAGCGCAGCGAGGAGGTCCTCGGCCTGCACGACGACGCGATCCCGGAGAAGGAGATCGCCCGCTGGACCGAACAGGCCGAGCGGCTCGGCCGGTCCCTCGGGGGCAGCGCGCTGTACGCCCGGCACGCCTCGTCCACCGAGATCGCCTGGCTGTTCCAGCACGCGGCAACCGGCGCCCTGACCGACCCGCCGCCTTCGGCCACACCCCGCCGCACCTGGGGTGTCGGCGAGATCGAGAGCCTCGTCGAGGGCACGATCGTCAACGGCCGCTCGAACCTCCGCATGGAGCAGCCGAGCGGATCGTCACACGTCGCATACCTGTCCTTCGCGCGCTTCCCCGACCTGATGCCCTTCCCGGACGGCGAGCCGTGGATGCACTTCGCCGACGCGCTGCCGTTCCCGGTCGAGGTGTCGGCGCGGATGAAGCTCGTACCCCCCGCGAAGGCGTCCAAGGACGTCTCCCGCAAGCTCGCCCACGCCCGGGACATGGACCAGCACATCCGGGAGGCGGGAGCCGAGGCCCCCATCGCGCTGGCGGAACAGATCGACGCCGCGCGCATGCTCGAGCACGGCATCACCAAGGAGCGCCTGCCGTTCGTGTACGGCTGGCACCGGCTCATCGTCTCCGCGCCGACCGAGGAGCTCCTGCAGCAGCGCGTCGACGCGGTCGTCGAGCACTACCGCGACCTCGGCATCGACATCGTCTGCTCGACCGGCGACCAGTTCTCGCTGTTCTGCGAGTCGCTGCCCGGCGACCGGATCCGCGTCAACGCCTACGCCCAGCGGCAGCCGCTCCGGACGATCGCGGGCGGCATGCCCACCGCAACGGTCGACCTGGGGGACCGGAGGGACGACACCTCCTCCGGTTGGGTCGGGCCGTACATCGGGGAGACCCTCGGCCGCGCCCGTTCCATCGTGCACTTCGACCCTCTCGTCGCCGCCGCCCGCAACCGCCCCACCGCCGTCGCGATCACCGGCGAGCCCGGCGGCGGAAAGACGACGCTCGCGCTCCTGCTGCTGTACCAGATGGCGCTGCGCGGGGTGACGATCGCGGCGATCGACCCGAAGGGCGACGCGGAGTCCCTCGTCGAGCTCCTGCGCCGACGCGGACGCCGCGCCCGCACCCTGCCGCTGGGCTCGGCCGCTCCCGGCCTGCTCGACCCGTTCAGCTTCGGCGACGACCTCGCCGCCAAGAAGACCATGGCGACCGAGACGCTCCGGCTGCTGCTCCCACGCATGTCCGAAGAGCGCGAGTCCGCCATGATCCAGGCGGTCGGCGCGGTCGCCAACCAGCCACAGCCGTCTCTCGGCAAGGTCGTCGACTACCTCGACGCCTCCGAGGACCCCGCGTCGAAGAACCTGGGCGCCGTCCTGCGGTCCATGTCGGAGATGCGCCTCGCCCGGCTCTGCTTCGACCCGTCCGGCGGCGAACGGATCGACACGGCCGGCTGGACGACCGTCTTCACCCTCGGCGGCCTCACCCTGCCGGACGTCGCGATCAACCGCGAGGACTACTCGTACGAGCAGCGGCTCTCCGTGGCCCTGATGTACCTCGTGTCGCAGTTCGCCCGCCGCCTGATGCACGGCCTGGACCGCCACCTCCCGAAGACGATCTTCCTAGACGAGGCGTGGGCGATCACGCAGACGCCCGAGGGCGCCAAGCTGATCCCCGAGGTCTCCCGGATGGGCCGCTCCCGCAACACCGCCCTGATCCTCGTCTCGCAGAACGCCGGTGACCTGCTGAACGAACAGGTGACCAACTGCCTCTCATCCGTCTACTCGTTCCGCTCGACCGAACGCAACGAGGTCGGCAACGTCATGGCCCTCCTCGGCGTCGAGAACTCCGACGAGCACCGCGCGGTCCTGCGCAACCTCGGCAACGGCGAATGCATATTCCGCGACCTCGACGGCCGCGCCGGCCGCATCGGCGTGGACCTCGTCTCCGAGGAACTGCTCCGCTGGCTCGACACCAACCCGACACGCTCCAAGCCCGGCGAAACCGGTGCGCAGGAGCCGTCCGACGCGCATAGTGGGAACGAGCGACCAACTCGTCCCTCCACCGCCCCCCGCGACCCCGCCACAGAGGTCACCCAGGAGGTCCCCCGATGAGGGTGCCAGGCATCCGCCGCCGACGAACAGCGGCAACCGCCCGACCACGGGGGAAGCGCCGGTCGCTCCTCATCCTCATCCTGATGGCCGTGTTCGTCCTCAGCCCCTTGGGCATCGCGAGCGCCGATCCGGTTGGCCCTGACCCAAACAACGCGTGCGCGCCCGCGGACCATCCGGCTCCCGAGCAATATGGTACGGGGATCGACGGCATGGTCAAACCTCCAAATTATCCGAGCGACCAACTGAAGAAGACGCCACCGGAGAAGCTCACCTATTACGATCGGTACGGAACGCGCGGCCAGTCATGGCACGCGGTGGACATGAACTGTTCCGATGTGCCGGCGCTGATCGGCAACAACATTGCGAACACGGTGTTCGTCTTCGCTCAGGCGATAGACCGGACGACCATCACGATTTATCAGGCGGCGGCGTCCGAGTCCCTCCTGGGATGGTTGAAGAAGACGGTCGACGGCGTAATCCGAGGGATGGGAAATACCTTCGGCGCCAAGTACTGGTCCTGGGTCGTCATTCTTGGCGCCTTGTGGTTGGCCTGGTGGGGATTGATTCGTCGGCGGGCCAGTCGGGTGGCGGAAGGTACCATCTGGATGGTCCTGGCGATGGTCGCATTGATTTGGTTGGTCGGCAGGCCAGGCGACTTCACTACATTGGGAACGAAAGTCTCGAACGGGGCGACCGCGGCGTTCAACGCCGCTCTTCCGCAGAGTGATGGCAGCAGCACCTGCATCCCACCTGGGCCGAATACGCCGCAACCCGTCTCCAACGATGCCGTGACGCGTAACGCCAACGGGCTTTGGGTAACGCTCGTTTGTAAGCCATGGCTGATGGGCGAGTTCGGCACCGACGATCCCAAGGACAAGACCGTTCGAGACGAAGCGGCGAAGCTCTTGTCTTCCCAGGCGTTTGACCTACATGAGCGTAACCTCGCCGAGAGTAAAGGCGGCGATAAGAAAGATCTTGACCAAAAGGCTGATATCTACAAAGCTGTTGCGAACGATGTCAAGGGCCACCATCAGGAGGTGTACCCCCTATTCCAAGGGAAGGACTGGCAGTCGCGCCTCGCGGTCGGATTCGGAGCCCTGTTCGCCGCCCTGGTCGCCGGTTTGTTGGTCCTAGTGGTCTCGGTCATGCTGATCATCTTGAAGATCTCATTCCTGCTGCTTCTCGTCGCGGGGCCGATCTTCTTGGGCATCGGTATTCATCCCGGAATCGGTCGAGTCATCGCGGTGCGCTGGTTCGAGCTGCTCCTGTCGACCCTGTTGAAGCAGGCGGCGCTGATCGGTGTGTTGGCTCTCCTGCTGTGGTGTTACGGGTTGGTCATGGCCGAGAGCCTTCCTTGGGGTCTGCAGATCCTGTTGATCTCCCTGGTCACCCTGGCGGCCTTCGTCTATCGGAAGCCGTTCCAGCACCTGTTCGCCGCGGTCGGTTACTCGGCCGTCGGCTCTCGCAAGGGCGAACAGTATGTCGAGGAGGCGATCCGGGAGACGCGGAAGCGGACCACTGCGGTCGCGACCGCGGCCGTTCCCGGAGCGGCGGGCTACCGGCTCGGTCGCTGGGGCAAGCGTGACTCCGGCAACCTTGCGGGCGCACCCGCGCTCAGGGGCGACGAATCGGCCGACTTCGACACGGCGGGTCGTGAGGTGGTCGGCGCATCCGACCGCCGTGGGCGAGCCACCCAGCTCGCGGCGAAGGCCGCCGGTGCGGCGCGAGGCAGCGCTCCTCCTTTGAACCTCTCCCCCCGCGCTCAGGCCGCCGCATCACCGCCGGTCGGAAGGGCGAACGGCGGCAGCCTGTGGGGCTCGCGCCCCTCCGGATCGGCTGGAGGGGTCCGTCCGCCGGCTCCGCGCCCGCCGACGGATTCACCGGCGCGCGAGGAGCGGCGTCCGAGCGCTGCCGCGGGAGGCGGAGGTTCGCGTCCGCCTGCGGCGCCGACCGGCCCGAGCTGGGGTGCTGCCGGGAAGACCGGCGCGGGACAAGGGTCTGGTATCCGCACACCGCCTCGCAGACCGGCTGGTGGAGGCGAGAGTGGCGGCGGCAGGCCCGGCGGCGGGAACGACGGCGCGGCGAGCGGCGGTGCCGGTGGCGGTGGCCGGAGCTGGTTCGGCGGCGGGTCCGGCGGCCGTACGACTCCGCGACGAGACTCCGGTGGTTCGGGGGAGCGGCAGAAGAATTCTCCGGCGCGCGGAGCAGCGCCCGGAGCCAGGCCCGACTCGGCGTCCGCGGCCAACCGGCGTGAGGAGAGCCCTTCCGAGCGGAAGGCGCCGCCGCCGCTGTGGTCGGGCAGGTCGCGGGATGACGGCCCGTCCATGCCGTTCTGGCTACGCCCGGTGAAGCACGAAGACGGTGACGACGAACGATGAGGGGCCGATGGACCTGACCGACCGCCAGCGGAAGTTCCTGTTCGCCGCGCTGGTGGTGCTCCTTGTCGCGGCCGGAGTGATCCTGACCATCGGCACCGGAAGCGGTGGACACAAGAGCAAGGCTGGGGGGAGGGCGGCCACGTCGCCCTCCCCGTCGGCCGTACCGTCGACGCTGGCACCCGTTCCGACCGGGCCACCGCCGTCGCCCGGCTCGTACGACATCTACTCGATGCTGCCGTTCTCGCAGAACGACTTCAAGACGGCGGCTGATGTGGCACGTCGCTTCACCATCGCGTATGGCACCTATCGGTACGACGAGGATCCCAAGGCCTACCTCGGCCGGCTACAGAGTCTGGTGACCGCAGAACTGGCGCCCCAACTGCAGCCGACCCCGGCCACGCTGCAGCAGCGTCAGCAGGACCAGGAGGTCTCCACCTCGGACGCACGGCTCGACTCGCTTCGCTTCTTCAGCAAGGACCAGCTCATCTTCGTGGTGACCGGTACGCAGCACATCACGAAGGGAGGAAAGACCAGCGACAAGACCGAGCAGTACGCCGTCACGACGACGAGGTCCGGTGGGGGCTGGGTGGTGTACGCGTTCCGGCCAGCGGATGAGGGCGACAACTAGAGAGGTGGGAGATGAGGCTTCGCCGGCAGCTGACGAGCGGCGTCGGCTTCGGTGGCCGTAACGGCGGCCGTCGCATTATCTCTCTTCGTCATTTCGAACTGTCGGACCAGGGATCGGTCCGCCTACCGATCATCATCGCCGGAGGCGCCGCAGCGCTCTTCTTCATGAGCCTGGTGGCGATCCCGCTCTTCTTCGGCGCGAACACGCTCTATCAAAGCGCGGGTGGAGGCGGCGACTGCACGGACACCTCCGGTGCCGCCTCCCAGCCGCAGCAGTCCGGCGATGCCAATGGCATTCCGTCGAACTATCTGCAGCTCTACAAGAAAGCCGGTCAGCAGTACGGCGTTCCCTGGAACCTGCTGGCCGGCATCGGCAAGATCGAGACCGATCACGGGCGGTCGAACCTTCCCGGCGTCCACAGCGGCAGTAACTCGGTGGGAGCCGGTGGCCCGATGCAGTTCATGCCCGGCACCTGGGCGTCATTCGGGATCGATGGCGACGGCGACCACAAGAGGGACAGGTACGACCCGGCGGATGCGATTCCCGGCGCGGCCAACTATCTCAAGCACAGTGGTGCGCCGACCCGGACCCGAACAGCGGTCTTCGCCTACAACCATTCGGTGCAGTACGTCAACGACGTCTTGTCATGGGCCAAGCGGTACGCCGGCGGCAGCTTCGACGTCACCCAGGCCAACGGACCGACCTGCGTTGACATGAACGGTGCGCCCGCCGCGCCGAACGAGGTCATCGCCAAGGTCCTGACCTGGGCCAAGGCCCAGATCGGCAAGCCCTACATTTTCGGCGGGATGGGGCCGAACGGGTACGACTGCTCCAGCTACACGATGTTCGCGTACAGGTCCGCGGGAGTCAGCATTCCCCGCCTGTCCGACGAGCAGTACTGGTGGGGTGCCTCCATTCCCAAGGGGCAGGAGCAGCCCGGCGACCTGGTGTTCTTCGACTACAAGCCCGGTCACACCGGTCCCGGCCACGTCGGAATGGTCTACAACCCGCAGAAGGGAATCATGGTCGTCGCACCCCATACCGGCGACGTGATCAAGTTCCAGAACTACAAGACCTACCCTGGTGGTGCTGTGGGCTTCACCCGTCCGACCGCCCACAACGGTCACAACGGTCCGACGAAGAGGCTGTAGGTGGAGATTCCTCCGAGCGACGCGCCGACGGTTGTCGTGGGAGCGGCGATCATTCACGAGGGGCGGCTGCTGGCCGCCCAGCGTGCCGAGCCGCCGGAGTTGTCCGGCGGCTGGGAGTTCCCTGGCGGCAAGGTCGAACCAGGGGAGACGGAGACGGACGCCCTTGTCCGGGAATGCCGTGAGGAGCTCGGGATCGACGTGGCGATCGGCCGGCGCATCGGTGAGGACTGCCGACTGCACAACGGGATGGTCATGCGAGTCTGGACGGCGACGGTCGTACGCGGCGAGGCGCGCGCTCTCGAGCACTCTGAGCTGCGCTGGCTCGCCGAAGCCGAACTGGCCGACGTGCCATGGCTGCCGGCCGATGTACCCGTGGTCGAGGCCGTACGCCGCTACCTGAAGGAGCTCCGATGATCGTCGCTTTCTCGGTCACCCCGCTCGGCGTCGGAGAGTCGGTAGGTGAACACGTCGCCGAGGCCGTCCGGGTCGTGCGGGAAAGCGGGCTGCCCAACCGCACCGACGCCATGTTCACCAGCATTGAGGGCGAATGGGACGAGGTGATGGAGGTCGTCAAGCGAGCCGTCGACGCCGTGGCCGCCCGCGCGCCCCGCGTCAGCCTGGTCCTGAAGGCGGACATCCGCGTGGGCGTCACGGACGGCCTCAACGCGAAGGTGCAGACCGTCGAGCGGCATCTCGGTGGACCGGAGTGAGAGACCCGGGCTGAGAAGCATCGCCGGGGCTCACGATGGTGAGGGCACCGGAAGGGCACTCGCCGAACGTTGGGCGTCAGCCCGAAACGCCGGGACGACGAGATCGGACAGTTTGGCGTACGGGACCGACACGAATGATTCGGCGCACGCCATATCGTAGCCCATCATGTACAGCAACACGTTGAACTCGATCCCGGTCGCCGTGGGCAGCAGGTCGAGGTATCGCACGTCCTTATCGTCGCTGTCGATTCCGGCGGGGGACAGCCGCGGGGACCATATTTTTCCGCCTTCACACAAGGAACCGCCAGGGGACAGCCTGCCGATGCGCTGAATTAGGCGCCTCACGCCTGATGGAGTCAGTACCTCTGGTCGGAGGATGTCCTGTGCGCGAAGACGTCGACCTGTCGTCAGATTCACGGTCACCGAACGAGACACGAAGCTCTCCACGCGATCGCCCATCGCCATACCGGCCGCCTCGAACCGGTAGCGCACCGACAGCAGGTGAGGGCCCCGCAATCCAACTTCGATCGTCGTTGTGACCTTTCGTTGCTCCGATATCGGCGTCGCAGCGCTGTGCGTCCGATACCGCTCCATCTGCTGGTCCAAGGGCAACCGCAGAAAGCGGTTGACCTCCCGTTCGATCGTCGGGTTCGGCAGCCCGCCGACCTTTACGTACTTGCCCATGATGTCGAACGCCGGCTTCGTGAACCGCTGGTGCAGGGGAACGTACGAGATTGTTAGAGGCGTTGCCGCGTGCGTCGGAGGCGGCTGATGGTGTCGCTTCTCCTTAGGCATTAGCACGACAGTCCCTGCAGCACCGATGATCGCTGCGCCCGTGATCGCGATCGTTACCTTGGTACCTGTCTTGCCCAGCAATCTTCGGCCCGTCGTTCGGCCGATCCTTGCGCCCGGGGCACCGATACCGGGACCGGTGCCTCCGCTGCCCGCGCCCGCCCCGGCTCCTCCGCCGCCCGCGCCGACACCGCCTGGGGCGGTGCCGAGAAGGAAGGCGAAGGGCAGCAGCACGGCCAGCCCCGCGACGGCCTCGGCGAGGCGCCTCCGGCCGTTGCGCTCCCAGTCCGGGCCGTACGTCTCTCTGGCCGCCGCCTCCAACTCGGCCACGAACTCGAGCGCTCCCGGTGGCCGATCGGCCGGGGCCTTCGCCATGCCGCGCGTGACGAGCGGCCGCACCGCCTCGGGGAGATCGTCGAGCGGAACCGGTGCCGTCAGGTGCTGACGCCGTAGCGTCGCCTGATCATCGCCGTCGTACGGCCGATGGCCCGTGACGCACTCGAAGAAGACGCAGGTCGCCGCGTAGACATCGGTCGCGGGACCGGCCGGCCCGCCCTCCCACTGCTCCGGTGCCATGTAGGACGGCGTGCCGGCCGGCCGGCTGGATTCCCCCGACCACACGGCGATCCCGAAGTCGGCGACCTTGCTCTGGCCGTCCTGCTGGACCAGGACGTTCGCGGGCTTGTAGTCGCGGTGCACGACCGAGGCGGCATGAGCCGCGGCGAGTCCGAGCAGAGAACCCCTCAGCACCGACAGGGCCGCCTCCGGCCCCGCCGGCCCGTGTGCGTCCAGCACCGCACGGAGGGACGCGCCGTCGACCGCCTCCATGACGATCGCGGCCTGGTCGTCTCCCTCGACGTACTCGTACAACCGGGTCACGTGCGGGCTGTCCAGCATCGCCAGGACACGTGCCTCGTCCCGGAACCGGGCGAAGAAGGCCTCACCGCCAAGCCGTTCGGCATCCAGGTACTTGATGGCGACGGTGGTGCCGGAATCGTCATGACGGGCCAGTACGACCCGTCCGAAGCCGCCGGAGCCGAGTTCGCCGAGTTCGGTGTAGCCCGGCACCGTCCAGTGGCTCACGTACGCTCCTCGCACTCACGGACGACCCATGATGCGGCGCGACGGCAGGGTGTGCAAGATCGATAGGGCGGGACGCCCCGGTGAATGCTCCGGCCAGGATCGGGGCGTCCCACCCATGGTTTGACGCGGCGTCCCGTGATTCGGTTGCCATGACATTCCGCTCGGAAAACGGGCCGGACGGCTGCCCGATCGGTGTCCTCTGCGAGCCAAGTAGACTGGATGACGCCGCGCGGATCCCGCGGCGACTCCCACACCACGAAGCGAGACCCGCACGTATGCCCATCGCCACTCGGGACGATCTCCGTAACGTCGCGATCGTCGCTCACGTCGACCACGGCAAGACGACGCTCGTTGACGCCATGCTCTGGCAGTCCGGCGCGTTCCGTGAGAACCAGGACGTCGACGAGCGGGTCATGGACTCCAACGACCTCGAACGCGAGAAGGGCATCACCATTCTCGCGAAGAACACCGCCGTGCTGCACGGGGGCATGACGATCAACATCATCGACACCCCCGGCCACGCCGACTTCGGCGGTGAGGTCGAGCGCGGCCTGTCGATGGTCGACGGCGTGGTCCTCCTCGTCGACGCCTCCGAGGGGCCGCTGCCGCAGACCCGGTTCGTCCTGCGCAAGGCCCTTGCTGCCAAGCTGCCGGTCATCCTCGTGGTCAACAAGGTCGACCGGCCGGACGCCCGCATCTCCGAAGTGGTCGACGAGACGTACGAGCTGTTCATGGACCTCGACGCGTCCGAGGACCAGATCGACTTCCCGATCGTGTACGCCTCGGCGAAGGCCGGGCGGGCGAGTCTCAACAAGCCCGCGGACGGCGGGCTGCCGGACGCCGAGGACCTTGAGCCGCTGTTCCAGGTCATCCGGGGGACGATTCCCGCGCCGGCGTACGACCCGAACACACCGCTACAGGCGCACGTGACCAACCTCGACGCCAGCTCCTACCTCGGCCGTATCGCGCTGTGCCGGGTGCACGCCGGTGTGATCAAGAAGGGGCAGCAGGTCGCCTGGTGCAAGCACGACGGCACCATCGAGCGCGTCAAGATCACCGAGCTGCTGATGACGGAGGCGCTGGAGCGTAAGGCGGCCGAACAAGCCGGGCCGGGCGACATCATCGCCATCGCCGGCATTCCGGACATCATGATCGGTGACACCCTCGCCGACCCGGAGGACCCGCGCCCGCTGCCGTTCATCACGGTTGACGAGCCGGCCATCTCGATGACCCTCGGCACGAACACCGGTCCGCTGGCCGGCCGCGAGAAGGGCACCAAGGTCACCGCCCGGCTGGTCAAGGACCGGCTCGACCGCGAGCTCATCGGCAACGTCTCCATCCGTGTGCTGCCGACCGACCGCCCGGACTCCTGGGAGGTCCAGGGCCGCGGCGAGCTCGCGCTGGCCATCCTGGTCGAGACCATGCGCCGGGAGGGCTACGAGCTCACGATCGGCAAGCCCCGCGTCGTCACCAAGGAGATCGACGGGAAGCTGCACGAGCCCGTCGAGCGCCTCACCGTCGACGCTCCGGAGGAGTACCTCGGCGCGATCACCCAGCTGCTCGCCGTCCGCAAGGGCCGCATGGAGCAGATGACCAACCACGGCACCGGCTGGATCCGGATGGAGTTCGTGGTCCCGGCCCGTGGACTGATCGGATTCCGCACCGAGTTCCTCACCGAGACGCGCGGTACGGGCATCGCGCACCAGGTCTTCGAGGGCTACGAGCCCTGGTTCGGTGAGCTGCGCACCCGGCCGACGGGCTCGCTGGTCTCCGACCGGGTCGGTGCCGCGACCGCATACGCGATGTTCAACCTGCAGGAGCGCGGTTCGCTCTTCGTCGAGCCCGGCGCCGAGGTGTACGAAGGAATGATCGTCGGGGAGAACTCCCGCGCCGACGACATGGACGTCAACATCACCAAGGAGAAGCAGAAGACGAACATCCGGTCCTCGACGGCGGAGACGTTCGAGCGGCTCACCCCGCCGCGCGTCCTCAGCCTGGAGGCCGCCCTGGAGTTCGTCGCCGACGACGAATGCGTCGAGCTGACCCCCGCCGCGATCCGGCTGCGCAAGGTCATCCTCGACTCGAAGGAACGCGAGCGCACCCGCGCCCGCGCCAAGCGCGGCCAGGCCTGACGCGGTAGCCGCTACCCCGATCGGGGGATGCCCGTAGGGCGTCTCCCTCGACCCTCTAGGGAAAGTCGTCACAGCAGGCGTGGCCCGTAGAACCTCGAAAGGTCCTACGGGCCATTTCAACGGTGTGTCCCGGCGGTCGTTACCGCTCTACTGCGGTGGAAGGGGCGGATCCTGATAGGTCGACGGCGGCCACCTCGACGCATGAGCCGCCATTGTTGCTGCGACGGCTCTTACGCCATAGGGCGCGAGATAGGTCCGTTTGCGTGGGCATCTCGCACATCCTTCGTTCTAGAACTCGCTCGCCACCTGGGCGATCAGTGCTCGGGACTCGTCTGGATCGAGTGCCTTAGCGATCATAGCTGTGAACATCGTCGTGTACCGCTGAAGCTCTGCTTCCTTCTCAAGGTAGAGGCTGCCTGTCTGGCTCTCCAAGTACACGACATCGGGGTCTGCCGGTTCCGGAAAGCCAAGGATCTCGAACGATCCGTCCATCGCGGGGTGCGCTCCAGCTTTGAAGGGGAGCACTTGGACGTCGACGTGCGGCAGCTCGGCCATCTTCGCGATGTGCTGCAGCTGTGTGCGCATCGTCTCGGAGCCTCCGACGACGCGCCGGATGACGGCTTCGTTCAACACGGCCCAGTACTTCGGCGGGTCGTCACTTGTCAGGCGCTCCTGACGTGCCGTCCGAACGGCGATCTTGCGTTCGATCTCCTCCGCCTGGGCAGCGGCGGGACCGACGCGTAGGAAGGCGCGGTAGTACTCCGGCGTCTGAAGCAAGCCGTGAACCAACTCAGCCTCGTAGACGTGGATGGACGTGGCTTCGGTTTCGAGCCCAATGTAGAACTCGAACCAGGACGGGATGGCTCCGCCGAACGAGTGCCACCATCCCTTCTCGCGGGCTTGCCGGGCGAACGTCAGGAGCACTTCGCGGTGCTCGTCTTGAATGTCGTAGAGGTCGAGCAGCGCGCGTAGATCGACCGGCCGTATCCGGCGTTCGCCGGTCTCCCAGCGGCTGAGAGCCGAAGCGCTCCAGTCCCCGCCTGCCTGGCGTACGACGTCGTCGATGGTCAGGCCGCGTTCCTCGCGGATGCGCCGGAGTTCGTAACGCAGACGACGAGCCCGGACGGTCGGACT
Source organism: Actinoallomurus vinaceus (assembly GCF_039542055.1). Lineage (NCBI taxonomy): Bacteria > Bacillati > Actinomycetota > Actinomycetes > Streptosporangiales > Thermomonosporaceae > Actinoallomurus > Actinoallomurus vinaceus. The sequence goes on from NZ_BAABHK010000009.1 coordinate 195,417, forward strand.
GGGGCGAACAGACATATGGAACCTTTCGGGAAGTTGCCATCGGGGACTTGCCAAGAGGGAGCTACCGTAGGAGGCTGAGGCCAGCATCTCAGACATCGGCTAACCGCGTGTCAGGAGCCGCGATATGGACGACGAAACGACGATGGGAATGGCGCTCCAGTTACTAAATGAACTGAAGCGGGAGGCCGAGACGGTCGGGCTCGCCTGCCGAGTCATCCAAACCACTCGATCGAGTCCGCCCGTTCTGGTGCTGGTAAATCCGGAAGCGCGGCAATTGTCCGAAGAGATCAGTTGTCGCGAACTCGCTGGCGTCTGGTGGCTCTACTGGTCATGGGGCGACGCGATCGGAAGAGCTAGCGATAAGGGCAACATCATAGTCGCCATACGGCGAGTGCTGGGAGTGCACGCGTGAGCGCTAAGCACGCTATTCACGCGCGTCCCCCCGAGCCGTATCAGCCTCAACGGAATTTCCGCGCTGCGGAGATCGCCGCCAGTCTGGAGAGCAGGTGCCCTGGCTGGGTCATCATCTGGTCGGCTTGGCGGCGAACGTTCACCGCGTTCTCGGCCGTTACCGCCGAGTGCTTGGTGATCGACGACCAGTCCGTGACTCGGCTTCTACAGCGGATCAGCGCGAGCCAACACGCTGCGGCGTACGGGCAAGCGGCGGTCGCACCAGCATCGAGAACGAGTACCGGGGACTGCTCGATGCGCTCGCGCTTCCAACAACCAGACATCCGGACAAAGCTGCGGAACTGATCGACCCAGATCATTTGATCGAGCGATATCCGGAAGACGGCAATCCTGAGGCGGCTCGAAGCGACGTCGTCGACGTGGGTGCGCGGCACGGGACGGAATCTCGCAACCGTCATTCAGCCGTCGCGCGCCTACCGTCCCGGTTGGGCGACCGGGATGTTGGGCCGTTGGGGTGCGGGTATGAGGGACCTGCACTCCAACGGTCTCTTTCTTGCCTATACGCCGTCGGCCTTTGCGCGCGCGTACTGGATGGCGCTGCGGTCAGCGCGGCGGACCTGGTCAATGCGAGTCGCGCGGTGGGCGATGTGTAGGCGGCCTGGACCGAATGCCGGGGACAGCGGCGGGCGGTCGTCGTCGGCTCATAGTGGTTCTTGGGCGCGGGCTTCGCAGGGTTGGGTGATGCGGATTTGGCCACGACGCTGGTGCGTGAGCACGCGGCGGTCGATGAGAACAAGCGACACGGCGAAGGACGCGAGTCGGGCGGGGGTGACCGCGATGTGGAGTGAGCGTGTGCGGGCGGCGGGCCGCGCTGTCTGGTGGACGGGGCTGATGTCGCCCGTGTGGCTGGGCGCGGGCTGGCTGATGAGCCTGGCCGTCTGGGCGTTGGTCGGCTGGGCGGTGATGCTGGCGTGTGAGCTGGCGCTCGCTCTCATCCAGGAGGCGGAGTATGCGGTGCTGGGGCCGTGGGAGTGGATCTTGGTGACGCGGCTTCGTATTGGGCGGGTGGTGCCGTGGATGCGCCGGGCGGTGCCGTTCGATGCGGTCGGCTGCCTGCTCGTGTTGTCTGGGCCTGCGGCATTGTTCGGCCTGCTCACGATGGGCTGGTGGATGCCCCTGGCGTTCCGCCTGGTGATGACGGCCCTCCCAGCGGCGGGCGTGGTCATGGCGGGTGTTCGCCTCCGCCGCTGGCACGCCGGACGCGTGAGGCAGAGCACTGCGGGTCCCGCGGAGACCACGGTGCCGGATGCGTACCTGCCCAGTTGGGAGGAACTGGGCGGGCCGGGGCGGTGGTCGGTGTGAAGGCGCTGGCCATGTTCGTGCTCGTGGCGATCTGGTCGAAGCTGTGAGGAGCGACGTGCCGGAACGACGGATGACATTTCTTGGCGCCCTGCTTGATACCCGCTTTGAGAATTACGCGACGGCGCATCTCGTGCGGGCCGCCTACGGTGCAACGCTCGTCCTGGCGTCAATGCAGTGCTGTTTCTGGTTCCTGACCGGGCACTGGATGGCAGGCGGCCACCTGTGGCCTTTCGCGGGCTGGGTCATGATGCTCAGCACCCCTGCCGTGTGGGTCGGAGAAATCACGGCGGTGCGCGTCGCGCTGGAATACGTCGTCGTCATGTTCCGAATGAGTGAGGACCTGCGGGCGCTGAGGGATCAGGCGGAATGGCGCGAGAAGTGAGTTCCGGCAGGATGGACGGGTCGAATGTGGAGAAGCAGGGGAGGGGCTGGCCGTCTGCCTCGGCGAGCAGCCAATTCGGTTGCTTGCTGGGCGATGGGGTCCGCTGGGCCGACCATTAGTGGGCTGCCGTCGGGCCGTGTTGTCCGCCAGCAGCCTCACCTGCCGAGTTCATGACGGCGTTCGTCTTGCTGCCGACCTGAGCGCCGGCGCTGTGTGACCGGGAGACGCTGCGTACCCGGCTCGACGCGCCACCGTACGTCAGCATGGACGCCGGCCTCGGCCAGGCGTTCTCTGGCTGCGTCGAAGGAGGCGCACCACTGCTCCTCCCGCTCGACGTCGAGACGCCGCTGCTCGTCGCTCTCCGCCGGTTCGGTCCGCAGCAGCGCCATCCGCACCTGCCGCGCGTCGTCGACGCGGACCTTGACGGCGTGCTGCGGCCAGTCGCCTCGCGTGAGCACCGCCTCACCGTCCTGAGCGGTGAGCGTCTCGAAGCCGTCGCCGACCTCGTAGCCCAGCGCGCCGAACGCTTCGCGAAGCACCGTGGCGACGTACTCCTGCTCGGCCTGCCGCTGAACGTCCTCGACGAGACGAACGGCCTCGGTACGCAGCTCCTCGTCGAAGAGACGCATGCCGTCCGCGACCTCGCGGAGCCGGACTCGTACGTCTTCCGCGGCCGGATGCGCCTCCAGCTCTCGAAGGAACCGCAGCGCGGCGGTCCTTCCGTCACGGCGCTCACGGGCCCGTTCGTTCGCCTCCTGGATACGGATCCGGACCTCGGTGAGCCGTCCTTCGGCCTCTGACACGGTGGACGCGTCCGCGGCCTGTTCCGCGGCCTCGGTAACGGCTTGCCGATCCTCATCGGTGGCGTCCGGCGCCAGTCGTTTGAGGAGACGGGTGAGGTCGGCCGGGGACGCCGTGGGAGGAGGGGCGGCCGCCGACCGGCCGTCCGCCGGTTTCGCCCGAATCGATGTCGAGAGGGCGTCGAAGATACGCCCGGCGGCGGCCTCGGCGATCGCCTCCGCCAGCGACTCCTCAGCCACCGCGATCCGTGTATCGGTCTCGGTGATCCATGCGGCGAGCTCCTCGGCGGAGCGGCCGGAGACCTCCACTGGAACAGGGAGTTCGACGGCTACGCCGTGGCGGCGAGCCGCTTGCGCCAGCGCGGCGATCCGGGCGCTCCTGTCCAGCGCCTCGCCCACCGCCTTCTCCAGCTCCTGCGCCTCCTGTAGTTCTTGCGCCCGCACTTCGGCACGCCCCTCCGCGAGAGCGGCGAGCGCGCCAGCCCCGGCCGCCGCAAGGCCGGCCGCACCCCCCATTACCCGCACGAGCCCGAGAGACGCGATCACCGCCGCGTCCAGGGCGATGTCCGCCTCGACACCGCTGCTCACAGTCGTCCTCCTACAGCCTGTTCCCGAGCCCGTTCATGTGCCTGCCACCAGCGCTGCATGCGTACCCCCACCATGACGACGTGCCCGAGCGGGACCAGTACCAGCACCGCCAGCCAGAGCAGCCACGAGACGGCGATCAATGCGGGGATCAGAATGAGAAGCATGAGGAGAGGTAGGACGCAGAGCAGAACCGCGAGCCCGCAGCCGCGGTCGCCGGTTCTCCGGCTCCTCTGAGACACCGCCTGAGAAGCACCGGACAATACCCGACTCGTCGAACCGAAGATTTTTGCCAGTCCTGACCACGGCCCGGAGGCCGTGTAGTCGGCACCCAGCTTTGACGCGAGGAAGACTTCGGATCCAGCCTCGACGGCCCAGGCAATGGCACCGATCGCGAGAAATGGCGCAGTGAAGGAGGAAATGTCGACCGCTTGGCTGCCCCGCTCGGAAGATGCCAGCCGGACGATACTCAAGATCACCCAACTGCCGCCGATCCAGAGGACGGCCAGCGGGAGTGTCCACAGGATGGCGCGGATCACGGCCGCCCGGCGTCCGGACAGCCGATGCCGTTCGCGTTCCTCCCAGCGCCGGTGTCCCTCGGCGGCTCGCTGTTCCGACTCGTATCTCTGGCGAGCTGCGGCCTCGACCTCCAGTACCGCGTCCGGGGCTGCCCGAACCAGCGCGAACAGCCGGAGAGCATCGTCGCCTGCCTGGTCGGAGAGCCAGGAGAACCAGGGGACCGGTTCCCGCACCGAGTCGCGGGCACGACCGGCTGCCGTGGCCAGTGATTCCTCCGCCTGGTCAGGCCGACCGGCGAGGGCGAGCAGGGTGGCCAGCACCACCGGGGGTTCGTCCAGGCCTCTCGTTCCGGCGTCGGGAAGGCGGCCGGCGGATCGGGGGAGCTGAGAACGCAGCCATTCCGCCTGCCGGTTCCAGGACGTCACCAGCCCCTGCCAGCGATGGTCGATGGCTGTCAGTTCCTCGGTCCCGGAGAAGCCGGCGAGGACGGGGAGCAGCCGATCCTCCCACAGGGCCCGGGCCGTGCTCGCCGCCGTGCGGTGGTCCGGATGGTGCTGATCGTTGACGATGGCCGCGAGGACCGGGAGGTCGTCCGGGAGCAGGCGCAGCCCGAGGAAGTGGGGCTCGAGGGTGGGATCTAGCCAGCGCAGCAGGTACAGCAGCTTGACATCGGGCGAGTGGTCGCCGGTCAGGCGCTCGTCGATGAGGCGGATGCGGCCTTCCGGGTCGTCTTCGAAGCCGTTCAGCCAGCCGCGTAGTGCCTGCCATGCTTCGCTCGGGCCGACAGGGGTGTACATCGTTCCGAAGAAGTAGCGTGCCGCGGACTCCCAGTCGGTGAGCAACGCGCGTGCCAGCTCGCCGCGGTCGGTGTACGTCCGGCCGCCGAAGGCCAGCGCGCCCGCAGCGGTGCCCGCGGTGAGCGGCGACGTGCTGAGCGGGGTCGGCGGGGCTACCGCCGGACTCGCTCCGTCGAGCCACTGCCTGACCTCTTCGCCGCCCCATCGCCGACGTGGGTCCCGGGTCAGCAGGCCCCGACAGAGGAGGCGCATCCGCGGGTCGGCGATGTCGTCGCAGTCGATGGTGCGGGTCGCGAGATGGTCGACGACCGCCGTCTCGCTCATGCCCGCGAACGGGGTACGGCCGGTCAGCAGCTCGCGCGCGATGATGCCGAGCGACCACCAGTCGCGGGCGGGGGAGACCTGGCCGGACAGCGACTCCGGCGCGGCGTACGCGAGAGTGCGTGACGAGGACGCGAACACGACGCTCTGCTCGATCACTCGGCTCAGACCGAAGTCGGTGATGGCGAGACGGAGTGGAGTGGTCCCGCGAACCAGGACGTTCTCCGGCTTCAGGTCGCGGTGCACGATCCCGGCCGCGTGCAGCCGGTCCAGCCCGGCCGCGAGCTGTGCGACGACCTCAGCGACGAGGGCGGGGGGCAGTTGGGCGCCGAGTACCCGCAGGTTGCCCTCCGGGACGTACTCGATGACCTCGTAGTCGCGTCCCTCCGCGTGTCCGGTATCGATGATGCGCACGACATGCGGGGAGTCGAGCGTCGGCACTTCCCGCCACACCGAACGGTCGGCCGTGAAGCCCCGCCGGAAGATTTTGACGACGAGCTCCGTGCCCACGGCGTCGCGGACGTGCAGCAGGTCGGATTCGGCCCCCTGAGCGGGGAGTTCGCCGAGGACGGTGAAGCGGTCGGCGAGGTCGGCGGGAAGCCGGACGAGCGACGGGCCGGGCGCATCGCTGTCACGACGGGTGAAGCTGGACGGGTCGTTTTGGGATGGAACGGTGTCCCGGCGTGTCTCGAAATCCTCGCGCCGTGTCTCGGACGGCCCTTCGATGCCCGCCACTACCCGTTCCTCGCCCCGTCAGTAGGTGCCTCCGAGAGCCTAACGTGCTCACCACGGAGGGAAACGGCGATCAGCGCAGTTCCTCCCGTTCTCGTATTGCCTTCAGATGCTCGGTGATCTTGAACTGGTTGATCGCGAACTCAAGGGTGATGCGCACGCCGACGATTTCGAACAACCACAGCAGAGGAGCGGCTGGGACCAGGAATATGCCGAAGTACTTGCCCCAGCTGAACTGCAGCGCCCACAGGCCGACCAGCAACACGAAGAGCGAGGTCAGGCTGACGAGTAGGAACGCGGCGATGTAGATCACTTTGATCAGCCTGGGCGTGACCATATGGTTGAAGTTGAAGTCCAGCAGCGCTCCCATGAAGCCCTTACCGACGGGGCGGGGCTGGTACCTCGGCGGGGGCGGTGGATACGGATCAAAGCCCGGAGGCGTGCCTTGCCAAGGGCCTGCGGGCACCGGGGGCTGGTTCGGGGGTGGCGGCGCGTATGGGCCGTACGGTGGTTGTCCACCGGCGTGCGGCTGAGGAGGGCCTTGATACGGCTGGGGATCGCCCTGGTAGGGCTGGGGGTCGCCCTGGCGGGGGGGTGGGGGGCGGTGCCCGGGGTCGTCGGGGGCGTTGGACATCTCTGTCTCCTCGGCTTCCACCCGTCAAAGGCTAGAGCGCCAAGGGGCTCAGTTCACATGACCAGGCCGTGCTGATCCCGTTTGTCCGCTTCATCCGGTCAAGTTGTCGGCCGGCCCTCGTACGGCGCCCGGTTGGAAGACGGCCATGCGCGGCGGCACGTCCGACCGGGACACGGGTGCGTCCCGGCCATCGGCCGGGGCATGAGCGGGGATCGGTCGAGTCGGGCCTTGGGGGTCGCCTTGGCCTGCGCATCCATCGTGCGGGAGGTCACGAGCGGTCACGTTCTTTTCTGGGATAGTGCGTAGTGGCATAAGACGAGATCTTCCGCTGCACATCCGCACTGCTGACCTCGGGTATTCACCGATCAACGCCGTGATTGATCGTTTACGCGCGGAAGGTGCACCTGGCCTGCGAGGATCCGATTGCTGAAGTCAGATCTTGTGCGGGAACGGGTGCACCTTCGGGTGAACAGTACGCGATGGGACCACCGGCCGTCTGTGGCTGGGACCGGTAAGGGCCGTCGGGTATGCGGGCGCGGTGCTGCTGCGTAAATGCGCTGATCAGACCGGGTTGACGGGTGTGCTGGGGTCAGCGTTGGCGCGGGTGGAGCGGTCTGCGGTGTGGGACTGTCAGCGTGGTGCTGGTGCAGCTGGCGGTCACGATCGCGCTCGGGGCCACCAGCATGCGGCAGATCGCGTTGCTGCCCACGAGGCCGAGGTGTTCGGGGATCCGCCGTCGGACTCGACGGTGCGGCGCGTGCTGGGAGAGACCTGCGATCCGATCACGGTGACTCGCGTGGCCAGGGCGCGCGCCCGGGTCCGTGCGCAGGTGTGGAAGCTGATCGAGGCTGGCCAGATGGGGTTCCCGTGGCTGCGGGTGGCGGGCAAGCCGCTGTGCGGCTGGATCGTGATCGACATCGACGCCACGTTGATCACGGCGCATTCGGCCAAGCAGGGCGCGGCCGCCACCTTCAAGAAGGGTTTCGGGTTCCATCCACTGGCGGCTGGTGAACCAACACCGCCGAGTGCCTGGCGATGTTGGGGAGACCGGGGAACGCCGGCTCAGGCGATGTGGCCGATCATCTGGCCGTGCTGGCCGAGGCGATCGGTCAGATCCCCGCGACCCGCCCGCGCCGAATCCGCCACCATGCGGTACTGCCCGTGGCACCTACCCGCACGCCTCGTCCACCACGCCCGGCAGCGGACGCTGAAGATCAGCGCCACCTGGCCCTGGAAGGAGGCATTCCTCACCTGCTGGCACCGGCTATGCGCCCTGCCGAAATCGGGCTGACCAGCACCAACAACCCCGACAACCCCAGAAAGAAGACCCCGAGCGGCCTGTGGAACCGCCGCCCACCCGAGCGCCACGGGCGACCGTCCAAGACCAGCCAACAACAGAAACAGACGAACAGACACGAACCGCCAAGCCGTCGAATCACTCACCCCACCCAGTTGCCCCGTGAGTCATCGTGGTTGACGATATGTTCGACATTTCGGTTACCTGGTCTGAAATGGCCATGCTAAAGGCGCTGATCGGATGACGACGCCCCCTCTGACAGATACTGACCTGTCATGACATCATGTGACCCTAGGCAGCGAGTCTCCGATCGGGCGGACCGCTGGATACCGGGAATCAATACGTGCGCTGATTCGTGAGCTGAGGTTCATGGGAGATCGGATCGTGGCCGAGCTCGCGGCCATGGAGAAGGCCGCCGCTGGCTTCGGACAGGTGCTGGAGGCGGTACGGCGAGCGCTGGCCGACCTGGACCGTGACCTTCAGGCGTCGCTGGTCCGGTGGGAGGGCGACGCCGCCCGTGCGTACCGGATCGCTCACGGCGAATGGAAGGCCGCCGCTCATGACATGGCCGAACAGCTGGCGGGGCTTCGGAAAGTGATCACGACTGCGCACGCTAATTACCACGTTTCCCTGGATACGAACGTCACGATGTGGGACGTCGTGTGACTGGCAGCGGAACCCTTCCCTGGCAGCCGAAACAACCGTGGCGTCCGCCAATGGTGGCCCCGCGTCGTGTCGACGTCTCCCCGGCGATGGTGGACGGCGCCGCGAAGAACTTCGCAGTGGGGCAGCACGACCTCATCGACACGTGGATGCGCCTGCTCGGCGGTCTGGACGGCAACCACGGCATGGCGGGCAACGACAAGGCCGCCAATATCTTCAACGCCAAGTACGCCCCCGCCGTACAGGCCGCATGGAAGGCGTTCCGGCAGGCGATCGTCGTCATCGGTGGCGCCTCGCTCGGCCTCACACAGACGGCCAATAACCACCTAGCCGCCGATCACCGGTCGCGTGCCGATGCGAGCGGCGGCGCATCGGCTCTTCTGGGCCCCAACGAGGTCTACCCGGACATGTCGCTGGCAGAGCCGCAAAGCGCCATCGGTCCGGCGGCGACGGGCCCCTATCTCGGTGCCAACCGGATTCTGGCTACCTTGCTGGTCGGGTACTGGCCGGCCGCGCACCCGAACAACCTCGAAAACGCCGCCGGCAAGTGGTACGCCGCGGCGAACGAGGTGAACAAGGTCGCCGAGTGGCTGAACTGGAGTATCGGCCAACTGGCCGATTCCAGCAAGACGCGGGACTTCGCCGCCATCCAGCGGTACTGGCACAAGGTCTACCAAGCCGGTGACGGGCACAGCCTGCTGGGCGGTCTCATCAAGCTGTGCAACGCCCTCGGTGACGCCTGCGATCGCTACGCGAACGTCACCTGGGCCACCCAGAACAAGATCAACCTGATCGTGAGTTCGCAGGAAGTGCTCGTCTTGCTCAGCGCGGGCAGCGAGGGCGTCATCACACGGCTCCGTGGCGTCTTCAACCGGATCGCCGCCGGGGGTGCGGCTGCGGTCGGCCGCGAGGTCGGTGCCGCCGTCACAGAAGATGTAGTCGCCGAAGCGGTGGCCGCCGCAGCGGAAACCCCCAAGATCGAACCTATCGCGGCCGACTTCGAGGCCACGGCAGGCAAGGCCGTCGCCGACGAGATCGGAGACGGCTTCGCCGGTAAGGTGACCTCAGCAGAGCAGCAGCTTCCGCGGCCGGTGCCGGATGGATGGGCCCCGCGGGTTTCTGATAACGGCAAGGGCATCGTTTTTCAGGATCCGAACGCAACAGGAAACGCCAATATGATCCGTGTCATGGATCCAACTCCTAAATATCCAAACGGCTATATTCGGGTGTACAACTCACATGGTCAGCCGGTCGACGTCTATGGGAAGCCAGGCCCGCCCTCGGCCACTCATATCCCGGTAGATTATGATGGCAAATGGCCAGGGTGGCCCGGGGGGTAGGTGATTTCGTATGGCGCTTGTCGAGCACGAGGACCGCTGGTCGACGGTATCGCAAGGTGGGTCGATCGAACGGGTCTGTATCGACTGGGCCATCACGCTCTTGATTCGTGCCGACGATGAGGAGTTCACGGTCAGGATCGAAGAGTCGGTATCGCTGAGGGATCCAGCGGGAGTCGATGCCAGGCTGACCCCAACTGATGAGCCGTCCAATCTTGCCCCTATCCTCCGTCTACTTCGTCGGAGTGCGGTGAGAGTGGATGCATTCAAGGATGGACGTCTAGAAATCGAAACATCCGAGGGTGACCTTCTCACCGTTCTCGCGTCCGAGGACTTTGAGCCATGGGAGATCTCCGGACCCTACGACACACGTCTTGTCTCAACACCCGATAAGGCTGTTTCTGTTTGGAGACCGTCTAAAGCGGGCTAGGGCTGGTTCTCGATAAAAGGGTCGACCCACTTCAGAAGGCGATATAGACGGATCATCGCGCAGCGCGCGCCGCGAGGAGCGGGATTTCCAGGAGTAGCTCTTCGCTGAGGCCGATGGGGTGCCTCGGCCGTCAGCGGCAGAGGCGCTGGCGCGGATCTGGCCAGGGCTGGTCGCGGTCAGAGTGATCGCCGCCGGCGCACTCGCCGACCGCCTCATCACCTCGGTCACCGTCAGCGTCGCGGGCACCCCAAACGTCCGCATCCTCCAAGCCGCGACCGAAGGAGAAGATTTCGACACGGTCCTGCGCGAATGGAAAGCATCCACTCCATCGGCCCCACCGTGGATGCTGTGACCCGGCCTCTCACTGCTCTGCCTGCTGAGGCTCTCTCCACCCTGATCTCGGCAAGGCCGCTCTCGTGGGTCGCCTTCAACTCGGGGTTCCAGCGGATCATGTTCTCTAACAAATGGTTCCTGACCATGGAACCCGGCCCGGACGACACATGGCGACTGGACCTGGGGGACGGCCGCGTCACCTACCCGCCTCAATAACGGTCAGTCAGTCGCCGGCGCAGGTCACGGTGACGCACAACCGAGTGAATCGGGTCTTCACGTTTGTGCTTCGATCTGATGGTGCCTCGGCCTCGCGCGGTCCCATGAGGCCGAGGCACCGAGGCGGTCAGGCCTTGGGGGTCTCCTTGTCGCGCTTCACGATGCCGATCTTGGAGCCGAGCCAGACCAGGGGGTCGTAGCGGCGGCCCACGACGCGCTCCTTCATGGGAATGAGCGCGTTATCGGTGATCTTGATGTGCTCGGGGCAGACCTCGGTGCAGCACTTGGTGATGTTGCAGTAGCCGAGCCCGAAGTCGTCCTGGGCGATCTGCCGGCGGTCGGCGACGTCGGCGGGGTGCATCTCCAGCTCCGCGACGCGCATGAGGAAGCGCGGGCCGGAGAAGTGCTCCTTGTTCTCCTCGTGGTCGCGGATGACGTGGCAGGTGTTGTTGCACAGGAAGCATTCGATGCACTTGCGGAACTCCTGCGAGCGCTCGACGTCCACCTGCTGCATCCGGAACTCGCCGGGCTCGACCTCGCCGCCGTCGAAGGCCGGGACCTCGCGGGCCTTCTCGTAGTTGTACGAGACGTCGGTGACCAGGTCGCGGATGACGGGGAACGTGCGCATCGGCGTGACCGTGACGGTCTCGTCCTCGGTGAACGTCGACATCCGCGTCATGCACATCAGCCGCGGCCGGCCGTTGATCTCCGCGGAACAGGAGCCGCACTTGCCGGCCTTGCAGTTCCAGCGGACGGCCAGGTCGGGCGCCTCGGTGGCCTGGAGCCGGTGGATGACGTCGAGGACGACCTCGCCCTCGTTGACCTCGACGGTGTAGTCCTTGAGCTCGCCCTCGCCGGCGTCGCCGCGCCAGACCCGGAACTTCGCCTTGTAGCCCATCTCAGTTCTTCTCCTCAGCGGGGAGCTCGCTCTCGGTCAGGTACTTCTTCAGCTCGTCGAGTTCGAAGAGCGAGAGGAGGTCCTCGCGCATCGGCTCCATGTCCTGGCGCTTGAGTTCGACGACGCCGTCGGTGAGGCGGCACACGAGGTTGAGCTTGCGCCAGTCGGCGGACATCTTCGGGTAGTCGTCGCGGGTGTGGCCGCCGCGGCTCTCCTGGCGTTCGAGGGCGGCGCGGGCGACGCACTCCGAGACGATCATCATGTTGCGCAGGTCCAGCGCCAGGTGCCAGCCGGGGTGGTACGCGGGGCCCTGCCCCTCCGTGACCGTCGCACCTGCGGACGGCGCGACGGCGACGTTGCCCACGCGCTCGCGGAGCTTGCCGAGCGCCTCGATGGCCTGCTCGAGCTCGTCCTCGCGGCGGATGATGCCGACGAGGTCGTTCATGGTCTGCTGGAGCTCCTGGTGGACCGCGTAGGGGTTCTCCCCGGTCTCCCGCTCGTACGGCTCGAGGGCCTCGGCGATCGCGGCCTCGATCTCGGACTCGGGCACCGACACGGTGGTGGCGGAGGCGTACTCGGAGGCGCCCAGGCCGGCCCGGCGTCCGAAGACGAGCAGGTCGGACAGGGAGTTTCCGCCGAGGCGGTTGGATCCGTGCATGCCGCCGGAGACCTCGCCGGCCGCGAACAGGCCGGGGACGAGCGCGGCGCCGGTGTCGGGGTCGACCTCGACACCGCCCATGACGTAGTGGCAGGTCGGCCCGACCTCCATGGGCTCGGCCGTGATGTCGACGTCGGCCAGCTCCTTGAACTGGTGGTGCATCGACGGCAGCCGCTTGATGATCTGCTCCGGCTTCAGCCGGGAGGCGATGTCGAGGAAGACGCCGCCGTGGGGTGAGCCGCGGCCGGCCTTCACCTCGGAGTTGATCGCGCGGGCGACCTCGTCACGGGGCAGCAGCTCGGGCGGGCGCCGGTTGTTGTCCGGGTCCTCGTACCAGCGGTCGCCCTCTTCCTCCGTCGTCGCGTACTTGTCCTTGAAGACCTCGGGGATGTACTCGAACATGAACCGCTTGCCGTCGGAGTTCTTCAGCACGCCGCCGTCGCCGCGTACGGACTCGGTGACGAGGATGCCCTTGACCGACGGCGGCCAGACCATGCCGGTCGGGTGGAACTGCACGAACTCCATGTTGATCAGCGATGCCCCGGCGAGCAGAGCGAGCGCGTGGCCGTCCCCGGTGTACTCCCAGGAGTTGGAGGTCACCTTGAAGGACTTGCCGATGCCGCCGGTGGCGAGCACCACGGCGGGGGCCTCGAAGACCACGAACTTCCCGGTCTCGCGGATGTAGCCGAACGCGCCGCAGATCTTGCCCTCGTCGTCCTTGAGGAGCCGGGTGACGGTCGTCTCGGCGAAGACCTTCAGCCGGGCGTCATAGTCGCCGAACTCCCGGTGGTCCTCCTGCTGGAGCGCGACGACCTTCTGCTGGCAGGTGCGGATCAGCTCCAGGCCCGTACGGTCGCCGACGTGCGCCAGGCGCGGGTACTCGTGCCCGCCGAAGTTGCGCTGGCTGATTTTGCCGTCCTTGGTGCGGTCGAACAGCGCGCCCCAGGCCTCCAGCTCCCAGATGCGGTCGGGGGCCTCCTTGGCGTGCAGCTCGGCCATGCGCCAGTTGTTGAGGAACTTCCCGCCGCGCATGGTGTCGCGGTAGTGGACCTGCCAGTTGTCGTTCGGGTTGGCGTTGCCCATCGCGGCCGCGGCGCCGCCCTCGGCCATGACCGTGTGGGCCTTGCCGAACAGCGACTTGGAGATGATCGCGGTCTTCTTGCCCTGCAGCCGCGCCTCGATCGCGGCGCGCAGCCCGGCGCCGCCGGCGCCGATGACGACGACGTCGTACTGCAGCCTCTCGATGTCAGTCACTTTGTGGTCGTCCTTAGTTGAAGATCCGCAGGTCGGAGAATGTTCCGTGCGCGACGAGCGCGACGTACGCGTCGGTCAGCGCGAGCGTGCCGAGTGTGATCAGGGCGAACTGCCCGTGCCGGGTGTTCAGCTTGCTGATCTGCGTCCAGAGCCAGTAGCGGACGGGGTGCTTGGAGAAGCTCTTCAGGCGTCCGCCCATGACGTGCCGGCAGGAGTGGCAGGACAGGGTGTAGGCCCACAGCAGGATCACGTTGACCCACAGGATGATGGTGCCGAGCCCGATGCCGAAGCCGCCGTCCTTGCCGTGGAAGGCGTTGATGGCGTCCCAGGTGTTGACGAGGGAGATGAGCCCGGCGATCACCCAGAAGTAGCGGTGGGCGTTCTGCAGGATGAGCGGAAGACGCGTCTCGCCGCTGTAGGCGCCCGGGGTCTTGCGGGCGGGGCTCTTGTCCGGCACCGCGCACGCCGACGGCGTGAGCCAGAACGCCCGGTAGTACGACTTGCGGTAGTAATAGCAGGTCAGCCGGAACCCGAGCAGGAACGGCAGCGAGATCAAGGCGTACGGGATGAAGAACGGCAGGTGGTCAGGGACGAACCTGCCGAAGTCCGCGGCCCCTGCCGGGCAAGCCTTGCTGACGCACGGCGAGTAGAACGGCGTCAGGTAGTGGTACTTCTCAACCCAGAAACTGCTGCCCATCATCGATCGCACGGTCGCGTAGATCACCCACGCCGTGAACACGATGAACGTGATCAGGGGGCTGGTCCAGTAGCGGTCCGTGCGTAGGGTGCGCGCCGGGATCCGGGCCCGATCCTTGGCCGGCGCGTCCACCGTAGTCTGCGTCATCCGGAGTCTCCATCGAAGGCACATCGCCTGGGAGGGCCGCTTATACTCCAGCCTCTCCTCTGCGGGGCGCACTACGTTATTAGGGAGTTGTCACGAGCAAGATACGAGGCGCGAACACGCAATGTGAAACTGCCCACTTACCCACGAGTAACAGGGCTAATTATGCGCCTAATGTGCCGCAAATCGGCATTTGCGAATTATGGTATCTAACGAGTGCTTGTTCCGCTAGTGTCCGGTTGTGAGTCGCGAGGTTAGGATCGTCGCATGGGACAGCGGTCACAGGGAACGAGGCAGCGGTCGAGCTTCGGCCCGGGCGCGTACGTCGTGCGCTACGCGTGGTGGAGTCCGCTCGTCCCCACCTTCGTGGGCGCGGCCCTCGTCGCCGGATTCGTGATCGTCGAGCTGCGCCGCCCGGCGGACGAGCGCTGGCGGCCGGCCGCCCATCCGGGCGTCGGCGACTGGATCAACTTCGGGGCCCGCTGCCTGATGCCGCTCGCCGGTGTCGCCCTCTTCGTGCTCGCGGTCGTCTACCTGCGCCGTGTCGTACGGGGCCGGGTGGCGTTCGCCGTCACGCGCGACGGCGTCTACTGGTGCCCCTCCGGGGACCGCGCCAAGGGCGAGTGGTTCTCCTGGGACGACGTCGCGGCGATCGAGTTCCACGCGGCCGAAGGCGGCTCCACCGGCCATGGCGCCGTGGCGCTGTGCGGGTACGCGCCGCCGGACGAGGATCCGCCGCGCCTGGTCTCCACCCGTCTCGGCGGCTGGCGGATCGGCAGGCGCCGGCTGGTCCGGGCGCTTCGCGAGTTCGCCCCGCACGTCGAACTGATCAGATGACGAGCCGTTAGGGCCTGTCTCGAAGTCCCGCTGTCCTACGGACGGGGACTTCGAGACAGGCCCTAGTCGAGCCGCTGGACCCCTGGCGGCAGGGCGTTGCCGGCCTCGGCGTCGCGCAGGAACCCGAGCAGCGTCTCGCGGAACGCCCGCGCCGCGTGCGTCGGGTCGACGTCCTTGCGGTGGGCCAGCGCGATCGTGCGCTGCAGCCCGGGCGGGGCCAGGGGAGTGCCCACGAGGCCGGGCCGCCCGGCGAGGACCATCGACGGCACGACGGCCGCGCCGAGGCCGGCCTCGACGAACCGCAGCACCGCGTCCATCTCCCCGCCCTCGACGGCGAACCGCGGCTCGAACCCCGCCTGCCGGCAGGCCGCCTGCGTCGCCTCCCGCAGGTCGTACCCGCGGCGGAACATCACCAGCGGCCGCGACCGCAGGTCCTCGATCCGCAGCGGGGAGCGCTTCGGCGCGTCCGCGTGCGAGGAGACGACGACGAGGTCCTCGCGCAGGATCGGCGTCGTCTCCAGGGCCGGGTCCGTGCTCTGCAGCGGCAGGATGATCAGGGCCAGGTCCAGCTGCCCGCGCGCCAGGTCCCGTACGAGGTCGCGGGAGCCGCCCTCCTCGACGCGCAGCTCGATCCCGGGGTAGCGGGTGCGGAAGCGCATCAGCGCGTCGGCGAGCAGCCCGGCGAACAGCGACGGGGTCGCGCCCAGCCGCACCCGCCCGCGCCGCAGCCCCGTCAGGTCCTGCACCTCCCGGCGGGCCGTCTCGACGTCGGCGAGGATGCGCCGGGCGAGTGGCAGCAGCGCCTCGCCGGCCGGAGTCAGCGTGATGTTGCCCCGGGCACGGCTGAACAGCGGGGCGCCCAGCTCCGACTCCAGCGTCCTGATCTGCTTGGACAGGGACGGCTGTGCGACGCGCAGAGTTTCCGCCGCTTGTGTGAAGTGCCTCACCTCGGCCACCGCGACGAAGTACGAAAGCTGCTGTAGCTGCATGGTTCATAGCCTACGGCTATGGAAACGAGCGTCGTCATGTCTTGGACGTGAGCATAGAACCGGACATACGTTCCGCGATGTGTCGTCCGTGACCCGATCCACGCCGGTGGCCACCCGTCCCCGCCCGAAGACGCCCTCGTCGGCGCCAGGTCCGCTGAAGCGGTACCGCTCGTCCGTCGGCCGGAAGGCCGTCATGGCGGTGACCGGCGCCATCCTCTTCCTGTTCGTGATCGCCCACATGCTCGGCGACCTCAAGGCCTTCCTGGGCCGGGAGGACTTCAACCACTACTCCTACTGGCTGCGATCGGTCGGCTCGCCGGCGCTCCCGCACCGCGTCTTCCTGAGCATCCTGGAAGCCGGCCTCGTCGTCGCCGTGATCGTGCACATCTGGGCGGCGGTCTCCCTGGCCCGCCAGGCGCGCCGAGCCCGCCCCGTCAGGTACGCCGCGCGGCGCAAGACGCATGAGAACGGGTACGCCACGTACGTCATGCGGTACGGCGGGGTCGTCATCCTGCTGTTCGTCATCTGGCACCTGCTGGACCTGACCTTCGGAGCCGTCAACCCGAAGGGCGAGAACGCCACGCCGTACGACAAGGTCATCGCGGACTTCGACCCAGCCCGCTGGTACATCACCCTCTTCTACATCGTCGCCGTCATCCTGGTCGGCTTCCACCTGCGCCACGGCCTGTTCAGCGCCGTCCAGACGCTCGGCTGGGGCCGCCAGGGCCGTTACCCCGCCATCCGCCTGGTCGCCGACGTCACCGCCGCGCTGGTGGTGCTCGGCTTCGTGGCCGTTCCCGTCGGGGTCACGATCGGAGTGTTGAAGTAGCCATGGACGAACTGTTCACCGAGGGCGCCCCCATCGAGGACACCAAGGCGCCGGACGGCCCGCTCGAGGAGCGCTGGGACAAGCGCCGTTTCGGCGGCAAGCTGGTCAACCCGGCCAACCGCCGGAAGCTGTCGGTCATCGTGGTGGGCACCGGCCTGGCCGGCGGCTCGGCCGCCGCGACGCTCGGCGAGCTGGGCTACCACGTCAAGTCGTTCTGCTACCAGGACAGCCCGCGGCGCGCGCACAGCATCGCGGCGCAGGGCGGCATCAACGCCGCCAAGAACTACCGCAACGACGGCGACAGCATCCAGCGGCTCTTCTACGACACGATCAAGGGCGGCGACTACCGGTCCCGCGAGTCGAACGTCTACCGCCTCGCCCAGGTCAGCGTCGAGATCATCGACCAGTGCGTGGCGCAGGGCGTGCCGTTCGCCCGCGACTACGGCGGCCTGCTGGACACCCGGTCGTTCGGCGGCGTGCAGGTCTCCCGGACGTTCTACGCCCGGGGCCAGACGGGCCAGCAGCTGCTGCTCGGCGCGTACCAGGCGCTCGAGCGGCAGGTCGCGGCCGGCACCGTGGAGATGTTCGCCCGGCACGAGATGCTCGAGGTGATCGTCGTCGACGGCGTGGCGCGCGGCATCGTCGCCCGTGACATGGTCACCGGCGAGATCGAGACGCACACCGCCGACGCGGTCGTGCTGGCGTCCGGCGGGTACGGCAACGTCTTCTTCCTGTCGACCAACGCCAAGGGCTGCAACGTCACGGCGACCTGGCGGGCGCACCGCAAGGGCGCGCTGTTCGCCAACCCCTGCTTCACGCAGATCCACCCGACCTGCATCCCGCCGAGCGGCGATCACCAGTCGAAGCTGACCCTGATGTCGGAGTCGCTGCGTAACGACGGCCGCGTCTGGGTGCCGGCGAAGAAGGGCGACACCCGCAGGCCGGGCGACATCCCCGAGGACGAGCGCGACTACTACCTGGAGCGCATCTACCCGTCGTTCGGCAACCTGGTGCCGCGGGACATCGCCTCCCGCGCCGCCAAGAACGTCTGCGACGAGGGCCGGGGCGTCGGCCCGGGAGGGCTGGGCGTCTACCTGGACTTCGCCGACGCGATCGCGCGGCTCGGCCGGGACGCCGTCGCGGCCAAGTACGGGAACCTGTTCGAGATGTACGAGCGCATCACCGGCGAGGACCCGTTCGACGTCCCGATGCGCATCTACCCGGCGGTGCACTACACGATGGGCGGCCTGTGGGTCGACTACGACCTGCAGTCGACCATCCCCGGCCTGTTCGTGATCGGTGAGGCGAACTTCTCCGACCACGGCGCGAACCGCCTCGGCGCGTCCGCGCTGATGCAGGGCCTGGCCGACGGCTACTTCGTGCTGCCGAACACCATCAGCGACTACCTGGCCAAGGGCCCGTTCGAGAAGATCGGCGAGGACCACGAGGCCGTCGTCGAGGCCCGCGAGGCGGTCGAGAGCCGCATCGAGAAGCTCCTGTCGATCGACGGCGACCGTACGCCCGACTCCTTCCACCGCGAGCTCGGCGCGGTCATGTGGGAGTACTGCGGGATGGAGCGCAATGAGGCCGGCCTCCTCAAGGCGATCGACCGGATCCGCGAGCTGCGCGAGGAGTTCTGGACCCGCGTCAAGGTCCCGGGCGAGAACGAGGAGCTCAACCAGAACCTCGAGAAGGCCGGCCGCATCGCCGACTTCTTCGAGCTGGCCGAGCTGATGTGCATCGACGCGCTCCACCGCGAGGAGTCCTGCGGCGGCCACTTCTGCACCGCGTCGCAGACCCCCGACGGCGAGGCGCTCCGCGACGACGAGAGGTTCGCCTACGTGGCGGCGTGGGAGTACACGGGCCACGCGCCCGTCCTCCACAAGGAGGACCTCGAGTACGAGTACGTCAAGATGACCCAGAGGTCGTACAAGTAATGAAGCTCACGCTGAAGATCTGGCGGCAGAAGAACGCCGCCGACAAGGGCCGGATGACCTCGTACGAGCTCGACGACGTCTCGCCGGACATGTCGTTCCTGGAGATGCTCGACGTCCTCAACGAGCGGCTGATCCTCGAGGGCGAGGACCCGGTCGCTTTCGACCACGACTGCCGCGAGGGCATCTGCGGCATGTGCTCGCTGGTGATCGACGGCACGCCGCACGGGCCGGAGAAGGCCACGACCACCTGCCAGCTGCACATGCGGAAGTTCAAGGACGGCGACGTCATCACGATCGAGCCGTGGCGGGCGCGGGCGTTCCCGGTCATCAAGGACCTGGTGGTGGACCGGTCCTCCTTCGACCGCATCATCCAGGCGGGCGGCTACATCAGCGCCCCGACCGGCTCGGCGCCCGAGGCCGCGGCCCTCCCGGTGCCGAAGGACGACGCGAACGACGCGTTCGACGCCGCGACCTGCATCGGCTGCGGCGCGTGCGTGGCGGCCTGCCCGAACGCCTCCGCGATGCTGTTCACCGCCGCGAAGATCACCCACCTGGGCCTGCTGCCGCAGGGCCAGCCGGAGCGGTACGACCGGGTCACGGCGATGGTGGACCAGATGGACGCCGAGGGCTTCGGCGGCTGCACGAACACCGGCGAGTGCACCGCGGTCTGCCCGAAGGGCATCCCGTTCGAGACGATCTCCCGGCTCAACGCCGACCTGCTCAAGGCCGCGCGCGGCTGAGCGCTCGGCACCCGGACGTCACGGCCCGGGCGGAAGGTACGTCCCCCTTTCCGCCCGGGCCGTGATCTTTGTTCTAGCCGACGACGAGCTGCGTCACGGAGGGCCCCGGCAGGGTGAGGCTGATCTGCCCGGACTGGACGGGCAGGGAGCCGAGCGACGTGGGCGTGGCGTAGGAGACGGTGCTGCCGTCCTTCTGGAAGGCGGTCGCCGTCGTCCCGCTGTCGACCCCGATGACGGCCTGTCGGCTCGTGGTGCCCTTGTTCACGACCACGATGACCTTCGGGTTCGCGGACGCGTACACCTCGACGTCCGGCAGGGTCGTCGACGAGGAGACCAGGCTGGTGCCGAAGTGCTGGAGGGACGTGCCCTGCTGCCCGGTGAAGAAGCCGAGGCCGCTGTAGATCGGCATCCGCTCGTCCAGGCCGGCGCCGTTCTGGGCGTACGACGGCCGGTCCGCGTTGGCCCGGTCGTACAGCAGGCCGAGGTCGCCGTTCTTGTCGGCGTAGGCCAGGCCGGTCCCGCCGGCGTCGACCACGTGGCCGAAGGCGCTGGCGGCCCACCAGATGGCGGCGTTGCGGTACTGCACGGGCTCGGTGCCGACGTTCCCGCAGCTGCTCGGGGCGGTGTGCACGCTCCAGTCGGAGTTCATCTCACCGACCTCGATGCCGATCGACGATGCCCGGCTGGGGACGGTCGCCTGGATCATGCCACGGAGGCGGGTGACGTCGTTCTCCCACTCGAGGGTATCGGCCAGCAGCCGGTCGTCGCAGAGGAACGTGTCGCCGCCCATGCCGTACTTGTGGAAGTCGACGAAGTCCGCCCGTGAGCCGCTGCCCGTGAGGAAGGTCTGGAGGAAGTCCCAGTTCGGGTAGGCCGTGGCGGGTCCGCCGACCTTGATGGTGGGGTCGACGGCCTTCATCGCGTCGTAGGCGGCGTTGAACTTCGCGGAGTAGTCCGCCGCGTCCATCTGGGCCCCGTCGGGCTCGTTGCCGAGGATCCAGCGGGTGACCCTGTTCGGGGCGGTCCCCGTGTTGAAGTGACGGACCAGCCCGGCGGCGTCGACAGGGTCGAGGGGCGCGATCACGACGGGCGCCGAGCCGAGGTTCTTGATGGCCGACACCCACTGGTCGCCGGTCGGCCCGCGGTCGGCGCCGTCTCCGCCGGCCACGATCTTGCTGGTGGTGTCGCCGGGGACGCTGTAGACGAGCTGCATGCGCGCCAGGCCGTACCGGCCGCCACCGAGCATGGCCTGCTGGGTGGCGTCATTCGTGATGTAGTTCCCGTAGCCGTATCCGGAGATGTCGATGCCGAAGGTCTCCGGCGGCACGGAGCGGACCGTGGTGCCGAAGGCGACGGTGACGTTGGCCGTCGCCGCGCCGGCGGGCGCGGCGGACAGCAGGGCGGTGGCGACCGTCGCGGTCGACAGCAGGGCTTTGAGCGTTCTCATGTGTGGACCGGCTCCGACGGGGAAATGATCTTGAGGGGTGCGGGCGGCTGATCCGCTCCGCGCGGTGATCCTCGCACTCGCGGATGTCCTCCGACAGGGACCTGCGGCCCAATCACGAGCCGTACGGACGTGGTCGCCGCCGGTCAGAGTCGGTGCGGTGCCCGAATTGCAACGATCGTTGGTAGGTATATTTCAATATCAAAACGGTTGACGTAAAGATCTACCACCGCCGGGCCGTATTGCCCCACGCTAGGGCCGATCCCCGTACGACCCCGGAGGTGGACGGCCCGATGTCCGTGAAAAAGAGCCGCTGGCTCGTCTCCTTGACCGCGGTGGCGCTCGCGGCCTCCGCCTGTGGCGGCGGCGGGTCCGGCGGCACCAAGGACAAGTCCTTCAGCTTCGCCATCACCGAGCCGGAGCACCTCACGCCGGGCAATACCAACGATGGCCAGGGCCTCAACGTCGACGAGGCACTGTTCGACCGGCTCATGGCGCTCGACCCGACGGGCAAGCCCGTGCCGCAGGAGGCCGAGTCCCTCACCTCCACGGACCAGAAGGTCTGGACCGCCAAGATCAAGCCAGGGCTCACCTTCCACAACGGCGAGCCGGTCACCGCGCAGAGCTACGCCGACGCGTGGAACCAGGCCGCGTACGGCCCCAACGGCTGGGGCAACAACGCCTACTTCGCCACCATCGACGGCTACGACGACCTGAACCCGTCGGACGAGAAGGCCAAGCCCAAGGCCGACAAGCTCCGCGGGCTGAAGGTCGTCGACGACCACACCCTCCAGATCACGCTCTCCAAGCCGTTCAGCCAGCTGCCGCTGGTGCTGTCCTTCGCCGGCACGGCGCCGCTGCCCAAGGCGGCGCTGAGCGACCTCAAGGGGTTCGAGCAGAAGCCGATCGGCAACGGGCCGTTCATGCTGGACGGCGCCTGGGAGCACAACCGGCAGATCAAGCTCAAGAAGTTCCCGGGCTACAAGGGGCCACGACCCGCCCACGCAGACGGGCTCACCTTCAAGATCTACGCCAGCCGCGACGCCGCGTACACCGACCTGCAAGCCGGGAAGGTGGACTTCGACAGCCAGATCCCGGCGGCCAAGGTCCCGCAGGCCAAGCGCGTGCTCGCCAAGCGCTTCCTGAGCGTGCCGAGCGGCACGATGGACTTCCTCGAGTTCCCGCTGTACGACAAGGCGTTCGCCAACCCGGACCTGCGCAAGGCCATCTCGATGGCCATCGACCGGCAGTCGATCGTGGACTCCGTCTACAACGGCGCGTTCAAGCCGGTCGGGTCACTGCTCGCGCCGATCGTCCCCGGCTATCGGGAGAACGCCTGCGGCGAGGGGTGCACGTACAACCCGCAGGCGGCCAAGCAGCTGTTCGACAAGGCGGGCGGCTTCAACGGCACGCTGCACCTGATGTTCTCCAACGCCGACTCGACGTACGAGCAGTGGATGACCGACATCGCCAACCAGCTCAAGCAGAACCTCGGCATCAAGGACATCGTGTTCGACAAGGTCCAGGTGTCGGACTACCTGACCAAGCTGAGCGACCACAAGGCGACCGGCCCGTACCGCAGCAACTGGATCATGGACTACCCGAGCGCGGAGGACTACCTCACCCCGCGCTGCACGCCGCCGATCCGCTCCGGCTACGACGGTGCGGCCTGCCTCGACCTGATCAAGAAGGGGAACGCCGCCGGTGACCCGCAACAGGCACAGCAGTACTACCAGCAGGCCGAGGACACTGTGCTGAAGGACATGCCGCTCACCCCGCTGTGGAACTGGCGGGACCAGGCCGGCTACTCCAACCGGGTCTCGAACATCGACGTCGACCCGTACACCATGCCTCTGCTGCGGCTGGACAAGGTGACGGTCAAGTAACGTGTGGCGTTTCGTTCTCCGGCGCCTGCTGCAGATGGTGCCGGTCGTCCTGGGCACGACCTTCCTGATCTACGTGCTGGTGTTCGCGCTGCCCGGTGACCCGATCCGGGTCCTGGGCGGCGACAAGCCCATGCCGCCGTCGGTCTACCAGGCGCTCCGGCACCACTACCACCTGGACGAGCCGCTGATCGAGCAGTACTGCCGGTACCTGCTCGGGCTGTTCCGCGGCGACTTCGGGGAGACGCTCAACGGCCAGTCCGTCTCGAGCCTCATGGCCTCGAGCTGGACGGTGACCGTGCAGCTCGCCCTGACCGCGTGGATCTTCGAGCTGGTCGTCGGGATCACGCTCGGCGTGTGGGCGGGGCTGCGTAAGGGCGGGATCGTCGACTCGCTGGTGCTCAGCGGCACGACATTCGTCATCGCGGTCCCGGCCTTCGTGCTCGGCTACTCCGCGCAGTTGGTCTTCGGGCTCAAGCTCGGGTGGTTCCCGACCGTCGGCACCGACGACGGCTTTCCGTACAGCTACCTGCTGCCCGGCATGATCCTCGGTTCGCTGAGCCTGGCGTACATCGCCCGGCTCACCCGCACCAGCCTGATCGAGAACATGCGGGCCGACTATGTGCGGACCGCCCTCGCCAAAGGGCTGCCGCGCCGGCGGATCGTCGTGCGGCACACCCTGCGCAACTCGCTGATCCCCGTGGTGACCTTCCTCGGGATCGACCTGGGGAACCTCCTGGCCGGGGCGATCGTGATCGAGGGCATCTTCAACCTGCCCGGCATCGGCCAGCAGATCTTCCTGGCGATCCAGGTCAAGGACGGGCCGACGGTCGTCGGGATCACGACCTTCCTGGTCCTGATCTACCTGGCGGCCAACCTGGTCGTCGACATCCTGTACGGCGCTCTGGACCCGAGGATCCGGTATGAGTGAGATGACGGACACGCTCGCGGTCGCCCAGACCGGGTCAGAGGTCGTCGGAGCGTCCGCGTCGCTGTGGAGTGACGCGTGGCGCGAGCTCCGGCGACGTGTCATCTTCTGGGTGTCGGTCGCGATCCTCCTGGCGATGGGCCTGATCGCGGCGTTCCCGGCGCTGTTCACCGATCGTGGGTCCAACGACCGGTGCGACGTGAAGCTGTCCAAGCACGGACCGTCGTCGTGGAACCCGTTCGCGACCGGCGGCCACCCGTTCGGGTACGACACGCACGGCTGCGACTACTGGGCCCAGATCGTGCACGGTGCCCGCGCCCCGATGATCGTCGGGTTCGTGGTGACGGGGATCGCGCTGACGCTGGCGACCGTGCTCGGCTCGCTCTCCGGGTACTTCGGACGCTGGCTCGACGCCCTGATCTCCCGGATCACCGACATCGTCTTCGGGCTGCCCCTGGTGCTCGGCGCCCTGGTGATCCTCACCGCGTTCCCCGATCACGGCGTATGGACGATGTCGCTGGTGCTGGGCGTGCTGTGGTGGCCGACGATGACCCGGCTGATGCGCGGGCAGGTCCTGGCGGTCCGCGACGCGGATTATGTCCAGGCGGCCCGGATGCTCGGTGCCGGCGACGTACGGATCATGGCCCGGCACATCCTGCCGAACGCCATCGCGCCCGTCTTCGTCTACGCCATGCTCAACGTGGGTGTGGTCATCGGTTACGAGGCGACGCTCGACTATCTGGGCGTCGGCCTGAGGTACCCGACCGTCTCGTGGGGGCTGCAGCTGAGCCAGGCCCAGGAGCTGTTCACCGATTATCCCTACCTGCTCATCTATCCCGCGGTACTCCTGACGGCGACCGTGCTGAGCTTCCTGTTGCTCGGCGACGCCGTACGCGACGCCCTGGACCCGAAACTGCGCTGATGAACACACCCGACCCCGCTCCGGGGACACCGCTGCTCCAGGTCGAGGACCTGCACGTCGAGTTCCGTATGCGGGGCTCGACGGTGCACGCCGTCAACGGGCTCTCCTACGCGCTCCAGGAGGGCGAGACGCTCGCGATCCTGGGCGAGTCCGGGTCCGGCAAGAGCGTGAGCGCGCAGGCCGTGATGGGCATCCTCGACACCCCGCCCGCGTACGTCACCGAAGGCGCCGTGCGGTTCCGCGGGACCGAGCTGCTCGGCCTGCCGGAGAAGAAGCGCCGGACCTACCGGGGCGCGCACATCGCGATGATCTTCCAGGACGCGCTGTCGGCGCTGAATCCGGTGCACCGGGTCGGCGACCAGATCGCCGAGATGCTGATCGTCCATAAGGGCCTGTCCCGCGGCGACGCCCGGAAGCGGGCGATCGAGCTGATGGACCACGTGCGGATCCCGTCGGCGGCCTCCCGGGCGACCGACTATCCGCACCAGTTCTCGGGCGGCATGCGGCAGCGCGTGATGATCGCGATGGCGCTGGCCCTCGAACCCGACGTGCTCATCGCCGACGAGCCGACCACCGCCCTCGACGTCACCGTGCAGGCGCAGATCATGAAGCTGCTGCGGGACCTGCAGGACGAGATGGCGATGGGGCTGATCCTCATCACGCACGACCTGGGCGTCGTCGCGGACGTCGCCGACCGCATCGTGGTGATGTACGCCGGGCGCGTGGTCGAGCAGGCCGAGGTCAAGGAGCTGTACGCCCGGCCCGCGCACCCGTACACCGAGGGGCTGCTGGCGTCGGTGCCGCGCGTCGACGTGCGCGAGAGCGCGCTGACGCCGATCAAGGGGGCGCCGCCGAACCTGGCCGCGATCCCCTCCGGTTGCCCGTTCCATCCGCGCTGCCCGCGGGCGCGGGAGGAGCGCTGCCCGGACGAGGTGCCCGCGCTGCGCGACGTCACCGGCACCGGGCACGGGAGCGCCTGTCACTACGCGGAGGAGGTGCTCGGTGGCTGACGAGATCCTTCAGGTCGAGAACCTGGTCAAGCACTTCCCGCTCACCCAGGGGGTCGTGCTCAAACGCCAGGTCGGGCAGGTCAAGGCCGTCGACGGAGTCTCATTCGCGCTGCGCAAGGGCGAGACGCTCGGCCTGGTCGGGGAGTCCGGCTGCGGCAAGAGCACCCTCGCCAAGCTTCTCATGGCCCTCGAACGCCCCACTTCCGGCGCCGTGCGGTTCGAGGACCGGGACGTCTTCGCGCTGTCCAAGGCGGAGCTGCGGCGGCTGCGGCGCCGGGTGCAGATGGTCCTGCAGGACCCCTACACCTCGCTGAACCCGCGCATGACCGTCGGCGACATCGTCGGCGAGCCGTTCGCGATCCACGGCGACCCCGAGGGCGGGCGCCGCCGCCGTGTCCAGGAGCTGCTGGAGATCGTCGGCCTCGACCCCGACCACGTCAACCGCTACCCGCACCAGTTCTCCGGCGGGCAGCGGCAGCGGATCGGCATCGCCCGCGCGCTCGCGCTCCGGCCCGATGTGATCATCTGCGACGAGCCGGTGTCCGCGCTGGACGTCTCGGTCCAGGCGCAGGTCATGAACCTCCTCGCCGAGCTGCAGAAGGAGTTCGGCCTGTCGTACGTCTTCATCGCGCACGACCTGGCCGTCGTCCGGCACATCTCCGACCGGGTCGCGGTGATGTACCTCGGGAAGATCGTCGAGATCGGCGACGAGGAGCAGATCTACGACCACCCGACGCACCCGTACACGCAGGCGCTGCTGTCGGCCGTGCCGGTGCCCGACCCGACGCGGCGCGGGACCCCGATCGTGCTCGAGGGCGACGTGCCGAGCCCGACGAACCCGCCGTCGGGCTGCCGGTTCCGTACGCGCTGCTGGAAGGCCCAGGACGTCTGCGCCACCGAGGAGCCCCTCCTGGAGATCAGGGCCGCGCGCGGTCCCGAGGAGGCGCCCGGCGGGGCGACGACGGGCTCGCTCCACCCGAGCGCCTGCCACTTCGCCGACGAGAAAATCAGTCGCGAACGATCGTGACCGCTGGATAGCGTCGAAGGATCTGCCGTCTCCTGATCGGCCGTTCCCATGCGCTCATTTCCCGTGCCCGACCCCGGCACGCCCGACCACCGGTCGCCCGCGCGCTACCTCCTGTGGGCGGCGCGTGCCCAGGCCGGCACGATGGTCGCCGCGGCCTGCAGCGGCGTGGTGTGGATGGTGAGTCAGGCCCTGATGCCCGCCGTGATCGGCCGGGCGATCGACGCGGGCCTGACCGCCCGCGACGCCGGGGCCCTGCTGACCTGGTCCGGAGCGCTGCTGGCCCTCGGCGTGATCCAGGCGATCACCGGCGTGCTGCGGCACCGCTACTCCACGGTCAACTGGCTGGGCGCGGCGTTCCGCACGGTCCAGGTGACGACCCGCCAGGCCGCCCGGCTCGGCGCGACGCTCCCGAAGCGGCTCGCGAGCGGCGAGGTCGTCAGCGTCGGGATCGCCGACATCTCCCACATCGGCGCGGCGATGGACATCTGCGGGCGCGGCAGCGGCGCGGTCGTCTCGATCGCCGTGGCGGGCGTGATCCTGCTGAGCACCTCCTGGCGGCTCGGCCTGATCGTGCTGGCCGGAGTGCCGTTGCTGGCCTTCGTGGTGGGCCCGCTGCTGCGCCCGCTGCACCGGTACCAGCAGCGCCAGCGCGAACTGCAGGGCGAGCTGGCCACCCGGGCCGGCGACATCGTCGCGGGACTGCGCGTGCTGCGCGGGATCGGCGGCGAGCAGGTGTTCGCCGCGCGGTACCGCGAGGAGTCCCAGAGCGTCCGCGCGGCCGGCGTCCGCGTCGCGCGCACCGAGTCTCTCCTCGACGGGGCGCAGGTGCTGCTGCCCGGCCTGCTGGTCGCGCTGGTCACCTGGGCGGGGGCGCGGTTCGCCCTGAACGGCGAGATCACGACCGGTGAGCTGGTCGCCTTCTACGGATACGCGGTCTTCCTCGTCGACCCGCTGCGGACCCTCACCGAGGCGGCCGACAAGCTCACCAAGGCGCACGTCGCGGCCCGCCGGGTCGTGCGGATCCTCCGCATGACCCCCGAGCCGCCCGACCTGGGGACCCGGTCCCCGGCCGGCGGCGACCTGGTCGACGGGGAGTCCGGCGTCGTCGTACGGCCCGGCCGCCTCACCGCGATCGCCGCGACCACGCCGGAGGACGCCCAGGCCATCGCGGACCGGATCGGCCGCTTCGCCGACGGGGCGGTCACGTGGGGCGGCGTCCCCCTGCGCGAGCTGTCCCTGCCGTCCGTACGCGAGGCGGTCCTGGTCGCCGACAACGAGGCGCGGCTGTTCTCCGGGCGGCTGCTGGACGAGCTCGGCGGCCCCGGCGGGGCACCCGAGCCGGCCGTCCGGGCGGCGCTGCGCACGGCGTGCGCGGAGGACGTCGTCGACGAGCTGCCGGACGGCCTGCGCGCCACGGTCGCCGAGGGCGGCCGGGAGTTCTCCGGCGGCCAGCAGCAGCGGCTCCGGCTCGCCCGTGCCCTCGTCGCCGACCCGGACGTCCTCGTCCTCGTCGAGCCGACGTCGGCGGTCGACGCCCACACCGAGGCCCGGATCGCGGGCCGTCTCGGGACGCACCGCGAGGGGCGTACGACGGTCGTGTGCACGACCAGCCCGCTCGTGCTCGACCACGCGGACGAAGTGATCTTCGTCCAGGACGGCAAGGCCACGGCGACGGGCCGCCACCACGAGCTGCTCACCGCCGAGCCCGCCTACGCCACCATCGTGACCCGAGAGGAGCAATGAGCGTGCCGGAGGGGCGCGACGTCACGACCGAACAGCGCGACGACCGGACCGGCGAGGCGACCCGGCGGCCGGGGGAGGGGCACGACGTGTCAGGGGCCGCCGCACGGATCCTGCCGGTCGCCTCGGCCGCCCAGGTGCGGGCGTACGCGCGGCGGCTGACGCTCGCCTATCCGCGTGAGCTCGCGGTCGTGCTCGGCCTGCACGGCCTCGCCGCGATCGCCGGGCTGGTCGCCCCGCGCCTCCTCGGCGAGCTCGTGCAGGAGGTACGCGCTGGGTCCTCGCACGTGACGGTCGACCGGATCGCGATCGCCATCCTGGTCTTCGTCATCGCGCAGGGTGTGCTGCTGCGGTACGCGGTGTACATGTCCGCGCGGCTCGGCGAGAAGGTCCTGGCGCGGCTGCGCGAGGAGTTCGTCGACCGGGTCCTGGAGTTGCCGCTGTCCACGGTCGAGCGGGCGGGCACCGGCGACCTGGTCACCCGCACGGCGCGCGACGTCGACGCCCTCGCCCGTACGGTGCGGCACGCGGTGCCCGAGACGCTGATCGCGATGGTCACCGGCGCGTTCGCGGTCGGCGCGCTGGTCCTCGTCGGGCCGCTGCTGGCCCTGCCGTGCCTCGTCGGGGTGCCGCTGCTGTGGTGCGGTACCCGGTGGTACCTCAAGCGCGCCCGCGACGGGTACCTCCGGGAGAACGAGGCGTGGGGCGGCGTGACCGCCGGGCTCACCGAGACGGTCGACGGCGCGCGCACCATCGAGGCCTTGCGGCTGGAGCGCCGCCGCGTCGCGCGGACCGACGCCGACCTCGCCGGCGCGTGGGGGGCCGAGCGGTACACCCTCGGGCTGCGCATGGTGTGGTTCCCGCTGGTGGAGATCGGCTACGTGCTCCCGGTGGCGGCGACGCTGCTGATCGGCGGGCTCTTCTACCTCCACGGCCTGGCGTCGCTCGCCCAGGTCACCGCCGCCACGCTGTACGTCCAGCAGCTCATCGACCCGCTCGACCGGTTCCTGTCCTGGGTCGACGAGCTGCAGGTCGGCGGCGCGTCCCTGGCCCGGCTGCTGGGCGTCGCAGAGGTGCCGGCGGACCGCGCCCCGAGGGACGACCGGCCCGACGGCGAGCGGATGGCGGTGGACGCGGTGCGGTACTCCTACCGGGACGGCCAGGACGTGCTGCACGGGATCGACCTCCATCTGCGGCCGGGAGAACGGCTCGCCATGGTCGGGCCGAGCGGCGCGGGCAAGTCCACCCTCGGCCGCCTGCTCGCCGGCGTGCTGCGGCCGCGCACCGGGGCGGTCACCGTCGGCGGGGTGCCGCTGGTGGACCTGCCGCTGGAGGACCTGCGCCGCAACGTCGCCCTGGTCACCCAGGAGCACCACGTGTTCCGGGGCACGGTGCGCGACAACCTGGTGCTGGCCCGGCCGGACGCGACCGACGAGGAGCTGGCGCGGGCCCTCGACGCGGTGGACGCGTCGTGGGCGCAGGCGATGCTGGACACCGAGGTGGGCACCGGCAACACGGCGCTGTCACCGGCCCAGGCGCAGCAGCTCGCGCTCGCCCGTCTCGTCCTGGCCGATCCGCACACGCTGGTGCTGGACGAGGCGACCTCGCTGCTGGACCCGCGCGCCGCCCGGCACCTCGAGCGAACCCTGTCGGCGGTGCTCGACGGCCGTACGGTCGTGGCCATCGCGCACCGGCTGCACACCGCGCACGACGCCGACCGCGTCGCCGTCGTGGAGGACGGCCGGATCACCGAGCTCGGCGGCCACCACGAGCTGATCGCCCGGGACGGCTCCTACGCCGCCCTGTGGCGCTCCTGGCACGGCCACGGCTGACCGCCGGTGCGGCAGTTCGCGAGGGCAGCGGCATCCGCCGGGCCGCTGGTGGTCGGCGACTGACATCCCGACGTCTCGAGCGGGCGCGTGCCGCACCCGGTACAGCGCCTCGGCTGCCCTGCTGTCGCTGTTGACGGCTTGCCGTCGTTATTGACTCGCAAATTCGGACGAGTCAGGCCGCATACGGTCCACGTCGGCGGCAAGGTGTCAGCACCGACGGCAGAGTGCCGGATGTGGAGGCCCGGGGCCGGGCCCATCGCGTTGCCGCTCTCGTCCTCTCCACGTCAGCCCAGGAAGATGGCGGTCACCGTGCGGCCTCGTACGTCGCCGTGCCAGCCCCAGCAGGTCGTGAGAGCGTTCAGGATCGCCAGGCCGCGCCCGTTCTCTCCGTCGTCGGTGAGGCGGTCTTGAAGGTGTCGGCTGGTGGCCAGGGGTTGCGCTGGTAGGCGGTCAGTGGAGCGCTGTGTGGCGGACAGATCGAGTGTTGGCAGGCGGACAGCGAATGTGCCGGTCCGCAACCGGTCAGCCGGTGATGCCCAGCGCGCCGCTGTGGAGGACGTCGGTGGCCGCGCTGAGCAGCCGGTGGCACAGGTCGGCCTCGTTCGCCCATGCCTGCTTCACGTCCGGGTCGTCTTCGATGCGTGCGTTCAGGTGCGCGAACGATTCGTCGTCCAGGACGCTGTCGCTGATCCAGTCGTCGCCGCGGGAGTCCGCGTAGCGGAACGCGTATCCCAGCATCACGCTTTCGATGCGCAGCCGGTGGGCGGAGACGAGGAGGCCGTGTGCGACCGGTCGATCGGTGCCGTAGGTGACCTCGTCGAACTGTTGCGGCAAGACGACGGTGTCCATGCCGGTCGCGGTTGCGATGACGTGGTCGAAGGCCAACCGCCGGTCGGGTAGGTCGTTGTAACGCTGTTCGGCGAGGGCGTCGTACGGATGGTCGGCCGGGGGCACAGCGCCAAGGGCGGCCAGGTGCCGGGCGAAGTCGGCGAGCCGCTGGTATTTCTCAGAGCCGTAGAAACCCAACCGGGCACCGAGCAGGCAGGGGTCGGTCTCCGGGTCCAGCGGCGGGTCGATCTCGGCAAGCGTGCGGGGCTCGCGATGCTCCGGCATGCCGAGCTGACGCAATGTCGCGTTGATGTCGGCAAGGAGCTGTTCCTGGCATTCGCCACCCCAGCCCTCGTCTTCCGTGCAGAGAAACATCCCGACGTTTACGTCCAAAGTCACGGTAGCAACCCTAGTCTCAACAGCAGAAACGACCTTGGGCTGGTAGTGGTGGGCCGCCTACCAGCAACTTTCGACTGTCCGCTAGCAATGACACCAATCGCGCGCGAACTTCAGGCGGACCTTAGAGACCTGGCCCGTAAATACGGCCCTCAAGCAGCTTGTCGACTTGAGGCCATAATGGCGACGGTACGGCACCACATCGCATGTAACAAACGGCTTTGCCGTTACGAACGCCGCACGATCGTCGTCGAAGCCCTCTCCGATATGGCCGACGCGATCATCACCGTCCGTAGCCTGATCTGTCGTGCCTGGACCTCCCGCAGTACGGCGATCCTGGGTGCGGTTGACGGCTTGCCGTCGTTGTTGACTCGCAGATCTGGACAAGTCGGGCGCCTCACTGCGGATCGGCGCGGCGGCGGAGTCGCAGAACCGTACGGCGATCTCGGCGTCGTCTCCCGGCTGGAGCCTGAACAGGCCCGGGGCGACTGCCCTCCTTCTGCGCCGTCCCGCCACACGGCAATTTTCCCGCCTGAGCGAACACCGCAGAACAAAGGACCTCGCCCGCCGGCGACATTCAGGCGTTATGCCGGGTCTCGCCTCGGCCGCAGTTCGCCTCACCTCGGGGCAAGTTGCTCGCTCGCCCCCACGGCCCCGTGGACCGTGTCAGGAGCGGGGGAGCTTGACGACGCTGACGAAGAAGTCGTCGATCTGCCGGACGACCCTGATGAACTGGTCGAGGTCGACGGGCTTGGTGACGTAGGCGTTGGCGTGCAGCCGGTAGCTGCGGACGATGTCCTCTTCGGCCTCGGAGGTGGTGAGGACGACGACCGGGATCGTGCGCAGCGTGTCGTCGGCCTTGATCGCCTCGAGCACCTGCCGGCCGTCCATGCGGGGCAGGTTGAGGTCGAGGAGCACCAGGTCGGGGCGCGGTGCGTCGGCGTAGTCGTCCTCCCGCCGCAGGAACCGCATCGCCTCTTCGCCGTCGCTGACGATCGACAGCGTGTTGTTGACCTTGTTGTCCGCGAACGCCTCTTTGGTCAGCACGACGTCACCGGGATCGTCCTCGACGAGGAGCACTTCGATCGGGCGGATGATCACGTCGTTCATCACTCGGTGTTCTCCGTGCTGTCGTCGTCGATTGGAGGCTCGTCGATCGCGGGCAGCGTCCATCGGATCGTCGTGCCCTGCTGATCCGGCTCGGTGTCCAGCCAGATCCGTCCGCCATGGTATTCGACGATTTTCTTGCACAACGCCAGCCCGATCCCCGTACCGGCGTATTCGTCCTTGGGATGCAGGCGCTGGAAGATGAGGAAGATCCGGTCGGCGTACGCGGCGTCGATGCCGATGCCGTTGTCGCTGCAGGCGAACTCCCAGACCTCGTCGGCCCGCCGGGCCGAGACCTGCACACGCGGCGGCTCATCGCTGCGGAACTTGATGGCGTTGCCGATGAGATTCTGGAACAGCTGGGTGAGGAGGGTCGCGTCGCCGGTCACCTTGGGCAGCGGGTTCCAGCTGATCCCCGCGTCCGACTCGGAGCGGGCGAGGCCGAGGTTGTCCATGGCCCGCTGCAGCACCTTCTCGCAGTCCACGACCGCCATGTCGCGGTTCACGCGGCCGACCCGGGAGAAGTTCAGCAGGTCGTTGATGAGCGACTGCATGCGCTTGGCGCCGTCGACCGCGAAGTCGATGTACTGCCGGCCGCGGTCGTCGAGGACGTCGGAGTAGCGGCGTTCGAGCATCTGGCAGAAGCTCGCGACCTTGCGCAGCGGCTCTTGCAGGTCGTGGCTGGCGACGTAGGCGAACTGCTCCAGCTCGGCGTTGGAGCGGCGCAGCTCCTGGGTCTGCTCGTCGAGCATGGCGCGCGCCTCGGTCGCCTCCCGCCACTCCTCCAGCATGTGGTTGCGCATCGCGTCGATGTGCGCGGCCAGCTCGGCGATCTCGGCCGGCCCGGAGACCTGCAGCGGATGCGTCATGTCGCCCTGGGAGACGCGGCGGACCTGGCCGGTCAGCGCGGACACGGGGTTCAGGACGGTGCGCCGGATCAGGAGGGTCAGCCCGAGCGCGCCCATGACCAGGACGATCGCGCCGCCGAGCAGCGTCTCGTACAGCCGGTCCACCTGGTCGTTCAGCCGGTCCGCGGCACGATGCTGCAGTGCGGCGAGCCGGTCGCGCTCGGCCGCGACCGCGTCGCGGACCGCGGCGAACCGCTGCTCTCCGAGGGCCGCGGACGGCTGCCCCGTCTTGCTGATCACCGGGTCGGCGTAGTCGTGCCGCCAGGCGGCCAGCCGGGAGCCGACCTCGGTGAGCCCGGCGCGGGCCGGGCCGGCGTCCCGGGCGCCCTGGAGCAGCCGCGTCATCTCGGCGATGGCGGCGGAGGTCTCGGCCTGGGCGCGCCGGTAGTCCGCGGGGCCCGTCGCGGCACCGGTCAGGGTGTATCCGCGCACCGCGCCGACCTCCGCCGAGATGGACGTGCTGAGCCGGCCGGACTGCAGCACGGCCGGGTCGGCGTGCCGGAGCAGCGCGGAGCGGGCCGAGGCGCCGTCCCGGACCGCCAGCCCGATGACGGTGCCGACGGCGACGACCGCGAGCAGCAGGATGACGATGCCGAGGCCGTACCAGTGGCCGACGCCGAACCTCGGCACGCCCTCCGCGTCGACCTTGAGCGTCGGCTGGCGCGGGCGGCGTATCGAGGGAGTGGTCACCGGGGGGCCTTTCCGGACAGCATGACCACGGCGAGGTCGTCGGTGAGCGCCTCGCCGTTGAGCGCCTCCACCTCGGTGACGAGATGGTCGATGAGCAGGTCGCCGGTGAGCCCCTGGGCGCGCGCGCCGGACGCCAGCTCGACCAGGCCCTCGGTGCCGAGGCGGTCGGGCCCGCCGCCGATGCGGCCCTCGATCAGCCCGTCGGTGTACAGCATGAGCGACCAGCGGCCGGTGAGCTCGACCTCCGCGGCCGGCCATTCGGAGCCGGGGAACAGCCCGAGGGCCGGGCCGTACGCGTCGTCGGGCAGTGGCGCGGCCGTGTCCTCGCCGAACAGCAGCGGTGCGGGATGGCCGGCCATGCGGAACCGCGCGCTCTGCCGGTCCGGCGCGATCGTGACCATGCTGAGCGTCGTGAAGATCTCCTCCGACCAGCGTTCGTGGCACAGGACCGTGTCGAGCGTGGTCAGCAGGTCCATGCCGGTGTGGCCGGCCAGCACGAGGGTGCGCCAGGCCATCCGCAGCCGGACGCCGAGGGAGGCCTCGTCCGGGCCGTGTCCGCAGACGTCGCCGATGACGAGGTGGACGGTGCCGTCGGCGGTCTGCACCGTGTCGTAGAAGTCGCCGCCGAGGAGGGCGCGCTCGCGGCCGGGGCGGTACCGCGTGTGGTGCTGCAGCTCCGGGTCGTCGATCAGCGGGACCGGCAGCAGCCCCAGCTCGATCCGGGCGTTCTCCTCGCTGCGCAGCTCGGCCTCCATGAGCTGCCGCTCGGAGTCCTCGGCGCGCTTGCGCTCCAGGGCGTACCGGATCGCGCGGGCCAGCAGCGGCCCGTCGACCTCATGCTTGATCAGGTAGTCCTCGGCGCCGGCGGCCACGGCGGCGACGCCCACCGCCGCGTCGCTGCGGCCGGTGAGGACGAGGACGGCCGAGCGCGGCGCCATGTCGAGCACCTCGCGCAGCAGGTCGAGCCCCTCGGCGTCGGGCAGCGACAGGTCGACCACGGCGCAGTGGACGCCCGCGTGCAGCCGCTCCCGGGCCTCGCGAAGCGTGCGCGCCTGGACGATGTGGGCGTCGGGCAGCTCCTCGCCGAGGAGCTCCTCGAAGAGGAAGGCGTCGCCCGCGTCGTCCTCGATCAGCAGGATCTCCAGCTTGCCGTCGCCGGGAACGACCGAGGTCGAGTGCTCGATTATCTCGCTCACGTCTCGTCGGGGGTCGGGGTGCCTGTCGCACCGTCGGAAGAATGGTGCCCGCTGTGGGGCGTCGGAGCAACGGTCAAGCGAGTGCTTCCTTCAAGAAGCGGATCTGAAGCAGCAGAAGGTTCTCGGCGACGACCTCCTGCGGCGTCATGTGCGTGACCCCGGACAGCGGCAGCACGCTGTGCGGCCGGCCCGCAGCCAGCAGGGCCGAGGACAGGCGCAGCGTGTGGGCGGCGACGACGTTGTCGTCGGCCAGCCCGTGGATGAGCAGCAGCGGCCGGGTGACGTCGGCCGGCTCCCCTTCGGACACCGCGCGCATCAGGTCGCACTTCTCGTACGGCTCGGGGTCCTCGCCGGGGTGGCCGAGGTAGCGCTCGGTGTAATGCGTGTCGTACAGCGTCCAGTCGGTGACCGGCGCGCCGGCGATCGCCGCGTGGAAGACGTCCGGCCGGCGCAGGACCGCGAGCGCGGCGAGGTATCCGCCGAACGACCAGCCCCGGATGCCCACCCGTGACAGGTCGAGGGGGAACCGCTCGGCCGCCGCGCGCAGCGCCGCGATCTGGTCGTCCAGCACCGGGTCCGCCATGTTCTTGTGGACGGCCCGCTCCCACGCGCCGCCCCGGCCCGGCGTGCCGCGCCCGTCCGCGACCACGACCGCGAACCCCTGGTCGGCGAGCCACTGCGGCTCGGCGAAGGCGCGGCGTGCGGCCATGACGCGCTGGGCGTGCGGCCCGCCGTACGGGTCCATCAGGACCGGCAGCGGCTCGTCCCCGGTGTACCCCGTCGGGAGCAGCACCGCGGTGCGCAGCTCCCGCTCGCCGGCGCGGATCAGGGTGACGCCGACGTCGAGGGACGGCTGCTCGGCGTGCGAGGCGATCCGGGCGACCGGCCGGCCGCCGCGCAGCACCGTCGTCTCCACGCCGAACCGGTCGAGCCGGCTGCCGGTGACGACGGTGGTGCCGCCGCGCCGCCGGGCGCCGAAGATGCCCGCGCCGTCGCTCACGCGGCTGAGACCGCCGGGGCCGTACGCCCAGACGTGGATCTCGGTCGGCTCCTCGGAGGCGGTGAACAGGACGGTGTCGCCGTCCACGTCGAGCACCGAGCGCACGTGCAGGTCGTCGGGGGTCACGCGTTCGCCGCCGACGATGAGGCCGCGCGCGTCGTGTCCGTCCTCGGCGGCCCACACCAGGTCGCCGTTCCCCGTACGGGCGGGCACGCCCGGCACGATGTCCAGCCAGACCGGGTCGGTGTCCTCGCGGACGAGCGTGGTCCGGCCGGTCGAGGGGTCCGCCTCGAGGATCCGCATCGTCTTCTGGTCGCGGGTCTGGACGACGAGCAGGACGCCGCGGGAGTCCCAGCGGGCGGTGACGAGGTACGGGAACGCCTCCCGGTCCCACTCGACCGCCTGCCGCCCGCCGTCGAGCCCGAGGACGGCGAGGGAGACGTCGGCGTTCGGCGTGCCGGCGGCCGGGTAGGCGACCTCGCGGGGCGCCGCCTCAGGGTGGGCGGGATCGGCGATGTGCCATCGCTGTACCGGCGACTCGTCGACGCGAGCGGTCAGGATGGCGGTGCCGTCGGGCGCCCACCAGTACCCGCGCATGCGCTGCATCTCCTCGGCGGCGATGAACTCCGCCAGGCCGTACGAGACGTGCTCGTCCTCCGGCTCGGCCAGCGCGCGGTCGGCGCCGGTGGCCACCTCGATCACACGCAGGGCGCGCCCGGAGACGTACGCGACGCGGGTCCCGCTCGGGTCGGGGCGCGGGTCGAAGACCGGGACGGCGGCGTCCAGGGGCCGGACGTCCGCGTCGAGGTCGGTGACGAACAGCCGTCCGGACAGCGCGAACGCGGCGAGCGAGAGCCGCTCGTCGGTGGCGTACGCGACCACGCCGCCCGCCTGCTCACGGGCGCGCTCGCGGCGGGCCCGCTCCTCGGCCGGCAGGTCCTCCTCGCCGGGCAGGTCGAGGACGCGCGGGTCGACGATGAGGCGCTCCTTCGCCTCCGCGCCGTCGCCGGGGACGTCGAGCGCCCACAGGCACGTGACCGGGTCGGTGCCCCCTCGTGAGCGGAGGAACACCACCCGTGAACCGTCGGGAGAGACCTGGAAACCGCGCGGGGCTCCGAGCGTGAACCGCCGTGTACGCGCACTCTGCCGGGGAAAGCTCGTCGTCATGCCTCGATCCTGCCAGGAGCGTGTGAATGCTCCGTGCAAGCCCGCCGGTCATGCGGAAGACTGTTCATGTTCCATGAACCGTTCCCCCAGGAGTGTTGATGCCCGACGCCCTTCCCCTGCAGCCCGGCGACCCTGACCGGTTGGGGTCGTTCGAGATCACGGGTCGCCTGGGTGAGGGCGGCCAGGGCACCGTCTACCTCGGCCGCTCCGCGTCCGGGGACCCGGTGGCCATCAAGCTGCTCCGCGGCGACCTCGCCCAGGACGACACCGCGCGCGGCCGGTTCCTGCGGGAGCTGGCCGCGGTCAAGCGCGTCGCCCGGTTCTGCACCGCGCAGGTGCTGGAGGCCGACGTCGACGGCGACCGGCCCTACATCGTCAGCGAGTACGTCCCCGGGCCCTCGCTGCATCAGCTCGTCACCCGTGAGTCCCCGCGCTCCGAGGCCGAGCTCGAGCGGCTGGCCATCGGCACGGTCACCGCGCTCGTGGCGATCCACCAGGCGGGGATCGTCCACCGTGATTTCAAGCCCCAGAACGTGCTGATCGGCCCCGACGGCCCCCGCGTCATCGACTTCGGCATCGCCAAGGCCCTCGACAACGCCGCGACGATGACCAACTCCACCATCGGCACCCCCGCCTACATGGCGCCCGAGCAGCTCGCCGGCCGGGAGATCACCCCGGCGGCGGACATCTTCGCCTGGGGTTCGACGATGGTGTACGCCGCCACCGGCACCGCGGCGTTCGGGCAGGACACCGTGATGGCGGTGATCAACCGCATCCTGAGCGAGCCGCCGGACCTCGGCGGCATGCAGGAGCCGCTGCGCGGCATCGTCGCCGGCTGCCTCGCCAAGGACCCGGCCGCGCGCCCGACCGCCCAGCAATTGCTGATGCGGCTGCTCGGCGAAGAGGGCGTCACACCGGCCGCTCCGATGGCCGGCGGCGGCCCGCAGACGGCGATCCTGGACCAGGGCGCCGCGTTCGCCGAGACGAGGATGGCCGGGGCGGCGCCGACCGCGCCGGTCACCCCGGCGGCCCCCACGGTCGCGGGGGCCGGTGCCTTCGGGGCGATGGGCGCCGCCGGCGGCCCGCCGACCACGCCGCACTACCCCGGGATGACGCATCCGGGCGGCGCGGAGCGCCGCGGGATGTCGCCGCGGGTGGTCCTGGCGGCGGTGGCCGGTCTGGTGCTGGCGGTGGGGATCGCCGCCATGATCGTCTGGGCGGCCGGGCACCGCGCCGACACCACCGGCGACCATGGACCGGGGCAGACCGTCGAGAGCTCCAGCGGGCCGTCGGAGGACACCGGTCAACCGGAACAGCCTGCGCCGACCACCACGCGGCACGAGCCGTCGCACACCCAGCGGCCGACGTCCCACCGGCCCACCGCCACCCATACGGTGACGAGCTCGCCCCCGGACGAGCCGAGCGGCGGCACGTCCCCGAGCGACAAGCCGACGGGCGGCTCGAAGCCCACCGGAGGCAGCACCGGAGGCGCCGGCGACGGCACGGGCGGGAAGGGGCCGACCGGTCAGGCGACCAACCCCGCCGGATAGCGTGTCCGGTCATGGCCGACCTGCGCATCCTGTTCGTGCACGCCCATCCGGACGACGAGTCGATCGAGACCGGGGCGACCATGGCGAAGTACGCCGCCGAGGGCGCCCACGTCTGCCTCGTCACGTGCACGCGCGGGGAGGAGGGCGAGGTCATCCCCGAGGAGCTGCGTCACCTGGAGGGCGACGCGCTCGGGGAGTACCGCGTCGGCGAGCTCGCGCGGGCGTGCGCCGCCCTCGGCGTGACGGACCACCGGTTCCTCGGCGGTCCGGGGCGCTGGCGCGACTCCGGGATGATGGGCGTGGCGTCCAACGACCACCCCCGGTGCTTCTGGCGGGCGGACGTCGACGAGGCCGCCGCCGAGCTCGTCGCGATCGTACGGGAGGTGCGCCCGCAGGTCGTCGTGACCTACGACGCCGACGGCTTCTACGGCCATCCGGACCACATCCAGGCGCATCGGGTCGCGTGGCGGGCGTTCGAGCGGGCCGGGGACCCGTCCTTCGGCGCCGGCGCGCCGTGGCGGCCCTCGCGGTTCTACGCCACCGCGGTGCCCCTGTCGGTGCTCGAGGACGGGGTGGGCCGGGGGCCGTTCACACGCGTCGAGTCCGTGTCCGACTACGGCTTCGGCGTGCCCGACGAGCAGGTGACCACGCGCGTCGACGCCCGTGACCACCTGCCGGCGAAGGTGGCCGCGATGCGGGCGCACCGTACGCAGCTCACCGTCGATCCGCCGTACTTCGCGCTGTCCAACGACATCGGGCAGCCGCTCCAGGGCGTCGAGTACTACACGCTGCTGGCCGGGGAACCGGGGCCGCCGGGCGAGGACGGCCGTGAGTCCGGTCTCGGCCAGCCGGTAGCCTGACCCGCTGTGGACGGATGGACGGGCCCTCACGCCCCTCAGGAGACGGGTGTCCCTGCCCTTCAGGGGCCGCCGCGCGAGCCGGGGCTGGTGACCGGCGTCGCGTACGGCGTGCTCGCCGTGCTGGGACTGCTCCTCGGCCTGGTGGGATCGTTCGAGTTCTCCTGGACCGCCGGGAGCGTTCCGGTGGCAGCCATCCTGCTGTCCCTCATCGAGTTCGGGGCCTTCCGCCTCGCGGGGTGGGGCATGGAGGGCAGGCTCGGCGTGGCCGCGATGGCCGTGCCGTGGCTGATCGTCGTCGTCATGCTGTCGAGCCGGCGCCCGGAGGGCGACCTCATCGTCACCGGCACCACCGGCGGGTACGTCTTCATCTTCGGCGGGGCGATCGCCGCCGTCGCCGCCGCGGTGGCCACCCGGCCGTCGCGGCCGTGGCTCCTGCACGGCGTGCCGCCGGCCCCCCAGCCGAGAAACTGACCGGACCGTGTACGCGCCTGCGCGGGCGCGTACACGGCCCTAGGGTCAGCCGGTGGTCGCCTCGACCGTCTCGGGAGAGCGCTCCGCGGTGTTGCCGCGGTGCCCGCGCATCACGAGGCAGGCGAGGGATCCGGCGAACACCAGGAGGATCGGCAGGGTCATCGTCGGCTTCATCGCGTCCACGAACCCGTGCGCGAATACGCTCTGGGCGGCGTGCGTGATCTGGTCGACGACCTGCTGGGGGAGGTTCCGCGGCAGGTGCTGGGCCGCGCCGGTCTGTCCCGCGCCCACCTCGAGACCGCTCTTGGCGGCCTTCTTGAACCCGTCGACGAACGGGCCCTGCGCCTGGCCGGGCAGCGCGCCCTTCCGCTTCTCGGCCTCCTCGCGGAGGTGGGAGGCGAGCTGGTTCTGCAGGATGGCGCCCGCCGCGGCGCTGCCGACCACGGAACCGACCTGCCGGATGGTGTTGTTGACGCCGGAGGCCGCGCCGGCCATCCGGGGGTCGACGCCGCGCATGGCCTCGGTGGCCATCGGCGCGAACACGCCGCCGATGCCGACACCGGCGACGATGAACCCGGGCAGGAAGGCCGTCCAGTGGGTGCCGGCGCCGGCGATCAGCACGATCCAGCCCATGCCGATCCCGTACAGCGCGAGGCCGGCCATGAGGATGAACTTGCCGCCGATCTTGTCGGACAGCCGTCCGGCGACCGGCGCGAGGAACATCGACACGACCGAGGACGGCGCCATCACCAGGCCCGCCTTGAGCGCGCTGAAGCCGAGCACCGACTGCATGTAGATCGTCAGCGGCAGGAACATGCCGATCATCCCGACCGACACGATGGCGCCGACGAAGTTCATGACCGTGAAGTTCCGGTCCCGGAACAGGACGAACGGGACCAGCGGCTCACGGTCCTGACGGCCGCGCTGCTGCACGATGAAGGCGACGAAGACGACGGCCGCCGCGGCGAACAGGGCCCAGATGACGCCGTTCCAGTCGTACCGCTGCCCTTCGGTGAGGGCGAAGACGAGGCAGAACAGCGCGACCGTGGCGATCAGCACGCCGGTGAGGTCGAGCCGGTGGGTGCGCTCGACGCGGACGCCGGGGATCACGGTGAACGCCAGGAACAGCACGATCACGCCGATGGGCAGGTTGACGAAGAAGATCCACCGCCAGTCGAAGGCGGTGACCAGGAGCCCGCCGAGGGTCGGTCCGGCGATGGTCGCGACGCCCGCGACGGCTCCCCAGATGCCCAGCGCGGCGCCCCGGCGTTCGGCCGGGAAGGTGGCGATGATGATCGCCATCGTCTGCGGCATGAGCATGGCCGCGCCCAGGCCCTGGACGGCGCGGGCGGCGATCAGCTCGGCGGGGTTCTGGGAGATTCCGCAGAGCAGGCTGGCGATGGTGAAGAGGGCCACCCCGCCGATGAACAGCGTCCGCTGGCCGCGCAGGTCGCCCAGTCGGCCCGAGGTGATGAGCAGGACCGCGAGGACGAGGACGTAGGCGTTGACCACCCACAGGACCTCGTCCAGCGACGCGTGCAGCTTGTCGATCATGCTGGGCATCGCGATGTTCACGATCGTGAGGTCCAGCAGTGTCATGAAGAACCCGAGACTGAGCGTCACGAGGATCGCCCAGGGGTTACCGTGCCATTTCTTCATTTGTCGTTGTTCTCCCCGTTTCGGCGGCCGGGGGCCGCCACGTCATCCGGCCGTTCTTGATGTCATCGCTCAGCGCACGGACGAACTCGAGCTCGGAGCGCATCCGGGCGTTGCAGAACTCGAGTTCGATCAGCTGCACGCGTTCGAGGCCCTGCTTCGTCAGGTTGGCGAGGACCGTGTCGTGCGCCGCCAGCTGCGCCTCGAGCCGGACGGCCCGGCGGTCGAGCAGCTGGGCGGCCTCCTCCGGCGGCAGCATCCCGAGGAACGACAGCGCCATGTCGAAGATCGGGTACTCCTGCGCGGGGTGGCGCAGGAACTCCCGGAGGCGGGAATAGGCCTCGTCGCGGCCCTGTTCAGTGATCGCGTAGACGGTCCGCTCCGGACGGCGGCCCTCCCGCGTGGTCTCGACGGGCTCGATCAGGCCCTGGCCGGCCAGCCGCTCCACCGTGTGATACAGCGACCCGTGCGCGACCTTGACCACCTGATCGATGGAGTAGTCCCGGATGCGCTGCTGCATCTCGTACGGGTGCATCGGCTCCTTGCCGAGCAGGCTGAGCACCGCGAGTGCGAGAGGCGTGAGCGGTCGTGACATAGGCCCTGTTTCTCATCCGTTCTGAATAATCCAGTTGGACTATAAGGCCGGGGTCTGACGGCTGCAATCCGATTTAGGGCTACAAAGGGGTAAAAGCTGAGGCCCGGACCCTGAGGGTCCGGGCCTCAGCGGACGGTCGGCCGGAAGGACCGTCACACCTCGGTGAGCACGGCCTCCAGCTGGTCGAGGGCCCAGTCGAGGTCCTCCTGGCTCACCACGAGCGGCGGCGCCAGCCGGAGCGTCGTCTCGTGCGTCTCCTTCGCCAGCACGCCGCGCTCCATGAGCTTCTCGCTGACCGGGCGGGCCTTGCCGTTCAGCTCGACGCCCGCCCACAGGCCGCGCCCGCGCACCTCGCGGACGTGGTCGGACGGCAGCTTGCCGAGGCGTGCGTGCAGGTGCGCCCCGAGCGTGCGGGACCGCTCCTGGAACTCCCCGGTCCTGAGCATGGCGATGACCTCGCGCGCCACCGCGCAGGCGAGCGGGTTGCCGCCGAACGTCGACCCGTGCTGGCCGGGCTTGAAGACGCCCAGGACGTCACGGTCCGCGACGACGGCCGAGACCGGCAGGATGCCGCCGCCCAGCGCCTTGCCGAGGATGTAGACGTCCGGCACGACGTTCTCGTGCTCGACGGCGAAGGTCGTGCCGGTGCGGCCCAGCCCCGACTGGATCTCATCGGCGATCATCAGCGAGCCCCGCGCCGTGCAGATCTCGCGCACCGCCGTCAGGAACCCGCTCGGCGGGACGTTCACGCCGGCCTCGCCCTGGATCGGCTCGATGAGCACGCCGACCGTGTTCTCGTCGACGGCGGCGCGCAGCGCCTCGGCGTCGCCGTACGGCACGGTGCGGAAGCCCGGAGTGAAGGGGCCGTAGGAGTTCCGGGCGTCCGGGTCGGTGGAGAAGCTGACGATCGTCGTCGTCCGGCCGTGGAAGTTGCCCTCGAACGTGACGATGTTCGCCTGGTCGGCGGGCACGCCCTTGATCTCGTAGCCCCACTTGCGGGCGGTCTTCAGCGCCGTCTCGACGGCCTCCGCGCCGCTGTTCATCGGCAGGACCATGTCCTTGCCGGCCAGCTCGGCCAGCTCGGCGACGAACGGCCCGAACTGGTCGTGGTCGAACGCCCGGCTGACCAGCGTGACGCGGTCGAGCTGCCGCCGCACGGCCTCGACCAGCCGCGGGTGGCGGTGCCCGAAGTTGACCGCGGAGTACGCCGAGAGCATGTCGAGATACCGCTTGCCCTCGACGTCCGTCACCCAGGCGCCCTCGGCCTCGGCGATGACGATCGGCAACGGATGGTAGTTGTGCGCGCTGTGCTCCTCCGACAGCGCCCGCAGCTCCTGCGTGTTCACCGGTGCTCCTTCTCGGACCCGCGGGGTCTCCCGAGTCCCATTGTTCCTGCTACGGGCGGAGTTCGAGGGTGCAGCACTTCGGGCCGCCCCCCGCCTTGCGCAGCTCGGTCATCTCGATCGGGATGACGTGGTAGCCGCGCTCCGTGAGCCGGGCGATCAGCGTGGTGGCGTCGTCCGGGACGATCACGTGACGTCCGTCGCTGACCGCGTTGAGGCCGAACGCGAGGGCGTCCTCTTCGGTGGCCTCGATCAGCTCGGGGAACAACGTCTTGAGCTTGATCAGGCCGTCCTCGTCGAAGGCGCCCGGGTAGTAGGCCGCCGTGAACGGGTCGATCACGCACAGCGCCGTGTCGAGGTGGTAGAAGCGCGGGTCGACGAGTCGCACGCTGACGACCGGCAGCCCGAAGGCGTCGTGCAGTTCGTTGTGCGCGACCGGGTCCGTACGGAAGCCGTGCCCCGCCACGATCGCGCGGTAGGCGAAGGCATAGTCGCCCTCGCCCTCGTTGACGTGCTCGGCCGCCCGGATGCGGCGGTAGCCGTGCTCCTCGAACCACGCACGGTGCGCGTCGGCCTC
Organism: Actinoallomurus vinaceus; assembly: GCF_039542055.1. NCBI lineage: Bacteria > Bacillati > Actinomycetota > Actinomycetes > Streptosporangiales > Thermomonosporaceae > Actinoallomurus > Actinoallomurus vinaceus. Next base: position 240,349 of record NZ_BAABHK010000009.1, read on the forward strand.
GGCGGCGCGCTCGGGGTGGCGGAACCTCGCGCCCAGCACCATGCCGCCCACGACGGTCGCGCCGTTCGCGGCGAACACCATGTCCGGCAGGCCCGGGACGGCCGGTAGCACGTGCACGGTGTGACCGAGTGAGACGTACGTCGCCCGCAGGCGCTCCCACTCGTGGCGGGCCCGGTCACGGTCGACCGGGGTTTTCGGGTCCATCCACGCGTTGATCGCGTACTGGACGTCGAAGTAGGTCGGCGGGCACATCAGGTAGGTCCGTGCCGGCTGCCCCGCCGAGATGCCCGCGCCGTCGCGGGCAAGGGTCTGCATCGTCATCGATGTGGTTCTCCTGGCAATGCGGGCCCGATAACGCGCCCAGTGGTTGGTGAGGCACCACCCGAAGCGTAAGGTCGGTATGTCTGCAACACCAATAACGGATATGCGCGTTGAAGGGTCTGATCATTGCGTCTTGACGACCTAGATCGGCAGATCGTTGCGTGTCTGCTGGAGAACGCCCGGGCGTCCTTCGCCCAGATCGGCGACCAGATCGGGCTGTCGGCGCCCGCGGTGAAGCGCCGGGTCGACCGGCTCCGGCACGACGGGGTGATCACGGGCTACGCCGCGGTCGTCGACCCCTCCGCGCTCGGCTGGACCACCGAGGCGTTCGTGGAGCTGTTCTGCGCTGGGCGGACGTCTCCCGACGAGATCTCCGCGAGCGTCCGCCGGCACCCCGAGGTGGTCGCCGCGTACACGATCACGGGGGAGGCCAACGCGCTGATCCACCTGCGGGCCCGCGACATCCAGGCCCTCGAGGAGGCCCTGGAGCGGCTGCGCAACGAACCGAACATCGTGCAGACCAAGACGTCCATCGTCCTGTCCCGCCTGATCGGCCGCCCGACCGACGGGCCGGACACCTGATTACCATTCGGTGGATGGGCTTCACGACGGCTGATCTGTTCGACGAGTACGGTCCGGAGCTGGCGAGCTGCGAGACGCAGTTCCGCTCGTACGGGGCGCGGGAGCGGTTCGCGGGGCCGCTGGCGACCGTCCGCTGCCTTGAGGACAACGCGCTGCTCAAGAAGGTCCTCGCCACCCCCGGGGAGGGCCGCGTGCTCGTCATCGACGGTGGCGGCTCGCTGCGCACCGCGCTGATGGGCGACATGATCGCCGGGTCGGCGGTCGCGAACGGATGGGCCGGCGTGGTGATCAACGGCGCGGTCCGCGATGTCGTCGCGCTCCGCGAGCTCGACCTCGGGATCAGGGCGCTGGGCTCGAACCCGCGCAAGAGCGCCAAGGACGGCACGGGCGAGGCCGACGTGCCGGTCGCCTTCGGCGGGGTGGAGTTCCGGCCCGGATCATGGCTGTACGCCGACGAGGACGGCATCGCCGTGGCGGCCCGCCGCCTGGGCTAGGGGTGGATCTTCGTCCGGCTGCTACGAACAAGATCCACCGCGCTAGGGAAGCCTCCCGAGCTGCTTCGTCAGCAACGCCGTCGCCTTCTTGGCGATCGGGTCCCCGGAGTCCTTCGGGCCGACGCGCTCCCAGTACATCGACACCAGGACGACGTTGCCGCGGCTCACGTAGTCGTACACGCGGTAGATCACGTTGATCACGCTGGACGACGGTGAGAACAGCGACTTCTCGACGCCGCGGACGTGCGACCAGCCGGGCGTCGTCTCGTCCGAGGCGCGCCAGGTGTCGTCGTGCGCGAGGGCGACGCGGTCCCCTGAGAGCGTCTTCTGCGGGACATGCTTCTTGGCCGGGCACTTGGTGACCTTGGCGTGGACGGTCGCGAACATGGCCGACGCGGCGGCCGCGTCCGGGTAGGTCAGCGCGATCTGCCCGAAGTTCGCACCGCCGTACCGGCTCGTGTTGAACTCCCGGGCCTTGACCTCCGGGCCTCCCGACGGCTTGATCGCCGAGAGCGAGCAGGACGGGACGGCGTGCTCCTTCAGGGCCGGTGTGCTCAGCGGCTGCTCGGCGACGTGCGGGTCGACGTCGCGGGTCGACAGGAGAGCCGCCGCCACGCGGCCCGGCGCGTAGCTCGGCGCCGGAGACGGGCTCGCCGGCGTCGTACGGGCGGACGGCCCGGCGGACTTCGCCGTCTTGTGGCCGCCTCCGCCGCACCCGGCGAGGAGGACGCCTGCGGCCAGCAGGGCTAGGGGTGTCCGGAGATCCACCGGACACCCCCTAGGACACACGGGCGTGGTCGGAACACCGGTCGCTCCTCCTCCGGGGCGGCGTGGATCAGCCGGGCTGGGACTTGGTCTGGACCTCGCCGACCGCGAGGGCGAGGTTTCCGGCGGGTCCGTTCATCCGCCCGAACACCCCGCCGGCGGTGTCGCACTCGGCGCCTTGGCAGGCCCAGGTGACGTAGTAGCTGATGGTCGCGGTGACCGTGTACTTGCCGCCCGGCTGACTCGCCGACGACTTGTCGTAGGTGTAGCCGCAGTCGGTGCCGCCGGGCGTGCCCGCAGTCGCCCCGTCGCAGGTCGCGCTCTTCCCGTCGCCCATGCTCCAGGTCACGATCGGCTGGGAGGCGGTGACCGTCACCTGCTGGCCCGGCACCGTGGCCTGTGCCGTCTTGTTCCCCACGTCGTCCACCCACAGGCCGGTCGTCATCCGGATGTACGTGCGCGGGCTCGGCGCCGTGCCGATCTTCGGGACGGGCAGCTGGAGGTTGTCGCGGGCGTCGTAGGCGACGTCGATCGTGGGGACGTGCGGTGCGGCCTGGGGCGCGGCGCCGCCCGGGGCGCAGACCACCTGGCCGCCCACGGTCGGGCAGCCGAGGCCGGGGCCGGTGTCGCCGCCCCCACCCCCGCCACCGCCGCCTCCGCCCCCGCCACCGGTGCCGCCTCCACCGCCGGGGACGGTGCCGCCGCTGTGGGCGCAGGCGTTGGGGAGGCACAGCGGTGCCGCGGACGCCGTCCCGGCCGCCAGGCCGACGACGCCGCCCGCGAGGAGGATCGGCAGAACGGCGATGGAGGATCGTCTGGTCAGCATTTCCTGCCCTCCGTCGCGTCGGAGATCTTGTAGGTGCCGTCGGTGTAGCGCATGATCGCCTGATAGAGGTGGCTGCCGTCGTGCCAGGCCGCGAGTCGCTTTCCGGTCTTGGCGGAGAAGCGGTACGACCCGAGGGTCCGCACACAGTCGAGGATCACGACGATCGAGTCGTCGCTGGAACTGCCCTGAACACGCGGATTCAGCACATTGTGAAATCGCCAGAAGACACCCTGTCGCCGGACCTTCGCGACGTCCTTGTCGATGATCGACAGAAGGGGGTCCATGGCGACCGCGTCGAGCCGGCTCGTGTCGTTCGCCTCGTACGCCTGCTCGTACATCAGCTGGTACTCGCGGTAGGCGGTGAGGGCGGACTGCGGGGTCCTGGGGAGCGGGCCGCCACCGGCCGCCGGAGAGCCCGCCGGACCCGCCGTGCCCGCCGTGCCGTCGGACTGCGGCGCGGAGCCGGGGGATGAGGACGTAGTGGGTGAATCCGCCTGGACCTGCCCGCTGGGATGGAAGCCGCCGGCCGCACGGCCTCCACAGGCTGTGAGCAGGCCCACCAGGGTCAGTGTGCCGACGCACAAGCGGAATCGCATCGTCAATTCCCGGGCATCGGGGCAAATTACCTCATGAGCTTACTGAGGCGGTAGGGGCAAGAAAAGAGGTTCCCAAGAACCGGTGGATCGGTCCGGGACTTATCCCGGATTAGAGACGACCGACCAGCCGGACCAGATCGAGCCCCAGAATCATGTCGAGCGCGACCGCGGTCTCGAATTTCGCCCCCGGTGGTACCGATTCGTCCGTGGCGAGCCGGGACAGCGTCGACAGTGCGGCGGGAGTGTCCAGGTCGTCGTCGAGGCGCGCGACCGCCTCGGCCACGTACGAACGGTCGAGCGGCCGTCCCGGCGACTCGGCCCAGCCGGCGACGCCGCGCCGCCACGTGGTGAGCGAGGCGTCGGCCCGGGTCAGGTCCGCCCGTGAGTGGGCGACGTCCGCCCGGTAGTGGGTCTCCAGCAGCGCCAGGCGTACGGCGAGCGGGTCCAGGCCGTCCCAGGGCGCCGGGTCCCAGCGTCCAACGGTCTCGCCGACGTGCACGTCGGCCGGTCCCGAGGGCAGCTGGGCGGGGCGGACCCCCAGGTCCGGCGCCCCGGGCACGGCGTTCCAGATCCCCACCGCGCGCACCCGGTGGTGTCCGGCGAGACGGCGGATCAGGTCGCCGACCACCTGGGCGCGCAGGTCGTCGGCGCAGGCCACCCGGAGGAGCCCGGGGCGGGCCGGGACGACCTCCGCGACGCGGCCGGTTCCGGAGTCGTACAGGCGCAGCATGCGGACGACAGTACCCATCTCCCGGCGACCCGACCGTCCCTCCAGAGTCGCCAGAGGGGATGTTCGGCTCTCCGGGGGGGTGCGCCTGCGGGCCGGAGGGCCGGAGACGCTCACCCTTCCGGGGAAACGCTCCGCCATGCGGAGCGCCGGCGCCTGTAGGGCGGAGGTGGAGACGCTTCCCCTTCCGAGGAGGCGCTCGGCTGTGCGGCACGGGTTGCGCCTGCGGAGCGGAGGCCCGGAGGCGCTCAGCCTTCCGGGGAGACGCTCAGGTGCGGCGCCGATGGTGCCTGCGTGGCGGGGTGCCCGTGCGGGGCCGGCGGCGGCTGCGGGGCGGGTGGCGGCTGAGGAGCGGGCGGTGCCTGCGGGGCCGGCGGCTGGACGAGTTCGTCCCCGCCGGGCTTGCGTACGGCGGCGAACCGGAGCCGTACGTAGTCGGCCATCCAGCCGGACTCGCGGCGCAGGGCGGGCGCGGCGAGCTCGTTCACCCGGTCGAGAAGCGGGCCCGCGAGCTCCGGGGGGACCTCGGCGATCAACTCCGGCGCGAAGAGCCGGACCCAGTCGGCGGCGCCGTCCGGGCACTCGGCCAGGCGGGTGGGCCGGTCGGAGTACTCCATGAGCCGGATCACGAAGCCGCCCTCCTCGAGCCGGGCGGCGTACTCGGCCGGGGTGGGGAAGTACCAGGGCAGCTCGGGCTCGGGCAGGCCGAAGACGCGCCACGCCGTCTGCACGGCGGCGATCAGCTCGGCGCAGTTGCCCGCCCCGCCCATCTCGGCGACGAACCGCCCGCCCGGCCGGAGGGCGGCGTGCACGCTGGAGATGACCGCCGAGGGGGCACGGGACATCCAGTGCAGCGCCGAGTTGGAGAAGACCGCGTCGTACCGCTCACTGATCGTGAAGTCGTGCGCGTCGCCCACGGCGAACGACAGGTGAGGGTGCTCGGATCGCGCCGCGTTGACCATCTCGACCGATTCGTCGATGCCGAGGACCTCCGCGCCGCGCGCGGCGATCTCGACGGTCATCGTGCCGGTCCCGCAGCCCAGGTCGATGATGCGCTCGTCGGGCTGAGGATCGAGCAGGTCGAGCAGCGGCGCGCCGTGCGCGGAGACGTACCCGAACGCGGTGTCGTACGTCGCCACGGCCCATTGCATGAGCCGAAACATATAGGACAAAGCTCGCAGGTGCCGTAACGTCTCGAATCCTGGATCGTTAGTAGTGACTCGTGTCACGTCCGGGTCAGGATCCTTCTCCTCGGGAAGTGGGTTATCCACAGACCGGGGCGGAGGGCTTACGGCGCCCGAGCGCGCCGGGTCAGGCTTGCCGGGAGACCGATTCCCGGAGGCTTTCGTGATCGACCTGACGATTCCCGAGTCCGTGACGGCCCCCTTCGTGGTCGCCACCGCGCATCCGCTCGACGACCCGGCGGCCGCCGCGCGCGGCCGGGTGCGACTGCCGTTAGCGGCCGAGCTGCTCGGCTCGTCGCTCCTGCGGTTCCGCAGCCGCCCCGCGGCCGAGTCCGGCTACGCCGACCTGCTCGGAAGCGCCGCCTGGGCGCGTCCGGAGCAGGCGCACCTCCTCGACAAGGCCCGGCATCACATCGTCATCACCGGGCACGCCCCGCCCGTCTCCCAGCCCGAGCACGCGCAGGCGGCCCGCGAGGTCGCCCGGGTCGTCGCCGAGGCCTGCGACGGCGTCGTCTACGACGCCTGGTCCCACCAGGTGCTGCCGCACGCCTTCCGGTTCGGTGCCGAGCATCCCGAGTTCTGCCTGGCCGACGACTGGCTCGCGACCTTCATCACCGGCGAGGAGGACGGCGACGGGGGCGGCGGAGAGGGCGGCGACGGGGGCGGCGATCTGCGCCTCGTGACCGCCGGGCTGCACCGCTTCGGCCTTCCCGAGCTGGAGGCCGCCGGCGTCCCCGGCGGCAATCTGTTCGCGGCCGTCACGCTGCTGCGCTGCCTGGCCGTGGGGCTCCTCGACGAGCACTGGGCGTGGCTGGCCTGCAACCCCGGCGCGCGGTGCCGCCGCATCCCCGCCGAGACGCGGGTGGACGGTGCCGACGTGTGGCGCTACTGGGCGGCCGAGCCGGCCGGCGCCGCCGGTGCGCCCGTGCGCGTCCGACTGCGGCCCGCCCCGCCCGAGGGCGCCGACGCCCTGCCCTATCTCGTCGCCGGGCCGCCCGCCGGTTTCGACGCCCCCGCCGCCCTGTGGTGGAACGACGTCGTCGACCTGGCCATGCCGTACGTCCCCGAGGCGCCACGCCGCACCGCCGCCTGAGCCGCGGAGCGCGCGCCCGTCCACCACGAACACCAGGAGGCGGTCATGTCCCCCTTCGTGCTGTCCGTTCCCGAGGTCGTCACCTCGCACTATGTGATCGCGACCAGCGAGCCGCCGGCCGACCCCTACGCGGTCGTCCCGTGGCGCGTGCCCGAGCCGTTCCGCAAACCGGCCATCGAGGCGCTCAAGACCCCGCGCCTCGGCATCTTCACCATCGACGCCGGCGAGGCGACCTGGCGTCTCGACGACGTCCTGGCCTGCGAGGAGGATCGGCGGCGCATCCGCGAGTCCTCCCACCAGATCCTGCTCGTGCACCAGGCGCTGACCGTGGAGCAGCCGCACCGCGAGCAGGTCGCGCGCGCCGTGGCGCGGGCCCTCGCCGACGCCACGGGCGGCGTCCTCATCGACCCGCAGGCCCGGCAGGTCCTCCTCCGCGACGGCCTGGCCCGCGCCGAGCGCGGCTGGTTCCGCATGGGCGACCAGTGGTTCGGCACCCGCTACGACGTCGACGAGGCGGCGCGCCGCCTGCATCCGCCCGGCGGTGACCCCACCGCCTGCGGGTGCCTGCGCATCACCCTCCTCGGACTGCGGCGGTTCGGGCTGCCGGACCTCGCGATCGACAAGGTCGCCTGCGCCCAGGACCTGCCCGCGCTCAACCTCCTGCGCGCGGTCGCGTCCCGGCTGCTGACCGACCAGTGGCGGTGGTGCCGGGAGCGCCCGGCACGGCCCACGCGCCGGCTCGACGACCATCCGAAGATCGAGCCCGACGACTTCTGGGCCTTCTGGGGCGCCACGCCCTACCTGGACGGCCGCCCGGTCATCACGCGACTCGTGACGAGCTCGGCCACGACGCTGGAGGTGGCCCCGCCCGACGGCTACGCCGGCACCGTGGCCGACTGGAGCCGGGAGGTCCTCGCTCCGGCGATGCCACCCGTGGTCGGCTGCCCCGCCGACGAGGACTCGGCCCACGCCCGCTCCGCCGGCGGCGGCGCATGACGGCCGGCGGGGTGGACCGCCCAGCGGGGCGGACCGCTCGCCGACGAGGACTCGGTCCGCCACGCGCTCCGCCGGGGCGGCGGGTGACGCCGGCGGGTGGACCGGTCCGCCGGGCCGAGCGTTCTAGAATCCGATTCTGTATTCGTTCGCGGGCACGAGGAGCAGCAGTGACGTACACCGAGATCGACTACACCGTGGCCGACGGGATCGCCACCATCACGCTCGATCGGCCCGAGCGGCTCAACGCCTTCACGCTCGTGATGCGCGGCGAGCTGATCGACGCCTTCGACCGCGCCGACGCGGACGACGCCGTGCGGGCGGTCGTCGTCACCGGCCGGGGCCGGGCCTTCTGCGCCGGCGCCGACCTCGAGCGCGGCGGTTCGACCTTCGACTACAAGGCCGCCAAGGAGATGTTCGGCGGCGAGGACACCTTCGAGGACGGCGCGCCCCGCGACGGCGGAGGCACCGTCGCCCTGCGGATCGCCCGGTCCCTCAAGCCGGTCATCGGGGCGATCAACGGGCCGGCGGTGGGCGTGGGCGTCACGATGACCCTTCCGATGGACATCCGGCTCGCCGCCGACGGTGCGAGGTTCGGCTTCGTGTTCGCCCGGCGCGGCATCGTCACCGAGGCCGCGTCGAGCTGGTTCCTGCCGCGGATCGTCGGCATCTCCCAGGCCATGGAGTGGGCCGCGACGGGCCGGGTCTTCGGCGCCGAGGAGGCGCTCCGCGGGCGGCTCGTGTCCGCCGTGCATCCCGCGGACGAACTCCTGGACGCGGCCTACGCCCTGGCCGGGGAGATCGCGGCCAACACCTCGGCGGTGGCCGTCGCGGCCGTGCGGCGGCTGATGTGGTCCGGCCTGGGCCTGTCCTCACCGTGGGACGCGCACCGGGCCGACTCCCGCCTGATGTACACGCTCGGGTCCGCACCGGACGCGGCCGAGGGAGTGACGTCGTTCTTGGAGAAACGCCCGGCGGACTTCCCGATGAAGGTCAGCCAGGACCTGCCCGCGGAGGTCCCCGACTGGCCGGCCCGGTGACCGGCCACCAGCCGCTGCGAGCCCGGTCCGCCGTTCCCTGACCGGCGCGAATGAGCGCGGCTCGGGCGAGGGCCCGTGCCTGGGCTTCCGGCGGCCGGCTCACCGGTCGTTACCTGGCCGGGGCCGACTCGTCCGACGGCGTCGGCGGGTGCCGGAGTCGTCGAAGTGCTCGGTGCGCAGCCCGCAGTCCGGCAGGCGCGACGTGCCACCCGCCCCGGCGGCAGGGCCGTACGGCGTGCCTCGGATGGGCGTGCCGTTGATGGTGAAGACGATCGCCGCCGTCGGCACGTCAGTCGACAGGCTCGGCGGTCGGCGAGGTCATGCCTGCCGGACGGTCAGGGGCCCGATCGCGGTATCCCGAAACATGATCAACGTGTGGTTATAGTCACTCCACGTTGTCCGCCTTCGCGCGCTCTCCGGGAGAGTCCATGCCTGTCGCCCCGCCCGACCTGTCCGCGTATTTCACGGACGGCAGAAGCTACCGGGACACGGGCACCACGATCGTGGGCGATCCGTACGACTTCCTCCAGAAGATCACGGTCGAGTACCTGGGCGAGCTGTCGATGCCGAGCGGGCGGGTCCTCGTCTGCGATCCGATGCTCGTCGGCTCCGACCTGCCGGCCCTCGCCGAACACATCGAGCCCGGCCGCCATCCGGTCTCGGTGGCGAGGCTGACCACGGCGATGGCCGATCACCCCGAGGGCACCTGGAGCGAGATCGCCGCCATGCGGATCGTCGTCCGTGACACCCCTGCGGTCGCCTGGGAACCGGCGCTGCTGGAGGGGCAGGAGGACCCCGAGGTGCTCTACGGCTACCCGGTCGACACCGGCTTGGCCTGCTTCGTGGACATGGGTGCCAACACCGCCTTCGCGCAGCAGGACGACCCGTGGGAGAACCTGACCGAAGTGTCCCGCGGCTGGGACGTCGTACCGGCCGTCGTCACCGATCCGGCCACCGGCCACGCCATCGCGGTCACCCACTCGGGCGCGGGTGACGGCCTCTATCCGACCTGGATCGGCCGCGACGCCGACGACGAGGTCACCTGCGTCGTGACGACGTTCATGCACGACATCAAGTGAGCATCCCGCGAGCGCCGCTGATCCGCTGAACCGCGTGACCGGCGGGCGGGTCAGGTTCGGGGCGCGCGGCGCGGGGGCGGCGGGGGGACGGTCTTGCCCGCCACCAGCTCGGCCTCGGGCACCGAGACGATCGAGCCGTCCCGGCGGCGTACGGTCAGCCGGCCGTCCGCCCATCCTTGGAGCTCACCGACGACGTCGCTGTACGATCCGCTGGCAAGGCGGCGTCGGAGCGACACGCGACGTCCGATGTCGGACGGAGCGATCGAAATGACATACCGGGCGGAGAAACGCGGTCCGATGTGACGCCCCCCATGGTGAAAGCGCTGACTGACAGCAGCAATACTAGGTAATGACACCGCTGCGAGCGTGGCGATGGCCACAGACGTTGAGGAGTAGGACGTGACCTACGTCATCGCGCAGCCTTGCGTGGACGTGCTCGACAAGGCATGCATCGAGGAATGCCCCGTCGACTGCATCTACGAGGGCAAGCGCATGCTCTACATCCACCCGGACGAGTGCGTCGACTGCGGCGCCTGCGAGCCGGTGTGCCCGGTTGAGGCGATCTTCTATGAAGACGACACGCCGGATCAGTGGAAGGACTTCTACAAGGCGAACGTGGAATTCTTCGACGATCTGGGCTCGCCGGGAGGGGCGTCCAAGGTCGGCAAGATCGACAAGGACCACCCGGTCGTTGCGGCTCTGCCGCCGCAGGGCGAGGACGCCTGAGCCCACGCGCCCGGCGCCTTCCGGACGCGTGAGTTCAGCACAGGCCGAGGCGCGCCGTCTGCCCGTCAGTGGCAGGCGGCGCGCGGACGTTCGAACGAACGCGCTGCGGCGAGCGGAGCGTCCGGCCGGCCGGTGTTGTTCTGCGCGCCTCCGGCACGACGAAGGCCGGACACGGAGCGAGTGAGAAGCGTGAGCGAGCGATGGGTGGGGGACAGATGATCAAGACGCTGCCGGACTTTCCCTGGGACCTGCTGGCCCCGTACAAGGAGCAGGCGCGGCAGCACGCCGGCGGCATCGTCGACCTGTCGGTCGGCACGCCGGTCGACCCCACGCCCGAGATCGTCCGGCGGGCGCTGGTGGACGCGGCCGACGCGCCGGGTTACCCCGCGACGTACGGCACCCCCGAACTGCGCGACGCCGTTGCGGGCTGGCTGACCCGCCGGCTCGGCGTCGAGGCCGACCCGGCCGCGATCCTGCCGGTCATCGGCACCAAGGAGGCCGTCGCCTGGCTGCCCACGCTGCTCGGCGCGGGCCCCGGCGACACCGTGGCCTTCCCCGAACTCGCCTACCCGACGTACGACGTCGGCGCGCGGCTGGCCGGCGCGACGTCCCGGGCCGTCGACGGGCTCCTCTCCCTGGGCCCGGAGACGCCGAAGATCGTCTGGATCAACTCGCCGTCGAACCCCACCGGCAAGGTGCTGCCGGCCGAGCATCTGCGCAAGGTCGTGGCATGGGCGCGGACGCGCGGCGCCATCGTCATCAGCGACGAGTGCTACATCGAGCTCGGCTGGGACGCCGAGCCGGTGTCCGTCCTGCGCCCGGACGTCTGCGACGGAGACCACGGCGGCCTGCTCGCCCTGCATTCACTGTCCAAGCGTTCCAACCTCGCCGGGTACCGCGCCGGCCTCATCACCGGCGACCCCTCCTTGGTCGCCGCGCTCCTGGAGGTCCGCAAGCACGCGGGCATGATCGTGCCCGCGCCGGTCCAGGCCGCGATGACGGCCGCCTACGGCGACGACGCGCACGTCGAGGAGCAGCGCGCCCGCTACGCCCGCCGGCGCGCCGTCCTCCGTACGGCCCTGGAGTCGTACGGCTTCCGCATCGACCACTCCGAGGCGGGCCTGTACCTCTGGGCGACCCGCGACGAGCCCTGCTGGGACACCGTGAAGGCGATGGCCGAGCTGGGCGTGCTCGTCGCCCCGGGCGAGTTCTACGGCGAGGCGGGCGCTCGGCACGTGCGTGTCGCCATGACCGCCACCGACGAGCGCGTCGACGCCGCCGTCGCCCGGCTGACCGCCTGACCCACCCCGCGCGTGCCCCCGGTCGCGCCCCGCCTTCGCCGGGGAGCATCCCGTGGCGGCGGTGGCGGGCGTCGGCAGGGCGGCGCGGGAGTGTTCCGCCCGCAGGCGCGGCGCCGCGGCGAGTCCTTCCAGCCGGAAGCCGGGAGGCATCCGTACGTCCACGATCGCCACGTCGGGTGGGTCGGCCCGGACCGCGGTGAGCATGGCGGTCGCGTCGCCCACCGCGGCCGAGACGGTGATCCCGGCGTCCTCGAGCAGCCGGGTGAGACCACGCCGGAAGAGCATGCCGTCCTCGGCGAGCATCACGCGCATGGGCTGAGGTCAGACCGCCGTGATCATGCGTTGCTCTCGACGGCCGGTTCGGCGGTCTTCTCCGGTTCGGGGCGGGGTTTCGGGCGGAGCACCGAGAAGGCCAGCACGGCGGCGGCGATGCCGCCGAACACCCCGACGATGGAGGTGGCGGACATCGCGTCGACGAACGCGTCCTTCGCGGTCCGGGCCAGCGTCGCGTCGCCGCGTGCCGCCGCGATGGCGAGGGCCTCGCCGATCGAGTGCCGCGCCGGGCCCGTGACGCTCTTGGGCATGGCGGAGGTGTAGGCCGCCGTGAGAACGCTGCCCAGGATGGCCACGCTGAGCGCCTGGCCGACCTGCTGGACGGTGTCGTTGACGGCCGAGCCGACTCCGGCCCGCTCGGGAGGCAGCGCGCCCAGCAGCGTGCCGTAGGCGGCAGGTCCCGCGGTCCCGCTGCCCGCGCCGATGACCACGAGGGCGATGGAGAGCTTCAGGTAACCGTCGCCCGGAGCGATCGAGTAGAGCACCCCGAAGCCCGCAGCCAGGAAGATGAGCCCGGCGGCGAGCGCGACCCGGGCGCCGAACCGCTTGTCGACCACCACGCCGATGCCGTTGAAGGCCATCGCGGTGATGACGAGCGGGATCAGCGCGGTCCCCGCCTTCATCGGCCCGTACCCCAGCACGAACTGCAGGTACTGCGTGAGCGCCAGCAGCACGCCGCCGGCGGAGAACGACAGCAGGACGATCGACAGGCTGGCGCCGCTGAAGTTCCGGTCGCGGAACAGGGCCAGCGGCAGCATCGGCTCCGGGCAGCGCCGCTCCCACAGCGCGAAGGCGACGAGCGCCACGACGGCGACGGCGAACCCGCCGAGCGTCTGGGCGGAGGACGAGCCGTCCTTGGCCGAGTTGATGACCCCCCACACCAGGGCGGTGATGCCGACCATGGACAGGAGGGCGCCGACGAGGTCGGGGCGGACCGCGGGCCCACGGGACTCGGGGATGATCAGCAGCGCGGCGACGATGCCGAGTGCGGCGATCGGCACGTTGAGCAGGAAGACCGAGCCCCACCAGAAGTGCTGCAGCATGAAGCCGCCGAGGGTGGGGCCGCCGACCGCGCCGAGCATGAGGACCGAGCTCCAGATGGCGATGGCCTTCTTGCGCTCCGTGTCGTCGAAGACGGTGGTGAGGATGGACAGCGTGCCCGGCATCAGGAACGCGCCGCCGATTCCCATGGCGGCGCGGGCGGCGATGAGCTGACCGGGGCTGCTCGCGAAGGAGGCGACGAGGGACGCGCCTCCGAACAGGACCAGCCCGATGATCAGTCCGCGGCGCCGGCCGTGCCGGTCGGACAGGCTGCCCGCGGTGAGTAGCAGCCCGGCGAAGACCAGGATGTACGCGTCGATGATCCACTGGATGTCGGAGCTGCTCGCGTGGATGTTCCGGATCAGCGACGGGATGGCGACGTTGAGCACCGTGTTGTCGATGACGAGGACGAGCAGGCTCAGGCACAGCACGCCGAGGATCCACCAGCGGCGCGGATGAGAGGTCGACATGAGCGTCCGTTCGTACGGTGTGCGATTTTCTCGAACACCGTACCATCGGTGTCGAACGGTGTACGAGAAATCTCGCACACTGTGCGAGCGCCGGTAGGCTGGCATGGCAGGCCACTCCGGTAAAGGACGTCGAATGTCGTCGAACGCTGATCCCATGGCGAACTCCGTCTGGACGCGGCCGCCGCGCTCACGCGGCGCCCAGCCGACGCTGAGCCGCGACCAGATCGTGCGCGCCGCCATCGAGCTGCTCGACGAGAAGGGGCTCGACGGCCTGAGCATGCGCCGTCTCGGCAGCCGGCTGGCCGCCGGTGCCACCTCGCTCTACTGGTACGTCGCTACCAAGGACGAACTGCTCGAGCTGGTCGTCGACGAGATCATGGGGGAGATCGAGGTCCCGGAGGTCGAGGCGGCGGACTGGCGGACCGCGGCCGCCGCCATAGCGCATGGAATGCGGGGGATGATCCTCCGCCATCCCTGGGTCACCGGCCTGTTCGGTGTCCGCCCGAACATGGGCCCCAACGCGATGCGCATGAGCGATCGAGTCGTCGGGATGCTGACGGCCGCGGGCTTCACGGGCGTACCGGTCGCCTACGCCAGCTCGCTGCTGCTCTCCCACGCCATCGGCTCCGCCACGACGGAGGCGGCGTGGCGGAGGTCGATCGCCCCGTCGGGCAAGACCGCCGACGAGGTGATCGACGAGATGCGGCCGTACATCGACGAGGTCGCCGCCCAATACCCGAACTACGGCGCGTGGTGGCAGGAGAACAGGACGATCAACGTCAATGAGATGCAGGACGACAACTTCGCCTTCGGGGTGGAGCGGCTCCTCGACGGCCTGCAGTCCTGGCTCGATCGGCGTGACGCCGGGGATCGGCACGACGCCGGCCGGCCGTGAGCCACGGCGCGCCCCCTATCGGCCGATCGCGGCTCTCAACGGCCGGGAGTGACCGGTATGTAAGTGATAAATTACTCGAGAGCCGGTCGGTTCGAACCGAGGGAGGCCGAGAGTGCGGCGCGAGATCTTCACCGATGAGCACGAGGCCTTCCGCGACATGGTGCGGTCGTTCATCAGCAAGGAGATCGAGCCGTTCCACGCGCAGTGGGAGAAGGACGGCGTCGTCTCCCGCGACGTGTGGCTGGCCGCCGGCCGGCAGGGGCTGCTCGGCATCGACATCCCCGAGGAGTACGGCGGCGGAGGCGACCCCGACTACCGCTACTACGTCGTGTTCAACGAGGAGCTGGCCCGCGCGGGGATCCACGGCCCCGGCTTCGCGGTGCACAACGACATCAACGGCGCGTACCTCAACCGGCTGGCCACCGACGAGCAGAAGCGGCGGTGGCTCCCCGGCTACTGCTCCGGCGAGATCATCACCGCGATCGCCATGACCGAGCCGGCCGCCGGGTCCGACCTCCAGGGCATCCGCACCACCGCCGTACGCGACGGCGACCACTACGTCCTCAACGGGCAGAAGACGTTCATCTCCAACGGCGTCCTGTCCGACCTGGTCATCGTGGTCGCGCGGACCGATCCGGAGGCCGGGCACCAGGGCATCAGCCTCCTCGTCGTCGAACGCGGCATGAAGGGCTTCGAGCGCGGCCGCAACCTCGACAAGATCGGCATGCACGCCCAGGACACCGCCGAGCTGTACTTCGAGGACGTCCGCGTGCCCCGGGAGAACCTCCTCGGCGAGGAGGGACAGGGGTTCGTCCACCTCATGCAGAACCTCCCGAGGGAGCGCGTGTCGATCGGCGTGACGGCCCTGGCGGGTGCGGAGAAGGCGTTCGAGCAGACCCTGGAGTACTGCAAGACCCGGGAGGCGTTCGGCCGCCCGATCGGCCGCTTCCAGCACAACCGGTTCACCCTGGCCGAGATGAAGACCGAGCTGACGGTGGCCCGCTCCTTCACCGACCGGTGCATCACCGAGCACGTCGCCGACCGCCTCGGCACCGAGGAGGCCTCGATGCTCAAGTGGTGGAACACCGAGCTGTGCAACCGGGTCATCGACCGCTGCCTGCAGCTGCACGGCGGTTACGGCTACATGACCGAGTACCCGATCGCCAAGGCGTACCTCGACTCCCGCATCCAGACCATCTTCGGCGGCACCACCGAGATCATGAAAGAGATCATCGGCCGCGGCCTCGGCGTCTAGCTCTGACCTGCACCGCCTCTGCCCGCGGCGGACGCGCCGGCGTCCTGTTGGAGCCGGGCCAGTCCGACTCGGGACTTGATGCCGAGTTTGGTGAAGACGTGGCGGAGGTGGCTGTTGACGGTGTGGGGGGAGAGGAAGAGCTGTTCGGCGACTTCGCGGTTGGTGAGGCCTTCGGCGACGAGTCGTGCTACCGAGGCTTCGGCGGCGGTCATGGCGGCCCAGCCGTGGGTGGCGGGTTCGCGGACGACGAGGCGGCGGTGGATGCCGAGGTCGCGTAGCCGGCTGCGGACTCGGCGAGCGTCCCAGGCGGCTCCGAGGTCGGTGTAGCGGGTGAGGGCCTGGCCGAGGAGGGCCGTCCCGGTCTCGTGGTCGGCCGTGAGCCGGCTGCTGCCGAGGGCTTCGGTCGCCATGGCCCGCTCCAGCGGCCGACGGCACTGTTCGAACCCGTCCATGGCGGCGCGGAGGTCGTCCTGGTCGTCGGCGAGCAGGCCGTGGACGTAGGCCCGGGTCGCCTCGATGGCCTGTGACGGGGGGTTGATCAGCACTCGGTTTCGAGTGTTGCCGAGGGCGAGCTCGGCGAGCGTGGTGTCGCCCGTCGCGACGGCGATTCCGGCCAGCATCATCTCGTCGGTGACGTCCTGCGGGAAGCGGGGGAGCACCGGGGGACCGTCGAGGTGGGTCAGCCAGTGGCGTGCGGCCGCCATGTCGCTGTCGCCGACGGAGGTCAGCGCGAGCATCCAGGCGGCGTGGCGCTGGTTGGCCGGGGTTCCGTGTTCGAGCATCACCTTGGCGATCTCGGCGGCGCGGCGCAGCTGGCGGGTGTCGCCCATGTGCATGGCCGCCCGTGCCATGGCGCACAGGCCGGCGCCGTCCAGCGCGGCCACGGCGCGGGTGCCGTCCTCGAGTTCGAAGCGGCCTTCGAGGATGGCCGCGGCCTCGGAGATGCGCCCGAATCGCAGGCACAGCCGCGCCTGCCAGACTTCGTACATTTCGTAGGTGAAGCCCTGGCGGTCGCGCTGGGCGGCCGTCACTCCTTCCCTGGCGATGGTGAATGCCTCGTCCTCGCGGTCGAAGTGGGAGTGCATCTCGCCGCAGTACATCTGGAGCATCCGGATCAGGGTGCTGTTCTCACCCGCGGCCAGGCCTTCGCGGGCGGTGTTGGTGAACAGCTCGAACGACTCGGCGAACCGTTCCTCGGCGTAGGCGATCCCGGCCTCGGTGACGTTGAGGATGAGGGACGCGCGGGGGTCTCCGGTCACCGCGAGGGCGGCGCGCGCCTCGGGGGCGGCGAGCCGTGCCTCCTTGAGCCGTCCGGTGACCAGCAGGTTGTAGGCCAGGGACGCCAGGTGCGCGGCCCGCATCGGCGGCGAGATGCCCGGCAGGTTCAGGGCCTTGCGGATGGTGGCGACGCGGACGTCGGCGGAGATGGCGAACATGTTCGCGATGCCGAGCCGGACCTGGGCCTCCTGTTCGACGGGCAGGGTGTCGCGTAGCGCCACGTCGGTGAACTCGACGGCTTCGGTGGAGTTCCCGGCCGCGTGCAGGGCCACGGCGGTGACGCTGACGATCTCGCCGCGCAGTGGGTGCTGGCGGGGTGCGAGGTCGAGCGCTCGCCGGCCGAAGTCGGCGGCGGAGGCCGCGTCGGTGGCGACGACGGTTCTGGCGGCCTGCAACAGGGTCGAGATGGCGACTTCGTCGCCTGGTTCGGCGCTGCCGGCGAGTTGGTGCGCGACCTCGACCGGGAGGGCGCCGCGTTCCAGCAGTACCCCGGCGGCCTGGCGGTCGAGGGCGCTGCGTGCGCTGGCCGGGACGCTGCGGCGTACCGCGTCCCGGGTGATGTCGTGCCAGAAGGCGAGCTTGGTGTCGCGTTCGACGAACAGGTCGGCGTCCAGCAGTTCGCCGACCGGCGCCAGCAGGTCGGAGGTCGGGCAGTCGAGCAGCTGGGCCAGGTCGGTGAAGGAGAAGCGCCGTCCCAGGGAGGCCGCGACGATGACCGCCTCCCGCGCTGAGGGCGACAGGAGCGCGATGCGTTCTCGCATCTTGTGGGAGACGCGGCGGGGGAGCCGGGTTTCGCGGACGTCGGCGAGGCCACCGGTGATCTCGACACGCTCCTCTTCGTGCAGGCCCAGGAGGGTCTCGACGAGGAGGAAGGGGTTGCCGTCGGCCTTGTCGGCCAGGGCGCGGATGTTGTGGCCCGGCTCGGCGCCGAGGATGTCCGTGCTGATGTCGGTGACCGCCTCGGCCGGCAGTGGTTCGAGGGTGACCTTGCACAGGTCCCGGCCTTCGAGGTAGTCCAGGGTGCGGGCGATCGGGCTCGACTCGGGCGCCGGCCGGGCGGCGATGATCCAGGCGATCGGGATGTCCCGGAGCCGCAGCGGCAGCTCGCGCAGCGCCGCGGCGGTGCCGGCGTCGACCCACTGTGCGTCGTCGACGCACACGGCGAGCGGCGAGTGGAGGGCGGCCTTCTCCAGGATCGCTTCCAGATCCCGGAGCAGCCAGAACCGCTGGTCGGGCTGCGGCGGCGCGGAGGGGAGCTCGTCGCGGGACAGCAGCGGTTCGTGTCCGTCGAAGAGTGCCGACAGCAGCGTGGACATCTCGACGGCGCTGTCGTTGGGCTCGGCCGTGACGCCTCCGGCCCGGATGCCGAGCCGGTCGGCGACGGCCTGGGCCTCGGCCAGCAGCCGGGTCTTGCCGATGCCGGCTCCGCCGGTGACGACCATGGCGCTGCCGGTGCCGTCGGCCACCCGCCGAAGCTCGTGCTCGATGAGCCGGAGTTCTGGTGACCGGCCCCGGAATTCGCAGGGCCACCAGCGTTCTCTGTTCATCGGTGGCCTCCTTCCGGCGCCGCAGATCAGCGTAATAGGTGCTTACGGGTAATCACCAGCGGGTGATGGCGCCCTTAGCTATGGCTCGATCGAGTGATTCGGGCCGGCACGCCGTTGACCGAAGCTCTGAGGCGTAGGCCGACACAAGCCACGGCGGCGTGGGGAGACGGAACGATGGACAGCCCGATGAGGACCTCAGCGAGCAAGGCGTCCCCGGTTCCCGCGGCACGGCTGACCGTGCCGACCGGAGCGGCTCGGCGTGCTGGAGTCGCCACGGAGGTTCTCCGCGGCCGGGCTCAGCAGATGACGACGGTGCTGCACAGGCTCCGCGCGACCGCTCGCGGCGGGCACGGACAGGTCCTGATCGTCACCGGCGAGCCGGGCATGGGCAAGTCGGCGCTGGCCCGCGCGATCGCCGCGGAGGCTGTGACGCTGCGGTTCCGGACCGGCAGCGCCAACGCCGACAACGTGGGGCGGCTCTCCCCAGGGGCACCCCTGCTGATGGCGCTGCGTCACGGTCCTCAGCCGCTGCTCAGCGGCGACGAACTGATCGACCTGGCCGTGCAGGTCGACGAACCGCTGGTGCTCTTGGAGGCGATCAGCGACCGGCTGGAGGCCGCCGCGGCCGCCGGGCCCGTCCTGCTGACCATCGACGATCTGGAGCGGACCGACCAGCTCACCCGGTTCCTGCTGCGAACCCTGCCGTTTCGCCTGGCCGCTCTCCCGATCGTCTGGCTGCTCGTAGGGCGCGTGGCGCCGGACGGTGTCCTCGACGATCTCGGCACCCTCAGCGGCTCCCGGTCCGGTCAGATCGCGGTCGAGCGGATGGAGCTTCCGCCGCTGACGGCCGACGCGGTCCTGGACATCGGCAGGGATCGGCTTGGCGAACGGTTCGGTGACGCGGCCGAGATTCTGGCCCAGGCGGACGGCAACCCGTTCCTCGCCGTCCAGATCATCGACGCTGTGAACAGCGTGCGCGCCGGGCACCACGAGGGCCCCGAACAGTCCGTACGGCTGTCGGTGCCGCGGCGGGTCGCCCACGGGGTCCACCACACCCTCGTCCGCCTCAGCCCGCGGGCCGTCGACCTGGTCAGGGTGCTGGCCGTCCTCGGCCGGCCGGCGGCTTCTCGGGACGCGGAGGCCCTGATCGGCGCCTCCCCGGCGGAGACCGCCACGATCCTGGACGAGGCGGTCGAGGCGGGGGTGCTCGACCGCCGAGACGGCAGGATCGCCTTCCGCTATCGCCTGGTACGCGACGCCGTCTACCTCGACCTGGACGAACCCACCCGGCGCGCACTGCACCGCCACTGCGCTCGGCATCTTGCGGCCGGAGGCGCCGGGGCCGCGGTGATCGCCGCACACGCCCGGGAGGGCATCGAACCCGGCGAGACGGAGTGCGCGGCGATCATCATGCGGGCCGCCACCGATCTCGTCGCACCGACCCCGCACACCGCCGGGGAGCTGGCGGTGACCGCGCTCCGCGCGCTGCGGCCCACCGACCGGTCGTATCCGGAGTTGGGGGAGCGGTGCGTGCGCGTTCTCGGCCTGGTCCAGCGCTGTGACGACGCGATCGAGGTCGGCGACCTGGTCCTGGCCCACCTCGACGACGGGGAGTCGGTGTCGCGCGTCGAGCTCGGGCTGGCCCGCGCGTTGTGGTTGGCCGGTCGCTGGGAGGAGGCGTCGGCGCGGTGCGCTTCGGTACTGGCCAGGAGCGATCTGACCGGGCCGATGCGGATTCGGCTCAACGCGCTGCAGGCGCTGGTCGACTCCCGGCTGCGCGGTGCCGCCGTGACGCGCCCGCGGGCCGAGGCCGCCTTGGCCGAAGCTCGGCGGCTCGGCGACCACGAGGCGCGGATCACCGCACTGCACGCGCTCGCCGAGATCACCCGCAATGGGGCCGATCACGCCGCCTCCCTGGCGTACTTCCGCCAATTGCGCGCCGAGAACCAGCCGGAGTTCTTCGCCCAGGAGATCATGGCGCTGCAGCACCTGGACCGCTACCGCGACGCCGAGGCGCTGCTGAAGCAGGCCTGGAGCGAGTCGGTGGACCAGCCCGCTTCGGCCCGCCCGGCGCTGCTGTACGCCCAGATCTGGCAGGGCTTCAACCTGGGCCGCCTGGACGACGCCGAGGCGGGGGCGCGGACGCTGCTGACCCTGGCCCGAGAGCTCGGCTCCCGGATGTGCGAGCTGGAGGCCGCCTCGATCGTGAGCATGGTCGCGATCTACCGGGCCCGGCCGGAGGACGCCCGGCGCGAGCTCGCCCTCGACGGGAACGGGCCGGCCGCCGCCGACGAGGCTCACGCGCCGCCTCTGCTGCTGGCCCGGGGCTGGCTGACCGCCGCCACCGGGGAGCCGGCCGCGGCGGTCCGGCTGCTGACACCCCTGGTCCGCGCGGCCTCCGACGAGCGCGACGCCTGGCCCTGGAAACCGGGATGGCTGCCGGTGCTGACCACGATCGGCGTCGCCGCCGACGACCCGGAGTTCCTTCACGAGGTCCTGGCCCTGGCCGAGACCGGCGCGGCCCGCAACCCCGGCGTGGCGAGTTTCGAGGGCATCGCGCTCCACATCAGGGGACTCGTCGAGCGGGATCCCGCCCTGCTCCAGCGCGCGGTCGACGTCTTGGCCGCCGGCCCCCGCTCGCTCCTGGCGGCCTGGGCACGAGAGGGACTGGGCACCCACCTGCTGGCGGCGGACGGACGCACCCGCGGGATCACTCAGCTGGACCTGGCCTGGGAGGCCTACCAGCAGGCCGGTGCCCTGGCTCCGATGCTGCGCGTACAGAAGGTACTGCGGAAGGCCGGGGTCCGCCGCGCCCGCTGGGCCGTCACCGAGCCTGCCCCGACGCTCGGCTGGGCGGCGCTGACCGAGGCCGAACGCACCGTCGCCCGCCTGATGGGCAGCGGGTACTCCAACAAGCAGATCGCCGCCGAACTGCAGGTCTCCACCAACACTGTCGGCACCCACGCCCGATCAATCTTCACCAAGCTCGACGTACGCTCCCGAGCCCAGCTCAGCAACCAGTACCACGAACAGATCACCGGAGCATGAGCACGCGACCGGCATGGCGGCTCAAGGCCGCTCATCCGCGCCGGCCGCCTCGGAGCAGGTCCATGTGACCAGAGTGCAGGCGCCTCATGCCGGCGAACGTACCGAGGAGAGGTCTCACCTGTTCGGGTGAGCGATCGGACGCGGCGATCGTGTGACGGTAACGAGTGATCGGACCCGTCACGCCCCCGCTCATGACCACGACCGCGATGACCCGCGACGCCCGGAATAGCGGCGGCGGGCCCAACGAGGCCCGCTGCCACCGGACACACGATCACCTCAACGGAGCAGACCAATGGAGTACCTGAAAGCCGAGACCTCCACCGTCGAGGGCTCGAACGGAGTCACCTATGCGTACCGGCGCCTGGGCCCGCAGGGCGGCCGTCCACTCGTCCTCCTGCAGCACTTCCGCGGGAACCTCGACAACTGGGACCCGGAGCTCGTCGACGCGCTGGCCGCCTCGCGGGACGTCATCACCTTCGACAACGTGGGCGTGGCCGCGACGACGGGGTCCACCCCCGGCACCTTCGCCGAGATGGCCGACGGGGCGATCCTGTTCACCGAGGCGCTCGGCCTCGACCGGATCGACCTGCTCGGGTTCTCCATCGGCAGCTTCGTCGCCCAGGAGATCGCACTCGCCCGGCCGTCGCTGGTGGCGAAGGTGGTCCTCGCCTCCACCGCACCCCAAGGAGCGCCGGGCATGCACGGCTGGGCGCCCGACGTCATGACCGCGGTCGGCGAACCGACGACCGGACCAGAAGGGTTCCTGCGGGTCTTCTTCGCCGACTCGCCGACCAGCAGGGCCGCCGGTCGGCAGGCCATGGGCCGGATCTACGGGCGGACCGAAGGACAGGACGAGCCGACCGACTGGCGGACCCGCAACGCACAGTACGACGCGGTCCTGAAGTGGGGAACGCCGAACTTCGGGCTCCTGCAACGGCTCGCCGCGATCGAGCAACCGGTGTTCATCGCCAACGGCGACAGCGACCCGATGATCCTTCCCTGGTACTCGTACCTCACCGCGAGCCTGATCCCCGACGCGTCCGTCAAGATCTACCCGGACTCGGCCCACGGCTTCCTGTACCAGCACGCCAAGGCCTTCGCCGCCGACGTCCACGAGTTCCTGGACGCCTAGAACAGGTGAGCATCCGGGCCTCGGGGCGCTGACGGCAGGCTCCGAGGCCCGGCGAGCGACGGCAACGGCCGCCGATGTACCACTCGCCTCAGGCGGCTTTCGTGAGGGTCTCGAACTCCTCGTCCGACAGCCGTACCGAGGCGGCCGCGACGTTCTCCTCGAGGTGGGCGACCGTTGAGGTTCCGGGGATGGGGAGGATCACCGGGGATCGGCGGAGCAGCCAGGCGAGCGCGAGTTGGGAGGGCGTCGCGCCGTGGGACTTGCCGATGGCGGCCAGCGGGCCGTGGGGGTCGGCGAGGCGGCCGGTCGCGATGGGGAACCAGGGGATGAAGGCGAGGCCCGCTGCCTGGCAGTACTCCAGGACGTCCTCGGAGTCGCGGTCGGCGAGGTTGTAGCGGTTCTGGACCGACGCGATCTCCGCGAGCCGGCGGGCCTGCTCGAGTTCGGCCACTGATACCTGGGACAGGCCGATGTGCCGGATCTTTCCCTCCTGCTGAAGCAGGCTCAGCTCGCCGAGCGACTCCTCGACGGGGACCTGCGGGTCGATGCGGTGCAACTGGTACAGGTCGATGCGGTCGAGGCCGAGGTTGCGCAGGCTCTGCTCGGTCTGCCGCCGCAGGTACTCCGGCCGGCCGTTGGGGACCCACTGGCTCGGCCCGGGCCTGATGAAGCCGCCCTTGGTGGCGATGACCAGGTCGTCGGGGTAGGGGTGCAGGGCCGTCCTGATCAGTCGCTCGCTGACGTTCGGGCCGTAGGAGTCGGCGGTGTCGATGAAGGTCACCCCGAGGTCGACGAGGCGACGCAGGACCCGGATCGCTTCGCCGGGGTCGCGGGGTTCGCCCCAGACGCCGGGCCCGGTGATGCGCATCGCGCCGTAGCCGAGGCGGTGCACCGGCAGGTCACCGCCGAGGAGGAAGGCGCCGGAGGCCGCTGCGGGAGAGTGTGGGTCGGTCATTTTTTCAAAGTCCCATGTGAGGACCCGCACGCTTCCTCACCTATTCATGCGAGATACACGGCCGAGCGTGATCCGCAGAATGGGGCCCGTGAGAGCGACGAGGGCCCCTGCCCTTCGAGACCAGCGAGCCAGGAGTGTTCTGCGTCGGCGACGTACGCAGCGGTAGCGTGAAACGCGTAGCCACCGCCGTCGACGAGGGCTCCGCTGCGGTACGGCTCGTCTTCGAACGACGCCGGATCGACGAGGCCGAGATCCTCTGACGACCTCCGCGCCACTTAAATCCGCCCGCGCAGATCGCCGCCGGCGAAGACCACTAGCGACCAGAAGCCACGACGAAGGAGGAGATATGCCCGTCTCGAGAGCACACGCCACATGGAACGGTGACATCCCCAGCGGATCCGGCACCTTCACCGCAGGGGACAGCATCACCGGCGGCGTCACCTACAAGTCCCGGTTCGAGGGCGGCCCGGGATCCAATCCGGAGCAGCTCATCGGAGCCGCCCACGCCACCTGCTTCTCGATGGCCCTCGCCAACGCCCTGGCCGGGGCGGGTTTCCCGCCAGAGTCGATCGACACCGACGCCTCGGTGACCCTGCGCCCGATCGACGGCGTCCCGACCATCATGAAGATCGAGCTCGTCACGAGGGCGCGGGTTCCCGGGATCGACGAGGCCGCGTTCGGTGAACTCGCCGCATCGGCCAAGGCGAACTGCCCGGTGAGCCGGGCGCTCGTGGGCGTCCCTGAGATCAGCCTGCAGGCGACCCTCGTCGGCGAGTGAGGGCGGGCTGGACGTCACCGACCATGGCGAGCGAATATGCGCTCCGGATCCCCCTCGAACGGCACGTCATCAACACCGAGCGGCCGTTCGCCGCCGTCGTCGAGGAGATCCGCGAACACCTCGGCCGCTCCGAGCCGGGCGACGGGCATGGGTTGGTGTTGATGAGCGATGGACTCCGCGTTCGACGGGCCAACGGTACGCCGGTGCCGGCCAGGCTCGTCGGTCTTGGCGAGCTCGACGTCGGCCTCGGACCGGCTGGGCGGCCCGAGGCCGGGCGGATGCTGAGACTCCTGGTCGACATGCCCGCCGCCACGGGAGAACTGGTCCGTTTCCTGCCGGACGCCGGAGTGAGCTGTCCTGCGACGATCCTTGTGCGGGAGACAGGAGACGGTGGCGCCCGGCTCGTCTACGACTCCGTCGCCAGCTCGGTCTCGATCTACCAGGAAGAGGAGTCCCTGTCCGTCGCCCGGCGTCTCGACACGGAGGTTCTGGCCCTGCTCCGTCACGTCGCGGACCGTGAGTGACCGACGCTGTGGCCCGGTCCCGATAGCTGGACCCACCCGACACCGGCACCCGTCCGGGCCGGGGAGCCACGGGACTGTTCAGGGGAGCTAAGCGGTCAACGCGTCGACCACTTCGATGTCGGTTGAACGGCGTCAGGAAGGTTCGCTGCTCGCTGGTCTCGACGGTGACCCTGGCGTGCGTCAGCGGGTGTTCGCGCGTCTTCGTGTCCCAGACCACGCCGTCGAAGGCGACGTCGGCCGTGATGTACGCGACGCGGCGCCATCGGTCCCGGCCGCCGTGGGCCTTGAGGCTGATCTGCAGGAACCGTCGTACACCGGCCTTCTCAGCGGCGTCGGCGAGCAACACCGAGGCGCCCCGGTCGACGGTGTCCTTGCGGAGCGCGCCGCTGTTCGGACCCGCCCCCGCGGCGAAAACGGCCGCGTCCGCGCTATCAAGGGCCGCCGCCACCGCGTCGACGTCGGCCGACTCCAGGTCGAGGACCACCGCCTCGGCTCCCGCCGCTTCCACATCTGCGGCCTGCTCCGGTTCGCGGATCAGCCCCAGGACCGTGTGGCCCGCCGCTGTCAGCTCACGTTCCAGCAGCAGAGCGGTCTTTCCGTGCCCGCCCGCGACGACGATTCGCATGTGTCCGCCCCTTCCTGACGAGTCGCGTTCCCCTGTGGGGGGGGATCTGATCAGCTCGTGCATCGACGGCGACATCACGCGAACAGGTGAGGAGGGCTGCGTCGACAAGGCCGCATCACCCATCCGGGTGGTGCGCCCGCTGTAGAAGTCGTGGTCCCCTCCTCGTCGTGACAACCACCCACATGATCGTCCTCCGATGTGCCGGCCGCCCCGCGGTAGAAGCCCGGTGACGCGTCTCCCTCGCCGGAGGGCGACGCGTCACCGGGCTCCTCGCCGCGTCAGCCGACCGTGAGGACCGCGTTGCCGCGGATCCTGCGGGCGCGCAGGTCGGTGATGACGTCGGCGGTGCGGCTCCAGTCGAGCACCGTGCCGATCTCGGGGTGCAGGCGGCCGCCGGCGACCAGCCTGACGAGCGCGGCCAGGTCCCGGCCGTAGGTCGCGTCGGACACCGTGTAGTCGAAGTGCCTGATGGCACCCTGGCCGGGGCCTTTGAAGAAGTCGAAGAAGTCGAGCGTCACGGGCGTACGGCTGGCCTGGCCGAACCAGACCAGCAGACCGCCCGGGGCCAGGCGCGCGAGTGCCGCGGGCAGGCTGTCGCCTCCGACCGACTCCAGCACGACGTCGTACGGGCCCGTCGCTTCGTTCACCGAGGTCAGCAGGTCCGTCGCGCCGAGCTCCAGCAGCCGGGCGCCGCGCTCCCGGGTGGCGCTGACGACCGTGACCTCGGCGCCGGACGCGGCCGCGAGCTCGGTGACGTAATGGCCGACGCCGCCGCTGGCGCCGGTGAGGAGCACGCGCCGGCCGGCGAGCGGGCCCGCCGCACGGAGCAGCCGCAGCGCGGTGATCCCGGCCAGCGGCAGCGCCGCCGCGGTCACCGCGTCCACGCTGTCGGGCAGTTCGGCGACGCTCGACGTCGGCACGGCGACCCGCTCGGCCCAGCCGTAGGCCGGTGGATGCGCCACCACGCGGGTGCCGGCCGCGGGCCCGGTGCCGTCCGCCGCGGCGCGCACGACGGTGCCGGCGACGTCCTTGCCCGGGCGCCAGCCCGGCCAGCGGCGGTCGAGTGCGCCGTCGAGCTGGAACGTCTCGCCGCGGTTGACGGAGTACGCCTCCACGGCGACCACGAGTTCGTCGGCGGCGGGCTCAGGCTCGGTGGCCTCACCGAGGATGACCGGCTTGTCGGCGGCTGAACCGGGAAGCATCGCCTTCATCAGGAGCCTCTTTCGGGGTGTACGGGAATGGACGAACGGGCGGGCCGACAGGTCAGCCGAAAACCACGTTCTTCGCGTGCAGGGTGTCGAAGTACTCGCGGACCGCCGCGATCCTGCCGTCGCGGACGGTGAAGATCGCCAGGCAGTGCTGGTCGTAGCGCCCGCCGGACCTGCTCAGCGCACGGGTGTTCCACTCGGCCAGCACCTGGTCGCCCTCGGCGATCACACCCGTGAACTCCAGCTCCATGGATTCCGGCACCAGCCGGGACACCATCGCCGGCACGAACTCGCCGAGGATCTCGTCCGGCCCGGTCCACGTCCGGGACAACGGCAGGTCGCCCGCCAGCGTCCAGGTCGCCTCGGGGGCGAAGAAACGGCGGAGGACCGCGAAGTCGCCGTCGGTGAGGGCGTTCATGTAATCGAGGACGACGGCCTTGCTCTGCGTCGTGACGTCGTCGGCATTCAGCGTGGAGGTCATTTCCTGCGCCTTTCTCGGGGAGTCCCTTTCTGACGTCTCGAACCTAGGCGGCGCCGGTCTGCGAAGGGAAAGACCTGTTGTTTCTCGGCTTAGAACGGTGCGGCATAAGTGCAGCTCGGAACCCCGGTATGATGCCTCGCGTGCCAGATCTTCACCGCCTTCGCTGCTTTCTGGCCGTCGCGCGGGAACGCAACTTCACCCGTGCCGCCGAGCAGTTGCACATCGCCCAGCCCGCGCTGAGCCGCCACGTCCGGCAACTCGAGCAGGAATTGGGCGTGCGGCTGCTGGACCGGACCACGCAGTACGTCGAGCCCACCGAGGCCGGCCGGATGCTGATGGAGCGCGGGGCGGCCCTGTGCGAGGAGGCCGACCGGCTGTGGCGCGATGTGCGCGCCTACGCCGACGGCGAGCACGGCACCCTCACCATCGGCTACAGCGCCAGCCTCGGCTACGAGACCGCCCCCGAGCTGCTCGCGGCCCTGGCCGAACGGCACCCCGCCATCACGGTCGACACCCGGCTGCTGTCCACGGCCGACATCGTCGGCGGCGTCGCCGACGGGACCCTCGACGCGGGCCTGGTGCGCTGCCCGCCGCCCCTACCCGACCTGGTGCGCACCACCCTCAGACTCGAACCGCAGGGCGTGCTCATGCACGCCGAACACCCTTTCGCCGACCGTCGCGCGGTGGCCACCGCCGACCTCGGCGAGGAGACCCTGCTCGTGCACGCCCGGGAGGCCAACCCCGGCCACCACGACGCGATCATGGAGATCCTCCGAAGCGCCGGCGTGTCTCCACGGCTACAACCGCGCCGGCTGTCGTTCGACGCCGCGCACACCCCGGTGGCCCAGAACAAGGCCGTGTCCATCGTCGGGCAGTCCGCCGCCGGCAGCCTGCCGGCCCACCTGGTCTGGCGCCCGCTGACCCCGGCCACCACCGTCGAGATCCACCTGCTCACCCGCGGCAGCGGCACCACCCCCACCGTCGCCCGGCTGCTGCGGACGGCGTCCGCCACGGCCCGCGCCCACGGCTGGCTCCGTACGGCCGACGCGGCCGGCCTCAGCGGATGACGACCCGGCCGGCGGGCGCCTCCTTGTCCTGCGTCCAGCCATCGTGTCCCTGCTCCGCCCGCCAGTGCTTACCGGCGTAGCGCACCTCGCGGAGCCCGAACGGCTGGGCGTGCGCGACCATCCAGGTCGCCATGGTCCAGCCCGCACGGGCGTTCGCCGCGGTGATCCCGTCGCCGGTGTCCTTGCGCTTCAGCGCCTTGTCCAGGGCGTCCAGAGCCTGCCGCGGGTCGTCCTGCTTCTTGCGCTTGTTCGGGGGATACCAGCACCGCACGGCGCCGGGCACGCGCCCGGTATAGGCCGCGGCCATGATCCGCGCGTCCTCCTCGTGCCGGGCGTACGCCTTGCCGTCCGCACTGCGCTGGACCTTCTGGGCCGCCTCGTGGACGGGCAGGCCGCTGTAGTCCTTGATCTTGACGAGGGCGCTGAAGAACCGGTTCGCGGCGTACACCGGGTCCTTCAGCTGGTTGACCGTCCCCCACCCCTGCGACGGACGCTGCTGGAAGAGACCGACCGAGTCGCGGTCGCCGCTCTCGAGATTGCGCAGGTGCGACTCCTGCAGCGCCGTCGCGTACGCGATGACCACGGCGTCTTCGGGGAGCTTCTTGCGCAGTGCCACGGCGGCGATGGTCGCGGCGTTGCCGGCCTGGTCGAGGTCGAGCGGCATGACCCCCGCGTTCGTACGGGCCTCGCAGTTGGTGCCGTGGAGGTAGGGGCGGAAGTGGACGTACAGCGCGACGGCGCCGCCGACGATGACGAGCGTGGTGACCAATCCGATGATGGCCAGCCGCAGCCGCCCCGCACTCCTCCGACTCACGGCACGAAGGTACCCGCTCCGCACACCCTGCCGGACATCCGACGCCGCGGCCGCCGCTATCCTCACCGGCATGACCGACACGTTCACCAGCCCGATCTCAAGCGTCATCGATGAGCTGTGGGAGCGCCGGGCCGACCTGAGCCCTGAGGACACCGACGCCCGTTCCGCCATCGTGGCCGCCGTCGATCTGATCGACGCCGGGCAGGCACGTGTGGCGCTCGTCGACGAGGCCACCGACGAGGTGATCGTCGACGAGCGCGCGAAGCGGGCGATTCTGCTCAGCTTCAAGGTGCTGGGCATGGTCCAGGCGCAGGTGGGCGACTTCCACTACCACGACCGGATCCCGCTGAAGACCCGCCTCGACGGCGTGCGCGTCGTGCCGGGCGCGATCGCCCGCTGGGGCTCCTACCTCGCGCCGGGCGTCGTCCTGATGCCGTCCTTCACCAACATCGGCGCCTACGTCGACTCCGGCACGATGGTCGACACCTGGGCGACGGTCGGGTCCTGCGCGCAGGTCGGCAAGAACGTCCACCTGTCCGGCGGCGTCGGCATCGGCGGCGTGCTCGAGCCGCCGAACGCCAAGCCCGTCATCATCGGCGACGAGGCCATGATCGGCAGCCGCTCGATGATCGTCGAGGGCGCCCGCGTGGGCACGGGCGCGGTCGTCGGTTCCGGCACGAACCTCTCCGCCTCGATGCCGGTCATCGACGTGGAGACGGGGAAGGAGCTCGGCCGCGGCCGGATCCCCGACTGGTGTGTCGCCGTCGGAGGCACGCGCCTGAAGGAGTTCCCCGGCGGCACCTTCGGGATGCCCGCCGTCCTGGTGATCAAGCGCCTCGAGCCGGGCGTGCGGCACGACAAGTCGCAGCTCAACGACGTCCTCCGCGACCACGGCCTGAGCGCCTGACACACCCGTACGGGGGCGCCCACGGCTCTGCGCGACCGAGGCGTGAACGCCTGACGGTTCTCTGCGGGGCGCTCACCGGGCCGCGCCCGCCGTATGGCTCGGGTGCCTCGACGGGCTGACGTGAACATGCGCGGCGCCGGAGCCTTGCCCCGGCGCCGCGCCGTCATGCCGTCATGCGATCAGGTGTTGTCGGCCAGGGCCAGCAGGCGCGCGGAGTCTCCGTTGAAGGTGTCCTGGTCGCCAGGGAACGTGCCGCTGTCGGCGTACTGCCAGATGGTGTAGAAGCTCCAGCCCGCCGGCAGCGTGCCCGCGGAGCTGGAGTACTTCGCGATCCACAGCGGGCTGTTCGTGGCGAACGTGGTGTCGGTGTTACCGGTGCAGCTGGTCCACCAGCTCAGGCTGGTGTAGATGACCGCCCAGCGGCCGGTCTTGGCGTGGTACTCGTTGATGAACGCGTGGATCCAGCTGCGCATGGAAGCCTGGCTGAGGCCGTAGCAGGACGCCCCGTACGGGTTGTACTCCATGTCCACCGCGCCGGGCAGCGTTTGGTGGTCCGCCGACCAGCCGCCGCCGTGGGCGGCGAAGTAGTCGGCCTGCGCGGCGCCGCTCGAGTTGTCCGGCAGCGCGAAGTGGTAGGCGCCGCGGATGAGTCCCACGTTGTACGACCCGACGTACTGCTGGGAGAAGTAGGGGTTCTGGTACGACGTGCCCTCGGTGGCCTTGACGTAGGCGAACTTGGCGCCGTTGCTCTTGACCGTGCTCCAGGTGACGTTGCCCTGGTGGCTGGAGACGTCCAGGCCGGGCAGACCCGACACGAGCGGGGAGACGGTGCCGGACCCGCTGCCGGCGAGGCTGTACCCGGCGTGGTCCTTGTCGGGGTGGGTGATCGGGTTCGGCGACGCGCCGGCCGCGGGACCGGCGGCCAGGACGCCTCCGGCAAGGGAGAGCGCGGCGAACGCCGTGCTCAGCCGGCGGATGATGCGGTTGCGGGGGGACGGGGCCACGGTTCCTCCTGGGGTCGTGTGGCGGGACGGGAGGGTGGACGGAGTGGCCACCCCTGGGGCCGGGGCATGCCACGTGCAAGGGCACGGTGACTGTGGGCGGGCGGGGTCGGGAGGCGGCGGTGTGGCCGTGACACGGTCGGCAACGGCCCGTGAGCGGCGGGGGTCGGGTGACGGTGGTCGGCCGTGTGGGGCCGGATCACGTTGACGGTGTGTTGGCCGTCAGGGGCGGGGTTCGGTGGCGCCGACGGCGGGGCCGTGGTCGCCCAGGGTGCGCGGGCCGGGCAGGCCGGAGCGCGTGACGGAGCCGGTGCGCGCGGCGGACGCCAGGCCGAGCTTGCCCGCGACCTCCGACCGGAGCTGGGGCAGTTGGGCGTAGAGCGCGTCGCCGGGGCACTGGGTGGTGGAGTTGTAGTCGCGGTGGCCGACGATCGCGGTGGCCGGGGACAGCCCGTACAGGTCGCAGAGCCAGGCGAGGGTCTGGACGAGGGCGTTCCACAGGGCGGTGGGCGGGAGTTCGGTGGTGTACGTGCCCTCGTTCTCGATGCCGAGGGTGTGGCCGTTCTCGTTGGCGCACTGGGCGCCGAAGACGTTCTTGCGCTGCCCGATGGCCTCGAGCGTGCGGTTCCGGCCCTCCATGACGTAGCCGCCGCGGCTGATGGTCAGCTGCTGCCCGGTGTCGCTCCAGCCGTTGGTGTCCATGTGGAGGTCCTGGCAGTCGCGGGACAGCTGGAAGGCGTGCGCGAGGGAGTAGTCGGTGGAGTTGGGGAAGGCCATGTGGTGCACGATCAGGTGGTCGGGCGCCTTGATGATCGTGGCCGGCGAGGTGGGCGGACGCGCGTCCCACTCGGCGCGCGTGTAGACGCGCGGTGCGGTGACGGCCCGCGCGGGGCGGGGCCGGGCCAGGTCGGCGGCGCCGATGAGAGCGGCGCCGCCCGCGATGGCGGCCGCCCGCGTGAGCAGGTCGCGACGGCCGAGGGCACCGTGCCCGGCGGTCGCCGGTGCGAGCGGCCGGGGCTCGGTCGCACCGGGTGCGGCAGTCGCCGGTGCGAGCGGGTAGGGCGCGGTCGCGTACGCGAGTGAGTCGGGCTCGGTGGCGCCCATCGGTTGGGGCTCGGTGGCTTCGGGCGTGGCGGTCGCCGGGGTGAGCGGGTCGGGTTCGGCGGTGCCGGGCGGGTCGGGCTCGGTGGCTCCGGGCGCGGCGGTCGCAGAGGTGAGCGGGTCGGGCTCGGTGGTCCCGGGCGGGGCGGTCGCCGGTGCGGGCGGGTGGCGGTGGGGGGTGCCGGGTGTGGCGGAGGCTTGGGTGGTCGGGGTGTGACGGTCGGGGACGGGGCTGTCGGATGTGAAGGCCGCCCCTGGGGTGAGGCGGCCGGCGGGGGGTTCCGGCATGGGGGGAGCTCCTTCCGCGGGGTTGAAGGGAACGCCGCTCCCATATATGTAAATATCCAACCAAGCGGCCATCGAATAGGTGGAAAATTCCCCTAAGATCAGCCGCTTTCTTGGCAGATCGCCACATCCGTGCAGCTGACATGCCGTCGGCGCGCGCCTCCGGCGGCAGGTCGGCTGGCCGGATCCGGGCATCGCTGGCGTAGGCTCATGCGGCATGCGGCTTGATCTGACCCAGGACGTCGCCTCCCTGACCGCGGCGATCGTCGACATCGAATCGGTGAGCGGCAACGAGAAGGAGCTCGCCGACGCGGTCGAGGAGGCGCTGCGCGCCCTGCCCCACCTGTCCGTCGAACGCGACGGCGACACGGTGATCGCGCGCACGTCGCAGGGCCGGGACGAGCGGGTGGTGATCGCTGGGCACCTCGACACGGTCCCGATCAACCACAACCTCCCCTCGCGGGTCGAAGGGGAGCGCCTGTACGGCTGCGGGACCGGCGACATGAAGGCCGGCGTCGCCGTGCAGCTCAAGCTGGCCACCATCCCCGAGACGACCCGGGACGTCACCTACTTCTTCTACGAGTGCGAAGAGGTCGAGGAGGCCCGGAACGGCCTCAGGCGCATCGGGCAGACCCGCCCCGAGCTGCTGCAGGCCGACTTCGCGGTCCTCATGGAGCCGTCGGGCGGCATCGTGGAAGGCGGCTGTCAGGGCACCATCCGCGTAGAGGTCAAGGTCCCGGGCGAGCGGGCGCACAGCGCGCGGTCGTGGATGGGGTCGAACGCCATCCACCACGCCGGTGCGGTCCTCGACGTCCTGCGGGCGTACGAGCCGAGGCGTCCCGTCGTCGACGGCCTGGAGTTCCACGAGGGCCTCAACGCGGTGTTCATCCGAGGCGGCGTCGCGGGCAACGTGATCCCCGACGAGTGCGTCGTCACGATCAACTACCGGTTCGCGCCCGACAAGTCCCTGGGCGACGCGGAGAAGCACCTGCGCGAGCTGTTCGACGGCTACGAGGTGACCGTGGTCGACGGCGCTCCCGGTGCCCGGCCGGGCCTGACGCATCCGGTCGCGGCCGCGTTCGCCGCGGCGACCGGCGGCGAGGCGCGCGCCAAACTCGGCTGGACGGACGTGGCGAGGTTCTCCGAGCTGGGCATTCCGGCCGTCAACTACGGCCCCGGCGAGCCCAGCCTGTCGCACACGCGTGACGAGTACGTGGAGATTCCGCGTATCTTCGCCAGCGAGGAGCGAATGCGGGCCTGGCTCACGACGTGAGCCGTGCCCGGCCCTTGACTCGGGATCGACGCGGGAGGGCGACCTCATGACCCAGATGGCCCAGGCACTGGCCGACGGACTGACGATCGCGGAGGCGGCCGAGCAAACCGGCGTCTCCGCGCACACCCTGCGCTACTACGAGCGCATCGGCGCGTTCCGGGAGCCGCCGGAGCGCGACTCCAGCGGGCACCGCCGCTACACCGAGCGCGACCTGTCCTGGATCACGCTGCTCACCCGGCTGCGCGCGACCGGGATGCCTATCGCGACGATGCTCCGCTACGCCGAACTGGCCCGCGAGGGCAACGGAACGGCCGCCGACCGCAAGGCCCTCCTCGTCGCGCACCGCGCCGAGGTGGCCGCGCGCATCGACGAACTGCAAGAGGACCTCGAGCTCATCGACCACAAGATCAATGTCTATGAGGAGATCGAGCGCACCCGCTTCGGCCGGTGACAGGTCCGGATGACCGATGACGGAGGACCGAGACCCACGACCGGCGACCGGCGATCCGTCCGTACGGCCGGCGACCCGTCCGTATGGTCGGTGCCGAGTCCGTGCGGTCAGTGATCCGTCCGTACGACCGGCGATCGGCCCGTACGGTCGATGCCCGGTCCGTACGGTCGGCGACCCGTCCGTACGGTCGGTGGAACCGCATGGACGTCCGGCGCCCTCGCCGAGGGCGCCGGACGGCTCCGTACGGGCTTCAGGCGCCGACCTGGGTCGGCAGCGGTTCCCCCTCCGAGAACGTCCCGGTGCGCCGGATGACGTGCCAGCCCAGCCGGGCTCCCAGGATCGCCGTGACAAGCGACTGGATGACCACCAGGTACATCAGCTGCCGGTAGACGATCTGCTGGAAGGGCATCACCCACAGCGTGGTGAGGCGCTCGCCGTCGAGTCGTAGCGCGTACATCGCGGCCGCCGCCTGGGCCACCGTGAACAGCACCCACGACCCCGCGACGGTCAGCGGGTTCAGGACGAACATGCCGTAGATGGCGAAGACGTCGACCACGGGTGCGAGGCACGGCAGGGCGACCTGGAAGAGCGCGAGGTACGGCAGGCAGCGGCGGCCGAACCGGCCGGAGCGGCCGCCCTCGACCATGGCGCGTTTGTGCTTCCACATCGACTGCAGGGTGCCGTAGCACCAGCGGTACCGCTGCCTCCACAGCTGCCGCAGCGACGACGGCGCCTCCGTCCAGGCCAGAGCGGTCTCTTCGTACACGACGCGCCAGCCCGCCCGGCAGATCGCCATGGTGAGGTCGGTGTCCTCGGCGAGGGTCTCGGTGCTGAGCCCGCCGACCGACGCGAGGGCCTGCCGCCGGAAGGCGCCGATCGCGCCGGGCACGGTGGGCATGCACTCCAGCACGTCGAACATCCGCCGGTCGAGGTTGAACCCGATGACGTACTCCAGGTGCTGCCAGCGGCCGATGAGGCCCTTGCGGTTGGCCACCTTGGTGTTGCCGCTGACCGCTCCGACCCGCGGGTCGACCAGCGGCCGTACGAGGTTGTTGATCGTGTCGCGCTGGAAGACGGTGTCGCCGTCGACGAGGACGAGGATGTCGTGGCTCGCCTGCGCGATGCCCGTGTTCAGGGCGGCCGGCTTGCCGCCGTTGGGCCGGCAGATGAGCCGGACGTTCGCGAACTCCCGCTGCAGCCGGTCGCCGATGACGGGCGTGTCATCGGTGGACCCGTCGTCGACGATCAGCACCTCGATCGGCGACGGGTAGGTGGTGTTCACGAGGGAGCGCACCGTCGCCGCCAGGCCGACCTCCTCGTTGTACGCCGGAACGATCACCGACACCGGTGGCGGGGCGCCCCCGACGGTGAGCCATGGCGAGGGCCCGCGGCGGGGTCGGCGCCGGACCCGCCGGACATGGACGTGCGCGAACAGCGGGAGGGCCAGCAGCCGCAGCGTGGTCAGCGCGCCCGCGATCCCGAAGAGGATCCCGAACCAGCCGGCCCACAGGTCGGACCAGCGCTGCGCGGCGGTCAGGGCCGTTCCGGTCACCTTGTCGAAGGTCGAGGCGGGCACGTCGGCGGACGGCAGCCGCGTCGCCTGGCTCAGCGTCGTGAACCGGTACCCC
The DNA here is from genome assembly GCF_039542055.1 of Actinoallomurus vinaceus. Classification (NCBI taxonomy): domain Bacteria; kingdom Bacillati; phylum Actinomycetota; class Actinomycetes; order Streptosporangiales; family Thermomonosporaceae; genus Actinoallomurus; species Actinoallomurus vinaceus. The sequence goes on from NZ_BAABHK010000009.1 coordinate 276,173, forward strand.
TCGGCCGACAGCCGGGTCAGCAGCGCGTCCAGGGCCTGTACCGTCTGGGCCCGGTCGCCTCCCGAGTCGTGCATCATCACGACGGCGCCGGCGCCCTTCTTGGGCGTGGCGGCCTCGATGATCTTCTCCACGCCCGGCCGCCGCCAGTCCTCGGTGTCCAGGTCGGTGAGCGCCACGACGTAGCCCTGGCCCCCGGCCTCCAGGGCCGCCCGGTACTCCGGCGCGGACAGGCCGTCCGGCACGGAGGAGTACGGCATCCGGATGAGCCGGGTGTTGACGCCGGCCGCACCGGCGAGCGCCCGCTGGGTCAGATCGAGTTCGAAGCGGATGCGCCAGGGCGAGGCGCTCGCCATGTCGATATGGGTGTAGGTGTGCGAGCCGATCTCGTTGCCCTCGCGGATCGCCCGGTGGACGATGCCGGGGTGGTCGGCGACACGCGCTCCGATGACGAAGAACGTCGCGTGGGCGCCGTGGCGTCGCAGCACGTCGAGGAGCTGCGGGGTCCAGCGGGGATCGGGACCGTCGTCGAAGGTGAGCGCGATGGTGCGACGGGGCGTCCGGATGCTCTCCGGTTTGCCGCCCGACAGGTTCACGACCGGACCGCCGTTCGCCACCGCGGGCGGTGCCGAACCGCTCTTCTCGTAGTTGTGCTGCGTCGACTCCCCGACAACACCGTGCGCGTAACCGGTCAGCAGGAGCCCCGCGACGAGGGTGACGGCGCCGAGGAAGAGCAGGATCCAGTGGCCGCGCGGATCACGCCGGCGGTCCTTGCGCGGCATCAGGGCTTCTTCGGGTTGGGGCTCTTGGTCCGGCCGTAGCCGTGTCCCTTCCCGTGGGCCGTGGTGGTGGACGTCGGCGTCACCGGCGGCGTGGTCGCTCCGGTGGTCGGCGTGGTGGAGCCCGGGGTGCCCGAGTGGGTGCCCGCGGGCGCGCGGGACGCGCCGGTCGTCGGCGCCGGGCCGCTCGGCGCCGTGCCGGCGGCGGAGCTCCGGTTCGGAAGCGGGTTGCGTCCTCCGCTGCGAGGCATGAGCCCGTCCTCGGCGGGGCCGCGGCCCGACGTCGAGTGCTTCGTCTCGGGCCACGGGGTGAGCGGCACCCGCGTCCCGGTGGCCAGCCCGATCCCCACGAGCGCGAGATAGGCGGCGACGATGCACCCGAGCGCGATCCCCGCGCGGCGCGCGATCCGTGCCCGGCGCCCCGTCGCGTCGACGAAAACGGGTTCCGGCTCAAGCACGTCAGTCGCTTGGCTCACGGCCGAAGTCTAGAGCCCAACAAAACGACAAACGGTACAAATGGGTTCGTTGACCGCTAACAGTTGTGGTGTCTGATTGCTCAAAACCGCTTGCGGCGATGGCTAACGTTGGGCCATGCAACCTGACGAGACGCCGCGCCGGAGGCGGCAGGGCCCCGTAACGCTGCGGGGCAAGGCGATCCCCTCGACGACGACCGACCAGCGACTGCTCGACTCCCGCGGTCCGTCCGACTGGGTGCACACCGACCCCTGGCGGGTGCTGCGCATCCAGGCGGAGTTCGTGGAGGGCTTCGGCCTGCTGTCCGAGCTGGGGCGCGCGGTGAGCATCTTCGGCTCCGCCCGCACCAAGCCGGGCTCGGAGGAGTACGAGCTGGCCGAGCGGATCGGCGCCCTGCTCGTCGAGGCCGGCTACGCCGTCATCACCGGCGGCGGTCCGGGGATCATGGAGGCGGGGAACAAGGGGGCCGACGAGGCCGGCGGCGTCTCGGTCGGACTCGGCATCGAGCTGCCGTTCGAGCAGGGGCTGAACGACCACATCGACATCGGCCTGGAGTTCCGCTACTTCTTCGTCCGCAAGACGATGTTCGTCAAGTACTCGCAGGCGTTCGTCGTGCTCCCCGGCGGATTCGGCACGCTCGACGAGCTGTTCGAGGCGATCACCCTCGTGCAGACCAGGAAGATCACACGCTTCCCGATCGTGCTCGTCGGCACCGAGTTCTGGGGCGGCCTCGTCGACTGGATCAAGAACCAGATGCTGCCCTCGGGGAAGGTCTCCCCGGAGGACATCGACCTGATCCACCTCACCGACGACCCGGAGGACGTCGTCGAGGTCATCAGGCGGGCCCACGAGACCCAGGAGCGCGAGCTGGAGGAGCGCGCGGCCCAGAAGGCCGACGCGCGCGCCGGAGGGAACGGAAGCTGATGCGGATCTGCGTCTTCTGCTCGTCCAGCGGCCGCATCGACCGCGGCTACGTCGAGCTGGCCGCCGAGGCCGGCGCCGAACTCGCCCGGCGGGGGCACACGCTCGTCAGCGGCGGCGCCACCGTGTCCTGCATGGGGGCCGTCGCCCGCGCCGCGCGCGAGGGCGGCGCGCACACCGTCGGCGTCATCCCGCAGGCCCTCGTCGAGGTCGAGATCGCCGACGACGACTCCACCGAGCTGGTCGTGACGGAGGACATGCGGTCTCGCAAGGGCGAGATGGACCGCCGCTCCGACGCGTTCCTGGTCCTGCCCGGCGGGCTCGGCACCCTCGAGGAGCTCTTCGAGGTCTGGACCGCGCGCGTGCTGGGCCTGCACGAGAAGCCCATCGCGATCCTCGACCCCCACGGCCTGTACGACCCGCTCCGCGAGCTGATGAAGCACCTGCTGAACGAGGGCTTCGCCCGGCCCCGCATCTTCGACGCGATCGGCTGGACCACCACCGTCGAGGAGGCGTTCGACCACCTGGAGCGCTCGCCGGTCCGCCTGCAGCCGACCGCCGAGGACTACATCGAGGCCGAGCCCTGAGCGACCGGTCCGGCGTCAGGCGAGGCCGCGGCGTGAGATGGCGGGCGGACGGGTTCCGATGATCGACGCGACCATGTCGAGGACCTGCCGGGTCGCGTCGAGGTCGGCCGTGCGGAAGACGCGCGCGCCGGTCCAGGCGAACACCGAGACGACGGCGGGATCGGCCTCGTCCACCAGGACGGCGTGACCGGCCCCGGCGAGGCGCTCGGCCACGTACGGGTCCGTGGCGCGGACCAGCACCCCGTCCGGCCGTACCCCCGCCGCCCGCTCCGGCGCCGAGCACAGGAGCGCCGCCCCGGTCGCCGCGGCGACGCCGGCGAAGGCGTCCCCGATCAGCAGGTCGGCCCCGGCCCGTACACAGGCGGCGGCCTGCTCCTCCGACGACGGCGCCACCGCGATCGCCCGCCCGTCCGCCCGGGCCGTGCGGACGGCCTCCGGGTCGGCGGTGACCTCGGCGATGTCGGCGCCGCCGACCAGGCCGATCGTCATGATCGCGAATTGCCCGGGGCGAAGGATCCGGGTCCCGAGGCGCAGGTCCATATCCCGATCGTGGCACACGCGGCCGTGTGCAAGTCCGTCCGAGCAGGTTGACGCACCGTGCGGCATGGTTGTGGCACGATCGACATATGCTCGTCACCATCACCGTGGCCCTCGCCGCTCTGGCCGTCCTGGCGGCGATCGTCGTCGTGGCCGTCGGTGGCGGCGGGGAGCTGTCCGTAGAGCACCCCGACCACCCGCCACTGGCGCTGCCGGGCCGGCGTTCCGCCGGCGGCACCGACGCCGCGCTGCTCCGCCTGCCGATGGGTCTGTGGGGCTACCACAAGCAGATCACCGACGAGGCGCTGGAGCGCTTCGCCCATGAGCTGACCGAGCGCGACACGCGCATTGCCGTGCTCGAGCAGGAGCTCGCGGAGGCGCGGCAGCACCTGTACGAGCCGCCGGAGCAGTCGTCGTGGCGGCCGTCCGTCCCGTCGGCCTCCCCGGCGCCGGACGCGCTGACCACCACGCACCACGACTTCGACCCGGCGGACTCGCTCGTCACGCGCGAAGGCGACCTGCCGTCCCTGCCCCAGCGCGTGGCCGAGCCGCCCCTGCCTCAGCGCGCGGACGAGCCGCCCGGGGAGCGGGCCATCGAGCCGCCGCAGACCATCGCCGACAAGATCGTCTTCGATCCTGCGGCCACCATCGCCGATCACGAGCAGGACCACGAAGACGCCGGCACGGATCACCGGCCGGGCGAGGGCGGCACGTGGCGGGAGCGGGACGAGTGAGGACGAGTACGGTCGCCGTGCACGCCTCCGCCGACGTCGCCGCCCCGGCGGAGCGGGTCTGGGAGGTCCTCGTCGACTGGCCCCGGCACTCCGAGTGGGTGCCGTTCACCCATGCGGAGGGCGGCGCGGGCGACGGCGCGAGCCTGGAGGCGTGGACCGGGGTCGGCCCGATCGGTTTCCTCGACACCATGGTGATCAGCGAGTGGCGGCCGCCGCACCGGGTCCGGGTGCGGCACACCGGGGCGCTGGTCCACGGGGAGGGCCGGTTCGACCTGCTCGACCTGCCGGAGGGCCGGTGCCGGGTGACCTGGGCGGAGCTGATCCACCTGCCGCTCGGGCCGGTCGGCCGGGTCGGCTGGTTCGCGGTCGGGCCGATGGCCCGGCTCATGTTGCGGACGTCGCTGCACCGCCTCGCTACCATGTTCGAATGACTGTGATCGGCCCGGACGGGCTGGCGCGGTGCCCATGGGGGGTCTCCGCGCCCGACTACATCGCCTACCACGACGACGAGTGGGGCCGCCCGGTCCGCGACGACCAGGGCCTGTACGAGCGGCTGTGCCTGGAGGCGTTCCAGTCCGGCCTGTCGTGGCTGACGATCCTGCGCAAGCGCGAGGGGTTCCGGCGGGCGTTCGACGACTTCGACCCGGAGAAGGTCGCGGAGTACGGCCCGGCCGACGTCGAGCGGCTGATGGCCGACGCCTCGATCGTCCGGAACCGCCGGAAGATCGACGCGACGATCGCGAACGCCCGGGCGTCGCTCGACCTGCCCGACGGCCTCGCCGCGCTGGTCTGGGCCCACGCCGACCCGGACGCCCCGGCCCCCAAGACGGTCACCGACGTGCCCGCCATCACCCCCGGCTCCACGGCGCTCGCCAAGAAGCTCAAGAAGAGCGGGTTCCGGCACGTCGGCCCGACGACCGTCTACGCCCTCATGCAGGCCTGCGGCCTGGTCGACGACCACCTGGTGGACTGCCACCGCCGCGGCGCCTACCGCTGAGCGTCACTCCGCCTTGGCGGCCTCCAGCACCGGCACCCCGGCGGCGCGGCGGGCGGGCAGCGCCGACGTCGCCCACGTCACCGCGGCCGCGCCGCCGACGACCACCGCGAGCAGCCACCACGGCAGGTGCACCCGGATGTACGAGCTGCCGGTGGCGACGTGCAGCAGCGCGACGGTGCCGACGGAGGTCGCCACGCCGAGCAGCACCCCCAGCAGCACGACGGTCGCGGCCTCCCAGCGGACGATCGACCGGATCTGCCGCACGGTCGTCCCGACCGCGCCGAGCATGCCGAACTCCCGGATCCGCTCGAAGACGCTGAGTGACATCGTCGTGGCCATCCCGAACAGCGAGATCACCAGTGACATCCCGATGAACCCGTAGATCACCCGCAGGCCCTTCTCCATGGACGCGACGGCGATCCGGACGTAGCCCGCCGGGTCGTACACCCGCGCCACCGGGACGTCCGCGACGGCCGCGGTGAGGTCCCGCGCGAACGCGGTGCCCCGGACCAGCACGGCCGACGTGCTCGCGCCCGGATCCAGCATCGCCATCGTGGCCGGGGCGACGAGCGCCTGGTCGGCGAACAGGTGCGAGGGGTCGCGGTACCGGCCGGCCACGGTGAGCGTCACGTTCCCGCGCGCCCCGTGTACGACGATCCGGCGGCCCGGCCGCAGGCCGTACGCCTTCACCAGCGGCGACGCCACGCCGATCTCGCCGGGACGCAGCGCGGGCAGGTGCCCGCCGAAGCGCAGCACCGGCCGTACGTCCGACACGCCGGTCACGTCGAGGAAGACCGGATCGCCGGGATCGCCGTCGGAGACCTTCGTCTTCGGCGACACGAGCTGCACCTCGGTCCGGGTCAGCGCGACCGCCGAGGTCACACCCGGTACGCGCGCGACGCGCGACGTCGTGTCACCGGGCAGTGGCGCCGCCCCGTTCGAGGTCCGCCCGCTACTCGCGATCACGTGGTCGGCGGCGAGCGTCTCCCGGCCGGCCTCGTTGGCGCGCTGGTGGATGGAGGTGATCAGCAGACCGGTCGCGGCGACGAGCGCCACGCCGAGCATGAGCGAGGCGGCGGCCGAGGAGACCCGGCGGGGGCTGCGGGTGATCGTGGCGCGGGCGAGCCGGCCCGACTCGCCGCTGATGAGCATGCCGAGCCGCCCGACCAGGCCGCCGAGCGGCCCGACGAAGAAGGGCGCGAGCACCGCCAGCCCGGACACGCACACCATCGCGCCCATGAGGATGAGCACCGCGATCGGGATGGTCCGGTCGATGCCGACGGACGTGGGGTCGTTCGCGACCGCGAAGACCGGGCCGAAGAACATCCATGACGCCCCGAAGATCGCGAGGGCGCCGACGAGCCGGGGCCAGATCCGGCCCCTCGCCTCCGCGGTGGAGGACCGCAGCGCCTCGATCGGCGCGATCCGCGCGGCCCGGCGGGCCGGCCGCCAGGCGGCCAGCTGCGTGGTCACGACGCCCGCCGCGAACGGGAAGACCAGCGCGACCCAGCCGACCTGGACCTCGCCGGCGGAGATGTCGAAGCCGTCCTGGGCGAACAGCCGCGTGAGGACGTCCGACACGCCGTACCCGGCCAGGAGCCCGCCCGCCGAGGCGACGACCCCCAGGACCAGCGCCTCGAGGCGGACCAGCCGCCTGATCTGCCGGGGACGGGCCCCGATCGCCGACAGCAGGGCCAGCCGCCGGGTGCGCTGGCGGACCAGCGTGCCGAAGGCGTTCGCGACCACGAACAGCCCGGTGAACACCGCGACCGACGCGAGCATGCCGATCACCCCGCCGATGGACGCCCCCGCGCCCTGCAGCTCGGCCGACTGCCGGTGCCGTACGTCGGAGGCCTTCCGGACGACGGCCGGGCGCATCACCGGGACCAGCCGGTCGCGCAGCGTCGCGGCCGTGACACCCGGCGCGGCCTTCACCCACAGCCCCTGCCACGTGCCCGCCCGCAGCCCGGCGGCGCGGTGCACGGCGGCGGGCGTGCCGAGGATCAGGTCGCCGGAGGCCACCGCGCCCCGGCCCCGTACGGTGACGACGCCGACGACCCGCACGCGCTGCGTGGAGTTCGGCAGCAGCAGCGTCGTGGCCGAGCCGGCGTGGAGCCCGCCGGCGCTCGCGACGTGCCGGACGACGGCCACCTCGTCGTCGGCGGCCGGCGCCCGCCCGGACACCAGGTGATAGGCGCTCAGGCGGGCGTCGGGGATCCACGGGCGGAGCGCGGTCGCCGCGCCCGCCGGCGGCGTCACCGGTTTCCCGCGCGCGCCGACGACCGTGACCGGCACGGCCGCGTCACCCGCGACCGCCGCCACGCCGGGCACCGAGGCGATCGCGCCGGGCCGTACCTCGCCCTGCGGAACGCTGAACACGTCATCCGGGTCGGTGCCGCGCGGCTGCACGAGCACGTCGACCCTGGCGTACTCGCTGGCGTCCGACCCGGACACCGCCGCCTCCGCCCGCAGCGCGAACTGCAGCGACCCCGACATCAGCCCCACGGAGAACAGCACCGCGAGCATCGTCGCGGTCAGCCGGGCCCAGTCCTGCGCGAACGACCGGCGGGCGATCAGCCACATGCTCAGGCCTCCATCCGGCGCATCACGTCGTGCACCCCGTCGATCGTCGGCCCGGCCAGCTCGTACACGATCCGGCCGTCCGCGAGGAACAGCACCCGGTCGGCGTACGACGCGGCGAGCGGGTCGTGCGTCACCATCACGACCGTCTGGCCGTATGTGTCCACCGCCCCGCGCAGGAAGCGCAGCACCTCCGCGCCGGCGGAGGAGTCGAGGTTGCCGGTCGGCTCGTCGGCGAACACCACCTCCGGCCGGGTCAGCAGCGCCCGCGCGACCGCGACCCGCTGCTGCTGGCCCCCGGACAGCTCGGCCGGCCGGTGCCCGAGACGGTCGCGCAGCCCGAGCGCGTCCACGAGGGCCCGGAACCACTCCCGGTCCGCCCGCCGCCCGGCCATCCGCGCGGTCAGCCGGATGTTCTCCTCGGCGGTCAGCATCGGCAGCAGGTTGAACGCCTGGAAGACGAAGCCCAGCTTCTCCCCGCGCAGCCTCGTGAGGCGCGTCCGCGACAGCCGCGTGATGTCCACCCCGTCGATCACGACCGAGCCCGACGTCACGGTGTCCAGCCCGGCGAGGCAGTGCAGGAACGTCGACTTGCCCGACCCCGAGGGCCCCATGATCGCGGTGAACTGCCCGCGCGCGAACGAGGCCGAGACGCCGCGCAGCGCGGCCACCGTGTTCTCTCCGGAGCCGTACGTCTTCACGAGTGAGTCCGCCTGAGCCACCGGCGCCAGGGCGGTCGTCTGTGTCATGCCCCAACCCAAGCGCGTACGGGCCGGAGGCACATTGGCGCGATCCGGAGAGCCGGAGTAGGGCTGCCCCTACCCGGCCGGGTCTACCGCATCTCGGCGTCCGGCCGTAGTGATCCGCGAGCTCGCCGCCGGTTGGCTGACATGGACCCCGCCCCCGACGCAGGAGCACCGCATGACGACCACCGTCTCCGCCGGCCGCACGGCGGCGGCCGCGCACCGCCCGCCAGCGTGGGAATCCGTGCCCGAACCACTCTGGTACGCGGTGTTCGCCGGGTTCGCGGGCCTGTTCGCCGTGCTGGCGGGACCGGCCGCGCATCGCGTCTGGGGAACGGTCGCGGCCGCCGGATACGCGGGAGCCGCGCTCGTCGCCGGCACGAGCCGGACCGCGGGAAGGGTGTGCGCGTTCACGGGCGCGGCGCTGATCCCGCTCATGGTGCTCCTCGCCACGAGCCGGGCCCAGGAGGAGGTCTCCGTGGTGGCGCGGTCGGGCGCCGCGCTCCTGCGCCACGGCACGCCGTACCCGCGCCCGCCGGCCGACGCGGCGTACACCTCCTACGACCCCTACCTGCCGGGCATGGCGGTGTTCGGGCTGACCGGGCTCGATCCGCGGATCCTGTTCACGGGCGTGTTCGCCGCCGCGATCGCCGCCGGCACGGTGGTGAGCCGGTCCCACGGGGGGCCGCGCCGGGTCGGTCGCGCGGGGATGCCGGCCGTCGTCCTCGGCTCCCCGCTGGTCGTCATCCTTGCCTCTCCGCTGGTCGCACTGCCGGTCGCGGTCGGCGGCGACGACCTGCCCGTCCTGGGGTGCGCCTGCCTGGGGCTCGCGCTGGCCCGTCACCGGCCCGGCACGGCAGGGCTCGTGCTGGGTGCCGCCGGCACGCTCAAGCTGACCGCGTCGCCGGTTCTCATCACGGTCTTCTTCCTGCTGCGAGCGCGAGGGCAGGCGCGACGGTACGTCATCGCCGCGACCGCCGTCCTCACCGCCGGGGTGGGGGTGCCCGCCGCGCTGGACCCGTCCGGATTCGCGACCAACGTCGTGCTGTTCCCCATGGGACTCACGCCCGCGACGTCGCCCGCCGCCAGCCCCCTGCCGGGGCATCTGCTGGCCGGTCTCGGCCCGGCCGGGCACGCGGCGGCGGTGACGCTGCTCGTCCTCGCGGCCGTGGCCGTCGGCGTCTCGCTGGTGCTCCGCCCGCCCCCGGACGTCCGGGCGGCGGCGCGCCGGGCGGCGCTCGGCCTCGCCCTGGCGGTCTGCCTGCTCCCCGCCACCCGCTGGGGCTACCTCCTCTACCCGGCGGTCCTGGCCGCCTGGTCCCGGATGCCGGGGCACGTGGCGCTCATCAGCCCGGAACGCGCACCAGAAGGGGTCACGCCGTGCCTCGCTGCCTGATTGTGACCAATGGCTTCCCGCCATGCCGGGGCGGCATCGAGACGTGCGTGTGCGAGTTGGCGCGCCGCTTTCCGCCCGACGAGGTCGTCGTCCACACGTCGCGTGATCCGCATGGGGACCGGTTCGACGTCGGGCCGCCGCTCCCGGTCGTGCGGGACTGCGCTCGGGCGTCGGCCGTGTGGAGCCGGGACCGCTTCTGCGAACGCCTGCGCGCGCTGCCGTCGCGTACGGTCGCCCCGTGAGCGACGTTCGAGCGCTGGCCGCGCGGATGACCGTCTGGCGGGCGCTGGCCCGGAACCCGCTGCGGTTCCTGTGCTCCTCGTGGCCGTGGCGGGCGTTCGCCTACCTGGTCACCGGCGTCCCGATCGGGCTGCTGTGGCTCGCCCTCACCGCGGCGCTGCTGTTCTTCGGCGCGCTGCTGACCCCGGTCGTCGCGGGTGTCGGCCTGCTCGCCTGCGTCCCGCTCCTCGCCGTGGCGCTGGCGGCGGTCGAGCGCCGGCGGTTGCGCTGGCTCGACCCGCGCCCGGCTCCCTCACCGCATCGAGAGCCGCCGCGGGCCCGGCGCGGCTCCCGGATCCGGTTCCGGCTGCGCGAGGCCGCGACGTGGCGCGAGCTCGGCTACGCGCTGCTGCACGCGGTCCTGTCGGCGGTCGACGGCGTCGTCGTCTTCGTGTTCGTCGTCGGCGGTGTCATCCAGGTCGGCGCGCCGGCCTGGGTGGGCGGCGGCGACCGGATCCAGTACGGCTCGGCCGCCACCGTCGACACGCCCGGCGAGGCGTGGACGCTCGTCCCGGTCGGACTCGCGGTGATGGTCGTGGGCGTGTACCTGATGACGCTGCTGGCGGGTGCCCGCGCCGCGCTCGCCCGCCTCCTGCTCGTGCCCTCCCGGGACACCGAGCTGGGGGAGCGGCTCGTCGCGGTGACGGCGTCCCGGGCCCGGATGGCCGACGCGTTCGAGGCCGAGCGGCGGCGCATCGAACGCGACCTGCACGACGGGGCACAGCAGCGGCTGACCGGGCTGATCATGACGCTGGGGCTGGCCCGGCTCGACGGAGACCGCGATCTGATCGCCAAGGCTCAGGACGAGGCGCGGGCCGCCCTCGCCGAGCTGCGCGACCTCGTACGCGGCATCCACCCGTCGATCCTCACCGACCGGGGCCTGGAGGCCGCCGTACGCGCCCTGGCCGAGCGTTCCCTCCTACCGGTCGACGTGGACGTCGACCTGCCCGCGCGACCGCCCGAACCGATCGAGTCCGCCGCGTACTTCGTGATCGCCGAGGCGCTGGCCAACGTCGCCAAGCACAGCGGGGCCGCGAGCGCCCGCGTGTTCGCCCGTGCGCTCGGCCGGCTGCTCGTCGTCGAGATCCGTGACGACGGTACGGGCGGCGCCGATCCGGCTCGGGGCACCGGCCTGCAGGGGCTCGCCGACCGGGTCGCCGTCTACGACGGGTCGGTCCGGCTGTCCAGCCCGCCGGGCGGTCCTACGATCATTCGCGTGGAGATCCCATGCGGATAGTGCTCGCCGAGGACTCGGTGCTGCTGCGCGAGGGCCTCATCCAGATCCTCGGCCGGTTCGGCCACGAGACCGTGGCGGTCGCCGACGCGCCCGCGCTGGTCGCCGCGGTCGCCGACGACCGGCCGGACGTCGTCGTCACCGACGTGCGCATGCCGCCGGGCTACCGCGACGAGGGCCTGCGTGCCGCGCTGGAGCTGCGGCGCGCGCATCCGGGGCTGCCGGTGCTCGTGCTGTCGCAGTACGTCGAGCAGTCCTACGCCGCCGACCTCCTGCAGACCGGCGGCGGCGTCGGGTACCTGCTGAAGGACCGCGTCGGGGACGTCGCCGAGTTCCTCGACGGCCTGGAGCGGGTCGCCGGCGGGGGCACCGTGATCGACCCCGAGGTGGTGCGGCGGCTCCTGTCGGGCCGCGACGGCTCACGCCTGGGGCGCCTCACCGACCGGGAGCGCCAGGTGCTGGAGCTGATGGCCGAGGGCCGCTCCAACAGCGCGATCGCCCGGCGGCTCGTGATCAGTGAGGCCGCCGTCGTCAAGCACGTCGGCTCGATCCTCATGAAGCTCGACCTGCCGCCCGCCCCCGACGACCACCGCCGCGTCCTCGCCGTCCTCACGTACCTCCGCGGCTGAGGGGGACGGCTCCGTGTCGCTCACGGGTCAGGTCGGGGCCTGTGGGCATTGACCGCCGGAAGCGCCTCAGGGGGGCCGATGGCATCGAGGTGCATCACTATCCCGGCACGTTCCATGGCAGCTCGCTCGTCGGAGAGGCCGCCGTGACCCGGCGGATGATCGCCGACAAGCTCGACGCGCTCCGCCGGGGCCTGCGTGCGGGCGAGGTCTGACGGCCCGTCGATCCACGACCGTTACGGAACACCGTGGCCATGGCGTTTCCTGTGGTGGACGTGGCTCGGCCTCAGGGTTCGCGGGCGCGGAGGTACGTGTCCAGGTCGGCGGCGCCCTGGAGCATGGCGCGGCTCCGGGCGGACAGGCGGGCCTGCCAGTCGCGCAGGGTCGACTCCAGCGGGGCGACGCCTCCGGCGGAGCGGACCTGAGCGATCAGCGGGGCGATCTGCTCCAGCAGGTAGCCGCCCCGCCTGAGCTGGTGGGCCAGCCGGACGTCCCGTACGTCGGCCGCGCTGTAGATCCGGTAGCCCGTCTGCGGATCGCGGCGCGGCCGGACCAGCCCGGCGTTCTCCCATTTGCGCAGGGTGGCAGGGCGGAGGCCGAGCCTCCTGGCCAGGGGGCCGATGAACGTGTCGCCGCGCTCCTGCGGCACGGGCGCCAGATCGCGGAGCGCGGCTTCGACGGCCTGGAGGGTGCGACGGTCGTCGAGGAGTTGGCCGTGGCTCTCGTCGATGAGCCGCAGCGCGTCCTCGGTGGCACCCCGGTTGACCGCCTGCATGATCGACGTGGCCGCCTGGTGACCGTGCCCGGGCACGAGGGCGAGGAACGCGCGCAGGGCTTGCGCGTGCAGCGGCGCGTAGGTGCGGTAGCCGTGGACGGTGCGTTCGGCGGCGGGCAGGATGCCGGCGTCCTCGTAGTTCCTGATCGCCTGGGTGGACAGGCCGTGCTCGCGCGCCAGGTCCACTGGCCTCATGGATGCATCACCGATTGAAGGTCCATCGCGATGAGAGGGGGGTTTTCAGAGAAAAGTTTACACCGAGTGTTCAACGATACCGTTTAAGGCATGGATATCAAGGACACGGCCCGGCCGCTCGATGGCACGGGCATCTCGGCGTTCCTCCGGTCGCTTCCCGCCAAGCCCCTGCTGCTCGGCCTGGGCGAGGCCAGGCACTTCGTGGGGGAGCTGGGCGACTTGCGCAACGAGATCTTCCGGCATCTGGTCGAGCACGAGGGCTACCGGTCGTTCGCCATCGAGAGCGACTGCCTCATGGGCCTCGTGGTCGACGACTACATCACGACGGGCGCGGGCACGCTCGATGACGTCATGGAACGCGGCTTCAGCCACGGCTTCGGCGCGTCACCGGCCAACCGCGAGCTCGTACGCTGGATGCGGGCGTACAACGAGGAGCATGACGAAAAGCTCCGGTTCTTCGGGTTCGACGGCCCTCTGGAGTATTGGGCGGCGAGCCCGCGCCAGGCGCTCACCGCCCTCTACGCCCTCCTCGACGGCCCGCTGCCCTGTACCAGGGAGACCCTCGACACGCTGCTGGGCCCGGACGACCGGTGGTCGAACGAGGCCACGGCCATGGATCCGTCCCAGTCGATCGGCCAGTCCGCCGACGCCCAGCGGCTGCGACTGATCGCCGACGACCTGGTGGCGCTGCTCGACACGCAGGCGCCGCGGCTGAGCGCGGAGGACAGGGAGCGGGCGGCACTGTACGGGCGCACCGCCACCGGCCTGCTCCGCTACCACTACTGGATGGCCGACGCGTCCCCGGCACGGTGGACCCGGCTGTCGGCCCTGCGGGACGCGATGATGGCCGCCAACCTGCGTGCCGTCGCCGAGCACGGCCCGGCCCTGGTCTTCGCCAGCAACCTCCACCTGCAGCGGAACAAGACCTTCATGCCGTTCGGCGACCAGCAGCTGGAGTGGTGGAGCGCGGGAGCGATCACCGCGACGCAGTTGGGCGACCGGTACGCCTTCCTGGCCTCGGCCTTCGGCACGGCCGGCGACGACACCCCGCCCCCGGACACCGTCGAGGGCATCCTGTCCACGCTCCCGTGGGACCACTCTCTCGTCGACGCCCACCGCCTGGCCGAGGCCATCACGAAGCCGGCCCCGCGCATCTCCCGCGATTTCGCCTATTTCCCGCTGGACCCGGCCCAGCTCGACGTGATCGACGGCGTCGTCTTCCTCAAGCAGGCTGTCAGGCTGAAAAAGCTGGGTTGACAGGTGCGTGCGTGTCGGGACTCCGCTGACACACACGCGCACCAAACGGTCAAGCGCCGACAACGGAAACGCATCTGGGTGCGTCGCTCTCCGAGCAGGACATCCGCCCACGTAGGAAGGGATCTCAACATTGCGGAGGTTCAGGCTCGATGAGAAACGCTACACGGCATAGCCGCTTGCGACCGCGGAGGTCATGAGGCCTGCAGTCGGAAAGGCCCGCTTCACCTACGCCCTAGAGTCCCTCATCGGCGGCTTCGCCGCCCGCCTCGCGCCCTAGGAACGGGGCGTCGCGGTGCTGCTGCGGACGATCAGGTGAGGGTCGATGACCAGGTGCCGCTCGCCGGGGCTGTTGCCCTCGATCCGGTCGAGGAGCAGCCGGATGCTGGCCTTGCCGACCGTTTCGAAGTCCTGGCGGACCGTCGTCAGGGGCGGCGCGAAGTACTCGGCCTCGGGGATGTCGTCGAATCCGGCGACGGCCACGTCGTCCGGCACGCGAACGCCCGCCTCGCGGAAGGCGCGCAACACCCCGAGGGCCATCTGGTCGTTGGCGACGAACACGGCCGTCAGGGCGGCGGCCCGTCCCGCGGCGCCGACCACCTCCCCGGCGAGCTGCTGCCCGGCCCGGTAGCCGGACAGCGGGCTCCAGTCGCCGAGCAGCGGAGGCGGGGGCTCGGCCCCCGCGTCCTCCAGGGCCGCACGCCATCCGGCCGTGCGCGACTCCGCCTCGATCCAGTCCTGCGGGCCGGCGACGTGCCAGACGGTGCGGTGACCGGCGGCGAGCAGGTGCTCAGTGATCAGCCGTGCGCCCAGGTGCTGGTTCACCGAGACGCCGGGGATGTCGAGGTCGTGCCCTCCCTCCACGGTCACGATGGGGAAGGGCCGTTGCATCGTCGACAGCGCGACGACCGCCTGACGCTGCGGGGTGATGACGACCGCGCCCTCGACGCCCCACTCGCCCAGGTGCTCCAGCGCCTGGGTGAGGGACTCGCGGCTCAGCCGGCGGAGGTTCACGGTCGAGGTCAGGAACCCTTCGGTGCGGGCGGCCTCCTCGATGCCGGCGAGGGTGCTGGCCGGGCCGAACAGGGCGGTGTTGACGGCGACCACGCCGAGGGTGTGGGTGCGGCTGGTGGCCAGCGCGCGGGCCGAGGAGTTGCGGCGATAACCGAGGTCCTTGATCGCCTGGAGGACCTCCGCGCGGGTGCTGTCCCGTACGTTCGGGTGGCCGCGCAGGACACGCGACACGGTCTGATGGGACACCCCGACCGCCCGCGCGACATCCTCCATGGTGGGACGGCGCAGCGGGACGTCATCCACGGGCGATGACAGGATCCCTCCTCGGGTTCAACTCCGGTGCGCTTCATGTTCGCGCCCACAACATAGCCGGTCAAGGCGCCGGACAACGCGCGTCCGGGCCGTCCGGGGCTGCCGGATATCACGAAAACGTGGCCCAGGCCATCCGTTGACACCCAAGATTGTGAGCGCTAACAATACCGGGCACATGCCCGTAACTTGCTTGACACACCTCCGATCGACCCGGTTACCCGAGGCTGCGACGCCCACCCGACTGCAGGCCTCCGCCGGGCAGCCGAGGCTCCGGCGCGGACCTCACGACTGCGACCCCCGACTCTTGTTAGCGGTCTCATCCGAGAGGACCACGTTCATGCCCTTTGCGGTATCGAGCCGTTCCGGCGCCCGATGACGTCCCGACCTTGAAGTACGGAGCCCACGGATCCCCCAGAAACCGGAAGGCGCCATGTTCACCTCGAAACCCAACGGCCGGCGATGGCCGGCCGGTAGAGCACGTACCCGCGCCGCGCTCGTGGTCACGGCATGTTCGGCGTTGCTCGCCGGCGTGCTGACGACGACAGGCGTGGCGGCCGCCGACGGCCCCGCCCTGGCCGGCCACTGGACCCTGGACGAGGGCAGCGGCACCACCGCCGCCGACTCCTCCGGCAACGACCACACCGGCACGCTCGGGTCGGGTGCGACCTGGGCCGCCGGGCAGATCGGCCCCCACGCGGTCCAGTTCAACGGCACCGGCAACGGCGCGGTGGACATCCCCGAGCCGGTGGTGGACACCTCGCAGAGCTTCACCGTCTCCGCCTGGGTGAAGCTCGACTCCACCTCCGGCTACCAGACCGCGGTCAGCGTCGACGGTGGCCAGATCAGCGGCTTCTACCTCCAGCTGAGCGGCGCGTCCGGTGGGTTCTCCTTCACCCGCCGGACCGCCGACGACTCGAACTCGACCGAGGTCCGCGCGGACTCGGGCGTCGCGCCGGCGGCCGGCACGTGGTACCACCTCGTCGGCGTGGACGACGCTGCGTCCGGCAAGCTGAAGATCTACGTCGACGGTGACGAGGGCACCGACGCCGGCTTCACCTCGGCGTGGAAGGCCACCGGGCACACGCTCATCGGCCGCGGAAAGTACGGCGGCAACCCGGTCGACTTCGTCCACGGGGCAGTGGACGACGTGCGGTTCTACCAGGGCGCGCTGACCGCCGGCCAGGTGGAGGCGCTCGAGGAGGCCGGGCACTGGACGTACGACGAGGGCAGCGGCACCACCGCCGCCGACTCCTCCGGCAACGACCACACCGGCACGCTCGGATCGGGCGCGACCTGGACGGCCGGCCGGGTCGGCGCGCACGCCGTCGCCCTGAACGGCACCGCGAACGGCGAGGTCACCTCCCAGGGCCCCACCCTCGACACCGGCGGTTCGTTCTCCGTCTCCGCCTGGGCGAAACTCGACCAGACCACCGGCGACCAGGACCTCGCGAGCGTGAACGGCTCGCAGGTCAGCGCGTACGAGCTGCAGCTGCACGGCGGCAAGTTCGCGTTCGCCCGGCCGGCCTCGGACTCCTCGTCGGCGGCCGTCGCGTACGCCACGGCGAGCACCGCTCCGAAGGCGGGCCAGTGGTACCACCTGGTCGGCGTGGACGACGTCGCGGCCGGGAAGCTGCAGCTCTACGTCAACGGCCTGCCGGCCGGCTCCGCCGCGTACACGTCGGCGTGGAAGGCCACCGGTGACACGGTCATCGGAGGTGGCCGCGCCGCGAACTTCCTCCACGGGGCCGTGGACGACGTGCGGATGTACGGCTACGCGATGAACCTCCACCAGGTGCAGGACCTCGCCGGCAACATCGGCGGAACGCTGAGCGTCGACGCCGGCACGTCGCTGCACTCGCTGCCGTCCACCTTCTTCGGTCTGATGACCGAGGACATCAACCACTCGATGACCGGCGGCCTGTACCCGGAGCTGATCAACAACCGCTCGATGATGGCCGACGCGTCCAAGCCGGTCGAATGGTCCGCGGTCGGTGACGCGGCCATCTCCCTGGACCCCGGAAACCCGCTGAACACGGCGCTGACGCGCTCTCTCAAGGTGGACATCTCCAGCACCGCCCGGGCGGGCGTCGCCAACGGCGGGTACTGGGGCGTCCCGGTCACGCCGCGGAAGACGTACAAGGTCTCGTTCTTCGCCAAGGCGAGCGCCGGGTTCTCCGGCCCGCTGACCGTCGGCGTCGAGAGCGCCGACGGCGCCAAGGTCTACGCGAGCGCCGACGTCCACGGCGTGGGCGGCGACTGGAAACGGTTCACCGCGACGCTGCGCACCAGGGCGGACGCGCCGACGACCGCCGACGCCCGTTTCGTCGTGTCCACGAGCGGCAACGCCGGTCGTACTCTCTGGCTGGACAACGTCTCGCTCTTCCCGCCCACGTACAAGAACGTCAAGAACGGGCTGCGCCCGGACCTGATGAAGCTGTTCGCCGGGCTCAAGCCCGCCTTCATCCGCGAACCGGGCGGCAACTACCTCGAAGGCAACACCATCGGCACCCGGTTCGACTGGAAGAAGACCATCGGACCCGTCTGGACCCGGCCCGGTCACCCGGACGACGCCTGGGGCTACTGGTCCACCGACGGCATGGGCCTGCTGGAGTACCTGGAGTGGTGCGAGCAACTCGGCGCGGAGCCGATGCTGGCGGTCTACGCGGGCTACTCGCTCAACGGCAGCCACGTGGCGCAGGACCAGCTGCCGCCGTACGTCCAGGACGCCCTGGACGAGATCGAGTACGCCACGGGCCCCGTGACGAGCACGTGGGGCAAGAAGCGGGCGCAGGACGGGCACCCCGCGCCGTTCAGGATCCGCTATGTGGAGGTCGGCAACGAGGACTGGTTCGACCGGTCCGGCAGCTACAACGGCTACCGCTTCCCGATGTTCTACGACGCGATCAAGAAGGCGTACCCGTCGATGCAGGTGATCGCCACCACCGGCGTGACCTCACGGACGCCCGACATCCTCGACGATCACTACTACCAGTCCCCGGGCTGGATGAACACCCACGCCAATCTGTACGACGGCCATTCCCGCAGCGGGCCGAAGATCCTTGTGGGTGAGTGGGCGTCCCAGGAAGGCGCTCCCACGCCGGACCTGAACGCCGCGATCGGCGACGCGTCCTGGCTCACCGGCCTGGAACGCAACTCCGACCTGGTCATCCAGGAGGCGTACGCCCCGATGCTCGTCAACGTCCACGACGACCGCTGGAAGACCAACCTCATCGGGTTCGACGCGCTGACCAGCTACGGTTCGCCCAGCTACTACGCCCAGAGAATGCTGGCGAACAAGCACGGCGACCAGGTGATCGGCGCGACGTACACCGGCGTCGGCGGCATCAACGTCGTCGCCACGAAGGACAGCCGGAGCGGCAGGATCTACCTGACGGTGGTCAACCCGAGCTCCGCGTCCCAGCCGGTCGCCGTCGACCTCGGCGGCGTGGGACACATCGGACCGAAGGGCACCGCGACGGTGCTCAGCTCCGCGCACCCGACCGACACCAACACCATCTCCCAGCCCGCCAACGTGGTGCCGAAGACCACGACCGTCACCGGACTCGGCTCCACCTTCACGCACACGGTCCCGGCCTACTCGGTCACCGTGCTCACGCTGAACTGATCCCCATCCACCCGCCGGCGCGGCGACCGCGGCACGCGGCCGCCGCGCCGGGCTGTTCGCGGCCGTCAGGCGGGGGAGTATCGGGTGTCCAGCGAGACCTGCTCCCAGCGTTCGAGGTCGGCCAGCTGGCCCTGGAGCTTCCGCCGGATCCGCTCCACGGCCTCAGGGCCGAGCGGCAGACGCAGCGGCGAGTCCTCCTCGTCGACGGCCCGGATGATCGCCTCGGCGGCCTTGACCGGGTCGTTCGGCTGCGCGCCGTCCTGGGCGGAGAAGCGTTTCCGCAGTGCCCCGGCCGGCGTCTCCCGGTAGTCGTCGATCGGGTCGGCGAACCGCATCGACCGGCCCGCGAACTCCGTACGGAACGGCCCCGGCTCGATGATCGTGACCCGGATCCCGAGCGGAGCGACCTCTCCGGCCAGCGCCTCGGACATTCCTTCCAGGGCGAACTTCGACGTCGCGTAGATGGCGTGGCCCGGGTTGCCGCACACGCCGCCGACCGAGGACATCTGCACGATGTGCCCGCTCCTGCGGGCCCGCATGTGGGGGAGCACCGCCTGGGTCACGGCGATCACACCGAGCACGTTGGTGGAGAGCACCGCGTTGATCTGCTCGTCGGACAGCTCCTCCAGCGCGCCGAGCAGACCGTGGCCGGCGTTGTTGACCAGCACGTCGATCCGCCCGAACTCCTCGATCGCGGTGGCGACTGCGGCCGCCACCTGCGCCGGGTCGGTGACGTCCAACGCGACCGCGCGGACGCGCTCCGGAGCCCGCTCGACCAGGTCCTTGACCGTCTGCGGATCCCGCGCCGTGGCGACGACACGCTCACCGCGGGCGAGCACGGCGTCGGCGATCGCACGCCCGAGGCCGCTGCTGGTGCCGGTGATGAACCACACGCGGGCGTCGTTTCCCATGTCAGGCATGCTCGATCCTCCGTCATCGGTGTTATTTTGAGCCTCAAAGTAGTTTGAGAGCGGAGGATGTGTCCAGTGGCCGCAGAGCAGGACGAGTTCCCGCCCGACTCGGTGGGCGCCGAGCTCGCGGAGTGGATCGAGCAGATGTCCCCCGGCGTCGACCCCGGCGTCGAGGCCGCCCGCCAGCGGATCGGCCGGATCGCGCGGCAGTTCGAGCGCGTCCTCGAACGCGTCGCCGACCGGCAGGGCGTCACCGTCGGCGACTGGGCCGCGCTGTCCGTCCTTCAGCGCTCCGGCCCGCCGTACGAACGCACGCCCACGCAGTTGGCCGACGCCCTCGGCCTGACCCCCGGCACCATCAGCGTGCGCATCGACCGCCTCGCCCGAGCCGGTCTCGTCGAGCCGGCGCCCGCCGCCGACGGCCGCAGCCGCCCGATCCGCCTGACCCCGGAGGGGCGCCGCCTCTGGAGCGACGCCACCGCGCAACGCACGATCGAGGAGCGGCGCCTGTTCGAGGCCGCCCTGGACGGGGAGGAGCTGGACCGCCTCAACGCACTGCTCGGCCCGCTGCTGGCCCGTCTCGAAGCGGAGTTCGGCCCCGCGCGGCGCCACGACCGGCCGCGCCCCGGCTCCTGACGCCCACCGGAGATAGGCCGCACGTCGGTCGCGGTGATTCCGAACCGCCGGCCCACGCGGTGACGAGCATCCCTGCTATCCCAGCTCGAGGGCACTTCTTTGCGGCCCATCGCTGAGCCCCCACATCTCCGCGAGCCGGCCGTCGTCGACGCGGAAGATCTCGATCAGCATTGGCCGCGCGCCGCCGTCCGGGGTCATCCCCTCGACGGAGGAGCGGACGGCGACCTTGTCGCCGTCGACCAGAACGTCCTCGGCGACGACGCGCATGTCGGGAAATCGCGCGACGATTTTGCGCCAGGCGTCCTTGCCTGCCTCAAACCCGGTGGTGCCGAGCGGATGGCTGAAGAAGTCGGGGGTGAACAGCTCGTCTGCTCCGTCGAACTGTCGGGTGTTGAAGCACTCCTGCATTCGCTGCACCAGGCCGGCGTTCGCAGCGTCGCGTGTGGTCATCGGTGTGATCTCCTCGTGGCTGGTGGATCGAGTCGTGATGAGCGACGTGGGCCATAACCGGTGCGTCGCCCCGGTTACGGGTCGGAGCATACGGGGCGTCGCCCCGGTTATGCTAGGGCCGACATGTCGAACCATCCGTCTGAGCGCGCTCCCACGAAGTCGTCGGCAGCTCATGGGAGTGACCGAGAGCTGCGAGCCGACGCGCGCCGCAACCGCGAGCGAGTCCTGCAGATCGCCCAGCAACTGTTCGCCAGGGACGGTCTCGGCGTCTCGCTCGACGAGATCGCCCGCCGCGCAGGCGTTGGCCCCGGCACCGTCCACCGGCACTTCCCCACCAAGGAAGCGCTGTATCTCGCCGTCGCGACCGATCAGATCGAGCAGTTGGTGGAGGAGGCGAAAGCGCTCGCCACCACCGACGATCCCGCAGCCCTTTTCACACTGCTGTCCCGGATGATGGCTTCGGGCGCCGAGAACGCAGCGGTGAAAAGCGCGCTGGCGGCTGCCGAGTTCGATTTGCGCACCGCCGCCCCGGACGTCGCGGCAGACCTCACGCGCGGGGTCACAGACCTGCTCGATCGCGCGCACGCCGCCGGCGCGGTGCGCCACGACCTCACCGTCGAAGAGCTGATGGCCCTCGTCGCCGGAGCCTTCGCCGCGATCCGCCACGCAGGCGCGGAGACCAGCCACGAACGCTCAGCCCACATCGCCCAGATCATCCTCGACGGGCTACGACCCCGACCCCGGTGAACACTAGTAATCGAGCAGCAGGCCGTGGCCGTCGTCGACGG
Organism: Actinoallomurus vinaceus; assembly: GCF_039542055.1. Lineage (NCBI taxonomy): Bacteria > Bacillati > Actinomycetota > Actinomycetes > Streptosporangiales > Thermomonosporaceae > Actinoallomurus > Actinoallomurus vinaceus. The sequence goes on from NZ_BAABHK010000009.1 coordinate 298,017, forward strand.
CCCGGCTCATCCAGTCGAGGACGTCGTGCAGGTACGGATCCTCCACTGCCGCCCGCACGTACGTCTCGAAGGTCCAGGGGCCGGGGAGCCATACCCGGTGTTTCCGCGGAACCCGGTAGTTCCAGGCCTTCGCCAGCGCCACCGGAACGGGCTCGTCATCACCTTTGCCAGGAGCATCCTCCGCACCCCAGTGCGGGGCCGGCGGGACGACCGGTGGAGGGATCGTCAGGATCTCCTCCCGTACGGCTCGCAGCTCAGGGTCGAGCGCCCACCTGTTCGTCCGTTCCCGGGCCTGCTCGGCCAGCTCGCGCAGGAGCGACCAGGCGTCCGCGTACTGCGAGGTGACGTCGTAGCGGTACCAGGCCCGCAGGTAACCGTGATGGGCTCCACCGCACACCTCGTCCAGATGCGCGCGCCACTTCCGCAGGTGATCGGCGAGTTCGCCGGGCAGGAAGCTGCGGAAGGCCGCCAGCCGCCACTCCGCTGGGAGGACGGGACTGTAGACCAGGGAATGCACCCGGCGGCAGCAGTCCGGGCCACTGTCGAGCTCCACATACCGAGCGATCTCGTTCGACCCCGCGCCGGGGCGCGGTCCGTCGAGCAGGTGGTCGAACTCCCCTTCGCGCCGGTTGCCGAGGGCGGCGAACGCGGTCGCCTGGGCCTCGACCAGCGCCGTCCAGCGGTCAGGGGAGAGGCCGCCCACCGGCCGCATCCGCATCCAGTCGACCCCCACCACTTCTCCTGCCCGCCGAAGTCCTCGAAGTTACCGCCACCGCGGAAGGAGGTCTCCAGCAGCCAGCCCCAGTCACCGTTTTCGGCCTACGCGTGACCGAGCGAGCGCAGGAGCTCCTCGGTGAGTACGGCGAGGCGCTCGGCGTCGTTCGTGTCGAGAGTCGGCAGCGACGGGTCGACCGGCCTGCCCCGATCGACCGCGGAGAGCGGAGCGGACGGCGGCTCGTCGATCCACTCGACGATCGGGCGGATCGACGTCTCCACCGGCCGGCCCTTGAACCGCGCCAGGAGCCCGATCGCGTGCTGATCATGATCCTGCTCGGCAAGCGCTCGTACCAGTTCAACGAGCTGCACCGGTCGATCGAGAGCATCAGCCAGCGCATGCTGACCCGCACCCTCCGCGGCCTCGAACGCGACGGCCTGGTCAGCCGGACCGTCCATCCGACCGTCCCGCCGACGGTCGAGTACGACCTGACACCCCTCGGCCGTACGTTCCTCGGCCCGCTGTCCGCCCTCGCGGACTGGGCGGTCGTGCACGGCCCGGACATCGCCGCCGCCCGGGAGCACCACGACGCCCGCTGACCCGCGGTCCCTTACGCTGCCGCGCGTGGGATCTTCGCGAGGGCACCACTGACGGCACCGTCTACACCGTCGCGATCGACCACTTCCTCGCCACCGGCGAACTCAACGTCCCGCGATAGGCGACGGCACGCCGCGATCCGGGAAAGCGGCCGATACCGTGCCATCTGTGATCGATAAGGACAGAGCCCATGGCGCGCGGCAGGCCGATGAGATGATCGAGGCGTTCTTGGCCAGCCGGCCGGACGTTTTCCGCAGAGTGACCCTGCGCCCGCTCGCCAGCGATGATCAGGGCGAGTTCCTCGATCTGGTGAGCGCCAGCGAAGACCTGCACCGCCCGTGGATGTCCCTGCCCTCCACCCCGCAGCAGTTCGAGGCGTACGTCGCGCGGTACGAGAAGCCCGACGAGGAGTCGTGGCTGGTCTGCGTGCGCAGCACCGGTGTCATCGCCGGCATGGTCAACATCAACAGCATCATCCGTGGGCGCTTGCAATCCGGCGCCCTCGCCTATGCCGCCTTCGCCCCCACCGCCGGCCAGGGCTACATGACCGAAGGACTCGACCTGGTGGTGCGGTATGCCTTCGAGCAGTTGCGGCTCCACCGGCTCGAAGCCCAGATCCAGCCCGACAACCACGCGTCCATCAGGCTGATCCGGCGAGTCGGCTTCCGCCACGAGGGCGACTCGCCGGAGTTCCTGTTCATCGACGGCGCCTGGCGAGACCACGAACGGTGGGCCATCACCAACACCATGATCGACATCAGGCCGACAGCTCCCCACCCGACTCTGCCCGAACGCTGAGCGCCGACCAGCCAGGCAGCGACGGACTCGGCCCGGTGCACCACTCGATGCGCGGATGAACGCGGACGCCGGTGCTGCGACGAGCGCGGCAGAAGTTTTCGGATGGAGCTGACCAGCCCGGTGACCGGCTCGGACCGCACATGCGGATGTTCTCGACCCCCGACCTACCGCTGCGCGACGGTCGCCAACACGGCCCGCACAGCCGTCCCGTCCGGCCAGGTCCACCCGGCGACGAGGGACCCGGGCGTCCCCTCCGCGGCCTCCGCCGACCGCAGGGCGCGGTTGATCCGCACCTCGAGCCCGTCGACAGGGCTGGTTCCGTGCACGATCACAGTCGGGTCCGGGGTGTCGCTCTCGCTCTGGCGCTGCGGCACCGCCTCGCCGCGCATAAGCGCGCGCAACTGCGCCGTCACCACCGGGTCGTGGACACCGTCGTAAATCCACCGAGTGCCGAGCACCCCGTGCTCGGAGGTGCCGATCAGCGCCTCGCCGGGAACGCCTTCCAGCGCCGCACCGCGGTAGCCCATCGGCACCAGGTACGCCACCGGCTCCTCCGCGCTGGTGTCGACCACGACCATGAACTCGATCCCGACCTCGCCCTCCGGATCGTCCAACCGAAACCCACCGGCCTTGCGCAGCTCCGGCGTTCCCGCGCCGCCCACATACCAGCTCTGCTTCGGCAGCCACTCGGCGAGCAGCTCCAGCTTGGTGGGCTTCATGGTGGTGTGGTGGATGAAGGCCATGCGAGCTTCCTTCGCGTGTGTCGGGCCCCGTCCTCGACCGGGCTGTGATCGAACCTATCGGGGGCCTACACCAAGGATGCCCTGGCCTGTCGTGAGCGACGGAACCGGATCCGGCGCGCGATGCTTGCCGAGGCCGCCGCGGCGACGTCGTCATTATCAAGGGCGACGCAGGTCAGGCTTCAACCTGGCCGAACGAACCCGTGAGGGGAGCGGTGCGGTCAATCGACGGGCGAGCCACAGGTAGGCAGCGGCGGTGAGCATTCCTATCGTGACGACCACGAGCAGGAGCCGGTAGTCCACGACGGACACCAGAGCGGCTCCGGCCGCGATGGAGATCGCCTGCGGTCCGCTGACCAGTGTTTCGGCTGCGGTGGAGACTCGGCCGATCAGAGGGCTGGGCGTGTGCCGCTGTATCACCGTGGTGAACCCGGTGATCATTGTGGTCAGGCCCAGGCCTGCGATGACCTTGCCCAGGAGGATGACGGGCAGCCACGGGAGGGCGATCAGGGCGTCGCCGAGTCCGATCGCTGCCATGCCGATCGCGATCGCCGCGAGCTCACCGACGCCTCTGGCGAGCCGGCCGGCCCACAGCCCTCCGGCAATGGCGCCGACGCCCTGGGCCGAGGCGAGCACGCCGACGAACTCGGGCGGCCGGTGCAGGCCCTGGCCGACGACGGCGAACAGCGCCGACTCATTGACGCCGATGACCAGGAAGCCGGTGGCCGTGGCGATCGTCATGCGGCGCAGTGCCGCTTCGGTCCTGATATGGGACAGGCCTGCGGTCAGTTCGCTCAGCCAATGCAGGCCTGAGGGCACCGGCGGTTCCTCGTGCAGACTCATGCGGGCGATGGCGACTGCGGCGATCAGAAAGGTGACCGCGTCGATTGCGGCAACGGCCGCACCGCCTAACGCGGCGAACAGCGCCGCGCCCGCGAGCGGGCCGCCCAGCCGGAGCCCTTCCTTGACCGTCTGCAGGGTGCCGTTGGCATCCGCCAGCAGGTCATCGGAGAGCAGTTCCTTCAGCAGACCGCTGAGCGCGGCCGCGACCGTCACCGACGAGATGCCGTAAAGCGCGGCGACCGTGTAGATGATCCAGAGATCGGCGGCGTCACGTACGGCGAACAGCGGGACCAGCATCAGCGCCGAGGCGAGGTTGGCGACGACGAGGAAGGGGCGGTGCCGGAAGCGGTCGACCAGCCAGCCGCCCAGCGGCGCCAGGACGTACGGCACCGCGATGAAGAGGGTGACCAGACCGGCCGCGCCGTTGGAGCCGGTGAGGCTCTTGACCCAGATGGCGTACACCAGCACTAACAGCGCGTCGCCGGCCATGCTCGCGGCCAGGCCGGCGAACAACAGCCGGAACGCGGGAACCCGGAAGACAGCGCGCATCAGTCTTCGGCGTACGGTTCGGCGGGCACGGCCCAAGCGAAGACCCGGATCCGGCGCGCCCCGAGAGGGCGTTCGGCCGGGTCCCGGCGCTTTCTTTGGCGCAAGATGACTGCCGCTATGGCCTCGTTGAGCTCTTTCAGCTCCTCCACTGTGAGCCAGTCGATGTTCTGCATCCAGTACGCGGCGTCCTGCCATTCGGGCGGGTCGGTGCGCCGCCACGCCTGCCAGTCACGCAGCCCGGCGAACTCCTGCTCGACGAACTGCATGCTGAGCGCGTCGCTGGCGGCGGCCACCTCACCGGACTCGTCACTGTCGCCCCACGACAGCATTCGCGGAACCGGCCGCCACGGACGGTGTCGGCCTTTGCCGCCGCCGGCCTCCTCGACGAAGCCGTACTTGGCGAGCTGACGCAGATGCCACGAGCAGTTCGCCGGACTCTCCCCGATCATCTCGGCGAGTTCGGTGGCGGTCGCGGTGCCGCGCTCGTACAGGGCCTGGCACAGCCGCATGCGTACGGGGTGAGCGAGCGAACGCAGTTCACCTGCGTCGCGGAGTTTCCGTTCTGACGCCTCCATGTCAGGGACATTAGCTCTGGAAAGACTCTTTCGAAAGAGTCTTTTCAGGATGCGGCGGCGTGCCTGACCAACGTCATCCCGGCCCCTGCTGGGAGCACGCGCGGCCCCGGCACCGCATGCTGCTGGTCCCGGCGTAGCGCGTCTACCAGGCTCCCGTCTTTGCAGCCAGAGTTGACGGGAGATTCTCGGCGATTCGGGCGCTAGACCGTCACTCCCGACGGCAAGGTGTCCACGGCGGCTGCAAAGTGAGGAACCGCGCTGATCTTCGTGCCGTCGAATCGCGGGACCTCAGGAGGGAGCGGCTGTGATGTGGTCGGGCTCTAGGAAGAAGAGTGGCACGGAGGTCCTCGTCGACATCCTTTTCACTTTGGGGCTCGGCCTGGTGGTCTCTCTGATCATTTCCCTCAACGGCGGATCATCGAGTCATGACCGGGCCTGCCGGTCCTACCGAGCGGACGAGAGGCACCTGGCGACCCCCGCGTTCCCCAACCCCGGGTCCCTGCCGGACGGCGCGGACGTCGGTGTGCGTGAGGTCGAGCTCCTGCGTCAGCAAAAGCATGACACGCTCGTCACCAATCATCCGGACTGCTTCAGCCCGCAGCAGGTTCAAGCAGCCGCAGCCAGGCTCCAGACCACCACTCCCTGACCGCCCGTAACCTGGGCGACGCCGTCACTTCCCGGTGTGGGAACCCATGCGGCCGCGCTCTATGACCGCCAACTCGACGCAGTTGTCGCCGGATTGGCCGCTTCTGCTACTTCTTCGCCAGCGGGTAGTCATTTCGCCGCCTTGACCGGAACTCGAGTGATAGCGACTTCCACGCAGTTACCGCCCGAGCTTCCGCTGCGGCTGCTCTTGCGCCAGTCCGTGAGTAGGCGAGGGGTGTTCACAATGCCTCCCGGATCAACCTGGTGCTTTCATCGACGCTGACGGCTCGGGCTCGGATCAACTCGAAACGGGTGATGGTCCGTGCTACGTCCTTCTGCTGTTCGATCATGTGCCCTCCACCTGCCGCTTCCGCGTAGGCGATGTCTGCGCCATCGTCGAAGCCGAGGATCGAGAAGCCGCCTTCCAGGCCAATGTACTCACCTACTGATGACGGAACGACCTGGATTGTGACGTCGTGACGCTCGGTCATCGTCAGTAGATGGGCGATCTGCTTGCGCATGACTTCGGTACCACCGATCTGCCGTCTGAGAACGCCTTCGTCAATGACGACCCAGAGGCGAGGCGGGGCAGGCTCCTTGCGATTAAGAATCTTCTGTCGCTCCATGCGGGCCGACACGGCCTGCTCCAGTTGGTCCGGGCTCTGGTCGGTGGCGAGGAGCGCGCGGGCGTACTCCTCGATTTGGAGCAGACCGGGGACGACCAGCGGCTCGAACATGCGGATGTCGGCTGCGTCGGGCTCTCTGCGGGCGAACGGGCGGAAGAAGTCGGGGAGTTCTTCGCGGACGATCAGGCCGTGGAGCCAGCCGAAGCGGTCGGTGGCGAAGAAGGTGTCGAGGTCCTTGGCGTGGTCGGACGTGGGGGAGCGGAACGCCGTCTCCAGGTTGCCGACCGCGGACTTCGCCCAGTGCAGGCGGTCGGCCAGCTCGGACTGGGACAGCTTCACGTACTCGCGGTGCTTGCGTACCTCGAAGCCGAAGTAGGCGGTGAGGCTCTGATCCGGCGATAGGGCTTTGGGGGGTTTTGGCATTGTTCGCATCCATTCGGTGTCCACAAAGCGGAACCCGCTCACGTGTGGATATGAAGCTGATGCAGAGAGTAACAATGCGGTACGACGATTGGCGGGTCAACGGAGGATCGGCCGGCAAGGCCCGGCCGGGAGACGACAGGCACGGCCATGGATAACCTTCCGATGTCCCAAGCGCTGTCCTTTACGGCTACCGAGAGTACGGTTCCCGCCATTCGCCGATGGGTGTCGATCGTCATCGGTGAGTTCGGCCGGCACGATCGGTGTTCCGACGCCGAGCTGATCATTTCCGAACTCGCGACCAATGCCGTCAAGGCCGCACCCGGAAAACTCATCAAAGTGATGATCACGCGGGTCGGCGCAGAGAGCGTCCTCTCCGTCTGGGATCCGGCTCCCGAGTTTCCGGCGGTCAACGCGGACCCGTTCGCCGACCTGGAAGACGACGACTTTGACCACAACGGCGGCCGCGGGCTCCTGCTCGTACGCAGCCTCGCGATCGCGTGGGGCTGCACGGCGACCCCCGACCAGGGAGGCAAGTGGGTATGGGCGCGGATCTGACGGCGAGGGCCGGACGATGTTCCCGGCGGCTGCTTGTGCTAATGATCTCCTCATGCCGGACAACGCCCGCTTTCGTTGGATCACCCCAGGCCGTGGTCTGGCGGCTCTCGCGGCGATCGCCGTGATCGCCGCAGCCATCTGGTTCCTCGTCCTACCGCACTTCACGCTCAGGCATGAGTCCAAGATTCCCCTCGGGAACGGCCGTCTCGGGGCGGCCTGTGGGAATCCCGGCGTGGCTTACACCTCGGCCCATCCCTTCGCGGGCCCCTCCCCGCACAGCGTCGAGGTCTTTGAGAAGTACGGGAAGTCCTACATCAACGCGGGAGCGACGCTGCCCGATTCGTGGAACGCTCCCACGCATGCCGATGTCCGGCTCGTCCTGTGCCTAGAGAAGGTCGGCACTGACGGCGAGATGGACAACGTCAGCTGCAAGTACGGCAATCGACAGCTTCCCTCGGGCCCGCAGTTGAGCAAGCCCATGGACAAGACCATCTACCGGGCGACGCTGCGCGAACTACGTACGCACCGGAGGCTCTCCCAGGTGACGCTGACCGGGGAGGACGGCACTTGCCCTGGCAGCGTCTCGCTCAGCGACAGCGATCCCACACTGGACAGCCATCCGAGCAAGGCCCAGCTCCTCCAGGCATTCGGCCGCTACGCCGGCACCTTCTGAGCTCCCATCACGGGAGCCGGCAGATCGAAGCACCGGACCGCCGCAGCGAGTGGGCCGCTCGCCCCGACCCCTGGGTGAAATGGTGTGCGCACCAACGGAGCGCACATCTACGCTGCCCAGCGTGGCCTTTCGGATAGAGCAGCCCGGTGACCGAGAAGCCGTGCGGGACCTTCATCTGCGTGCGTTCGGCGGTCCCGGGAAGGTCGGCACCTGGCTGCGTTCGGGCGCCGACGGAGATGTCGCGTCCGCCGTGGACCACGCGCTTGACCTCGTGCACCGCACCTGAGGTGAGACCGGTGAGACGCTCGTGGTCGTGGCCAGGACCACCACCCCGATGTGGCATATCGTCCAACGCATCGAGAGCCTGCAGACCGAGCGAGGCCGGGCCGATCCCGAGTAGCGGCCGAGGGGATACTCAGTGCCCTGGCGGGGGCCTCAGTCGCTATGGGCGACCGGCTCGGGATCGGCGTCGAGTGCATCGAGCACTGCGTCGCCGTTCGCCCTCGCCCACTCGGTCAGCATGTGGATCGGATCGATCAGCGTCGCCCCGAGCGGGGTGAGCTCGTACTCGACGCGGGGCGGCACCTCGGCGTAGGCGTGGCGGCGGATGAGTCCGTGCGCCTGGAGCCGTCGGAGCGTCTGGGTGAGCATCTTGCGGGAGATGCCGCCGATCAGCTCGATCAGCTCGCCATGGCGCACCGGGCCCTTGCTGAGGCCGTAGAGCACGACCACCGTCCACTTGTCGGCGATCAGCTCGACCGCCAGACGCGCCGGACAGTCGGCGAGAAAGGAATCACCGGGACCGAAACCGCTCACGGCGCCAAAGGTTACCTGCTGGTTCCTATCGGAAACCTAGCCTGGGTTCTCTCCCCCCTTCCAAAGCCAGGAGAGTCATGCGAGTCATCACCCAGCAGACGCTCGGCGGTCCCGAGGTGCTCACCATCGTGGACGCGTCCGAGCCCCAGCCCCTCCCGACCGAGGTTCTCGTCCGCGTCAAGGCGATCGGGCTGAATCCGCTGGAGGCGCGCCTGCGCGCCGGCGAGTTCCCGCTGATCGGCCGGCCACCGTTCATCCTCGGCTGGGACATCAGCGGCGTGGTCGAGGAGGCGCCGCAGACGTGGCGGTTCAGGCCCGGCGACGAGGTGTTCGGGATGCCGCTGTTCCCGCGGGCGGCGAGCGCGTACGCCGAGGTCGTGTCGGCGCCGGCGTTGCACCTGGCACGCAAGCCGGCGTCGCTCTCGCACGTCGAGGCGTCGGCGCTGCCGGTCGTCGGGCTGACGGCGTGGCAGGGCCTCGTCGACCTCGGCGGCGTGACCGAGGGCGACCGCGTCCTGGTCCACGGCGGTGGTGGCGGGGTCGGCCATGTCGCGATCCAGATCGCGAAAGCGCTCGGCGCGCACGTGATCGCGACCGCCAGCGGGAGCAAGCGGAAGTTCGTCGAGGGGTTCGGCGCCGACGAGGTGATCGACTACACGGCGGTCGACTTCACGGAGGCGGTCCGCGACATCGACGTCGTGCTCGACACGATCGGCGGCGACACCGTCGAGCGGTCGCTCGAAGTGCTCCGCCCAGGCGGTCACCTGGTGACGGCGGTCGCCGAGGAGGATTCGGAGCTCGTCGCCAAGTACGAGGCGGCCGGCATGCGCTTCAGCGGCATCGCGGTCGACCCCGATCCGGTCGCCCTGCGAGGTCTCGTCGAACTCGTCGAACAGGGCAGGCTCCGGGTCTACGTGCAGGAGACGTTCCCGTTCGAGCGCGTCGCCGACGCGCACCGGCTGCTCGACGGCGGTCACCTCCAGGGCAAGCTCGTCCTCACCGTCTGATCCCGTCGTGTAAAGGACGACGGGCTATTTCACGGCTCCGCTGGTGATTCCGGAGATGATCTTCCGCTGGGCGATGGCGAACACGGCGATCAGCGGGAGGCTCATCAGGATCACGTACGCGAAGATGAGGTGCCAGTTGTTGAGGTACAGGCCCGCGCTGGCGACCTGGAACAGGTTGAGCGGCAGTGTGTCGATGCGGCCGCCGATGACGAAGAACGCGTAGAAGACGTCGTTCCACACGTACAGGCAGATCAGGATGGTGGCGGTCGCGAGCACCGGCCTCAGCAGTGGAAGGACGACCCGTACGAACACCCGCACCGGACCCGCGCCGTCGATCTGCGCGGCCTCTTCCAGGGAGGGCGGGATCGTACGGACGAACCCGGTCACGAAGAAGATGACGGTGGACAGGTAGATGCCCGTGTAGACGCCGATCATCCCGACGGCACTGCCGGCCAGGCCGAGCTGCCGCAGCAGCAGGACCAGGGTGACGACGGCGGGTGGCAGCACGATGCCGCTGATGCCGAGGGCGTACAGCATCGCGGTGAGGCGTGTGGCGCGGCGGGCCAGGATCCAGGCGGCCATGGATCCCAGGACGAGGACGGCCACCACCGACGGGACGACGACCAGGAGGCTGCCGAAGAACGCCGCGGGGATCCGGCCCTGACGCCAGACCTCCGCCCGTTTGTGGAACAGCTGCCAGTGACTCGGCGGCGACAGGTTCGGCGTCAGCGCCTCGCCCTGGGACTTTGCGGCGGTCGCGACGACCATCCACAGCGGAATCCCGATCAGGGCGACGACGAGCGCGACGGCGCAGAACGGCTGCAGCCGCCGCCAGATCGGCGCGTCGCTGAACCCGGCACCGCGCCGGCGGGATGAGGCGGCGTTCACAGAATCTCCTCACGCTTGCGCAGAATGGCGATGACGGGGAAGGCCATGAGCGCCACGACGAGGAACAGCACGAGGCTCATCGTGGTGGCCTGGGCGAACAGCCCCTGGCCGAAGGTCCGGAAGATGAAGATGTTGAGGATCTCCGTCGTACGGGCGGGGCCGCCGCCGGTGGTGGCCTGAACGATGTCGAATCCGTTCATCGAGCCCAGGAGCGCGGTGGAGACGTTGAAGGTGACGGCGGGGGCCAGGAACGGGAACCGCACCGACCAGAACATCCGCCAGCGGGAGGCGCCGTCGATGCGCGCCGCCTCGGTGATCTCCGCTGGGATGGTCTTGAGACCGGCGAGGTAGATGAGCATGGACAGGCCCATCCACTTCCAGGCGTGGATCACCGACACGGTGACGATCGTCCAGGTCGTGTCCCCGAGCCACGGATAGTCGACGTGGTGCGCCAGCACCAGGCCCAGCAGCCGGTTCATGCTGCCGTCGGGCTTGAGCAGCGCTTGGAAGATGTAGCCGACTGCGAGGGCGGACATCAGCACCGGGATGAGGAAGAAGACCCGCGCGACGCGGTTCACCAGGGTGTCGCGCTCGAGCAGGACCGCCAGCACGAAGCCGAACACGTTCTGGAAGATCGCCACCAGTACCGCGTAGACGACGGTGATGCGGAGCGCGCGCAGCAGGGTGCCGTCGGAGATCAGGTCCTGGAAGTTGGCGAGGCCGACCGGGCGGATCGCGCTCTTGAAGCTGGACCAGTCGGTGAAGGCGTAGATGAAGTTGAACAGGGTCGGCACGAAGAAGAAGACCAGCAGGATGAGGAACGCCGGCGCCAGGAACCACATCGGGTGCGTACGATGCGCGTTGCCGTGGCCGCGTCGCGGCTGAGGGCGGGCCTGGGGCACGGCCGGGCTGTCCCGTACGGCGCTTTCCTTGACCGAGTGCACGTGTCGGACTCCTTCACGGAGGGAGGGGTGCCGGAGGCGGCTCCGGCACCGTCGGCTCCGAGAGATCAGTGATCAGAAGCCGGGGGCTCCGGCGGCCTTGGCGAGCTGCGCGAACTGGGCCTGGGTGGTCGAGGCCACCTTCTCCGGCGACATCTTTCCGGCGATCATGTCGGCGAGGTTGAGATAGAGGTCGGGGTTGGCGACGGCGAGGGCCTGCATCGAGCCGACCGAGGTGGGCAGGGAGCCGTTCACGGCCAGCAGGGCCTGCGGCACGCCCGCCGGATTCGGCACCGAGGGCTCCAGCGACACGGTGTTCTGGGCGGTCGTGAAGTTCTTGTAGTCCGGGCCCATCCAGAAGGACAGCAGCTGCCGGGCGGCCGACTCACGCTTGGCGTCGCCGGTCTTGAACGCGACCAGGGCGTTGGACTGGTCCGGGATGTACGTGCCGACGTTCCCGGACGGTGAGATCGGGAAGAACCCGATCTTCTTGTCGAGCGTGGCGGTGTCCGCGCTCGCCTGCAGCTCACCGAAGAAGGAGTTCACCTGCATGACCATGGCGGCCTTGCCGCCGAGCAGCGCCTTGCCCTGGTCCTCGAACTTCGCGGTCTTGATGTCGGAGTTGAACAGCCCCTCGTCGATCAGCGACTTGTACTTCTTGATCGCTCCCAGCACGGTCGGGCCGGAGAACGTCTGCTTCTTCGTGTTGATCTGGTCCCAGAGCCCGCTCTTCGCGGCGTCGGCGAGCTGGACCTGGACCCACCACTGGGTGGCCCACTTGTCGCCGCCCATCTCGTAGAACGGGGTGACGCCCTTGGCCTTGAGACTGCGGGCCGCGGCGATCATCTCGTCGAAGTTCTTCGGCGTCTGGGTGATCCCGTTGGCGGCGAAGACCTCCTTGTTGTAGTAGACGCCCTCGACCGCCGGGCTGGTGATCAGCGCGGCGTAGCGGGTGTTGTCGAGGAGCCCGGTCATGTCCTTGAGGGCGGGGGAGAGCTTCGACAGCCAGGGCGCGCCGGTGAGCGGTTGAAGATTGGCCTTCGCGTTGATCGCCGTCAGCATGGACGCGGTCGGCTGCCAGAACGCCAGGTCCGGCTTGTCGCCGGTGGCGACCTTCGTCTGCACGCCCTGCTCGTACGGGTCGGGGATGGTGACGACCTTGACGGTCGCGCCCGTCGCGGTGTGGAAGGCGTCGATGACCTGCTTGGGCACGGTGTTGCTGTTCTGGGCGGCCCAGATCGTCAGGTTGACGCCGGCGAGCTTGGCCGAGGGGTTCGTCCAGGTCGCCGCGGCGGTACCGGTCGAGGAGCCGGCGCCGGGGTCGCTGCAGGCGGTGGCGGCCAGGCTCAGCGCGAGCGTCGCCGCCACACCGAGGAGGGTCCTTCTCTTCATCGCAGATCCTTTTCGCGAGGGGGTGAGCCCCGCCCTGCTGTGGCAGAGCGGTCAATCTAGCGGTTCAGAGGGCGTTCTTGCTGGTAGAGCGGATGCGGAGGAGGCGTGCGGCGACCGTTTCGGTGTCGGGCGCCGAGATGGACAACCGCCCGGTCTTGGACTCGAAGTGATGACCGAAGGCCGGGAGACGGCGGGGGAAGAGCGTGTCGATCTCCACGTCGGCGCCCGCCAGGTGCGGCAGGGACAGCACCGTGCCGTCGGCGGTCCCGCCCCGGTACCAGACGGTGACGTACGTCGTGTCGCCGGAGCGCAGCGCCAGGCTGAGCCATGGATCCGACCAGCCGGGCAGGCCCAGCGGCCACAGCGGCGTGGACGCCGCCAGGTCGGCCCGGATGTCGCGGTGGACGGTGACGGCGTCCCGCACGGAGTCCAGTTGCCGGTCCGTCATCCGGTCGAGGCGGCCCGACAGGTAGAGGCGGCCGAGGAGGCCGGTGCACAACGTGAAGGCGATCTGCTCGTCGCTCATGTCCGGCTGCGGATACGCCCAGTTGCCGGACTGCTCCGGCAGCAGCGACATCGGCGCCGCGGCGGCGATCGGCGGGTAGCGCAGGAAGTCCTGCTGGTCACTGGTGGACTGGAGCTGCATCCGCGACAACATGGCGTAGTCCATGCGCATCGCCCCGGACGCGCAGTTCTCCAGGATGAGCCCGGGATGCCGGTCCAGGACACCGTCCAGCCAGGCCAGGTGGGCGCGGTTGTGGGCCAGCAGGCCCGCTCCGGCACTGTCGGCGTCCCGGTCGGTGCCGACGCCGGGGTCGATGTTGTAGTCGAGCTTGAAGTAGCCGACGCCGAGCTGCTCGACCAGCCGGTTGATCGTCTCGTCCAGGTGGGCGACGGCGCGAGGGTGCCGCAGGTCCAGGTGGTAGCGGCCGTGCTCGACCACCCGTACGCCGCCACGCTGCAGGAACGCCTCGTCGGGCAGCTTGTCGGCGATCGGGCTGCGAACCCCGATCACCTCGGGTTCGAGCCACAGCCCGGGCACCATCCCCCGCCGCCGGATGTGGGCGAGGACCTCTTCGATCCCCCGGGGGAACCGCGCCTGGGACGGCTCCCACGCGCCGACGCTGTCCCACCACGCGCCGTCCCCGTACCAGCCGGCGTCGATGCAGAACACCTCCGCGCCGACGCCGGCCGCCGCGTCGATCAACGGCAGCAGCTTCGCGGTGGTCGGGTCGCCCATCAGGGTGTTCATGTAGTCGTTGAACACGATCGGGAGGGCGTCGCGGTCGGGGTGCGGCCGTACGATGGCGCGCCGGTGGGCCGTCAGCGCTGCGGCCGCACCGTGCAGACCGTCGCCGGAGACGGCGACCGACACCGGAACGGTGGTGAAGGAACCGCCGGGCTCGAGGTCGTGCTGCCACTGGTGGTCGAGATCGGTCGGGCCGAGCAACGCAACGTACGCGCCGTCGAGACGTTCACCGGTCTCCCAGCGCCACGCGCCGTTGTGCTCGACCTGCCACAGCCAGGCGTCTCCGCCCTCCCTGTCGATCAGGCCGCCGGTCGGCAGGTCCCGGCCGGTCGACCAGGTGCCGGTGCTGATGGCCGCGAACCGCCCGCGACCGTTCTGCCCGTGGAAGGGGAGATTGAGGTCGACCGCGCTCTCCCGGAAGGGACGGCGGCTCCATCTGCCCTCGCCGATCCACTCACTGGAACCCCGTACGAGGTCCAGGCGATCGACCGGATGGCCGAGGAAACCGGCGGAGAAGGACGACACGCCCAGCAGGAGGAGCGGCCGGTCGCCGTGGTTGGTCACCCGGACCTGACTCCGCACCGCGCTCACGCCGTCGGTCGACCGGAGCATCACCTCGACCCGCAGGCCCGTCGGCCCGTCGCGCAACTCGATGCGCAGCAGGTGCCAGCGGCCGTCCCGGGACCGTTCACTGCCGACGAATTCCAGGCGGCGGCCGATCGTGGTCTCGGAGAACCGCTGCGATATGGCGTCTCGTCCCGTACCGGCGGTGAGGATCTCCACCAGCGGCTGAGCCGTACGACCCGGGGGAGGGCCGGTGCGGCCGGGCGTCATCGTGCGCACGCTCACCGGCCGTCCCGGGGTGACGTCCACGACGAGGGACAACGCCGAGTGCCCCCACGTGATGCTCGTTTCGTCGTCGAACGCGCTCAACTGCTGCTCCTTCTTGGTCACCGGCGGGAGGACAAGGGGTCGGGGCCTGTCTTCGCGGGGTCGCCGGGAAGACCGGGCGCCCGGCCGCTCGGATCGCGATCTCGGGTGCCATCGGCGCTCGGTGGTGTGCCCGCCACAGTGACGCCGGTCGGCCGTGTCGTCGTTCTTTGTCCAGGTCATCAGGGCCGGTCACCGGCCGATCGAAGAAGTCCTTCTCGATCGCCCGGAGTGTGACCGGTCACATGCGGACGAGTGTGACCGGTCACATTTGCGAAGGGAAGGTCCCGTTACCGTCTTGTTACAAGTGGATTTCTAGCGTGTCGCCCGAGGTGGGGCGGTCGACTCCCGGACGACCAGGCTCGGGGCGGTCAGCGAGATCTCCGGGCGCGGCCGGCCGTCGAGTTCGGCCGCCAGGGCGGCGAGGCAGGCACGCCCCCAACCCGCGAAGTCCATTCGAATGGTGGTCAGGGCCGGAATCCAGTACGCCGAACCGGGAACGTCGTCGAACCCGACGAGGCTGACGTCCCCGGGAACGTCCCGGCCCGCGTCGTACAAGGCGCGACGTACGGCCATCGCGGTGTCGTCGTTGCCGCACAGGATCGCCGTCACCGCGTCATCGGCGGCCAGCGCACACCCTGCCTCGTACGCCGATCGGGCGTCCCACCCGGCGGCCACGATCTCCGGAACCGGAGCCCCCGCCTCCGTCAGGGCGCGCCGCCACCCCGCCTCTCGCCCCCGCGTCCCGGCCTCGGACGGGATCGCCACATGGTGCACCGTACGGTGCCCCAGCGACAGCAGGTGCCGGGTCGCGTCGGCGGACGCCTGCTGCTCATCCAGGCAGATCGTCGTCCGCCCGGCCTCGGCGAGAGCACCCGGCTCGATCGCCGCGACCGCCGGGACGTCGCCGGGGAGCCGGCGCAGCAGTTCCATCCCCGCGGCATCGAAGGCGATCACCACCACGCCGCCCACGCTCGGATCGCTGACGTGGTCGACGGCCTGCTGGATGTCGCCGGAGCGGGCAGACTCGATCACCTGAACGCCGACGGCGAGCCCCTCCTCGCGGGCGGCCTCCTCGATACCCTGAAGCGTGGCGGCGTAGCCGTAGAGCGTCGTGTTCGAGGTGACGACCGTGACGGCGCGGGCGCGCCCCAGCCCCAGCGCGCGGGCCGCGCGGTTCGGCCGAAAACCCAGCCGCTCGATCGCGTCCATCACCTGATGCCTGGTCTCCGCCCGCACTCTCGGCGAGTCGTTGAGGACCCGAGACACCGTCTGATAGGAGACGCCGGCCGCCGCCGCGACGTCCCTGATACTCGGTGCCGCGTCCCGGCGCTTACGGGATGGGGCCCGCTCAGGAGACGGTTGGCTCACGCCGTCATGGTGATTGCTCGACCGACGCCCGGTCAAACCCGGCCGACCGACGGGTGCCACCCGGACCAGGGGTTTCGCCGCGCCGGCGAGCCGTCCTCCCGGTCACCCATCGCTCGGTCGCCGACCACGCCGGACAGACGGCAGCGGCTCGCCGCCTCGGGGCCGCCGACGTCGGCCGACCGGCCCCGGCAGAGGTGAAAACGTTAAGAGGAATACCTCGATCGGTTCTTCGACACCGGAGACGAGCGTCAGGGCGACCTGTAGAGCTCGATGTTCGTGAGACCTTCGAGCCGGCGAATCCGGTGCAGGCGTTTCCGGACGCGCATCAGTCGCTTTCGCCGCGCGGAGGGTCGTCGGATGCATCCTCGGGGCGAGGATCTTCCTCCTTTGGACCGGAAGACGCCTCGTCGTCGCTGTCGTCGGACTTCGGTTCGGGCATGGAGTCGGGCTTGGACTCGGGGACGGCCGGAGGCTTGGGCTTCGGATCGGCCGATGTGGCATCGGGAGACGCCGGGGCCTGGGGCGGTGGCGGGGCGTACCCGGGCGGTGGGCCGTAGCCAGGCTGAGAGGCGTAGCCGGGGGGCGGGCCGTACGGCGACGGAGGGCCGTAACCCACCGGCGGGGCGTAGCCGGGCGGGGGCGCGTACGAGACCGGCGGACCCGAGGGCGGCGGGAGTCCCGGGCCGCCGAGAGCCGGGGCCGGAGCGGGCCATCCCGGCTGCTGGGCGGCCACCGGCATGCCCACAGCCTCCTCGTCCGGGCCGGTGGTGATGACGAGCCGGTCCAGGTAGAAGATCTGCAGCGCCGCCAGTGCGATGAACACCAGCACCACCGCGACGATGGGCGTCGTCAGCCCGACCTGGGCGTTGGCGGTGAAGAACTGGCTCACGCGGTTCGTCAGTTCGAGCGGCGCGGTCCGGTTGCCGGCGCCGCCGGTCACCAGGATCGGCCAGAGCAGGCCCTGCGCGCCGATCAGGGTGATCGCCCCGGCGAGCAGGCCGGCCAGGGGCAGCGCCGGGACGACCACCGTCGCGAAGAACGACGGCGCGGCCGGGGCGCCGGTCGTGCGCTGCGCCCGCCAGCGGGCCGCGTGCCGTCGGCAGAAGAGCGTCAGGATGAGGAGCGCCGGGACGCTCACCCAGATGGGCGAGAACAGCGACGCGAACTTGTCGAGGAGTTTCAGGCTCCGCTCGTTCTCGAAGCCGGAGACGCTGAGCGGGCCGATGCCGACGAACAGCCACGGCGCGAACGGCAGGAGCAGCAGTTCGCTGCGGCGGCCGAGCGGGCGCAGGCCGCCGATGCCCAGCGCCGCCAGGAACGCCACGCCGACGGAGACGAGGGCGTTGAGCAGCGGCGGGACCCAGGTGTTCAGGTAGATCTTGCCGGTGGACGCGCCCGAGGAGGGGCCGTGCCCGCTGGAGAACAGCGCGGACAGCCAGGGCCACGAGCCCAGAATCGTGATGATGAGGGCCACGACCACGGCCAGGATCGCGATCACCGAGCGGGCGGCGTCCGGGCGCGGGCCCGGCTCGGCTGCTCCGCGCCGTGGGGCCGGGGTGAGCTTGATCCCCAGGCTCGTCCTGATCGCGATGAGGGTGGCTCCCACCCCGAGGACCGTGAGGATCAGGCCGGTGATGGTGGCGACGGCCGACCCGAGGCCCAGGTTCGCCCTCTGGAACGCCACGCTGTACTGGAGGCCGGCGAGCGTGGTCGACTTCGGCGACTCGCCCAGAACGGCCGGGAACGTGAACGCCTGCAGGCTCGTCGCGACGGCCGCCAGCGCGACGATCGCCCCCACCGCGAGCATCGCCGGGGTGATCCGCCGGCCCTCGGCGCGGGCGCGCAGGACGGGCAGGAAGACGAGGAGCGCCAGGCCGCACACCGCGCCGAACAGCGCCGCCGCCGTGACCAGAGGGATGACGGTCGCCGCCTTGTCGGGGCTGTCGATCCGGCCGAAGATCGTGGCGACGCCGCCCTTGCCGGTCACCTGGCCCATGCGCCAGGCGACCGCGACCGCCACGGGGGAGAAGACGACGAGCGGCAGCGACATCAGCACGCGGCCGATCCGGCGGGGCCAGGTGCCGGCCTGGTCGAGGGCGGCGGCGAGCGCCGGGGCGACCAGGACCGCCACGAGGATCGGCACGACGGAGATGCCGATCGAGAAGCCCAGCGCCCGCCAGAAGTCGCCTTCCTTCAGGATCGTGCCGTAGTTGTCCAGGCCGACGAACCGATGGGACTGGAGGAGGAACCGCGAGTCCTGGAAGCTGCGCACGATGGTCTGGCCGGTCGGGACGACCAGCGAGACGAGCGCGAGTACGGCGGCCGGGAGGATGAGCACCAGACCGGGACCGAGGTTCCGATCGGTGGCGGGTCGGCCTGCGACGGGTAGCGCCGGGGGAGGTGGGGCCATCGTCCGCTCCGCGTTCTTCCGTTGTGATCGATCTCGGGTGATCGTCAGTGCTGACGGTAACGCCCGAGGGACGTCCTTGTCGCGGGTCCGTCGCCTCATGGCCTCTCCAGGCCGACGAGCCGGGCGCTCAGCGTCCACAGGCGCTCCGCGGCAGCGCGGTCCTGGGCGAGGGCGCCGGGCCGGGCCGGCCTGCCGTTCTCGAAGTAACCGCCCGTCACGTCGGCGACGTCCGGAGAGCTCGCCAGGTGGATCGAGGTCCGCGCCCCCTTCTCCGGGTCGGCCTGGAAGGGCCGGGTCAGGCGCAGCATCAGCGCGAACGCGCCGGTCGCGTCCCGGCCGAGCGCGGTCCGTACGAAGCCGGGGCTGGCCCCGTCCATCAGGATATTACTCATAAACAATGACTATCATGCTCCATGTCCGCAAAGGCGTATGATCGCTGACATGGCGGATGAAGGAGGCAAATCCGAAAAGGGCGGTCCCATCCCGCAGCCCGAGCTCCGGGCCAGCACCGGCTACCTGCTGGCACGGCTCGGCGCCGAGTCGCGGCGGCGATGGGCGCGCATGCTCACCGAGCACGGGATGACGCCGCATCACTACGGCGCCCTCATGACCCTCGACAACCTCAAGCTCACCCACCAGCAGCGCCTCGCCGAGCTGATCGGCGTCGACCCGCGGAACGCCGTCTCGGTGGTCGACTTCCTGGAGCGCCGAGGGCTGATCGAGCGGACCCGGGACCCCGCGGACCGGCGCCGTCACGCCATCGCGCTGACCGCGGAGGGCCGGACCGTGATCGCGGGGCTGCGCCGTACGGGAGAGGGGATCGAACAGGACATGCTCGACGGACTGACCGACGACGAGCAGGCCGCGCTGCACGTCCTGCTGCACCGGCTGTTCGAGCTCACCGTCGACCGATGAGCGCGGGCCGTACGGCCACGGGCGATCCGCGGAGCGGCGGCACGTGCTCCCGGAACGCAGCCGGCTACGGCGCGATCTCCGCGTCGGAGGGCCGGGTCACCGGAAGGTACTGGGTCTCGCCGGTCCGGAGGGCGTGGAGCGCGGCGGGGAGGCGGCCGGCGAAGGCGGCGTTGAGCATGCCGACGCCCTCCTCGACCGTCACGAACGCGTAGTCGTCGAGCTCCTCCTCCTGGAGCCGGATCGGCGGGTCCCCCTCGTAAACGCCGCAGTCGAACATGAAGTACACGCTCGAGCGCGGGCGCTCGTCGTCGGTGGGGACCCAGTCGGCGACGAGCAGGCGCCCCGCCACGAGGCTCAGCCCGACCTCCTCGAGCACCTCGCGCTCGCATCCCTTGTGCGGGGCCTCGTCGGCCTCGACCACGCCGCCGGGGAAACCCCAGTACGGACGGTAGTTCGGCTTGACGAGCAGGATCCGCCCGGCCGGGTCGGTGATGAGGCCGCCCGCCGCGACGTACACGGACGGAAGCGAGGCGTACCAGTCCTCGGCCGACAGCCATTCACGTTGCGTCACCCAGCCGACGCTAACAGCCTCCCGGCCGGGCCGGATGCCGGAACCGGCCAGGATCGCCGCGACACCCCTTTCCGGCCAGGTCACAACCCGTACGGACGGCGCGCCGGACTCAGCCGTGTCGCCGGTGATCTGGAAGTCCTGCGCGAAGCTGCTTACGATGCCGGGGAATCGATCACATTAGAGCAACTCCCGGGGGTGAGTGGCTCACACGTCGTGGAGGCGATGCCGTGCGCCGGTTCGTCGGAACACTGACCGGAATCATCCTCGCCGGGGCGCTCGTACCCGTCGTACCGGCGGCCGGAGCGTCGAGCGGCGCGGCGAACCCGGCCCCCGTCGTCGTGCCGGGCCTGCGCGAGTGGCACGGCGCGACCGGGACCTGGCGGCCGCGTCAGGGCGACCGGATCATCGTCGAACAGGCCCGGCTGCACACCCTCGCCACGCGGTTCGCGACCGAGCTGCGCGCCGCGTCGGGCGTGCGCGTACCGGTCACGAGCGGCCGGTCCCGCGCCGGTGACGTCGTCCTGTCCCTCGGCTCCTCCGACGCGCAGCTCGGCGACCAGGGGTACGCCCTGCGTGTCGGCGACGCGGTCACGGTGCGCGCCCGCAGCGAGACCGGCGTCTTCTACGGCACCCGTACGATCCTGCAGGCGCTGAAGGCCGGATCCGTCCTCCGGGGCGACGCCCGCGACTGGCCGAACCTCCCCGAGCGCGGGCAGATGCTCGACGTCGGCCGCAAGTACTTCCCGGTCTCCTACCTCAAGCAGCAGATCCAGCGGATGGCCTGGTACAAGCTGAACCTGTTCCACCTGCACCTGTCGGACTGGAACGGCTTCCGCATCGAGAGCAAGAAGTTCCCGGGCCTGGCGGCCAAGGAGCACTACACCCGGCGTGAGCTGCGCGACCTGCAGGACTATGCCCGCCGCTACCACGTGACGATCGTCCCGGAGATCGACCTGCCCGCCCACTCGGTGGCGATCAGCAAGTACGACCCGAGCCTGGCCTTCACCTGCGACTCGCTGTCCAAGCCGAACACCGGCTGGGAGGGCCACGACGCCGGCGGCTGGACCCTCGACGTCACCAAGGAGCACACCCGGACGTTCATCCGCGAACTCCTCGACGACATCATCCCGATCTTCGACGGGCCGTACTTCCACATCGGCGGCGACGAGATCCCGCTCGACCCGGCCAAGAACGCCTGCCCCGAGCTCGTCGCGTACCAGAAGGCCAAGGGGTACGCCGCGCCCGGCGACGTCTTCACCGCCTTCGCCAACGAACTGGACGCCCAGGTCCGCGCGCACAGCAAGACCACCCAGCTGTGGCAGTGGTGGGACTACAAGCAGGCCCACGGCGTCGAAGCGAACAAGGACATCCAGGTCAACGAGTGGCTGAGCAGCCCGGTCGCCCGCGCGCAGGCGGGCTACCAGGTGATCGGCTCCCAGGACGGCCACCTGTACGTCTCGCCCGGCTTCTCCACCTCGCCCGGCGGCTACGGCTACGCCGACCCCCGCCACATCTACGGCGAGTACGACTTCGTCGCCGCACCCGGCATCCACGGCTACAAGATCTCCCGCTGGTCGGACAAGGCCGAACAGAACCCGCCGGAGTGGTTCGACTTCTTCGCCCGCCGCCCGATCGCCGCGCTCGCCGACCGTACGTGGGGCGCGCCCCGCGACGGCGACTTCAAGGCCTTCCTCGACCGGTACGACCAGGTCGGACTCCCCGGCGACCGGACGGGCCTGTCCCAGAAGGGCTGGAAGCTGGTGTCGGCCTCCAGCCAGGAGACCGTGCACGAGAACGGCGCCGCCGCGAACGCCTTCGACAACGACCCGTACACGATCTGGCACAGCGACTGGTCGGCGAAGCTCCCGCAGGAGATCACCATCGACACCGGGGCGGCCCAGCGTCTCGGCGCCTTCCGGTACATGCCGCGACAGGACGGCGGAATCAACGGCCGCGTCGCGTCGTACGAGCTGTACGTGAGCGCCGACGGGCAGCACTGGGGCGCACCGGCGGCCAAGGGCACGCTGCCCGACACCCAGCTGGAGACCACCGTCCCGTTCACCCCGGTGAAGGGCCGCTATGTACGGTTCCGGGTGCTGAGCGAGCACGGCCCGAGCAAGACGTACGCCTCGGTCGCCGAACTCGACCTGTACCGCGGCTGACCGGTCCGGGGCCGGCCGGCCGCGCCGAGGACACCGGGGCCCGTGACGACACGGGCCCCGGCGTGCGGCGATGCGACCGCTCGTCCTGTACTCGGCCGATCCGGAAATCGCCCTGACACACCCCGACGCCGATCGAAGAGCGGCGCCAGGAAGCCGGGCCGCCGCTGCCGCGCTGTACCCAGGCGCACTGAAACGCCGCGCCGCACGCGCGCATCGGAACGCCGCGCGGCACGCGCCGAAACGCCGCGCGGCACGCGCGCATCGGAACATCGCGCCGGAAACACCGCCTCCTGCCTGGCTGCGGTTCCCGTCCGCCGGGCGGCGTGCCGGGGTCAGCGGCCTTCGAAGACGGGCTGTTCCTTCTTGAGGAAGGCCTTGGTGGCGTTCGCGTGGTCGGCGGTAGCGGCGCAGGCGTCCTGGAGCTCCGCCTCCTTGGCGAGCGCGTCCGCGAGGTCGGCGGTGGCCGCGTGGTCGAGGGCGGTCTTCACCGCGCCGTACGCGGCCGTGGGCCCGGCGGCCAGCCGTTCCGCGAGCTCCCGCGCCTCCGCGTCGAGCCGGTCGGCGGGTACGACGCGGTTCACCAGGCCGAGTTCGAGGGCCTCGGCCGCCCGTACGGGCTCGGCCAGCATCAGGAGCTCGGTCGCCCGGGCCCGGCCCACCAGCCGCTGCAGCGTCCACGACAGGCCGCTGTCGGGGGCCAGCCCGATCCTGGTGAACGCCGTCGCGAAGGACGCCTTCTCCGACGCGATCCGGAAGTCGCAGGCCAGGGCCAGGGAGAACCCCGCGCCCGCCGCGACGCCGTTGACCGCGGCGATCACCGGCTTGGGCATTCGGGCGATCGCCAGCACGATCGGGTTGTAGTGGTCCTGGATGGTGCCGTCCAGGCCCCGGCCCGCCTCCAGGTTGGCGGCGTGCTCGCGCAGGTCCTGCCCGGCGCTGAACGCCCGGCCGCTACCGGTCAAGATCACCGCCCGCGCGGCCGAGTCGTCCCGCGCCCGCTCAACCGCCGCCCGCAGCGCCGTCTTGGTCTCGGCGGTCAGGGAGTTCATCGCGTCCGGGCGGTTCAGGCCGATCGTCGCAACGCCGTCCGCCAGGTCGTACCGCACGCTCTCCGCCACGTTCAGGCTCCTTTGCCTGCGCCCGGCACCGGGGCGCTCCGTCATCCGAATCCTCCAGGCAACGATCGACGACGCCGGAGGCACCGGGCAAGAGCCGCGCCGGAGGTCGCGGAAATCGGGGCCCACCGGCCCCCGGATCCGGGCCGCCGAGGGCCGTGGAGACGGCCCCTCGGCAGGTCTCAGCATGATCTCGAAGCTGATCGTTACCACTTAGCGCCCGGAAAACGGGATAATGGACCACCACTAGTTGACTTGAAGCGGCAGACGGGTCAGCGGCCAAAGAAGCCCGGCGGCCCTGCGCGGCCCTAGGCAGGAAGGGGATGCACGCATGGCGGCGATGAAGCCGCGGACAGGCGATGGTCCGCTCGAAGTTACCAAGGAGGGGCGCGGAATCGTCATGCGTGTCCCGCTCGAAGGCGGCGGGCGGCTCGTTGTCGAACTGTCGGCGGACGAGGCAGGCGAGCTCGGGGACGCGCTGAAGAACGTCGTCGGCTAAGACGACGTCCCACCCTGGTCATCGAGGTTTCGCGAAGGCCCCGGCGGACGAACGCCGGGGCTTCGCTGTTCGTACCGAACCCGTACAGGAGAGGCCTTGCCGGTCAACACCCAACTGAACAGCGTCGACGGCACGATCTGGGACATCGCGTCGACCGTCGAGGTCGTCGCCGTGCCCGTGCTGGCCGGTCCGGAGATCGATCCGGCCTACGCGGAGGAGCTGACCGGCCTGTTCGCCCTCGGCGCGGCCGACCTGCTCGCGCATGAGAAGGCGAAGGGCGGCCCCGGGGAGGTCGTCGGTGCTCCGCTCCGGCTGGGTGACGGCATCACCGACCTGCTGCTGTACGGCGTCGGGGACGGCTCGCCGGCGGCGCTGCGCCGGGCGGGCGCCGCCATCGCGCGGCGCGGGCGGGGCTGCGCGCACGTCGCCGTGGCCGTACCGTCCGGCGCCGGCGACGAGGGTCTCGCGGCGTTCGCCGAGGGACTGCTGATGGCCTCGTACGACTTCCGCGTCGGCGGCCCGCCGAAGAAGCCGGCCGCCGAGAAGATCACCCTGCTCACCGACGCCGAGGCCGCCGTCGAGCGCGGCGCCACGGTGGCGGGCGCCGTGGCGATCGCCCGCGACCTGGCCAACACGCCGTCCCGGGAGAAGTCCCCGCAGTGGCTGGCCGAGCAGGCCGAGCGGCTCGCCGCCGAGTCCGGCCTGACCGTACGGATCCGCGACGAGCGGGAGCTGCGCGCCGGGGGCTTCGGCGGGATCGTCGCGGTCGGCGCCGGGTCGGCCCGCCCGCCCCGCCTGATCGAGCTGACCTACGAGCCGGACGCGCCGGACGCCCCCGCGCGGCACGTCGTGCTCGTCGGCAAGGGCATCACGTTCGACTCCGGCGGCCTGTCGCTGAAGCCGAACGAGAGCATGAAGAACATGAAGACCGACATGGCGGGCGGCGCGGCCGTCATCGGGACCATGACCGCGCTGCGGGCCCTGCGCGTGCCGGTCCGGGTCACCGGCCTGGTCGCGGCGGCCGAGAACCTCCCGTCCGGGTCCGCCATGCGTCCCGGCGACGTCATCCGGCACTACGGTGGTACCACCTCCGAGGTGCTCAACACCGACGCGGAGGGCCGCCTGGTCCTGGCCGACGCCCTCGCGTACGCCGACGCCGAGCTCGACCCCGACGCGCTCGTGGACATCGCCACGCTCACCGGCGCGGCCAAGCTCGCGCTGGGCCTGCGGCACGGCGCGCTGTACGCGACCCAGGACGCCCTCGCCGCCGAGCTGCTGGGCGCGGGAGCGGACAGCGGCGAGCCGCTGTGGCGGATGCCGCTGACCGAGGACTACCGCGAGGCCATCGACTCCGACGTCGCCGACATCGCCAACATCGGCCGGGGCGGCTTCCGCGCGGGTTCGATCGTCGCGGCGCTGTTCCTGCGGGAGTTCACCGGGCGGCGAGCGTGGGCGCATCTCGACGTCGCCGGGCCGGCCCGTGCCGGCTCCGACGACGCGGAGATCACCCGCGGCGCGACCGGCTACGGCGTCCGCCTCCTACTCCGCTGGCTCGGCGGGCGGAACGCCTGACCGCCTCCGCGGCCACCTCCTCAGCCAGAACATCGGCGCGGCGACCATCTGGGCCGACGCATCGCGACGTCGCCGGGCCGGCCCGTGCCGGCTCCGGCGACGCCGAGATCACCCGGGGCGCGGCCGGGTAGGGCGTCCGCCTCCTGCTTTGCCGCGGGTCACTCCGACCGGCGGATCGAGCCGAGCGCCCGCAGCGCCGTCGCGTACTCGTCGGCCGCCTCCTGAAGCGCCTCGACCGACTCACGAAGGATGCCGAATCGGCGATCCTCGGCGACGCGGCTGAGCCGGTGCAGCGGGACCACGATCGCCCGGAAGGCACCTGGCGTGTTGGACCGGATCAGCGGAACCCGGCCGTACATCGAGTCCGCCGTGTCGTGGTAGCCCCAGTGACCCGGCGCATGCCGGATCAGCGTCTCGCCCACGTAGCGAACCGCCCCCACGACGAACGGGTCGTCGGCGGCCGAATCGACCGCGTTCCAGTCGGCGAACCGATGGAGGACCTGCCGTTGCAGCGCGTCCAGGGAGTCGAGGGTGAAGTCGAAGGGGAAGTCCTCGGGCAGGAACCGGGCACGCCACCCGTCGAGCGCATCGACCATGCCGGACAGCCAGCCGTCAAGGGAGACCTTGGCCGGTTCGGTCATGTACCGGCGGTCGTCCTGCATGTACCACTCGACCGTGCCCGGCTCCGCCGTCGGCTGCTCTCCGGGCCGCGTCCGGTCCATGTCCAGCCCGTGGAAGTCCAGGCCGAACTCGTCCCGAAGCGCTCCGGCCTGTTCCGGCGAGGCCAGGACGTACACGTCGTCCTGGCAGGCTTCCCTCTTCTCCCGGAGCAGTTCGTAGAACACGCGCGGATCATCACCGCCCGGGTCCAGATCGTTGATCTGTTCTGACACCGCCGCCTGGTCTACGTAGTCGTCGGACTCGTGCTCGACGTGCCACCAGACCGGCTCGCCGTTGCGCAGGAAGTGCAGGTACTCGGCGCCGTCCTCGTCGTCCTCGTCGCGCACCAGCACGACGTCGGTGACGACCACCGCACCGCCGGTGCACGCCGTCACCTCCTTCTCGAGCAGGTACGCGTAGTAGCTCTCCACGAAGTCGACGTCCTCGCCGTGCACCGAGACGGCGATGCCGAACTCGGGCAGCCAGCCGAACACGTCGCGCTCGTCCAGATCCTCGTCCAGGTGATCTTCACGCCACTCGGCGATCCCGGCCAGCACCGCGGCGGCCTTCTCCTCCGTCACCATGCCCAGCCCGACCATCCGATCGGCCATCCTGCGAAGTGTCCTTCTCGCCATGGCGCGCGATTATGGCATCGGCGGGCGACAGCGCGACCGCGAGCCTGACGCCGGTTCCGGGGCCGGTGCGGCGTTCCGGCCCCGGAGCGGTCACGCCCGGGTGACGCGGAAGCCGGCGAACTCGAAGTCGCAGTTGTCACCGCGCAACCCGACCGCGCCGGGCGTCAGGATCGCCGCGCCCTCGCCGCCGTCGTCGGTGGCGGACAGCACCTCCCGGCCGTCCTTCACGACGGTGATGGTCACGAGCCCGCCGCCGGACGTCCTGATCCGGACCCGGAACGCCTGCCACCGGCCGTACGGGACGGCGTACGGGGCCTGGCCGAGGGTGACGTACGTTCCGCCGTTGGCCTCGCCGCCCGGCAGCTTCTTCTTGACCACGATGAGGCCGTCCCGGCGGTTCAGCGAGACGACGTAGAGCTTCTCGGCGCTCTGCCAGCGCAGGAAGACGTGCACGCCGTCGATCTCCGACGCCGCCGCGCGGCCGGCGCCGGTCAGCCCCAGGTTCCGCAGCCGCAGGGAGACCGCCACGTCGTCGAAGTCACGGCGGCGCGTGGTCATCCGGAACACGCTCGACCCGGTGCTCCGGGACGACCCCGCGTCCGGCGCGGAGGCGTCCGGCACGCCCGTCCACGCGACGCCCCGGCGGACGAACAGCGACCCGCTCGTGACGTCCCAGTCCCGGGAGACGTGGGTGCCGGGCGTGCGCGGGTTCCAGTGCGCGAACTCGTTGGTCACCAGGCGGTCCGGCCCGGACAGCCGCGGCGCGAACAGCGCCGGACGCGGCCGGGCCAGGACCGCCAGCGTGGCCGCCGCGGCGACCGCGACGGCGGCGCCGACGATGACCGCCCGGCGGCCCCGCCACCGAACCCCGCTGCCCGGCCGCCGGACCTCGCCGTTCCGCCGCCGGACCCCGCCGCCCCGCCGCCGGACCCCGCCGCCCCGTCGCGGGACCCCGGCGGCCGGGACCCCGGCGGCCGGGGCGTCGGCGCCACGGAACGGGCGCGCCGCGCGGAGCGCGTCTCCCACACGCCCCCCTCGATTCACGCGAACGGCGTCTTCCGTACGCCCGTCGTGCCGATCCGCGTGGGCGGCGTCTTCGGTACGCCCGTCGTGCTGATCCACGTGGCGGGCGTCTTCCGTGGGCCCGCCATGCCGATCCACGCGGACGGCGTTTTCCGTACGCCCATCGTGCCGATCCATCGACGCGTCCTTCCCGGTCAGTCGGTGGCGAGGGCGGTGCAGAACCCGCGTTCGCGGAGCCCGCGGATCACGGTGGGCAGCGCCTGGACGGTGGCGGCGGACTGCCGTACCCCGTCGTGCATCAGGACGACGGAGCCGGGCACCGCCTGGTCGAGGACGGACGCGGCGATGTCGCCGGGCTCGCGGCCGCGCCAGTCGTCGGTGTCGATCGACCAGCGGATGACGCGCATGCCCAGCAGCTTCGCCTCCCCGTCCACGGCGGCGCTGGTGTTGCCGAACGGCGGCCTGAACAGCGTCGGGGCGGGCGCGCCCGCCGCGGTGATCGCCTGCTGGGTCGTGGTCAGCTCCCGGTCGATCTGCGCCTGGTCGAGGTCGGCCAGGTGCGGGTGGCTCCAGCTGTGGTTCTCCACGAGGTGCCCGTCCGCGACCTCGGCCCGGATGAGGTCCGGTCGCGCGGCGGCCTTCCGGCCCATGACGAAGAACGTCGCCCGGACCCGGTAGGCGCGCAGGACCTTCAGCACCTGTGGCGTGTAGATGTCGGGCCCGTCGTCGAAGGTCAGCGCGACCCGTCCCCGCGCGCAGCGGTTGTCGGTCCGCCCCGCCTGCAGCATCGCGTTGGTGACGACCGTACGGGCCTTCTCGGCGCCCGCCTTGCGGGGCGGGGACAGCACGTCGACGGTGAGACCCGCGGTGAGGGCCAGCAGCCCGACCCCCACCCCGAGCTCCGCGAGTTTCCTCTTCGTGAGACTCATGGGTTGGCCGGATCCGTGATGTCGTAGTCGTCGGTGTAGATGGTGCCGGTGCCCGCGAGCGAGAGGCCGATGCTCAGGCCGGTGGCGCCGGAGGGCACGGCCGGGCTGGTGAAGGCGGGGGTCTTCGTCCAGGTGCCCGTCGCGGGCAGCGCGGGTCCGCTCGTCCAGTACACCCAGGTGCCCGCGCTCGTTCGGTAGTACAGCGTCAGCTTCACGGGCACGTCGGCCGCCCAGCTGCCCTTGTACCAGACCGATGCGGTGTAGGTGTGGCCCGGCGTGGCGACCGGCGCGCAGGTGTTCGCGTCCTGTTTGGAAACGAGCTTGCGGTCGCCGCTGGTCCAGGACGTGACGTCGAGCTTCTGCGAGTACGAGCCGGTGTGCGCGTCGGTGGACCGGGTCCAGGTGTAGGTGTTGGTGCCGTACCCGCCGTACTGGAAGCAGGCCGGCAGCCCGTTGGAAGCGGACTCGAGCGAGGGGTTCTGGACGAGGTTGCCGTGGGTCGGCGGGTTCAGCGGCGGGCCGTTCACGGGTGGCTGCTGGGCGCCGCCGATCACCTGGTCGACGGTCTTCACCGTCGTGCCATGCAACAACCTGCGCGGGGCGAGCCAGTCGAGGAAGTCCGACAGCGTGCTCGGGCTCACCGAGTAGGTGTCCGTGCAGGCGTCGCAGACGTGGTGGAAGACGAGCTGCACCCAGCCGCCGCCGTGCTGTTCGGCGTTGGTGACGTAGCCCTTGATGGTCGCCAGACTCGTGTCGGACTTGATCGAGTCGGGTGTCTGCGTGTTGTACACGTCGGCGGGCGGGATCGTCTCGGTGTACCCGCAGCCGTCGCAGGAGCCAGGGGAGGTGACGCCGCCGACGGTCCGGGCGCTGTTGTACCCGCAGTCGTGCACGATCTGCTCGGCCGCGGCGTTCGACGCGCCGTACGGGTAGGCGAAGTTCTTGATCGCGAAGCCCCAGTTCAGCAGGGTCACGCGGTCGTTGCAGACCTCTCGCTTGACGTCGTCGGAGGACAGGGTCGTCAGGTCGGCGTGGTCGACGGTGTGGCCGCCGATCTCGTCCCCGTCCGAGGCGAGCGCGGCGATGTCGGCCTGCGTCATGTAGTTGGTGAGGTTGGTCTGGCCGCTGTTGATGTAGAAGACGCCGTGCATGGCGTGGGCCTGGAGGACCGGCCGCGCGTTGGTGAACTGGTCCTTGACGCCGTCGTCGAAGCCGAGGGTGACGACGGTCGTCGTGGCGGCGTGCGCCGTCGTGACGCCGGGCACGGCGAGTGACGCGCACAGCAGGACGAACAGCGCTGCCAGGGCGTGTCCGGTGGGTCTTGTTCGTAGCAGCCGGACGGAGATCCATCGGACACGCCCTGGGCGCGTCGTCGGCGGAGGAGGCGTGGGGGTCATCGGTCCTTCTTCCTAGGGTTGCGGGGTGAGGGTCGGGGCGCCGTAGACGACGGTTCGGTGGCCGCCCTCGGCGGCGATGGCGAACTTGATCCCGCCTTCGTGGAGCCGCCGGTCGAAGGTCGCGCGCAGGCGGCGCCCGTCGACGGTCACGTCGGCGGTGTCGCGGCGGACCTGGATCCGCACGGTCCGGCCGGCGCCGCCCGGCGGGAGGGCGGCCCTGGCGAGCACGACCCGGGCCGCGTCGCCGATCTGCTGGCGGACCACGACCGAGCCCTCCCCGATGAGGACCTCGACCCGGCCGCGGTGGCCCGCGCCCGCCCCGTCCCGTACGGCGATCACGGCGGCGGCGTGGCGGTCCACGCCGGTCAGGCGCGTGCGCAGCGTGTAGTCCGCCCACTGGCTGGTGTTGACGCCGCTGAGCATGCAGGTCCCGTAGCCGTCGCTGCGGACGGCGAGCGCGGCGGGCCGGTGGGAGCAGGTGGCGAGGTCGCCCATCCAGTGCAGTGCCGCCAGGTCGTGGGGCGGCGCGACCGGCACCGCGCCCCGGACCATCTCCAGCAGGTCGGACACTGACGTCGTCGCCCGGACGCCGATGCGGTCCAGCGTCCAGCGGGGCGACCGCGCGCTGATCGCGTTGACGTGCTCGGTCGGGACGTTCTCGCCGACGAAGGCGACGCCGAACCCGGCGGCCCGCAGCAGATCGGGCAGTTCCCGGGCGAGCGCCGGGGAGTTCCCCACGCTGCCGGTGTCGCCGAACGGGTAGGAGAAGGCGCTCGCGGGCCGCCCGAAGACGCGGCGGAAGAACGCCTGGCTCTTGGCGAGGTCGCCGCGGACGCGGGACCGCCACGCGGCCGGGGACTCCAGCCGCCCGTGCAGGAGGATCCGGTTGCCGAGCGGCGATGCCAGGTCGCCCGGCACCGGGACCTGTTCGTGCAGCGCGTGGGTGTGCGAGCCGAACTCCCAGCGGCCCGTCGCGCGCAGCGCCCGCAGCTGCCGGTTCGACAGGTAGTACGACGGGGTGCCCGCGGCGACCATCTTCGACGTGGTCAGGAAGGCGACCGCGGTGAAGTGGTACCGCTCGAGCATCGGGTCGACCGTCGTCCAGTCGGTCAGCGTCCCGTCGTCGAACGTCAGGAGCAGTGCCCTCGGCGGCAGCCGTACCGGCTGGTGCGCGATGAGCCGCTCCACATCGGCGAGCCGCACCGTGCGGTACCCCGCGGCGGCCAGGGCGGCCAGGTGCTCGCCGAACAGCCGCCGGGTCAGCGTGCTGCCGGCGTGGTCGTCGTCGGACACCGCGTGGTACGTCAGCACGACCACCGACCCGGGGTACCCGGGCAGGCCGGCGGCGGCCCGCGCGGTGGCCGTGTCCAGCCGTACGGGGACCGGGGCCTGCCGCGGTGGGTCGAACGGGCGGCTCGCCGTGACCCACACGACGAGCACGAGGGCGAGGGCGGCCGTGAACACCGCGCCGTTCACGGCGGCGGTCAGCCGCCCGACCGTCCCGGGACCGGCCGCCGGGCGTGCCGCCTCAGCCATCCTGCACCGTCCGCGGGGTCGGCTTGATTCGCGGGTACGGCGGCCGGCGCCGGTCCACCGAACGGGTGCCCCATTTCCCGTCGCGAATGCGGGCGATCGCCCACAACAACTGCGGCGAGAAGGTTATGTAGAAAAAGGTTCCGATAAAGGCGTACAGCCACAGGCCGTCTTTTCTCAGCATGCGGTACACGAACGCATACGCCATCGAGACGAGATAGAGGCCGAGGAAATAGATCAGCGGCGAGTGCCCTTCCACGACGGCCCGGGCGATGGTGAGGAAGATGACGATGGGGCTGAGCAGTCCGGCGCACGTCTGTACCGCGACGGACGGCAGCGCGCGGGTCCGGGTGCGCCAGATGTGCGACAGCAGCAGCGGCCCTTCTCGGCTCCAGGACTTCTTCCAGCGCAGCTGCTGCCGGAAGAACTTCCGGTACGCGTCCGGGACGTCGGTCCACGCCTCCGCCCGTGAGTCGTACCGCGTCACCCAGCCGGCCTTGATGACGCGGTTGGTCAGCGCCCGGTCGTCGCCGTAGGTGCACTGCGTGCCGAGGAACCGTTGGTTCTCCCAGGCGTCCAGCAGGGGTTCGACGGCCGCGCGGCGGTAGGCCGCGAAGCAGCCGGAGCAGCACGTCACCGCGCCCAGGACGGACTCGGCGCTCTTCAGCAGCTGGAACGAGACGTAGTAGCGCGCCGCCTGCATGCGCGTCAGCGTGTTGGTCTCGGCGTTGCGGGCGTAGGTGAGGCCGGAGATGGCGCCGACCTTCGGGTCGGCGAACCCCTGGACGAGTTTGCGCACCGCGTCCGGGCCGGGCATCGAGTCGGAGTCGACGAAGACGAGGATCTCCGCCGACGTCGCGCGGATGCCGGCCGCCATCGCCGCGCGTTTGCCCTGGTTGCTCCCCAGGTCGACGCACTGGACCGATCCGACGGGATGGCGGGCGGCCGCCCGCAGCATGTGGTCCCAGGTGTCGTCGCTCGACCCGTCGTTGACGACGACCAGCTCGAGCCGCTCCCGCGGGTAGTCCAGCGCCATGCAGGAGTCGATCGTGCGGGCCACGGCCTCGCCCTCGTTGAAGGCGGGCACGATGATCGCGACCGTGGGCGTGATCGCCGCGTCGCGCGGCGGCCGGTAGAAGGCCGCCAGCAGGAAGCGGCTCAGCACGTAGCCGCTGACGGCGATCGTGTACGTCGGGGTGAACGGGTCGCCGCGCAGAAAGGCGACCTTGATCCCCACGTGCCAGCCGATGACCAGGCAGATGACGGTGACGCCGACGAACGCCCCGAGGGACGCGAGCCGCCCGGGCCGGGCTCGGTTCCCCGGAAGGGGTGGCGTGGTCACGAAAGCTCTCCTCATGCTCGAAGGGCAGGGCAGGGCAGGGCAGGGCACAGGACGGTGCCGGCGGGCCGGCGCGGATTCGGTTGAGGGCGGCCGGGGATCCGTGGAGCGGGCCGCGGAGGCGTGCTGCGGCGGTCAGAGGGGGACGCGGCGGCCCGCGCCGGTCAGGCGGTAGGTGGCGTCCAGGACGAGCTGGTCCTCGGGCAGCCAGGACAGGTCCAGGGCCCGGTGCATGGTGTGCGCGACGACGAGGTCGGGTGCGTCGCCGGGCGGGTTGACGTTGCCGAGCACGCGGCCTCCCGGCAGCCGGAGCTCCGGGACGAGCGGGTCGTGGTATGCGACGTCGGCGCCGGCGGCCAGCAGACCCTCGATGATCTCCAGGGCGGGGGACTCCCGGACGTCTTCGACGTCCGGCTTGTACGTCACGCCCAGGAGCAGGACCCGCGCTCCGGCCAGGCCGATCCCGGCCTCGGACAGCACCTCGCGGGCGCGTTCGACGACGCGGCGGGGGCGGCCCGCGATCGCGGACATGGCCTCGGTGACGACGGGGGTGGCCAGCCGGCTCTTGCGCAGCTGCCACAGCAGGTAGTGGGGGTCGCAGGGGATGCAGTGGCCACCGGCGCCCGGGCCGGGGAAGAAGGGCATGAACCCGTACGGCTTGGTCGCCGCCGCGGTGATGACCTCCATGACGTCGAGGCCGAGCGTCCGGCTGATCTCCGCGAGCTCGTTCGCCAGGGCGATGTTGACGGCGCGGAAGGTGTTCTCGAACAGCTTGGTCATCTCGGCCGCGCCCGAGGAGGACACCTCGTGCAGGTTGCCGGTGCAGTGGGCGAGGACCTTGACCGCCTCGGCCGTGCACTGCGGCGTGGTGCCGCCGACGACCCTGGGCACGACCTCGTGGGCGTATCGGTCGTTGCCCGGGTCGATCCGCTCCGGGCTGAACGCGACGAACACGTCCCGGCCCACCTGAAGTCCGCGCCGCCCGAGCGGCCCGGCGAGCAGGTCGTCGGTGCAGCCCA
Organism: Actinoallomurus vinaceus; assembly: GCF_039542055.1. Lineage (NCBI taxonomy): Bacteria > Bacillati > Actinomycetota > Actinomycetes > Streptosporangiales > Thermomonosporaceae > Actinoallomurus > Actinoallomurus vinaceus. The sequence continues at coordinate 332,129 of NZ_BAABHK010000009.1, forward strand.
CGTAGCTGGTCGAGGTCAGGATGACGACCTGCCCGGGGACGGCGTGCAGGACCGCCGCCGCGCAGGCCCCCTCGAGGGCGGACAGGTCGGGGGTGAGGTGGGGGGTGACCGGCGTCGGCACGCAGATGACCACGGCCCGTGCCCACGACGCGTACGACGGGTCGGTGACCAGCGCGAACGCGTCATCGGCCAGCGCGGCCTCGAGGCGCCGGTGGTCGGAGTCGAGCAGGTCGACCTGGCGTTCCCGGATCCGGGCAAGGCGTTCGGCGCTGGAGTCGATGGCCAGCACGCGGGCGCCCGCGGCGTGGAACGCCAGGGCCGTCGGCAGGCCGACGTAGCCGAGGCCGACGATGGCGACGTCGTACGCCCCGGACGCCGGGGCACGAGAGTCGAGGGTGGGTGCGGCGGCGTTCACGCGGCGGTCTCCGCGCGGCGACCGGAATTTCCGATCAATGCCGCGCGAATCGCCGACGAGAAAGGTGACGTTCCTCTGATATCCATCTTTCGCCTCACTGAGGGGGTGATTGCCGAAAGGGCGGCAGAAGGCATGTTGTCGTGCTCGATGCCCGGAGAAACCCCGCAAAAGGGTGAGGCCGTCTACGTCACCCGCCGACGTTGCAAGTGCTTGGTCATCAGTAGTAAACGACGTTAATTAGTGCAAGATGGATAAAACGCCCGGATTAGTAGGCTCCCGAGCCGCGGATCACCGCGGAGAGGGTCTTCCCGAGGATCTGCATGTCCAGGGTGAGAGACCAGTTCTCGACGTAGCGCAGGTCGAGCCGGACGGCCTCGTCCCATGGCAGGTCGGAGCGGCCGCTGACCTGCCACAGCCCGGTGAGCCCCGGCTTGACCGCGAGGCGGCGGTACACGTCGCTCTCGTACCGCGAGACCTCCTCCGGTAGCGGCGGGCGCGGCCCGACCAGCGACATGTCGCCGTGGAGAACGTTGATCAGCTGGGGGAGCTCGTCGAGCGAGTAACGGCGTAGCCACCCGCCGATCCGCGTGACCCGAGGATCTTCTTTGATCTTGAAGAGGACGCCGTCACCGTCGTTGCGCCCGACAAGCGCGGGCCGAAGCTTCTCCGCGTCCTTCACCATCGTGCGGAACTTCAGCATCCGGAACACCTTGCCGTCCCGGCCGATGCGCCGCTGGACGAACAACGCGGGACCGGTGAACCGCAGGAGAGCGGCGATCACGACCAGCGCCGGGGCGAGGACGAGGAGGGCGAGCGCGGCGACCAGCCGGTCGAACAGGCTCTTGACCAGCCGCCGGCCGCCCGTCAGTTCGGGGTGATCGACGTGGAGCAGCGGTAGGCCGGCGATCGGCCTGATCGTCGTACGTGGTCCGGCGACGTCCATCAGCGCCGGGGCGACGAAGAGATCGGTGTCGCCCTTCTCCAACTGCCAGGCGAGGCGGCGCAGTCGTGCGGCGTCGATCTCCGGGCAGGCGAGGACGGCGACCGTGTCGGCACGGCACACGTCGATCACCCGGACGACATCGTCGAATCCGCCGAGTACCGGAACGCCGTCCAGATCGTCCCTCCCGCTCCCAGGGGGGAGACAGGCGGCGACGATGTTCAGGCCGTGGAACGGTGTCCGCCTGAGTTCGCGGACCAGTTCGGTGACGGCGCTGCGATGGCCGACCACGACACTGCGCCGCATGCACGCACCGCGGGCGCGCAGGCGGTGCAGTCGCCGGCGCAGGAGATAACGCCCGGTGACGTCCAGGAAGATCATCAGTGGCAGTGTCACGAGGGCGTATCCTCGCGCGACCTCCGCCTTGGTGACGTAGAACAGGTTCGTCACCGCTGCGCTCAGTAACAGGCCGACGTTGAGCACGCGCCGGAATTCGTCCGATCCGACGCCGAAGAATCGTGGCTCGTACGCGCGTCCGGCGGCGATCGAGAGAATCCAGATGAATGGCAGTCCAATCCCCAGTGTGGCGTCCGGCCAGGGCGCGGATTCGGCACCGCTGAAACGTGCGACAAGGCCGACCGTGCTCGCGGTAATGGCGCTGGCGGCGTCGATGATGACGAGCCAGCGAATATAGGGTGGAATCCAACCATGGCGACTGGTCAGCCGAAAACTTTTTTCTCGTAGGGTGATGGTATCCGCTTGCTCGACAGTCGTCACGACCCGCCCCCGCGATCTTGATGCGATGTGTTCCTCGGCTGGAGAATGTCACGATGCCGTAGATAGGAAGGGTTTACATCGAGGCCGCATGTGGCCGAGCGTCGTTATCGTGGCGGTTTACCGTGGCGCTGGCCGGACGTGGCCGCGCGCTCGCTTATTTCCAGTTCGGGTATCTAGGTTCATCTCGTGAAAGCCCTTATGTTGGCCGGGGGATCGGGCACGCGGTTGCGGCCCATTACCTATACATCGGCCAAACAGTTGCTGCCGGTCGCGAACAAGCCGGTCCTCTTCTACGGACTGGAGGCGATCCGTGACAGCGGGATCACCGAGGTCGGCATCGTCGTCGGGGACACGGCACCGGAGATCCAGCGCGTCGTCGGTGACGGCTCGGCCTTCGGCCTCGACGTCACCTACATCCGGCAGGACGCCCCCCTTGGCTTAGCCCACGCGATCCTCGTCTCGCGCGGCTACCTCGGCGACGACGACTTCGTGATGTATCTGGGCGACAACTTCATCGTCGGCGGGATCACCCCCTTCACCCGGCAGTTCCACCGAGACCGGCCGGCCGCGCAGATCATGCTGACCCGGGTTCCGGACCCGCGCGCCTTCGGCGTCGTCGAACTCGACGCCGCCGGGCGCGTCGCCGGCCTGGAGGAGAAGCCCGAACACCCCAAGAGCGACCTCGCGCTCGTCGGCGTCTACCTGTTCACGCCCGCGATCCACGACGCGGTGGCCACGCTGAAGCCCTCCTGGCGGAACGAACTGGAGATCACCGACGCGATCCAGTGGCTGGTCGACACCGGCCACGAGGTCTCCTCCGCCGTCATCTCGGGCTACTGGAAGGACACCGGAAACGTCGATGACATGCTCGAGGTCAACCGCCTCGTGCTCGAGGGGCTCGAGCCGCGCGGCACGGTCGATGACTCCTGCGAGGTCATCGGGCGGGTCGTGGTCGAGGAGGGCGCGATCGTCACCGGGTCGCGCATCGTGGGCCCGGTCATCGTCGGGCGGGGAACGCGGGTGACCGGCTCCTACCTCGGCCCGTTCACCTCCATCGCCGAGAACTGCGTCATCGCCGACAGCGAGATCGAGTACTCCATCGTCCTGCGCGGCGCCTCCATCAGGGGCGTACGGCGGATCGAGGCGTCGCTGATCGGGCACGAGGCCGACGTGACGCTCGCGCCGAAGGTCCCCAACGCGCACCGGCTCGTCCTGGGCGACCACAGCAGAGTGCAGATCTCCTCATGAGGGTGCTCGTGGCCGGAGGCGCCGGCTTCATCGGATCCCACTACGTGCGGACGCTCGCCGGCGGTGGCTATCCGGGATTCGAGGACGCCGAGATCACCGTTCTCGACAAGCTCACCTACGCGGGCAACCGCGCCAACCTCGAAGGCGCCCGCTGCACCTTCGTCCACGGCGACATCTGCGACGCCGAACTCCTCGCGAAGGTCCTCCCGGGCCACCGGGTGGTCCTCAACTTCGCGGCCGAGACCCACGTGGATCGGTCGATCGCCGACGGCTCGGACTTCGTGGCCACGAACGTGGCCGGCACGCACACGCTCATGCGGGCCTGCGCGGACTCCGGAGTCGAACGGGTGGTGCAGGTCTCCACCGACGAGGTCTACGGAAGCATCGAGGCGGGCTCGTGGACGGAGGACGCCCCGCTCGCGCCGACCTCCCCGTACGCCGCGGCCAAGGCCGGCGGTGACCTGATCGCGCTGTCCTATGCCCGGACACACGGCCTGGACGTCGTCATCACCCGATGCTGCAACAACTACGGGCCCTACCAGTTCCCCGAGAAGGTCATCCCGCTGTTCGTGACGAACCTCCTCCGAGACCGGACGGTTCCGCTGTACGGCGACGGCAAGAACGTACGGGGCTGGGTGCACGTGGACGATCACTGCCGGGGCATCCAGCTCGTCCTGGAGAAAGGGCGGACCGGCGAGGTCCACCACATCGGCGGTGACGTCGAGCTGACCAACATCGAGCTGACCGAACGCCTCCTGAAGGCCTTCGGGGCGGGCTGGGAAAGCGTGCGGACCGTGGCGGACCGGAAGGGACACGACCGCCGCTACTCCCTGAACGACGACCTCCTGCGCGGCATGGGCTACCGGCCACGGATCCCCTTCGACGCCGGCCTCGCGGCGACCGTGCGCTGGTACGCCGAGAACCGTGCCTGGTGGAGGGCCCTGAAATGAGCACGTGGCTGGTGACCGGTGCGTCGGGCATGCTCGGCGGCGAGGTCGTGAACCTGCTGGCCGTGGAGGGCGAGACGGTGACCGGCCTCGACCGCGCCGGCCTCGACATCACCGACGGCGACGCCGTACGCGCGACCCTGCGGGCGGCGTGCCCGGACGTCGTCGTCAACTGCGCCGGATGGACAGCGGTCGACGCGGCCGAGGAACACGAAGAGGAGGCGCTGCGCGTCAACGGCGACGGAGCGGGCAACCTCGCCCTCGCCTGCGCGGCGATCGGCGCCCGCCTGGTCCAGGTCTCCACCGACTACGTCTTCGACGGGACCGCCCGCGAGCCGTACGCCGAGGACACGCCGCCCGGCCCGATCGGCGCGTACGGGCGGACGAAGCTCGCGGGGGAGCGAGCCGTGCTGGCGGAGCTGCCCTCCGCCGCGTACGTGGTCAGGACGGCGTGGCTGTACGGCCGGGGCGGGCCGAACTTCGTCGCGACCATGGTCCGGCTCGAGCGCGAGCGCGAGAAGATCGAGGTCGTCATCGACCAGCGCGGGCAGCCGACCTGGACCCGTGACGTGGCCGGGCGCATCCTGGCCCTGATGCGTTCCGGCGCGGAGCCCGGGATCTACCACGCGACGAGTTCGGGACAGACCACGTGGTGGGGGCTTGCCCGCGAGGTCTTCCATCTGCTCGGGGCGGACGAGCAGCGGGTGCTGCCGACGACGGCCGACCGGTTCGCGCGTCCGGCGCCACGTCCCGCGTACAGCGTGCTCGGGCATGGGCGATGGGAGCGTGCCGGGCTGGAGCCGATCCGCGACTGGCGGGCCGCGTTGCGCGCGGCGCTGCCCGACGGCCTGGGCTGACGGTGTACGTCTCGGCGGGGCTCGGGAACGCCGCACGCGCGATGCGCGTCTGGCGGCTCGTCGCGCCCAACATCGTCGCCCTGGGAGCGGTCAGCCTCGTCACCGACGTCTCGTCCGAGATGATCACCGCGGTCCTGCCGCTCTACCTGGTCCTGTCGCTGGGCCTCACGCCCCTGCAGTTCGGCGTCCTCGACGGCATGTACGCCGGGGTGACCGCGCTGATCCGGCTCGCCGGAGGACGGCTCGCGGACCGGTCACAGCGCCACCGGCTCGTGGCGGGTCTCGGCTACGCCCTGTCTGCGGTGTGCAAGCTGGGCCTCCTCGCCGCGGGGAGCTCTCCCGTCGCCCTGGGAGCGGTGCTGGCCGCCGATCGCACCGGTAAGGGATTGCGCACGGCACCACGGGACGCCCTCATCGCGGCGAGCAGCGCGCCTCGTGACCTCGGGCTGTCGTTCGGGGTACATCGGACGATGGACACGGTCGGCGCGCTCGCCGGGCCGCTGGCCGCCTTCGCCGTGCTGTGGGCGGCTCCGGGCGCCTACGACGCGGTCTTCGTCGTCAGCTGCTGCGTCGCCGTGTTCGGCGTGGTCCTGCTGGTGGCGTTCGTACGAGATCCATCGATCCGTTCCGTGCCCCGCGCCGCGATGTCGCTCAGGCCGCTGAGGCGGCCGGGGTTCGCCCTGATGTGCCTGGCGGCCGCGCTGCTCGGCGCCTGCACCATCAGCGACTCGTTCGTCTACCTGCTGTTGCAGCGGCGGCTGGGCATCGCGGCCGGGTACTTCCCGTTGCTGCCCCTGGGAACGGCGGCGTCCTTCCTGGCCCTGGCGGTCCCGTTCGGCCGCCTGGCCGACCGCGCCGGGCGCCGGGTGGTCTTCCTCGGCGGGCACGTGCTGCTGCTCGGCGCGTACCTGCTGCTGCGCGGGCCGCTGGCCGGAGCGGTGCTGCTCGCCTGCGTGCTCACGCTGCACGGTGCCTTCTACGCGGCCACCGACGGCGTGCTGATGGCGGCGGCCGGGCCGCTGCTGCCCGGCCCGGTGCGGGCCAGTGGCATGGCCGTTCTGCAGACGGCGCAGGCGCTCGCCCGGCTGATGTCCTCGGTTCTCATCGGTGCCGCGTGGACGGCGTGGGGCAGGCCGGCGGCGGTGACGGCCGCGACCGCCGGCCTGGGCGTGGCGATCGTGGCGGCGTGGCCGCTGCTCCGGGCGGTCCGATGAGTACGGGAGGCGGTGCCGCCGGCGGGCGTCGGGCGTGGCTGGTCCTCGCCGCCGCGGCGCTGCTCGCGCTGGCCGCGACCGCGTACGTGCTGCGGGCCGCCGGCCGGGGCGGTGCGGCGACGGCCCGGCCGGCGGCGATCCGGCTCGATGACCGTGGCCGGCTGCTGTTCCGCAACGCCGGCTCGAACGGCGTGCTGGCGTCGGTGCCCCTCGCCCATCCGGGCGGGTCTCGCGTGCTCAGCGGGCTGAACTGCGTGCGGCTCTACGCCTCGGCCGGCACCGGCGTGTGCCTCACGGTGCGGCGCGCCGCCGTTCCCAAGATCTTCGCGGTGATCCTGGACCGCGGGCTGCACGAGGTTCGCCGCGTCCAGTTGCCCGGAGCTCCGAGCCGGGCACGCGTGTCACCGAGCGGGCGCATGGTCTCCTGGACGGTCTTCGTCAGCGGCGACTCCTACACCAGCCCCGATCTGTCGACGCGGACCGGGATCCTCGACATGCGCACCGGGCGGGTGATCGAGAGCCTCGAGGACTTCACCCTCCTCAAGGACGGGAGGCCCTACCGATCGCCCGACGTGAACTACTGGGGGGTGACGTTCGCCGCCGACGACGACCACTTCTACGCGACCGTGCGGACGAAGGGCCGGACCTACCTGGTCGAGGGCGACGTCACCGCCCGGACGATGCGCACGCTGCGCGAGAACGTCGAATGCCCGTCGCTGTCCCCGGACGGGACCCGTCTGGTCTTCAAGAAGGCGACCGGCGATCCGTCGCGGCCCTGGCGGCTGCACGTTCTCGAACTGCGGACGATGGGGGAGATCGCCCTGGCCGAGACGCGGAGCGTGGACGACCAGGCGGCCTGGCTCGACGATCACACGGTGCTGTACGGGCGCCTGGACGGCGGGGCGACGAACGTCTGGACGGTGCCCGCGGACGGCACGGGCGCCCCTCGCCTGCTGCTCAGGAACGCCTTCTCGCCGGCCGTGGTGCGCTAGAAGGTTGTGTCCGAGCGGAGTTTCTCCTGGTAGGCCAGGCAGTCGGCGTAGGACGGGAGGAGGCCGGCCCGTTCGACCTCGGCCAGGGACGGGGCGGCGGCGTCCTTCGGGGACAGCACCGGCTCGATGCCGCGCGGCCACTCGATGCCGAGGGCGGGGTCGAGCGGGTGCACCCCGTGCTCGCGGTCCGGGGCGTACGGCTCCGACGCGAGGTAGACGACGAGCGCCTCATCGCTGAGCGCGAGGAAGCCGTGCCCGAGCCCTTCGGCGATGTAGACGGCGCGCCGTGTCCGGTCGTCGAGCCGGTTCACGGCCGAGCGGCCGAAAGTGGGGGAGCCGGTCCGGATGTCGACGACCACATCGAGCACCGAGCCCCGCAGGCAGGTGATGTACTTCGCCTGCCCCGGCGGCACGTCGGCGAAGTGAACGCCCCGGAGCGAGCCGCGCCGCGACACCGAGCAGTTGGCCTGTCGCATCGTCAGCCGATGACCCACGGCGGCGGAGAACCCGGCGTCCTGGAACCATTCGAGAAATGATCCGCGTTCGTCGCCATGGATCTGCGGAGTGAAGAGCCACGCGCCGGCGATACCGATCGGATCCACTCTGGTCCCCCGTTTCGCAACTTGTGCTGAGGTTTCCGGAATTCGACATTGGCTTATCGGCAACGTGCTGTCAACGGATTCGTCAGCGAATTCCAAACCGAGTCGAATTCTGGTGAGCCGTAGATGTGTGGCTGCCCTCACTGAGAGTGAGTTTCCATCTCGGCATCGACCCGTTTACCTGGCAGGCTGGCCGGTCTTGGCCACTATTTCATGCATTTGCCGTATATCGCCGTACATGTGGTGAGGGAGAGGATGAGTGCGTTCATTTGTCCACCGCTCCGTTGGATCGGGCGATGCCTTTGGCATGCCTTTCGGCTGCCGTAAATGTAATGAAGGCATGCCCGAATCCCCGGTTCGGGACGGGAGTTCGCGTGGGTCGCCTGCACGAGTTTCGGACCAGTTTTGTGGACGCCCCGAATTCCCTCGGGGCGCGCTATCGGGCCCGCCGATGGGCCTGGCTGAAGGCCACGTTTCCGCTGATCGGCCAGATGTCCGTCATCGATCTCGGCGGCACGGCCGACGCGTGGCTCCGCGCGCCGGTGCGCCCCGCGCACGTCCACCTCGTCAACCTCGAATCGCCCCCCGCGGTCCAGCCCGAATGGATGGAGACCGATCTCGCCGACGCCTGTGAACTGCCGGACTCGATCCTCAAGGGACAGTACGACCTGGTCATCTCCAATTCCGTCCTCGAGCACGTCGGAGGACACGAGCGGCGGCAGCGGTTCGCGGACGCCGTACACCGCCTCGCCGACCGGCACTGGATCCAGACGCCGTACCGGTACTTCCCGGTGGAGCCGCACTGGCTGTTCCCCGGGTTTCAGTTCCTGCCCGCCGCGGCCCGGGCGGTGGTCGCACGGCACTGGCCACTGGTGCACACCCCACCCGCGGACCGCGCGACGGCTCTGCGCGCCGCGCTCGGCGTGGAACTCGTGAGCCGTACCGAGCTGGCGTTCTACTTCCCTGACTCGCACATTCGGGCCGAGCGCATGGCCGGGCTGGTCAAGTCGCTGATCGCGGTGAAGGCGTGAAAGGGCCGTCGGAGGGGTCGCGGCTCGACATCATCACCCGGCGCGACGGAGAGGCGGCCGCCCTCGTGCGCCGGTTGCTCGACCTGGCCGTGCCGGGCCTGCGCGCGTCCCACGTCGACGGCGAGTTCGTCTTCACCCGGAAAGGCGAGGACGCGCGGCCCGTCGGGCGGAGCCTCCGCTACGCGGCGATCGCCGCGCTCGGCATACGCGCGCTGCCCCTCGACGAGCAGCGCGTCATCCTGCACGGCGACACGGTCAACGACCTCATCGACGGCCTCATGCGCCGGCTCAGCCGGCTGACGGGCCTGGGCGACGTGGCACTCGTCTGCTGGGCGGCCGCCGAGGCAGGACACGCCGACCTGCCCTACGCCCTCGAGCATCTGACGCGGCTCGACGCCACCGGCGCTCCCGTGCTGACCGTCGACGCGGCCTGGGTCGTCTCCGCCCTCGTCGCCGCCGGGGTGACGGACGGGCATCTCGAACGCGCCCGCGCGCGCCTGCTCGCCGGCCGCGACGTCCTGTATCCGCACGCGCTGGACGGGCCGGGGCTGGTCCCGTGGTACCGCGCGCACGTCGGCTCCTTCGCCGACCAGGTGTACCCCATCCAGGCTCTCGCGCGGCTCGGCGACCCGGAGGCGCTGAAGGCCGCGGAGGAGGCGGCGGGGGTGATCTGCGCCGCGCAGGGAGACGGCGGCCAGTGGTGGTGGCACTACGACGCGCGGACCGGCGCGGTCGTCGAGGGCTACCCGGTCTACAGCGTTCACCAGCACGCGATGGGACCGATGGCGCTCCTCGACCTCGCCGACGCGGGCGGGACGGCGCACGTCGACGCGATCCGCAAGGGCCTGCTCTGGATGGTCCGCCCGCCCGAGACCGGTGAACCACTGGTGATCGACGAGCTGGCGCTGACCTGGCGCAAGGTCGCCCGCGGCGATCCGCGCAAGATGGTCCGCGGCGTCCGGGCACTGTCGGCACGGCTCCGCCCCGGCACGCGGCTGCCGCTCCTCGACCGCATTTTCCGCCCGGTCGTGATCGACCGGGAGTGCCGCCCGTACGAGTTCGGGTGGCTTCTCTACGCGTGGCTCACGGCACACAACCTGGAGGGGCGATGGAGCGGGGAACTCAGCAACGGGAGCGGCGTCGAGTCCTAGAACTCTGGCTGGACGCCGTGACCGTCGACCAGGCCGTGGCCCGGTGTGTCACGGCCGTCGAACGCCGGGAACGGATCACGGTGGGCTGCGTCAACGCCGCGAAACTCGTGCGGATGCGCAGCGACCGCCGGCTGCACGCGGCCGTGAGCGGTTGCGACCTCGTGCTGGCCGACGGGCAGTCGGTCGTCTGGGCGAGCCGGCTCCTCGGGCAGGCGCTGCCCGAGCGGGTGGCCGGCATCGATCTTCTCCTCGGGTTGCTCGCCGAGGCCGCGAACCAGGGCCGGCGGGTCTACTTCCTCGGGGCGCGTGACGCCGTCTTAATGCGGATGCTCGCCGAGGTCGGCAGGCGGTACCCGGGACTGCAGGTGGCCGGTGCCCGCAACGGATACTTCTCGGCCGGTGAGGCGCCCGCGGTCGCCGAGGCCGTCCGCGACGCCCGCGCCGATCTGCTCTTCCTCGGGATGTCCTCGCCGAAGAAGGAACTGTTCGAGAAGGAGTGGGGACCGCGCACCGGAGCGTTCGTCATCCACGGCGTCGGCGGGTCCTTCGACGTCCTCGCGGGCGAGGTCCGCCGTGCCCCCGTCTGGTGGCGCCGGCACGGCCTGGAGTGGCTCTACCGGGCCATTCAGGAGCCGATGCGGCTCGGCCCGCGATACCTCACGACCAATGTCCAATTCCTGGCCCTCCTGGCCCGCGAACTGCTCCGGGGCACGTCATGAAGGTCGTCGTCGTCGGGCTCGGGTATGTCGGACTTCCGCTCGCCGTCCGCTCGGCACAGGCCGGCCACCAGGTCGTCGGGTACGACGTGGACGGGGACCGGGTGAAGGCGCTGTCCGCGGGCGAGTCCTACATCGAGGACGTCGGGCCCGAGGATCTGCGGGCGGTGCTCGACGCCGGTACGTTCCGCCCGTTCGCCGAGGCGCGGGCGTGCGGTGGCTTCGACGTCGCACTGATCGCCGTGCCGACGCCGCTGCGCGAGGGGCTGCCCGACCTCAGCTACACCGAGGGCGCGGCCCGTACGCTCGCCCGGTACCTGCGCCCGGGTGCGACCGTCGTCGTGGAGTCGACGACCTATCCGGGCACCACCGAGGAGCTCGTGGCGCCGCTCCTGGAGGACGGATCCGGTCTCATCGCCGGCACCGACTTCCATCTCGGCTACAGCCCGGAGCGCATCGATCCCGGCAACGCGACCTGGACCCTCGTCACCACACCGAAGATCGTCTCGGGTATCGACGAGGCATCGCGGGAGGCCGTGCGGAGTTTCTACGACACGATCGTGGAGACGACGGTGCCGGTGCGGTCGCCGCGTACGGCCGAGCTGGCCAAGCTGCTGGAGAACACCTTCCGGCACGTGAACATCGCGCTGGTCAACGAGATCGCGATGTTCGCCCACGGGCTCGGCGTCGACGTGTGGGAGGCGATCGACGCCGCCTCGACCAAGCCGTTCGGATTCATGCCGTTCACCCCCGGACCCGGGGTGGGCGGGCACTGCCTGCCGATCGACCCGTCGTACCTCTCGTGGCGAGTGGAACGGGCGCTCGGCCAGAACTTCCGGTTCGTGGAGCTGGCCAACGACATCAACGGCCACATGCCCGACTACGTGGTCCAAAGGGTCAGCACGGCGCTCAATGCCCGCCGCAAGCCCGTCAACGGATCCAGCGTCCTGCTGCTCGGGCTCGCCTACAAGAAGAACACCGGAGACGCACGCGAGTCGCCCGCCGTACGCGCGGCCCAGCTGCTCACCGCCATGGGCGCGCGGGTGAGCGGGGCCGACCCGCACGTCGTCGAGGCCACCCCCGTGGACGGCATCGTCCGCCGGGTCGAGGTCACCCCGGACGAGCTCGGGGCCGCGGACATCGTCGTGCTGGTCACGGACCACGACGCGTTCGACGTCGACGAGATCACCCGGCACGCCCCTCTCGTCCTCGACTGCCGGCGCCGCCTGGCCGGCCCCCAGGTGGAGCGGCTGTGACCGGCGAACGGCCACGGCCGACGTCCCTTCCACGGCGGACCGTGCCGTGGCAAGGTGATGGGGAGCCCGCGACCGTAGGAGACCGATGAGGGTTTTACTTCGTGCCGTCCGTGCCCGGTGGCGGCTCGCGTCGGTCCTGCTCGCGCTCACGCTCGCCGGCCTGGGAGCGGGCGTGGTGGTCCTGCCGTGGACCTACCAGGGCGAGGCGAACATGGTCTTCCTCTCCTCGCGGATCGTCGCCAAGCAGGCCGGCGGCAATCCGTACCTCGTCTTCGCCTCCTCGCTGACGGTGTCCGCCGAGGTCGTCGGACGCCGGCTGATGGACGATCAGACGGTGCAGTCCCTGCGCAAACAGGGATACACCGCCAACTACACGGTCGGCGTCGCCCCCGACTCGGCGGGACCGGTGCTCTCGATCACGGTGACCGGCTCCGATCCCCGCACCACCGGCACGACGCTCAAGGCCCTCATCACGGCGGTGAACTCCCAGCTCGAAACGCTGCAGAGCGGGCTGAAACCCGACGCGCGCATCACCGCCGACGTCGTCAACTCGACCGACCGGCCGCTCCGCGTCCGGAAACCGAAGATCCAGCTGCTCGGCGAGCTCCTCGCCGTCGCGCTCGGGGCGTCCGCCGGCCTGCTGCTGCTCGTCCAGGCGCTGGCGGATCGCCGCCGCGCCACCGGCCCGCCGGCCGCGCCGCCACGGTCTCCGGACGTACCGGCCGGGGAGATCGACTACGAGGCCATGTGGCTGGAGAGCCGGCCGGGGGACCCCGGCCACCACAGAGCGGACGACCATGCGTAACCCGATGCTGCGGCGCGCGGGCCGCACGGCACGGGCACTGTCCGCCGCCCTGACCCGCCCGTCCTGGATGCCGCCCGGGCATTTCTACTCTCCGCTGACCGCCCCGTCCGACGTGCGGAGAGCCCTCGAATGGCGGGCGTCACCGGCGGTGCCCGGCGTCGACCTGAGAACCGGCGACCAGCTCGCCCTCGCGAAGGCCCTCGCCCCGATGATGGCGGAGCCCTTCGAAGGGCCGCGGTACACGCCGGACAATCCGATGTACGGCGCCGGCGACGGGGCGGTCTACCGGGCGATGCTCCGTCACCTGCGGCCCGAACGCGTGATGGAGATCGGCTCCGGGTACAGCACGGCCCTCGCCCTCGACACCGCGGACGCCCACCTGCCCGGCCTGGAGGTGAGCTGCGTCGAGCCGTACCCGGACCGGCTGCTGTCGGTGCTGCGCGACGGCGACCCGGTGACGCTCCTGACCCGGCCGGTCCAGGACGTCCCCCTCACCGCGTACGACGCGCTCGGGGCGGGTGACGTGCTCTTCATCGACTCCACGCACGTCGCGAAGGCCGGATCCGACGTGGTCTGGCTGTACCTCCAGGTGCTGCCGCGGCTGGCGGCGGGCGTCGTGGTGCACATCCACGACGTGTTCTGGCCGTTCGAATACCCCGAGTCGTGGCTGCGCGAAGGCCGCGACTGGACCGAGAACTACCTGCTGCACGCATTCCTCGTCGGCAACGCCGACTGGGAGGTGCTGCTGTTCTCCTCCTGGCTCTGGAAGGAACACCCGGACCGCGTCCCGCCCGCCCTGGCCCGCGAGGAACCCGGCTCCATCTGGCTCCGCCGCGTCTAGATGATCGACTCCAAGGGTTGGTGGTCGTAGCGATTCCGGACTTGCCGGATGGGTGGCGCGGCCCCATAGGCTGACCCCCCGTCCGCAGTGTCTGGGGGAATCATGACGAGTAGGTTCACCGAGTTGGTTGTCGACTGCCACGATCCGGAACGGCTCGCGGCCTTCTGGTGCGCGGTCCTGGACTTCAAGGTGATCGACCGGAGCGAGGGCAAGGTCGAGATCGGCTCCTGGGAGCCGACCGTCGAGGAGGTCCGGGCCCGCCAGATGCCGCCCACCCTGGTGTTCATCCAGGTGCCCGAGGGCAAGACCGTGAAGAACCGGCTCCACCTCGACGTCAGCCCGATCGACGGCAGTACCGACGACGAGGTGGCCAGGCTGCTCGGCCTCGGTGCCGTCAAGGTGGACGTGGGCCAGGGCACCGGCCGGAGCTGGGTGGTCATGGCCGACCCCGAGGGCAACGAGTTCGACGTCCTGCGCACCCTGGCACCGTCCAACTAGTGCCGTGTCCAAGGTGCGGGCGGGCTGCTTCCGGGCGCGTTCTCGGAGGGTGGTTGGTGGGGCGGGCCTCGAAGGCCTCACCGGAGCGGATAACAGGACTCTTCCGTCCGGGGCGACTGCCCTCGTTCTGTGCCGTCCCGCCACACGGCAATTTTCCCGCCTGAGTGCACACCGCAGAACAAGGGACCTAGCCCCTCGGTGACGTTCAGGCGTTATGCCGGGCTTTGGCCCGGCCGCAGCCCGGCCCACCCCGCGGGAGCTACTCGCTCGCCCCACAGCGAGGATTGCTCAGTCCGGCCCTAGGCGCCGGCGTGCTCCTTGAGGAAGGGGATGATCTGGGCGGCGGTCAGATCCGCGGACTGCGCGTGCGGGTAGTGGCCCGCGCCCTCGATCAGGCCGAGGGTGCCGATCCCGGTGGGCATCATCGACACGATCGCCTCGCCCTCGGCCCGCGGGTCGGGGAAGTCGCACTCCGCGGCGCCCATGAGGATCAGCGCCGGGACGTGGACATTCGGGAGCTGCGCCTGCGCGTCGGCGGGGGTGGACTTGGTGGTCTTCATGAACTCGGCGAATCGTCCGGGCTCTGACAACTTGGCCGCGAGCTGAGCCATGTAGGCGTCGTAGTCGGCGGGCTTGGTGGGGTAGGCGACGTTGAGGTAGCTCATCCACAGCTTGAGGCTCTTGAACATTCCGGCGCTAATCAGCCGTAGCCCGCCCCGGCGGTAGAGCGAGTTGGTGAACAGGGCGCCGACGTCGGTCTTCGGGACCCTGGTGAAGGGGTTGATCTCGACGATCGCGGTGACCAGCTCGGAAGCGGTCGCCGCGGCGATGGTGGCGGCGCCGCCGCCGAGCGAGTGGCCAACGATGACGGCTGGTCCGCCCAGGTGGCGGATCAACGCGAGCAGGTCGCCTGCCACGTCGGTCCGGCTGATGGCGTCGCTGCCCCAATCCATGCTCGACTCGCCGTGCCCGCGCATGTCGGCGGTGACCACTCGGTAGCCGGCCGCGGCGAGCTGGGGAGCGAGGTGGCGGAAGGCCTGGCGCATGTCGCCCATCCCGTGCTGCATGACCACCAGCGGGCCTTCACCGATCACGTCGTAGGCGATCCGGCCGCCGTCGACATCCACGAACTCGGTCATCTCTATCCTCCAGCGAGGTATTGGTCAATCTCGATAGCCATCGAGGAAATCCGATCAGCCTGTCTTGTCAGAAGGGCGTCCTGCTGCTCCGGCCCTGACCGGGTGCGCGATGGTTCAGACCCGGTTGAACAGCCGTCCGGCCAGGTCCGCCCCGATGATGGCGCCGTCGGTGTCGCGGGTGAGGAAACCGCGCTGCCCCACAAGGCCGCCGCCGGTGACGATGTACTCGTCGCCGGTTCCCGGCAGCAGGCCGAGCCCGGCCGGCGGGAGGTCGGCCGGCAGTTCGGCCTCGGACGCCGCGCGGATCTCCGGCTTGATCCGGCATTCCACCGTCAGCGTCTCACCGTCGGTGTCGATGATCAGTGTCATGAATTCGTTCTCGTAGTGTCCGGCGATCTCCCGGGCGCGCTGCGGGTCGTAAGGGATCGGCTCGGAGTCCCGCTCGACCACGCCGAGGTAGGTCTCCAGCGCCCAGCGGACCACGGCCTGGTTGAACGCCAGGCCGTTGTCCGGCCCGGCATTGGACATGGCCACGACGGCGAAGTCTCGTTCGGGAACCAGCAGAAGGTCGGCGAACTGGCCGTTGGACGATCCGCCGTGCCCGACGGTGCGTACGCCGTCCACGTCGCGCAGGAACCAGGCGATGCCGATGGCATCGCCGAGCGTGGAGCCGTGAAGCTCCACCGTCGGCTCCTGCATCCGCCGTGCCAGATCGCCGCCGCCGAGATGGAATCGGGCCCAGCGGAGCTGGTCGGCCGCTGAGGACACCAGGCCACCGCCGGGGTGGTTGCCGCGCGTGTCCTTCCAGGTCCGGACGGTCCCGAGCGTCCCCTCACTGAGGTTGTGGCCGACGGCGAACCTGCGGGTGATGGCTTGTCCGGCGGTGAAGACGCTGTCGGCCAGGCCCAGGGGCTCGAAGAGCAGTGCGGCGATGGCGGCCTCGTAGGTCTGGCCGGTGACGTTCTCGATGACCCGGCCGAGCAGGTTGTAGCCGAGCTGACTGTAGGAGGCTCGGCCGCCGACCGGACCGGCCAGCGGCACGTCGGCCATCTTCGCGACCTCGCCGGCCAGCGCGTCGTCCCCCTCGCCGGTGTCGGCGACCATTCGGGTGTCCAGGCCGGCGGTGTGGTTGAGCAGGTGCAGGATGGTGATCTGAGCGGCCGCGTCCTGGTCGGGGAGCCGAAGTTCGGGTACGTAGCGGCGTACCGGCGCCTCCAGCTCGACCCGCCCCATCTCGACCAGGCGCATGATCGCGGCCGCGGTGTAGGTCTTGGTGACCGAGCCCAGCACGAACAGCGTGTCCTGGTCGACGGGCAGCGGGTTGTCGACGCTCGTCACGCCGTGACAGGCGAAGATCTCCCGGCCGTCCACCCACACCCCGACCGCGACACCCGGGATGTCGAACTCCTTGGCCTTCGCCTCGACGAACTCCGCCAGTGCCTCGTGTGACATTCCGTTTCCCTTTCCGTTCCGTGTTCGCGCACGACACCGAGGTGTCCAACGACCCCACAGTTGACTTGCACTGTGTTCAAGTGAACGCTAGCGAGGACTTGAACACAGTGCAAGTGTTTCTTGAACGATGTGCAAGTCGATGGCTATCGTGGGCCCATGACCCGTGACACGCTGACCCGTGAACAGATCGTCACCGCCGCCATCGCCCTGCTGGACGCCGAAGGCCTGGAAGGCCTGAACATGCGCGCGCTGGGCAGGCGCCTGGGCTCAGCGGCCACCGCGGTCTACTGGCACGTGGGCAGCAAGGACAACCTCATCGCCCTCGCCGGCGACCAGGTATGGCACGAGATCACGCTGCCCGACCTGGACGTGGTCGACTGGCGTACGGCCGCCACCGCCATGGCCGGCGACCTGCACGCGATGCTCACCCGCCACCCGTGGCTGCTGCAGGCCTTCGGCTCCTTCCTGATGTTCGGCCCCGGCAAGGCCCGCCACGACGACCACCTCCTCGCCATCTACGAGGCCGCCGGATTCAGCGGCGCCGCGGCCGACCAGGCGGCGGCCACCGTCTTCACCTTCGTGCTCGGCAACGCCCTCGGCCCGGCCGCGGCGGCCTCACTCACCCGCAAACTGGCCCGCGACGGCGGCGAGGCCGAGCAGATGATGCGCGACACCATGACCGAAGCCCGCCAGATCGCGGCGCAGTTCCCCCGACTGCGCACCCGCCTGGACACGGCCGGAGCCGACTACGGTGCGGCACCCGACAACACCCTCGAATTCGGCCTCCACGCCGTCCTCGACGGCCTGGAGGCAGGACTCGGCGCGATCAAGGACCGGAGGATCGACATTTCTCGATCTGACACGGACCGCTCGTAGGCACGACTACGGGGCTGGGACCGGGCTGCCGGTGTCCTCCCACGTGTTCTTCTTCCACTGGTTGCCGGGGGCGGAGTCGTCCCAGGTGGTGCCCCACCCGAACGCCCCGCCCTTGCTGAAGTAGCGGCGGCTGAAGACGTTGCCGATGAACCGGATGTGGTGCGGCCGGCCGTACTTGCCGGCTCCGCCGTACACCGTGTAGCCGCCGCCGGCGAGCAGGTTGTCCTGCACGAGGACGTCGTGGTTGAGGCCGAAGTCCTGGTAGAGCGCCACGGCGGCGGTCTGGCCGCCGGGATTCAGGATGGCGTTGTGCCGGACGACGAAGGTCATGCCCGGACGCGGTCCGCTGCCGGACGCCACGAGGGTCACGTGCGCGCCGGGGAAGTCCTTCGGGTCGTGGAAGTAGGAGTCCTCGATGAGCCCCTGGCTGGTCTGGACGGCCGACATCATGGCGTGGACGTTCACCCGCCGGACCGTGAGGTCGCCCGCGAAGTTGAGCACGCCGAACTCCAGCGGGCGGCCGCCGCCACCGGAGATCTCGGTGTCCTCGACGGTCAGCCCGCCGCTTCCGGCCTCCATGCGCTGCAGGATCGCCCAGTCGCCCGCGCCGATGACCCGGCAGTTGCGGATGGTGACGTTCCTGGCCAGGACCACGATGTCGCCGTGGACCTCCAGCCCGTCGAGCACGGCGCCGTCCGTCGTCACCTTGATGGTTCCGGTCCGTACCTGGAGCCGGGTGCCCGGCCGCGGTCCGGTGGTGGCGGCGTCGGGCCAGCGCGGCGGGGCGGGCGACCCCGGCCCCGACCTGACCTGGAGCGAGGGAACCTCGGAGCGCGGCCGTGTCGTTCCGCCGCCCACCGCGGAGGCTCCAGGCGATGCCGCGGTGGCTCCCGGTCGCGCTCGGCGGGAGGACGGCGAGCCCCGTGCCGCCCAGCCGACGAGCAACGCCGAGACCGACGCGGCGACCGCCGCGATGACGATCGCCGTCGTTAAGCGCGCGCGGCCGGTCATGACGTCATCCCTGGGCGGCGGAGCCGGAGTCGTGGATGTCGCTCGGCCATCAGAGCTCCGACCAGCATGGCCAGGAGACCGGCCGCCCCGATCGCGGCGAGCGCGCGCGTCCGGCGGCTGACGAGCGGGATCGGCCGGTCGGAGCTCGCCACCACGTGGGTCGTGATGAGCGCGTCCGGGCGGGCCCCGGCCGCCACCTGCCGATCGCGGACGTCGGCGCGGAGGACACCGATGAGGACGGCGAGCGTGCGGGACGCCTGGGCCGGGTCATGAGAGTTGACGATCAGCGTCACGTACGGCTGGTCGTGGACCGGCTGCTCGTCGTTCCCCCGGTTGGCGAGCACGACGTCGTAGGCGGCGGTGCCGCCCTGGCGGCGCACCCGCGCCGTGCCGTCCTGCGAGTCGAGTGACAGCGCGGTGACCGCGCCCTCGACCACGAGGCTGATGTTGAAGTTCTCGAAGCCGGTCGAGCCCGGCATCAGGAAATTGACCACCGCGCGGGTCTCATATGCGGGCCGCTCGGCCACGATGTGCAATGCCGCACCGGCCGTGACGAATATCGCCAGCAGGACCACCACCGGGTGCCGCCAGAGCAGGAGGGCGAAATCTTGTATGGTCATCGGCTCCTGCCATCTTCGCACACGAATACGTCGGCGGCCCGATAGCGCGAAAGTCCGGCGAAATCTATTGTGGGTGGGTCCATGCGGGTGGGGGAACGGGGCTGATGGATCTACTCGGAACTCTTCGCGCTCTGACGCGATGGTGGTGGCTGACGCTCCTTCTCCTGCTCCTGTCGTTCGGCGGGGTCGCGTTCTTCTACACGGTGTTGCCGTGGACCTATCAGGGCACCGCGAGCGTACTGTTTTTGTCCTCTCCCATTCAGACAAAAGAGGCTGGCGGTAATCCCTATCAGCAGTTCGCCGATTCGCTGCACGTTTCCGCGGAGGCGGTCGGCCGCGCGGTGATGGACGCCCGTACGGTCGAGAGCCTGCGCAGGCACGGCTTCACCAGCGCGTACACGCTGAGCCCGGCGCCGGTGTACGCGGAGCCGGCGCTGGAGGTCGAGGTCGTCGGCGTGAACCCCCGCAACATCCAGTCGACGCTCGACGCGCTGCTCGCGGAGATCCCCCGGAGCCTCGCGACGATGCAGTCGGGGATGTCGGAGCGCGCCAAGGTGCGCACCCGGGTCATCGCGGCGAGCCGGGAGCCGCGGCGCGTGCCGAAGGAGAAGGTGCGGCTGCTCGTCATGGTCGTCGGCGTCGAGCTCCTGCTGTGCGTCGCGCTTCCCGTCGTGGTGGACACCGTGACCGATCGCCGGCGGACGGCCCGGTGACGGAGATCCACCGGCCGCTGGCGCGCACGGCGCCGGTCACGATCCTCACCGCCTACGTGCTCATCCTGCTGCTCATCCCATCGCAGTACGCCATCAGCTCGCTCGGCGCCGCGGGCACTCCCGCGGGCGTCCTCGCCGTGCTCTACTTCCTCTGGTACTGCTTCGCCTGGCTGAGCCCGCGGTCGGCCGTCGCCCGCGAGCGGCAGCCGCTACGCCTCGCGATCGCCGCCTTCCTCATCGCCGTGCTGCTCAGCTACGTCATGGCCATGACGAGGCCGCTGCAGGTGCTGGAGGTCAACGGCGCCGACCGCGGTCTCATCATCGCCGCCGGCTGGGCCGGCATCGCCCTGCTGACGGCGGACTGCGTCGAGCGTGTGGACAACCTCGAGGTGCTGCACCGCCGCATGTCCACGATCGGCGGGCTGCTGGGCGTCGTCGGGGTCACGCAGTTCTTCACCGGCCTCGACCTGGCCCGCTATGTCCATATTCCGGGTCTGGTCCAGCAGGTGCACATCTTCTCCTCCGTGCCGCGCGACGAGTTCAACCGCCCCGCCGGAACGGCCATCCACCCGATCGAGTTCGGTGTGGTGCTCGGGCTGCTCCTGCCGCTGGCCATCCACGGCGCGCGGTACGCGCCGGAGGGGCGCCGGGGGATCCGGTGGACGCAGGTCATCGTCATCGCCGCCGCGATGATGATGACGGTCTCGCGGTCGGCGGTGCTGGGCGCGTTCATCGCGCTGGTGGTGATCCTGCCCACCTGGGACGCCGGATCCCGGCGCCGCGCGTACGCGGTCATCGTGTGCTTCGGCGCGGCGCTGTACGTCCTCACGCCGGGGCTGCTCGGCACGGTGAAGTCGCTGATCACCCACATCGGCAACGACAGCAGCACGAACTACCGGACGCACGACTACGACGCGGCCGCGCACTACTTCGCGCGCAGCCCGTGGTTCGGGCGCGGATTCGGGACGTTCCTGCCGCAGTTCTACCGGATCTTCGACAACCAGTACCTCGTCACGCTGGTGGAGATGGGGGCGACCGGCCTACTCGCCCTGCTCGGACTCTTCGGCACGGGCTGGTGGCTGGCGCGGCGGGCCCGCGCGATGAGCGACGATCCGCGGGTCCGGCATCTGGCCCAGTGCCTGGCCGCGTGCGTCGCCGTCGCGGCCTTCAGTTTCGGAGTGTTCGACGCCGCGTCGTTCCCGATGACCTGCGGCCTGACCTTTCTCATCCTGGGCTGCTGCGGCGCCCTGTGGCGGTTGCTGCGGCCGCGGTCCGCGGCGGAGCCGTCCGCCGCCTCGCGGTCCGAACTCACCCGGAGCACCCAATGACGATCACATGCGGCGAGTTCCTCGCGGTGTCCGGCCGGACGGCGGAGGCCCCCTTCGGACCGGAGTCGGCGAGGCTGTCCTTCCCCGGTGGCGTCGTCTGGGCCACGGGCGAGCCGCGTGCCGGCACGGGCATCGCGCTGTCCCTGGGGCCGCGCGACCACGCGAAGGGGCCGCTGGCACCGGGTGATCTCGCCGGCCGGCTGAGGTCGGGCGACGGCCTCGGCGACATCGCGGCGCCGTACGCGGCCGTGCTCGTCGACGGCGACACCGTCACGGCCGCAACCGACCACCTCGGACTTCGCCACATCTACGGGGTGCGGGGAGTGGGCTGGGCGGCGATCTCCACCTCGGCGCGGCTGCTCGCCCGGATCGCCGGGGCTCCGCTCGACCTTCGGGCGCTGGGGGCGTACCGGCTCATCGGCCACCACCTGGGCGTCGCGACGCCGTACGAGGGGGTCACCAAGCTGCCGGCCGCCCATCGCTGGCGGCTCACCGGCGGGCGGCTGCACGAGGAGCCCTACCCGGTGCCCGGCTTCGAACCGGCGGCCGATCCGGTCCGGAACACGGCGCGCGTCCTCCGCGACGACGTGGAACGCGGCCTCGACGAGCATCCCGACGCCGTGCTGCAACTCTCCGGCGGCCTGGACTCGCGCGTGCTCCTCGCCGCCGTCCCGCCGGACCGCCGGCGCGGGCTGCGGGCGCTGACGCTCTCCTCGGCCGAGAGCCGGGACCACACGGTCGCCACCCGCCTGGCGGAGGCGTACGGCCTGCGGCGCGACGTCATCGACCTCGGCGGCCTGGCCGCGCTCGACCCGGCGGAGGCGTACGACCTCGTGCACAGCGCTGCGCTGCGCAGCGGTGGGCTCGGCAGCCCCATCGCGTTCGCCGTGCTCGACTGGGCGGAGGCACGGGCCCCGGGCGAGCCGCGGATCAACGGTTTCGGCGGGGAGACGGCCCGTGCCTTCTACTACCCGGCTCAGCGGCAACACCATCGGCCCACCCCGGCGCTGGTCGACCGGCTGGCGAGGTGGCGCGTCTTCACCCTGGAACCGGCCGACCCGGCGATGTTCGACCCCGAGTACGCGGCCGAGACGGAAGCCGCCACGCTGGCCACCCTCCGGGACGTGTTCGCCGCCTACGACACCGACTGGCTGACGGCGACCGACGAGTTCTACGTGCGGGAGCGCGCCCATCGCTGGGTCGGCGCGACCCTCACGGGGGCGTGCCTGCGCTACGTGACGCTCAGCCCGCTGCTGCACCCCGAATTCCTGGCCGCCGCCCGGTCGCTGGCACCGGAGGACAAGCGCGGGTCGCGGTTCAACGCTCGCGTGCTGATGGAGCTCGACCCGGAACTCGCGAGGATCCCCCTCGACACGGGGATCCGGCCGGACACCCTGCCGTCGCGCGGCCCGCTGCGGTCGTCGTACGACTTCGCGCGACGGGCGAGCCGCAAGGTCGGGCAGCGCGTCCGGAACAGCGGCAACCCCGGCGTCGGCGTGCCGACCGTCACCGAGCTGCTCGTCCGCCACTGGAGGGATAATCCGGACCTGCTGGAGCCGGTCGCCGCCACCGGCCTCGTCCGCGAGCAGTGGCTGGCGGAGATGCTGAGCGGCGCCCGCCGCCCCGGCGAGGCCACGGCCGCGTTCCTCGCCATCCTCGAGATCGCGGCCCGCCCTGACCGATCGGCTTGATCGTTCAGGGCGCCGATATTCCGGCTTGTGACGATGTCGGGGCGTCCCGGGGCGGATGTCGGCGATGAGGCCGGCCGAGGACGGTGACCTGGAGACCGATCCGTTCCCCGGACACCGCCGTCCGGCCTCGGCTCGCCTCGCCGATCAGGAGGAACGCACTCTCGAATCCACGTGAGCCGACCGCCTAAGGCGGTCAGCGTTTCGGTCGGGTCCGGCGAGATCGTCGTGGGATGGAAGGGTTGCGGGCGCTGCGGCGAACACACGCCGACATTACCGCCGCATGAAGGAGCCCTCCGTTGGCGTCACCTCCCGATGTGCATGCTCCCCCAGGGCGGTCTGCGACATTCGCCGCGATATTCGAGGCGTACTTCCCGCAGATCCATCGCTACATCGCCATGCGATTGGACGCTGATGCGGCCGAGGATCTGGCGGCCGAGACGTTCGCGATCGCCTTTCGCCGCTGGGACAGCTTCGACCCGGATCGCGGAGCGACCCGGTCGTGGCTGTTCGGTATCGCCACGAATTTGATCGCCAGGCATCGCCGCCAGGAGGCCCGGGCGTACCGGGCTCTGGAACGGCTGGGTGCGGACCCGAGCCGGGGAGTCCACGAGGACCGCGTCACCGACCGGATCAGTGCGGGTGAACTGCGGCCCCGGCTGGCGGGGGCGCTGGCGAGCCTGTCACCGCGGCTACGCGACGTGCTGCTCTTGGTCATCCTCGGCGAGCTGACGTACGAGGAGGTCGCCCAGGCCCTCGACGTGCCCTACGGCACCGTCTGCTCCCGCTTCAACAGGGCGCGTGCGCGCGTCCGTAAGGCGCTCGGTGAGACCAATCCCCTGCTCGATGAGTGGAGCTGACCCCATGGACGACGTGACCCTGATCCGGGAGTTCTTCGATGAGCCGGCGGCCCCGTCGCCCGCCCTCCTCGCCCGTGCCCGTGACCGAGCGCTCGGCTCCGGCCAGGCCGGTGATCGGGCCTTCGGCCGCCGAGCCGGCACGTTCAGAGCGCGGAGGCGTTGGACCGCGGGGGCGCTGGGCCTGAGCGCGGTCGCCGCGGCGGTGGCCGTCGCACTCTCGGGAACGCCTGCGCCCTCCTCAGACCGTCCAGGGCGGGCCACCGACCTTTCGGCCAGGGGGATCCTTCTCACCGCCGCCACCTCTGCCGCCGGCCGGCCGGTCGAGACCGGACGCTACTGGCACGTCAGTATCCGCAGCCGCCTGTATGTGTCCGTCGGCTCCGGGCGGGGGCGCTACACCGTGGTGAGTGAAACGCGCGATGAACGCTGGAACCCATCCGCGCGCGGCGTCCAGGGCGTCCTCATCTCTCAGCCTCTCGGGTTCCGCCCTGCCGGGCCCGCCGACGCGGCGGCATGGCGCCGCGCGGGCTCGCCGCAGAGTGTCCCGATCCGCAATGATCGGCTGTCCGCCAAGCCCGGACCGGCACAGGTCAGCTCCGGCGAGAGCATGAACCCTTTGGGCCGGACGGCCACGCTGCGGGACGTGCAGGCGCTGCCCACCGATCCGGCGAAGCTCAAGGCACGGCTTCTCCAGGCCGGAACCTCCGTCACTTCCGACGATTCCGAGCCGGTACGGGTCTTCATCATTGCGACCGCCCTGCTCCGCTACATGCCCCTCACCCCGGCCGTACGCGCCGCGACCTTCCGTGTGCTGGCCGACCTTCCCGGCATCACCAAGGTCGGCAAACTCAAGGACGGAGAAGGACGCGTCGGAACCGCGGTCGCGATGGTCGGTCACAAAAACGGCGGGACCTACCAGGAACGCCTCATCCTCGACCTGTCGACCGGGCGGGTCCTGGGCGACAGCGTCGTTGTGGTGACCCCCGCCCCATCCTCGACGGCGTTGCCCGCCGGTGCTCTGAGCGGGTCCAACACCGTCATCGCACAGAACTGGACCGACACGGCGCCCAGACCGGGGAACTGAGCGCCGGGCCGGTCGCGACGACCGACCCGCCGGCCGGGAGGCCGTGACCTCTCGATGCCGGTACCTCCATGACGTGTTCGGCGTTCCCGCCGGTCACGCTCCAGAAAAGATCGAAGATAGGAACGACGCATGTTCACGACGAGAGTGTCCGCGATCGGCCTGGCCGCACTCGCTGTGGCCCAGTTCGGAGTGATGCCCGCCAGTGCGGCTCAGGCGCCGCACTGGCGCCGGCTGACAGCACCGGTCGGGAGTGGCGCGACCCTTGGTCCCATCACCGCGACCGCCCGGGACGACGCGTGGGCGGCCGGCGGTCAGCTCATCCCACACCACCACCAAACCGCCGCCCATGCCCTACCGCGGACGTCCAGGAGCGGGAGTGACCAGTGCGACGACTCGAAGGTCTTCACCTCACGCATGCTGCGCTGGCAGGCCGGGGCCTGGCGGCGGGTGCCGGTGCCGGAGGTCGGAGGCATCGGCTCAATCAGTTCCGCGGGGCGCGCCAACCTGTGGGCCACGGCCGAATGCGGCATCTTGCACTGGTCCGGCCGGCGCTGGATCCAGGTGCCCGGCCCCAAGGTCCCCGGTGCGGCCGATGTCTTCGTGCGGCAGGTCAAGGCCACGGGCGCTGCTGGCGCATGGCTGGTCGGTACGGCCTACGACTCCATCTCCCACTCAGGGACGATGCGCGGATTCGTGCAGAGATGGGACGGCAGGACCTGGCGGGCGGTACCTCTCCCGGGACTGGGCGATGACTTCTCGCTGGACTCCCTTGATATGCGGAGCCCAAAGGATGTGTGGGCCGTGGGCACGGACTACACAGGAAACACGGACCACCCTGAACGACTGCTGCTCCTGCATTGGGACGGTCACACCTGGCGGCGGACGCCGCAACCGTCGACCGGTCTGGAGACCCAGCGGGTCACCAAGGTTCGGGCGTTCGCGCAGCACGACATGTGGCTCGTCGGATGGGGCAGGCGTGACGCGGTGGCACCGCGCCGTCCCATGGTGCTCCACTGGAACGGGCGTACGTGGACGGCCACGCAGGTACCCGCCGACGCCGTCGGCGAGCTGTTCGACCTGGCCCGCGACGGCCACGATCTCCAGGTGGCGGGTGACACCTTCAAAGGGTGGGGCCCCTACGGCATGCCGCTCATGCTGCACTGGACCGGGCGGAGCTGGGTGAAGGCACCCGCCCCGACGGGCGAGCTGGGATCAGTGCAGGGCCTGGCATCCATCCCCGGCGGAGGACTGTGGGGCACCGGCTACACCGTCAAGGGCGACACCCTGGGCAACCCCCTGCTCGCACGACGCGGGTAGTCGACCTGGGACGACACAGCACCCCGGCTCCCCATTGCCGCAGACGGTGGCGATGGCGAGCCGGGGTGCGCTCGGTCGTCATCATCTGGTTCCTGCAGCTCGATGCCAGGCTCATCCGGCTCCGCGGCGCGTCGGCGTCGTGGGGCCTTCCAAACGTTGACGTTCGTCGTCGAGAAGGACATCCAGTTGTCGTCCGGGGTATCTGGGAGTCGGGCGGCCAAGTCCTCGGCCTGTCCCAGCCGCGACACCGTGAACACGTCTAGATCCGGTCCCCGCGCCGTGAGACACGCCGGACGGGTTAACGATCAAGCTAGAGGGCCTTGCGGAGGGCGGTGGCGACGCGGTCCTGCTGCTCCTCGGTGATGTGCGGGAACATCGGCAACGAGAGGATCTCCGTCGCCGCCGTCTCGGTGACGGGGAAGTCTCCGGGGGCGTGTCCCAGGTCGCGGAAGGCCGGCTGCAGGTGGATCGGCATGGGGTAGTGGATGCCGGTCCGGATCCCCATCTCGGCAAGGGTCCGCGCCACCTCGTCGCGGCGGGGCACTCGGATGACGTACAGGTGCCAGACGTGCGTGTTGCCGGTGGCCTCGGCGGGCAGCGTGACGTCGGGAAGGCCGTCCAGCAGCGCGGCGTAGCGCGCCGCGGCGACGCGGCGGCGCCCGTTCCAGTCCGTGAGGCGGCGCAGTTTTGCGCGCAGCACGACCGCCTGCAGGGTGTCCAGGCGGGAGTTGAAGCCGAGCGTCTCGTGGCGGTACTTCACCTCGCTGCCGTGGTCGCCGAGGAGCCGCACCGCGCGGGCCAGGTCGGCGGAGTCGGTGAGCACGGCTCCCGCGTCGCCGTACGCGCCGAGGTTCTTGCCGGGGTAGAAGCTGGTCGCGGCGAGCCGGCCGAAGAGGCCGCGGCCGTCCTGGGACGCCCCCTGGGACTGGGCCGCGTCCTCCACGACGGGGATCCCGTGCGCCGCGATGGCGGCCATCGGCGCCAGCTGGCCGTACAGGTGGACCGGCACGATCGCGGCCGTCCGCGGCCCGATCGCCGACAGCAACAGGCGGGGTTCGAGCAGCAGATGATCGGGGTCGACGTCGACGAGGACAGGCCGCGCGCCGGTCCGGACGACCGCCTCGGCGGTCGCGACGAACGTGTTCGCCGGGAGGACGACCTCGCGGCCCGGCCCGCACCCCAGCGCGCGGAGCGCGAGCTCGAGCGCGTCGGTGCCGCTGGCGACGCCGACGCAGTGGCCCGCGCCGGAGAAGGCGGCGTACTCCCGCTCGAAGGCGCCGACGTCGGGCCCCTGGACGAACGCGGTGGTGTCGAGCACCCGGTCGAAGCCCGCCCGGATCTCGTCCGCGACTTCGGCGTGCGCGGCGGCGAGGTCGACGAAGGGAACGTCAGCCATGGCGGTGCTCCTCGGAGACGTGGCGCAGGTAACGCGCCGGATTGCCGGCCCAGACCTCTCCGGCCGGTACGTCGCGCGTGACGACCGCGCCCATGCCGACCAGGGCGCCTTGGCCGATCGTGCGGCCCTCCCGGACGAGCGCGCCGGCGCCCAGGTAGGCGCCTCGCCCCACGTGCACGCCTCCGGCGAGCCGGACTCCCGAGGCGATGGTGACGAAGTCCGCCACGACGTCATCGTGCGTCAGGGTGACGTGCGGCATGATCGCGACGTGCGCGCCGACCCGCACCGACGCGGTGAGCACGACCTGGGCGAGCAGCACCGAGCCCGGGCCGACCCGCGATGACGCCGACACCCAGGCGGTCGGGTGCACGAGTGTGGCGTAGCGCTCGGGTGGCAGGTCGAGCCGGTCGACGAGGCGCGCCCGGACACCGTTGTCGCGCGGGCTCCCGACGCATACGACGACCTGGGTGCCGGGCGGGACCTCCTTGGTCCCGCCGAGCACCGGGACGCCGTCGACGTCCGTGCCCTGCTTGGCCGGATCGTCGTCCAGGAAGCCCAGCAGGCGTTCGCGGGCGAGCTGCGCGGTCTCGCGCGCGAAGCCGCCCGCACCGACGATCACCAGATCACGCATGTTCGGCTCCTCGCAGTTCCCTGAGCGCGCCCCGCATCCGGTAGACCAGCAGCCCGGTCGCGGTGACCGCGACGGTGCCGGCGACGGCGAGGGCGAGCAGGTCGAAGGGGATCGCGCGGTGGACCAGCACGGCGGCCGGCCCGACGACCGAGGCGACCAGCACCGCCGGCGCGACGCGGGCACCGACGGCGCGGACGCCGATGCCCACCCGGCGCAGCTGCACCAGGTACAGCGGCAGCGGCACGAGCGCCGCGACGGCGGCGTGCGCGGCGGCGGCCCCGGCGATGCCGTCCAGCCGCGCGCCGATGATCAGCGCCGGCACCAGGACGGACAGCCAGACGACCTGGATCGTGAACACCGCGCGGGTACGGGTGAGGACGACGAAATAGTCGTACACCAGCTCGAAGAGGATCCGGAGCCCGCCGAGGAGCGCCAGCCAGAACAGGGCTGCGGCGGCGGGTTCCCACCGGGGCCCGTACACGAAGCGGACCAGCGGCCCGGCCGCCCCGCCGAGGAGCAGGCACACCGGCAGGGTCACCGCGGTGAGCAGCCCCGCGGTGGACAGGAACGTGCGCCGCATCGCCGGGGCGTCGTGCTGGAGGCGGGCGAAGGCCGCCGGCGCGACGCTGCGGACCGGTTGAGAGAACATTCCCACCGGCCAGTTCGACAGGTTGAACGCCAGCACGTAGAAGCCGAGCGCGGTGGGGCCGAGCACGTCGCCGACCACGAACTGGTCCACGCCGCCCACGGCGAAGACGACGACGCTCGACCCGGCGAGCGGCAGCCCGAACCGCAGCAGCCTCCGCGCCACCGCGCGGTCGAAGCCGAACCGCGGCGGCTCCGGGGAGAAGGCCACCAGCAGCACGCCCGAGCCGACGGCGCCCGCGAGCCGCCCGACCGCCAGGCTCATCGCTCCCCAGCCGGTGAGGGCGAGTACGACGGACACGGCCGCCCCGCCCCAGCTGTTGACCTGGTCGGCGATCATCTTGCGGTCCTGGCGGAACGCCCGCTGCAGCATGGCCGCCGGGGTGGCGACCAGGCCGTCGACCAGCACGCTGAGCGTGAGCAGCCGGATGACTCCGGTGGCCGCGGGCGCGCCCATCGCCGCCGCGAAGGCGGGCGCCCCGGCGAAGCAGCCCGCGTAGACCAGCCCGCTGGAGATCACCGAGATGGTCGCCACGGTCGGCGCGATCTCCCGTGGCTCGCCGGGCCAGCGCACGATCGCCAGGCTCACGCCGAGCTCGTTGAAGCTCAGCACCGCGAGCAGTGCCACCATCGCGACCGCGAAGACACCGAACTCCTTCGGGCCGAGGACCCGGGCCAGCAGGATGCCGATGGCGAGCGTGCCGAACCGCCCCAGCACGGTGTTGAGGAAGCTCCATCCGAGGGCGCGGGACGCCTGCCGGAACAGCGTCATCGCGAGCCCACGGGGCGGCTCAGCGAACCCTGCACGCTCCCCGCGACCGCGTTGAAGTCGTCGCGCGCGGCCGTCCCGCGCAGCCTCCCGTAGCGGCGGCGGAGCTTGTACGACAGCACCCGCCCGGCGGTGCTCGCCAGCTCACGGGCCGGCGAGCGCCAGGCGAGCGCGTCGCGGTAGATCTGCTCCTGGACGCGCGCCGCCCGCCGGAGCCCGAAGCGCGCGGCGACCAGGTCCCGGCCGTACGCACCCAGCTCCGCGCCCCGTTCCGGGTGGGCGACCAGTTCGCGAAGGATCGTCGCCAGCCGGACGGCCCCGTTCCCGTCGCCGAGGCCGTACCAGCCCTGCTTCAGGAACCGGCCGCACGACTCCGGCGTCAGCAGCTCGAAGAAACCCCGCTCGCCCTGGACGATCAGCGGGCGGGCGAAGGCGAGCGCCCGTAGCGCCGAGCCGCCCATCGCCAGCGCGACCGACGCCGCGGCGTACGCGGGACGGGGATCGTCGAGCCGCCCGGTGAGGACGACGCCGCGGCGGCCGAGTGCCGCGTTGACCCGTGCCGCGCGGGCCTCGACGGCCGGCCGGGCCGGGCCGTCGCCGACGATCACCAGCCGGATCGGCAGTTCCCGGCCGAGCTCGCCGACGACGTCGACGGCCGTGAGCACTCCTTCGAGCTTGAGCTCCTGGACGAGGCGGCCGACGACCACGACGTCGAAATGGTCCTCATCGAGCGCGAACCGTGCCCTGAACCCGTCCGCCGGGTGCCCCGGCGCGTTGGCGTCCACGTCGATCGGCGGCTCGATGAGATGGACCGGGCCCGGCCGTCCTATGGCCGTGCGTTCGCTGAGCTCGTGCGTGCCCACCACGAGCGGCAGCGACGCCGGAATGAACGGCGCGACGGACATCGACATCACCGTGCACACGGCCGCCGCCCGCCGGCCCGCCGCGTAGAACGCCTCGATCCCGGGCGGCCACTCGTACCCGTGGACGACGTCGTACCCGCGCTCGGCGATCAATCGGCGCAGGAGCCGTACGGTCGCCGGGGAGGGCCGTCGCCGGCCGGCGTCCAGGGGGAGGTGTTCGAGGCCGAGCGAGATCACCCGTTCGACCAGCGGGCCCGGCTCCGCGATCACGGCGACCTCGTGGCCGAGGTCCCGGACCGCGGCGGCCAGCTCGATCGCGTTCAGCTGGCTGCCGCCGATCTCCATCGCGTGCGGGTAGACAAGGATCTTCACCGCGCCTCCGCGATGACGGAGACGACCCGGTCCTGCTCGGCATGGGTCATCTCGTGGAACAGCGGAAGGATCAGGGAACGCCGCGTCAGCCGTTCGGTCACCGGAAGGTCGGCGGTGGTGCCGGCGTAGGCGGGCTCGAGATGGGCGGCCATGATGCCGCGCCGGGCCGAGATCCCCTCCTCGGCGAGTCGTGCCAGCAGGGCGTCGCGGCCGATGGGGTGGTCATCGGGCAGCACGATCCAGAACGACTGGTAGTTGGTCTCGCCGTACGCCGGGTCGCGGGCCGTTTCATAACCGGGCAGCAGCTCCTGGTACCGCGCGGCCAGGGCACGCCGCCGCGCGATGATCTCATCGAGGCGTGTCAGCTGGACGAGCCCGATCGCCGCCTGGATGTCGGTCATCCGGTAGTTGAAGCCAGTCTCGGAGTACTCCTCGACGATGGCCGTCCGGCTGGCGTGCCGCTCGGCGGCGCTCACGCTCATCCCGTGCTCGCGAAGCCGCCGCGCCCGCCGTGCCCGGTCGCCGGAGCGCGTGGTGAGCATGCCGCCCTCGCCGGTCGTGATCAGCTTGCGCGGGTGGAAGGACCAGGCGGCGATCTCGGCCCCCGCGCCGACCGGCCGGCCGCGATAGGTCGAGCCCGCCGCGCAGGCCGCGTCCTCGATCACCGGGACGCCGAGCGCGGTGATCTCGTCGAGGTCGCACGGCACGCCGGCCTGGTCGACGGCGATCACCGCGCGGGTCCGGGCGGTGATCACCGTCTCGACGGTCTTGGCGGTGACGTTGCCGGTGACAGCGTCGACGTCCGCGAAGACCGGGGTTGCGCCGCAGTACCGTACGGCGTTCGCGGTGGCGATGAACGACAGCGACGGCACGACGACCTCGTCCCCGGCGCCCACGCCCACGAGCAAGAGGGCCAGGTGCAGCGCCGTCGTGCACGACGACGTGGCCACGCCGTGGCCGGCGCCGACGTGGTCGGCGAACGCGCGCTCGAACTCCGCGACCCGCGGCCCCTGCGCCACCCAGCCCGACCGTACGGCCTCGGCGGCGGCGGCCGCCTCCTCGTCGCCCAGCACGGGCCTGATCACCGGGATCATTGGTTCTCCAATCCGAGCAGGGCGGCGAGGTCGCGAGCCCGCCGGGACCAGGTGTGCCGTTCCGCGAAGGCACGTCGCCGCGCCTGGAGCTCCGGCGTCCGGGGCACGGCGAGCTCCTTCTCGACGGCGGCCGCGAAGTCGTCACGGGCCGCCGTGCGCACGAGGTCCGTGCCGAGCCATGCCGTCGCCGGCAGGTCGGTCGAGACCACGCCGCGGCCGGCGGCGAGGTAGTCGAGAGTCTTGATCGGGAAGCTGGCCCGGTTGAAGTCGCTGGTCGCGTACGGCGTGAGGCCCACGTCGATGACCCTCAGGTATGACGCCAGCTCCTCGGCGGGCTTGCGCCCCGTCCAGCACACGTTCGCCCGCGCGACCAGGGCCGCGAAGCGCGCCGGCGCGTACGACGGGTCGTGCGGGCCGACGAGCAGCAGCGGGCGTCCGGAGCCCGCGACGGTTTCCAGGAGCGTGAGGTCGATCCGCGCGTTGATGTGCCCGACGAACCCGGCGACCGGACCGGCGAAGGACCCGGGCACGTCGCCGGGCCACGGCGCCGCGTCGGCGTCGACGGGGGTGCAGCCGTTCGGGATCACGACCGCCCCCGCGAACCTCTCCCGCAGCACGGGGGAGACGACCGCGACCGCGTCGGCGCGGGCGAGCTGCCGGGCCTGGGCCGCGCGCAGGTGCCGCGCCGATTGGCCCAGCAGCGCCGCGCCCGCCACGAGGTCGTCGGTGGCGTAGTACACGGCACGCGCACCCGGCACGGCGCCGAGCAGGTCGCCGGGGCCCGCGACGACCACGGCCGGCACGCGCATCCCGAGCCCGGCGGCGGCACGACGGGCCGCCCGGCGGATGAGCGCGTCGGTGACGGGGCGCATGCCGGGGCGCTGGGCGCCGGGCAGCACGCGTGGGGTGAGCCACCACAGCCCCGCGCGTACCTCGCGCAACGCCGGACCGCGCAGCGACGCCGCGAGGTGCGGGTGGATCAAGGGGGTCAGTACCGAGCGCGGCGGATCGACGTAGAGGACGGGCGTCAGGGCGGCGAGCCCATCGGCCATGCGCCGGTCCGTGCCCGCCACCCCGTCGTAGCCCGTGCCCCCGAAGTAGACGACCAGGTTCACGAGGCGCTCACGGTGCCGGATGTCCGAACACCCGCGTCCGATTCCTTCACCGCTGCGACCGCCACCAGCGCACGAGCCGCCGCAGGCCTTCGTCCAGGCCGATCTCGGCCTTCCAGCCGAGGCGTTCCTCGGCCTTCGACACGTCCGCGAGACGCCGGGTCACCGCGTTGACGGTCCGGGCCGGGCCGAACTCGAGCCCGAGGTCCGCGTCCATCGCCCGCAGCAGCGCCTCGGCCAGCTCGCGGAGGCTGGTCTCGGTGCGGCTGCCGATGTTGAACACCTCGTCGGTGACGTCGCTCTCGGCCGCCAGGAGGTTGGCCCGCGCGATGTCCTCGGTGAAGACGAAGTCCATGGTCTGGGCGCCGTCGCCGAGGATGAGCGGCGGGCGGCCGGACTCGATGCGCTCCATCCAGCGGATCAGCACCTCGGTGTACAGGCCGTGGATGTCCATCCGTGGGCCGTACACGTTGAAGTAGCGCAGGGCCACGTAGTCGAGGCCGTGCGTCGCGTGGAAGCTGCGCAGCAGCCCCTCGTTGAACGTCTTCGCCGCGCCGTACAGCGTGTCGTTGGCGTACGGGTGGTGGCGCTCCGGCGTGGGGAACTCCTCCGCGAGGCCGTACACGGACGCCGAGGAGGCCGCGACGACCTTGCGCACCCCGCGCTCGGCCGCCGCCTCGACCACCTCGTAGGTGCCGTCGACGAGGACCTGCAGCGCGAGCCGCGGCTCCTCCGCGCACTGGGTGATGCGGATCGCGGCCTGGTGGAAGACCACGTCCACGCCGTCGAGCAGCGACCGCACGAGCGCGCCGTCACGGATGTCGCCGTCGACCACGCGTACCCGGCCGCTCTCCCGCGCGCCGGCGAGGTTCGCCGGCCGGCCGCGGACGAAGTTGTCCAGGACGATGACGTCCGCGCAGCCCGCGGCGACGAGCTGGTCGACGATGGTCGAGCCGATGGTCCCGGCCCCCCCGGTGACGAGACAGCGGCTACCTTCGATCACGCGTTCTCCTTCGTTGGGACGGTCGCGCCGCCGTTCGCGATGCTGCGCGAGGCCGCCTCGAGCAGGGTGATCACGCGGAGGCCGGCGCGGCCGTCGGTGAGCGCCGGCCGGGACTCGTTGATGGCGGCCGCGAACTCGGCCATCACCCCGCGCAGCGCCTCCTGTTCCGGCAGGGCGGGAACGTGGATGTCGCCCAGCCGGTAGGAGATCAGCGCCTCCCGGCGCTGGTCGGGGCCCTGGGGGACGCGGTCCACGCCCCGGTCGTGCACCGAGACCCGGCGCAGCGGGTCCAGGTCGTCCCACACGACCGTGCGCCGCGACCCGCCGATCACGGTGGTGCGGATCTTGGTCGGGCTGAGCCAGTTGACGTGGACGTGGGCCATCGCCCCCGACGTCAGCCACAGCGTCAGGTGCGCCACGCAGGCCCGGCCGGCGTCGATGGGATCGCTGGCGTGGGCGGCGACGGCGGCGACCCTCTCCGGGAGCACGAAGTCGAGGATCGACAGGTCGTGCGGCGCGAGGTCCCACAGCACGTCGATGTCGGACTGCACCAGCCCGAGGTTGATGCGGACGGAGTCGACGAACTGCACCTCGCCGAGCTCACCGCCATGGATCAGCTCGCGGATCCGCCGGACCGCCGGGGTGTAGCAGTAGGTGTGGTCGCACATGAGCACGCGGCCGGTCCGGTCGGCCAGGTCGACGAGCTTGCGGCCCTCGGCGGCCGACATCGTGAGGGGCTTCTCGACCAGCACGTGCTTGCCCGCCTCGAGCGCCGACCGTACGAGATCGAAGTGGGTGGCCGCCGGTGTCGCGATCGCGACCGCGTCGACCGCGGGATCGTCTAAGACCGCTTCGTAGGACGTCGTGGCCCGGACCGTCGTGTAGGCCCCGAGCACGGTGCGCGCCCGCTCCTCGTCCAGGTCGCACAGCCACTCCAGCCGCAGAGCCGGGGTCGCCTGAGCGGTCCGCACGAGATTCGGCCCCCAGTAGCCGGCCCCGATGACCGCCAGTCCCACTGCGTCCGTCAATGGTGTTCTCCTTCGCGAGGTGTGGTCGACGGTGGCGTCGATGGCGTGGGCGTAGGCGTCGGCGACGGGCTGTTCTTCGGCACGCCGGCCGGCGCCGCCGCCGGGGCGGTCGTGGTGAGGACGACGTCGACCCAGTAGTTCGCGGTGCTCGCGTTCGGCGGGAAGCCCCCGGTGCCGTACCCGTAGAGGCCGCCGGACTGCAGGGCGTGCAGCGGCGGGGCGTCGACGCCCGCCCCGGCGAACGCGCCGGAGTCGGCCGCGTAGTGGCCGTTCGGCGCGAGATAGGACACCACGTAGGTCGTGTTCGCGGCGACGGAGACTGCGGTGGAGAAGTGCGCCTCCTGCCAGCCCGCCGCCGACTCGCCGGAGAACGTCACGGTGGCCAGCCGGGTGCCGTCGGCGGCCCACAGGGTGCCGGTGTGCGTGCCGGTGTTGCCGGGCCCCTTGTAGAACCGGACGCCGGTGACCCAACCGGCGGTGTCGGAGGTGAACCTGACGCCCAGCTCCACCGAGTTCGGATCGTCCACGTCCGTGACCTGTGGGATCGCGCCGTCGGCCCAGATCGAGCACGGGCACACGCGCGGGGTCGGCTGCCGCGCGGTGGTGAACGACCAGGTGTACGCGGCCGCCATCGTGTTGCCCGCGACGTCCTTGGCGCCGGTGACCTTCACCGTGTACGCGGTGTTCCAGGCCAGGGCGCCGGTCGGCTGGAAGGTGGCGGTCCTGGTCGCGGAGTCGTACGTCACGGAGCCGGTCACGGACGGGGTGACCGTGAACTGGACGGTGCCGCCCTGCACCGCCTCGTCGAACGTGGCGGAGACACCGGTTCCCGGCGGCACGCTCGTCTGGCCGCCGACCGGGTTCACCGCGTCGACCGCCGGCGGCGTGACGTCGCCCGGCTGGGCGGTCGAGAAGACGGGGTCGATCCAGTAGTTCGACGCGCCGTAGGACTCGTTCGGGAAGCGCGTGCCCGAGCCGTAGGCGTACAGGCCGTTGCCGCCCGACGCGCCGCTCGCCGGAGCGTGCAGCGGCGCGTTGTCCAGGGCGTTCCAGAAGTAGCCGCCGTCCGCCGCGTAGTGGCCGTTCGGCGCGTGGTACGAGGCGACGTACGTCGTGCCGGCCGTGACCTGAATCGGCCCGGAGAACGCCAGGGTCTGCCAGCCCGACGCCGTCTCGCCGGTGAAGGTGCCGGTGGCCAGCCGGGTGCCGCCCGTGGTCCAGAGGCTGCCGGTGTGCGTGCCGGTGTTACCGGCCCCCTTGTAGAAGCGCACCCCCGAGATCCACCCGCCGGTGTCCGGGGTGAACCTGACGCCCAGCTCGACCGAGCCGGCGTCACCGGCCGAGGCCGTGACGGGCGCGGCGTCGCTCGGGAAGAGCGTGCAGGGACACGATCCGCTCGTGGTGAACGACCACGTGGTCGTCCCCTGCATCGCGTTGCCCGCGACGTCCTTCGCCCCGCTGACGCTCGCGGTGTACTTCGTGCCCGCGGCGAGCGGACTCGACGGCGTGAACGTGAGGACCCTGGACGTGCCGTCGAACGCGGTGCTGCCGGCGATCGCGGTGCCTCCGGGATTCTTCAGCGTGAACACCGGTGACGAAGGCTGCACGGCCTCGCTGAAGGTGACCTTCAGCGTGGCGCCCGCCGGAACGCTCGTCGCGTTGTTCGAGGGGTTCGTCGACGCGACCGTCGGGGGCGTGGTGTCGGGCGGCAGGGTGAAGACGACGTCCACCCAGTAGTTCGTGGTGTTGTAGCTCTGGTTGGGGAAGGCGTGCGCGCCGTAGGCGAACACGCCGTCGGCCCCGTCGGCGACGGTGTGCAGCGGCGGGTCGTCGACCGCACGGCTCAGGCCGCCGCTGTCGGCGGAGAACCAGCCGGTCGTCGTGTGGTACGACGCGACGTACGTGGTGCCCGCCGTCACCGCCACCGGCGAGGAGAAGCGGACCTCCTGCCAGCCGAGCGTCGACTCGCCCGAGAACGTGGCGGTGGCGAGCTGGGTGCCGCCCGCGGTCCAGAGCGTGCCGGTGTGGGTTCCGGTGTTGTTGCGTCCCTTGTAGAAACGGATCCCGCTGACGAAGCCGTTCGTGTCCGGGGTGAACTTGACCCCGAGCTCCAGCGCGTTCGGGTCGTTCACGCCCTCGACGGACGGCGCGGTGTCGTCGGCCCAGATGCTGCACGGGCACAGGCCCGCCGCCGGTCGTGCCTTCGCGGTCGTGAACGAGTACGAGAAGGACGTCATCGTGTTCCCGGCGGCGTCCTTGGCACCGGTCACGGTCGCCGTGAAGGTCGTCCCGGCGGGCAGCGAGCCGGTCGGCACGAACGTGAGGCCGGTGCCCGCGGAGTCGAGGGAGGTGCTGCCGGCCACGGCGGTGCCGCCGGAGTCCTTGAGAGTGAACGACGCCGACCCGGCCCGCACCGGCTCGCCGAACGTGACCGACGGCAGAACGGCGGTCGGCACGCTGGAGGACCCCGCGTAGGGCGTCGAGTCGATCACGGCGGGGGGTGTCGTGTCCGGCGGCTCCACCGTGGCGAACGAGACGTCCACCCAGTAGTTGCCGCCGTTGTAGGTGTCCGTGGGGAAGCCGGCTCCGCCGGCGTGGTAGACGCCGTTGCCGCCGTCCGTGCCCGCCCGCAGGCCGGTGAGCGGCGGGGAGTTCTTGGGCTGGTAGGCGAAGTACGCGGCGTCCGCGGCGTAGTGCCCGGCCGGTGCGAAGTACGACGCGACGTAGGTCGTGCCGGCGGTGACGTGGATCGGCACCGGGAAGGAGACGGACTGCCAGCCGGTCGAGGTCTCGTTCGTGAACGTCGCGGTGGCGAGGCGGGTGCCGTCCGCCGTCCACAGGCTGCCGGTGTGCGTGCCGGTGTTGCCGGTGCCCTTGTAGAAGCGTACGCCTGTGACCCAGCCGTCGACGCTTGCGCGGAACTTGACGCCCGCCTCGAGCGGGGTGGAGTCGCTCGCCGCCGGGGTCGCCGGAGCGGCCGACTGCCCGAACAGCCCGCAGGGGCACGAGACGTTGACGGTCCGCCCGGAGCCCGGCGTCTCGATGTTGCCGCTGTCATCGGTCGCGCGCGTCCTGATCGTCACCGGGCCGGCGCCGGTCGCGTCCCACGAGTAGGTCCAGGTGGCGCGGCCGTTCGCGGGATGCCAGGTCGTCCCGCCGTCGATGGACACCTCGACACCGCCCACCTGCCCGCCGACGTCGGAGGCGGTGCCGCTGATCGTGACGGTATTGCCGTTGGTGATGCTCGCGCCCGCGGTCGGAGAGGTGACCGTCGAGGTCGGCGCCGTGTGGTCGGTGGAGGCCGTGGCCGCCCGCAGGTCGCTCTGCAAGGTCAGCGGCTGGACGTTCATGTCGGCCAGCAGGTTGATCGTGGCCTGCCGCATGCTCGGGTCCGGGGCCGTGGGCGCGCCGTCGGGGCCGTCGTGGACGGCGTCCAGCCCCCACGACCACTGCACGGTGCCGCCACCGAAGACGAGCGCGCCGCTCGGCGCGCGATAGAGCGTCAGGTGGTGGGTGGCGGTCCCCGGGGCGACGTTGACGCCGAAGTCGACGAGCTTCTCGGGTATGTCGGCCGTCGTGGAGGACATGTCGATGAGCCCCGCCGGCCGGAATCCGTTGTCGAGGTCCTCGTCCCACTCGTAGCCGAGCGTCAGGTCGGGCAGGGTCAGGGCCGCGCCCGAGGACTGGCCTCCGGCCGGGGTGTTCCGCCAGAACCGCATCTTCCCGTCGGCGGCCGGCACCTTCATGGCCACGCCGCAGCAGTTGACCGTCCAGATCGTGCCCATCAGGCCGTTCTCCGGGCGGCCGCCGTCGGCGGGCGGGCTGAACCGCGGATCCCGCCAGCTGCCCGTCCAGGTCCCGGTGGGGTCGGTCTGCGCGTTGTCCCTGGTCGACTTGTACGTCACCAGCGTGCGGTAGGGCGTCGAGGTGCCGTCGGTGCTCGGTTCCCAGCGGGTCTTCCAGAACACCGAGTTGCCGCTGAAGAACCCGAGGTTCACACCCGCGTCCCGGGCGGCCTCGACGTTGGCGCGCTCGCCGGCGGACCAGTACTCGTCGTGCCCGACGGACAGGAAGACCTTGTGGTTCTTCAGGAGCGAGCCGCGCTGGTCGGCGTCGATGCTGCTCAGATACGTGACGTCGTACCCCTGAGCCTCGAGGAACCGCACCATCGGGTACTCGTTGGCGAAGACGAAGTCACGGCCCCAGGGCGTCGACTCGCGCGTGTTGAAAGGCCGGTTGTAGCTGACCTTGACCGCCCGGCCCGGCGCGGCCGTGCTGTCGCCGGCGTAGAGGCTGTTGCCGCCCCAGCTGTTGTAGGCCTGCCAGGTGGTGTCGGAGGTCTTGAAGACCACGTCCGAGTGGCTGGCGTCGTTGCGGACCACGAACACGATGTGGTTGTCGTCGGTCCCGTCGGTGCGGGAGATGTGCGCGAAGTAGATCCCCGAGACGGCGGTGGCCGGCACCGGCCAGCTCGCCGAGACCTTCCAGTCGCCGCAGTCGATCAGCCCGGTGGCGTCGTCGCTGAGACACGATGGCTGCGTCTGCGGGAGGGAGGCCGACGGGGTGATGCTGGCGATCTTCCGGGCGCCGTCGCCGCCGTAGTAGCCCATCCGATAGATGTCGATCGAATAGCTCCGGGCCGGGGTGTTGACCTTGAAGTGCACGGTCTCCCCGGCGTTCACGCTGAATTCGGCGGCGTAGCCCTCGATCGTCTGGCCGCCGCCGGAGATCTTGTCCCACTCCGTGCTCGGCGACCCTTGTTTCGTATTCTCGCAGGCCACGAGATTTCCGCCGGAATCGCACGGGCCGGCGGCGTGCGCCTTCGATCCGGCGATCGCCATGATGAGAAACGCCGCGGCCGCGAGGAGCAGTCCTCGGACTAACAGCCTCAGCCCTGCACTGGCCATGATTTCCCCCGGCTGAGCGGAAGCCAAAAAACGGATTCCGCAACCCCGAAACCCGCATCCGCTAGCCGCACGGTCAGATCGACAAATGAAGCAGTCCTCGGTAATGCGACTCCGAATATACGGCGGAAAGCGAGGTCTGGGTTGTCCGCATTCGGCCTTGGCGCAGTGAAGCGGCGGGTCATCCTCCCGCCGGGCTGAGGCGTCCGCCGCTCTCCGTGTAGCGATCGCCCGTACGCGGGCACCGCCACTGCCCGCCGCCTTCGTCTTCCAGGGGCTCGCCGGCGTGCCCGACCCAGCCGATCCGGCGCGCGGGCACGCCCGCCACCAGCGCGAAGTCGGCGACGTCACGTGTCACGACCGCGCCCGCCGCGACCAGCGCCCACCGGCCGATGATCCGGCCCGCCAGGACGACCGCCCGCGCGCCGACGGCGGCACCCTCCTTGACGACCACTCCGTGGGCCTCCCAGTCG
This sequence comes from Actinoallomurus vinaceus, assembly GCF_039542055.1. Taxonomy (NCBI): domain Bacteria; kingdom Bacillati; phylum Actinomycetota; class Actinomycetes; order Streptosporangiales; family Thermomonosporaceae; genus Actinoallomurus; species Actinoallomurus vinaceus. The sequence goes on from NZ_BAABHK010000009.1 coordinate 372,794, forward strand.
TCCGGACGCTTGAGCCTGCCGTCCACGCCGGTCGAACGAGGGTAGGGATCATTCGTCAGGACGGCGGCGGGCCCGATGAAGACCCCGTCCTCCAACTCCGCCGGTTCGTAAACGAGCGCGTAATTCTGCAGCTTGACGCGGTCGCCGATTCGCACGCCCGGCCCGACATACGCGCCCCGGCCGACGATGCAGCCCTGGCCGAGGCGGGCGTGCTCGCGGATCTGGGCGAGGTGCCAGATCGTCGTGTCCGCACCGATGTGCGCCGTGCCGTCTACGTCGGCCCCCGGGTGAATGCGACTCATGCGCGCCATAATCGCTCCTGTGGTGAGCATCGTCATCCCCGCGCACGACGAGGCGCGGGTCATCGGCCGGTTACTCTCGCGCCTCGCGGACTCCGGGTTCGACATCGTCGTCGTGCCCAATGGCTGCACCGACGGCACCGCGGACGTCGCCGCGTCCTTCGGCGTGCGGGTGGTCACGTCGCCGGAGGCGTCCAAGGCGGAGGCACTGCGTCTCGGCGACCGCGCGGCCCGCGGGTTCCCCAGGGTGTACGTCGACGCCGACGTCGAGCTGGGAGCCGATGACGTGCGGGCCCTGGCGGCCGCTCTCGACCGGCCGGGTGTGCTCGCGGCGGCACCGGCGCGCGTTCTGGACATGACGCGACGGCCGTGGCCGGTCCGCTGGTACTACGACGTCTGGACCCGGCTCCCGGAGGTGCGGCGCGGGCTCTTCGGCCGCGGCGTCATCGCGGTCGGCGCCGACGGGCACGCGCGCCTGGCGCGGCTGCCGGGCGTCATGGCCGACGACCTCGCCGCCTCCCTCGCGTTCGCCGTGGACGAGCGCGCCGTCGTCGAAGCGGCCCGCGTGCTGATCCATCCGCCGCGGACGTGGGGGGATCTGCTGCGCCGCCGGACCCGCGCCGTCACCGGTGTCGCGCAGCTCGAGGAGGCGGCGCTCGGCCAGGCCGGCGGCTCCGCGCGGACGAGCGTGCGCGACCTGGCGGCGATGGCGTCACGGGATCCGCGTCTCCTGCCGCGCCTCGCCCTCTTCCTCACCGTGACGCTGCTCGCCCGGTGGCGCGCCCGGCGGTCCGGTGCCGCCACCTGGCAGCGCGACGAGAGCAGCCGGGCATAGGGGCCTGTCTCGAAGGTCCTGTCCGTAGGACGGCGGGGCTTTGAGACAGGCCGCGATCGGGCCGCGCGCCGCTACGAGCGGGACTGTGAGACGGGCCAGCCGGCGGTCCATTCGCGGCGCGCCGCCCACAGCCCCCGCCAGTCCGCGCCGGTGGCCGTCGGGCGGCCCTGCCGCTGCGGCCGCGCGGTGACGAGGTGACCCAGCAGCGCGCGTAAGAGCACACCGAGCTTCAGGAGGCGTACGCCCGCGCCGCGCCGCCCGTACGGCAGGTGCCGCCGCAGCACGGTGACCTTCCCGGTGAACAGCAGGACGAGCTTGCGCACGCTCGACGACGAGGCGCCGACCTCGTGCCGGTACTCGGCGCGCGCGGTCACCATCGGCCGGAAACCGGCCTTCCGCGCCCGTAGGCACAGGTCGGCGTCCTCGCCGTACATGAAGATCGACTGGTCGAAACCGCCGAGCTCATCCCAGAGAGCGCGGTCGACGAGCATGAATCCGCCGGTGACGATCGGCACCTGCCGTTCCTCGTCCGTCCAGGGGCCGGGCGCCTCGGGGTCGAACACGCGACTGCCCGGGAAGGCCGAGCCGAGAAGGAGCGCGAAGCACAGCGTGGACCAGAACGTCGGGCGGCCCCACCAGGAACGCGGGTCCGGCGTGCCGTCCTCGAGCACACTCCGGCCGCCGACGATCCCCGCTCGGGGATTACGACGCGCGCACGCGAGCAGGGCCGCGACGCTGCCCGGGGCGGGTACGGCGTCGGGGTTGACGAACAGCAGCCGGCGGCCGCGCGCCCGGGCGACGCCGGCGTGGCAGCCGTAGGCGAACCCGCCGTTCCGGTCGTTCTCGACGACCTGCGCGTCCGGTGCCGCGGCACGGGCCGCGTCGGCCGTGTCATCGCCTGAGGCGTTGTCCACGATGATGAACTCGGCGGGAACGCCGGCCGACGCCTTCCGTACGGCCTCCGCGCACTCGCCGATGTACGCGGCGCTGCGGTAGGTCACGACGATGACCGAGACGTCCGGGTCGGGGTGAGGAGCACCGGCCATGCCAACCCTCCCGGGATGACGCGGTCGCGCATCCCTAACGACGGGAGCGTACCGCCGTGGTGTTCACCGCGACTGGACGTCGGCGGTGGGGACGCCGCGACGGTGGATCTCGGCGAGGATCGTCGCCAGATCGGTGTCCCAGCCCGGCGAGACCTCGATCGACCAGTGGAGGGTCGCCACTCCGGGCACGTCGTCCAGGCCCATGGCCAGCAGTTCCACGCTCGGTGGGGGCGAGGAGCCCTCGGCACGCTCGGGCGTGGGAAGGAAGGTCAGCTGCTCGACCGACCGCAGGCGGCGGCCCCGCGGCGCCGCCTGGCTCCAGAGCACCACCGAGGCCACCTCCGGCCACGCGAGCCTGCGGTCATCGGCGCGGGACCGGGGCCACGCCGCCGGCAGCCGCACCTCGCGCTCATCCAACTCCAGGACGGGCCGGCGGCTGGCGGCCCGCCCGACCGACAGCACGAGCCGCCCCCCGAACAGCGCGATCCCCGACGCGCCGACGATCAGGAAGAGGACGCCGCCGAAGGCGGGCAGGCCCCACGCGCCGCCGGCCACGAACGCCACCGACACCGCGAGCAGGACCGTGACCCCGGCCGCCGCGGCCACGTCCTGCGCCGCCGTACGCCGCCGCACCACCGTCACGGCGTCACCCGGGGGGTGCCCGGTGGATCTCCGTCCGGCCGCGCGGCGTCCAGCGGGAACGAGCGCGGCTGTCGTGCCCGTCCGGGCGACGACGGACCCCAGCGCGGGACCGGCGCCGTCGTCACCGGTTCTTGACGGCGATGAGGAGTCCGTCCCCGACCGGCAGCAGCAGGGGGACGAGGCGGTCGTCGTCGCGGACCATCCGGCCGAGCGTGCGGATCGCCACGGTCTCCGGTTCGCGGTTGGCCGGGTCGGCCACCCGGTCGTGCCAGAGGGCGTTGTCGAACGCCACGACGCCGCCGGGCCGCAGCAGCCGCAGGGCCTCACCGAGATAGTCGGGGTACTCGTGCTTGGCCGCGTCGCAGAACACCATGTCGTACGCGCCGTCGGTGAGGCGCGGCAGCACGTCGAGGGCGCGGCCGGCGATCAGCCGGGCGCGGGAGGTCGGGAACCCGGCGGCGGCGTACGCCTCGCGGGCCAGCCGCTGATTCTCCGGCTCGACGTCCACGCTCGTGAGCACGCCGTCGGGACGCATCCCGCGCAGCAGCCAGATGCCGGACACGCCGCATCCGGAGCCGATCTCCACGACCGTGCGGGCGCTGATCGCGCTGGCGAGGAGGCGCAGCGCGGCGCCGCCCGCCGGTCCGATCGGTGTCGCTCCGACGTCCAGTCCCCGCTGCCGGGCATCGCGCAGCGGCTCGTCCTCCGGGAGGTATTGCTCCACGTAGGCCAGGGTGGCCTTCACCGCGTCGATGACTTCCTCCTTGGGACGTCTGAGCCTGCAGGGCAAACACTAGTACGGAGGGGGAACTCCGCCGCGTACCGTCACGTTCTTCAGAGGGCGTGGCTACGGCTAGGCGCGAAGGAAGAAACGGGGCAGTATGTCGGTGGCAGAACTCGTACGTGAAAGGGGAGCGCCGGTGCACGACCCCGGCATCGCCTGGACTCCTCCGACGTGGGACGAGATCGTGCGGGAGCACTCCGCGCGCGTCTACCGCCTCGCCTTCCGGCTCACCGGCAACCCCCACGACGCCGAGGACCTCACCCAGGAGGTCTTCGTCCGGGTGTTCCGATCCCTGGCCAACTACCAGCCCGGCACGTTCGAGGGCTGGCTGCACCGCATCACCACCAACCTGTTCCTCGACCAGGCGCGGCGGCGTCAGCGCATCCGCTTCGAAGGGCTGGCCGAGGACGCGGCCGAGCGCCTGCACGGAGCGGAGCCCACGCCCGCCCAGGCCTACGACGACAAGAACCTCGACGCCGACGTCCAGGCGGCGCTCGACTCCCTCGCGCCCGACTACCGCGCCGCCGTCGTCCTGTGCGACATCGAGGGCCTGTCGTACGAGGAGATCGCCGCGACGCTCGGCGTGAAGCTCGGCACCGTCCGCAGCCGGATCCACCGCGGCCGCGCGCAGCTGCGCGCCGCCCTGGAGCACCGCGGCCCGCGCCGCGCCGCCGCCCCGTCCAAACGGATCGGTCTGGAGCCTCCCGCCGAGGAGGCGTCATGACCGGCCACCTGGGGGAGCGGCTCACCGCGCTGATCGACGGGGAGCTGGGCCACGACGAACGGGAGAAGGCGCACCGCCACCTCGCCGCCTGCGGGGACTGCCGCGCCGAGGCGGAGGCGCTGCGCGGCCTGAAGAAGCGGCTCCGGGCGCTGAACGACACGATGCCGTCCGAAGCCCTCCTGCGCCGTCTGGAGGCCATGGGCGAGCCGGGGGACCCCCTTCCGCCGCCCGTCCCCCGGCTCCCGGGCCAGGCCCGGCCTCCGGCCGCCGCCCGGCCCGCCGACATCCGTCCCTCGCGGGCGCGGCCGTCCGACAACCGTCCCCGCCGTGCCGCGGCGGCGCGCCGCCGGCTGCCGCGCGGCCGCTACCTCGTCGCGGGCGCGGCCGCCCTCGCCGTCTTCGGCGTCGGCTCGGCGGCGTTCGCCGCGGGCGCCGACCCGGACTCCCTGCCCCGCGTCTCCCCGTCCGTCGAGCAGTTCGCCGTCGAGCACGCCCTCACCTCCGGGGACGTTCCGCTCACCGACCCGCGGCCGGCGGTCACGGCCGGCGAGCACCCGTGAACCACCGGGTCTCGCATCGCGCGTGGCTGGCGGGCGGCATCGCCACCGCGCTGCTGATGCTGTGGTTCGTGTCCACCGGCGACACCGCGAGCGGCGCCCGGCTGCGCTCCGACCCCGAGGCCCTGCGGCTCCTGCGCGGCGCCGAGGGGGCCGCGCGCGACACCTCGTACGAGGGTGTGCAGTACATCACCTCCTGGAGCCGCAGCGGCATGTCGACGACGTCGCTGGTCAACGTCGCTCACATGCCCGGCCAGGGCACCCGGATGCGGGTGGAGAGCACCACCGCCGAGCAGGGCGGGCAGATGTTCGAGGCCGACGACTCCCAGCAGGGCCGGGGCGGCCTCACCGGCTACACGCCGAGGATGCTCGACCTGCTCGCCCGCAACTACGCCGTCGTCCGCGCCGGGGAGGGCCAGGTCTGCGGCCGGCTCACGACCATCATCGAGGCGCGCCGCGCCGACGGCACCGCCGCCGGCCGCTTCCACATCGACCGGGCCACCGGCCTGATGCTGCGCCGCGAACTGCTCGACGGGCAGGGCCGTGCGGTGAACCTCACGTTCTTCACCGAGATCCGGCCGTCGCCGCCGAGGACGACGTTCATGCTGGCCTCTGCGCCGCAGACCGTCGAGACGCCGTGGACCCACCAGCTCGCCGGCGCCGACCTGGGTGCCCTGCGCTACCGTGGCTGGCCCGTGAAGTCCGCCCTGCCGGGCGACCTCAGCCTGTACGACGCGCGCCAGCTCGACAGCCGCGCCCCCGTCGTGCACCTCAGCTACTCCGACGGGCTCTCGGTCGTGTCGGTGTTCGTCCAGCGCGGCACCCTCGACCCCGCCAGCGTCGGGCACTGGCACAAGACCACCCGGGGCGGCCGCACCGTCTACCTCCGCGACACCGTCCAGCAGCGCGCCGTGTGGGCCAGCCGCGGCTACGTCTACACGATCGTCGCGGACGCGCCGCCACCGGTCGTCGACAGGGCCGTCGCGGCCCTCCCGCACGGCGACACGGGCTTCTGGGGGCGCCTCGGCCGGGGGCTGGACCGCCTGACATCATGGGCGAACCCGTTTGACTGATGGGTGAAGATCGCGTTTTGTAGGGCGTTCTGGGGGAAGCGGGCACCGGTGGAGCAACGCCGCGATGCGGAAGGTTCCGCCTGCCGAGTCGCTTATGCTCGCCACATGCCTCGCCCGCCACTGTGGAGCGCTGAGATGAAGTCCATGCGCGGTACGCAAGGAGCTTGGGATGACGGATGACAGCCGCGCGCCCGGGGGACCGACGCCGGACGACGGGCGTGCGCTTGGGCCGAACGCCGGGGACGAGGACACCGCCCCGAGCCTGACGGACAAGCTGCTGGTCTCCGGCCCGCCACGACATGAGGGCATGGCACCACCGGACCCGGGACCGACCTCGCCGTACGGCGGGGAGCCCGTGGACCACGCCGGTTCGCCGGGCGGCCCGGGAGCGGGCGGTCCGATGGGCGCGCCCCCTCTGCCCGGCCAGCCGGGTCAGGGTGTTCCGGGCCAGCCCGGTCAGGCCGGTCCGCTCGGTCAGCCGGGTCAGGGTGGTCAGCCAGGTCCGTTCGGTCAGCCCGGCCAGGGCGGTCAGGGTGGTCAGCCTGGTCAGGGCGGGCAGCCGGGCGAGCCGGCGCCGCCCCGGCCGTATTTCGCGCCGCACCACCAGCCGCACCCGTCCCCGACGCCGTACGCCTGGAGCGCGCAGCCGGGCCCCGGAGGCTCGGGCCCCAACTGGGCACCCGTGCCGCCCACCCGGCCGAACGAGCGGTCCGGCCCGGTCATGGGGATGTTCCTGGCCGTCTCGCTGGTCGTCGCGCTCATCGCCGGCGCCCTGGGAGCCGGCATCGGCGTGATCGCCACTCGCGGCGACGGTTCCAAGTCGGTCGACCTCGGCGGAGGCGCGACCGCGACCGGGGCCAAGAACCGCGATCCCGGGTCCGTGGCCGGGATCGCCAAGCGCATGGTGCCCAGCGTCGTGATGATCAAGGTGGCGAACGGCTCCGAAGGCGGTGCGGGCACCGGCTTCATCGTCAACGGCGGCTACATCGTGACCAACAACCACGTGGTCGCCCCCGCCGCCCAGGGCGGCACGATGCAGGTCGTCTTCAACGACGGCAAGACCACCTCGGCGAGCATCGTCGGCCGTGACCCCAACTCCGACATCGCGGTGATCAAGCCGGGCTCTCTCGACGGCCGTCCGTCGCTCGTCCTCGGAGACTCCGACGGGCTGGCCGTCGGCGACCCGGTCATCGCGATCGGATCGCCGCTCGGCCTGGCGGGCACGGTCACCACCGGCATCGTCAGCGCCCTGAACCGGCCGGTCACCACGAGCGGCGAGGGCGGGGAGTCCGCCTACATCAGCGCGGTGCAGACGGACGCGGCGATCAACCCCGGCAACTCCGGCGGCCCGCTGGTCGACGCCCAGGGACGCGTGATCGGCGTGAACTCCGCGATCGCGACGCTGGGCGGCCAGTCCCTCGGCGGCGAGAAGCAGCAGAGCGGCAGCATCGGCCTGGGCTTCGCGATCCCGAGCAACCAGGTCAAGCGGGTCGCCGAGCAGCTGATCAAGGGCGGCAAGGTCGTCCACCCGATCATCGGGGCCTGCATGGACATGTCGTACCAGGGCAGCGGCGCGCGGATCGCGACGACCGGTTCGGCCACGCAGTGCAAGGGCGGAGCGATCACCCCTGGCGGACCGGCGGAGAAGGCCGGGCTGAAGCAGGGCGACGTCATCACGTCCTTCGCCGGGAAGCCGATCGGCGGGGCCGACGAGCTGATCGTGGCCATCCGCAGCAAGTCGCCTGGTGACACGGTGCAGGTCGGCTACGTCCGCGCCGGGCAGAACAAGACCGTCCAGCTGACGCTCGCGGCCGGCAACTGACGCCGCCGCGAGCCCGGCTAGGGGGGTGACCGGTGGATCTTTGTCCGGCTGCGCGGCGTCCGCTCGCTACGAACAAGATCCACCGGACACCCCCTCGGCGCGTGACCGAGCGACGGTCCGGCGCGTCGGTGCGGACGTGCCGGACCGTCTGGCGGCGTCTGCCGCCGGGCGGCGGGGAGACCGCCGGTCCCGTCCCGGTTAAGCTGGGATCGGCGGCTCCGCGGTCGAGCGGTGGCCACCATCAGGAGGACGGGTGTTCGACGTAGGGATCGGCGAGGCGGCGGTCCTCGTGGTGTTGGCCGTGATCATCTTCGGTCCGGACCAGCTCCCCAAGGTCGCGGCCCAGGCGGGCCGTGCCCTGCGGCAGCTGCGCACGATGGCCAACAGCGCCAAGGCGGATCTGCGGGACGGGTTGGGTCCGGAGTTCGCCGACTTCGACATCGCGGACCTGAACCCTCGCCGCTTCGTCACCAAGCACCTGCTCGACGACATGGACGACGTCGACGTGCGCGAGGCGGCGGAGGACGAGCCCTTCCTGCCGTACGGCGAGCGCCCGCCGTACGACCCAGAGGCCACCTGAGCGACAGGGCGTTCTGCGGGCACGAGCGTCGCCGGACGCCTCGCTCAGCGTGCCCCGGCGGGGTCATACGTCACGTTCGTGGGGCGCGGAACACGCGGATCCAGTCGACCTCCATGGTCACGCGCATCGGCGTGCTCGCCAGGCGGTGGAAGCCGTCCGCCGTCTCGTTCCGCAGGTTCAGGTGCATGTCCGCCCGGCTCGGCACGAACGGCCCCAGGTAGGTCCACACCGCCTTGCCGTCCACCCAGTACGTGAGCCGCCCGGGCAGCCAGTCCACGGCGACGGTGTGCCACCGGGTGAAGTCGACATGGACGATCTTCATCAGCTGCCGGTCGTCCGCGCCGTGGTGGACGAACAGCCCGCCCGTACGCCGGGTCCCGTCGATGATCTCGGCGAAGTCGATCTCGGCCCACTCCGGGGACCCGAGGCGTGTCGGCCACAGGAACGCGGTCGCCGAGTACCCGCTGCCGCGGTCGGCCCGGATCCGCGCCTCCCAGCGGCCGTACGTCTGGGCGAGGCGGGAGACGACGCCCGCGGACTGGTCCTTGCCGCCGTAGAGCCCGCCGACGAGCCGCAGGCGCCCGCCGGACACGTGGACGCCGGCGGGCGAGCCGGGATGGGAGACGGCGTTCGGCGCGTCGTAGACCTGCCACTTGCCCGGGTCCAGCCGGTCGCCGCCGAAGCCGTCGTACAGGACGGGAAGGCCCCACGAGCCGTATGCCCTCGGCCGGGGCGACGGCCGGGCCGGCCGCAACGCGTCGGACGGGACGGCCGTGGGCGTCGTGGTGGGCCTGCCCTCGCGGGCGGCGGTGCTCGGCGGCGAGATCGCGGGCGGCGTGGCCGGGCGGGCGGAGCCGCCGGACGAGCATCCGACCGCCGCGGCCGCTAAGAGAACGACGGCCGTACGGGCGTGACGTAGTGCCATGAGCACACGAAACCACGCCCATACGGCCGGTCAAGCAAAGACGCGCGGCAGAGACTCGATCACGCGCGGTTGGGGCTCAGGCCGAGCTGACGGCCGCGCAGGCTCTTGGCGCGGCCCGAGAGCTTGTCGGCGATGGACCGCAGCTCCTTGGAGGCCGGGGCGTCCGGGTCGTCCAGCACGATCGGCAGGCCGGAGTCGCCGCCCTCCCGCAGGCGCACGTCGATCGGGACCTGGCCGAGCAGCGGCACGGACGTGCCGAGCGTCCGGGTCAGCGCGTCGGCCACCGTCTGCCCGCCGCCGGAGCCGAACACGTCGACCGGCTCGCCGCAGTGCGGGCAGGGCAGGTAGGACATGTTCTCGATCACGCCGGCGACCGTCTGGTGGGTCTGCGCGGAGATCGCGCCCGCCCGCTCGGCGACCTCGGCGGCGGCCTGCTGCGGGGTCGTCACGACGAGGATCTCCGCCGACGGCAGCAGCTGGGCCACCGAGATGGCGATGTCGCCGGTGCCGGGCGGCAGGTCCATGAGGAGGACGTCGAGGTCGCCCCAGTAGACGTCGGCGAGGAACTGCTGCAGCGCCCGGTGCAGCATCGGGCCGCGCCAGACGACCGGAGCGTTGCCCTCGGTGAACATCCCGATCGAGATGACCTTCACGCCGTGGGAGTTGGGCGGCATGATCATCTGCTGGACCTGGGTGGGGCGGCCGGTGACCCCGAGCATGCGGGGAACGGAGTGACCGTAGATGTCCGCGTCGACGACGCCGACCTTGCGGCCCTGCGCGGCCATGGCGGCCGCGAGGTTGACCGTCACCGACGACTTGCCGACGCCGCCCTTGCCGCTCGCCACGGCGTAGACCTTCGTCAGGGAGTTGGGCTTGGCGAAGGGGATCTCCTTCGGCGCCTGCCCGCCGCGGAGTTTCGTCTGGAGGGCGGAGCGTTGCTCCTCGCTCATCACGTCGAGGTCGACCCGTACGCCGGTGACGCCGGGGACCTTGGAGACGGCGGCGGTGACGTCGCGCGTGATCGTGTCACGGAGCGGGCAGCCGGCGACCGTGAGGTACACGCCGACCGTCACGTTGCCGTCGGCGGCCACGTCGACGCCCTTGATCATGTCGAGCTCGGTGATGGGACGGCGGATCTCCGGGTCGTTCACCGTCGCGAGCGCCGCGGTCACCTGCTCGATCGTGGGGGAGGCCATGCCCCCATGGTAGTCAGCTTCTCGGATGGGAATTTCCGAGCTCGCAGCTCTGTTCCGTGCCTGGCGGGTACGGTTCAGGCCGCGTCGTCGGCAGCGTGACTCACTGCCCAGCCCGCGGCACCGCGTGCGGCGATGTTGCGGGCTGCGTTCACGTCGGCGTGCTCAGCGAAGCCGCACGACGTGCAGCAGAACACGGCCTGTGCGGGCCGGTTCTTCTTATCGATGTGGCCGCACGCCGAGCACGTCTGGGAGGTGTAGCGCGGGTCCACGTGCACCACTGGTACCCGGCGCGGGTCGCCTTGTAGGCGATGAACTGGCCGAGCTGGGCGAACCCCCAAGTGTGCAGCGTGACCCGCTGGGGCTTGCGGAGCCGTACCCTCTCGCGGATGCCGCCCAGGTCTTCCAGGGCGATGCCGCGTGAGGTGCGTTGTGCCTCGGTCACGATGGTCTTGGAGATGCGGTGGTTGGTGTCGGCCGCGAAGCGGGCCTCACGACCCGACAATTTGCGCAACAAGCGCTTGGCGGACTTGGTGCCCTTCTTCTGCAGGCGCTGACGCAGGCGGCGGTGGCGGTGCCGGACCTGGTTCAACTGCTTGCCGGCGTGCATGGTCCTGTCGTCGGTGGTGGCGATGTTGGCGATGCCCAGGTCCACGCCGAGGAATCCTTCGGGCGCGTACGGGCCGGGCTCAGGCACATCACAGGTCGCGTGGAGGTACCAGTTGCCGCCCCGGTGCACCAGGTCGGACTCGCCTTTGCGGTGTTCGGCCAGCATTTTCGCCTGCTCGGGCGAGCATACGAAGGGGGTGTACCCGCAGCGGCCTTGCACGGTCCACAGGGAGACGGTGCGCGCGTCGAGCTGCCAGGACAGCCGTCGCTGCGGCCGTCAGTCGTGGCGAGTGTCGTGCCCGTCCCGCTCGGCGCGGTGGTAGTCCAGCTCCTTGAGCAGGTGTGCCAGCTCGTCGCGGATCCAGTCGCGGGTGGCGACCTCGTTCATCGCCATCCGCAGACTCGCGATCTCCCGGGTGAGGTACTCGGTGTCGGAGACGCTCCGCTCGTTGCGGGCGCGGTCCTGCTCGTACTGCACCCGGTCGCGGTCGTCCTGGCGGTTCTGGGCCAGCAGGATCAGCGGCGCGGCGTACGACGCCTGCAGCGACAGGATCAGGGTCAGGAAGATGAAGGGGTACGGGTCCCAGCGCATCCCTGCCGGGGCGAAGGCGTTCCAGGCGAGCCAGATCGTGATGAACGCCGTCATGTAGACGAGGAACCGCGCCGTTCCGAGGAACCGCGCGATGCGCTCGGAGAACTGGCCGAACGCCTCCGGGTCGTAGTAGAGCCGGGGCGAGATCGTCCGGCGGTACTCCAGCGGCTGGTCGAGGCGTCCGAACCGCCTCTCCTCACGGCTCCTGCCGAGGGCGGTGCTCATGGCCGGCTCACCGTCCGTTCGCCGTCGCCCGCCGCGCCGCGGAGGGCCTCTTCCTCTTCGTCGGCCTCGTCCGCGGGGGCGTCCATGACGCTCTCCCGCCAGTCGTCCGGCAGCAGGTGGTCGAGGACGTCGTCGACCGTGACCGTGCCGAGCAGGTGCCCGCCCTCGTCGACGATCGGCACGGAGACGAGGTTGTACGTCGCCAGGTAGCTGGCCACCGCCTCCAGCGAGCGCGACGGCCGCAGCGGGTCCAGCTCGGTGTCGCAGATGGCGCTGACCAGGGTCGGCGGGGGCTCCCGGAGCAGCCGCTGGAAGTGGACGGTGCCGAGGTAGCGGCCGGTCGGCGTCGCGGTCGGCGGCCGGCACACGTACACCTGCGCGGCCAGGGCCGGGTTCAGGTCGGAGTTCCGGATGAGGGCGAGGGCCTCCGCGACGGTCGCGTCGGGGGACACGATCACCGGTTCGGTCGTCATCATGCCGCCCGCGCTGTTGTCGGCGTAGGTGAGCAGGCGGCGCACGGGCGCGGCCTCCTCGGGCTGCATCAGGGCGAGGAGCTGCTCGCGCTGCTCGGCGGGCAGCTCGCCGAGCAGGTCGGCCGCGTCGTCCGGGCCCATCTCCTCCAGCACGTCGGCGGCCCGGTCCACGTCCAGCTCGCCGAGGATCTCCACCTGGTCGTCCTCGGGCAGCTCCTCCAGCACGTCGGCGAGCCGCCGGTCGTCGAGCGCGGCGGCGACCTCGACCCGCCGCTTGGCCGACAGCTCGTGCACGACGTTCGCCAGGTCGGGGGCCCGCATCTGCTCGAACGCGGCGATGAGGTTCGCGGCGCCCTGCTTCTCCTCGACCATGCCCAGGCCGCTGACGGCGTCCCAGTCGACGACGAACGTCTCGCCGCGCCGGCGCCGCAGGCTCAGCCGCGCGCCGTGGGCGCGCCCGGCCGAATGGCCGACGCGGCGTACGGCCACCTTCACGATCAGCCAGTCGCGGGTCCGGGTCTGTTCCATGCCCAGGTCCAGCACGATCGCGTTCTCGCCGTCCTCCTTCAGCTCGACCGTCCGGTCGAGCATCTCGCCGAGCGCGAGGGTCTCGGAGTCGCGTTTCTCGAACCGGCGCATGTTGATGCGGCCATCGAAGATCACCGCACCGGCGTCGATGTTGGTCACCCGGGTGATCGGCAGGAAGACGAGTCGATGCGGCGGGACCTCGACCACCAGGCCGAGCACGCGCGGCGGCCGCGGCGGCGGGCGGAGCGCGACGACGACGTCGCGCGCGCGGCCGATCTGGTCTCCGGCGGGGTCGAACACCGCGATCCCCGCCAGGCGCGCGACGAACACCCGCGACGGCGTTCCGGTCATAGCTCGAAGGTTATCGATACGCGTCCTGTCTCCAGGTAAAGGGCGATCTATTCCATGGGAGCCAGGAGATGACGCGCGTCCGTACCAGCGGCTTGGAGCGGAAAACGGCGGGTTACCGGTCCGGGCGGCGGCGCCGTCCGCCGACCATGAAGGGCGGCATGCCGACGGACGTCGCGGGGCTGGGCACGGGGCGTACGGCGGCGTAGCCGGCGGGCATCTCGCCGGGCGTTTCGGTGATCTCGCCGGTGGGCGTGAGCCGCATGACGAACGCCTCCTGGGCCCAGCGCTCGGTCTGCCGCTCGCCGTCCGGGGCGTTGAGGCGCTCCTTGGCCAGCAGCGGCACCACCGCCGCCCACTCCTCCGACTCCGGCTCGACCTCGCTGACGGCGGCGACCCAGGAGACGATCCTGCCTCCCTTGTCCTTGCTGCGGACGGTCACGGTGACGCGCTCGGCCTCCGGCAGGCCCGGCAGCGGCTGCTCGATGCCCCCCGTCACGACGTACGCCGCCCCGTCGTGCCAGAGGTGCCAGGCGGCGCGCGGCTGGGGGAGGTCGGGCAGGGCGAGCCAGATGAGGCCCGACCGCTTGGTGGCCTCCTCGACGAGCGCGGTCGTCAGATCGCTCATGGCCCCACTTTGTCACGACAGGGGGCCCGCGGGCGGCGGGCCCCCTGCGTGCATCCGCGGTCGGGCTTAGAGCCCGCGCGGAATGGACTGCCGGGCTCGCTGATCCGGCGCCCATTCCGCGTGGGCTCTCAGTCGCGGGTGATCTCCCAGGTGGTGTTGTCACCGTGCTGCTGGGTCCAGAAGATCCGCAAGCCGCCGTGGAACGGGTGGGGGTTCTCGGTACCGAGGAGCCCGGCGACGGTCGGATCGCCGTCGGAGGTGTGGATACCGGTGATCTCGTTGTCGCCGTCGTTCTGGAAGCCGTTGCCCTGCGCCGACCAGGCCGAGTCGACGGTCGCCGACGGGTCGCGGCCCTCCGCCAGGAACCGCACCGGCTGCCCGCTCTTGCCGTAGTCGGCATTCACATCGAACAGGTACGCCGAGTCGAACGCGCCGCGCTGGGTGTGCAGCGAGTCGCCGGCGTCCTCGACGGCGGCGACGTGGTCCCGGTCGAGGAACGAGATGTTGTCCAGGCCGGTGTGCGCCTGGTCGCCGTTGTAGAAGATCGTCAGCTTGCCCTGGTCGGCGGCCGGGCCGGACTGGGTGAGCCGGTAGATCCCGCCCCAGCCGCCGTACGCGCCGTTCGCCTTGCTGCTCGCGTTGGTGTCGCCGGTCTCGGTGAAGAAGAACTCGCGGAAGCCGACGCCCGGCCGGAACACGCCGTTCTCCGGCCGCTTGAACGGCGTCGCCTTGGCGGCCTTGGCCAGCGCGTTCGCGTCGAACGGGGGGCTGGAGGCGTCGCCCTGGTGGAGCGTCACCCAGCGGGTGTCGAACACCGTCCCGTACGTGTGCAGGTCCTTGGTGTCGTCCGAGAAGATCGCGCCGGTCGGGTGGGACGCGTCGGCGGGGGTGAAAGTGATCGGCTGCCCGCTGCGCCGGGAGATCACCTGGAGGGCCTGGAGCGTGCCGCCCTTGCTCAGGTCGCTCTTGTCCTTCGGCACGAACCGGTAGACGAAGCTGTTGGGCAGGCGGGCGCTGGTGCCCGAGGGGACGTCGCCGCTCGCGTCCTCGACGATCCACAGGTTCCCGGCCGCGTCGGTCTGGATGCCCTCGTACGAGCCGCGCCCGAGCACGTTCGAGATGTCCCGGACCTTGGCGCCGATGTCGGGGTCGCTCTGCCAGACGCCGCCGTCGGCGCCCTCCTCGGAGGTGAGCAGCAGCTTCTTGGCGAAGGGGTCCCACGTCGAGCCGTCGAAGGCGGGCAGCTCCGTGCCGTCGACGGTCTTGGTGGCCAGCAGCGTGACGCGGTGCGCCGCGTCGGCGTCCAGGTTGACCCGGGTGATGTACCCGGGGCCGCCGTGCTCGTGGCCCTGGAACAGGAAGCGCGTGCCGTAGTCGTAGCCGGCGTCGGCGCCGTGCAGGCCGCGCAGCCGCAGGTAGGTGTTCTTGTCCGGCTCGGTCTTGGTCGCCTCGACGTTGTGGCCGGGGGACTGGACGGCGCCGGGCTGCGGCAGCATCGGGCCGTCCGCGTGGTAGCCGTAGTACCGGACCTCCCCGGCGGGGTTCTCCAGCTTGATCGATCCCTGCGCGACCGCGTGCTCCGCCAGCCCGGGCGACAGCGTGTTCGGGGCGGCCGTTCCGGCCGCCTTGGCCGTGGCGGGCACCGACGCCCAGCGGTCGACGCCGCCCGTGGCGCTCGCCGAGCCCGCGCCGAGCGCGACGATGGCGCTGACGGCCAGCCCGGCCGTGGCGACGCGCCTTGTGACGTGATTCATGGTCCTTGCTCCATCCCGCTCCCCGATGGTGGGGGCGGCCGGAGTCAACCCGCGACCGGCGTCATCCCCGCGGCGCGACGGTGTCCCGCCGATGAAACCGGCCCGCCGTCCACCTGTCTGACGGCGAGCAAGCGGCCCGGTAGGGCGCTTCCGCGCGGATTCGGCGGTGCCGCGACGGCCTTACGGGCGGCGATGATCCGGGCGGATACCATCCGGAACCATGCCGACGCGCGCCCGCCGCAGCACCCTCGCCGTGCCCGCCAGCAACCCGCGGTTCATCGAGAAGGCCCGGGGGCTGCCGGTCGACGCGTTCTTCCTCGACCTGGAGGACGCCGTCGCGCCGTCCGCGAAGGCGGACGCCCGGGCGAACGCCGTGGCCGCGCTGCGCGGCGGCGGCTGGGGCGACCGGGTCCGCGTCGTACGGGTCAACGACGCGACGACCGGATTCGCCCACCGCGACGTGATCGAGGTGGTCGAGGGCGCGGGAGCCGACCTCGACTGCCTGATGCTGCCCAAGGTCACCTCCCCGGACCATGTCGTGTGGCTCGACGTCCTGCTCACCCAGATCGAGCGGGCGACCGGCCTGCCCATCGGCCGGATCGGCATCGAGGCGCAGATCGAGGACGCCCGCGGGCTCACGCGCATCGACGAGATCGCCGCCGCGTCCCCCCGCCTGGAGACGCTGGTCTTCGGCCCCGGCGACCTGATGGCCTCGCTCAACATGAAGACGCTGGTCGTGGGGGAGCAGCCGCCCGGCTACACCGAGGGCGACGCCTACCACCACGTCCTGATGCGCATCCTCATCGCCGCCCGCGCCCGTGACCTGCAGGCCATCGACGGGCCGTACTTCAACGTCCGCGACGTGACGGCCTTCACGCGGGCGGCGCGGCGCAGCGCCGCGCTCGGCTTCGACGGCAAGTGGGTCCTGCATCCAGCCCAGGTGGAGGCGTGCAACGAGGTGTTCTCCCCGGCCCAGGAGGACTACGACCACGCCGAGCTGATCCTCGACGCGTACGACCACGCCACCCGGGTGGAGGGTCGCGGGGCGGCGATGCTCGGCGACGAGATGATCGACGAGGCGTCCCGGAAGATGGCCCTGGTCATCGCGGCGAAGGGCCGTGCCGCCGGATTGCGGCGCACGAAGGAGTTCACCCCTCCCGCGTAGGGTAAATACCCCAGATCACCATTTTTTGGCTGTCCGGAAACCTTGACGTGGCCACCGTGACAGCGGGACCGTGAAACACCATGAGGGCCGCGCCCATCTGCCCGCGGTGCCGCGGGCCCGTGACCCCGCCGAACGTCTGGTCGAGCGCCTGGACCTGCTCCGCACACGGCGAGGTCTGCCCCCTGCGCCCGCCCCGCCGGCCCTGCCGGGAGGGGCTCGAGGCGGTGCGCGCCGAGTCGCGGGTCCCGGTCTGGACGCCCTGGCCCCCGCCGCTCGGCTGGCTGGTCACCGGGTTCGCCGACGCCGGCGACGAGCGGTCCGGAAGCCGGGCCGTCGCGGTCGCGCTGTCCGGACCCTCCCCGGTCGGGGGCCCGGCCGAGCTGATCCTCGTCGCCGAGGAGCCCGGCATCGGCCTCGGCGCGTCGTACGCCGGACTGCCCGGCCCCGACCCCGGGCACGGATTCGGGACCTCGACGCCCGACGCGAAGGTCGACATCGACGGGCACCCGCTGCCGCTGTGGGCGCTGCCCACCACCGAGACGGCGGCGTTCGCCGGCGAGGCGCTCGGCAACTGGCTCTGGGCCGTCCTGTGGCCCGTCTCGGCGGGCGCGCTCATGCTCGAGGACCTGCGCCTGCGCGACCTGCGCGACGCCGACCTCGACCTGCCGTACGGAGCCGCGAGCCCCCGGCTCGGTGCATGATCGGATCGTGCGCATCGACCTGCACTCCCACAGTTCCGTCTCGGACGGCAGCCAGCCGCCCGCCGATGTCGTCCGCCGCGCGCACGCCGCGGGCGTCGACGTCCTCGCCCTGACCGACCACGACACCGTCGCCGGCCACGCCGAGGCCGTACGCGCGCTGCCGCCCGGCATGACCCTCATCCGCGGCATGGAGCTGTCCTGCCGCCTCGGCGGGCGCAGCCTCCACCTGCTGGCCTACCTGTTCGACCCCGCCGAGCCGGAGCTCGCGGCCGAGCGACGGCGCATCCGCGAGGACCGGGCGCGCCGCGCGCGCGGCATGGTCGAGCGCCTGGAACGGCTCGGCGCGCCGGTCACCTGGGAGATGGTCCAGCGCGTCACCGGCGACTCCGTCCCCGGACGGCCCCACATCGCCCGTGCCATGGTCGAGGCCGGGGTGATCGCCGGCATGGACGAGGCGTTCACGCGCGAGTGGATCGGCGCGGGCGGCCGCGCGTACGTCCCCCGGTACGCCCTGGACGCCGTCATGGCCGTCGGGCTGGTCCGCGAGGCGGGCGGCGTCCCCGTGGTCGCCCATCCCCGGGCGTCCCGGCGCGGCTACCTCTTCACCGACGAGGAGATCGCGCGCCTGGCGGGCGCCGGACTGGGCGGCATCGAGGCCGACCACCCGGACCACACGGAGGCGGACCGCGCCCACCTGCGGGGGCTCGCGGCGGACCTGGGACTGTTCACGACCGGTGCCAGCGACGACCACGGCGAGGCGACCGGCCACCGGCTCGGCGCGGAGACCACGTCGGCGGAGGCGTACGAGGCTCTGCTGGCGCAAGCGACCGGCGCGGTCCCCGACATCGGGTGAGGCCTCGTGCCGTGCTCTGCTCAGCCGATGACGGCGTGGGGCCCGACGTCGGGTGAGGCCTTGTGCCGTGATCCTTGGCAGGTGGCCGGGCCGGCGGTGGTCCGTCGTCCATAGGGCACACTGGCCCGTCCGGGTGATCTGCCCCGGCCGCCCCCGGGACCCGCGGCGTGCTCAGCCGGTGACGGCGTGGGTGAGCATCAGTGCCGCGAGGGCGGCGAACAGCGCCGCGGACAGGCCGGTGAACGCGCCCTGCCCGCGGTGGCCGAGACGCCGGCCCGACCGCGCCACCACCAGCGCGATGACCGCCTCCAGACCGGAGGCGACCACGAACCAGGTGACGGTGAACACCCCCAGGCCGGACGGACCGGCGAGGTGCTGGGCGCGCAGCATCGCCGGTGTGCCGGTGGCGAGCCAGAACGTCCACGTCAGCGGGTTGGCCAGGTTCGCCGCGACGCCCTTCCAGAACGCCCACCCCTCGGCCTGCGGCACCGTCTCCGCCCGCCACAGGCGGACGGCGTCCCGTACGGCGCGGACGGCGAGCCAGAGGAAGAACGCCGCCCCGGCGAGCCCGACCCACAGCCCGGCCCGGGCGACGGCGGCGATCACCCACGCGAACGCCAGCGCGGGCAGCAGGAGGGCGACGTCGGCGGTCGCGGAGCCGAGGATGACGCGGAACGCCTCGCCGAAACCGCGGGTGGCGGCCTCGTTCAGGATCGTGATGAAGATCGGCCCGACGGACAGCGCCGCGCCGGCGCCGAGCAGCACACCGAGCCAGACGACCTCGCCCATCAGCGGTCCTCGGCCGGCTCGGCCGTCCGGCCGGAGTCCCGGGCCTCCGCGACCGGACCGAGCACGGCGGTCGCCGTCACGTCCTTCACGGTCTCCAGCGCGATGGACGACACGGTCCGCGTGACGCCCGGGACGCCGCGCAGGTCCGCCAGCAGGCGGCGAAGAGTCTGCGGTGACGCCGTCCGCACCTTCAGGATGTAGCTGTCCTCGCCGTCCACGTCGTGGCACTCCAGCACCTGCGGATCGGCCCCGATGATCGACTCGAAGGGCTCCTGTTCGTCCGCGGACGCCTTGAGGCTCACCCGGACGATGGCGACGAGCCCCTGGTCGAGGGCCGCCGGGTCGATGAGGGCGGTGTAGCCCCGGATGATCCCGTCGCGCTCCATGCGCTTGATCCGCGCGTACACCGACGGTCCCGTCAGCCCGACCGCCTTGCCGATGGCCGCGTGCGTGGCCCGTCCGTCGGTTTGCAGCAGCCGCAAGATCGCCAGATCCGTCTCATCGACTTGATCGTTCACCGATCGGCTCCTTCGCGATGTTTCCGTAGGCATGGATCGTAGAAGGATAATGTTTCGTTGGCGTTTCGCGATGGATGCTCGATCGGCCGGCGCGGAGCGCGGATCGGCCGCGTGCCGCACACCACGCCTGGGAAGTCGGTAAGGTTTCGGTGTGGACGCGCGTATCGACAAAGTGGTGACGTCGGGCAAGGTCACCGTTGACGACAACGAGTACGACGTCGAGAGCAACACCTACATCGTCGGAGACGACGACGAGGTGATCGTGATCGACCCCGCCAACGACGCCGAGGCGATCCTCAAGGAGATCGGCGAGCGTGAGGTGATGGCCGTCATCTGCACCGACGGACGCGATCATCACCTGAGCGCCGTGCTCGAGATCGCCGAGGCCGACGAGGAGGACCCGGCGCCGATCGGCGTGCACTCGCGGGACCGCCTCCTGTGGCGTCAGTACTTCCGGGCCCTCGCCAAGAAGGACGAGGACTCGGAGTTCATGAAGGACCTCCAGCCCGACATCGACATCGAGGACGGCGGCCTCTTCGAGATCGCCGGCGCCCAGCTCGAGGTGATGCACACGCCCGGGCACACCCCCGGCAGCATCTGCCTCTACAGCGAGCAGCTCGGCGTGCTGTTCTCCGGCGACACCCTGCACAAGGGCCGTCCGGGCCGGGTCGGCGAGGAGTACCACGACCTTCAGGACCAGCTCAACTCCATCGGGTCGCTGCTCGGGCCGCTGCCCAAGGAGACGCGGGTGCTGCCCGGCCAGGGCGAGGAGACCACAGTCGGCGACGAGGACTCCCAGTGGGAGAGCTGGTTCGCGCTCGCGCAGGAGCCGAGCTCCGAGGACTGACGTCATGGCGGCCGAGCAGCTCGGTTTCGAGGGGATGCCGAGACGGCTCTACCCCTGCACGCCCTCCCGGTTGAACACCTGGCTCGACTGTCCGCGCCGCTACCGGATGACCTATCTCGACCGGCCCAAGCCGGAGAAGGGTCCGCCGTGGGCGCACAACAGCGTCGGCGCCAGCGTCCACAACGCGCTCGCCGGCTGGTGGCGGCTGCCGCTCGATGAGCGCACGCCCGAGGCCGCCGGCGGGCTGCTCGACCGGGCCTGGCTGAGCGACGGCTTCCGGGACGACGACCAGGCCGCCGAATGGCGGCACCGCGCCCGGGAGATGGTGCTGCGCTACACCACCGGGCTCGACCCGGCGGACGAGCCGGTCGGCGTCGAGCGCACGGTCTCGATGAAGACGCACCTGATCACCGTCCAGGGGCGGATCGACCGCCTCGACCGGCGCGGCGACGAACTCGTGGTCGTCGACTACAAGACCGGCCGCCGGCCGCTGACCGCCGACGACGCCCGCTCGTCCCTGGCGCTCGCGCTGTACGCCGCGTCGGCCCACCGCATGATGCGGACCCCGTGCCGCCTCGTCGAGCTCCACCACCTGCCGACCGGTGAGGTCGCGGTCTGGGAGCACACCGACGACTCCCTCGACCGCCACCTCCGCCGCGCCGAGCAGATCGCCGAGGAGTGCGGCGAGGCGGACGAGTGGTACCGGGCGAACGTCCGGCCGGTGGACGCCGCGGTGCCACCGGAGCGCCGCCACGAACGGTTCGACGAGAGGTTCCCGCCCCAGCCGGGACCACTGTGCGCCTGGTGCGATTTCGCGCGCCACTGCCCGGAGGGCCGCGCCGCCGCCCCCACCCGCGACCCCTGGTCCGCGTTGGCGTCGGACTAGACCGACCGCCCCCTGCGGGGCTTACTCCTCAACGGGTTCGTGCAGACCGTGAAAGTACGTGCGGCCGTCGATCCGGACCGGTTGCCCGAGCGGGAGCCGCAAGGCGGGCGGAGGCTCGTCGATGTCCACGGCGTCCCAGTCCACTTCGAGCCCACCGGAGGACGCCGGGCGCAGTGCGTCGTACACGTCGAACGACGTCGGTGGCCGCCCTGGAGCGTACGTGATCAGGTCGAAGCCGCCGTCCTGCTGATCGAGATATTCGTCGGTGCCCCAGAACCGGGCCAGATCGGGATTGCGGGCCTCGACGTCCGACAGCACCGACTCGATCGCGTCCCGCACGTCGGCGGGGTCGCTGAGGCGCCGGTACAGCACCCGCTCGTCACCGGAGTTGCTGATCCGCTCGCTGCTGCGGAGCAGCCAGAAGTGCCGAGCGTGCGGATTCGGATCCGGGCCCTCGTAGCGTGCCGGGTCGTACTCGTCGTCCAGTTCCTGCGCGCGGGTCAGCGCGATCTCGTCCCACGGGTCGAGTTCCAGAGCCCGCCGGTAGGCTCGCAAGGCCTCCTCGCGTACGCCACCGCATTCGTGGGCGAGCCCTTCGAGGTAGGCGGCCAGGTTGTTGTCCGGGTCAAGGGACAGTACGTGCCGGGCGGCGCCGGCCGCCTCGTCGACGAGCAGCCGCCCGGCCTCGTCGCCGTCCGGCACCTGGACGATCGGGGGACCCTCTTCCCACCAGGTCTCATCGACGTGGTTGACCATGTGAAAGCGGAGCTCGGCGCCGGTCAGCACGGCAAGACCGACGGCGGCCTCCAGATTCTCCGGGGCCGTCCGCTGCACCCGGGTGTACGCCTCGCGCACGGTACGCGCACCGTCGACCCAACCCTCATCGTCCTCGTCGGCGAATTCCGCGTCACCGGCGACTTTCACCAGAAGCCGACCCGCCTCAGCCAAAAGGGCGTCGAGGCTCGTGTTCTCCGTCACGCGCACTGTACTGCGGGACGCCATTGGCCGGTCGGGTAGTGCCGGTTACCGAGAAACGCGCAGAACGCTGCTCAAGCGGCGGCGGGCCGGGGCCAGCGGCGGGGGTCGCGGAGGCCCTGCAGGCCCCTGCCGACGTCGTAGCCCTCGGCGGCGAGCCGCTGCCGGGCGGCTTCGAGCATGTCCTTGGTGGCCTGCTGGAACGACAGGTCGTGGACCTTCTCCGGGAGGGTGTTCATCGCCAGCCGGAACGACCTCAGCGCCGCCGTCACCGCCGGCTGCGGGATCTCCGGCAGGACGCCGTACATCCGCCGGGCCCAGCCGGGCAGGGAGTAGTAGCACAGGGCGCCGAACGGGACGTACATCGGCTTGCCGGCCGACAGCCACCGCATCTCCTCGGGCAGCTTCGGCCACAGCAGGAACCGTACGGTCGAGCGGGCCTCCGGGGTGACCTTCAGCCGCGGGCGCATCTCCGCGAAGAAGGCCTCCAGCTCCGCGAGGCTGCCCGGCACGTCCTCCTCGTGCAGGCCGACGTAGGAGGCGCTGCGGCGCTGCTCGGCGAGGTAGCGGTCGGCCT
Source organism: Actinoallomurus vinaceus (assembly GCF_039542055.1). Lineage (NCBI taxonomy): Bacteria > Bacillati > Actinomycetota > Actinomycetes > Streptosporangiales > Thermomonosporaceae > Actinoallomurus > Actinoallomurus vinaceus. The sequence goes on from NZ_BAABHK010000009.1 coordinate 395,742, forward strand.
GCCGGTCGGTGAGCCGCAGCCCGGCGCGCCGCGCGACCTCGAGGTAGGAGGAGACCTCCGCGCAGTGCACCCACAGGAGCAGTTCCGGGTCGTCGACGCGGTGGGTCCGCCCGGTGTCGGGGTCCTTGATCCGCAGCGACCGGTGGATGTCCCTGACCCGGCGGCCGAGACGGTCGGCCTCTTCCTGCGTGCCCCAGGTGACGACGCCGACGAAGTCGGCCGTGCGCTGCAGCCGGCCGATCGGGTCCTCCTGGAAGTTGGAGTTCTGCCATACCCCGCGCATGGCGATGGGGTGCAGGGCCTGCAACATGAGGCCGCGCACACCGCCGATCCACATCGACCGGTCGATGTGCACCTGCCAGGTGACGCTCTGCGGGGGCTGAACCGTCGCTGCCATGGGATCAGGGTAAGCGATCAGTTACATGAGACGCCAGGCGTTTCTTGTCTCAAGGCGTGTGATCTTCGCCGGAGTGGTGGCTGCGATCGCCTTTTCGGGCTCGGGGTCAGGCGCGCTCGGCCTCGTTCCAGAAGGCGGTCAGCGCGCTCGCCGCGGTCTCCGGGGCCTCGACGGCGGGCGAGTGGGCGGCCCCGGGGATCACGACCTTCCGGGCGCCCAGGCGCTCGGCCATCGCGGCCTGCTCCCGCGGATCCCACCCGTCGTCGTCCTCGCCATACAGCACGAGGACCGGCAGGTCGGCGTCGTCGGCGACCTTGGCGAGGTCGTCCACCCGGTCGGGGCAGGACAGGACCTCCCGGGCCATCGTCATCAGGCCCGCGGGGGAGTTCATGAACATCCGCCGGCGCAGGAACGCGACGATCTCGGGAGCGACCCCCTTGGCGATCACGTTCGGCTCCATGCGGGTCGACCAGAGGTGTTCGAGGCCGACCTTGGGCAGCGCCGCGAGCAGCACCCGGCCCTCGACCTCCCGCGAGCCGCCGATCGCGGCCGGCCCGGAGCTCATCAGCGTGTACGAGGCCAGCATCGTCGGATCGGCGATCACCGCCTCGCGCGTCACCAGCCCGCCGAACGAGTGCCCGACGAGGTGGACGTGGTCGTTGAAGTACTCGAGGACGGCGACGATGTCGGCGCCGAGCGCGGCACAGGTGTAGGCCGCCGGATCGTCCGGGCCCGAGGTCTCGTGCTGGCCGCGCATGTCGAGCGCGACGACGCGGCGCCCGGCACCCGCCAGGGTCTGCAGCACCGCGATGAAATCCTCTTTGCTGCCGGTGAACCCGGGGACGAGCAGCGCCGGAGCCCGCTCACAGACGCCAGAGCCCGGAAGCGCCTCGAGAACGGCGAATGTGCCGCGCGACGTGTCGATCTCCGTGCGGCGGACGCCGGGAGGCAGGGTAAGGAACCGGGGCGTACTCACTGGCAGGAGCTTACTTGCCCATGGTGCTATCGACACCATCATAGCGATTTGGGTGGTACTTCGCTGGGTGTTGCAAAGGTACTCTCGTGGCATGACGGCTGCCGTCTCCGCCCACAAGGGCGGGTCCGAGGTCGCCCGGGCCGCCACCTGGGAAGCGTACGAGAGTGCCCTCACCACCGGTGCGGAGTACGTCGAGTTCGACATCCGCCGCACACGCGACGGCGAGTTCGTCGTATTCCACGACCCCCGGGTCGCGAACCACCCCGTGGCCGGACTGACCTATGACGAGCTGTGCGCCGTCGCCGGTCACCGCGTCCCCCGGGTCCGCGACGTGATGGCCCTGATCGCGGGCCGCGCGAAAGGCCATCTCGACCTGAAGGAGGTCGGCGACGAGGACGAGATCATCACGCTCGCCCTCGATCTCCTCGGTCCGGACGGTTTCGTCGCCACCACGCTCGAGGACTCCTCGATCGCCCGGATCAAACGGGAGTTCCCCCAGGTCACCGCCGCCCTCTCGCTGGGACGCAGCCTCCGCGAGGTCTCCTGGCTCTCGAAGGCGCCGACGCGGATCCAGGAGCTGTACCCGCTGCGCCGCATGCGCGAGTGCGGCGCCGACTGGCTCGCCGTGCACCGCAGGCTCGCCCGCGCGACCGTACTGCGCATGTGCGGCCGGCTCGGCGTCCCGGCCATGGTGTGGACGGTCAACGACGAGCCGCGCATGCGCCGCTTCCTCCGCGACGAACGGGTGACGGTCCTCATCACCGACCGCCCGCGCCACGCCCTGCGCCTGCGCCAGGCGGGCCAGGCAGGCCTCAACCCGGCCTGATTCGGCGGCCGGCGGCCGGTATCTCCACTAACCTGCATGATCGCAGGGTTCGGGGGATGCGGAGGACCGGAAGACCATGTCGCTCGACGACCGGATCGGCCCTCTACGCGCGAGTGAGCCGACGGAGCTGGGCCCGTATCGTCTCCTCGGGGTGATCGGCCGGGGCGGAATGGGCACGGTGTACCTCGCCGAGCCGGCCTCCGGCGAGCGGGTGGCCGTCAAGGTGATCAATGCCGACTTCGCGGACGACCCTTCCTTCCGCGACCGGTTCCGCCGCGAGGTCGCGGCGGCCCGGCGTGTCCGCAGGTTCTCCACCGCGCCCGTGCTGGACGCCCAGGTCGACGGCGAGCCGCTCTACATCGTCACCGAGTACGTGGCCGGGCCCGACCTCTCGGCGTTCGTACGGGAGTCCGGCCCGATGAGCGGATCGAGCCTCGACCACCTCGCCGTCGGGGTGGCGACCGCCCTGGGCGCGATCCACGGGGCGGGGATCGTGCACCGCGATCTGAAGCCCGCCAACGTGCTGCTGTCCCCGATGGGGCCCCGCGTGATCGACTTCGGGATCGCCCGTGCCCTCGACAGCCTGACCGAGGCCACCGGCACCGGCGAGATCATCGGCACTCCCGCGTACATGGCGCCCGAGGTGATCCAGGGCGAGCGGGCGACGACGGCGTCCGACGTGTTCGCCTGGGGCGCCGTCGTCGCCTTCGCCGGAACGGGCGCCGCGCCCTTCCCCGGCGCGATCCTGCCCGCGGTGCTCTACCGGATCACGCACGGAGAACCCCTCCTCGACGGCCTGGACGACGCCGTACGGCCGCTGGTGGAACAGGCCCTGGACAAGGACCCGGCCCGCCGCCCGACCGCACAGGAGCTCCTCGCCGGGCTCGTCGGCCCCGCGCGAACCCCGACCACGCAGCCGCGGCCCGGCTCGGGCGTCCGGGACACGGCCGGCGGTACCGGTCTCGACCTTCATCGCGCGGACCCGGCCGGTCGCGCCGGTGTGGCCGGCCTGTCGTCGGGCGGTCCCGGTTCAATGGGGGAGAGCGCGGACACGGCCGGTCCGGCCGCGGTGGCCGGCCGGTCGCCGGGTGATCCCGGTTCCGTCGCCGAGAGTGCGGAGACCGCCGTTCCCGTGAATGCGACCGGCCCGTCCCCGGGCGATCCCGGGGGCTCGGAGGCCGCCGGTTCGGCGGGTGCGACCCGCCCGTACCCGGGCGGCCCCGGGGGCTCGGAGGCCGCCGTTTCCGCCACGACGGCCCGTGCATCGGCGACGCTCATCGCGACCGACGCGACCGACGCGACCGACGCGACCGACGCGACCGACGCGGGCGACGCGGGCGACGCGGCCCGCACCGGACCGGCGGTTCCGGAAGCCGTACGGGGCCGGTCGGGGTCCCGGCGCCTCGCCTGGATCGGCGCGGCCGGTGTGGTGGTCGCTGCCGCCACGGTCGGGTCGGTCATCGCGCTCCGGGGGTCCTCCGACGATCCGCCCGAGGGAGGAGGCCGAAACGTCTTCGGTGTCTACAGCAGCGAGTTCGCGCCGAACGTGCGGACCTGGGACGTCGACAGGTACACCTCCTACGTCGGCGGCCGCTATCGCATGGAGGCCGAGGGCAAGGGCCGGACCGGCAACGATTCCAAGCCGGCGCCGTTCCAGACGGCGAACCTGCCCGACCACATGCAGGTGGACGCCGACGTGGCCGTGGTCTCCGGACCCCGCGACGGCATGATGGGCCTGTGGTGCCGGGGGCCGAACGACAAGATCCTTGACGGCTATGTGTTCCTCGTTCGGCGTGATGGACGCGGCGCGTTCATTCGCAAGCTGACCGCCGCGGGCTCCCAGACGCTCGCTCAGGTTCCGGTGGCTACAGGCCTCGACGCGAACGACGGCCCGGACGCCCGCCCACCAGGGGTGAACCACTTCACGATCCAGTGCGAGCCCGACGGGGCGAAGGTCCAGCTTCGGCTGTTGCTGAACGACAGGCTCACCGTCGAGGCCGTGGATGCTCACGACCCGTTGGCGCTCGGGCAGACGGGCCTGGTGGTGATGCGGGGCAGCGGGCCGCACGGCGGCCGGATGGTCGTGGACTTCGACAACTACGGGATATCGCGGCTCAGGAGCCCCCGCTGAGGGGAGCCGCAACCCGAATCGGTCCCGGCCGACTCCATCCGAGGCGCCCGGGTACGGTCGCGTCGGCGGCGCGCATGACCGGCCGGCCCCGTCGACGGGCACGAATAAGGGGCGTGACCGATGACCACGCCCCCTCTTCAACCGCACGTCAGGCGGACTCGCGCGCTCAGCCTGTCCGAGCGCGGCGCTTCTTCTTGGCGGCCGGCCGGACCGGCTCGGAGAACTCCGGCATGTCGTCGGCGTCGGCGAGCGGCGGCGGCGCCAGGAACTGCACCATCGGGATGCCCGCCGGGCTGATCAGTACCGGGGCCGACACCGGCTCGGGCCGCTGCACGGGTGCCTCGGCGACCTCGGGTGCCGGGACCGGCTCGAACGGCATCGCCGGGCTCGCCGGCGTCTCGGGAACGTCGGTGGACTCGTACTCCGCGGCCGGTGCGACGGGCGCCTCCGCGGCGCGCCGTCGAGTGCGGCGCGGGGCCGTGGCGACCTCGGCCGTCTCGAGCGAGCCCTGAACCGCGGGTGTCGCCACCTCGGCCACGGGCGTCGTCGTCTCGGCCACCGGAGTTGCCACCTCGGCCACCGGCGCCACGTCGGCCACCGGCGCCACGTCGGCCACCGGCGCCACGTCGGCCACCGGCGCCACGTCGGCCACCGGCGTCGGCTCGGCCACTGGGGCCACGTCGGCCACCGGCGTCGCCTCGGAGACCGGTGCCGTCACCTCGGCCGGGTGTGTGGTCGGCTCCGGCTGGCGGCGGGTGTGCCGCCGCGCGGTCTGGGCGGCCGTGGCCGCGTCGGCCTCGTGCCCCAGCGGACGGCCGTTGCGGGTGCGCTGGCGGGATCGGGTGCGTTCCCGGGTGGCGCGGCGCGGCTCCTCCTCCTGCCGCTGGTGCGACCGGGAGCGGCCGGTCTCGCCGATGTCCTCGACCTCTTCGGCCTCCAGCCCCGCACGCTCCCGCTGCGCCTTCGGCAGGACGCCGGTGATGTCGGACGGGATGTCGAGCATCTCGTACAGGTGCTCGGAGGTGGAGTAGGTCTCGGCCGGGTCGGCGAAGTCCAGGCCGAGCGCGCTGTTGATGAGCTTCCAGCGCTGCAGGTCCGCCCAGTCGACGAGCGTCACCGCGATGCCCTCTTTGCCCGCGCGGCCCGTGCGGCCGATGCGGTGGACGTACGTCTCAGCGGCGTCCGGGCACTCGTAGTTGACGACGTGGGTCACGTCGTCGACGTCGAGACCGCGGGCCGCCACGTCGGTGGCGACGAGCACGTCGATCTTGCCGGAACGGAAGGCACGCAGGGCGCGCTCACGCTGCCCCTGGCCGAGGTCGCCGTGCACGGCGGCGGCGGCGAACCCCCGCCTGGTGAGATCCTCGGCGACCCGGTCACAGGCGCGCTTGGTCTGGCAGAACACCATGGTCAGGCCGCGGCCGCGGGCCTGCAGGACGCGGGAGAGCAGCTCGGGCTTGTCCATCTGGTGCGCCTGGAAGACGTGCTGCACGACCTGCGGAGTGGTCTCGGACTCCTCGTGCGACTCGGCCCGTACGTTGGTCGGCCGGGTGAGGTACTTGCGCGACAGCGCGACGATCTCACCGGGCATGGTGGCCGAGAACAGCATCGTCTGGCGACGCTCGGGCACCTTGGCGACGAGACGCTCGATGTCGGGCAGGAAGCCCAGGTCGAGCATGCGGTCGGCCTCGTCGAGGACGAGGACCGAGACCTGGGACAGGTCGAGGTACTTCTGCTTGACCAGGTCGAGCAGCCGGCCCGGCGTGCCCACGACCGCCTCGACGCCGTTCTTGAGGGCATCGATCTGCGGCTCGTACGCGCGCCCGCCGTACACCGACAGCACACGGCTGCCGAGCTTGCCGCCGGCGACGATCAGATCGTCGGTGACCTGGATGGCCAGCTCACGCGTCGGAACGATGACCAGGGCCTGCGGCTTCTTCCCGCCGTGCTCGATACGCTGCAGCAGCGGAATGCCGAAGGCCAGGGTCTTACCGGTGCCGGTGCGCGCCTGGCCGATGATGTCGTGCCCGCCGAGGCCGATGGGCACGGCGAGCGACTGGATCGGGAACGGTTCGACAATGCCCTCTGTTTCGAGGGCGTCTGCTATTTCGGGGACAACCCCGAGATCATGAAAGGTCGTCAGGGCCTTCAGCCTCCCAGTGTGCGGGGTCCGCTCGACGCCGCGAGCGCACCGGTACGGTGGCGCGGCGAGCCATCTCGCGGTCGCGATCCATGCGCCGCCTCCGGCAGGGCTCTCGCGCACCCGCCGGTCGTCGCATTCGGTCGCGCCTTCGCGCGGGAGGGACCAGCCGTCAAATTCTTCCTCAGGAGTGACCGGGTATGGGGTCGCGCTCTGCAGCGACCGGTCACAGTTCGCCACGCAGTGTAGCTGGCTGGGGCCGAATTCAAAAGCCCCGCTGTAGTCGTCAACGCCGCCGCGTACGATTTCATTTCATGGTTTCGGCCGGAACGACGCCTCAATCCCGGTCGGTCGAGCTGTACGGCCTGCTGGCGTGCGTGCGGCTGACCGCGTTCGAGCAGCGTGCGGCGGACGCGGGGCGGGCGGCGTCGTACGAGGACACGGTGGTCCTCGCCGGCCTGGCGACCGGTGCCTTCGCGCAGTTCGAGCTGCTGCGGGACCGGCTCATCGAGGCGGGCGCCGATCCGTACGAGGCCATGCGGCCGTTCCAGGAGGCGATCACCGCGTTCCACGAGCGCACGCGTCCCGCCGACGCGATGGAGGCGCTGACCAAGGTGTACGTCGCCGACTCCGTCGTGGCCGACCTCTACCGCGAGGCCGTGGAGACGGCCGACTCCGCGACGCGGACGGTGGTCCGCGAGTCACTGGCCGATTCCGGCCATGCCGAGCTCCTGCGAGAGCGCCTGCGCGCCGCGGCGGAGAACGATCCGCGGCTGGCGTCCCGGCTGGGGCTGTGGGCCCGGAGGCTCGTGGGCGAGGCGCTCAGCCAGGCTCACGCGCTCGCGGAGGGGCACCCCGCGGTGGGCGCGCTCTTCGGCGAGGAGGACGTCGCGACGATGTTCGGCCGGATCGTCGACCGGCATCAGGCCCGGATGTGGGCGATCAACCTGCGCGACTGACCGCCGATCCGGTCACCGTGCGTGACCGGCGCCGGGGCTCGGTCGCCTGTTCACGGAGCGGCACCCGGCGTCGCTTGTTCGCGGGTGGGGTTCGGTGCGGAGCGTCGCGCGTTCGCGAGACGGCCCCGGCGCCGCGCGTCGCTCGTTCGTGGGCGGGATCCGGTGTCGGGCGCCGCCTGTTCGCGGGGCGGGGTCGGGCGCCACACGTCGCGCGTTCGCGAGACGGCGTCGGCGTCGCGGCGTTGCTTCGCGGATCGGTTGATGGAGCCGACCGCGTGGCGTTGCTTCCAGTCACGCTGTGTCTCCAGTACCTTCCCCCTCCTGACATAGGAGGACGAATTTGGGCGACTGGGCGCTTCCCGGCTATACGGAAGTGCGTGAGCTGGGGGAAGGCGGCTTCGGCCGTGTGGTGCTCGCGCGACACGAGGCCTCCGGGACTCACGTCGCGGTGAAGTACCTGACCGCGAACCTCCTCTCCGATCAGCGATTCCTCACCGGCTTCCGGGCCGAGGCACAGATACTCCGGCACCTGGACAGCCCGTACGTCGCGCGGCTGTACGACTTCGTCGAGTCCCCGCAGGGCGCGGCGATCGTGATGGAGGCGGTCGGCGGGGTCTCGCTGCGAGCGCTCCTGGAGGAGCACGGTCCGTTCGAGCCCGAGGTGGCCCTGACGGTGCTCAAAGGCTCCCTCCTCGGGCTGGGCGCGGCCCACGAGCGAGGCGTCGTCCACCGCGACTACAAGCCCCCGAACGTCCTCGTGCGCGACGACGGCCAGAGCAAACTGATCGATTTCGGGATCGCCCTGCGCTCCGGGGCGGTCGGCGACATCCTCGGCACGCCGCCGTACATGGCGCCCGAGCAGTGGCAGAGCGCACCCGCGACCCCCGCCACCGACGTGTACGCGGCGACGTGCGTCTTCTTCGAGTGCGTCACCGGCCATACGCCGTTCCGCGGCGGTAGCACGGAGGCGTATCGCGCCCAGCACACCAACGCCCAGGTGCCCCTGAACGACCTTCCGGAGGCGGTGCGCGGGCTGGTCGCCCAGGGGATGGCCAAGCATCCGGCCGAGCGCCCGGCGGGCGCGGCGGCGCTCGTGACGGAGCTGGAGCGGGCGGCCACGGCCGCGTACGGGTCCGAGTGGGAGTCCCACGGCCGGCGGCGCCTGGCCGAGGCGGCCGCCGGGCTGGCGGCGCTGGTCCCCTTCGCGGCGCTGCTTGCGAGCGGCTCGGGAGCACCGGCGGGCGGCGGTGCGATCGGCGGCGCGGCGGGCGGAAGCGGCGCGGGCGGTGCGGCCGGGGCGGGCGGAGGCGGTGCCGGGTCCACGGCCGGTGGGGGAGCGGCGGGTGCCGGCGGCGGCGCGGGTCACGCCACGGGCCTCCTCCAGGGCACGGGAAAGGCGCTGCTGTCGGGAACCGGGGCGAAGGTGGGCGTGGCGATCGCCGGCGCCGTCGTCGTCGGCTCGGCCGGGACCGCGGTCGTCGTCGCCTCGGGCGGGGGCCACCCGTCGGCGAGGCCGACGCGTCCCGCGGCCGTCGTCCAGCCGATCCGTGTGAACGTGGCGACTTCGACGACGACGTTCCGCCAGGGCCGCACCATGATCACGCGGTACGCCCAGGTGAGCGGGCTGAAGAGCGCCGCCGTCCAGGCGAAGGTCAACAAGGCGCTGAGGACGCAGGTCGACCGTACCCTGGCCGATTTCAAGACGGCGTTCGTCATGTCGACGGGCCAGGCCGACAGCGCGCCGACCGGCACGCTTCAGTCGGCCGCCACGGTGCGGCTGGGCGGTCCGAAGCTGCTGTCGGTGAGCTACACCTTCGAGGACACCAGCGGCGCCAACCGCATGATCCCCGTGAGCTCCCAGTTCACGCTCGTGTTCGACCTGTCGACGGGCAAGGAGCTGGGGGTCGGCGACCTGCTGCTCCCCGCTGCGCGGACGAACGCCGGCGCGCGGGCCCTCGCCCGGATCATCGACCCGGGCGGGCACGGAAAGGTCTGCCTTCCCGGCGAGCCCCTCACCGGACACGATCTGGACGCCGCGCTGGAGGTCGCGCCGGCGACGACCGGCATCACGTTCACGATCCGCAACTGGATCGACCTCGGCTGTGCGCACGCGGACGTTGGCCGGGACTTCGACGTGCCGTACGCGAAGTTGGGAGCGTACGTCCGCCCGGAGATCGTGGCGGCCGCCAAGGCGTCGAAGCCCGGGACGGGAACGAAGACGGCCGCGCCCACACCGACGCACTCCTGACCGTGCGACGAGGACGGCCGTGCCCAGGGACTCCTGACCGCGCGACGAGGTCCGCTGCCCATGAACTCCTGACCGCGCGTGGAGGACGGCCGTGTTCACACGCGCCTGGACGTACGACATGGAGGACGGCCGTGCTCACGTCCACCTGAGCGCGGCGTGGAGGGCGGCCGTGCTCACGCGCGCCTGGACGTACGACGAGGCCCCCGCGGGGGAGCGGGGGCCTCGATGGAGATGCGGTCGGCTGTGTTCGCCGAGGTCGGCTCGGAGCGGGTCGGTCAGGACACGCCGCGGCGCGAGCCCCAGCGGCCGCGTCCGCTGATCAGCGCCACGCCGGCGGCCGCCACCACGACCGAGATGATGAAGGCGATGATGCTTCCCGCCCCGAGTGCGTTGGCGATGAGGCCGCCGATGAGCGCCCCGGCGATGCCGATCAGGATCGTGAGGGCGATGCCCATGGGGTTGCGGCCGGGTACGACCAGACGCGCGAGAGCCCCGATGATGGCGCCGATAATGATGAACCAGATTATTGTCATCAGCATTTCTCAGACCACCTCCTGCCGGATGGAGTCCGGCGCTTCGGATTCGCGCGGTCTGTATGCCCTCGATCGAGGGACTCATTCCACTCTTTTTGGAAAGTCGGAACGAGCCCTTCGAACGATCAGTAGGAGCCGAAGCCCACGCTCCGCGTCTCCGACTCGTCGATCTCCACATAGGCGAGCTTGGCCGCCGGCACGACGACCCGGGCGCCGTTCTTGCTGCGCAGCGTGAAGACGCCGTCCTCCTCGGCGACCGCGTCGTTCACCGCGCGCTCCACCTCATCGGCGGACAGCGAGGTCTCGACGACCAGCTCCTTGGCCACCGACTGCACACCGATTCGTACCTGCACGTTGTTTCCTCCGTCGGGGGGCGAGGCCACGACCGCCCGTGGCGTACGTCTGGACCGATCCGGCCCACCGGCACTATCGCACGGCCGGAGAAGAGCCGACGCCCCGCCCGGGGCGCCGGGGAGCTCAGGTGGTGCGGGGGAAACCGCCGATGCCGCGCCACTGCAGCCGCGCGATGAGGTGCTCGGCCTGCGCCTTGGGGATCGTGTCGCGCACCGACAGCCAGTACCGCGCGCTGACCTCGGCCATGCCGACGAGCCCGACCCCGAGTAGGTGGGCCTCGTCGCTGGAGACGCCGGTGTCCTCCTGGATGACCTGGGCGATCATCTCGGCGCACTGCTGGTTGGTGCGGTCCACGCGGGCGCGTACGGGGGCGACGTTGCGCAGGTCGGACTCGAAGACCAGGCGGTAGGCCTCGCCCTCGCCGGCCACGAAGTCGTAGAAGGCCTCGGTGGCCCGCTGGACCCGCACCTTGTTGTCCGGCGTGGAGGCCAGTGCCTCGCGCAGGCGCTGGACGAGCCCTTCGGCGTGCTCGTCGAGCAGCGCGAGGTACAGCTCGAGCTTGCCGGGGAAGTGCTGGTACAGCACCGGCTTGCTGACGCCTGCCCGTTCGGCGATCTCGTCCATCGCGGCGGCGTGGTAGCCCTGCGCGACGAACACCTCCTGGGCGGCGCCCAGGAGCTGCCGGCGGCGGGCCAGCCGCGGGAGCCTCGTGCCCCGGGGGCGGGCGTCCGGGGTTGCGGTCACCTGAGTTCTCCGATCACCTGTCCGGGCGACGCCGGGGCGCCGCGCACGTTGAGGCCTACCATCCTACGACCGGGTAACGTCGGACCGGGGGAAAGCCGTCACCGGGTTCCACGGCGACGCCACGGGCCACCTCCGAGGCGGCGCCACCGCGTCTCTCCGGGGTCGTGCCGCCACCGGCTCCCCGGGCGGTCGTTCGCGCCGTCACCGGTAGTCGTCCTCGTCGAGCTCGACCTCGAACCCCTGCTCCGCGGCGTCGGCCTCGTCGACCTCGACCGGCAGCGTGGTGGGCCACCGGCGTTCGCCCTCCCGCAGCGCCACGTGCTGCTCGGCGGCGTCGGCCTCGGGAGCCTCGAGGCTCAGTTCGATCCCGTCTTCGGACATGGTCTTCCCCCAATGAGTCTCACAACTGCTCGGCGAGCTCGCGCAGGACCGGTTCGATGGCCTCACCGTACGTCGGGAAGGCGTGGACGACATCGGTCAGAATGCTCAGCGGTGTCTCGGCCCGGATGGCCAACGTGATCTCGCTCATCCACTCCTCGGCGTAGAGCCCGACGGCGGCGGCGCCCACGAGAACGCCCCGCGCCCGGTCGGCGTACAGCTCCACCCGGCCGCGGTCGTCGTCCTCGACGGCCGAGCGGGCGGTCCCGGCCAGGTCGTACCCCGCCGCGACGAGTTCCAGCCCACTCGCGGCCAGCGGGGAGACGCCCACGGCGTACACCGACGGCGTCGTGTAGACCGCGCGGGGGATCGCCCGGTAGTCCGCCTCCCGGCGCTTGCCGAGAACGTTCGAGACGACCACTCCGGCCTGGTAGTTGGCCGCGTGCGTGTAGGGCGCGACGCCGGTCACGTCGCCGGCCGCCCACACGGTCGTGCCGTCGCCGCCCGTCTCCTCGGTGGGGACGGCCTGGCAGGTGGCGTCGACGGCGATGCCGCGCTCCGGGTCGAACCGGACGCCGATCGTCTCCAGGCCGAGGTCGGCGACGCGCGGGCGGCGGCCCGCGGCGATGAGGATGCGGTCGGCGTCGATGTGGTTGCCGTCGGACAGCCGCAGCCGCAGGCCCGTCTCGGTGCGCTCCGCGTGCGTCGCCGCGACGCCGAGGCGCAGGTCGGCGCCCATCCGGCGGAGCGCGTCGGCGAGCACGTCGCCGACGAACGGGGCCTCGGCCGCCAGCAGCCGCTCGGCCTGCTCGACGAGCGTGACCTGCGAGCCGAACGCGGCGTAGATCTGGCTGAGCTCGGAACCGACCGGGCCGCCGCCGAGCACCACGAGCCGGCGCGGGAGGTCCGGCCGGGTCAGCGCCTCGTCGCTGGTCCACGTGGGCACGTCGTCGATGCCCTCGACCGGGGGCCGCACCGGCTCGCTGCCGGTCGCCACCACGAGGTCGGTGTAGCCGTACTCGGCGCCGTCGACCTCGACCACACCGGGACGTACGACCCTGCCGCGGCCGCGTACGACGGTCACCCCGGCCTCGGCCATCTGCGCGGCGGTGGCCGCGTCGTCGAGATGACGGGTCACCTCGTCGCGCCGCGCGACCGCGTGCTCCCAGGTCTCGCCGAGCCGGGCCGAGTGCAGCAGCGTCTTGGAAGGCATGCACGCGAAGTAGGGGCACTCCCCGCCGACCAGGCGGCTCTCCACCAGCGCGACCGACCGGCCCGCCCGAGCCAGCGCGGCGGCGATGTTCTTGCCGGAGCCTCCGCCCAGCACAACGACGTCGTAGCGCCTGTCCTGCGCGTCGTCCGTCACCTGATCATCCTTCCCATTCCACGCGGCATGCGCGTGTCACCATCCACCGGCGTCCACGGCTTTCCGGTGCCGTGGCCACCGCCCCACGATTGTGGACCCTCCGACCAATGGTGACGCACCGGGCACCTTCGTGTACGCACCATGAAGGTTCACCGCAGCTTTTGACGAAGCGTCAACAGCGGTTCGAGCAGGTCGCCGTGCCGGTCGGCCCGCTCGAGCACGTCATCGGGTCCGAACCGCAGCTCCGCGTCGGACTCGACCTCGTCCCACGTCACCGGCGTGGAGACGGAGGGCTCCTCGGCGGCTCGCAAAGAGTACGGCGCGACCGTGGTCTTGTGCCGGTTGTTCTGGCTCCAGTCGACGAAGACCTTGCCGGATCGAAGCCTCTTCTCCATCCGGCTGACGACGAGGCGCGGACGCTCCTTCTCGAGCCTGCGAGCCGCCTCCCTGGCGTACGCCGAGGTACGCGCGTCGGAGGTCTCCTCGATCGGCACGTACAGGTGCAGGCCCTTCTTGCCGCTCGTCTTCGGGAACGACCGCAGCCCGTCGGAGTCGAGGAGGTCGCGCAGCAGGCAGGCGACCTCGCGCGCCTCGTCGACGCCGGCCGGCGGGCCGGGATCGAGGTCGAAGACCAGAAGGTCCGGCTCGTGCGCGCCGCCGCGCGGGCCGACCCGCCACTGCGGGACGTGCAGTTCCAGGGCGGCCAGGTTCGCGCACCAGACCAGGGCGGGGAGGCCGTCGATGACCACGAAGTTCACCGCCTCACGGCTCCCGCCGGGCGTCGGCAGGCGGGCCGTGCGGACCCAGTCGGGGGTGTGCGAGGGCGCGTTCTTCTCGAAGAACGCCTGGCCCTTCACGCCGTCGGGGTAGCGCAGCCGGGTCGCCGGCCGGTCCTTCAGGTGAGGCAGGATGACCGGCCCGATCCGGGCGTAATAGTCGATGACCTCCCCCTTCGTGAAGCCATGCCGGGGGTAGAGGACCTTGTCGAGGTTGGACAGCGTCAGCCGCACGCCGTCGACCTGGACGCTCGTCTTCGTGCCGCTCACCAGCTCTCCTCGGGGCTCGCCGCGCAGCCTGTGTCCCGACCAACCAACCCCGACCGACCTCCCGGCTCTTTCCCGACCAACCGGCCCCGACCGACCTCCCGGCTCGTTCAGGGGCGACCTCCCCGACATCGTGGGTTTCAACCACGCCTCGGCGTGCGGCCGGTCTCCCGCGGATCTCTTCTCAGGGCTCCGGGTGGACCTCTTCGGGGTTCAGGTCGGGGCGCAGCCCGCGCCAGGACGCGTGGAGCAGCATTCCGTCCAGGGTCCAGCGGGAGAACTCCACCTCGCCCACGAGCCAGGGCTCCACCCAGTGCGCCGTGCGGGCGTACTCCCGGGGGACCTCGACGGCGTACGGGCTGGCGGACCGCTCCAGCGGGGTGAGGATCTTGTGCAGGTCGTCCAGCGCCGCGTCCGTGAACCCGGTGCCTACGTGCCCGACGAACCGCAGGCCGCCGTCCTCGTAGACGCCGAGCAGCAGGGACCCCACGCCGCCCTCTCGGCGGCCCTGGCCCTCCTTCCAGCCGCCGATGACGACGTCCTGGGTGCGGAAGTTCTTGATCTTCCGCCAGTAGTCCACCCGCCGGCCCGGGCGGTACGGCGAGTCGAGCCGCTTGGCGATCAGACCCTCCAGGCCCTGTTCCTTCGTGTAGTCGAGGAGCTCCTGGACCTGGTCGACGGCCGAGCCGGGCAGGTACGGCGGGGCCTCGATCGGCCCGGCGGCCAGTTCGAGCTCGTCGAGCAGGACGCGCCGGTCGCGGTACGGCACGTCGTACAGCAGATGACCGTCCAGATACGTCAGGTCGAAGGCGACGAAGTGGACCGGGACCCGGCGGATCAGCCGGGCGTCCGGGCGGTCGACGTGCATCCGGTGCTGCAGCCGCTGGAAGCTCGGCAGGCCGCGTTCGTCGAAGGCGACGACCTCGCCGTCGACGACGGCCGTCTGGCCGGGCAGGAGATCGGCGAGGGCCTGCAGCTCGGGGTAGCGGTGGGTCGCGTCGAGGCCGCGGCGGCCGACGGCGCGCACCCGCCCGCCGGATACGTACACCATCGCGCGTACGCCGTCCCACTTGAGCTCCAGGCCCCAGCGGTCGGCGTCGTCCGGCAGCTCGCCCGGGGACGCGAGCATCGGCTGGACATTGGAGGGCATGGGGTCACCCATACGATCTTTTCTGCCCATCCGGCCCGTCCCTGACGCCACGGGCGGCCCCGGATTCGCCGATCATTCATCGCCCGGCCGAGACCGGCCGTGTTCCTCCGGGAAGGGCTGTGGTTTCGTGGAGGAGACGCGACGGCAAGGTTTCACGACACGGACGGCGCGGAGCCGGACGTACATTCGGATCGATCGCATTTCGGGGCGTCGGTGCAGGTGGATCGACACGCCGGAGGGTAAGGACACCTCATGCGCAGCATCTGGAAGGGCGCGATCTCATTCGGGCTGGTCACGATCCCGGTGAAGCTCTATTCCGCCACCGAGCAGCGCGACGTGGCCTTCCACCAGGTCCACCGAGAGGACGCGGGCCGGATCCGGTACAAGCGCGTGTGCACCAAGGACGGCGAAGAGGTCCCGTACTCCGACATCGCCAAGGGGTACGAACTGGCGACCGGGGAGATCGTCGTCCTGACCGACGAGGACTTCGCCGAGCTTCCGCTGTCGACCAGCCGCCGCATCGACGTCCTGCAGTTCACGCCGGAGGAGCAGGTCGACCCCATCTACTTCAACAAGACCTACTACCTGGAGCCGGACGCGCAGGGCGTCAAGCCGTACATCCTGCTGCGCGACGCCCTGGAGGACTCCGGCAAGGTGGCCGTGGTCAAGGTGGCGCTCCGGCAGCGCGAGTCGCTCGCCACGCTGCGGGTACGGGACGGCGTGTTCGTGCTCGAGACGATGCTGTGGCCGGACGAGATCC
This sequence comes from Actinoallomurus vinaceus, assembly GCF_039542055.1. Taxonomy (NCBI): domain Bacteria; kingdom Bacillati; phylum Actinomycetota; class Actinomycetes; order Streptosporangiales; family Thermomonosporaceae; genus Actinoallomurus; species Actinoallomurus vinaceus. The sequence goes on from NZ_BAABHK010000009.1 coordinate 411,747, forward strand.
GCGAGGCCGACTTCCCGTTCCTCGAGGAGGACGTCGACGTCCGCGCGCAGGAGCTCCAGATGGCCGCCTCGCTGATCGACACCATGACGGGCGACTTCGAGCCGGCCGACTACAACGACCGGTACCGCGAGGCCCTGGAGGCGGTCATCGAGGCGAAGGTCGAGGGCAGGGAGGTCGTCGCGCCCGAGGCCGAAGAGGAGGTCCCAGCGGCGGCCGACCTGCTCAGCGCGCTGCGGGCCAGTGTGGAGGCGGCGAAGAAGGGCCGCGCCGACAAGGGCGACGGCGAGCCGCGCAAGGCGGCCGCGAAGAGCGGACGCGGGACGGCCAAGACCGGCGCGGCGAAGACGGGCGCGGCGAAGAGCGGCGCGGCGGAGAAGACCGCCGACACCAAGTCCAAGCCCAAGGCGAAGACCGGCACCCGTAAGACCGCCTGACCCGAGAGGAGAAGCTGCAGGGTCGGGAATGAACCATCCCCGGGGCGTGTTGGGACCCCCTGTAAGCTCTGTGATTCCTGTTCAGGCGTGTTCTCGCGCCGACGGCCGGCTTGGAGTCCGCAATCCCCCACTTTGCGGAACCTCTCGAGGCGGGCCATTTCCGAGAGGTTCTTTCTTGACTGACGTTTCGTCGACCCTGCCCACTTTCGCCGAGCTCGGCCTGCCGGCACCTCTGGTGTCGGCGCTCGAACGCCGCGGCATCACCGCGCCGTTCCCCATCCAGGCCGCCTGTCTCCCCGACGCCATCGCCGGGCGGGACGTGCTCGGGCGCGGCCAGACCGGATCGGGCAAGACGCTCGCGTTCGGCCTGCCGGTGCTGGCCGGGATCGCCGGCGAGCAGGCCGCTCCCAAGCGGCCGCGCGCGCTCATCCTCGTCCCCACTCGTGAACTCGCCATGCAGGTCCAGGACGCCCTGGGCCCGCTCGGCCGCAGCCTCGGGCTGCACACCAAGACCGTCGTCGGCGGCATGTCGATGCCGAAGCAGATCCAGGCGCTGCAGCGCGGCGTCGACCTGCTGGTCGCCACGCCCGGACGGCTCACCGACCTCATCGAGCGCGGCGCCTGCTCCCTCGCGGACGTGCGGATCACCGTCCTCGACGAGGCCGACCACATGTGCGACCTCGGCTTCCTGCCGGCGGTCTCCAAACTGCTCGACATGATCCCGTCCGACGGGCAGCGGATGCTGTTCTCGGCCACCCTCGACGGCGACGTCGACAAGCTCGTGCGCCGTTACCTGCACGACCCGGTGACCCACTCGATCGCCCCGGCCGCCGCGCCGGTGGAGACCATGGACCACCACCTGTTCATCGTGGACCGCGCCGACAAGCAGGAGGTCATCGCCGAGGTCGCCGGCCGCGAGGGCCGTACGATCATGTTCGTCCGCACCAAGCACGGCGTGGACGCGCTGGCCAAGAAGCTGGCCCGCGTCGGCGTCCGCGCGGGCGCCCTGCACGGCGGCAAGACCCAGTCGGCCCGCACCCGCACCCTGGCGGACTTCCGTGAGGGCAAGGTCGGGGTGCTGATCGCCACCGACGTGGCCGCCCGCGGCATCCACGTCGACGACGTGAGCCTCGTCGTGCACGTCGACCCGGCCGCGGACCACAAGGACTACCTGCACCGCGCGGGCCGCACCGCCCGGGCCGGCGAGCGCGGCACCGTCGCCACGCTGGTGGCCCACAACGAGGTGCGCAACACCGAGCGCATGATGCGGCGGGCCGGCGTGCGCGCGCTGCGGTCCAAGGTCAGCGCCGGCGACGACGCGCTCGTCCGGATCACCGGGGCGCAGCCGCCGAGCGGCATCCCGGTCGAGCCCGACCCCGAGCCGCGGCCCCAGCGTCGCGGCTCGCGTCCGGGCGGCCGTCGCGAACGGCGCCCCGGCGGGCGGTTCGAGAGCCGCGGGAACTCCCGGCAGGGCGGCCGCTTCGATGGCGAGCACCGCGAGGCGCGCCAGGGCGAGCACCGCGACGGCGAACGCCGTGAGGCCCGCCACGGGGAGCGCCGCGACGGCGCCCGGCAGCGGCGGGACGCCCGTCCCGGGGGTGCCCGGAGCGGGGCCGTACGCCATGACGGGAGCCGTGCCGGCGCCTGACCGGCACGGCGACCTCCGTCCGCGCCCGGAGACGGCGCGCGGACCGGAGGCGTCCGCCGGCGAGGTCCCGCAGTGAGAATGCTCACGAGGCCCGGTCCCGAGGCCCCGTACTGAGGACGCTCACGAAGGCCGATACCGCAACGCGAACGAGGCCCCGCACCGAGCACGGTGCGGGGCCTCGTTCGCCAAGGTCCGGTCAACTCGGGCGAGGACCCCGATCGGCCGCGGGTATCGTTCAAAGTGATTTGACCTTCTCCCGCCACGCGGCGGGAGATTTCCACTCCTCGCGCAGGAGGGCAGCAGAGAGGAGGCAGCGGCGGCTCCTCTCCGACCTGACGGCCGGAGTCTCCACGCCGCGTGCAGGATGACCACACCGATCCCGCAGTGGCCGGGTGAGCTGCTCCGGCTGGGCGACCGCGAGGTGTTCGTGCGCACGGCGCCCTCCGGCCGCGCCGACGCCGAGCCGGGCCTGTTCGTGCACGGACTGGCGGGCTCCTCGGCCAACTGGACCGACCTCATGGGGCTGTTGTCCGACGAGGTCGCCGGAGACGCCGTCGACCTGCCCGGGTTCGGCCACTCGCCGCCGCCGCCCGACCGCGACTACTCCGTCGACGCCCACACCCTCGCCGTCGCGCGGCTGATCGAGAAACGCGGCCGGGGCCCGGTCCACCTGTTCGGCAACTCCCTCGGCGGGGCCATCGCGACCCGCCTCGCGGGCACCCGTCCCGACCTGGTGCGCACCATCACCCTGATCTCGCCCGCGCTGCCCGACCTGCGGCCGAGGTACGGTCCCGCGCGGATCCTGGCCGCCACCATGCCCGGAGTGGGGCCGTGGGCGATCCGGCGGCTGGCCGCGCTGCCCGTCGAAGAGCGGGTGCAGGACACGCTGGAGATGACCTTTGCCGACCCCACCAGCGTGCATCCCGACCGGGTGATGGAACTCGTCGAGGACATGCGCCGCCGGGACGAGCTGACCCACAACGCCGAGGCGCTGATCGCGTCGTCGCGCGCCATCGTCACCGCCTACATGCGGCGTTCGCTGTGGCGCTACGCCGCGCGCGTCATCGCGCCGACGCTGGTGATCTACGGCCGGCACGACCGGCTCGTCGACCCGCGCATGGCGGCACGCGCGGGCCGGGTGTTCAAGCGCTCCCGCGTGGTCGTGCTGCCCGACGTGGGCCACGTCGCGCAGCTGGAGCGGCCCGAGGCCGTGGCGCGGGAGTTCCGGGCGATGCTGGACGACGCCCACCTGCGCCTGCCCGACATCGCCGCGGGCTGATCCCGGGATCGGGCGTTCCGCGGGAATGCGGACGGGCATGACAGAGTTGTCATCAGTTCAGGACGACGGCGTCCGCACCGAAACCCAGCCACGCGCAGGAGACAACCGTGTCGTTGCCACCCCTGGTAGAGCCCGCGAGCGAGCTCTCCGTCGACGAGGTCCGGCGCTACTCGCGTCACCTGATCATCCCGGACGTCGGGATGGCCGGGCAGAAGCGGCTGAAGAACGCCAAGGTGCTGTGCGTGGGCGCGGGCGGTCTCGGCTCCCCGGCCCTGCTCTACCTCGCCGCCGCCGGCGTGGGCACCCTCGGCGTCATCGACTTCGACATCGTCGACGAGTCCAACCTGCAGCGCCAGATCATCCACGGGCAGTCCGACGTCGGCCGGCCCAAGGCCGAGTCGGCCGCCGCCTCGGTCCGCGAGATCAACCCGCTGATCAACGTGATCGTCCACAACGAGGCGCTGTCCAACGACAACGTCATGGACATCTTCAGCGGCTACGACCTGATCGTCGACGGCACCGACAACTTCGCCACGCGCTACATGGTCAACGACGCGGCCGTGCTGCTCGGCAAGCCGTACGTCTGGGGCTCGATCTACCGCTTCGACGGTCAGGCGTCGGTCTTCTGGGCCGAGCACGGCCCCTGCTACCGCTGCCTCTACCCCGAGCCGCCGCCTCCCGGCATGGTGCCGTCGTGCGCCGAGGGCGGCGTGCTGGGCGTGCTGTGCGCGTCGATCGGCTCGATCCAGGTGAACGAGGCGATCAAGCTGATCACCGGGATCGGCGAGCCGCTCGTCGGGCGCCTGATGATCTACGACGCCCTGGAGATGACCTACCGGAGCGTCAAGGTCCGCAAGGACCCCGAATGCCCGCTGTGCGGCAAGAACCCCACGATCACCGAGCTCCTCGAGGACTACGAGGCGTTCTGCGGCGCGATCTCCGACGAGGCCGCGGACGCGGTCAAGGACTCCACGATCACGGCGACCGAGCTGAAGGACCTGCTCGACACGGGCGACATCTTCCTGGTCGACGTCCGCGAGCCGAACGAGTACGAGATCGTCAACATCCCCGGCGCCACGCTCATCCCGAAGGGCGAGTTCCTGTCCGGCGCGGCCCTCGAGCGGCTGCCCCAGGACAAGCGGATCGTGCTGCACTGCAAGTCCGGTGCCCGCAGCGCCGAGTGCCTGGCGATCGTCAAGAACGCCGGTTTCTCCGACGCCGTTCACCTCGGCGGCGGGGTGCTGTCCTGGGTCAGCCAGATCGAGCCGGCCAAGCCGACGTACTGATCTCTGCGAGGCGGCGGCGCCGCCCGGAGACCGGGCCGATCTCCGGCCGATGGAACGCTCCGGCGGCGTCCCCGCCTCCCGGGGCGTTCCCTTACGTCTCACTGGGCCACCCACGTCTCGGTTCTGACCAGATGCGAGGGATGGCCCAGTAACCTTTTCAGATATGGCGCGAACCTCCGATCCGAGCTGGCCGACGACCGGGCCCGGCGGATGGGGGGCATGGCCCGCGCCGGACGAGCCCCCGCCCGAGCCGGTGCCCTGGTACGCCCGTCGCCGCCTGTGGCTGGTGGTGGCGGTGGTGACCACGGTCGGCTATCTCGTCGTCGGAGTCCTGTCCACCGCCCGGGTCTACTGGGAGTTCCACCGCAAGCCGACCCAGTGGGAGCTGTACCGCGCGGCCGGCGAGGAGGTCCAGAACCGCTGGCGCACCTGGCCGGCCGAGAAGATCTTCCCGGCCTCCGTCCCGTACACCTCCGAGCAGGGCGGGATCGAGCACGCGAGCCGGGTCGGCATCGCCCCCGAGAAGGGGTGCGCCACCGGCATCGACCCCGCCCCCGCCGCCGTCCTCGTCAAGTACGGCTGCCGCGCGCTGCTGCGGGCCACCTACGTCGACCAGATGCAGGGCATCGTCCTCACCGTGGGGATCGCCGCCCTGGACGACGAGCGGGCCGCCGGCCTGGCCGGCGAGGCCCTCGCGCCGCCGGACCCCGCCAAGCCGGGTCCGTTCCTGCACGCCCTGGCGTTCCCGCGGACGATCGCCGCCCGGTTCGCCGACCCGGCGCGGCAGTTCGCCGCCACGGGCCGGGCCGGGCCGTACGTCGTGCTCACGGTGGCCGGGCAGACCGACGGCCGGCCCGCCTCCGCCGTCGCCAAGCCGCACAGCGGCTGGTTCCTGCTCGCGCCGGAGGTCGGCCGCAACATCGCCGGTTCGCTGGCGCTGCCCGTGCAGCCCGACTGCTCCGAGAAGCGAGAGTGGAAGTGCTGAGGGCGGCGGTGGCGGCCGCCGCGGCGCTGACGGTGGCCCTGCTTCCCGCCACGGGGCGCGCCGACGCCGTACGCGACCGCGAGCAGTGGGTCCTCGACGCCGTGGGCGCGCCGCAGGCCTGGAACACGACCAAGGGCAAGGGCGTCACCGTCGCCGTCCTGGACACCGGTGTCGACGGATCCCATCGGGACCTCACCGGCACCGTGAGCGAGGGCCCCGACTTCATCAGCGCCGTGGCGCCCGACGCGGGCCGGCTCCACGGCACCTGGATGGCCTCCCTGATCGCCGGGCACGGGCACGGTTCGAACGCCGGGGTGATCGGGGTGGCCCCCGAGGCGCGCCTGCAGTCCCTGCGGGTGATCGCCGACCCGAGCGAGAAGGGGTACAAGTCGTTCCGCGACAGCCCGGAATACCGCTCGGCGCTGCCCAAGGCGGTCCGGTACGCGGCGGATCACGGCGCCGATGTGATCAACATGTCCCTCGGCGGGCCGAGCGCCGGCCGTGAGGAGCGCGCCGCCATCGCCTACGCGATCTCCAAGGGCGTCGTCGTGGTCGCCTCGGCCGGCAACGACGGCGACCGCAAGGTCGACAAGGACGGGTTCACCCGGTTGTCCTACCCTGCCGCCTTCCCGGGCGTGATCTCGGTCGCGGCGATGACGCGCCGCGGCACCCCGGCGAAGTTCTCCGACCGCAACGCGAGCGTCCAGGTCGCGGCGCCCGGCGCCGACGTCGTCGGCGCCGGTCCCGGCAACAGCTACTGGATCGGCGAGGGCACGAGCCAGGCGGGGGCGCTGGTCTCGGGCGTCGTCGCGCTGATCAGGTCCCGCTACCACGGCATGCCGCCCGCGCTCGTCGCCCAGGCGATCACCGCGAGCACCAAGGGCCGTCCGGCCGCCGGGTACGACGCGGAGGTCGGCTTCGGCGAGGTCAACGCCGCGGCCGCGCTGGCCGCCGCGGACCGGCTGCAGGGCTACCAGCTCACCGGAGGCGGCAAGAACGGCCGGTTCGACGACGGGCCGATGCAGCCGGTGCAGGTCGAGCGGCATCCCCCCGGCATGGTCATCCTGGGCGGCTGGATCGGCGTGGCCGCGATCTTCGGGTTCGCCGGGGCCCTGACGACCACCGTCCTGTACGTCCGGCGCGTCCGGGCCCGGCAGCAGTCGGAGGCCGACGACGCAGGGTGGCGATCAGAGACTGACGGTGCGGCGTGGCGGTCAGGGGGCGACGGTGCGGGGTGACCCCACGGACTTCGCCGAACGCGTCCTCGACGTCGTCGAGCGCATCCCGCCCGGCCGCGTCATGGCGTACGGCGACATCGCCGAGTTCCTGGGCGAGGGCGGGCCACGGCAGGTCGGCCGGGTGATGGCCCTGTGGGGCGGCGGCGTGCCCTGGTGGCGCGTCATCCGGGCCGACGGCTCATTCCTGCCCGGCCACGAACAGCGTGCCCTGCAGCACTACCGCGCCGAGGGCACGCCGCTGCGCGGCACCCGCGTCGACATGCGCCTCGCCCGCTGGACCGGCGACGCCGCCGAGGCCGGCTGACCGCCTGCGGGCCTGTTGATCAACGGGCGGGGGCCGCGGGCGAGAGGCCGTCGGCCTTCTCCGAGGGTTCGACGGCGCCGAACCATCGCTGCGCGGCGGCCCTCAGCGCGTTCATCTCCTCGGAGCCGAGATCGGCGGAATCCGACGCCCACGCCACATGGCAGTCCGGCCGCAGCAGCAGCACGGTGGCCCGGGAGCCCGAGGGGGAGCCGGTGACGACATCGATCCGGGTCCGCCGGTCTGCCAGCGTCCGGGCCGCCGACGCGTTCTCGGTCAGGTCCACCAGCAGGGGCCGCGCGGCTCTGGTCAGTTCGGCCGGCCGTACCGTCCCGTCGGGGGTGTGCAGGTCGAGGTCGGGAACGAGCCGGCCCACGAGCGGGTGGGATGCCGGACCGCCCATGTCATAAGCGACGTCGTCGCCGGCGATGAGACCGGCGATGCGGCCCACGGCGCCCGGATCGCGCAGCAGTTCGGCGAACAGTCCGCGCAGCGCGGTGACGTCATCGCCCGGGGCGGCCAGCGCGCCCTGGGCCTGACCCGCCATGATCATGCGCTCGCACGCGGGCCACCGCTCGCTCTCGTACGTGTCCAGCAGCCCCTCCGGGGCCTCGCCGCGGATCTCGGCGGCGAGCTTCCAGCCGAGGTTGACCGCGTCCTGCAGGCCGAGGTTGAGCCCCGAGCCTCCGGCGGTGTCGATGTGGGCGGCGTCGCCGACGAGGAAGACGCGGCGGTCGCGGAAACGGGTGGCGACGCGGTTGTGGCCGCCGTTCAACCGGCGCAGCACGTGCGGTCCCGGGCCGGCGGGCGCGCCGAGCGGCACGTCGACGCCCAGGACGCGGCGGATGCTCGCGCACAGCTCGTCCAGGCTCATCAGAGCGTCGGACTCGGGCCGGTCCCATTCCGCGGTGCTGACCAGAGGCGGGTGCCCGGGCAACGGCGCGTAGGAGAACGTCCCGTGGTCGGTCCGGTGGGCCAGGAACGGCGGGACCGCGCCGTAGCCGGGGATGTCGAGTCCGCCGGTCGCCGGGTCCACCCACGCGGCCGGAACGGTGGCGTGGGCCGTCCGGGTGGTCACCCGGTCGTAGGTGATGCCGGGGAAGTCGATGCCGGCCAGCTTGCGGATGGCGCTGTGCGCCCCGTCCGCGCCGACCAGATACCGCGCCCGCACCTGGTAGGCCCCGTCCGGGCCCGCCACGTCGGCGGTGACCGCGTCGTCGTCCTGAGCCAGCCCGACGAGCCGGTGCCCGCGCCGGACGTCCACGCCGAGTTCGGCGGCGCGCTCCTCGAGCACCTGCACGAGGCGGTGCTGCGTGACCGGCAGGCCGTAGACCGAGTGGCCCTCCAGCACGCTCAGGTCCAGGGGCAGCGCGGCGAACATGAAGGCGGGGTTCGGCCGCGGCGGTCCCGGCCGTCCCGACAGCGGCTCGTACAGGCCGCGGTGGTCGACCGTCCGCACCACCTGGCCGAGCAGCCCGTTCGCCTTCGGCTCCAGGCTCGCCTCCGGCAGGAGCTCCAGCACCATAGGGCGGACCCCGGCCAGACTCAGCTCACAGGCGGCCATCAGCCCGGTGGGACCGCCGCCGACGATGACGACTTCGATGGACATCCGGGTTCTCCTTCACGCGGGGAAAGCGGGCGGCCTTCGCCCATGACCCCGGTCCGGCGAAAGACCGGCGGCAGGCGAGGGATGCCCAAAAAGGTACGGTACGTACCGTACCTTATGGTGAACGAGAAAACGCCGGCCTCTCCTGTCGGAGGGCCGGCGGATGAGCCATCGGCGGGCGAAGGGCGGCGGGCGGCGCCGTGCTCAGTCGGCCTCGCTGCGGAGGGCGGCCGCCCGGGACCGGGCGGCCGCCATGGCCTCGTGGTAGCGCGTCTCCCAGTCGGGGGCGTCCGCCGGGATCTCGGCGACGACCTGACGGCCCAGCTCCCGCCCGCCGGCGACCTGCCGGACGAGGACGACGGTGACGCCGTCCCGCAGCTCCGTCGCGGCCTCCCAGCGCGGCCCCCGATCCGGATCGGGGCGGCGGAAGGCGGCCACGAGGAGCGCGGCCAGCAGGACCGCGAGCAGGAGTACGGCCGGGAGTGCCAGGACGCGCATCAAGAGCCTCCTATCGGGTCGGGATCGCCACCCGGTCGTTCCCCGGGGCGTACACCGTGATGCCCTTGGGCAGCGCCTTCAGCTTCTCGATGTCGGCGCACGTCGGGCACTTGTTGTAGCCCTCCTGGCGGGCCCGGTTGGCCGCCGCCTCGGCTTGGGCCTGCGCGACCTGCGCCTGCGACTCCGTCACCTTCGCGAACGCCGCCTGCGCGCTGTCCACGGCCTGCTGCACCGCGGCGGGCAGCGTGATGCGCGCCAGGTTGAAGTGCAGGTTCGTCAGGAAGGGGAACCCGAGCGTCTGCTCCAGGTCCTGCTCCAGGCTCGTGTTGATCGCCTGCTGCACCTTGGCGATGTTGGCGTTGTTGCTCTGCACCTTCAGGGACGTCTGCTGCTGTTTGCCGCCCGAGTTGTTCTGCACGAGCGCGCAGGAGGAGACCAGCTCCGCGCAGCGGAAGGTGTTCACCTGGGTGCGCAGGTCGTTCTCGATCACGGGCCGGACGATCTGGTCGAGGAACCCGGACCAGCCCGCGTCGCCGTCGTAGGCGTACCGGGCCTTCCCATCGGCGCCGGTGAACTTCCGGGTCCCGAACTTGTCGTCGAACCTCCGCAGCGTCGCGTGATCGAGGTTCAGGGAGAAGTAGAGCGTGCCCTCGATTCCCATGTTGACGCCGTCGCTGCTGGGCACCGTCACGACGTCCACGCCCGCCCGGTCCCCGCGCCCGGAGTCGGAGGTGATCGTGTAGAACCGCTGCTGCGCGGGGTACTTGTGCGTGTTCGACCACCACCCGATCCACGTCAGGCCCGACCCGGGGTCGATGATCTGGCGGATCTTGTTGTTGTCGAACATCCCGCCGTTGCGGACGACCGCCACCTCACCTCCGGAGGTGCGCTCGAACGACCCGAAGAAGCCGTTCAGCGTCGGCACCGCGACGACGAGGAGCACCACCACCGCGGCGATCGCCTTCGGACGGCTGACGCGTCCGGAGGGCCGTGGAATCTTCTTCGAACCGGCCACCGACACTCCTGCAAAGCTGGAAACGGAATAAACGCGCAACTAAGACGTGCCGCCCCAGAACGCGGTTCCGAAAGGAGCCCGCACGGCTCTGCGGCAGGCCGGGCTGCGGGACAAGGCAGACGACGGTGGCGATGGCGGCGAAGAGAGCTGTGACAACGGCGGGGTTCGCGACATCTACCCGGTAGACGGAGCTGACAGCGCTCCGGGCTACCGACGGGAGCTGGAGTTTGGACGATGAGCAGGCGTTCACCCGCATGTTCGAGGAGCACTACGAGTCGGTTCTCCGGTACGCGTGGCGGCGGGCCGGTCCCACATACGCCTCCGACATAGCGGCCGAGACGTTCAAGATCGCCTGGGAGAAGTACGACCGCCTCCCGCACGATCAGCCACTGCCCTGGCTCTACGCCACCGCCCGGAACCTGACGCGCAACCTCATCCGGGGGGACAGGCGACGGGCCGAAGTCATCGAGTCCCTCGGTGCGGAGATGGTGCGCGAGGGTATGGGGCGCGACCATGCCGCGGCCGTCGCCGCTCGCCATACGGCCTTGGCCGCGCTGAGCGACCTGAGCGAGACGGACCGGGAACTCGTCCTCCTCGTCTGCTGGGAAGGACTGGACGTCCGCCAGGCCGCCGCAGTGGCGGGCTGTTCCCGGCCCGCCGCCGCGATGCGGCTGCACCGCGCACGGAGACGACTACAGCGATCGCTCGGGACCGAGCTCCTCCCGGCTGCCGACCGCCGCCCGGCCCACCAGGAGAGGCTCGTATGAAGAACGACGTCCAGCAGTTGAAGGACCTCATCGCGCCGCACGACCCGGCCGCCCGCGTGCGCGTGGACCCGGTCGAGATGTTCACCACCTCACGGGCCATCGTCGACGGTGCCACCCGGCCCGCGCCGGCGGCGGAACGCCACCGGTCACCGAGACGGCGGTGGCTCGTCGGCGTTCCCGCCATCGCGGTGGCCGCGGTCCTCGCCCTGGCCGCCGTGCGGCCCGGTCACATCGGCCCCGTCCGCATCGGGCCGGCGGAGGCCCAGGCGTTGGCGTTCACCAGGCACGGCGATTTCGTCGACGTCCGGATCATCGACCCGAACGCCGATCCGCAGCGGTACCGCCGGGAGTTCGCCGCCCATCACATGGACGTCGATCTGCAGATGAGGTCGGCCTCGCCCAGCCTCGCCGGCACGATGATCTCCGTGGACGACGGCAGCAGAACGGGAACGTCGAAGATCACCGAGATCGACGGGGCCCGCGGCTGCGGGAACATGTGGTGCAAGGCGGGGGTGCGCATCCCGGTTGGCATGCGCGGTCGCGTGACCGTCATCTTCGGCCGGGCGGCCCGGCCCGGCGAGCCCTACGCCTTGGCCGGCGACCCGACGGCGTGGGGAGAGGCCCTTCAGGGCCTCTCTCTCCGGAACCACGCGGTCGCCGACGTACGGCGGATGGCCGGGCAACGGCACGTCACGATCCAGCGCTACTTCGGTGAAGCCCCCTGGAAGCGACCAGGTGTCGAGCCGCCACGGAACTTCGCCGGCTGGAGCTACGACGAACATGTCCTCGAGGCGGCGCGGGTCCCGGACGGCTGGTACGTCCACGACGCGTTCACCGGCCGCTTTCCGAACACCGTGGAACTCGTCGTCGCCCCGTGGCCGGACCGTGGAAGGTGACCTGCGCGACCGTGTAGCGCCCCGTCGCCGCAGGCGCGGCTCGATGCCGGTGGCGGGGCGGTTACAGGACCTTGGTGCCGTACATCTCGCCGAGGGGGTCGGCGAGCAGTTCGACGCGGGCGCTGTCGGGGTCGCGGAGGTACAGCGACGATCCGCTCTCGGCCTGGTACGGGACGCCGGCGGCCTCGAGCCTGCCGCGCAGGCGTTCCCAGGTGGGGCGGTCGACCGAGATGGCGATGTGGTGCAGGCCGCCCAGCACCTCGGCGTACGGGCCGAGGTCGAGGCCGGGGAAGTCGAAGAAGGCCAGCAGGTTGCCGTTGCCGACGTCGAAGAAGAAATGGGTCGAGCCTTGGTAGTCGCGGTTCTCGATGACCTCCGTCAGCGGGAACTCCAGGAGCTCCTGGTAGAAGCGGATGGTGCGTTCGACGTCCGAGGACAGCAGCGCGACGTGGTGCACGCCGGACGCCGAGCTGGCCGGCCGGTCGGCGCGCAGGTACGCCTCGCGGATCCGCGCCCGCTCCGCCTCGATCGCGGCCAGGTCGGCCATCGTCCACCTCACACGTTGAGAGCTTCCATTATCGAGCGATCTACCCGGAGTCGCCCATCGGACACCCCTCTAGAATCCGGCGTATGCGGCGGACGAGCAGCACCGTGGTCGTGGTCGCGGGGGAGGGCGCGGACAAGGTCGTGTCCGGGCTCGCGGCCCTGCACAACGTACGCGCCCTTGTCGCGGGGGACCGGGCACCCGCCGAGCTGACCAGGGCCATCGCCGGTGCCGGGACGACGTACGTCGTGCACGACGCCGATCCGCTCGCCGACGTCCGTGACGCGTGGGTGGACTTCTTCGATCAGGCCGCTCCGCACGGCGGTCTCGAAGTCGCCATCGAGTCCGCGGTGGGCGGGCTGGCCGCCGAGCGGCTGCTGCTGCCGGACTACTACGTCGTCCTGGACCCGGAGGGAATGTCGCCGACCCGGCGGCACTGGTGGCTGGGCGTGCTCGCCGGGACCGCGCCGAGCCGGGTCGTTCCCGCGGCCGCGTCCGTCGCCGCGGTGAGCGATGCGCTGGCGCATCTCTCCACGGGTCGCTGGTGGCCCGCGGATGTCACCGGGTGGCTGCGCGGCCTCCCGAAGGTCGTCCCCGACCGGGTGGGCCTGCCGTCCTCGCCGCGGATGTGACGGACCCGGTCGCCGCGGTGTCGGCAACGGCGATCACTCGGTGGTGACGCCGGCCGGCCCCGTCAGGCAGGGGCGTAGGTCGCGACGTGGCCTGACGCCTCCCAGGACCCGTGCGAGGGCGGCGACGAGGAGGCCGCACAGGGTGGCGAGCAGGTGACCCAGGGCCCAGATGGTGTGGTTGGAGATCACCGGCCAGACCACTCCGATGGCCAGGGCCGTGATGCCGGCGACGAGCCACCAGCGGCGCATCAGCAGCACTGCGGCGACGCAGCCCGCCACCATCATGTAGCTGACCCCCACGTCGGTGGTGTGGGCCAGCCGGTGCGGTGCCCGTCCCGACTCGATCGCGTGGAGCTCCACCAGGGCGGTGAGCAGCGTGCCGAGGACGTGGCCGGAGACGCAGATGAGGATGATGCGCGGCGGGCCGTACCGCCGTTCCGCCCAGGCGACCACCGTGGCGAACACCAGGACGTACAGCGAGAGGCCCGCGCCGCGGTTCGCGACCCACAGGGCGCTGTCGGCGAGCACCGCGATCGGGGTGTTGCGCAGCCGGGACAGGCTGGTGCTGTTCACGCGGGTGAGCACGTCGATCAGGCGCGGCGGCGTCGTCTGCTGGACGAGGGTGAACGCGGTGAAGATCGCGATGTAGGTGAACGTCGCGGGCGCCGACAGGATCCAGGCGTGCAGCCATCGCGTGTACGGGGACAGGCGGTCCACGATCCGGCGCGGGCCGTCTCCCAGCAGGCTCAGCCAGCACAGGAAGTACCAGGCCAGCACCAGGATCAGCGCGACCAAGAGGATCATCGGTGCCTCCCGCGAACGTCCGCCGGACCGCCGTGCCGCCGGCGGAACCCGTCTTCCGGCCCCAGGGTCTCGCAGGCGCGCGGCGTCCCGGGAGCGGGGTCGTCGGCGGGCCGCGAACGCGGCCACATCGGCGACATGCCGCAACCCTGTCACGACCACCCCCGATGATCTGCTGCAATCACATATGTGTCAGCAGCGTCCTATCGCCTCGTGCGGCGCGCGGGTCCCGCGCAGTCGCCGCCGCCGGTGCTCGACGAGCACCAGCGACAGGTCGTCGCGCACGCCGGCGGGCCGCTGCTCGTGCTGGCCGGGCCGGGCACCGGCAAGACGACCACGATCGTCGAGACCGTCGTCGACCGTATCGAGAACCGCGGGGTCGACCCGGAGCGGGTGCTCGTCCTGACGTTCGGCCGCAAGGCGGCGGGGGAGCTGCGGGAGCGCATGACGGGCCGGCTGCGGCGCACCACCCGGACGCCGCTGGCACTGACCTTCCACTCCTACGCGTACGCGCTGCTGCGCCGCGAGGCCGTCCTGGACGGCGACGAGGCGCCCCGGCTGCTGTCCGGCCCCGAGCATCTCCTCGAAGTCCGCCGGCTGCTCACCGGTGAGGTCGCCGACGGCGCGCGGGACTGGCCGTCGCGGCTGCACGAGACGCTGAAGACGCGGGGGTTCGCCGAGGAGCTGCGCGACTTCATCCTGCGCGCCGCCGAACGCGGCCTCGGGCCGTCGGACCTGGTCACCCTGGGGCGCGGCCACCACCGCGACGACTGGTACGCCGCCGGGCGGTTCCTGCACCGGTACGAACAGCGCTTCGACGTCGATCCGATCATCGCCTACGACTACGCGGAGCTGGTCCGGGCCGCCGCCGGGCTGCTCACCGACGAGGACGTACGACGGCGGGAGCGCGCGGCGTACGACGTCATCCTGGTCGACGAGTACCAGGACACCGACCCGGCGCAGGAGTACCTCCTCCAGCAACTGGCCGGAGGCGGGCGGGACCTGATCGCCGTCGGCGACCCCGACCAGTCGATCTACGGCTTCCGGGGTGCGGACGTGCGCGGCATCCTGGAGTTCCCCCAGCGGTTCCGTACGGTGACGGGCGAGGAGGCGCCGGTCGTCTCGCTGCGGACCTGCCGCCGGATGGGCCCGGTGATCCTGGAGGCGTCCCGGCGGATCGCCGGGCGGCTGCCGCTCGGCGCGCTCGCCGGGGAGCACCGCGAGCTGCTGCCGGTCGAGGCGGCCGACGACGAGGCCGCGGACGCGCGGGCGGTCCGGATGGTCGAGGCCGACAGCGCGAGCCAGGAGGCCGCGCTGGTCGCCGACGAACTGCGCCGCGCCCACCTGCTGGAGAACGTCCCCTGGTCGCGGATGGCCGTGCTCGTACGGTCGGCGGTGCGCCAGGTGCCGCCGCTGCGCCGTGCCCTGGCCGCCGCCGGCGTGCCCGTCGTCGTGGCCGGTGACGAGGTGCCGCTGATCAACGAGCCCGGCGCGCGGCCGTTCATCGTGCTGCTGCGGGCGGCCCTGCGGCCCGCGCTGCTCGACGAGGAGGCCGCCGAGGAACTCGCGCTCGGCCCGCTGGGCGGCGCGGACGCCCTCCGGCTGCGCCGGCTCCGCCGCGCCCTGCGCGACCTGGGCTCCCTGTCCGGTGAGGACGCGGGCGACGGGCTGCTCGTCCGGGCGCTGAACGACCCGCGCGAGCTGCTGCTCATCAACCCGAAGGTCCGTGAGCCGGCCGAGCGGGTCGCCCGGCTCATCGCCCTCGCCCGCGAGACGGTCCGGGGCGGCGGCGGGGCCGAGGACGTGCTGTGGGCGGTGTGGCAGGAGAGCGGCCTCGCCGACCGGCTCCTCGAGCAGAGCGTCCGGGGCGGGGCCCGGGGCGCGGCGGCCGACCGGGACCTCGACGCGGTGGTCGCGCTGTTCGACATGGCCGCGCGGTTCACCGACCGGCTGCCGGAGGCGGGTACGGAGGTCTTCCTCGACGACCTGGCCTCGCAGGAGATCCCCGGTGACAGCCTGTCCGAGCAGGCGCCCCAGGGCGAGGCGGTGCGCATCCTCACCGCGCACCGGTCCAAAGGGCTCGAATGGGACCTCGTCATCGTCGCCGGCGTACAGGAGGGCGTCTGGCCCGACCTGCGGCTGCGCGGCTCGCTGCTGGGCAGCGAGGAGCTCATCGAGGCCGCGACCGGCCTCGCCGACCCCGATGACACCGGGGCCTCGCTGGCCGCCAAGATGATGGAGGAGGAGCGGCGGCTGTTCTACGTCGCGGTGACCCGCGCCCGGCGCCGCCTCATCGTGACCGCCGTCGGCGGGGAGGACACCGAGGACCGGCCCTCGCGGTTCCTCCGCGAGCTGGTCCCGGACGCCACCGAGCACGCCCAGCTCGACGAACGCACGCGCTGGCTGTCCCTGCGCGCCCTCGTCGCGGACCTGCGCTCCGCGGTCGGCGACCCGAAGACGCCCGCGCCGCTGCGCCGGGCCGCGGCCGGGCACTTGGCCCGCCTGGCGCGCGCCGGGGTGCAGGGCGCCGACCCGCGCGACTGGTACGCCCTGACGGAGCTGTCCGATCCCGGCCCCGCCTTCCGCGAGGACGAGAAGCTCGTACTGTCGCCCTCGCAGGTCGAGACCTTCGAGAAGTGCGGGCTGCGCTGGCTGCTCGCCGCCTGCGTGGGCGCGGAGGACGGCGGCGCGGGGGAGTTCGCGACGATGGGCCGGGTCATCCACGCGGTCGCCGAACTGGTCGGCACCGACGAGAACGTGAACGACGTGGACATCGCCAAGCGGCTCGACGAGATCTGGGACGACCTGGACTTCCGCAGCGTCTGGTACTCCGAGAAACAGCGGAGACAGGCCGAGGAGATGGTCGCCAAGTTCATGGCCTGGCACGAGCGCGCCGACGCCCGTGAGCTGGTCTCGATCGAGGAGCCGTTCAGCCTCGACCTGGGCCGGGTCGAGATCCGCGGCCGGATCGACCGGGCCGAGCGCGACGGCGACGGCCGCGCCTGGATCGTCGACATCAAGACCTCCAGCGCCGTCGTACGCGAGGACGACCTGGCCCGCCACCCGCAGCTCGGCGTGTACCAACTGGCGGTCATGCTCGGCGCGTTCGCCGACAAGGGCCTGATCGAGCCGGGCGGGGCCGAGCTCATCCAGGTCGGCAAGGCGTCCTTCGCGGCCCGGGTGCGCGTCCAGACGCAGCAGCCGCCGTCGGCGGACGAGGACCCGCAGTGGCCGCGCAAGCTCGTCGACCGCGTCGCCGAGGGCATGGCGAGCCCGGTCTTCGAGGCCCGCCGCGACGACCACTGCCGCACCTGCCCCGTACGCGGCTCCTGCCCGGCCCACGACGACGGCGGCCAGGTGACGCCGTGACCGCCCCGGACGACGGGGGTGCCGCGCCCTCGCGTCACCGGGATGCTGTGACCGGCCCGTACGGCCGGGGTGCCGTGACCGGGCGTCGTCGGGATGTCGTGGCCGGCTTGGGCGACGGGGGTGCGGCGCCCTCGCGTCACCGGGATGCTGTGACCGGCCCGTACGGCCGGGGTGCCGTGACCGGGTGTCGCTGGGATGTCGTGGCCGGCTTGGGCGACGGGGGTGCGGCGCCCTCGCGTCACCGGGATGCTGTGACCGGCCCGTACGGCCGGGGTGCCGTGACCGGGTGTCGCTGGGATGTCGTGGCCGGCTCGGGCGACGGGGGTGCCGCGCCCTCGCGTCACCGAGATGTCGTGACCGGGCCGTACGGTGGCGGTGCCGCGACCCCGGGACGCCGGGTGCCGTGAACGGGCCGAGGGACGGGGGTGTGCCGTGATCAGTCCTCAGGAGCTGGCGCACCGGCTCGGGGTGCCGGAGCCGACTCCCGACCAGGCCGCCGTCATCGAGGCGCCGCTCGGCCCGATGGCGGTCATCGCCGGGGCCGGATCCGGCAAGAGCGAGACCATGGCGGCCCGCGTCGTCTGGCTGGTCGCCAACGGGCTCATCCGGCCCGAGCGCGTGCTCGGCCTGACGTTCACCCGCAAGGCCGCGGCCGAGCTCGCCGAGCGCGTACGCCGCCGGCTCGACCAGCTGCGCGAACACGAGGACCTCATCGACCCGCAGATCCTCGACGGCGAGCCGACCGTGTCGACCTACCACGCGTACGCCGCGCGGCTGTTCGGCGACCACGCGCTGCGCGCCGCGCTGGAGCCCACGATGCGCCTCGTCACCCCGGCGGTGGCCTGGCAGATCGCGGCGCGCGTCGTCGACGCGTACGACGGGCCGATGGACGCCGTCGAATGGGGGCCCGACACCGTCACCAAGGCGGTCATCGGGCTGTCCGGGGAGCTGTCGGAGCACCTGCGCACCCCCGATGACGTGCGGAGGCTGGGCGCCTGGCTGAGCGAACGCCTCGCTGAGGTCAAGAAGCCGACCAAGAAGCATCAGGGCTCGACCATGACCGCCCAGGCGGTGCGCGAGCAGCTCATGCCGCTCGTGGAGGCGTACCAGCGGGCCAAGGCCAAGCGGGAGGTGCTGGACCACGGCGACCAGATGGCGCTCGCCGCGCGGATCGCGGCCGAGCACCCCGAGGTCGGCCAGATCGAGCGGTCCCGCTACGCCGCCGTGCTGCTCGACGAGTACCAGGACACCAGCCACGCCCAGCTCGTGCTGCTGAAGTCGCTGTTCGGCGGCGGGCATCCGGTCACGGCCGTCGGTGACCCCTGCCAGTCGATCTACGGCTGGCGGGGTGCGAGCGCCGGCAACCTCCTCGGCTTCGTCCGTGACTTCCCGTACGGCGAGCGGCCCGCGCCGATGCGGCAGCTGTCGACCAGCTTCCGCAACGGTGAACGGGTCCTCGACGCGGCCGCCCGCATCCAGGGCGAGCTGCGCGAGGAGGCCAAGGACGTGCCCCGGCTGTGGCCCGGCGCGGCGCAGCAGGCGCGCGGGCGCGTCGAGTGCGGGCTGCTCGACACCGTCGAGGACGAGGCCGAGCGGCTGGCCGACCGCATCGTCCGCCTGCTGCGGCAGCCGAAGGACCTCGCCCCGGACGGCGACGTCTGGGAGAAGACGAGCCGGCACGGGCCCGGTCTCCAGCCGTCCGACATCGCCGTCCTGGCCCGCAAACGCGCGCAGTTCCCCCTGATCCGCGCGGCGCTGGAGGCCCGTGGCGTCCCCGTCGAGGTGGTCGGCCTCGGCGGGCTGCTCACCGTGCCGGAGGTGCAGGACGTCGTCGCCACCCTCAAGGTCGTGCACGACCCGACGGCCGGGGCGTCCCTGGCCCGGCTGCTCACCGGCCCGCGCTGGCGCCTCGGCCCGCACGACCTGGTCGCCCTCGGCCGCCGCTCCCGCGAACTCGCCCGCGAGGGCGCCCGCGACCTGGACCCCGACGCCGAGACCACGGCGGGCGCGTTGGGCGCGTCGGGCGACCGCGGACCGCGTTCGGACCAGGGAGCGCAGTTCGACACCGCCGACCCGCTCCGGCAGGTGGTCGAGGAGCTGAACGACGAGAACGGCAGTCTCGTCGACGCTCTCGACGACCCCGGCCCGGCCGAGAAGTACAGCGACGAGGGGTACGCCCGGCTCGAACGCCTCCGCGACGAGCTGCGGGTCCTGCGCCGCCACGTCGGCCTGCCGCTGCCCGACCTGGTGACCGAGGTCGAGCGCACTCTCGGGCTCGACATCGAGGTCGCCTCCCGGTCCGGCCTGGACCCGGTGACCGCCCGCGCCGACCTCGACGCGTTCGTCGACGCCGCCGCGTCCTTCGCCGGCGACGCGGAGGACCCGACGCTTGGAGCGTTCCTCGCCTACCTGAAGGCCGCCGAGTCCGAGGAGTTCGGCCTGGAGGCGGGACGCGTGGGCGAGACCAACAGCGTCAAGCTCCTGACCGTGCACGCCGCCAAGGGCCTGGAGTGGGACGTCGTCGCCATCCCCGGTCTCGTCTGGAACCCGACGAAGGACGGCGCGCCCGGCGCCGGATCGGTCTTCCCCGCCCGGCCGCAGAACTCCTCCCGGTGGACCACCAACGCCCGCGTCCTGCCGTACCCCCTCCGCGGCGACCGCGCCGACCTGCCGCCGCTGAACGGCCTGCAGAAGGACGACGTCGAGGAGTTCAACGTTGCCACCGCCGACCGCGACCTGCGCGAGGAACGCCGCCTCGGGTACGTCGCCGTGACCCGCGCCCGCCACCTGCTGATCGCGACGGGGTACCGCTGGGGCACCGCGAGCCGTCCGCTGCAGCCCTCGCCGTTCCTGGAGGAGATCCGGGAGGCGTGCGAGGCCGGTGCGGGCCAGGTCGGCTACTGGGCCGACGAGCCGGTCGGCGAGGAGAACCCGCTGCTCGCCGAGCAGGACACCGCCTCCTGGCCCGCCCTGCCGGAGGGCGAGCGGTACGACGCGGTCGCCGAGGGCGCCCGGATGGTTGACGACGCGATGCACGGCCGGCTCCGCCTCGGCTACCTGCCGCTGGCGCCGCGCGACCGCAGCCGCGCCTCCGCGTGGGCCCGCGACGTGGAGCTCCTGCTGGCCGAGCGCGACCGGGCGCGCGGCGTCGACGGCCTCGCCGTCGAACTGCCCGCCCACCTGTCGGTGTCGTCGCTGGTCACGCTGGCCCGCGACCCGGCGGCGCTGGCCCGCCAGATCCGGCGGCCGCTGCCCCGGCCCCCGGCCCCGTACGCCCGGCGCGGCACCGCCTTCCACCGCTGGCTGGAGTCCCGCTGGGGCCAGCAGCGGCTGCTGGACCTCGACGACCTGCCCGGTGCCTCCGACGACAGCGCCGGCGCCGACGGCGAGCTCGAGACGCTGCGGGCCGCGTTCGAGCGCAGCGCCTGGGCCGACCAGGAGCCGTACGACGTGGAGGTGCCGTTCGAGACCATGGTCGGCGACCGGCTGATCCGGGGCCGGATGGACGCGGTGTTCCGCACGGACGACGGCGGCTACGAGGTCGTCGACTGGAAGACCGGCCGCCCGCCCACCGGGGAGGAGGCCCGTGTCGTGTCCGTGCAGCTCGCGGCGTACCGCATCGCCTGGGCGCAGCTCGCGGACGTCCCGGTCGACAAGGTCAGCGCCGCGTTCCACTACGTCGCGGCCGACCGGACCATTCGCCCCGCCGACCTCCTCGACGCCGACGGCCTCGCCGCCCTCCTGGAGAAGATCCCCACGGTCTGACGAGATCTCTTCCGTCTCGCCTGTAGTCCGGGGTGACTCGCCGGACTACAGGCGGGGGACTGAGCCGTCGTCCCAGAACGGTCCCGCGCGGCTGGTGCGGCGAGCGGGTCGTCGGCCGGCTCCGGAACCTCTCAGGCGGCGCCGACCGGGCCGTCAGCGGAAGACGGGGCGCATGGCGTAGACCCGGTTCGGCTTGTTGTAGCCGAAGAAGACCCGGGTGCCCCGGGCGGCGGGCGCGACGGCGAGGCCCTCGCTCTCGCCGGTCAGCGGGATGTCGATCGTGTCGAGGATCCGGCCCCGCCGATTCAACACGGTGATCTTGTTGTTCGTGTAGTAGAGGATCTTGTCGCCGGCCATCTCGAGGCCCTGCGGCACACCCTGGTACGGCAGGCCGAAGCGCGATCGGACCCGGCCGCGCAGGTCGGTGAAGGCGAAGACGAAAGGCCCCTGGTCGCCCGGTCCTGCGTGGACGAGCAGACCGTCGCGCCGATTGTCGACGGCGACGAGCCCGGAGTTGCCCAGCGACGCGAAGTCGATCGTCCGGACGATCCTCGGGTCGCGGGCCGCGATGTTCACGACATTGACCTTGGTGGGATTGGTGCCGCCGCCGGTGGCGACGTACAGCATCCCGTCGGCATCGCGGAAGCTGATCTCCGCCGCGTGGCCGACGGCCAGCGGCCGGGTCTCCTTCAGCCTGGTCCCGGAGCGGTCGTACGCCCGGATCACCCCCATGCCGCCGCCGACGTCGAACCCGATGTAGAAGCGGCCGCGCCGGTAGGCGAGCCCCTGAATGTTGCCGGTGTCGGGCACGTTGAAGACGAGGTCGAACGCGTACGCGCGGGCGGACGCCGGCCCGGCCCCGGCGACGAGCGCCGCGGCGCCGGCCAGCCCGGCGCCTCCGGCGTTCGTGAGCAGCCTCCGGCGGGTCATGGATCCTTCGGGTCGCATGCTTCTCCTGTCCCCCCGATCTCTCGACGAGCGGGTTAATAACAGCTCTGTCTGATTAGTTAACAGAGCTTGTAACAGAAGGCTTTCCGCGTCAAGATCACGACGGCCCTGAGACCGTGGCCTGACCGGATCTCTTCTGTCCCACCTGTAGTCCGGGGTGACTTGCCGGACATGGGCGGGTGCGAGGCGATTCGACGCCTTGCGGAGGGAAGTGGTGATGGATCCGCATGACAGATTCGCCAGGGTCTACGACGAGCACTATCCGGCGATAGTGCGCTACGCGGCGCGTCGCGTCGACCCCGAGCGCGCTCGCGACGTCGCGATGGAGACGTTCCTCGTCGCCTGGCGTCGGCTGGACGACCTGCCGGACCCGCCCGAGGCGGTGCTGCCGTGGCTGTACGGGGTCGTCCGGAACGTGCTGGCGAACGAGCAGCGCCGCAACCGCCGATGGGGACGCTTGCTCACCAGATTGCAGACCGCCCGCGCGCCCGTCGCCGAGCCCGACCACGCGACCCTGACGGTCGAGGCGATGCGCGTGCGCGACGCCATGCGCAGGCTCTCACCGCGAGACCAGGAGGTGCTCCAGCTCATCGCCTGGGAAGGGCTCGACGTCGCGACGGCCGCCGAGGTCGTCGGCTGCTCGGCCAAGACCCTGTCCGTACGGCTGCTCCGCGCCCGCCGGCGCCTCGAGGCACTGCTCGCCGCCGATGACGCCCCGTCGTCGGCCGCATCATTCTCCGGACGCTACGCGACCACCGAAAGGAGCCGGTCATGACCAAGCTCGACGCGACCGATGCCGACCAGCCGATCAACGAGGCGGTGGCGTACGTCAGGAACGTCCTCGCGGCCGCCGACTCCGGGCACCGCACGGAGATCTCCGCCCACGACGAACGAGGACGGGCCGACTTCTACCGGATCCTGAACAGCGAGGAGCCCGCGAAGGGCCGCCGACGGCACCGGCGCTGGACGGTGGTCGCCGCGATGGTGCTGGGCCTGGCGTGCGCGACGGCGGCCGCCGACGCCACCGGTCTCATCCCCACGGGTGTCGTCCAGAACCTCCGGAAGGGCAGTGGGGGGAACCTCCACGCGTACGCGGGAAAGGCCAGGATGCGCGCCGAGACCCGGACCTCCGGCGGCGACGTCGTCCAGTACTGGGACGCGCCGAACCGAAGCGGCGGCAGATGCACCTACCTGCGGGTCCTGCCGCACGGCGGCAAGGAGGAGAAGGAGGGCGGTGGCGTCGGATGCGCCATGCGCGACGACACGCCGGACAAGGACAAGACGCCGTGGGACCGTGTCGCGTTCTTCTCCTGGGAGCCGACCCTCGACGGCGATCGGATGGTGGCGTACGGACACATCGAGCCACGGCTGAGGACCGCGACGCTCCGGGTGACGCTGACCGACGGCAGGCGCCTGGCCATCCCCGTCAAGGCGGATGGCTACTTCATCGGACTCCTTCCCGCCTGGGTGAACATCCAGCAGGCCCCGGCCGAGGTCGAGGCGCAAGGGGAGGCGGCCAGCGAGGCCTGGATGCGAACCCATCCCGGCGTGGACATGCGGACCGTCGAAGCCCTGAGCGCCGACGGAAGGGTCCTCGTCACCGACGACTTGGACCCGGGCTGGGACTGAGCCGCCGTCCCACGGAGACACGAACGGGGGCAACGGTGTCCCGTGCCGGCCGGCAGGGACACCGTTCCGCGAGCGGCCAGGTCACAGACCGAACCCGCCCGCGTCGTCGAGGCGGCGGCGGAGGTCCTCGTCGAGTTCCAGGTCGGCCGCGGCCAGGGCGTCGTCGAGCTGTTCGACGGAGCTGACGCCGATGACCGGGATGATCGGCGGGTCCCCGCCCATGAGCCAGGCGAGCACCACCTGGTTGACCGTCGCCCCGGTCTTGTCCGCCACCTCCTGGAGCGCGGCGAGCCGCGCCGGTGTCCCCGGGTGGTCGTACACCGGGTGCAGCGGCCGGTCCGGACGGGTGTAGGAGCCGCTCATCAGCGGGCTGTAGGCCCACAGGCTCATGTCCGGCTCGCTGCGGACGTAGTCGAGCGTCTCCTCGTCGACGTCCCCGAACACGTGGCGGTCCGCGTCGGCGACGTCGAGGCGGGGCCGCAGGTACGAGTGGCGGAGCTGGAGGCAGGTGTAGCCGGGACGGCCCTGGCCCCGCGCCGTCGCCCGGGCCCGCTCGACCTTCCACAGGGCGTGGTTGCTGGCCCCGACCACGCCGACCGTGCCGTCCTCGACCAGCGAGGCGAAGGCGTCGACGGTCTCCTCGAGCGGTACGGTCCGGTCCTCGACGTGGGCCCAGTACACGTCGACGTGGTCGGTGCCGAGCCGGCGCAGGCTGCCTTCGATCGCCGACCGGATCGCCGACGGCGACAGCCCTTCCCCGCTCTCCCGCCAGCTCGTTCCGGGGACGGTCGGCTGCGCCCCGACCTTGGTGCTGATCACCACCTCGTCGCGGACACCGCGGTCGGCCAGCCACCGGCCGAGCACCGTCTCGCTCTCCCCGCCCGCGCCGCCCTCCGCCCAGAAGGCGTAGTTGTCCGCGGTGTCGATGAGGGTGCCGCCGGCCTCGACGAAGCGGTCGAGGAGGGCGAACGCCGTCTTCTCGTCGGTCCGGGTGCCGAACCACATGGCGCCGAGGCACAGGGAGCCGGCGGCCGTGCCGTCGGCGAGGGTGAATCGTCGCATCGTCGCGTCCTCTCAAGGAGTCGTCAGGGGGACGCGTCCGACTCTGCATTCTGGAGCGCACTCCAGGTCAAGCCCGGAGCACCTGGAGCTTTACCTGGAGTGCGCTCCAGGTGTGATCATCGGAGCGTGATGTTCTACTCACCGGCCCAGGCGGCCGAGAAGACCGGCTTCAGTATCGACACGCTCCGCTACTACGAGAAGATCGGCCTGCTCGACCGCATCGACCGTACGGCCGCCGGCCGCCGCCGCTTCAGCAGCGACGACGTGGGTTTCCTCGGCGTCCTGCGCTGCCTGCGCGACACGGGCATGCCGATCGCGGAGATGCAGCGGTACGCCGAACTCGCGCGCGGCGGTGCGGAGACGGTCGGCGAGCGCGTCGCAGTACTGGAGACCCACGACGAGCGCATCGACCGGCAGATCGAGACGCTCCGCGCCCAGCAGCAGCACCTCCGGGACAAGATCCGCTACTACCGGGACTCCTTCGACGTGGAGTGACCGCTACCGGGCCCCGTCCGCGCGTTCGAGGGTCACCGTGCCGAGACCGCCGGTGCCGTCGTAGGACCAGACCGCGAGCGCGATCGTGTTGACGCCGTTCGTCCGGAGCACGCCGGGGGGGAGCACGAAGTCGCGCTGTGGGCCGATGTCGGCGACGTACTGGCCGAGGTTCCAGCCGTTGACGAAGATCAGCGCCCGGGCGGCCTGCCCTCCGGTGAACCGCAGGACGAGTGGGGTGTCCTGCCCCTTGGGCAGCGAGAGCCGGACCCGCGTGCGATACCACGCGATCCCCGGCGCGTGAGCCCCGCTCGGTGACGTCGCCCGCGGCCACGTACGGTCGGAGAAGGAGGGGAGCGTCCAGCCCGCGCGCTCGCCGTGCAGGCCGCCGTTGTTCAGCGGGCCGCGCACCGCGTCGTTCCCGCCGCCCTGGACCCGCCACGCGACGGCCGCGCCGGACCCGGTCAGGGAGGCCGCGAGCAGGCCGCGCGGGTTCTTCTGCGCGTCGTTGCTTCCGCCGTCCTCGTTGTGGCCCATGTTCCGGACCAGGACGGAGACGACGTTGTGCGCGCCGAGGGCCTCCGGTGGGAACGTGAAGTCGCGGCTGGAGTTCTGCCCGCCCGTCCCGGTCGACACCGTGCCGAGGAACGTCCCGTTGAGCCACACCGACCAGACGCCGGCCTTGCCGGTCCCGGCGGTCAGGGAGATGCCCGCCGCCGTGCCGTCGAAGTGCCCGCGGTACCAGACGTCGCCGTGGTGGAAGCCGTAGTCGTCGGCGTACAGGACGGGCAGCGTCTTCGGCTGCGTCGGGTTGTCCGTCGCCTGATGGTCGGCGGCCGTCCAGCCCGAGTCGTCGAATCCGGGAGCGGCCTCGGGGGTGTCCTCCTGGAGCCGCCACGAGTCCAGGGCGGGCAGGCTCACGGCGCGCGGCCCGGACACGGTGCCCAGCAGTGACCCGGACGCCGTACGGGCGGCGCGCACCGGCCGGCCGTTCCAGAGAACCGTGCGCACGCCGGGATCCGCGAACACCTCGAGCGGACCGGCCTGCTCGGTCTCGCCCGTGAGCCGCAGCGTGGCGCCGTCGCGCTCGGCCGTCTTCACGAGGTACGGCCCGCGTACGAGGACCTTCCCGCCGGGCCGCCAGAACGTCGACGCGGTGTCGTCGTCGGCCAGCAGCAGGTCGAGCGGGGCGCGCCCGCCGCCGCTGATCCGTACCCGGGCGAGCCCGTCGTGCGCGTAGTTCAGCCGCAGGTCGGACCCGGACCACGTCGCCCGTACGTCGCCCGCCAGGACGTCGACGCGCGGCTGCGAGGCGTACCGCAGGACGGTCTCGCCCGCCTCTCCCTTGCGGCCGTGCAGCAGCGCGACGTCCCGGTCGCCGAGATCCTCGTGGGTCATGATCTCGGACGTGGAGTAGACGAGGCGCTGGCGGTCCATCGTGTACCCGGCGGTCAGGATCTTGTAGTCCGGCCCGTTCACGTGGATGGCCGTGCCCGGCTGCTGCGGCACCGTGTACGTCCCGTCGGAGGTCTCGACGCGCAGCGTGGTCGCCTCGTCGGTGGTCTGCTTGATGTCCTCGTGCCGGAGGAAGTAGAACGTCGTGCCGTCGTCGGGGTTGCGGTCGGCGTCCACGTGGACCGCCGCGGCGGAGTGCTCCGGCTGCCCGGGCAGGTCGTCGGTCTTGCGCAGCGGCTCGACGGACTGCACGAAGTAGCCCTGCTGCTTGAGCACCGGGATCTTGGCGGTGAGCCGCCGCGACTCGTCGAACGCCGCGCCGTAGTCGTACGAGGTGTAGACGACGTTCGGGTCGGCCTGCCAGCCCCAGTTCGTCCCGCCGTACAGCATGTAGAGGTTCTGCAGCGTGAAGTGATTGTCGATGTTGTTGCCGTACGTGATGCGCTCGAACGACGGGCCGTACTTCGTCCGGTTCTCCTCGTACGACCCGCCGCCCCACGGCTGGAACCAGCCGCCCTGGAACTCCGCCCAGAACAGCGGCCGGTCCGGCCCCGTGAAGCTCCGCATGAAGGAGTAGTCGGTCACCGACGTGCCGGGGTAGGTGTCGGAGGCGTACAGGTCGGGCGCGCCCGCCCCGGAGGCCCACTTGCCCTGGCGTTTCTTGTCGTTGTGGAAGATCGGCACCGTGATGCCGTCCGCCCTGGCCTGCTCGGCGAGCTGGGTCATGTACGTCGCGTCCGAGCCGTCGTACTCGTTCTCGACCTGGTAGAGGATGACGGACCCGGTCCCGTTCGTCAGCTGGTGCCGGGCGATGATCGGGTCGATGTGCGCGAGCCACTCGCGGTAGGCCGCCGTGTAGTCCGCGGCGGCGCTGCGCGCCCGGCCCTTCTGTGTCAGCAGCCAGCCCGGGTACCCGCCGGCGTCCAGTTCCCCGTTGACGTACGGGCCCGGCCGGGCGATGACGTACAGCCCGGCCTGCTCGGCCATCCGCAGCAGCCGGTCCACGTCCCGGACGCCGGTGAAGTCGTACGCTCCCGGGGCGGGGGAGTTGTACGCCCAGCTGAAGTAGAGGGAGACGGTGTTGAAGCCGGACGCCTTGATCTTCTGCAGCATGTCCCGCCACAGCTCGGGGCTCGGCAGCCGGAAGTAGTGGAACTCACCGGACCAGATGTACTGCCGCTTCCCGTCGATGAGCAGCGAGTAGTGGTCGTAAGTGATCGTGTGCCGGGCCGGCGCGGAGACGGTGGTGACCGCTGCCGGCTTGATGGCCGATGCGGGCGCGGTACCTGCGGCCGTGGCCGACAGCACCGTGGTCAGGAGGGCGGCGAGGAGCGCCAGGGGTCTTCCGCGCATGGAGATCTCCGCGGTCTCGGGGGCTGGCACGGAACCTAAATTGGAAAACCTTTTCCGTCAATGGAGCGAGCAGTGATTGCGGTAAGTGACGTACCGCTTACAAAATGCCGTACGTCGGCGTAGCATGACGTACATGACTGCAGCACCGATCGAGCCGGGACCGCACGTTCGCCAGGTCGGAATCCGTGACCTGCAGAAGAACACCGCGGCGGTGATCCGGCAACTGACCGAGGCCGGCGAGACCGCCGAGATCACCAACCGCGGCGAGGTCGTCGCGCGCCTGACGCCCGTTTCTCCGGACGAGGCACTGATCCGCGCGATGGTCGCACGCGGCGAGATGATCCCCGCTCCCCTGAACGAGAGCGTGGCCGATGTCGAGCCTCTTCCCGCCCTTGCGGACGGCCGTTCGCTCGGTGACGTGTTCGCGGCCATGAGAGAAGAGGAACGCTGGTGATCTATCTCGATACCTGCGCGCTGCTCAAACTCGTACGGGAAGCCCCCGAGACCTCGGCCCTGCGCTCATTCCTTCGCGCTCATCCCGACGACGCGCACGTGAGTTCCGAACTAGCGCGAACCGAGATCGTGCGGGCCAACTGGCGCCTCAGCCATGATGATCAGGGTCGGCTCTTCGACGTCGAGCAGACCCAAGAGGCGATCGGCAAGATCGGCGAGGCGATGGAGCGGGTGAGTGTCCTGCCTGTCAGCTCCGAGATCCTGATGAGTGCGGCAGCGAGGAAGGAGCCCTTCCTCCGGACGCTCGATGCGATCCATCTCGCGACGGCGTCACGGGTCGGCAGCAGACTGACCGCGTTCGTCACCTATGACCAGAGGCTCGCGGCGGCGGCGGCCGACGCGGGCCTCCTGGTCGCCTCGCCGGCCTGACGCTCGCCGCTATTCCGCCGCGACTACGCCTGGTACGTCCTGCGCAGGGCCGTGACCGCCATGTTCGGCAGACGGCCGCGGGCCGACGGGTTCAGCTGCTCACAGGTGCGGCAGGATGTGCGGCATCAGGTCCTGGAAGGTGCGGCCGTTGGCCGGCTCGCCGACGGCCTTCATCTGCCAGCCAGAGCCGGCGCGCTGCACCTTGGCCATGATCTGCGCGGTGTACTGCCCGCCGCCGGTGAGGGTGTAGCGGGCCAGCTCCTGGCCGTTGGTCTCGTCCACCAGCCGGCAGAACGCGTTCTGCACCTCGGCGAAGGTCTGGCCGGTGAAGGAGTTCACCGTGAAGATGATCTGGTTGATGTGCACCGGCACCCGCTGCAGGTCGACCAGGATGGCCTCGTCGTCGCCCACCAGGTTGTCGCCCGTGTGGCGCACCGAGCCGTCGTCGCTGACCAGGTGGCGGAAGAAGACGACGTCCACCGGCTGCTTGCCGGCGAACAGGACAGCCGAGGCGTCGAGGTCGATCTCCCGTGTGCGGGAACCGAACGGTCCGCGGCGAGGAACCGCCTGCCAGCCAAATACCATCCGCACCGCGGTCAGGGTGCCCCCGTCGCCCTTCTGCAGACTGGTGGCCTGTCCCTTGGACATGGTGACCGTGTCGCCAAGGCGTGCTGGGGTATTCCTGGATGCCGGGGGGATGCTGCCAGGACCGAGGGTGGAGACCGCGGGCGGGAGCGGCGCCGTGCCTGGCATTGTAAGGGGCCGGGTTCGGTCGTCTGCTTGGGATGCGGGCTCGGGTGCGCGGTCGAGTTGTCGCAGTGCCTGGGAGAGGTCGGCGGCGTTCGGATACCGCTGGGTGGGGTCTTTGCGGAGCAGGGTGAGCACGAGGTCGTCCCAGGCGGGTGGGATGCCCGTGGACACCGAGCTGGGGGCGGGGGGTTCCTGGGTGAGGTGTGCCGAGAGGTAGCCCACGGTGTCGGGCGCCTGGAACGGCAGCCGGCCAGTGATCAGCTCGAAGAGAAGGCAGCCGAGTGCGTACAGGTCGCTGCGCGGTTCCGGGAAGCCACGTGCCTGTTCCGGAGCCATGTACGAGGGCGTGCCCACGATGAAGCCGGTCTGGGTGAGGCGGTCCGCGGTCGCGTAGGGGTCGGCCGCCCGCGCGACGCCGAAATCGAGGACCTTCACGATGCCGGAAGGCGTGATGAGGATGTTGGACGGCTTGATATCCCGGTGAATGATTCCGGCGTTGTGCGCGTCGGCAAGCGCGTCGCATATCTGCGCGCCCCATCGGGCAGCGTCAGGCAAGGTGACGGCACGTCGGCGCAGCATCGCGTCCAGGCCCTCGCCTCGGACCAACTCCATCACCAGGAACGGAACCCTGCTGCCCTCGGTGCCGGTCTCGCCGAGGTCGTGGACGGTCACGATGTTGGGGTGTTGCAACTGGGCGGTGATCCGTGCCTCGCGCAGGAACCTGGCGCGTGCCTCGTCGCCGCGGCTTCCGCCGCCGGCGAGCAGGGAGATCACCTTGACCGCGACGGGCCGACCCAGCGTTTCGTCCTGCGCCTCCCATACTTGCCCCATTCCACCCTCACCGAGCTGCCGCACCATCCGGTAACGGCCCCCGAGAAGCTGGTCTCGCACTGCTACGCCTCCCCTGGTTCGGACATTCCTGACCCTAGTTCCAGCGCGCCATGGGAGCGGACGTGCGGCTGGGCCGATCACTCCCGCCGTGTCGAGGGATGAAGGCCGCGTTCCCGGCCCTCCATCAGTGACGGAGATCACTCCACCGATCGCGACCACGGCGACGGTTTCTCACCCGGCGGCCGGTCTTGATGCGGACCGAACCCGACCACCACTCCGGGAGTGTCCGATGTCCGATTCCTTCCAGACCGCCGTCGTCACCGGTGCCGGCCGCGGCTTCGGGCGTGCGATCGCCGCCGCGCTCGTCGCCACCGGAACCCGCGTCGTCGGCATCGCCCGCGACGAGCAGGAGCTGCGGACCGTGCACGGCGAACTCGGCGAGGGCTTCGTTCCCGTCGCCGCCGATGCCACCGACGAAGCGCTCGCGCGGGAGGTGATCCGCGAACACCGTCCCAGCCTGCTCGTCCTCAACGCCGGGGTCATGCCGCACATGGCACCCGTGCACGAGCAGACCTGGGAGACCTTCAGCCGTAACTGGCACGCCGACACCCGGCACGTCTTCGCGTGGACCCGGGCGGCGTTGCGGGAGCCGCTGGCACCCGGCAGCGTGGTCGTCGCGATGTCCAGCGGAGCGGTGCTGGCCGGATCCCCGCTCAGCGGCGGTTACGCCAGCGCCAAGGCCGCCATCCGGTACATCAGCGGATACGCGGCCGACGAGGCGAAGCGCGCCGGACTGGACATCCGGTTCGTGACGCTGCTTCCGCAGCTGACCCCGACCGGCGTCGGCTCGGCCGGGGTCGCGGGTTACGCCGCGCGCCAGGGCGTCGACCGGGACACCTTCGTCGACGGCATGCAGCCGGTTCTCACCCCGGAACAGGTCGCCAAGGCCGTCGTGGAAGTCGCCGCGGATCCGGGCAGCGCTCCGGAGTACCAGGTCGGCGGCGCCGGACTGCGCCCGGTCGGCTGAGCAGCCGCCTACAGTGGACCGCGCCGCCCCTCGGGAGAAGCCGTGATGCCGTCGGACACCGAGTTCGCCGCCCTGACCGAGCCGTTCCGGCCGGAGCTGCTCGCGCACTGCTACCGGATCCTCGGTTCGATCCATGACGCCGAGGATCTGGTGCAGGAGACCTACCTGAGGGCCTGGCGCGCGTTCGGCCGGTTCGAGGGCCGCTCCTCGGTGCGGCGATGGCTGTACAAGATCGCGACCATGGCCTGCCTGACGGCGTTGGAAACGCGGTCCCGGCGGCCGCTTCCGTCAGGGCTGGGGGCGCCCTCGGACGATCACCGGGTGGCCGTCGCTCCTCGCGAGCCGTCGGTGGCCTGGCTCCAGCCGGCGCCCGATGCGCTGTTCGGCGCCGCCGACCCGGCGGCGATCGTGGCGGGCAGGACCGGAGTGCGGCTCGCCTTCATCGCGGCACTCCAGTTCCTGCCCGCCCGGCAGCGGGCCGTGCTGACATTGCGCGACGTGCTGGCGTTCCGGACGGCCGAGGTCGCCGAGATGCTGGACACGACGACCGCGGCGGTCGACAGCGCGCTGCGCCGCGCCCGGGCCCACCTGGCCGAGGCCGGACCGGTCGAGGAGGACCTGGCCGAGCCGGACGAGGAGATCCGGCGGACACTCCTCGACGGCTACGTCGACGCGTTCACGCGGGCCGACGCCGACGCGCTGGTGAAACTGCTGCGGGCCGACGTCGAGATGGAGATGCCGCCGATCCCGACCTGGTTCACCGGCCGGCAGGCCGTCGTCGGATTCCTGGCCGGCCGGGTGCTGGGCCGGGACCGGTGGCGGATGGTGCCGACCGGCGCCAACGGACAGCCCGCTCTCGTCGTCTACGCACGCACCCGCGAAGGCCGGTACGAGGCGTACGGCGTGCAGGTCCTGACCCTGATCGGGCCGCGGATCGCCCGTATAACCGCGTTCAACGAACCGAGCCTGCTGCCGACGTTCGGCCTCGCCCCGGCACTCGTGACCTGAACCGGGCGGCCACAGCGGCGGGCAGGGCACGTACGTGATCGTCCGCGGAGGAGGGTCGGGATCGGAGACCCGGCGCCGGAGTGGACGCGGGGCGTCCGGTGGACGTCCCTCAGACGCTCGGCGCCCGGCCGAAGGCGATCAGGTGCGAACTCGCGGCCAGGAGAGCAGGGTCGGACTCGGCGATCCGCGCCGCCGTGACGGCGGAGGCGACGTTCGCCGACCCGGTGAGGGGCGCGCCGGTGTTCACCGTGATTCCCCGGAGAGCCGCCCACGCCGGGCCCTCCACCCCGAAGAGGCCGACGTCCGTGAAACCGGCCTCGGCCACCTCGGCCCGGAGTCCGTCCGCCGTGTGAAAGTAGGCGGTCGTGAAGCCGAGCTCGCCGCTGTGATACCCGGTGTCGAGCGACTGCCGGACGACCGGCACGGAGGCCTGCGTGAGGCGGGCCGATGCCGCCATGTCGATCAGCGCCGCGTGCCGGCTGATCGCGGCGGCCGCCATCAGGGCGCCGGGCCGCAGGACCCGGCGTGCCTCCCGTAGTGCCTGGACGCGGTCGGCCCGCCGCACCAGGTGGTAGAGCGGACCGAGCAGGAGGACCACGTCGTAGGACCCGTCCTCGGTGCGCAGGGCGCGGGCGTCCCCGAGGTCGGTGGTGCAGTCGCACGCGGCGCGTGCCTGCCGCAGGTGCCGTTCGACCGGGTCGACCAGGTGGACGTCGTAGCCGTCGGCCACCAGCCAGCGCGCGTGGGTCCCCGGGCCGCCGCCGACATCGAGCACCGAGGCCGGGGGCGCGGGCAGATGCCGCCGGAGCAGCTCCTGCGTCCGGATGAACTCCAGCTCGCCCTGTCCCGTCGAGGACAGGCGGGCGGATTCGTCGTACATCGATGAGTAGAAGTCGATGATCTCCGGTGCGACCTGATGTCCCTCCATAACCGGATTCTGTGAGGCTCGCCGGCCGACCGCACGCGAATTTCCGTCCGGCCTGGGCGCGCTGCGGTGTTCTCCGGCGCTTCCAGGCGCACGGGAAATGAGGTGCGTGCGGCGGGCGCGCTTCGGTAGAACGGCGGGCATGCCGATACTCGTCGCGCCCACGGAGCGGGTCCACGCCTCCTTCCTCGCCGCGATGGCCGAGTTCCGGGCCGAGGGGCGCGGCGCCCCGGACGATGCCAGCATGGTCGGCCGCGAGATCCGGGAGTTCGGTGGCGGGTGGGAGGCGCCTGCGGAATTCGCGGAGTACACGCGCAGGCTCCGCGAGCAGGCGCTGGAGGACGCGCCGCGGCCGCCCGGGTTCGTGCCCTGCACGACGCTGTGGTGGGTCGACGGCGCGGAATACCTCGGGCGACTGGCGATCCGCCGCCGGCTCACGCCGGGGCTGCGCGAGGCAGGCGGCCACATCGGCTACGACGTCCGCCGGACGGCCCGCGGGCGCGGACACGCGACGCGGATGCTGCGGGCCGCGCTCCCGGTCGCGTACGGCCTGGGCATCGACTCGGCGCTGGTCACCTGCGACCACGACAACGTCGCGTCCCGCAAGGTGATCGAGAAGAACGGCGGGGTGCTCGAGGACCGGCGGGGCGTCGTGCTGCGGTTCTGGGTGCCGACGCGTCCCGCTGCGGGCGACCGCCCGCGGGAGGCCTCCGGCAGAATGGAGTAGGCGGCGCCAGGGTCAGGAGGCCCCCGGCTGGGCCGTGTAGGCGGCGATCGTCCGGGCCGCTGCGGCGCGGGCCTCGGCCTCGCCGGCGCCCGCCGCGATGTACGCCTCGCACCATTTCTCGTTGCTGAGCGTCATGAACCGCCGGCCCTCCTCGGAACCGGCCCACGCCATGGCCTCCTGCGGGTCGACGGCCCGCCCGGACGACAGGTGCAGGGTGAGCCCGATCACGCCCATGTCCCAGCCGATGCCGACGGCTCCGGGGCCGAACTGCTCCCAGTGGTCGTCGACGTGTGCGATGTGCTCCAGTTCGAAGCGCGTCCTGTCATCGGACTCGGCCGTCAGGCGGACCTCGATCCAGCTGACCTGCCCGCCGTACTCCCAGGTCGCGGCGAAGCTCTTGGGCGGGTCGCAGCGTTCGATGGTGCCGCCGGCGTTGCCCTCCAGTTGGTAGCGGCCGCCGAGGCGCAGGTCGCCCGAGACGGGCAGGAACCAGCGGGGGATGCGCTCGGGGTTCGTGCAGGCGTCCCACACGTCGTCAAGGGAGGCGTCGTAGGTCTGGCCGATGGTGACGGTACGCGCCTCGCCGGCCTCCAACGTGCGGCTGCCGACCTTCCGGCGGACCGAGTTGATCTGATGGGTGACGTCGATCATGGTGATTCGTCCTTCTCCTCGGAGTCGCGGAGGCGGCGCTCGCGCTTGCCGCGGGCGAGCTCGGTCGCGAGCGCGTCGAGCGGCGGCGCCCAGAACCGCCGGAACCGGTCGAGCCAGGCGTCGACCTCCTGAAGGGGGTCGGAGTTCACCGTGTAGAGGCGGCGGGCGCCGTCCGGGCGCACGGCGGCGAAGCCGGCGTCTCGCAGCACCTTGAGGTGCTGGGAGACGGCCGGCTGCGAGATGCCGAACTCCGCCTGGATCACCGCGCAGACCGCGCCGGAGGTCATCTCACCATCGGCGAGCAGCTCGAGGATCCTGCGGCGCACCGGGTCGCCCAACACATCGAACGCGTGCACGGCGGTGAGCTTATCGGCATACGCTTATATAAGTCAAACCTTAAATCTTCCTTGCCGTCAGGCGCCTTGACGCTCGTACCCGGCGAGGTTCGACGGCCGAGACGTCGAACCCTGCGCTGAGGTTCCCCCCGTCGCACGGACGCCTGACCTGAGGTCACCTGTGATCATCAGGAAGGATGTCCCGTATGCCCGCACCACACCCTTGGCGGAAGACACCGTCTTTGGCCAGGGAGATCATCCGTCCGCCGAAGTGCGCGTGCTCGTCACACGCTCATCTGAGCGATGCGGCGGAGCGCGAATTCACGGTTGGCGCGGGTCTGTTTCCGGTGGGCGTCAGGGACGTCCTCCATGGTGAGGAGGCGGTCGCATGCCTCCAGTGAGGCCCTTACGTCACCGACCCAGTATGCGGTGATGGAGTATTCGAACAGGATGCCCCAGCGGTACACCCACGGCTGGACGAACAGCCAGTCGTCGGGCTGACTGCGGTTAAGGCCGGCGCGTGCGAAGATGTGCGCCGTCTGGTGGCGGCCCATTTCGCGGAGGCGTGAGGCCAACTCGTAGCACGCCTCCAGCCGCTGGGGTCTGACCTCCCATGCGCGCAGCAGCGCGTCCATGCCTGCGGGCCAGTCGTCGATCTCGGCCCGCAGCACTCCGACCTGGAGCTGCGCGTAATAGACCTCTTCGGCCCAGCCGCCCATCCGCGTCCGCCGGTCGTACAGGTCGATGGCCTCCTGGGTGTTTCCCAGATCCCGCATGGTCTGAGCGAGGTAGAACACCGTCCGGGTGTTGTCGGGATCGCGCTCGAGGTCCTCGCTGAGCAGGCGTGCGTCGCGCTCGAACTTGTCGCCGCGCGAACCACCATCGGCGAAATGGTCGATCACCAGAGCGTCGAGGTTGGCGGTGTGGTCGGCGTCGTCGGTCGTGAGGTATTCATGTGTCGCGCCGACGTAGCGCCACTTGATGTCTCCTCTGACGAGCCGCTTGATGCGGTATTCCATCCCGCCGGCATGCCGCAGCATGTAGGAGTCGGCGGTCAGCGGAGGAAGGGTGCCTTCCTGCTGTACGACCATGTCGGCATCGATGAGGAGAAGGTAGTCGGCCTTGCCGAACGCGTTCTCGATGTTGAGTGTGCGGTTGTGCCCGAAGTTGACCCAGTGCTCCTCGTGGAGTTCGCCGGGAATTCCGTCGAGCGTCTTTCGGATCAGCTCTTGTGTGCCGTCCGTCGATCCCGTGTCGGAGATGACCCAGAAGTCGATGATATCCCGTACAGACCCGAGGCAGCGCTCGATGACCTGTGCCTCATCCTTCACGATCATACATAGGCAGATCGACGGCTTTCCGTTATCTGCCGCCTTCTGTTCCAGCGAATCAATGCGTTGTTGTGTCATTTTGCCCCCATGTGACACCGGCGAAGAAGGCGTAAAGGCCGGTGTCGGTCGCTGCTGAAGAAACGCGCGCGTCTTCGATAATAGATCGCGTTCCGGTCGTGGGGTATGGTGGTGTGCGGCGCGTCATTTTTCGTTGGCGGTATGCCGGTGGCGAGAATGTAATAATTCGTTCCTAGGAATGCCGACCTGCGTCAATGGAATTCCCGTGCTCATGGGGCAAAGATGGGCATTGCCGCTGAAATCACTCCGCACGCGGGCGCTGTCGTGTCGAGACCGCAGCGTCTCCTGGAGGCGGCGGGCGCGCTGGGCCGGCCTCGCGTTCGTTCCGCCATATTCGGCCTCGACGTGGGTGGCGGTCGCACGGACGGAGACAGATCTCCGGCCGCTGCGGGGCAAGGCCTGGCGATGGCGCACACCGCGGGCGGCCGGGGTCCGGTGTGGACCGACGCTCACATGTCCCTCTCCGGCATGCTCACCCTCCGGTGACCGCGGGCGCCGTGGTCGGTCAGCGGCGGGTCTCTGTATTCCCGCTTGCTTGATCAAGAGATTTTCAGGCTATTCCCCATACCGCTCGTTGGGTATCAGGGCGCTGCCGTATCTGCGACCACCCAAGAATTCCGATTCGGTCGGGATGTGAGTAGACGTAAGGAAGCGTGTTGAAATCTCGCGAAAGCAAAGGGGCTTCGGGCTGGTGTGTCAGGGGGCGTCCCTGGCTGTTTTCGGCTGCGATAGTCAGTGGCCTATCGATTCTTTATCGGCCGGCGCTGGCCAACACTGAGCAGCCTCTCAAAGTCCTCCCCGATGGTCGGTTGGTGCCCAGCGTGAAAGTCCTCGATGGCCTCGAATGTCTGCCTCATCACCTTCACCGCCGTCACCACCATCTCTTTCGCTGCCACCGCCACCTGTTCTGTCCAGACGGCTCCTGCTTCCGCGGTTTTCGGGGACCGGAAGGACCAGAAGGACCAGAAGGAGAGCAAGGGCCTATGGGGCCGCCGGGAGAATCGCGGGCGAGAGGTCTACAAGGGGAACCGGGAGAGATAGGCCCGCAAGGAGAGCGGGGGGCGAAGGGCGACACCGGCGCAGCCGGTGCGCAGGGACCAACTGGCGCGACGGGGCAGAAGGGAGATACCGGCGCGACCGGCGCCACTGGCGCGACGGGTTCTACGGGTCCGACGGGTCCGACGGGTGGTACTGGTCCGACGGGGCCCACTGGTGACGTCGGCGCGACCGGCGCGACTGGAGCCAGCGGTGCCACAGGTCCTACTGGTCCCACGGGTCCGACGGGTGGTACTGG
>NZ_BAABHK010000010.1:0-391563 GCF_039542055.1 Actinoallomurus vinaceus
CGTGTTACTCACCCGTTCGCCGCTCGAGTACCCCGAAGGGCCTTTCCGCTCGACTTGCATGTGTTAAGCACGCCGCCAGCGTTCGTCCTGAGCCAGGATCAAACTCTCCGTTAAGGCCAAACGACGATCATCCGAAGACAACCGCCAAACCCTAATGAAAAAAATCCCGGCAAGAATCATACTTGCCAAAGGAATCCAAACCCGACCAGAATCAACCCCGAAGGGACCGACCTAGCCAAGCGAGGACCAAAAGGCACTGGCTTTTAGCACACTGTTGAGTTCTCAAGAAACGGACACACACCGTCCGGAACCTGTTTCCAGTTCCCGTCTGGGGCTTGTTTCCTCAATCTTACCGATTTGTTTTCCTTTGTCGAATCGACCGACTCGGGAGAACTTCTCGGCCCCACCCAACACAGCACCGAAGTCCAAGACCTCAGAAACTGCCTTTGGGAAGGTCCCGGCGACCGCGCCGCCAGACGGCGTCACGTACTCGACCGGATCGACACGTCCAGACCGCCTCGCACCAGAGTGATCTCTGTCACGAAGTTTCGTGGAGTGTCTTCCGCGGGGCCAGCCGCCTCTCGGCGTCCCGCTCCCCTGCGGGCAAGAAGAACTCTACGTGTCTGCGGCAGCAAGGTCAAATCCCGCCGCCAGCACGTATGAAAGTACAGGTCAGACTCGTTGCCTCTCTTCTTCCCCGGTAACCCGCAGGCGAAACCTTCGGCTCCGAAAACCTCATCGGCACCGACAACCCGTACAGAACGGGCTGTTGCACGAGAGCGAGCGGCACCTGTCCTCCCCAAGGCCATCCGGCTCCGGCCCCGTCGAGCGCGGCACATCGCCATCCCGCTCCGCCCACACCGACGGTTCGCCCTGCGTCGGAGGAGACCTCCGTCCTACGGACCGGACGAGCAGCACGACCGGCTCCCCGATCGACCACCCCGGCGCACGCGCTCCCGCCCGATCGACCGCCTACCGCACGCGGTCCCGCCCCGGCCGAGGAGCGCGGGCATGTCACGTTGCCGGCCCTGGGCCCCGGCGTGTCCCGGACTCACAGAGGGACGCGCTTTCCGCCCGCCCGAGGCCACCTGACGTGCCTTCAGGCGCCGTACGGTTCCGTGATCAGCTGGCGCCCGTGAAGGAGTTTCGATGGCCGACAGCGATGGGGCGGCGTCCTGCGATCTCTTGGAACGGCAGTACTCCACCCATTCGACGCCGCCGTTCCCGCGACCCTGTGGGGGCCGCTGCTTCGCAGCGGCGAGGAGCTGCGGCTGCTGGACGTTCGACGTGACTTCGCTTCCACCCGGAGCGAACCTGCCGGTGCTCTATCAACCGCCCACTCGGCTGCGGACGGTCCCCGATGCGCTGTCGTGTCCGTACCCCCGGACCGTGGCGTTCCTCGTGCGTCCGGCCGGGGCTCCCTTGGGCGCACCGGTGGGCGCCGCTCCACGGACGCCTGAGGCGACATGCGGATGAGGCCGGCTCATCCGGACCTGTGGGTCAAGGTGAGCCGGCCTCGGGGCGGCGCGGATGGGCCGCGAAGGGCCCGCAGGGCGTTCAGGCGATCGGCAGGGCCGCCAACTGGGCCTCGAGCCGGGTCACGTCGACGCGGGCCTGCTCGAGGCGGCTCCGGGTCTTGGTGACGACCTTCTCCGGCGCCTTCGCCATGAAC
The DNA here is from genome assembly GCF_039542055.1 of Actinoallomurus vinaceus. Classification (NCBI taxonomy): domain Bacteria; kingdom Bacillati; phylum Actinomycetota; class Actinomycetes; order Streptosporangiales; family Thermomonosporaceae; genus Actinoallomurus; species Actinoallomurus vinaceus. The sequence continues at coordinate 1,673 of NZ_BAABHK010000010.1, forward strand.
TGCTCGTTGCCGAGCTTGCCCTCGGCCTGGGCGATCTCCTTACGGGCCGCCGCGAGGTCCTTCTCCAGCCGGGCGCGTTCCGCCGCGACGTCGATCGCGCCGGCGGTGTCCAGGCGGACGGTGACGCCGTCGACGGGCAGGGACGCCGTGGGGCTGAAGCCGTCTTCCGGGGGCGTGAGGCGCAGGAGGATCCGGGCCGCCTCCTCGTACGTGGGGTCGATGCCCTCCAGCGAGGCCGCGACCCGCTGACCCGGCTTGAGGCCCTGGTCGGCGCGGAAGCGGCGAACCTCGGTGACGAGCCGCTGGAACCCGGCGATCTCCGCCTCGGCAGCGGGGTCGGAGAAGGTGCCGGGACGCGGCCAGGACGCCGCGACGATGGTCTCGCCGCCGGTCAGGGCCGTCCACAGCTCCTCGGTGACGAAGGGCGTCAGCGGGTGCAGGAGGCGCAGCAGGACGTCGAGCACGTGCCCGAGGACCGCGGAGGCGTCGGCGCTCATCCCCGGCACCTTGGACAGCTCGACGTACCAGTCGCAGAACTCGTCCCAGGCGAAGTGGTACAGCGTCTCGCACGCCTTGGCGAACTCGAACCGCTCGAAGTGCGCCTCCACCTCGGAGACCACCGACGAGAGGCGGGAGACGATCCAGCGGTCGGCGACCGTCAGGTCCGCGGGAAGCCCCTCGCCGACCACGCCGACGCCGCCCGCCGGGCTGGTCGCGCCGTTGATGAGGGCGAACCGGGTGGCGTTCCAGAGCTTGTTGCAGAAGTTACGGGACCCCTGCGCCCACTCCTCGCTGACGGCGACGTCGCTGCCGGGGTTGGCGCCGCGCAGGAGCGTGAAGCGGGTCGCGTCCGCGCCGTACCGGTCGATCCAGTCGAGCGGGTCGACGACGTTGCCGAACGACTTGGACATCTTCTTGCCGTACTGGTCGCGCACCATGCCGTGCAGCGCGATGACCTTGAACGGCTCGACGCCGTCCATGGCGTACAGGCCGAACATCATCATCCGGGCGACCCAGAAGAACAGGATGTCGTACCCGGTGACCAGCACGGACGTCGGGTAGAACGCTCGCAGCTCGGGGGTGTCGTCGGGCCAGCCCAGCGTGGAGAACGGCCACAGCGCCGAGGAGAACCACGTGTCGAGCACGTCGGTGTCCTGCGTCCAGCCCTCCGGCGCCTCCTCGCCGGGGCCGACGCAGGCCATCTCGCCGTCGGGGCCGTACCAGACCGGGATGCGGTGGCCCCACCACAGCTGGCGGCTGATGCACCAGTCGTGCATGTTGTCGACCCACTCGAAGTAGCGGGGGGCCATCTCCTCCGGCACGATCCGGACCCGGCCGTCGCGGACGGCGTCGCCGGCGGCCTTGGCGAGCGGCGCGACCTTGACGAACCACTGCAGCGACACCCGCGGCTCGACGACCGTTTTGCAGCGCGAGCAGTGGCCGACCGCGTGGACGTACGGGCGCTTCTCGGCGACGATCCGGCCCTGCTCGCGGAGCGCCGCGACGACCGCCGGGCGCGCCTCGAGCCGGTCCAGGCCCAGGAACGGGCCGTGCGCGGTGATCACGCCGCGCTCGTCCATCACCGTGATCGAGGGCAGGTCGTGCCGGCGGCCGATCTCGAAGTCGTTCGGGTCGTGGGCGGGGGTCACCTTGACGGCGCCGGTGCCGAACGACGGGTCGACGTGCTGGTCGGCGACGATCGGGATGCGGCGACCGGTCAGCGGCAGCTCGATCTCAGTGCCGACCAGGTGGGCGTAGCGCTCGTCGTCAGGGTGTACGGCCACGGCGGTGTCGCCGAGCATCGTCTCGGCGCGCGTGGTGGCGACGACGATCGACGCGTCGCCCTCGCCGTAGCGGATGGAGACGAGCTCGCCCTCGTCGTCGGAGTGCTCGACCTCGATGTCGGAGAGCGCGGTGAGGCAGCGCGGGCACCAGTTGATGATGCGCTCGGCGCGGTAGATGAGGCCGTCGTCGTAAAGCCGCTTGAAGATGGTGAGGACCGCCCGGGAGAGGCCCTCGTCCATCGTGAACCGCTCACGGGTCCAGTCGACGCTGTCGCCGAGGCGGCGCATCTGGCCGAGGATCTTTCCGCCGGACTCGGCCTTCCACTCCCAGACCTTCTTGACGAAGGCCTCGCGGCCGAGGTCGTGCCGGGACAGGCCCTCTGCGGCGAGCTGCCTCTCGACGACGTTCTGGGTGGCGATGCCGGCGTGGTCCATACCGGGCAGCCACAGCGCCGCGACGCCCCGCATCCGCTGCCAGCGGATCAACGCGTCCTGGATCGAGTGGTCCAGCGCGTGGCCGACGTGCAGGGAACCCGTGACGTTCGGCGGCGGGATGACGATCGAGAAGTGCGGCTTGCCGGGTACGGCGTCCGGGGTGAAGTGGCCACCGTCGATCCAGCGTTCGTAGAGTCGCCCCTCGACGTCGGCCGGGGTGTATTGAGTCGGCAGGTCAGCACGCGAAGTCACGAGGAAAAAGTCTAGAGACGTTCGGGCGGTACTGTGGCCGCACCCCGCAGATCCGGATCTTTCAGCGGCGCTCTCGGTCCCAGCCGGCCATCACCACGACGACCGCTTGCGGCGACGGCCGTACGGCGCGGGCGCGGTCCGGAGCCGCCTCTCCGCAGCACGGAGAGGCGGTCGGGCCGGCCGCCCGCGAAGCCGAATCAGGCCGACTTCTCGCGCGGCTCGCGCTTCGCGCGCTCGCGCGGGACCAGCGTCGGGTTGACGTGCTCGAGGACCGCCTCGCGGGTGATCACGACGCGGGCGACGTCGGCGCGGCTCGGCACCTCGTACATCACGGAGAGGAGAACCTCCTCCATGATGGCGCGCAGGCCGCGGGCGCCGGTGCCGCGCAGGATCGCCTGGTCGGCGATGGCCTCAAGGGCGTCGTCGGTGAACTCCAGGTCGACCCCGTCGAGCTCGAACAGCCGGTGGTACTGCTTGACCAGGGCGTTGCGCGGCTCGGTGAGGATGCTGATCAGCGCCTCACGGTCGAGGTTGTGCACGCTCGTGATCACCGGCAGCCGGCCGACGAACTCGGGGATCATGCCGAACTTGAGCAGGTCCTCGGGCATGACGTCGGCGAACAGGTCGGCGCTGTCGTCACCGTCGTCCTTGGTGCGCAGGACCGCGTTGAACCCGATGCCCTGCTTGCCGACGCGCTGCTCGACGATCTTCTCCAGGCCGGCGAACGCGCCACCGCAGATGAACAGCACGTTCGTCGTGTCGATCTGGATGAACTCCTGGTGGGGATGCTTGCGGCCGCCCTGCGGCGGCACGCTCGCGGTCGTACCCTCCAGGATCTTCAGCAACGCCTGCTGGACGCCCTCCCCCGAGACGTCCCGCGTGATCGAGGGGTTCTCGCTCTTGCGAGCGACCTTGTCCACCTCGTCGATGTAGATGATGCCGGTCTCGGCCTTCTTGACGTCGTAGTCGGCGGCCTGGATCAGCTTCAGCAGGATGTTCTCGACGTCCTCACCGACGTAGCCCGCCTCGGTCAGGGCGGTGGCGTCGGCGATGGCGAACGGAACATTGAGCAGTTTGGCGAGCGTCTGCGCGAGGAGCGTCTTTCCGGAACCGGTCGGGCCCAGCAGCAGGATGTTCGACTTGGCGAGCTCAACGCTCTCGTCCCTGCCGCCGCTGCCCGACTGGATCCGCTTGTAGTGGTTGTACACCGCCACGGACAGGGCCTTCTTGGCCTTGTCCTGTCCGATCACGTACGAGTCCAGGAACTCGAAGATCTCCCGTGGCTTCGGCAGGTTGTCCCACTTGAGATCGGAGGACTCGGAGAGCTCCTCCTCGATGATCTCGTTACAAAGATCGATGCACTCGTCGCAGATGTACACGCCCGGACCCGCGATGAGCTTCTTGACCTGCTTCTGGCTCTTACCGCAGAACGAGCACTTGAGCAGGTCACCACCGTCGCCGATGCGTGCCACCCTGTCTCCTTTTCGTGGGGCCGCTCACCCGCTATGAGCGGGGCGAGGGAGCGTGCTGAGGCTCTCGACGTTGTGTCTCGACGTTACCGTCTCCTGGACCGTGAGTGAGCCCTCTGGCATGGTCGATCTGGCGGACACCGTCGGATCACCCACGGGTCCGCTTATGACGACACTACCTCGGAAGGACGCTTCTTGCGGCTGGCGATGATGTCATCGACCAGACCGTACGTCTTCGCCTCCTCGGCGGTCAGGAAGCGGTCGCGCTCGATGTCGCGGCGAACCTTCTCCACGTCCTGGCCGCTGTGCTTGGACAGGATCGTCTCCATCTCCTCGCGGATCCGGAGGATTTCGTTCGCCTGGATCTCGATGTCGCTGGCCTGGCCGTAGCCGCCCTCGGTGGCCGGCTGGTGGATCAGGATCCGCGAGTGCGGCAGCGCCGCCCGCTTGCCCGGCGTCCCGGCCGCCAGCAGCACCGCCGCCGCCGACGCGGCCTGACCGATGCAGACCGTCTGGATGTCGCACCGGACGAACTGCATCGTGTCGTAGATCGCGGTCATGGCGGTGTACGACCCGCCCGGCGAGTTGATGTAGATGCTGATGTCACGCTCGGGGTCGATCGACTCGAGCGTGAACAGCTGGGCCATGACGTCGTTGGCCGAGGCGTCGTCGATCTGCACGCCCAGGAAGATGATCCGCTCCTCGAAGAGCTTGTTGTACGGATTCATCTCCTTGACGCCGTACGTCGTGCGCTCGACGAAGGACGGGATGATGTAGCGGCTCTCCACAGGCTGGAGGCCGGCCCGGATCTCGTGGCTCACGGTGTTCAGTCCCCTCGGGTCAAAAGTCATGACACCGCGCCTTCCGAGGCGACCTGGTTGGCGTTGTGCACGACGTGGTCGATGAAGCCGTAGTCCTTGGCCTCCTCGGCCGTGAACCAGCGGTCACGGTCGGAGTCGGTCTGGATCTGCTCGAGCGGCTGACCGGTGTGGAAGGCGATGCGCTCGGCGAGCGTCGTCTTCACGTAGAGCATCTGCTCGGCCTGGATCCTGATGTCGGCGGCCGTACCGCCGATACCGCCCGACGGCTGGTGCATCATGATGCGCGCGTGCGGCAGGGCGTAGCGCTTGCCCGCCGTGCCGGCGCAGAGCAGGAACTGCCCCATCGAGGCGGCCAGACCCATGCCGACCGTCGCGACGTCATTCGGGACGTACTGCATCATGTCGTAGATCGCCATGCCGGCGGTCACCGAGCCGCCCGGCGAGTTGATGTACAGGTAGATGTCGCGCCGCGAGTCCTCGGCCGCCAGCAGCAGCAGCTCCGAGCAGATGCGGTTGGAGATGTCGTCGTCGACCTGCTGACCGAGGAAGACGATGCGCTCGCGCAGCAGGCGCTGATAAAGCTGGTCTCCCAACGGCAGGAGGGGCGCCTCGGCCGTACGCGCATCTACGCGCGCCGGACGGTCGAAGGTCGGAGGCGTGGTCACTGCGTCACCTGCTCCGGTTCGTTGTTCGTGGTCGGTTGATTGCGACATTAACGCGCTGGAGCGGGGGCTTAAGCCGCGAGGGTGGCTTGTTCGCTGTCGGCGTGGAGGCCGGTTACGGGAATACGGACGGGCCGGTGCCCACGGCACCGGCCCGTCCGGGGATTCGGCCTGATCAGGCGTCCGTCTTCTCGCCTTCCGCCTCGGCCTTCTCACCGGCCTCGTCGGCGGCGGTGGCCTCGGCGGCCTCCGTGCCCTCGGCCTCCTCGGTCTCGCCGGAGAGCTGCCGCTGCAGCTCCGCCAGGTCGACCTCGGCGCCGTTCTCGTCGGCGGCCTTGACGTGCTCGACGACGAGGTTGAGGGCCTTGCTGCGCAGGACCTCGGACACGACGGCCGGGATCTGGTTGTTCTCGGTCAGGTGCCGGGCCAGGACGTCGGGCTGCACGCCCATCTGCAGGGCGTTGGAGACGACGTACTCGGTGAGCTCCTCGTTCTCGACGGTCAGCTCCTCCTGGAGGGCGAGCTGGTCGAGGATGAAGCCGCCCTTGACCGCGTCACGGGCGTCCTTCGCGAGCTCCTCGTCGTACTCCTCGGCGGTCTGCTCCTGCTGCTCGAGGTACTTCTCCCGGTCCAGGCCGTACATCTGCAGCTGCTGGTCGAGCTGCTCGTTGCGGCGCTCGACCTCGGCCTCGATCACGCTGTCCGGGAGCGGGATGTCGATCTTGTCCATGAGCGCTTCGAGGGCCTTGTCGCGCGCCTGGCCGAGCTGCTGGGCGCGCTTCTGGTTCTCCAGGCGTTTGCGGACGTCCTCGCGCAGCTCCTCGATCGTGTCGAACTCGCTGGCGAGCTGGGCGAACTCGTCGTCGAGCTCGGGCAGCTCCTTGATCTTCACGCTGTGCACGGTGACCGTGACCTCGGCCTCCTCATCGGCGTGTTCGCCGCCGACGAGCGTGGAGGTGAAGGATTTCGAGTCGCCGGCGGTCATGCCGGTCAGCTGCTCGTCCAACCCGTCGATCGAGGAGTCACTGCCGACCTCGTAGGAGTAGCCGCTGGTCCGGGCGTCCTCGACGTCCTCACCGTCGATCTTCGCGGAGAGGTCGATGGAGACGAAGTCACCCTCCTCCGCAGGACGGTCGGCGTTCGTCAGCGTCGCGAACCGCTCACGGAGGTTGGAGATGGTCTGGTCGATCTCCTCGTCGGTCACCTCGACCGAGTCGACGGTGATCTCCAGGCCGTCGTAGTCCGGCACCTCGAACTTCGGCCGGATGTCCACCTCGGCGGTGAAGGCGAACTGCTCGTTGTCCTGCAGCTCGGTGATCTCCACGTCGGGCTGGCCGAGGGCGAAGACCTCGCTCTCCTGGACCGCGCGGCCGTACAGGTCGGGCAGCGCGTCGTTGACCGCCTCCTGCAGGACCGCGCCTCGCCCGACGTACTGGTCGATCAGGCGAGCCGGAACCTTGCCCGGGCGGAAGCCCTTGAGGCGAACCTGGTGCGAGAGCTCCTTGTATGCCTTGTCGAGGTTGGGCTTCAGCTCGTCGAAAGGCACCTCGACGGTGAGCTTGACCCGGGTCGGGCTCAGCTCCTCAACATCGGTCTTCACTGGGGCGGTCTCCTTGATCCGGCCGCGGCACGGATTTCACGTTGGATGTCGTGGGCGGCTGCGTTCTCCAGCCGGACGCGGGCACGCCGAATGCGGGCACCGCGCGCCTTCGCGCGCCAAGTCTATGGTGTTCGGGCACGTCTGCGGACAGTCGGGGCGGCAATGCGGGCCCAAGTATTGCGAAAGGGCGCTCCTGCCGGAGCCACGATCGGCCGTCATCGAGGCGTTCAGCTCGAGGATCTCCACAGTGGAGCCCAGGGTTCAGCCACGAATCCTTAAATGTCGTGCCATGATGCTCCGATGCTCGAGACGCGGGTCATCGGCGCATGCCTGCTGGCGGCGCTGGCCCTGGCCACCGCCGGCTGCGGCGGTGGCGTGGACAAGAAGGCGTGCGGCCGGCTGGAGAACACGCTCGCCGACATCAGGCGGCAGGCGATGAGCCAGGTCGACGATCCGACACACGTCGCGCAGGCGTACACCTCGGGCGCCGCGACCCTCCGGCGTCAGGCCGAAAGCACCGACGGCAAGCTGAAGAAGTCCGCGGACAATGCGGCCGGTGCCCTCGAAGCGCTCGGCCGGCAGGTACGGGCGGCGGCCGACGGCACCGGCTCCGGCGTCGACTCCTCCCAGCTGATCAGCGCCACCACCGAGCTCAAGCGGACCTGCGGCGGATCCTGACCGCGCGGATTCTGACCGCGCGGTCCCGTTCCTGACCGTGCGGATCCTGACCGAGCGATCGCGTCAGGCGGCGGATCCGGCGGCGTTCTGCCAGCGCTCGCGGGCGTCCGACACCCGCTCCAGGTAGGCCGCGTACCCCTCGGCGTAGAAGGCGGAGCGGCCGGAGTCGGGTTCGCGAACGCCCTCGGGCCGGGTCCAGGCGGCCACGTCCAGCCCCACGCCGAAGCGGTCGGCGGCGGCCAGCACGGCGCCGCGCGCCCCGACCTCGCCCCCGGCGATGCGCAGCGGGCGGCCGAGGACGTCGGCGAACAGCCGCAGCCACGCGTCGCTCTTCGTACCGCCGCCGCACACCGCGAGCTCGCCGGTCAGCCCGGCGGCCTCCAGGCAGTGCCGCGCGGCGTACGCGATGCCCTCGCAGGTGGCCCGGACCAGGTCGGCACGGGTGGTCTCCAGGCTGATCCCGGACAGTTCGGCCCGCGCCCGCGGCTCGACGAACGGCGCGCGCTCCCCCGACGGCGCGAAGTACGGCAGCACGCCGACGCCGCGGGCACCGGGCGGGGACTGCCCGAGCAGGTCGGACACCTCGTCGTGGCGGACCCCGGTCGTCGTCAGCACCCAGTCCAGAGCGGCGGTGCCCACCATCGCGGGCATGGCGCGCAGCCACCGGCCGGGCGAGGGCAGCGCGAGGTGGAACCCGGTCGGCTCCCCGGACAGGTCCAACGTGTCGATCACGACCTGGCAGGCGAGCGTGGTCCCGATGATGAGGAGGCCGTCGCCGCGTTCGGTGACGCCCGCGCCGATCGCGCAGGCGGGCAGGTCGAACGGTCCGCCGGCGACCGGGGTGCCCGGGCGCAGGCCGAAGGCCGCGCTCTCCCCGGCGGGCAGCGGATCGCCGATCGGCGCGAGCAGGTCCCGCCGGTGGGTGAGCCCGCAGGCGGCGATCGCGCCCTCGTCGTACGTCCGGGTCCGCGGGTCGAGGAACGGCACGGAGGCATCGGAGACGTCCGTCGCCCGGATGCCCGTGAAGCGCTGGAAGACGACGTCCTTGCAGTACCCGGCGGTGGCGGCGGCGTCCAGCGCCTCCGGCTCGTGGCGGTCGAGCCAGGCCAGGGCGGGCGCGGGACAGCCGGGGAACATCGTGTTCCCGGTGCGCCGGAAGACCTTCTCGGCGACCCCGTCGGCCGTCCACTCCGCGACGACGTCGACGGCCCGCCCGTCCATCCACGACAGGGCCCGGCGTACGGGGCGGGCGTGCTCGTCGACGAGCCAGACCCCGTCCCCCTGGCCGGTGAGGCCGACGAACGCGGGCGCGGCGTCGGCGGTCAGGGTGCCCAGGACCGTGCCGACCGCGTCGTACACCTCGTCGACGTCCTGCTCGACGCGCCCGTCGCGGACGTCCAGGCGCGTGGGTTCGGACACCACCGCGGTGACGGCGCCGTCCTCGTCGAACGCGGACGCCTTCACGACGGATGTGCCCACATCGATCCCGACGAACACAGGGGCCTCCTCAGGAGCTTCGGGCGGTACGCGAGCGGTTCGCCCCCGGGACCGCCGCCCCTCCCTCGTAACATCCGGACCGGAATGGTGCGCCGAGCTTGTAACACGAGGCTCCGCGCCGTCAACGCCGGGTGGTGCACCGTACCGGGCCAGTGGTCCGTGGCCGCAGGGACCTTCGTCCCATGATCCGAGGATCTTCGTCCCGGCGCGCCCGCGCCCGTTGTCGTTAGCGTCGTAGGCGAAGAGACACTGCACCCTTGGACCCTGTTAGGACGCGGCCGTGTACGACTCCGGAGGCCTGGAGATCCTGTCGGAAGAGGAGTGCCGCAGATTGATCACGGCGGCCCCTCTCGGCCGGATCGTGTTCACGGACCGCGCGCTGCCGGCGATCCAGCCGGTCAACTTCGTCATCTCCCGCGGCGAGGTGATCATCCGGACGTCGTCCGGGTCCAAACTGGCCGCGGCGGCCCGCAACGCCGTGGTGGCGTTCGAGGTCGACGAGTTCGACCCTTCCGTCCACACCGGCTGGTCGGTGGTGATCGTCGGGCACGCGCGCGTCCTGTCGGAGAACGGCGAACTAACGCACGTGCGCAGCCTTCCGCTACGCACCTGGGCGCCGGCCGACCACGACTACTACATCGCCATCAGGCCGGAACTCATCTCCGGTCGCCGCCTGCCCAAGGCGGCCTGACGGACGTGGCGGCCGGCTCGGGCATGCTCAACATTTCAAGCGAACGGCACTCGACGCTTCAGCCGTTCGAGTGAAAGGTGATCGACGCTTCAGGCCCGGGCGTGCATGACGCCGACCTCGCGGGCACACGCCGCGCCGCAGAAGATCCGGTCGTCCGCCTCGGCGCCGTGCCCGAGGACCCGGCATCCGCAGTGGGCGCAGACCGGAGCGATCGCGTGGGCGGCGCACTCGATGCTGTCGAACACCCGTGAGACCCCGTCCGCGGTGATGACGGTGAACGCCTTGTCGTACTCGTTGCCGCAGACATCACAGTGAGCCATTAGAGATCCCCCGATTCTCGTCATGACGTCGTATCTTCCGCGATTCCGTCTGTAGCGATTCCCCGTCGCCCGGTGCTCGAAGCGGCCGCCCCGGGAGTTCCCCCGCAGGAGACTCTCCACGGCCGGAGAATCGGCCACCCGTGCGCGGTGCGTCACGGCCTGGAGCGGGCAGGACGCCCACATGCAGGAGATCACGCTACGAAGCACCGCGTTCGACGACCATACGGAGATCCCGAAGGAGCACGCCCACGAGGCCGGGGACGTGTCACCGCCGCTCCGCTGGTCGGGCGTGCCCGGGGAGGCCGTCGAACTCGTCCTCACCTGTGCGGACCCCGACGCGCCGGTCGGCACGTTCGTCCACTGGCTTCTCGCGGGCATCCCGCCGGAGACCGAGGGCCTGGAGGCGGGCGACGTGCCGCCGGAGGCGGTCCCGGGACGCAACGACTACGGCCGGCTCGGCTACGGCGGTCCGCATCCGCCTCCCGGCGACCGGCCGCACCGGTACTTCTTCCGGTTGCGGGCCCTCGCCGAGGCGTCCGGTCTGACGGAGGGGTTCTCGGCCGGTGACCTGGACGAGGCACTCAAGGACAAGGTGCTCGCGGACGGCACCCTTGTCGGCGTCTACGGCAGGTGAGCCGCGTGTTCCACGTCCGGGGGCGTAGGAGCTTCCACGACGGCGGCTAGAGGAGGACACAACCCCCGGGGCTCGGCCCCGGGGGTTGTGTCTACCGCGAACGGAATGTCGGGCTGGGGAGATTCGAACTCCCGACCCCTGCGACCCAAACGCAGTGCGCTACCAAGCTGCGCTACAGCCCGTGAGTCATCGAGTGTACCGAAAAGCCGTCGTTCCCGGCTGCCGCACTCTTCTCACGTACGGTGACGAGGTCGTGCCGCGCCGGGCTCGATCCGGAGCGTCGCCGGGAACGTTGCGCCACGACGCGCCGAGTCACGGCGAGAGTATCCCCCCAATTCGGATATAGCGCCAATTCGGGACGAGCCCCCGGCGGCTTTTCGTAACGCCTCCACTTCCCCACCGAGGCGTTTCGCCCGGATTGTAACCAGCCGTTATTCACAGTCAGTAATCGCCTCGGCGCGAAAAGTGATCTTATTAATGTGCGACCAATTAATGCGTCGTGCATGGCCGCAAAGCGACTCTGGTCAGCTACGCTATTGCACACGGCACACGTACGGGGGGTCCGGAGGCCCGTCGGCGACGGGGGTTCGGCGCCGCTCGGACGTCACCGGGAGTAATGAACAACGGCGTCTCGAGGACGCTCGAGATCATTTTTTCTCCACGCGGCCACGGCGGGTTTCCACCCACCGAGACCACGGCGGTCGAAGAACGTCATCGGTGCCTGCGGGCGCCGTACAACAGAAAAGACATCAGGGCCGCCCCCATCTCCCGACCGGGGACTGTTGGCGCAGCCGGCGGTAGACGCGGGCGGCCCCCTCCTCCATCGAACCTGTGCCGGTTTCGGGAAACAGACAAGGCTCGCGGGAGTCGTTGAAATGGCTATTTCGCGTGTTCTGCCGCCATTGAGCAGGTCTCACGGCGGTCACAGCTTGCCATCGCGTCCTACCGTACGCCACCGGCGGACGGCCGGTCGGCGGTTTGGCGCTTCCGGCCCGGGCGGGCCGCACACGGTCATCGGCGGCCACCATGGATGAGATGACCTCGCCGGCGCCGCGCGGAGACGGCGCATCCTCGCCCGCACGTCATCGCCACGCCCGGCGGAGCCCTCGGCGGCCCCGCAGCGTGCTGTACGTCGCAGGCGGGCTCTTCGGGGCGAGCGGGACGGGATGGTGGCTTTCCGAGGCGCGACACGACGGCTTCGGCCTCGCCGGCGTCCGCGTGCCGGCGTCCGTCGCGGTCTGGGGACTGGTCGGGCTGGCGGGCTGGGGAGCGCTCCTTCTTCTCGGGGAGCTGACCCTGTTCGTCCTGGCGATCGTCAACGTCGGCGACGCCGAGGTGCACGACCGGTGCCGCAACCTGATGATCCTCTGGGGGTACGTCCTGACGCTCGGCACGCCCCGGCTGTTCCGGAGGCTGCCCGCGCAGTTCGCCCAGCTGTTCGCCGACGAGGGTACGGTCCGGCCACCCGCCCGCGACCGGCGACGACGCCGCAAACCGACTCCACGGCGCTGACGCCCGCCGCCGAACCGTTGGGACGGTCACCGGGCACGCGTGCACAAGAGGGGCTCGGGAACCGGTACGCTACGCGAGAGACGTTGTGAGATGGGCGCTCGTCCGCCCCTCTCCGGCACACGCGGGCGTAGCTCAATGGTAGAGCCCCAGTCTTCCAAACTGGCTACGCGGGTTCGATTCCCGTCGCCCGCTCCGACCACGAAGGCCCAGGTCATCCGGTATCCGGAGACCTGGGCCTTCGATCTTCAACCGGCCTTCTTACGCTTCCGTGCCCGATCGGTTCCGCGTGCCCTTCCGAGCGGTCTCGAGGGCGTCGCCCAGGGCCTTGGCGATCACCTTGTCTCGGTCCTGAATCCTCTCGCTTGGTCACGTGAGCCGACTCTTCCGCGGCCAATAAATGCGTGACAGCATTGGCCGGATAGGCGGAGGCACAGCGCGAGCGGGCTTGCCCATCGGAGGTTCGCTGCGATGAGCACCGGGAGTTTAATCCTCTGGATGTTCGGGCTACCCGCCGCGGTGCTGGCCGCGGTGGTGGGCGTGACCGCGGCCGTCCAGCGCCGGCGCGACCGGCTGATCGCGACGACCGGCCGGCGAGCCATCGGGCGTGTCCTGGCTGCGGGCAGCGACACCTATGACCTGGGCGGCAGCACGTACTGGGTCAGGGTCCAATTCGACTATGACGGCGAACCTGTCACCGCCCGGGTGGTGGTCAGCGAGCGTGACCAGCGGCAATACCGGGTTAGCCAGCGCATCGCGCTGACCTACGCGCCGAGCCGACCCCAGGTCGTCAAGCTCGATCCGCCTTGAGCGGGCCCGAGTGGATCTCAGGCATCCCTGCGCCGTATGTGCAGATGACCGTCGAGAGGATAGGAGGGCGGTGCCGCGGGCAGGACTGTGTCGAAGTTGTACCGGCTCTTCCGCGCCACACGGCACGAGGCCAGGTTGTCCACCTGATGCAGGAGTTCCAGACGCTTCAGCCCGTCGGTCCCAAGGGTGTCGAAGGCCCAGCGGGTGAGAGCCTCCAGAGCGCGGGGCGCCACGCCCCGCCCGCGGGCATGTGCCGCGGTCCAATAGCCCACCTCGGCCGACGGTTCGCCGAGCGCCACCTCCTTGACGACCACATTGCCGACCAACTGTCCGTGGGCGGAATCGGGTTGCGCTTCAAGGACCGCGAAGCCGAACCGGTCCCCCGCTGCCCATCCCCGTTCCTGGGCCTGCACCCACCGCGCCGCGTCGGCCTCGTTCTCCACGGCAGAGCTCGTCCAGCGGCGCAGCGTGGGATCCCGATGCGCCTCGGTCAGGGCGGCAACGTCCTCCATGCACCAGGGGCGAAGGACGAGGGCGGGAGCGGACGGCGTCGCGCCCGCACGCAGGATGACGGTGTCATTCACCGGCCGATCGTATGCGGCGGCGTCCTGCCTCGACGCTGACGATCTCCGATCCACTACGGCTCCAGGCCATCGAACTCCAGACCTCCGTGTCGTCCGCGCGAGGCGTCGCACATCTTCAGACGCTCCGGAACCGCCTCAGACCTCATAGTGGCGATACTGTCGTCCAGGAATTCCTTGACCGCTACCACCTCGCCTTCGCCGGCGTGAATGGATGAGCCACATGTCGGACGTGGTCGTTCGTACGCATGACGGCAAAGTGGCCGAGGCGCTGATCGAACAGATCGTGAGCCTGTACGCGGCGGTTTTCGCCGAGCCTCCGTACGAGGAGGGGCCGGAAGACGTCGACGATTTCCGCGAGTTGCTGGCGATCGAGCTTCCGCAGCCGGGTTTCCGTCTGGTGACGGCCGCGGCCGACACGGAACTGGTCGGGTTCGCCTACGGCTACTCGCTCCGCGCGGCGACGCAGTGGTGGGAGGGCATCACTCCACCACCACCTCCGGAGTTCGCCGCCGAACGCGACGGCCGCACGTTCGCGATCAAAGAACTGGCTGTGGCGGCGCCGTATCGGCGGAAAGGCGTCGGTCGGCGCCTGCATGAGGCGCTCCTCGATCGCCGCTTCGAGGAACGGGCCACCCTGACCGTCCGGCCCGACGCAGCCTCAGCCGTCGCGGCCTATGAGACGTGGGGTTGGTCCCGGCTCGGAGTGATCCGGCCGGGCGCCAGGGAGATCGCCTACATGGTCATGGCCCGCCCGCTGCACTGAGGCGACCGTAGCCCTCCCGCCGTACCCGGAGCCGGGCGGAAGGCTCGTTGAACGCCGAACCCGGATGGCGGTCTGGCCAAGTTGGCCTGGTGTCCGATCGTGGTCACCGAGCCTTCCGCGCAGCGCGTCACTCTAGGATCCGGGCATGGATCTCAAAGACGCGTCGCGCATGGTTCTCATGGAAGCGGCCCCGCACGCGGATCTGCTGAACGTGGCCCAGGCCGTTCACGACGACTTCTCCGCCGGGCGCGAGGTCCCCAGCGTCGCGGTCACCGGCATGCTCGCCGAAGCCAGCCGCAAAGGCGTCCTGCTCAGGCTCAAGCAGCGGCACGGCGACGCCGCGGTCAACGACATGGTCACCGTGCTCGCTCGCGAGGCCGACCGCCGGCGGGGATGACGGTCAGTCCCCGGTGGCGTTGACGCCGGCTTTTTCGATCATTAGTACGGCGCTGCGGACCGGGACGACGGGGCGGTGCCGCATGCCGGCCGGGACGGCGAACGCCTGGCGGGGGCCGAGTTCCACGGTTTCGGTCCCCTCGAGCTCGATGCGGAACAGGTCGTTGGTGACGCCGGTCTCTCGGGTGATGCGCGGATCACGACGTGGCGGTGATGGGCGCCAGCCGAGGGGCGGCGAGGCGCACGTAGTCGTCGGTGGCCAACGCGATCGAGCGATCCAGCCGGGCGGCGTTGAAGAACAGCTCCGGCGCGTCGAGCAGCGCTGGATCCGCGACGAGCTCCAGCCGGGGGTGGTAGCTGAACGGGAGCACGGTTCCGCTCACACTGCCGGCCAGCTCCTCCGCCCTGTCCTTGCTCGCGAAGGTCGCATAGGTCCCGCCCAGGAGGGCCCGGACGGCCTGCAGATCCAACCGAGCGTCACCGGGCACGACGGCCAGCGTGTAGCGGGTCTGCTTCTTGCCGATTTTGACCATGACGATCAGACACTTGGCGGCCGATGCGACGTCGTGCCCGCGAAGGGCGCTGACCAGGTCGGTGCGCCCTTCGGGCGCATGATCGATCAGCCGGTAGCGCGCCCCGGCGCTCTCCAGATCCGCGATCAGGCGCTCGTACAGGTCCGGAGCCGGTACGGGCACCGCGACGTCGGCCGACAGATCACCAGTCACCGCTCAACAGCTCCTTCGCCTCCGCGATACGGGCTTCGTTGCGTTGGTAGAACACCCACTGCTTGATCTTCTTGCTGTGGACCAGCCCGGCCTGGCTGAGGATCTTCAGGTGTCCGCCGCAGGTCGGCTGGCTCACTCCGAGCTTCTCGGCGATGAACAGCGAACACACGCCGTCGCGAACCAGGTCGCCGTCGCGCTGCGGCCGGAAGTGCCGCTCGGGGTCCCGCAACCACTCCAGGATCAGCAGACGCCTGTCGTTGGCCAGCGCCTTGACCAGTTCCACGTCGATCACGAAGGAAGTATGGCAATTAGCTAATTGCCTGTCTATCGGTTTGTGATCATGGTCACCGAGCGTTCAGCGCGCCGGTCGAGGACAGGCCGTCCTTGGCGCTGGTCGAGGCGCGGTACGGGTTCCGGCCGCCGTCGGCCGACCGGGATGAAAGTCGAGCACGGGGCTTGCCCCTGACGTATGGGTCAGGGGTTAGCGTCGCGGCGCCCTTTTTCGGCTAGTCGTTCCAGGAGCGTTCGATGTCACAACTGCCCCGTATCTCGCGCGAGGTCCGCCTCGCGACTGTTCCGGCCGGGCTGCCGCGGGCGGAGGACTTCACCGTCGTCGAGGTGCCGCTGCCGGTGCCCGGCGACGGCGAGGTGCTCGTCCGGAACCGGTTCTTCCTTGTGTTCGCGGCGCTGCGGACGCTGCTCGGGGGCGGCGTGAAGGGAACGCCGTTCCCACCGATTCTGCCCGGGGACACGCTTTTCGGAGCGGCGATCGGCGAGGTCGTCACCGCCCCGGACGGCAGCGGCCTGCGGCCCGGCGACCTGGTCTCCCACCGGCTGGGCTGGCGCGAGTACGCCGTCCTGGCCGCCGCCGACTGCACTCCTCTGGGCGACGCGCTGCCTGATCCGGTCGCGCATCTGGCGCAGGGACGGACCGCGTACGGGGCGCTGACCCGGGGTGCGAAGGTGGGGCCGGGCGACACGGTGTTCGTCTCCGGCGGGGCCGGATCGGTGGGGTCGCTGGCCGGGCGGATCGCGAAGCTGCTGGGGGCGGAGCGGGTGATCGGCAGCACCGGGTCGCCGGAGAAGGCGAAGCGGATGGTCGCCGAACTGGGCTACGACGCGGCCATCGTCCGCGGGGCGGGACCGCTGACCGAGCAGCTGGCCGTGGCGGCGCCCGACGGCATCGACGTGCTCTTCGACAACGTTGCCGGCGAGGACCTGCGCGCCGCGGTCGCGGCGGCCCGTACGGGTGCGCGGTTCGTGCTGGTCGGTGCGCTGTCGGGACAGCTGGCGAAGGACGGCTCCGGCAACGCGGCGCCTGTGGAGCTGGACGCCTACCAGCTGATCCTCAAACAGATCACGATGCGCGGGTACAGCGCCATGGGCGACCCGGAGGTGCAGCCGGAGTGGATCGACCGGTTCGGCGGCTGGCTGCGTTCCGGTGCCATCGATTTCCCGTACGTCCGCGTCGAGGGCATTGCGCAGGCGCCGCAGGCGTTGCACGAGATGATGACCGGGCGGCATCTGGGCACCGTCGTGGTGGCCCTGTAGGAGCGGAGGACGAATGCGGATCGGTGACGCGGCGGCAGCGGCGGGGACGACGCCCCGGGCGCTGCGCTTCTACGAGCAGAACGACCTGCTGCCGCCGCCGCGGCGCACCGCGACCGGGCAGCGCGAGTACGGCCCGCGGGACGTGGCCCGCGTCCGCGTGATCCGCGAGCTGCTGTCGGTGGGGCTGACCGTCGCGGACGTACGTGACTGCCGGGATCGTCTGGACCTGCTGGTGGAGGACACGCTCCCGCCGTACGGGGGGCCGGGGGCCTGCGCGCGCCCCCTCGGGATCGCGCAGCGCCGGCTCGACGCCCTCGACGCGGAGATCGCCCGGCTGACGCGTCTGCGCGAGCGCCTGGCGTCCAGGATGCGGGCGGGGACGGAGCCGGCGCGGTCCTGATCTCAGTCCTGTCCGACGCGGAGGGTGGCGTGCACCGATCCGGTGTCCGGGTCCTCCCAGATCATGGCGCCGAGGGTGCGGAGGGCCGCCACGGCGGCGACGTTGGAGACGTGGGTCTCCGCGATGAGCGCGTGCGCCCCGTGGGTCCGCGCCTCGTCGATCAGCAGGCGGAGCGCTTCGGTGCTGTAGCCCTTCCCGCGGGCGGAGCGGCCCAGCCAGATGTTCGCCTGGACGGCGCCGGGCGCCTCGGCGGGGGTGATCCGCGCCGCGCCGACGAGCTGCCCGTCGACCAGCACCGCGTAGGCCGCCCCGTCCGCCGGACGGTGATATTCGCGGAAGGCGGCCCGGCGCGCGTCCGTCCACCGCGGCGCACCGGGGAGGCTCGGCATCACCTCGTGCGGCTCGGTGTCGGCGGCCGCCAGGTCGAGCAACCTCGGCAACAGGTTCTCATCGACCGGCTGCAGCGTGACAGTGCTCATACCCGCAGCTTGCCAGGTGCCGCGCACGGTGGCGTGGAGGCGCGGCCTGGGAGCCGTCACTTCCGCCAGATCAGGACCAGCGCGCAGTCGTCGTCGCGGGCGGCGGCCATCTCGGTGACGAGTTCGGTCGCCCCCTCTTTGAAGCCGCTGGGCACGAGGCTTTCGACGGCGCCGAGCAACCGGTCGATGCCGGCGTCCAGGTCGCGTCCTGGCGCCTCCACGAGGCCGTCGGTGTAGAGCAGCAGCGCGTCGCCCGGGCCGAGCACGCCGCTCTCGGGTTCGGAGCTCATCTCGGGTACGACGCCGAGCACGACGCCCTTGGCGGAGCTGACCCGCCACGTGCCGCTGCCCGCGTTGAACTGCACGGCGGGCGGGTGGCCCGCCGACTCCACGGTGTACTCGCCGGTCTCCAGGTCGATGGTCAGGTGGACGGCGGTGACGAAACCCTCGTCCCATCGCTGGCGTTGCAGATAGGCGTTGCAGGCCGGCAGGAACCGTCCGGACTCCACCGACCCGAGCAGCCCGCCGAACGCGCCGGACAGCATCAGGGCGCGGGTGCCGGCGTCGACGCCCTTGCCGGACACGTCCACCAGCGCCACCTCGAGCGTCTGCTCGTTGCAGACCGAGACGAAGAAGTCGCCGCCGAAAGACGAGCCGCCGGCCTGGAGCAGCACCACCTTGGAATCCCAGCCGGGCGGCAGCTTCGGCATCTCCCCATGGCGGCGCAGCCGGTCGCGCAGTTCGAGCAGCATCTGCTCGCCGCGAAGTCCCTTCACGCCGAGTTGCTCACGGCTGCGGGCCAGCACCGTCGCCAGGACGGCCGTGACGATGATCGTCGCGATGACGCCCGGGCCGACGCGCGAGAATCCCATGGCGATCGCGTCGTACAGCAGCGCGGCGGCGACCACGCCGAGGAGGACGCCGAGGCTGCGGACGCGCAGCATGAGACCGCCGGCCAGCACGGTCAGGACGACGGCGCTGGGCGAGAACCAGGTCTGCGACGCGGGTGCGGAGACCCCGATGACCACCGTGACGGTGACCAGGGCGACAAGAGCGTTGCGGTCCTGGGTGAGCTGACCGCGCTGGAGCCACTGGTACAGCCGCACGAGCGCGGGGATCCGGCGCAGGAAGCGGCGGATCCTCAGCGGCAGGAACTGAACCAGTCGGCTAAGCATGATGCGGGCACTGTATCGAGCATCGCCTGGTCCGCGCTCAGAGCCGCTGGGCCGGATCGTGGTCTCGGCCGTCCGAAACACCGGTGGACGGCCCGTCGGCGCCTCGCCTCGCCCGCCGGGGAACGGCCGACCGCGCTGCGCGTGTTTTCCCGCCAGGTATCGAGGGGACACCTAAAGATCATTGGATCTTTCGGAGGTGGCGGATGGGACAGGGCATGCGTCTCACGGTCGACGCGGCGATGCGGGCCCGCGACGTCTCACGCGTCCGTGCGGAGGAGGAGGCGCCGAGTCCGCCGGCCGCACCGCCCGAGCCCGTCAAACCTCGGAGGGGAGAGAAGCGGCGGCTGGCCAAGCGCCGCGCCGCCGCACGCCTCTGAGACCGAGTCCCCGCGTCTGCCCCGATGCCGCGCGGCTCTGTGATCGGTCAGTCCGGCAGGCGGGGAAGGTCACCCGTCCGCTCGTAGGCGGTCAGCATGGCGATACGCCGGACGTGGCGCTCCTCGCCGGAGAACGGCGTGCCGAGGAAGATTCCGACGAACCGGGTGGCCTCGTCGACCGTGTGCATGCGCGCACCGATGCTGATGACGTTCGCGTCGTTGTGCTCTCGGCCGAGCCGGGCGGTCTCGTCGTTCCAGGCCAGCGCGGCGCGCACGCCGGGGACCTTGTTGGCGGCGATCGCCTCGCCGTTGCCGGAGCCGCCGATGACGATGCCGAGGGAGCCGGAGTCGGCGGCGGTCCGCGCCGCCGCGTCCATGACGAACGGCGGGTAGTCGTCCTGGCCGTCGTACTCCTTCGGGCCGCAGTCGACCGGCTCGTGCCCCTGCTCGGCGAGCCACCCGATCAGGTGCTGCTTCAGTTCGTACCCCGCGTGATCGGAACCGAGATAGACGCGCATGCCGCAAAGTCTGTCAGGTCGGTGCCGCCGCGCGTACGGCCGGGGCCCGGCGGAGCGCCGAGCCGGACCGATCGGAATGGGCCCCTCAGAACTGGAGGGACTTGACCTCCAGGAACTCCTCCAGGCCGTGGCGGCCGAGCTCGCGTCCGAGGCCGGACTGCTTGTAGCCGCCGAAGGGCGCGAGGGGGTTGAAGCGGCCGCCGTTGATCTCGACCTGGCCGGCCTTGATCCGGCGGGCGACCGCCAGCGCGCGGTCCGGGTCCGCGGACCAGACGGCCGCCGCCAGACCGTACGGGGTGTCGTTGGCGATGCGGACGGCGTCGTCCTCGGAGTCGTAGGCGAGGATCGACAGCACGGGTCCGAAGATCTCCTCGCGCGCGATGGTCATCGACGGGGTGACGTCCGCGAAGACGGTCGGCGGAACGTAGTAGCCGGGGGCGAGCGAGGTCTCGGTGCCTCCGGTGACCAGCCGCGCGCCCTCCTCGACACCCCGCTCGATGTGGTCGCGGACGCGGTCGAACTGGACGCGGGAGGCGAGCGGGCCGAGGCGCGTGCCCTCGGCCAGCGGGTCGCCGAGGGTGTACCGCTCCGCCGCCTTGGCCGCGAGCGCCACCGCCTCGTCGTAGAGAGCGAGGGGCACGAGCATGCGCGTGAGGGCGTTGCAGGTCTGCCCGGAGTTGACGAACGCCTTGGCCACGCCCACCTTGACGGCGAGCGCGAGGTCGGCGTCGGGGAGGATGACGTTCGGCGACTTGCCGCCGAGCTCGAGGGCGACGCGCTTGACCGACGCGGCGGCCAGCTCGGCGACGCGCCGCCCGGCCCGGGTGGAGCCGGTGAAGGAGACCATGTCGACGTCCTCGTGCGCGGCGATCGCCTCGCCGACGACGGGCCCGGTGCCGGACACCAGGTTGAACACCCCCGGCGGGAGGCCCGCCTCGTCGATGATGTCGGCCAGGGCGTACGCGGCGAGCGGCGCGATCTCGCTCGGCTTGAGGACGACGGTGCAGCCGGCGGCGAGGGCGGGGGCGACCTTGGCGACGACCTGGTGGAGGGGGTAGTTCCACGGCGTGATCGCGCCGACGACGCCGACGGGCTCGCGGACGATCAGGGAGTCGCCGCAGCGCTCACCGGCGAAGTCGTACGCCCGCAGCACGTCCAGGATGCCGGTCAATACCGCGATCGGGGTGCCGACGTGCACCTTCTGCGCGAGCGCGTACGGCGCACCCAGGTCGGCCGCGATGATCCGGGCGAGTTCGTCCTGCCGGGCCGTGATGCCGGTCAGGATCGCCTCGAGGTGGGCGGCGCGCTCTTCGGGCGCGGTCGCCTCCCAGGCGGGCAGCGCCCGGCGCGCCTGGGCCACCGCCCGGTCGACGTCCGCCGCGGTGCCCGCGGGGATCCGGTCGATGACCTGCTCGTTCGCGGGGTTGATGACATCGATCGTCGCCGGGGCCGATGAGTCCGCCCACGCGCCGCCCACATAGATCACATCGCGCATGCCCCTCATCCTTCCCTCGGTCGCGGGACGGAGACCAGCCATCCGGGTGAGGGAAGCGGACCCCCGCTGTTGCAAGTATTTTGCAACAAGGATTCAATGGCGGTAGGCGTACGACCCCTGGCGAGGAGGATCCATGACGACGGTGCAGTCCGCGGCACGCACCCGCCTTGGACGGGCGGAGTGGGGACGCCTGGCCGGAATGATCGGCTTCGTGGCGCTGCTGCACGTGATCGGCTGGGGGATCCTGCTGTTCCTCGTCGTACCGGGGCACTACCACCTCGGCGACGGCAAGCTGTTCGGCGTCGGGATCGCGCTGACGGCCTACACGCTGGGCATGCGGCACGCGTTCGACGCGGACCACCTCGCCGCCATCGACAACACCACACGGAAGCTGATGTCCGACGGCCAGCGGCCCGTGTCGGTCGGGTTCTGGTTCTCGCTCGGGCACTCCTCGGTCGTGTTCACCGCCTGCGTGCTCCTCGGTTTCGGTGTCAAGGCGCTGTCCAACGGCGTCTCCGACGAGAACTCCGGACTGCACAAGATCACCGGCACGATCGGCCCGACCGTCTCTGGAACGTTCCTCGCCATCATCGCGATCATCAACCTGATGATCCTCCTCGGGATCGTCAAGGTGTTCCGCGAGATGCGCGGCGGCGCGTACGACGAGGCGGCGCTGGAGGAGCAGCTGAACAACCGCGGCTTCATGAACCGCTTCCTCGGCCGCTTCACCAAGGCGATCACCAAGCCGTGGCAGATGTACCCGCTGGGCTTCCTGTTCGGGCTCGGCTTCGACACCGCCACCGAGATCGGCCTGCTGGCCCTGGCAGGCTCCGCCGCCGCAACGGGCGGCCTCCCCTGGTACGCGGTCCTCTGCCTGCCGATCATCTTCGCGGCCGGCATGTCGCTGTGGGACAGCATCGACGGCACGTTCATGAACTTCGCGTACGGCTGGGCGTTCTCCAACCCGGTCCGCAAGATCTTCTACAACATCGTCCTGACCGGGATCTCGGTGGCGTTCGCCTTCGTCATCGGCGGCACCGAACTGCTGCAGGTCGCCCAGGACCGGTTCGGGCTGCACGGGGCCTTCTGGGACTGGATCGCCGGCCTGGACCTCAACACGGCCGGTTTCGTGATCACCGGCCTGCTGCTGGTGATCTGGGCGGGGGCCCTGGCGGTCTGGAAGTTCGGCCGCATCGAACAGCGCTGGTCCGCCGCCCTGCAGGACAGCGACGCCTGAACCGGACCGCCCGGGCGCCGATCCAATGGTCCGGATCACCGTACGAACCCAGCGTTCGTTGAGCGGTCCGCCGGCTCCAGGCCGGTGACGTCGGCGTGCGGCTCATCCCGGCGATGCCAGCGAGAAGCGGACCGCGGCGGGGAGTGGTGCGTCGAGCCAGGGGGAGGCGACCCGTACGCCGTCCGAGACGGCCGCGGCGCTGACCGGGCCGCCGTCCAGGCGGGCCGCGGTGGCCGGGTCGAGCAGCCCCGGCCGGACCTTGAGCACCGCCTCGCCGCCCGGCGCGCCCGCGACGAACGCGTAGGCGTGCCGGTCGTCGCGGGTCCAGCGGACCCAGGGCGGGCCCTCTCCATCGGCGGTCTCACCGCCGGGGACGGCGTCACCGGGCTCGAGGGGCCTGGTCGCGTGGACGGCGGCGGCGTGGTGCGTCATCCAGGACGCGATGCCCTCCAGGACGGCACGCTGCTCTTCCGGCAGGGTGCCGTCGGCCTTGGGCCCGACGTTGAGCAGCAGGTTGCCGCCGCGCGAGACCACGTCCACCAGCAGCCGCACCGCGCCCGCCGTGTCGAGCAGGTCCTCGGGACCCTCGTTGCGGTTGTAGCCGAAGGACAGGCCGACGCCCCGGCAGTTCTCCCAGGCGGCGGCCGTCTCATTCTGGCGGTTCGCCTGGTACTCGCTGGTCAGGTAGTCGGCGTGGGCGCCGTCCCAGCGGTCGTTGACCACGCCCTCTGGGACGGCGGCGTAGTAGCCGGCGAACATCCCCGGCAGGTCGGCCATGCCCAGGTCGGGCCAGCCGATGTCGTTCCACAGCACGTCCGGCCGGTAGCGGTCGATCAGGTCGCGCACCTGGCGCAGCGCGTATGCGGCGTAGGCGGCTTCGTGGGGGCGGCCGTAGTCGTCGATCCGATCCTCGTGGCGGATGACGGCGCGGCGGCCGGCGTACCAGTCGAGACCGCCGGAGTAGTACACGCCGAAGCGCAGCCCTCGGGCGCGTACGGCGCCCGCGAGGTCGGCGACCAGGTCGCGGCGCGGGCCGCGGTGGACGGTGTTGCGGGTACCGGTGCCGGGCGCGTCCCACAGCGCGATGCCGTCGTGGTGCTTGGTGGTCGGCACGACGTAACGGGCGCCGGCGCGGGCGAACAGGTCCGCCCAGTCACCGGGGTCGAACGACTCGGCCCGCCACAGATCGAGGAAGTCGTCGTACGGGCGGCCCCCGTACACCGCGCGGTGGTGCTCCCAGGCGGGACTGCCCTCGATCTGGCTGGTGTTCCAGTACCACTCGGCGTACGGGTTGTGCGCGAACCACACCTCCGGATCCGTGGCGCCCAACTCGCCGGTCGGCTCCGCCCAGGCGGGCACCGAGTACGCGCCCCAGTGGACGAAGATGCCGAACTTCGCGTCGGTGAACCACGCCGGGACCGGCCGGCCGGTGGGGGACTGCGGGTCGTCGGTCATGGCACACCTCGAAGAGACATCGGACTACTGACTTTGCACAACCCTAGAATCGGCCCAGGTCAACGCGCCAGAGGGTGGATACATCCGATCTAAGAACTCGATATTCGGACGAGTCCTCCGGCTCGCGGGGGTCTGGGGTGGCGGAGCCGTCAGACGCGCGCTCTCGACCCGCTCGGCGCTGATCTCAGCTTCCGTACGTCCGGAGCCCAGCCGGTCGGGCATCGTGCGGTGTCCCTCTGCTTGAGATCAGGTGCTTTGCTTTGATGGGGATCATGAGAACTCTGGAGACGCCGAGGCTGATCCTGCGTCCGTTGACGCCTGAGGACTTCGAGGATTACGCCGCGATGCTCGGTGATCCGGAGGTGGGGCGTTTCCTGTTCGCGCAGGGAGGCATGTCCCGTGAGGACGCATGGCGAAGCCTGGCCCTGTTCCTCGGCCATCAGCAGATTCGCGGCTTCTCGAACTTCGCTGTGGTGGAGAAGGACACCGGGTGCTTCGTCGGTCGGGTCGGGCCTTGGCAGCCTCTGGGATGGCCGGGGTTGGAACTTGGATGGTGCCTGGTGCGGCGGTTCTGGGGCCAGGGGTATGCCGCAGAGGCGGCGGGCGCTGCGTTGCAGTACTGCTTCGATGATCTCGAAGCCACCGAGGTGGTGTCCCTGGTTCGGGTGGGGAACACCCGGTCAGTGCGCGTCGCCGAGCGGATCGGCCACCAGTACCAAGGCGACACCGACCTACGTGGCGTTCGCTGCCACAACTACAGCCAGACCCGCCCTGTGTGACGAGTTGTGGTGTCGCAGGTTGCCGTAGCTCTCCCGCGGGCGCGGCAAAGAAGACCGCGGAATGGGCCCGTTGCGCGTATGGCGTCGGCGCTCGCCCGAGGGCGAAGCTTGACGACGTGAGCCGACTCACCGTGCGAGAAATCCGGGCAGGAGACGGCGAGGGCTGTGCGCGGGCATGGCGAGATGCCGGCCGCCATTACGCCGCGGCCATGCCGGAGGTGATCCAGGAGCCCGATTCCCACGGCCTCGTGGAGTGGTTCGAACAAGGCATCGGCCAAGAGCGCGGCGACGACACCGTCTGGCTCGTTGCGGAGAATGATGAACAGGTGGTCGGGGTTATCGAAGCCGCCGTGACTCGCCCCGCTCCGGATGCCCGTTGGCAGTTGCAGCGCGATCTATCTCGCGTACGACTCGTGATCCATGCGCTTGCCGTCGCCGAAGAGTATCGGCGCAAGGGGGTCGGCACGGCGCTCATGGAGGCTGCTGAGAAGTGGGGACGGCGAAAAGGTGCGACCGTCGCGGTCACCGACACCAACCTCAGCAGCCCCTTGTCCGTTCCCTTCTACGAGAAGCGGATGGGCTATCACCGGCAGGCGGTGATCCTCCGCAAGGCGCTCAAGCCTGAGTGAGTCGCTTCCCGTACCCCGCAGATCGGAACGTTCGGTGACCGCCGAAGGTAAAGAGCCCTTTGCCCTTGTTGTCCGCCTATGTACTGACCGATCGCGGCGCTCTACGCTCGGCTCGTGAGTACCCCCGAGTCACAGCAGGCACAAACCGCTGCCGGAGTCGGCGCAGTCCCGCCTCGCTGCCTCATCGCAGGGCCACCGCTGCTTCACCTCCGACCTGTCGGTGAACGAGTTCGTGCTCACCCACCAGGCCGGGTTCGAGCCGCTCGGCCTCGTGATGGGGACGTGCATCTACCACATCGGGACGCAGCCGACCCGGTGGAAGGTCAGCCAGGAGCTCCCCGTCCTGACCCAGGCGATGTACAACGCGCGCGAGCTGGCCATGGCGCGCATGGAATCCGAGGCCGACGCCCTCGGGGCCGACGGCGTGATCGGCGTCGAGATCCGGTCACGGACGTACGCGCTGTCCGCCGACGTCATGGAGTTCGTGGCGGTCGGCACGGCCATCCGCGGCGACCGCGCCCTGCGCACCCCCGCGGGCCGGCCCTTCACGTCGCACCTGTCCGGTCAGGACTTCTGGACGGCTGGGCACCCCGCGCGATGGTGCTGGGCACCTGCGTCTACCACGTCGCCCACATGTCGTTCCGCCAGGTGCTCCAGGCGGCCGGGCAGAACACCGAGCTCGGGACCTACACCCAGGCGATCTACGACGCCCGCGAGATCGCGATGGCCCGCCTGCAGTACGAGTGCCAGCAGGTGAACGGGGACGGCGTCGTCGGCGTCACGGTGTCGGAGGACGACTGGATCTGGGGCGAGCACGCGGTGGAGTTCTTCTGCATGGGCACGGCGGTCAGCCGCTTGCGGCCCGATGCCCGCCCGGTGAACCCGACGATGACGATGCCGCTCACCGACTGAGCCCGGTGATCGTCCGCCCAGGCCGGGCGGACGATCAGCGCATCACTGCCGTCAGTCGAAGATCGGGTCTCGGGTGCGGCTGCGCTTGAGCTCGAAGAAGCCGTCCGTTCCCGCGACGAGCCGGACGCCGTCCCAGAGTTTCGCGGCCGCCTCACCGCGCGGGATCGGCGACACGACGGGGCCGAAGAACGACGCCCCCTCCACGGAGATCACCGGCGTGCCGACCTCGTAGCCGACCCGGTCCATGCCGTCGGCGTGCGAGGCGCGGAGCGCCTCGTCGTACTCGTCCGTGTCGGCGGCGGCCACGAGGGAGCGGTCCAGGCCGGCCGCCTCGAGGGCCTCCTCGATGACCTGGCGGGTGTCGTCGCGCCGGCCCTCATTGTGGAAGCGGGTGCCGAGCTCGGTGTAGAGCCGGCCGAGCACCTCCGGCCCGTACTTCTTCTCGGCCGCGATGGCCACCCGGACCGGGCCCCAGGCCGTCTTCATGAACTCGACGTACTGCTCCGGGAGGTCACGGCCCTCGTTGAGCACGGACAGGCTCATCACGTGCCACCGAACCTCGATCGGCCGAAGCTGCTCGACCTCGAGGATCCACCGCGAGGCGATCCAGGCCCAAGGGCACTTCGGGTCGAACCAGAAATCCACCGGTATGCGCCCGGTATCGGTCACCGCAACCTCCCTGATGTCCCGGCGCGTCCTCGCGGACCGCCGTCGAATGGCCGGAAGACCTCGCGCCGAGGCCGCCGGACCGCCTGCCGGGCGCCGGCCGTCCCCCCGACACCGGGCCCTGTACCCGGCAACCAAGGCATTTCGGTCGGCATTCCACATGAGAGTTCTCCCAGATCCGAGGGCATGATCACCAACTCGGGGTTAGATGTGTCCTGTGACGGCCCGCCGGTCGTACGGCCGTGTGCCGAGCCGTACGGTGGGAAGCACAATGACGTCGTGAAACGAGGCGAGGAGTTCACTTGGCTGGCAATCTGACGCGCGACGAGGCGCGTGACCGCGCCCGGCTGCTGACCGTCGAGTCGTACAACGTCGACCTCGACCTGACGGCGGGGGCGGAGACGTTCGTCTCGGACACCACCATCAGGTTCGGCTGCGCCGAGCCGGGCGCGTCCAGCTTCGTCGACCTGCACGGCGCGACGGTCCGCGAGATCACCCTCAACGGTCAGCCGCTCGACCCCGGATCGTACGATCCGGACAAGGGCCGCATCCCGCTCCCCCGGCTCGCCGCCGAGAACGAGCTGCGGGTGGTCTCCGACAACGCCTACTCCCGGACCGGTGAGGGACTCCACCGCTTCGTCGACCCGGTCGACCAGGAGGTCTACCTCTACACGCAGTTCGAGACCTGCGACGCGCACCGCATGTACGCCTGCTTCGACCAGCCCGACCTGAAGGCGAAGTTCGAGCTGAGCGTGACCGCGCCCGAGCACTGGCAGGTCATCACGAACAACGCGCCCGACCGGTCCGAGGGCGGCCGCTGGCACTTCCCGGCTACCCCGGGCATCTCCACCTACATCACCGCGCTGGTCGCCGGCCCGTACCATGTGGCGCGCGACGAGTACGCCGGCGGCGACCAGCACATCGCGCTCGGCGCGTACTGCCGGGCCAGCCTCGCCGAGCACTTCGACGCCGACGCGATCTTCGAGGTGACCAAGCAGGGCTTCGACTTCTTCCGCAAGGTGTTCGCGCGGCCGTACCCGTTCGACAAGTACGACCAGCTGTTCGTGCCGGAGTTCAACGCGGGCGCGATGGAGAACGCCGGCTGTGTGACGTTCCTCGAGGACTACGTCTTCCGGTCGCGGGTCACCGACGCCGCCTACGAGCGCCGCGCCGAGACGATCCTGCACGAGATGGCGCACATGTGGTTCGGCGACCTCGTCACCATGCGCTGGTGGGACGACCTGTGGCTGAACGAGTCGTTCGCGACGTACATGAGCGTGCTCTGCCAGTCCGAGGCGACCCGGTGGACCGGCGCCTGGACGACCTTCGCGAACCTGTGGAAGGCCTGGGCCTACCGCCAGGACCAGCTGCCCTCCACGCACCCGATCTCCGCCGACATCCCCGACATCCGGGCGGTCGAGGTCAACTTCGACGGCATCACGTACGCCAAGGGCGCGAGCGTCCTCAAGCAGCTCGTCGCCTACGTCGGACGCGACAACTTCATCAGCGGCGTCCGCAGCTACTTCGACCGGCACGCGTGGGGCAACACCTCGCTGTCCGACCTGCTCGACGCCCTCGAGGAGACCTCGGGCCGCGACCTGACCTCCTGGTCGAAGGAGTGGCTGGAGACGGCCGGCGTCAACACGCTGCGCCCGACGTACGAGGTCGACGGCGAGGGCCGGTTCACCTCCTTCGCGGTCCTGCAGGAGGCGCCGGAGAACCACCCGACGCTCCGCTCGCACCGCGTGGCGATCGGCCTGTACGACCGGACGGACGAGGGCATCGTCCGCCGCAAGCGGGTCGAGCTCGACATCGTGGGCGGCCGTACGGAGGTCGCCGAGCTGGCCGGCGAGCGGCGTCCCGACCTGGTGCTGGTCAACGACGACGACCTGACCTACGCCAAGGTCCGGCTCGACGAGCACTCGCTGCGCACGCTCGTCGACGGGATCGGCGAGATCACCGACGGCCTGCCGCGGGCGCTGTGCTGGTCGGCGGCCTGGGACATGTGTCGGGACGCCGAGCTCGCCGCCCGCGACTACGTCCGGCTGGTGCTGTCCGGCATCCGTGGCGTCACCGACATCTCGGTGGCGCAGACGCTGCTCCGTCAGGCCCGCCTGGCGACCTCGCAGTACGCCGACCCGGCGTGGCGCGACACCGGCTACCGCCTGCTGGCCGACGCGCTGCACACGCTGATGACCGAGGCCGAGCCCGGCTCGGACTGGCAGCTGACCTACACCCAGGCGTTCGTCTCGGTCGCCACCTCCGACGAGCACGTCGCGTACGTCCGCGGCCTGCTCGACGGTTCGACGACCCTCGAGGGCCTGGTGGTCGACACGGACCTGCGCTGGTCCCTGCTGCGGCGCCTCGTCGTCCGCGGTGTCGCCGACGCGGACGAGATCGCCGCGGAGCTGCGCCGCGACCCGACCGCCGCGGGCGAGCGGCAGGCGGCCTCCGGCCACGCCGCCGTCCCGACGCCCGAGGCCAAGGCCGCGGCGTGGGAGCGCATCATCGGCGGCGAGCTGCCCAACGCCGTCTTCCGCGCCACGCTCGGCGGTTTCGTCGACACCGACGACATCTCCCTGCTCGAGCCGTACATCGAGAAGTACTTCGCCGAGGTCGGCCGCCTCTGGTCGTCGTGGTCGAGCGACATGGCCAGCACGTTCGCCGAGAGCGCCTACCCGTTCCTGGTGATCTCACCGGCCACCATCGACCGGACCACCGCCTACATCGAGGCGGAGGACCCGCCGTCGGCCCTGCGCCGGCTCCTCGTCGAGGGCCGCGACGGCGTCGCCCGCGCGCTGCGCGCCCGGGAGAAGGACCGCGCGAGCGAGTGAGACTGAGACGTGCGGGGCCCCGCGGGGCCCCGCACGTCGAACGTGACGAAGGCCCGGCCGGTCTCCGGCCGGGCCTTCGCGCCACCTGTCAGTAGAGGGCGGTCGAGCGCTGGCGCTGCCGGGTGCCCAGGACGTGCTCGACGAGCGTGATGAGCACCTGCTTGACCGACTCCCGCTCCCGGGCGTCGCAGGCGATCACCGGTATGTGGGGCTCGAGGTCGAGCGCGTGCCTGACCGCCTCGATGTCGGGCTGGGGCGCGCCCTCGAAGCGGTTCAGCCCGACGATGAACGGCATGCCGCGCCGCTCGAAGAAGTCGATCGAGGAGAAGCAGTCGGCCAGCCGCCGGGTGTCGGCGAGGACGACCGCGCCGATCGCGCCGACGGCCAGTTCGTCCCACATGAACCAGAAGCGCTTCTGCCCTGGGGTTCCGAACACGTAGAGGACCAGTCCGTCGCCGAGGGTGATACGGCCGAAGTCCATCGCGACGGTCGTGGTGGTCTTCTGCTCCACGCCGGAGGTGTCGTCCACGCCGACGCTCTGCGAGGTGAGCATCTCCTCGGTGCGCAGCGTCTGGATCTCACTGACCGTGTTGACCATGGTGGTCTTTCCGGCCCCGAATCCGCCCGCGACCAGCACCTTGACCGCGAGCTGGGTTCCCATCTGCATCTCAGTACGCGCCTTCGCTTTAGTGCGTGCCCTGGCGGGGCCGCGATGAGATGTGCTCGCCGACGCGCTTCACGAGGACGGCCATCTCATAGGTGATCACTCCGGGGTCGACGTCGGTGTCGCTGAGCACGGCCAGGCAGGCGCCATCACCGGCCGCGGTGACGAACAGGAACGCGTCCCGCATCTCGATGATGGTCTGCTGGACGGTACCGCCGTCGAACTGGCGCCGCGCGCCCTGGGCGAGGCTCTGGAAGCCGGCCGCCAGCGCCGAGAGGTATTCGGCGTCCGTGTCGGTGAGCCCGGCGGAGGCGCCCATCAGAAGTCCGTCCGTGGACAGCACCGCCGCTCGTCTCACCTCGGGCACGCGTTCGACCAGGCCGTCGATCAGCCAGTCGAGAGTGCCGGCCGAATCAGCCCGCTGGGGCGTCACTAGCGTTCTCCTTTTCCTGACGTTCTCTGCCGGTCCGTCGCCCGGCTCGTCGCGCTGGTGAGCACGCATCCGGCCGACCCCGCCCCCACGGCGATGGGATCGAACTCCTCCACGGATCTCCTTGTCCATCTCGAGGCGCGTGGACCGGGGTCATCGCGGTCCGCCGCCATGATCCCACCGAGAGCGAAGCAAGATCCATGAAACGGAGTACGGATTTGTAACTACCGCACTAACGTTGCGGTGGTTTCGCCTTGCTTGTGGGTATTCGACGTGAAAGACGGCGCTATGACGGACTCGTACATCCGCCCGGGCCTCCAAGCCGAACGGACTTCGGCGCAATGAGGTCGCGCAGGCGATCGATCCGGTTCGCCATCCTCGGCCTGCTCGTCGTCCCGCTTGCGTCTCTGGCGGCGTTGTGGGGATTCGCAGCGCAGAACACCGCTCATGACGCCATCGAGAAGCGCAATCTCGACACCATCAACCGGCGATACGGCGGTGGCGTCGGGCCGCTGTCGGCCGACCTCGCGCAAGAGCGACTCCAGGCGGTCGTCTGGTTGAGCGGCGGCCGCAGGGCGTCGCGCGCCGCCTTGGACGCGCAACGCCAGCGGACGGACGCCTCCGTCGCGCGATTCGTGCGGACGACCGGTTCAGCCTCGTTCCGCCGTACGCTGACCGCCCAGATGAAACAGCGTCTCGCCGCTCTCCTGGACAAGACCGGCGAGCTGACGACCATCCGATCCGCCATCGACTCCGGCGCGATGGACAGGCTGGCCGCGTTGAACGCGTACGACGCCGTGTACGACGCGCAGTTCGAGCTCTCGTATCTGGTCGTCGCCGTCAGCGATCCGACGATCTACCGGCAGGCGTACCAGGTGATCGAGCTGTCGCGCGCCCAGGAGCTGGCCGCCCGGGAGCTCACGCTCGTCACCGGCGTGCTCCTGGCGGGCGGCCGGATGAGCAGGGCGGAGCACGGCGTCTTCGCCACGATGGTGATCGAGCAGCGCTACCTGGAGAAGGACGGGCTCTCCCAGTTCGTCCCCGAGACCGGTACGCCGTTCCGGCGGCTGCTGGACTCGGCGGCCTACACCGATTTCAAGGCGCTGGAAGACCGGATCCTCGTGAGCCCCGGCGGCAAAAGACCGTTGAAGATCGACTCGGTCGCCTGGCGCTCCGCCGCCGAGACGTTCACCGGCGGGATGAACGAGGCCATCAACCAGGCCCGGCCGGTCGTCGCCCGCAGATCGAAGGGTCTCGGCGACTCCCTCCTCAGGCGTCTCGCGCTCGTCGGAGGCGCCGGCCTGGCCGCCGTCCTCCTGTCGGCCTTCCTCATGCTCCGCTTCGGCCGGCGGATGACGCGGGAGCTCGTCGGCCTCCAGAAGGCCGTGAGCGACCTCGCGGACCGGCGTCTGCCCGACATCGTCGGCCGGCTACGGCGAGGGGACGAAGTGAACGTCGCCGACGAGGCGCCTCCGCTGGACGTCGGCCGGACCGCCGAGGTCGCCAACGTCGTTGAGGCCTTCTCGACGACCCAGCGCACCGCCATCGAGGCCGCCGTCGGCCAGGCCGCGCTCCGCAAGGCGGTCAACAAGGTCTTTCTCAACCTCGCACGACGCAACCAGGCACTGCTGCACCGCCAGCTGGCGATGCTCGACGCGCTCGAGCGCAAGGCCGCGGACCCGGACTCGCTCGAGGAGCTGTTCCGGCTCGACCACCTCACGACGCGCATGCGCCGGCACGCCGAAGGCCTGATCATCCTCTCCGGCGGGGCTCCGGGCCGAGGCTGGCGCCACCCGGTGACCGTGCTGGACGTACTGCGCGGCGCCATCGGAGAGATCGAGGACTACACCCGCGTCGAGGTCGTCACGATGGCGGGCGAATCGATCGTCGGCACGGCCGTCGGCGACGTCATCCACCTGGTCGCCGAGCTGGTGGAGAACGCCGTCTCCTTCTCCCCGCCCACCGCTCCCGTCGAGGTCGACGCCGGGCTCGCGGGCAACGGATTCGTGATCGAGGTCGTCGACCGCGGGCTCGCCATGAACGCGGAGAAGCTCGCGACGATCAACGCACGGCTCGCGAACCCTCCGGAGTTCGGAGTGGCCGACAGCGACCAGCTCGGCCTGTTCGTCGTCGGCATCCTGGCCTCGCGCCACGGCATCAAGGTCTCCCTGATGCCCAACCCGTACGGCGGTCTCACGGCGGTCGCGCTCCTGCCGCACGGCCTTGTCGTCGCCGAGCACGCGGCCCTGGCGCACGATATGGTCAATGATCATGGCGGGGACCAGGCGGCCGACGGCCTTGAACGGCACGGCGGCAAGAAAATCGCAAGTGCGGCGACGTTCCGGGGGGACTCCGTCGTACGACCGCTGGAGAGCCGGTACGACCCGTTCGAGCAGACCGGGCCACGGCGCGGCTCACGGCACCGGCTCAGGAGAGTCGAGCCCCTCGGCGCGGGCACTCCCGTCGAGCCCCTCGGCGCGGACGCTCCGGTGGAGCTCCCCGCTGGGGACACGCCCCTCGAGCTTCCAGCCGGGGACACGCCCCTCTCCGAGGAGACACCGGTCGAGTTCCACGAGCCGGCCCGCTCTCCCGCGCCCGGACCGGTGCTCCCGGAGACCGGCCGAGACGGCCCTGCGGATCGGGGCGGTGCGGTGAACGCGGATCAGGTCGGCGTGCCGACCGCCGGAACCCACGCCGGGATGCCACGCCGCATCCGGCAGGCCAGCCTGCGGCCCGAACTGCGCGGCCCGGCCCCCACCGCGTCCCGCGGCGACCGAGCGCCTTCGGGCACCGTACGGCGGGTCTCGGACGACGGCCGACCGATCTCGGGCACCGTACGGCCTGCTTCGGACGACGGCCGGTCGGCTTCGGGCAGCGGCCGGGCGGCTCCGGGCGGCGGCCGCTCCCCGGAAAGGGCGCGCTCCATCATGTCGTCGATGCAGGACGGCTGGCGCCGCGGGCGTGCCGAAGATCCCGCGAAGGACACCTCGGACGGCGGTACCCCCGCGCCGGGCGACGATGAAGGTGAGTGATGGCAGAGACGCACACGGCCGGCGACGTGCGCCGGCTGGTCGATGACCTGGTCCGCAGAGTCGGGGCGGTGGGCCGCGCGGTACTCCTGTCCCGGGACGGGCTCGTCGTCACGGGATCGTCCGGCATGGAGCGCGAGGACGCCGAGCACCTGGCCGCCCTGGTGGCCGGCGTCCAGGGGCTGGCCCGCGGTGCCTGCCGGCACTTCGAGGGCGGCGAGCTGATGCAGACCGTCATCGAGATGGACTCGGTGTTCCTGTTCGTGCTGCCGGTCGGTGAGGACGCCTGCCTCGCCGCGCTGGCCGACGCCGACGCCGACGCGGGCGTCGTCGCGTTCGAGATGACGGAGCTCGCCGAACGGCTCGGCGACCGGCTGCCGGTCGAGCCCCGCCTGCCCGGCCCGGGTTTCGGCGTGGGGTGAGCCCCGCATGAGCTCGCCGGAACCTCGATGGCTGGACCAGGCCGCGGGGCCGATCGTCCGCCCCTACACACTCACGCGGGGACGGACCCGGCCTCGCGGAGAGCCGATCGACCTCATCGCCGTCATCGAGGCGACCGACGCCCAGGTGCGCGTGCGGCTGCGGCTGAGCCCGGAACATCGCCGTCTACTCGTGCTCTGCCGGCAGCCGGTCGCCCTGGCCGACCTGGCGTCGGAGATGGATCTTCCCGTCGACGTGGTCCGGGTGCTTCTCGATGATCTGCGCGACGAGCGCCTGGTCAGGGTGCTCGAGCCCACTCCGTCCGGCCGACGGCCGGACGAATTCGTACTGAGGAAACTGCTCCATGGACTACACGCCCTCTGACACGACGGGCTCCGGGAGGGCCGTGTCACACTCGCCCTCGGACTCCGAACGGCCGATCACGGCGAAGATCCTCATCGCCGGCGGATTCGGGGTCGGCAAGACCACGCTCGTCGGCGCCATCAGCGAGATCCGCCCCCTGCGCACCGAAGAGGTCCTCTCCGACCGCGGGATCGGCGTCGATGACACGGTGGGCGTGGACGGCAAGACGACGACCACCGTCGCCATGGACTTCGGCCGCATCACTCTCGACGACAACCTGGTCCTCTACCTGTTCGGCACGCCCGGGCAGCAGCGGTTCTGGTTCATGTGGGACGAACTCGCCCACGGGGCGGTCGGCGCCGTCGTCCTCGCCGACGTCCGCCGTCTCGCCGACTGCTTCCCCGCCATCGACTACTTCGAGGATCGGGGCACTCCGTTCAT
The DNA here is from genome assembly GCF_039542055.1 of Actinoallomurus vinaceus. Classification (NCBI taxonomy): domain Bacteria; kingdom Bacillati; phylum Actinomycetota; class Actinomycetes; order Streptosporangiales; family Thermomonosporaceae; genus Actinoallomurus; species Actinoallomurus vinaceus. Next base: position 37,157 of record NZ_BAABHK010000010.1, read on the forward strand.
CGTGGCGGTCAACCTGTTCGACGGCGCGGAGCGCAAGCACCCGGACGACGTCAGGATCGCCCTCGACCTCGACGACCACGTGCCTCTGCTCCTCTGCGACGTCCGCGGCCGCGAGTCGGCCAAGCACGTCCTCGTGACGATGGTCGAGCACGTCCTGAGCCAAGTCTCGTCAGCTTCTCGGTCCTGAAGGACCGAGCTTGCAGCTAGAGCCTCACTGGCTGTGAGGTGGTCTGCCGCGTCTTGGCCATCAGCTTCGTGGGCTGGTGGCCGGGACGTGTGACTTCCGCCCCGCATCCCACGCGCCCTGGCCCCTTCGGGCCAGAACACGGGAAGCATTCCGGTCCGCGTGCGCAACGACGCCGCAACCCCGGCAAGTGAACACCGCTCGAGACACCCGGCTGAGCCGGTCGACATGCCCGCACTCGGCGCACTGCTGGGAAGAGTACGCCGGATCGACGAACACGACAGGAACACCGGCCCGGCGTGCCTTGTAGACGATGAAGTCCGCCAGCTGTGCGAAGGCCCAGGAGTGGAGTGCGACCCGTTGGGGCTTGCGGAGCCGTACCCGTTCACGGATCCCCGTGAGGTCTTCCAGGGAGATGCCGCGTCCGGTGCGTTCAGCCTCGGTCACGATCGTCTTGGAGATGCGGTGGTTGATGTCTTTGGCCCGCCGCGATTCGGTCCGGCGCTGTTTCCTCAACAGGCGTTTGGCGGACTTGGTGCCCTTCTTCTGCAGTTTGGCCCGCAGGGCGAGTTGCCGCCTGCGGTAGCGGTTCAGCTTGCGTCCGGCGGCCCGGTAACCGGTGGAGGTCGTGGCGATGTTGACGATGCCCAAATCCACCCCGATGAAGCCGCCCGGCTCACGCGTCTCGGCTTCGGGCACCTCACACGTTGCGATCAGGTAGAACACTCCATCGCGTTCGACCAGGTCGCTCTCGCCCTTGCGGTGGGCGATCAGCTGCTTGAGCGCGTTCGGTGAGCAGGCGAAGTGCACGCCCTTCAATCGGCCCGCGGTGGTCCAGATCGAAACGGTCTGGGCGTCGTACTGCCAGCTGAGACACCGATCGTCATACGGCTGGGCCGCCTGGGGCCGGAAAGCGATCGGCTTGGACTCGACCTTGATCCGCCGCTTGGAGCCCTTCTTGCCCAGGTTCCCCGCCCGCAGGTTGGCGTGCAGGCTGGTGTAGGCGTCCCGGACCTTCTTGATCACATGCTGCGCCGCCTGCGCGCCCAGACCACGCTCCCTGAGCTCGGCATAGGTGTGCTTACGCAGCTCATACTCCCGCGGCACCCCGCGCTCGAAGGCCACACCAGAGACCCAGCATGCGGCTTCGTTGACCGTGCGCAGGGTGTGTTTCAACGCCGCCGCCTGCGCGGGCGTCGGCACGAGTTTCACCTGCGTCACGACCTTCACAGTCCGCGACTATACTATCGCTTTACGTAACTGCGCCGTCGAATTCATAACGCTGCACGGCACAAAGATCAAGATGCGATTCCTCCCGGGCCTGAAGGCCCAGGGTTCCTCGCAAGAACACGCTGAATTCGTCGCGCCCGGAAGGGTCGGGTCGTACGGGAGGGCTCGTCGTACCGGAGACCCCCCCGTCGTAACGGAGGGCCTCGTCGTACCCGGAGGGCTCGTACCGGAGGGCCGGCCGTAGCGGAAACCGGTCGTGCGGGCGCGGGCGGCGGTTGTCGGCGACGCGTGGCAGAGTGAACGGGTGGAGACGGCACGCGAAGTACTCACGACACTCGCCTGGCGCTACGCCTTCGGGGACCTCGCCGCGTTGTGCGAGGCGGGGGCGGCGGGGCTGCGACCGGACGTCGCCGCCGAGGTCCGGCTGCTGTGCTCGTTCGGGCAGCGGCTGATCGACCTGGACGCGGAGGACTTCGGCGTGCCCGAACGCACCGGAGACCCGGTCGTCGACGCCCACAAGGTGCCCGACGACCTGCTGGCCCGGGCCCGGGCCAGCAGGATGCCGCAGTCCGCCAAGGAGCGCACCCGCGGGGCGCTGCGGACCCTCCGCCCCGCCTACGGCCTGCTGCTCGAGGTGATCGAGGCCCGGTGGCGGCGCCGGGAGATGGCCGGCCTGGTCGCCGCGGTGCACATCGCCGCCGAATACCTCCCGCTGCTCGCCTGGGAGCCGGTCCTGGGCCACGCCGGCGACCCGGCGCTGCTGCCGGCGGCGGTCGGCGGTCCGGACAGCCGGTTCGGCGTGATGCCCGAGCCGGGGAAGCCCCGTGAGTGCGACCTGACGCGCCCCGAGCAGTCCGCCGCCGAGCGCGCGCTGCGGGTGGCCGGGGAGCCCGGTCCCGGCTGGCGCGCCTACCTCGACCGCCAGCACAGCACGCTGGCGTCCGCCCTCGGCCGCTGCGCCGCGTCGTGCCGTACGCCCTGTGACGTGGTCACGCGCCTGTCCCCCGACGTGCTGGACGCCCTGTCCGCCCGCTGCCGGCTCGCACAGGAGTTCTCCGACGGCGCGCTCGTGCGCCTGCGTCACGCCGCGCCCGTCGGCCACGGCTTCGGTGTGCCGAGCCCGGAGGAGGTCGAGGAGGCCTGGTCGCGCACCCGAAAGTCGCTCGGCAACCAGCCGCTCGGGCGGGCCGTGGCCGAGCCCAGCACCGTCTACTGCCTGCCAGGTCTGCCCGAGGTGTTCTCCGCCGCCGCCGGGCGCCCGATCCTGCCCGACACGCTCCTGCACGACGTCGCCGCGCACATCGTCGACATCCTGAACCGTTAGTGCCGCCGACGGCCCCTAGCTCATCCCGAGCTAGGGCAGAGCGGCCTTCCACGGGCCACTCGCGCCGTCACAGGCCGCCCGCGCCGTCACAGGCCGCCCGCGCACCACGAGCCCCCGCCGTCACGAACCGCTTGTCCCGTCACAGACCGCCCGCGCCGTCACAGACCGCTCGCGCGGGGACGGTCAGCCGAGCACCGGGCCGAGGGCCCTCATCAGGCGCGGATGGCGGGGAAGGTCGTCGAGGAGCACCGGGTGGCCGGCGGCGTCCGCGAGAGGGATCCGCCAGTTCGGGTACTCATCGACCGTGCCCGGCTGGTTCTGCGTACGCCGCTCGCCCACGGCGTCCGCCAGCGACACGCCGACCAGCCTCGCCGGCGTCCGCGCGAGGAAGGCGTGCAGCGCCGCCGTCATGTCGGCCGTGTCCAGGCCGAGCGAGGTCAGCAGTTCCTTCCACCCGTGCAGCGACCGGTCCAGCTCCGCGTACTCCTCGGCGGCGGGCCGGGTGAGCAGGCCCAGGCGCTCGCGCAGGGCGATGTGGTCGCCGCCCAGGTAGCCCTCGATGGGCGGCATGTCGTGGGTGCCCACGGTGGCCAGACACGGCTCCCGCCATGCCTCCGGCGGCAGCGGCGCGCCGCTCTCGTCGCGTTCGAACCACGCCATCGACGTGCCGAACACCCCACGCTCGGCGAAGACGTCGCGCATGTAGTCCGCCACGGTGCCCAGATCCTCGCCGATCACCACCGCTCCGGCCTCGTACGCCTCGAACAGCAGCACTCCCAGCAGGTCCCCGTACGGGTAGGAGACGTACGTCCCGTCGGCCGGGGAGGCGCCTCGCGGCACCCACCAGAGCCGGAACACCTGCATGGCGTGGTCGAGGCGGAGCCCGCCGGCGTGCCGGAGCACGTGGCGGAGCATGTCGCGGTACGGCGCGTAACCGGCCGCCGCGAGCCGCTGCGGGTGCCAGGGCGGCTGGCCCCAGTCCTGGCCGCGCTGGTTGAACTCGTCCGGCGGCGCGCCCACGCTCATCCCGGACGCGAACAGGTCCTGGTACGCCCACGCGTCCGCACCACCGGGGTCGACCCCGACGGCCAGGTCGTGGACGATCCCCAGCCGCATGCCCGCCTCGCGCGCCGCGCCCTGCGCCGCGCCGAGCTGCTCGTCCAGCCACCACTGCAGCCGGCGATGGAACTCGACGCGGTCGGCGTGCCGATCGCGTTCGATCGCGACCGCCTCCGAGCAGGGGTCGCGCAGGTCGGCCGGCCAGGACGGCCAGAAGGCCCCGTGTTCCTCCGCCAGGGCGCACCAGGTCGCGAACGCGGTCAGCGCCTCGCCCTGGCGCTCCCGGAACGCCGCGTACGCCGCCGCGCGCTCCGGGGCGAGCGGCACCTCGGCGAGGAGCTCCAGCGCCGCCCGCTTGGCCGTCCACGCCGCGTCGCGGTCGATCTCGCCGGTCGTACGGGACCGGGCCCGCTCCGGCGCGGCCAGTTCCTCGATCCGGCGCCTCGTCTCCGGGTCGGCCGCGGCGTACTCGGGCACCTCCTCCGGCCGGAGATACAGGGGGCTGGTGAAGCGGCGGCTCATCGGCAGGTACGGCGAGGGCCGGACCGGCGGGGCCGGCTCTCCCGCGTGCAACGGGTTGACCAGAACGAACCCGGCACCGAGCGCGCCGCCGCTCCAGACCGCCAGCTCCCGCAGGTCGGCGAGGTCGCCCATCCCCCACGAGCGGCTCGACCGCACGGAGTAGAGCTGGGCCATCAGGCCCCAAGAGCGCTCGCCGGGGTCCGGGGCCCGCGACGGCGCGACGATCAGCGGCGCGACCTCCTCCCGGTCGCCGCGCCGGGCCCGTACCCGATGCCACCCGAGCGGCGTCTCCGGCGGCAGCCGGTACGCCCTGCGAAACCCGGCGACCCCGGCCGAGGTCGCGGGCGGCCGCGACGCCGAGGCCGACGACCCGGGCTCGGCGGGTTCGAGGGGGAGCTTGCCGCCGGTCGCGAGTTCGATCCACACCTCGGCGTCGTCCGCCGCGAGCAGGTCCTCCCCCGCGAAGACGACGGCGGTCGGGGGGAGAAGCCGGGCGCGGCGCTCCGCCTCGATCCGCTCGAGCTCGCGGCGTGCGGTCTCCGGCGAGGAGACGTCCGCGCCCAGGGCGGTGAGGACGGCTCTGATCGTCGTGACGGGGACGTCGGCCGGCCGGCCGCGCCAGTCCGTGTAGGAGGTCTCGACGCCGTACGCGGCGGCGAGCGCGTTCAGGTCCTCCGTGTCCTCTGCCACGACGCTCCCGTCCTCGGTCCTGCTCCCGGCTCCTGCCACGTGGCTATGCCCCGTGGATCAGTCCCAAATCGGCGGACGGCGGTCCGCCCACGGACGGGCCTCTTCCAGTTGCGCCGACAGCGCGATCAGCGTCGCCTCGTCGCTCGCCCGGCCGACCAGCATGACGCCGATCGGCAGGCCGCCGTCGGTCCAGTGCAGCGGGACGTTCACCGCGGGCTGACCGGTGACGTTGTAGACCGAGGTGAACGGCGTGAAGCGCTTCTGCCGCTCGAAGTTCTCCGCGGGGTCGGCATCCTCGAAGTATCCGATGGGGACGGGCGGCTGCGCGAGGGTCGGGTGCAGGATCACGTCGTAGCCCTCGAGGACCGGCAGCCCTCTCCGGACGGCCGCCTGCAGCGTCGCCTGGGCGTGCAGCAGCTGGTACGCGCTGATCGTCCGGCCGCGTTCGCGCAGCCATCGGGTGAGGGGGCGCAGCCGCTCCTCGCGCTCGGGTGGGACCGGGGTGAGCGTGGCCATCGCCGCCCAGAGGGTCTCGAAGTGCGGCATCAGTTCGCCGTTCCAGGGCGGGTCGATGTCCTCGACCTCGTGGCCGAGCTCCGCCAGCAGCTCGCTGGCGGCCTCGTACGCGGCGAGGCAGTCGGGGTGGACCTCGGCGCCCGGCACCGGGGGGACCGCGCTGCGGCCGACGCGCAGCCGTCCGGGCGCCCGGTCGGCGGCCTCTAGGAAGGTCCCCTCGGGCGGCGCCGCGCGGTACATGTCGCCTGGAGCGTTCCCGGCCATGACGTCGAGGAGGAGGGCGGCGTCCCGTACGGTCCGGGTGATGGGCCCATGGGTCGCCAGGCCGACGAGGTCGGGCACGAAGGGCCCGTGGCTGATGCGGCCGCGCGTCGGTTTGATCCCGAACAGGCCGCAGACGCTGGCCGGGATCCGGATGGACCCGCCGCCGTCGCTGCCGTGCGCGGCCGGGGCGAGCCCGGCGGCGACCGCGGCGGCGGCGCCCCCGCTGGAGCCTCCCGCGGAGCGTTCGACGTCCCAGGGGGTGCGTGCGGGAGGCGCGACGGCGTTCTCGGTATAACAGGGCAGTCCGAATTCCGGCGTATTGGTCTTCCCTAGAAGAATCGTGCCCGCCTCACGGAGAAAAGCGACGACGTTGTCGTCGCCGAATGCCGTGAAGTCGTCATAGGCCGCCGAGCCGAGCGTCGTCCGTACGCCCTTGACCATGTTGAGGTCCTTGATGGGGACGGGAACGCCGAGCAGCGGGGAACCGTCGCCCGCCATCACCGCCTGTTCGGCGGCCTTGGCCTGGTCACGGGCCAGATCGGCGGTCACGGTGACGTAGGCGCCGACCTGGTCCCCCAGGCGGTCGATGCGCTCGAGGTAGTGCTCGACGACGTCGACGGGCGAGAGTTCGCGGCTGCGGATCGCGGCCGCTTGGTCCCGCATGCTGAGATGATGAATATGCGTCACAAGTGAAAACGGTACGCCCACCGAAAGTTGCAGCAGCGCAGCGGGGGATGGAATTTATCTACCCTGGTAGGATGCCACCGAACCGCTCAAGGGCGGGGACAAAAGTATCAACCGGACACGACTATGCACTCCGCTCGGGCTCTGGTTACGCTTCGCACGGGAAGATCATGTGTGCTGCCGTCAATCGAGCACGGAGTGTTGACAATGGCCAGTGTGGAGCGAGGCGAGTCCACTCAGACGTCCACACGCGAGCACCCTGACGACGAACGTCCGTTCGAGCTGCCCGGCGAGGACGACTCGGCCGAACGTCCTGGCGAGGGACGCCCGCCCAGGCGGCGGAGGGAGCAGGCGATCGGGGGCCGGATCAGCGATCCGCAGATCCAACGCTGGATGATCCGGATCGGCGCGGCCGCCATCCTCGGCCTGCTGTTCGCGATCGTCTTCGAGATCCGGATCGGTCTCGCCGTCGCGGTGCTCACCGTGATCGTCGATATCGTCCGACGATCGCGGCAGCACTCCAGCGTGGAGGCCTGGCGCAAACCGTCGGTCGCCGAACGCAGGACCGAGCGGCAGCTGCGGGGCATGGAGAAGGCCGGCTATCGCACCCTCCACGCCCGCGCCGTTCCCCGCGACGAGGACGGCGTCAGCGATGGGCAGATCGACCACCTCGTGATCGGGCCCACCGGCGTGTACGCCGTCGACTCGGAGAAGTGGGACAAGCGGCTCCCCGTACGCGCGCTGTCGCACCGCAAGCTGTTCCTCGGGCCGTTCAACAAGAAGGAGCGCCTGGACGAGGCCCGCTGGGAGGCCGACCAGGCCAGCAAGCTGATCAGCGGGGAGCTCGGGTACGAGGTGCCCGTGCAGCCGTCGCTGGCCATCTACGGCCCGGCGATCTCCTGGAAGGTGCTGATGGTGCGCAACGTCGACGTCTACTCGGGCGGGCGGGCGCGCAACTACCTGCGGCGCCGGCCCAAGATCCTCACCACGGTGGACATCGAGCGCATCTACAACGCCGCCGAACGCGTGCTGCCCCCGAAATACCCCGGCTCCTGACCGGCCGGGGCTCCCCCCACGTGCCCGGATCCCGGGGTCGACGTCTCGTAACCTGAGACCGGCGTCTCATGCGCGTCGCCGACCCCATACGATCGAAGTCTGAGCACGAATCGATGGGAGAGGCAGATGCCCCCGCTGAGGTCACGAACGGTCACGCACGGCAGGAACATGGCGGGAGCCCGGGCCCTTCTTCGGGCCACCGGCGTAGCGCGTGAGGACTTCGGCAAGCCCATCATCGCGGTCGCCAACAGCTTCACCGAGTTCGTCCCCGGCCACGTCCACCTGCGCGAGGTCGGCCAGGTCGTCGCCGCCGCCGTCAAGGAGGCGGGCGGCATCCCGCGCGAGTTCAACACGATCGCGGTCGACGACGGCATCGCCATGGGCCACGGCGGCATGCTCTACTCCCTGCCGTCGCGGGAGCTCATCGCCGACTCGGTCGAGTACATGGTCAACGCGCACTGCGCCGACGCCCTGATCTGCGTCTCGAACTGCGACAAGATCACTCCGGGCATGCTCATCGCGGCCATGCGGCTCAACATCCCGACCGTGTTCGTCTCCGGCGGGCCGATGGAGGCGGGCAAGCCGGTGGACGGCACGACCAAGCTCGACCTGATCGACCCGATGATCGCCGCCGCGGACGAGTCCGTCTCCGACGAGACCCTCGCCCAGATGGAGGAGAACGCCTGCCCGACCTGCGGGTCCTGCTCGGGCATGTTCACCGCCAACTCGATGAACTGCCTCACCGAGGCGATCGGCCTGTCCCTCCCCGGCAACGGCACGGTCCTCGCCACCCACGCCGCCCGCAAGACGCTGTTCGAGGACGCCGGCCGCCGCGTCGTCGAGATCGCGAACCGCTACTACCGCGACGACGACGAGTCGGTGCTGCCGCTGAACATCGCGACCCGCGACGCGTTCGAGAACGCCATGGCGCTCGACGTGGCGATGGGCGGGTCGACCAACACGATCCTGCACCTGCTCGCCGCGGCCCGCGAGGCCGGCGTCGACTTCGGCCTGAAGGAGATCGACGAGCTGTCGCGCCGCGTGCCCTGCATCTGCAAGGTCGCCCCGGCCACCGCGAAGTACCACATCGAGGACGTCCACCGGGCCGGCGGCATCCCCGCCATCCTCGGCGAGCTCGACCGGGGCGGGCTGCTCAACCGTACGATCCACACGATCCACAGCGGGTCGCTGGGCGAGTTCCTCGATGCGCACGACGTCCGCTCCCCGGGCGTCCGGCCGGAGGCGGTGGAGCTGTTCCACGCCGCGCCGGGCGGGGTCCGCACCACCAGGCCGTACAGCCAGGACAACCGCTGGGAGGAGCTCGACCTCGACCGCGAGCAGGGCTGCATCCGCGACGTCGAGCACGCCTACACCAAGGACGGCGGGCTCGCCGTGCTGTACGGCAACCTGGCCGTCGACGGCGCCGTCGTCAAGACCGCAGGCGTCGAGGAGGAGCTGTGGACCTTCGAAGGCCCGGCCGTCGTCTTCGAGAGCCAGGATGACGCGGTCGAGGGCATCCTCGGCAAGAAGGTCAAGCCCGGCGACGTCGTCGTCATCCGCTACGAGGGCCCCAAGGGCGGCCCGGGCATGCAGGAGATGCTGTACCCCACGTCGTTCCTGAAGGGCCGTGGGCTCGGCAAGGCCTGCGCGCTGATCACCGACGGGCGCTTCTCCGGCGGCACCAGCGGACTCTCCATCGGCCACGCCTCACCGGAGGCGGCCGCGGGCGGTGACATCGCCCTCGTCGAGGACGGCGACCGGATCGTCATCGACATCCCGCGCCGGGAGCTGCGCCTCGACGTGCCCGCCGACGAGCTCAAGGCCCGCCAGGAGCGCCTCCTGAAGGAGCTGGGCTCCTACCGGCCCCGCGACCGGCACCGTCCGGTGAGCGCCGCCCTGCAGGCCTACGCCGCGATGGCCACCTCGGCCTCCACCGGCGCGGCCCGCGACATCTCCCAGCTCGGCGGCTGATCGCCCGGATCCGGTGGGCGGACGGCGCCCACCGGACCGCTCTTCCGTTTCCCGGATCGGCTGCGGCGTGTCAACCCGCAGTCAAGCTCGCGTGTCGAACCTATGGAAGATCGACATCTCGCGAGACCCGCTCTCCGCGAGCCCGGCGACGGAATGGAAGAACCATGCTCGTCTCGCTGAAGCGTGTCGCGACGGCCGGCGTCATCGGCCTGCTGGCACTCGGTGCCCGGCCCTCCACCGCACACGCCGCATCGGACCCCGAATGGCGCATCTCGTACACCTCGCCAGGCTTCCCGCAAGACGGCCTCGCAGAGGTCGCGGCCACCGGACCGAACGACGCCTGGGCGGTCGGCTCCGGCCCCTGCTGTGGACGCGACCAGCGAAAGATCCTGCACTGGGACGGCGTCCAGTGGCAGACCGTCACTCCGCCGCCCGCTCTTCCTAAGGCCTTCTACCCGGATCTGCGCACGGTCGCCGCCTCGTCGCCGACGGACGTATGGGTGTTCGGGTCCGACGCGAACTCGCTGGTCTTCGGCCACCACTGGGACGGCGTCACCTGGCAGACCACAGAGTTCGGCAAGGACGTCGTCATCCGAGACGCCGTGGCGCTCGGCCCCAGGGACGCGTGGTTCATCGGCACCACGGGCCTCGAGACCGGCGAGAAGCCGATCGCCGAGCACTACGACGGCGACACGTGGACGACCTTCGACCTGCCCGGCAACCCGACGGCGATCAGCGCCGTGGCGGCCGATGACGTCTGGGCGGTCGGACAGGCGAACGGTGACGCGGCGGCGATGCACTGGGACGGGCGGCAGTGGGAGACGGCGGCGCTTCCGAAGCCGTCCGTCGGCCCCGGCGTCCGCGTGGTCTCCAGCGACGTCCTGGCGACGGGCCCGGACGACGTGTGGGCGAGTGCGGTGCTCGCGAAGAACGGCCTCGAGCCGGGAGTGGTGCTGTGGCACCGATCCGGCGGGAGCTGGCAGCAGGTGAACATCGACGCCCCGGAAGACTCCGTGACCAAGCTGGCATCCGACGGCGCGGGCGGTCTGTGGATGGTGTCCGCCGGCGTCCGACCCAGCGCCGACCTGCTCCACTACAGCCAGAGCGGGCTCACCCGCGAGGCCGCACCGGTCGGGTCCGCCAAGGACGCCAGCATGAACGCGATCACCCTGATCCCAGGCACCCGTTCGCTGTGGGGAGCCGGTGAACTGGTCCTCGACAACGGAAAGTCGGCAGCGGCCGTCTACCGGTACGACCCCGCGAGCTGACCCACCGATCCGGCGGGCGTCACCCGCCCGCCGGATCGCTCCCGGGTTCGCCTCGCCGCCGACGCGTCCATGACGACACAGGGGCGCTGCGGCTCGGGCGTCTCAGTCTCGGGTGCCGCCGACGAACTGCATCAGGCCGTACGCGCGCTGGCGCAGGGTCGTGAAGCCGCGGGCCCGTAGGGCCTGGCAGAGGTCGTCGGCGCCGAACATCCGGATGCCCGTCAGCTGGCTGAGCGCCGCGATGCCCGGGCCGACGAGCGGGATCTCCGGCCGCCGGGTCGTGAGGAACACGACCCGGCCGCCCGGTTTGAGCACGCGGGTGATGCCGTCGATCGCGGTCCAGGGGTCCTCGAAGAGGTACAGCCCGCCGAAGCAGCACACCGCGTCGAACACGCCGTCGCTGAACGGCAGGTCCGCCGCGTCGCCGCGGACATAGGCGACGTCGGCGGCGCCGTTCTCGCCGCGGCCGGTCGGCCGGACCGTCTCGGCCACCGCCCGGTCGAGCATGGTCGAGGAGGCGTCGATGCCGACGACGAGCCCGTGTCCCGTCATCCCGGCGGCCAGCGCGCGGGTGATGTTGCCCGGCCCGCAGGCCACGTCGAGCACGGTGCCGTCCGGGACTGCGGCGAGGTCCAGCCAGTCGCGGGCGAGGGCGTACTCCTCGTCCAGGCTGGGCCCGAGCGGTCCCTTCGACAGCCCGAACAGCACCGGCCGCCACAGATCCTCGTAGATCTTCGGGAGGAACCCGGAGCGCATGAGCCGTTGCGCGAGCGTGCCGTGCGGACCCGCCTCCTCGCCGAGGAGGTCGAGGTAGCCGCGCGACACGTCCGGCTCGGCGGGCGGCGGGTCGAGCAGGGGCAGCACGCGTTCGACGGCGGTCAAGGGGCCTCCCTCCTCGCCCGACCAACCCACCCCGACCGACCTCCCGGCCTCGCCCGACCAACCCACCCCGACCGACCTCCCGGCCTCGCCCGACCAACCCACCCCGACCGACCTCCCGGCGTCGGAGGAGTGACCGGGCGCGCTGCCTTCTTGATTCGCTCGCTCATGTGCGCTGTGGTTCCTCGTCCAGCGCCAAGCCGGTGTGGGCGGCCATGAACGACAGGGTGTCGACGCTCAGCTCGATCGAGCGGCTGACCGCGCGGGCGCCGTGTCCGACCTCGGCCTCGTTGCGCAGGAGGATGGGCCCGCCGTCGTCGGTGCTCGCGTACTGCAGCGCCGCGCACATCTTGCGGGCGTGCAAGGGGTCGACGCGGGTGTCGCTCTCGAAGACCGTGAAGAGGGTCGCCGGGTAGGCGACGCCCTCACGAACGTGGTGGTACGGGGAGTAGGCGTGGAGCCAGCCGAACTGCTCCGGGTCCTCGGCGGAGCCGTACTCGACGTTCCACGTCTGGCCGAGACCGAACTTCTCGTACCGCACCATGTCCAGCAGCGGCGCCGAGCACACCGCCGCGGCGTACAGCTCGGGCCGCTGGGTGATCGCCGCTCCGACGAGCAGGCCGCCGTTGGATCCGCCGGAGATCGCGATCCGGTCCGCGGTGGTCCATCCGTCGGCGATGAGCTTCTCGGCCGCGGCGTGGAAGTCGTCGAAGACGTTCTGCTTCTTGTCCAGCATGCCGGCGCGGTGCCACTCCTCGCCCTCCTCCGAGCCGCCGCGCAGGTTGGCGACGACGTAGACGCCGCCGGCCTCCACCCAGGCGAGGGTTCCGGCCGAGTACGCGGGCGTGAGCGGGACGTTGAAGCCGCCGTAGCCGTAGAGGATCGTCGGCCGGGGCGTGCCGTCGCCCGGCACCGCGTCGGCGCGGGCGACGATGAGCATGCGGACCTCGGTGCCGTCCTTGGAAGCGTAGGTCACCTGGCGCGCCTCGACGTCGGGCACGTCGACCGTTCCGGGCGCGGACGCCCACAGCGTCGTCTCGCCGGTCCTGGCGTCGAAGTGGTGGACGGACGTCGGTGTCGTGTGGTCGACGTAGGTGAACCACGCCTCGTGACCGCCGTCGGGGTGATCGGTGATCCCGCCGATCGTGCCGAGGCCCGGCGCGGGGACCTCGCCGATCCGCTCGCCGGTCACCAGGTCGTGGATGGTGATCTCACTGATCGCGTGGCGGGTCCACCCGGCGAGGAGGATGGGCCGGTCGAGGTCGTCGAGGATCGCGAAGTCCGACAGGACCGCCTCGGAGTCCTCGGGGATCAGATCGCGCCAGGTGCCGGGCGACAGATCGGTCGGGTCGGCCACGCACAGCCGGGCGCGCGGGGCGTCCCGGTCGGTGAAGACGTACGCGCGGCCGTCGCGTCCGACGTGCACGCCGGTCTCGGCGTCCACGCCCTCCTGGACGACCCGCAGCTCCGGGGTCTCGAGCGGAGACGTGCTCAGGTCGGCGATCCACAGGTCGTTGCGCGGCGCGGTGCCCTGCGAGGAGGAGAGGGTGAGCCAGCGCCCGTCGCGGCTGACGCCGACGCCGTAATAGTTGGTCTTCTCCCGGCCCTCACCGAAGATCATCACGTCGTCGGTCTCGGGGTCGGTCCCCACCCGGTGCAGGTAGACGCGGCGGTGGTACTGCTCCTCCCCCGCGGGAACCTGCCCGGCGGCGAGCCGCCGGACGTAGTAGTACGCGTCGCCGCCCGGCAGCCAGGCGATCGGGGTGTAGCGGCACCGGTCGATGGGCCCCTCGATCGTCTCGCCGGTGGCGACGTCCATCACGTACAGCTTGGACTCCTCGTCGCCGCCGTGGGACAGCTGGTACGCCAGCAGGCGCCCCTCCTTGTCCGGCTGCCAGGAGTCGAGCGTCGTCGTGTGGGTCGGGTCGAGCGCCATCGGGTCGATCAGTGCCCGCTCGCTCGTCTCGCCGGGGTCGACGGTGTAGAGGACGGCGTGCTCCTGCTCGGCGGTGCGCCGCATGAAGAACCGGCGCTCGCCCCGCCAGACCGGAGCGCCGACGCTCCCGGCGCCGAGCAGCTCGCGCACCCGCGCCCGCAGCCTGTCCCGGCCGGGCAGGTCGTCGACCTCACGGTGGAACAGCTCGTCCTGGGCCGCCAGCCATTTCTTGGTGTCGTCGGCGTTCGGATCCTCCAGCCATCGGTACGGATCGGCGACGGGATGACCGTGGATCTCCTCGACGATGTCCTGACGATGCGCGGACGGGTACTGCGGTCGGCTCATGACCGCACTTTAACGAGGTCGGCGTACCGGCCCGCGCCTGGCGTGGCGGTTTCCCCCCGGTCGCCGCACCGAGAAAGATGTGGGGCGCGTCTTTCCACGTCACTCGGGGGGAACAATGGAAGACACGATCGACCCGCATAGAACGGCCGCACGCGCGAGTCGGTACGGCCGCCGTACGGCCCTGGTCGCCGCACCGGCGCTGGCCGCCGTCGCCCTGGTGGCCGGCGCGTCGGCCGGTTCGTCCGCGCACGCGCTCGCGCCGAAGCCACACGCGGCCCACGAGGCCCAGCAGGTGCGAGCGGCCCAACAGCGCTCAGCGCAGCTGGCCCACGAGGCCCAGCAGTTGCGGGCGACCCACCAGCACTCAGCGCAACTGGCCCACGAGGCCCAGCAGTTGCGAGCGCTCCAACAGCGCTCGGCGCAACACGCCCACAAAGCCCAACAACCGAGGTCGGCCCACCAGCACCCGGCACAGCCGGCCCACAAAGCCCAGCAAGCGAGGCCGACCCAGCAACACCCGGTACAGCCCGCCCACAAAGCCCAACAGCACCCAGCGCAACCGGCCCACGAGGCGCAGCTGGCGCGACCGGCCCACCTGCACGTGACCCAAGCGGCCCAACCGGCCCAGCAGCACCCGGCTCAGCCGGCGCATGAGGCACAGCAGGGACGACCGGCACAGCAGCACGTTGCCCAGCAACAGGCTCAGGGGCCCCGTGAGGCGCAAGGGTCGCGGCCGGCCCAGCAGCACCCGGCTCAGTCGGCCCATGAGGCGCACGGGCCGGCAGCGGCCGGGCCGCCCCACGCGGCGTCGCAGGAGGGCGCTCAGCACTCGCGCGAGACGCAGGGAGGGCACCGGTCGCAGGAGGCGAGCCTGCGGTTGGTCTTCGGCCGGCCCGAGCCGGCTCCGGACGGCTCCGGCGTCATCTGGCGCTGGACCGTGGTGAACGAGGGATCCCGGCCGGCCGACGATGTCGTCGCGACACAGAAGGTCACGTCCGGTCACAAGATCCTGGGGACGTCGAAGCCCTGCACCGCGGACCACGAGACCGTCGTCTGCCGGTACGAGACGATGGGCGCCGGCGACAAGCGCACCGGCTGGCTCAAGACCTCGGGGAGCCTCACGGGCGGTCCGCTTCGCCTCGACGCCAGGATGACATGGCGCGAGCAGCGGGGTGAGGAGGCCGCGTCGCACGCCGGAGCCGAGACGCAAGGTCGTCACCCGGGTCACTGACCCGCCTGGCCGCCTCCACGGGCGCGCTTCCAGCGAATACCCCAGATTATGGGGTAGCGGGATCAGCATCTCAGCAGCCACACTGAATTCCAACTCGGGTATCACCCATGAGGAGGTCCTCGTGTCGGGTGCGCTGGTGAGAAAGATCGTCATGCCTCATGCCGAGGCACGCTGGAGCGTGGCCCGTGAGGCGGGCGGCGCCTGCGGCGCGGAGGCCGTCTGATGAGACAGGTCCTGCTGCTCAACGCGACGTACGAACCCCTGACAACCCTTCCCCTGCGGCGTGCGGTCTGCCTGGTCCTCCGGGAGAAGGCCGAGATCGTGCATCATGACATATCCGGAGCCCAGTTGCGATCGGCCACCGTCGTCGTCGAGATGCCGTCGGTGATCCGACTTCTCCGCTACGTCCGCATCCCCTACCGACAACGGGTGCCGCTCACCCGGGCGGCCCTCATGCGGCGCGACAGCTTCCGGTGTGCCTACTGCGGTCTTCGCGCGGAGACGATCGACCACGTCATCCCGCGCAGCCGCGGGGGAATGCACATCTGGGAGAACTGCGTCGCCTCCTGCACGCCTTGCAACCACCGCAAGGCCGACAAGCTACTGGAAGAGATCGGGTGGAAGCTGCGCGTCGTCCCGGCCGTTCCGCGCGGGGCGCACTGGCGGCTCATCGGCCTGGTCAACGACGGCGACCCGCAGTGGGCGCCGTATGTCACCGAACCCGCCGCCTGACCGTTCCGGTCACCGGACAGAGCATGACGGACGGGCGGTGACGTCGTACGCTGTGGCCGTGCCACGCTACGACTACCGCTGCCGCGCCTGTGGCGCGACGTTCGAGGTCTCCCGTCCGATGGCCGAGGCGTCCGCGCCGGCCTCCTGCCCCGACGGCCACGACGACACGGTGAAACTGCTGTCCACGGTCGCCGTCACGGGCGGCGCCACCGCGGCCCCGCCCAGCGGCGGCGGCTGCTGCGGAGGCGGCTGCTGCGGCTGAGCCCCGTTCCACGACGGCACCTGCCGCAGACGCCCTGCTTCTGCCTACCCGCGCGTTCGGGCGTTGTCCGCGTCCTCTGACGACATCGGTCGTCATTTGACCGGCTTCGATACCGGCCGGATGCCCTCACTCCCGAGCGGTCGCCAGCGCCACCGGCGGCACCCGGGTCGCCGACAGCGTGCTCCACGCGCTCGCCACGGCGGTCACGATGAACGCGCCGGGCACCAGCAGGCCCAGTAGTTCCCACGGCACCGCGACCAGGGGCGTGCCGACGGCCCGGACGGCGGCCGCGCCGATCCCGGCGAGCGCCCCCGCCGCGACGAGGAGGCCGAGGAGCAGCCCGATCGCGGTGACCGCCGCCGCCTCGATCAACGCCATCCGCACGACCTGCGGCCGGCTCATCCCGGTGAGGCGCACGACCGCGAACTCGGTCTTGCGCTCGGCACCGGCGATGACCACCGCGTTGACGACGGCGACGGCCGCGTACAGGCCGCCGAGGCCGACGAGCACCGCGAAGATGGCCTCATTGCCCTTCTGCTGCCGGTCCGCTTCGTCGTCGGCCCAGTCCGCCAGGCTGCGGACCGTCCCGATCCCGGCCGCGCGGATCCGCGCGGCGACGGCCGAGGGGGCGGTGCCGGGCATGACCTGGATCACCGTACGCGTCGGCGCCTTGGCCATGACGTCCGCCGGGACCAGTTCGCGCGGCAGGAGGAAGCCGTCGGCGCCGTTCTCCAGCACGGGGGCCATGACGGCGACGATCCGCAGCCGTACGCCCTGCCCGCCGATCCGGGCGACCGCCACGCCCCCGCGCCGCAGGCCCTCCTCGCTCAGGCCCGGTCCCACCGCGATCGTCCGCCCCCGCAGGGCCGCCAGCGAACCGGAGCGGGGCGCCCGTCGATACGTCTGCCGGTACGCGGACGGATCCACCGCGACGATGCCCGAGTAGTAGGTCCGCCGGTACGCGCGGCGCCCGACGGTCACGGCGATCGGGACGGTGGCCTGCGGCGACGCCACGGCGACACCGGGCACGGCCGCGATCCGGGACGCCTGGGCGCCGGTGGAGTCGACGACCAGATCGCCGGCGACGATGCGCTTCTGTTCCTCGCCCCCCATCCGTCCCAGGGAGGCCAGGGTGCCCATGAGGCCGACCACGAGGGACACCAGCACGATCAGCGGCGCGGCGGTGGAGGCGCTGCGTCGTACGGCGTCCCGCAGGTTCGCCTGGGCGATCTCGCCGAGAATGCTCCGGCGCAGCGCGAGGCCGAGAAGGCCGCCGACGAGCGGCACGACCAAGGGGCTGAGCAGGCTCAGCGCCACCGCTCCGACCACCGACACGGCCATCGCGATCAGAAGGGCGCCGAGGACGTCGACGCGGCCGGTCTGCGCGGCGGCGACCAGCCAGATCACGAACGCCAGCGAGGACAGGCCGAACACCCAGCGGGCCACGGTCATGACCCGGGCGGCACGCCCGGTGTCCCGCAGTGCCTCCAGCGGCCGCACCAGGGCGGCGCGGCGCGCCGCCGCCAGCACGCCGAACAGTGCCACGGTGAAGCCGACGCAGGCGGACGCCAGCATGATCCCGCCGTTCAGGGCCGGGGCCACCGCGCCGGGCAGGAACCCGAACGCCGCCAGCAGCCAGGCCTGGGCCCACGTGCCCGGCACCCCGAGCAGGACACCGGCCGCCGCGCCGACCGCGCCGAGCAGCGCCGCCTCCGCCAGCAGCAGCACGACCAGCTGTGGACGGCTCCCGCCTGCCAGCCGCAGAAGGGCCAGCTCACGGCGGCGCTGGGCCACGGTGAAGGCGAAGGTCGAGCCGACGATGAACAGCGCGAGGAACCCCGCGAGCATCACCGTCATGCCGAGCAGCGTCGCGGCCCCCGCGTAGGCGTCCCGGATCCGCTCCCGGGCCTGGCCGGACAGTCCCGCGGGGATCCGGGCCTCGGACACCGCCGCCATCATCGACAGCGAGGCCTGCATCAACGCGACGCCCAGGGCGACGGCCAGGATGGCGCCGGTGAACAGGCGCCGGTGCTCCCGGAAGTTACTGAACGCGATCCCCGGCATGCTCAGCCCTCCAGCCGCGCGAGCCGGTCGGCGACCTCCCGGGCCGACGGGCGCAACGCCTGGTCGACGATCCTGCCGTCCGACAGGAACACCACCGCGTCCGCCCGCGCCGCCGCGGCGGGATCGTGGGTGACCATGACGATCGTCTGCCCGGCCGAGTCGACCATGGTCCGCAACAGCTGGAGCACCGTACGGGCCGACGCCGAGTCCAGCGCGCCGGTCGGCTCGTCGGCGAACAGCACCGCGGGCCGCGTCACCATCGCCCGCGCGATCGCCACCCGCTGCTGCTGCCCGCCGGAGAGCTCCCGGGGCCGGTGCCGCAGCCGGTCCGCCAGGCCGACGGCCTCCAGCACCTCGCGTACGGCCTGGCGGGAGACCGTGCGCCGGGCGAGCTTCAGGGGGAGCGCGACGTTCTGCTCCGCGGTGAGCGAGCCGACCAGATTGAAGGTCTGGAAGACGAACCCGACGGTATGCCGTCGCAGGGCGGTGAGAGCGCTGTCCGGCGCGGAGGTGATGTCCTGCCCCCTCAGCAGGACCCGCCCGCCGCTCGCCTTCTCCAGCCCGGCCGCGCAGTGCAGCAGGGTCGACTTCCCCGACCCCGATGGCCCCATCACGGCCGTCCACGACCCGGCGGGAAACCCGATGCTCACTCCGTCGAGCGCCCGGACCTTCGCGTCCCCGCGCCCGTACTCCCTACTGACCTCGCGCAACTCCACCGCCGGCGCGGCGGGCCCGGCATGCCACGCCCGCCCGATCGTCTGTCCCTCCGTCATAAGGCGATCTCATCGTCCGTTGGATCCGGGAACATCAGCCCAGGACACCAACCCGAGGTATGCCTGGCCCTACCCCCACCGCTCCGGCCCGCCCGACCGCCGACCCCGAAGACGAAAGGCCCCCGCCGGGCGGCGAGGGCCGTGTACGCGGAGGGTCAGGTCTGCTCGATCTCCTCGCAGCCACCGACCTTGACCTCGACGCATTGTCCGCCGCCGGAGTCGCTGCGACTGCTCTTCCGCCAGTCGGTCATCGCATCTCCTCCATCACTCGCTTGATCAGGTCGCGGGACGCCGAACGGGACAGACAATCTGCCCCGATCTCGTCGAACCGTACAACGAACCGTCGGACACCTGGGCCATCCAGCACGAGCCGGCCACCCTCCGCCGCCTCCGTATACGCGATGTCGCCCTCAGGGTCACAACTCATGATCTTGAATGCTCCGGTCAGCCCGAGGTAGTAGCCCGCCGAGCGCGGGTAAACACGCACGACCACGTCCGGTTGCTCCGATACTTCGAGAAGGCGCGCGAGCTGTTCGCGCATGACCTTGGCTCCTCCGACCGGCCGGTCGAGCACCCCCTCGTCCAGCAGGACGTGCAAGCGCGGCGGGTTCTTCCGCGTCAAGATCCGCTGGCGGTCCATACGCAACTTGAGGTCCGCTTCAGGGTCGCCAGACCCCTCCGTCGCGATTGCTACGCGTGCATAGTCCTCCGTCTGCAGCAATCCCGGGATGATGAGCGGCTCAAAGATTCTGAGGGCGTAGGCGCGAGCCTCGTACAGAAGGTGTTCACGGAACCAGTTTGGATCATGCCCTTCTTGGGCGAAAGTGAACAGCCGGACAAAGTGCCGTCCGTTTGCCACGCTTCATCGAGGGCCCTGAGCTTTTTCAGGTCCGGGCGACGGCGACCGCTCTCGAAGTTTGAAAAGTGGGCCGCACTGACGCTGACGATCTTTCCTGCAGCGGAGAGGGAGACCACCCGCTGCTTGCGATATCTCCGCAGCTCATAGGCCAACCAAGCCCATAGCGATGACTGCGGATCCAGCGTCTCGACGCCGACCATGACCGCCCCCAGCATTTTCACTCTTCACTGTGCAACCCGCACCGTAACAAAACCAGGCCATCATTTCTGCTATTCACGAAAGCCCATCGATAAGTGGGGCGAAAAATGGACGCACCGGACACGGTAACGCCGGCGGCCTGGGTACCGGCCGACGACGACGGAACGCTACGGATCTATAAAGCCGAACCCACTGCCGCAAAGGCGGCCCGGGAGTTCGCGGGCGAGTGCCTCACCGCACACGGTCGGGCCGATCTCCGGGAGCGTGCCGAGGAGGTCATCTCCGAACTCGCGACCAACGCGATCCGCCACGCGACTCCGCTCGGTGGCATGTTTGCGGTCCGTTTCGCGCGCAGCGGGCACGCGTACGTCTTCGACGTGATCGACAGACGCCCCGATGCATTCCCCACGGTCCGCGACGCCGGGGAGCTGGACGAAGGCGGTCGCGGCCTGATCCTCGTCGAGGCACTCACGGACGCGTGGGTGTTCTTCACCCGGCCGATCGATGGCCTCGCATCCGTAAAGGTGGTCAGAGCCGCATTCCTATGAAACGCAAGTGCCGCGTCACCACCCCACCTGGTCAGCCGTGGGCGATCACGCAGAAGCGGTTGCCCTCCGTGTCCGCGAGCACGACGAAGTCCGCGTCCTCCGGATAGTCCTGCCAGTCCACGCGGGACGCGCCGAGGCCGACCAGCCGGTCGACCTCGCCGGCCTGGTCGGCGGTGTACAGGTCGAGGTGAACGCGCGGCCGGTCCTGCACCGGCGTCTCGGACAGCCCGAGGGAGATGTTCGGGCCATCGCCGGACGCCGGCGTGAGCACCACCCACGTCTCCGTAGGCTCCTCGCGCGGCACATAATCCAGCGCCCGGCCCCAGAACTCCATGGCCCGCTGCACGTCCGACACGCCCATCACGATCGATCCCACTCGTACCATCGCCCGATTATCGAATGGGTGTGGCTCTTCTGGAGGGAGGGGCTGATCTGGGCGGTTGTGGATTGCCTGCCGTGCTCGCTGCGACAGGTAGATCAGGGCCGCTGGTGTCGATGTCCTCGTCGTTCACAGCAGGGGCCGGTCGTGCCTCGGGGCTGCCTGGATTTCGCTGGCCTATGGCCTGTCGGCGCCTTCTTGCAGGGGTGGTGGCGATGGGTGGTCCGGGCGGGGGGAAGTCTGCGGCGGCGGCAAGCCCGTCCACGGTTCGTACTCGGCGTTCGCTTGACGCTGTTCCCCTGCCGACCGCGGTGTGGTCAGGCGGTGGCGGGTCTGTACGCTTGCCGAGGTGAGTACCCGTTCAGTTCGGCGGCCGCCGGTTCTCGCCGACGTGGCGAGGGCGGCGGGTGTGTCCGTGCCGACGGTGTCACGGGTGCTCAGTGGTTCGGCGCCGGTCAGCGCGGACAAGCGCCGACAGGTGTTGCGTGCGATCGAAGAGCTGGGGTATCGGCCGAACGCCGCCGCGCAGGCTCTGGTCACCGGCCGACGCTCGATCGTCAGCGTCCTGACCGCTGACACCACGCGGTATGGGTACGCCGAGACCATCCGGGGCATCGAGGAGGCCGCCCGGGCGGTGGGGCTCGTCGTGGCGATCACCGTCCTGGACACCGACGCCGAGGAGTCCATCGAGGCGGCGGTGGATCTCGCGCTGGGGCAGCCGTTGGCCGGGGCGATCGTGCTGGAATTCGACATCAGGGGCAGTCGCGCGCTCACGATTCTGCCGAAGTCGCTGCCGGTGTCGGCGGTGTCATCCGGGTCAGAGGGGCGGCGGGTGCCGCGGGCGTTGTTCGACGACCGCTCGGGTGGCCGGGACGCCACCAACTATCTCCTCGGGCTGGGCCACCGCACCGTCCACCACGTGGCGGTACCGGGATCGGGGCGCCCGAGCGGGCGGACGCTGGGTTGGCGTGAAGCGCTGGAGGCGGCCGGGGCGCCGGTGCCGGAGCCGCTGATGAGCGACTGGACGGCCCGGTCGGGCTACCAGGCGGGTGTGAGTCTGGCTCGGCGACGCGATGTGACCGCGGTGTTGTGCGGCAACGACGAGATCGCCTTCGGCGTGATCAAGGGTCTCCAGGCCGAGGGTCTGCGGGTACCCGAGGATGTCAGCGTGGTCGGCTTCGACGATCACCCGCTGGCGGAGATGTGGACGCCGTCGCTGACGACGATGGGCCAGGACTTCGCGGAGCTGGGCCGGATGGCGGTCGGCTTCCTGCTCGGACGACTGGGCGGCGGAGCGTACCGGGCTCCCTCGTCGAGTCTGAAACTGGTGGTCCGCGGCAGCACGGCGCCACCCCACCCGTAGTCCGCCGTTCTCTACCGAGTTCCCGGCCGGTCGCGCGCTGTGTCCGCCTGACTTCAGGTGTCGATTCGCCATGGGCGTTATGAAAGCGTTATCACGACATCATTGCTGGTCGGTTACGGTAACCGCCTGATAAACGTTTTCACTCAGGCGACTCATTCGGTGTCGGCGGTCGGCCCGACCCCGGCCGGAAGGACGTCATGACGAGCAAGCTCATCCGATGGTCTCCCGGCAGCCTGCGGCTGGTCCTGGAGGTGCCGGAGGACGCACCGGTACGGCTGGCCGCCCTGCGCGGCGCGGCGGACGGCCCCGACGTCGATCCTCCGGTCCGCCGGCAGCCCCTCGTTGAACTGTTGGTCCTGGGCGAAGGGCGGGCCCTGTCGAACACCCGGTTCAGCGACACTGCGGTCGGCTCGCGGCTGCGGTACGCCGGCTCGGAAGAGCGGGCCGACGGCCCGTGGCGGGAGCTGCGCGTACGGCAGCGTGACACGGTGACCGGGCTGGAAGCGGTCTCGGTCTTCCGCAGCAGGGCTGGGATGTCCGCTGTGCGGACCTGGACGGAGGTCGGCAACCACGGAACCGAGCCGCGGATCCTGCAGATGGTCTCGTCCTTCGCCTCAGGCGCATTGCTCGAGGCGGGCGAGGACCCGGCCGACCTGGCCCTCATGCGGGCGCGCGCGGACTGGTGTGCCGAGGGCAGGTGGGCGACCATCCCCCTACACGGGCGCGACGGACTGGCCGACATCAACAGTGAACTGCACGACCATGACGGACGGGGTGCGCTGATCACGGTCAGCCGGAGCACCTGGTCTTCGGGCGAGTACCTGCCGACCGGTGTGCTGGTCAATCAGCGGACCGGACGGGCGTGGGCCTGGCAGATCGAGCACAATGGGGCGTGGCGGTGGGAGGTGGACAGCCGGCGCAGTGACGCGAACGCCTTCGCGCTCATCCTGTCCGGACCCAACGACGGCGACCACCAGTGGAGCACCCGCCTGTCGCCCGGTGCCCGGTTCACGACCGTACCCGTCTCGGTTTCCGTGTCCGACCAGGGATACCAGGGGGCGCTGGCCGCCCTGACGGCGCAGCGACGCGCCATACGCCGGCCCCATCCGGCCGACGCGGCGCTGCCGGTCATCTTCAACGACTACATGAACACCCTGATGGGCGATCCGACGAGTGCTCGTCTGCGGCCGCTAATCGATGCCGCCGCGAGCGCCGGCGCGGAGTACTTCTGCATCGACGCGGGGTGGTACGACGACAGCGGCCAGTGGTGGGACAGCGTGGGGGCGTGGCAGCCGTCGACCACACGGTTTCCCGATGGCGGGCTGCGCGCTGTGCTGGCGCACATCCGGCGGGGCGGGATGCGTCCCGGGCTGTGGCTGGAGCCGGAGGTGATCGGGGTACGCAGCCCGATCGCGGCGAAACTGCCGGACGAGGCGTTTCTGAGCCGCAGCGGGCAGCGCGTCGTCGAGCACGGCCGGTACCTGCTCGACCTGCGCCATCCCGCGGCCCGCGCTCACCTGGACGCTACAGTCGACCGCCTCGTGGGCGACTACGGCGTCGCGTACTTCAAACTCGACTACAACGTCACGCCCGGCGCGGGAACCGACCACGCGGCGTTGCAACCCGGCGAGGGGCTGCTCGCGCACAACCGGGCGCATCTCCGATGGCTCGACGCACTTCTCGACCGGCACCCCGATGTGATCTTCGAGAACTGCGCGGCCGGCGCGATGCGGGCCGACTACGCGATGCTGTCCCGCCTGCAACTGCAGTCCACGTCCGACCAGCAGGACCTCCGGCTCTACGCGGCGATCGCGGCGGCCGCACCCGCCGCGATCGCGCCAGAACAGGCCGGCAACTGGGCCTACCCGCAACCGGGCATGCCGGACGAGACCATCGCCTTCACGATGATCAACGGACTGGTGGGCCGGCTCTACCTGTCCGGCCGCCTCGATCATATGAACCCGCACGAGCGCGACCTCGTGCAGCACGCGGTGGCGGTCTACAAGCGGATCCGCGATGAACTCGCCGCCGCCGAGCCCTTCTGGCCCTCGGGGTTGCCCGGGTGGTCAGACGAGGTCATCTCGCTGGGCTTGCGTACCGGCGGCACCCGCCGCCTGGCGATCTGGTGGCGTGGCGGTGAACCCGCCGACATCCACCTGGATCTGCCGCAGTTGAGGGATTGTCAGCTGTCCATCCATCCGGAGTATCCGACGACCATGGCCGACTGGCGGCCTCGATGGGATGCCCGTACCGGGCGGCTCACCGTGACGCCGGCCGCTCCGGGGCCGTCCGCGCGCCTGCTGCGCCTGGAAACCGCAACCTGACCGCCGTGACCGCCGACGCTCACGGCACATCGGGGGACCGCACCTTTCCACACAGCCGCCTTCTGCCGGCTCTCGCGCATCCTGCGCCGTTGAAGCACTCCGACGAGACTCGCCCCCTGAAGGAGAACCGAATGTTCGAACCGACGAAGGCCCTCTCGGCGCTGGCCGTGGGGATGCTCGCCCTTACCGCCGCGTGCGGCGGCGGATCCGGATCCTCGTCCAAGGTGCTCAAGTTGTGGCACTTCGAGAGTGCGGACAGCGCGATGGGCGTCGCCTGGAACCAGGCGATCAAGGAGTTCGAAAGCAGCCACCCGGGCGTCAAGGTGAAGTTCGAGGAGAAGGGCTTCGAGCAGATCCAGAAGACCGCGCCGATGCTTCTCAACTCCAAGGACGCGCCGGACATCCTGGAGTACAGCAAGGGCAATGCGACGGCCGGTCTGGTCGCCAAGCAGGGCCTGCTCACCGACATGACGTCGGAGGTGAGCAAGCGCGGCTGGGACAAGCTGCTCGGCCCGAACCTGGCCGAGACCGCCAAGTACGACGCCAAGGGTGTGATGGGCGGCGATCGCTGGTACGGCGTCCCGAACTACGCCGAGTACGAAAGGGTCTACTACAACAAGGCGATGTTCGCCAAGTACGGCATCAAGGTGCCGACGACGTTCGACGAGTTCACCGCCGCGATGGACACCTTCGTCAAGAAGGGGCTCACGCCGCTGGCCAACGCCGGCCAGGAGTACCCGGCGCAGCAGTACCTCTACCAGCTCGCGCTGACCAAGGCCGACAGGACATGGGTGGACAAATACCAGCGCTACACCGGCAAAGTGGACTTCCAGGACGCCGCGTGGACGTACGGGGCGACGACGTTCGCCGACTGGGTGAAGAAGGGCTACATCAGCAAGGCCTCCTCGGGCGTCAAGGCCGAGGACGCCGGCACCGCCTTCATGTCCGGCAAGTATCCGATGTTCTTCTCCGGCACCTGGTGGTACGGCCGGTTCGAGAAGGAGATCAAGAACTTCCAGTGGGACAGCTTCCTGTGGCCCGGAACCAATCTGACCACCGGATCCAGCGGCAACATGTGGGTGATCCCGAAGAACACCAAGAACAAGAACCTCGCCTATGACTTCATCGACATCACGATGAAGAAGGGCATCCAGAACCTACTCGCCAACAACGGCGGCGTTCCGGTCGCGGCCGACACCAGCGGCGTCACCGACCCGCTGAACAAGAAGCTGATCAGCGACTTCCAGACGCTGGCCACCGGCAACAGGCTCAGCTTCTACCCGGACTGGCCGGTCCCCGGCTTCTACGACGTGCTCGTGACCGACACCCAAAAGCTGATCAACGGCTCGGCCAGCCCGCAGAGCGTGCTGAGCAGCATCGGCTCCTCCTACAACCAGGGCCGCTCCAACAACTGACCCGGACCGCGGGGGCGGTCCCCGGTTACTACAACTGCGTGGATAACACCGTGCCGGGCTATCGCAAATATTTACTCAACCGAATACGCCCTGTTGCGCGTTCGCCTCCACCTGCATCGCCCCCGGCTCGGGCATGACACTGCGGCAGCCCGTACCGGGCGGCCGCCGCCGGGCAGCGGCCCGGCACGGGACCAGCATTGCCTGGACCTCTCCTGGCTTCCCCGCACAGCCCGGTTTCATCGTCGCCGAGTGACACCGGCCAGTGCATTTCTGCGCCTCAATGAAAGGAAAGGAATATGAAGTTCCCTACCCCTCGCCCGCGGCGCCTTTGGCTGCCGATAGCCGGGGCGCTCCTGCTAATTAGTGGCATTGCGGTGCCGCCCGGCGTCGCGTCCGCCGACCCGCGTCAGCAGCTCCAGCACACGCCGGGCCCGGGCGCGGCTCGGTGGGTTGCCACGTGGGGCGCCAGCCCACAGGACATGGGCAACAACAACTACACCGGGACAATCCGTAACATCGTGTTCGCCGCGGTCGGCGGCCACTCCGTCCGCGTCCGCCTCACGAACACGTTCGGCAACCAGCCACTGAAAATCGGCGACGCATACATCGGCGTTTCCGGCGCTGATGGCAACATCCACGGCCCTAACGTGCCGCTGACCTTTGCCGGTTCGCGGACGACCACGATCCCCCAGGGCGCTGAAGCCCTCAGCGACCCAGTCAGCCTGACCGTCCCCGCGCTGACGGACCTCGCAGTTAGCGTCTACGTACCGCAAGCCACCGAGCGGACCGGGCACAGCGACTCACGGGAGACCTCGTACATCACACAGGGAACCGATCATGCCGGAGATACCACCACGGCGGCATACGCCCCGACCTCGTCGTGGTTGTTCGTGGACAGCGTTGACGTGATGGCCGGCCCGCCGAACCAGGGCACGGTGGTCGCACTTGGCGACTCCATCACCGACGGCGCCGCGTCCACGGTCAACGCGAACAAGCGGTGGCCCAACGATCTGGCGCGCCGGCTGAACGCTCGTAAGGGCGTCACCTTGAGCGTGGCCGACGAGGGCATCAGCGGAAACCAGGTTCTGCAGGACACGAGCTCCTATGGCGTCTCAGCATTGAACCGGTTCGACCGGGACGTAGTGGACCGGACCGGCGCAAAGGACGTCATCCTGCTCGAAGGAATCAACGACATAGGCGCCGCAGACGCCCAGGCCAACCAGCTGATCGCGGCCTATCAGCAACTCATCGCCCGGGCGCACGCAGCCCACTTGAAGATCTTTGGCGGCACCCTCACCCCGTTCAAGGGAGATTGGGAGATCGCGACGGGCTACTGGTCACCCGAAAAAGAACAGACACGCGAGACAGTGAATAACTGGATCCTCCATAGCGGAGCCTTCGACGGTGTCATCGACTTCGCCAAGGCGACCGCCGATCCAAGCAACCCGCAGCTGCTCAACCCCGCCTACGACAGCAACGACCACCTGCACCCTAACGACGCTGGGTACCAGGCAATGGCCGACACCATTAACCTGCCCATGCTCTTGCGACCCGTAACTGGCTAGGGCGAGGTCACTGAGGTTGGCCTCGATGTTTCGTGAGTTCGGCGGGGCCGCGTAGCGGCCCCGCCACAGGCTGATGTTGGCCAGCACGACTCCGATCACCAGCCGCGGTTGCCGCCGCTGCGCGACCAGAGCCAGGCGAGCAGGACCTCCTGGAAGACGAAGGACACCGTCCAGACGGCAACGCCGACGGCGAGGTGGCCGAAGCGGATGTAGCCGACGAACGCCAGCGGGTAATGCCAGACCGCTCAGATCAGACCCGTGAGGCCCGCGTCGGCGAACCCCTCCCGCGTCACCCGGCGTCGTACGATCACCGCGGCGATCGCGGGGGTGAAGCCCATCGGGAGCTGCACGAGCGGATTCACGAGGGACAGTCCCAGCGCGAGCCGGGCGGTGAACAGATACGCCCACGTGACACCGAACGCGATCAGCAGGAACGCCGCCACTCCCCTCCGGTGTGCCGTGACCACGTAACGAGCCTTCCGTCGATCGATCATTTCCGTGGCCACGGAACCACCCGGCCCGTGCCCCGGACATCACGGCGGGCCACCGGATCCAGGTAGGGCCAGACCCCATCAGTGCCGAGGCGCAGTTACCGTACGTCCGTGTCCCCTGCGCCCCGCACCGCGTTCGAGGCGATGCTCCGGCGTCGTTTCCTGATCGGCGGCTGGCCGTGGCGATGCCTGGCGTACCTGCTGACGGCGACCCTGCCGTTGACCGCCGCCGCCGTGCCGGTGGGCGTGCTCGTCCTGCCGTGGGTGGTCGCGGTGCGGCGGGTGGCGGACGCCCATCCGGCGCCGCTCGCGGTCGCGCTGTTCGCCCTCCTCGGCGTGGTGCTCGTCGCCGGCGCCGGCCCGCTGGTCGCCGTTCCGCTGGCCGAGCTGGAACGCCGCCGGCTGCGCCTCGTGGACGTCCGGCCCGTGGCGTCCGGGCACCGTACGGTCCGCGGCCCGTGGTCGTGGCTGCGGACCCGGTACGCCGAGGCGGCGACCTGGCGCGAGCTGGGCTACCTCTGCCTGTTCATCGCGGTCGCCCCGGTGTTGTCCCTGGCTCTGCTGCTGTTCGCGCTGGTGGTCGGCGCGTTCCTCGTCAGTCCGCTGCTGGCGCGCGACGGCACCGTGGCGCTCGGGTTCACCAGCGTCGACGGCCCGTGGCAGGCCCTCCCGTACGCGCTCGCGGGTCTGGTGCTGCTCCCCGCCGTCCCGTACGTGCTCGCGGTGGTCGCCGGCGCCCACGCGGCCGTGGCGCGTTCGCTGCTGCGGCATGGGCCCGACGAGCGGCTGCGCGCCGAGCTCGTCGAGGTGTCGCGGTCGCGCGCCCGGCTGGTCGACGCGTTCGAGGCGGAGCGGCGGCGCATCGAACGCGATCTGCACGACGGCGCGCAGCAGCGTCTCCTGAGCCTCACCCTGCAGCTCGGCCTGGCCCGCCTGGACGTACCGCCCGATTCCCCCGCCGCCCGGAGCGTGGCCGATGCCCACGAAGAGGCCAAACGGCTGATGACGGAGCTGCGGGAACTGATCCGCGGCATCCATCCGCGGGTGCTCACGGACCGGGGGCTGGCCGCCGCGCTGCGCGAGATCGCGGACCGGTCTCCCATCCCGGTGACGGTGGACGCCGAGCTGCCGGACCGCCTGCCGGCTCATGTCGAGGGGACCGCCTATTTCGTTGTCTCGGAGGCGCTCACCAACGTCGCCAAGCACAGCGGCGCTTCGGAGGCGGTCGTCACCGTACGCCGGGAGGCCGGCCTGCTCACCGTGGAGATCCGCGACAACGGAGACGGCGGAGCCGACCCGAACGCGGGGACCGGGCTCACGGGCCTGGCGGACCGGGTGGCCGTGATCGACGGCAGAATGCTCCTGTCGAGCCCGGTGGGCGGGCCGACCGTCGTTCAGGTGGAGCTTCCATGCAACCAGCGGTAGCGATCCGGGTGGTCCTCGCCGAGGACGGCGTTCTGCTGCGGGAGGGGCTGGCCGGGCTGCTCGACCGGTTCGGCTTCGAGGTCGTGGCCACGGTCGGCGACGGGGACGCGCTCATGGCCGCCGTGGCCGAGCACCGCCCGGATCTGGTGGTGACCGACATCCGGATGCCTCCCGGGTTCAGCGACGAGGGTCTGCGCGCCGCCGTCGCGCTGCGCCGCGCCGACCCGGGCCTGGCCGTGGTGGCGCTGAGTCAGTACGTCGAGCTCAGCTACGCGTCGGACCTGCTCGACTCGGCGGACGGCCGGAAGGTGGGTTATCTCCTCAAGGACCGGGTGGTCGACGTCGAGGAGTTCGTCGGCGCGCTGCGACGGGTGACGGACGGCGGGACCGTGGTCGATCCGCAGGTCGTGCGCCAGTTGCTGCGCCGGCAGCGCGATCCGCTGTCGCGGCTGTCGGCGCGCGAGCGGGAGGTGCTCGGTCTCATCGCCGAGGGCCACTCGAACACCGCCATCGCCCGGATCCTCGTCGTCTCCGAGGCGACCGTCGGCAAGCACGTCGGCAGCATCCTCACCAAGCTCGACCTGCCCCCGGCGGAGGACACGCACCGCAGAGTCCTGGCGGTGCTCGCCTACCTACGGAGTGGCACAAGCGCGGCCGGATGACGACGTCGGACGGGCGAGATCCGCGCCCCCGCCCCGGCGTACGCGTCGTGCGAGCACTGTGACGTGAGCGACGGCGGACAGGCACCGCCGCCGCTCACGGCCCCCTATCCCAGATGTTTCTCGAAAAAGACGGTGACGGTCTCTCCCGTCGCCTCGCGCGCGACCTCCTGCCAGCCGAACGAGCGGTACAGGGCGATCGCGACCCGTTGCTTGACGGTGGTGTCGGCCCGGAGCACGCGGTAGCCGAGCTCGGCGGCGCGTTGTTCCAGGACGGTGACGAGCGCCGCGCCGTACCCGCGGCCCTGCAGGTCGGGATGGACACGGAGGCGGACCATCTCGGCGGTCAGGTCGTCGACGTGCCGGAGCCCGCCGAGTGCCACGATCTGTCCGCGCACCTCCCCGACGAGGAACTCGCCGCGGTTGCGGAGATAGACCTCCTCGATGTTGTGGAAGTCGTCGTCGTAGTACACGCCGTCGCCGGGGCGCAGTCCCACCTGGAACAGGCATTCCTGGTGGAGGGCGAACACCGCCCGATGGTCGCGGGGGGTGTAGCGCCGGATGCGGAGGCCCGCGAACTCCCAGGCGGGAGGCTCGGGGTAGAGCCTTCGCGGCCGCGCCGAGACGATGACCGGTGGACGGCCCACCGGTCAGACCTGCTTCCTGGTGATCCCGGCCGTGGCCGGTCCGGCGAGCGCGTCCCGGAACTCGCGGGCCGCCCGGATGTCGCCGTACTGCGCGACCACGGCGCTGGCGAGCTGGCGGGCACGGTGGATCACGATGTCGGTACGGTGCGCCGCGGACACCCCGAGGATGGTCTCCTTCGCGGTGCGCAACGCCTCTTCGGGCTCTCCTTCCTGCAGCCGGCACGACGCCCGGTCGAGCCAGATCAGAGTGCGGTCCAGCTCTTCGCTGGCGGGGTAGAGGGTCAGCGCCTTCCGGAGGGTCTCCTCGGCGTTCCCGTGGTCACCGAGGTTGGTGTAGGTGTCGCCCATGTGGAAGGCGAGCTGACGTTCGGTGTAGCCGAAGGCGGTGTCCTTGACCTGGTCCTTTCCCAGCTGGGAGAAGACCGCCTGGCCGCGGGCGAGCGCGCGTTTCGCACTCGGCACCGCCTCGCCCCGCCCTCGCTTGACGAGCATGCCGAGGGCGCGTGCCTCGACGATGGGCGCCATCGCACCGGCCACGCTGGGTGCGCGACCGGCCAGGTCCTGCGCCCGGCGCGCCAGGTGCAGGGCCTCGCGCGGGTCGCCGTAGTACATCGGTACCAGGGACTCGCGCACGCTGACCCAGGCGCGCATCGCACGGTCGCCGGTCTCGTCGGCGGCCGTGCGGGCGGTCCGGAAGAAGGAGCGGGAGAGGCGGTGATCACCGAGGTCGATCATGATGACGCCGGCCATGCCGGACAGTTGCGCCGCGATGCGGCACAGCCTCTCCTGGAGCTCGATCGGCTGCCGTTGCTCGCACATGCGACGGACCTCGCTGAAGTCCAGCAGGACGTCGCAGAGCAGCCGCAGCGGCGGCGTCGACATGTACTGCTGCCCGTATCCCTGTACTGTCTCCTCCCACTGGTCGAGCATGGTCGGCGACACGGTCGCGTTGACGAGCGTGTCGTCCATCCGGCGGCGGATGCCGTCCACCGCCCCCAGGATCTGACCGTCGAGCACCACGCCTGCCCCGGCCAGAAGTTGCAGGAGAGTTCGACGAAGCACTATGTCCTCCTCGTCTCCGTCCTTGCCGCCCGGGTCCTCGGCGCGGTAATGGACCCGGGAGATGCGCGGACCGGAGGTCCGTTCGAATTTGGACGCCCACTCACTGCTGTCCGTGACGACGGCCTGCGGCCTGATCACACTGTCGGGCTCGCGGGCCGTCGCGTCCTGACCACCGGCCCGTGGGCGATCGTGCAGGCGGCCGCAGACGCACGGCCCTTGAAAGCCGAGGTCTGGGGGTTCGACGCGGTAGACGCTGCACAGGTAGTGCAGATATTCGGGGCCCGGGCGCTTATAGCCGCTCTCGTACGCCGACAGCAGCGTCTCGCCGAGCTTGGGACGAATCTTTCCCTCCAGCTCGTAAAGCGCTCTGACCTGCGCGACGACATCGGACAGCGCGATGCCGTGCGCGAGTCGCTGGGCTTTGATCTGACTCGTTCCGAAGATCGGCCCGCATTGATCGTGAATTTCCCTCGCAATGTCGGGTGGCGCATGACCCTGCGCCAGCCCGCGGGCGCGGATACGACGTGCAGTATCAGCTTCTTTGCGAGGTGGATCCTTTTTGCGGGGATCTGTGACTTCCGTTCTTGGGGGATCTGTCACTCCCGGCCTCCTTGGGGGGAAAGGTCCGACCGGATAACTCATGGCCACGGAGATGAAATCTCGCGTACGCAGCGTAACTCCGGCATCGCGATACGCCAACCGAATCAGTCAGAAACGCAAGCGATACGGTCTCTCTCCCCATACCGGAGCAGAAAAAGATCCAACATCAGTGGAAAAACTTCTACCCATGTGGACAGAAGATGGTCTCCGGCGTCTTCGAGCGGCCCTTGACCGCCTCTGGAGGGCTTGCGATTCTCGCACCGCGTAGCGACGCGAGTTCATCTGGTGAGGGAGGCACACGGTGTTCGACGAACGTCGACTGGGTTATCTCGAGGGTCTGGTCCGTGAGTTAGGCGAACGCGGCCTGGTGGCACGCGTGGTCCGCAGCCGCTCCGGCCCGGCGTTCTGCAGGGTCGTCAACCCCGACGCGGCGAGCCTGTCCGAGAACGTCATGTGCGCGCCGGCGCCCGGCGCTCTCGACCACCGGTCCTGGTTCTTCTGGTGGTCCTGGGGCGAGCCGATGCACGAGGTCGACGACCCGTGCGGCGCGGCGGTGAAGGTGGCCCGTGTCCTAGAGGCGCACGGCGCCTAGCGAGTCCCCCCGCGGAGCCTGTTGCCAGTGGCGCGGACTGACCGGCTCCGCGGGGCCCGTTCACCGGGATCGCACGAGGGACGTCCCGCCGTCGCCTACCATCCATCGGGTAGGTTCGCCGGTCCAACGTGGTCGCCCAGCACGGGCACCGCTCGGGAGGATGTCTCGTGTTCGCGCGTCATGCGATGACGGCCGTGCCGTTCCTCAGCGACACTGGCCCACCCGCCGGCGCCTGCACGGAGAAGATCACCAATCCGCCTGCGCCCAGCACGGGTTGCCGGTGGACGTGGCAGATCACGCACAACGAGCACGTCGCCAACTGGTACCACCAGTGGCTCGACGGGACGAGCCCGATCACCTGGACGCTCAAGCTCATCCTCACGATCGCGATCGCGCTCGTCCTGCGCAGGCTCACGCACAAGCTGATCACCAAGGTCACCGTGCGGATGGCCGAGGGCACGATGTCCGAGCGGCTCCGCGAGAAGACCCGCACGATCTTCGACGGCAGCCCCGTGCTGGTCAGCGAGCGGCGTCGGCAGCGGGCCGAGACGATGGGGTCGGTGCTGCGGAGCATCTCCTCGATGATCATTCTCGGCGCCGCGGCCCTCACCGTGCTCGGTTACCTCGGGCTCGACCTCACGCCGTTCCTGGCCAGCGCCAGCATCATCGGCGTCGCGGTCGCCTTCGGCGCCCAGAACCTCGTGAAGGACTTCCTCACGGGCATGTTCATGCTGCTGGAGGACCAGTACGGCGTCGGAGACGTCATCGACGTCGGCGGCGCCAAGGGCACGGTGGAGGCGGTCACGCTGCGAACGACCCGCCTGCGCGACGTCAACGGCGTCGTCTGGTACGTCCCGAACGGGGAGATCAAACGGGTCGGCAACGAGTCGCAGAACTGGGCCCGCGTGGTCCTCGACGTCCCCGTCGAGTACGACGTCGACCTCGACAAGGTCCGCACGATCCTGACGGAGACCGCGTCGGCGCTGGCGGCCGAGCCGCCGTGGGACGAGATCATCCTGGAGGACCCGACGGTCTGGGGCGTCCAGGCGCTCTCCGGGGAGGCGATCGTCGTCCGCGTCGTCTGTAAGACGGCGCCGGGCAAGCAGGCCGACACTGCGCGGGAGCTGCGCGAACGCGTCAAGAAGGCCTTCGACACGGCCGGCGTCGCCGTCGCGACGTTCAAGGAGGACACCTCGGCCGCATAGGCTGGGCACGCCATGACACAAGAGGTCACTTTCTACGA
This sequence comes from Actinoallomurus vinaceus, assembly GCF_039542055.1. Taxonomy (NCBI): domain Bacteria; kingdom Bacillati; phylum Actinomycetota; class Actinomycetes; order Streptosporangiales; family Thermomonosporaceae; genus Actinoallomurus; species Actinoallomurus vinaceus. The sequence continues at coordinate 71,517 of NZ_BAABHK010000010.1, forward strand.
AGCGGTCGGCGGCGAGGAGACCTTCCGCCGCCTGGTGCACAGGTTCTACGCGGGGGTGGCCGCCGACCCCCTGCTGCGTCCGCTCTACCCCGAAGAGGATCTGGGACCGGCCGAGGAGCGTCTCCGGCTGTTCCTGATCCAGTACTGGGGCGGTCCGCACACGTACGGCGAGCGGCGCGGCCATCCGCGGCTGCGCATGCGGCACGTGCCGTTCCGGATCGGCGAGGCCGAGCGCGACGCCTGGCTCGGCCACATGCGCAACGCCGTCGAGGAGCTCGAGCTGCCCGAGCCCCTGGAGACCATGCTCTGGGACTACCTCGTCATGGCGGCGAACAGCCTGATCAACACCCCCGGCTGAGTCGGCTCCGCGCGGGTCGGCTCCGCGCGTGGGTCGGCTCCGCGTCGGTCAGCTCCGCGCGCGGGTCGGCTCCGGTGTCGCCGAACGGCCCGGTGCGCGTTCGGACCGTACCGGGATCAGCAGGGCCGCGACGACGGGGAACGCGACCGCGACGGCGAAGGCCGTCCCGTAGTCAGATCCGCCGACGAGAGAGCCGAGCACGGGCGGGGTCGCCGCCGCGAGCAGGTTCTGCCCGGTGTTCTGGATCCCGAGCGCCCGGCCGGCCCAGGCGCGCCCGGCGTACTCCGCGACGGCGGTGTAGGCCAGCCCGTTGGTGGTCACCGTGATCACCGCCGCGACGACGAGTACGGCGGAGGCGCCGCCCCAGCCCGTCAGCGCGCCCGCCGTGAGGGCGAGCATGACGACGCCGATCCCCAGCGCCAGGAGGCGCATCGGCCGCAGGCGGCTGCCCGCGCGATCCGACCAGTGCCCGACGGCCAGTCGCGCCGCGGCGCCGCCGACCTGCGCGGCCGCCAGCAGCCGGCCGGCGGTCGCGGCGTCCCAGCCCTGCGTGTCCACCAGGTAGACGAGGGCGAACGCCGACACCGCGAACTGCGGCACCACGAGCAGCGCGCTCGCCGCGTGGATCCGCCACAGGACCGGCGTACCGTACGGGGAGCGCCCGCCGTGCGGTTCATGCCCTCCCGTACGGGCGGGGTCGCGGACGACAACCGCCACCAGCAGCGCGGCGGCGAGACAGCAGCCGGCGAGGAAGACCAGTCCGCCCGCGAGTCCGGCGCCCGCCGCGAGCGGTGGCAGGGCGAGCGCCGCGAGGCCGACGCCCAGCGGCTGCCCGGTCTGGCGTACGCCCATGGCCAGGCCTCGCTCGTGGGCCGCGAACCAGCCGAGGATGAGCCGGCCGCTGGCGGCGTGGATGGACGCGCCGCCGGCTCCGGCGACGAAGAAGCACGCTCCGAGCGCGACGAGGTGGTGGACGGCGGCGGTGGCGGCCAGCAGCGCTCCGCCGGCCACGGTCAGGCCGGTGGCGAGGACGATCCGCTCGCCCCAACGGTCCGCGGCCACGCCCCACAGGGCGAGGGAGACGAGGAGCCCTGCCACCGGGCAGGAGATCAGCGTCGCGGCCTGGCTCAGGGAGATCCCGCCGTCCGCCCGGAGGGCGGGGATGAGGTACGGCAGGCCGTACTGGTAGGCGCACCCGGCGACCATGGCGAACAACCCGACAATGAGGACCGACCATCGTCTGCTCATATTCTGATATTAGCGTCTTAGAATATGAGACAGGCGGTGGCATACGAAGGCCCCGTCGCCGGGCTGGATCGGCGACGGGGCCTTCGGCGTCACCCTGGCGCGGGCGCTCGGAGCGACGGGTGGTTCGTTACAGCGGCGGGCGCTGGGCGAGCATCGGGTCCTCGGCGACCTGCGGGACCGAGAGGGTCCTCGCCTGCGCCGGCGACACACCGGCCCAGCGGAGCAGGTCGGCGGTGGCCCGCGCGCGCTGCGCGTCGGGCAGCTTGGCGAGCAGGCGGCCGCTGTGGTTCATGCCCGGCGCGACGTACACGGCCGAGTCGCGGCTGCCCGGGCCGACCCGGAACGGCTCGGCGCCCCAGGGGTCGTTCTGGCCGTAGATGAACATCATGTGGGTCGCGCGGGTGCGGACCCAGTGGTCGATGTCCTTCATCGCCGACGGGTCGAACCGCATCGGGATGTCGCTCGGCACGTACGTCCGCGGCTGGTAGGTGCTCTCGTAGCGCAGCAGCGGGTGCAGGTGCTTGAACTGCGGCGACGGCCAGCCGAGCTGGGTGCCCGCCTGGTAGTAGTACGGGATGTACGGCTCGAGGCCCTGGTCGGTGTAGGTCAGCGCGCCGGAGATCGTGTCGAAGTAGGAGTAGATGGCGTCGGTCGAGGCGGTCGTCGCCGGGATGTCCTTGCACTCCGACTGCAGGTGGTACTGCCAGAAGGCCCACTCGAAGTCCATCACCGAGTTCTCGAAGGCCCGGTCGACGGTCTTGATGATCTTCCAGGTGTAGCCGGCCTTCTCGGCGTCGGCGCTCATGCGCGCCAGGATCTCCGGGCGGCGCTTGAGCAGTTCGCGCTGCAGGCTCTCCAGGTTCGTCCGGCACTTCGGGTCGGTGCCGACGTTCTTGAAGAACCGGTCGTACGCGCTGTCGTCCTTGTTGTTGACGTCATTGGGGGCGACGTAGGCGACGGTGCCGTCGACGTCCGAGGGGTAGAAACGCTTGTGGTAAGTCGCGGTCATACCGCCCTTACTCGCCCCGGTCGAGATCCACTTGCCGTGGTAGATGGCCTTGAGCGCCGTGATCAGCCGGTGCTCGTCGGTGGCCGCCTGCCAGATCGTGTCCTTCTTCCACACGGCCGGCTCGGGCCGCGACGGCGTGAAGAAGCGGTACTCCACCGAGATCTGGTTGCCGCCCACGAGCCCCGTCGGCTCCGACAGGAACATCGTCTCCGGCGTGTTGTAGCCGCTGGTGTAGAGGACCATCGGCAGGTCGGCGGACTTGTGCTCCAGCAGCACGCGCTGCTCGAACCAGCCGCGTTCCGGGTGCCGGTGGTCGACCGGCTGGCGATAGTTGAGCCAGAACCAGCGGTACCCCGACAGAGTGGAGGGCTTCTCCTCCACCGTCATTCCGGGAATCGCCTTGAGCTTGGCCAGGACGTCGTCGTCCGCCGCTCGTACGGGCGCCGCGTGCGCGGTGCCGCCGACACCGCCCAGCCCGGCCGCGAGCAGCAGTGCCAGCATTCCTCGAGAGAGGTTGCGCATTCCTACCCCTTTTGTGTCGGATCGCGAGAATGCAACCGCGACAGTAGGGGCCAAAGAGGTCGGAAATCCCGAGCTACGCAGGCTTCGTTACGGAACTGTCGCCGCCCGGCCGAACGTCACGGACGGCAACGACCGGACCCGCCGTCACCCCATGAGATCGGACTCATACGCGGCGATGACCAACTGCGCCCGGTCCCGTGCTCGAAGCTTCAGGCCACCACGGCGTACGCCTGCAGGAAGGCGCGTTCGCGCTCGTCGAAGCGCCGGGTGCGCCCCTTCTCCAGGTCATAGCCGACGATCACTGAGGTCGCCCGCGCGTACACGTGCTCGTCGTCGCGCACCTCGTACGCCAGGCCGAAGCTGGCGGCGCGGATCTCGGTCACCCGTGTCTCCACCCGGACCGGATCGGGCCGCAGCAGCAGCGGCCGCCGGTAGTCGATCTCGTGCCGCGCCACGACGATGCCGCGCAGCGGGCGACGTCCCTCACGCTGCGGATCGGTGAAGAACATCGCCACCCGCGCGTCCTCGAGGTAGGTGAGGTACCGGCAGTTGTTCACGTGCCCCAGCGAGTCGATGTCGCTGAAGCGCACGTGGAACTCGTGCACGTGCTTGCGCGGGACGCCGACATGACCGGAGTCGAGGGCGGGCCGGGTCATCTGTGATCCATCTCGTGAGGCTGCGGGAAGCGGCTCCGTGAGCCGGCCACCAGTCTCCCGGTCCGGTCGCCGCGGGGTGCGTGCGGGGCGGCCTTCCGGGGATCCGGGAGCGTGACCGGCCAAGAGCCATTGACCGATAGGTCCTACCTCTTTGTCGCTGAAAGCCATCATTCACCCCTTGACGTCGCATAGGTGGGCGTGTTCCCTCTATTTCATCCGACCTCCTGGAGCCCACCGTGTCCTCTACCTCCCGCCGCGCCTTTCTCCGGACCACCGCCATCGGCACCACCGCGATCAGCGCGACCGCCCTCGGCGCCGCGACGGCCGACGCTCTTCCCACCGAGCCCACCCCGACCACCGCCTCGCCGCCGAAAGGCATGCGGACCGAGCGGGAATGGGCCGCGTTCCTCGCCGGATCCGACCTGCGCTGGAAACGCATGCCGGGGACCTTCTACGAAGGGCCGTTCCTGGGCAACGGCGCTTTCGGCGCGGCCGCGTACCGGCATCCGACCCGGCAGCGGCTCACGTTCGAACTCGGCGACAGCCGCGTCCGCGACCACCAGGACGGCGTCGGCGCCCTGTTCGGGCACTCGCGGCTGCGCATCGGCTACCTGACCCTGGAGACCGCGGGCGACGTCACAGGGGTCGACCTGCGGCTCTCCCTCTGGGACGCCGAACTCTCCGGAACGATCACCACGACCGCCGGCACGGTCGCGCTGCGGTCGTTCGTCCACGCGACCCGCGATCTGCTGGTCGTCGACGCGACGCCGGCCGGTGGGGAGACGGTCGGCTGGACCTTCACGCCCTTCCCGGCGGTGTCACCCCGGCTGGCTTCCAAACCGCGCCCGGCCGGTCTGAAGGACAACCCCGACCCGGTTCTGGCGAACGACCACTGCGACCAGGACCTGGTCGCGGGCGGCCGGACGGCGACGGCGTGGCACGTCGACGGGCGGACGCTGCTCGCCACCGTCGCCCACACCTTCCCCGACCGGACCGCGACGGACGTCGCCGCCCGGCGGCTGAAGCGGGCCGCGCCGCTCGACGAGCTGACCCGCGAGCACCGGCGCTGGTGGCACCGCTTCTACCCGAAGAGCTTCCTGTCGCTGCCGGACGCCCGGCTGCAGGCCTTCTACTGGATCCAGCTGTACAAGATGGCCTGCGCGACGCGCGTCGACCGGCCGGTGATCGGCACGGCCGCGCAGTGGCTGCAGCCCACGCCGTGGCCCGGCACCTGGTGGAACCTCAACGTTCAGCTGGAGTACTGGCTGATCAACGCCACCGGCCACACCGAGCTCGACTCGCTCACCCGCTCCCTCGACCGGTACCGCGACAACCTCGTCGCCAACACGGCCGAGCAGTACCGGTCCGACTCGGCCGGGATCGGCCGGGTCACGCAGGAGGATCTCCGCTCGGACGCGTTCGGCGTCCCCGGGCAGGTGCCGAGCGGCGACTACGGCGTGCCGGAGGTCGGCAACCTGCCCTGGGCGCTGCACGACGTCTGGATGCGCTACCGGCACACCATGGACGACACCCTGCTAAGGACGATGCTGTTCCCGCTGCTGCGCCGCGCGATCAACTACTACCTGCACTTCCTGACGGAGGGCTCGGACGGCCGCCTCCACCTGCCGGCGACGTACTCCCCCGAGTACGCCACCACCCGGGACTGCAACTACGACCTGGCCCTGCTCACCTGGGGCTGCCAGGCGCTGCTGGAGGCGGCGGCACGCCTGAAGGTCGATGATCCGCTGATCCCCAAGTGGCACGACGTCCTGAAGCGTCTCGTCCCGCCGCCGCAGGGCGACGACGGGCTGTGGATCGGTGCCGACGTCCAGCTCACCACGAGTCATCGGCACTTCTCGCACATGCTGTGGTTCCATCCGCTGCACGTGCTGGACGTCACCGACCCGGCCAACCGGGACCTGCTGAAACGCTCGCTCGCCCACTGGCTGGGGCTGCCGGGCGCGCAGCAGGGCTACACGTTCACCGGCGGGGCGTCCATGAACGCGCTGCTCGGCGACGGCGACTCCGCCCTCACCAACCTGAGCACGCTCCTGACGACGTACGTCAAGCCGAACACGATGTACGCCGAGTCCGGTCCGGTGATGGAGACACCGCTGTCGGGCGCCCAGTCACTGCACGACATGCTGCTCCAGAGCTGGGGCGGCACGATCCGGGTCTTCCCCGCGATACCGTCCGGCTGGAACGACGTGGCCGTGCAGGACCTGCGCACGGAGGGGGCGTTCCTCGTCACCGCCGTACGGCGCGACGGCCGGACGGCCTTCATCAGCGTCCGCAGCCTGGCCGGAGAGCCGCTCCGGCTGATCCCCGGCGGCATGACCGGCCCGTACGAGGTGCGCCGCAACGGTAAGGCCGCGAAGTGGCACGAGAACGGCGGTGTCCTGGAGATCGAGCTGCACAAGGGCGACGAGGCGCTCATCTACCCGGCGGGCACCCGGCCCGACACGCGCGTCGCGCCGGTGGCGGCCCCGGCCGCTCCCCCGTGGGGTCTGCCCTCGTGACCTGATGACGAAAGCGCCGCGAGACGTCTCGCGGCGCTTTCGTCGTGTCTCAGCGGGTCAGCTTGCGGTGGGTGACGCGGTGCGGGCGGGCCGCCTCGGCGCCGAGCCGCTCGATCTTGTTCTTCTCGTAGTCGGCGAAGTTGCCCTCGAACCAGAACCAGTTCGAGCCCTCTTCCCACGCCAGGATGTGGGTGGCGATGCGGTCGAGGAACCACCGGTCGTGCGAGGTGATCACGGCGCAGCCGGGGAACTCCAGCAGGGCGTTCTCCAGCGAGCTCAGCGTCTCGACGTCGAGGTCGTTGGTCGGCTCGTCGAGGAGCAGCACGTTGCCGCCCTGCTTGAGGGTGAGCGCGAGGTTGAGGCGGTTGCGCTCACCGCCGGACAGCACGCCGGCCGGCTTCTGCTGGTCCGGGCCCTTGAAGCCGAACGCCGCGACGTACGCGCGGCTCGGCATCTCCACCTGGCCGACCTTGATGTGGTCGAGGCCGTCGGAGACGACCTGCCAGACGTTCTTTTTCGGGTCGATGCCGCCCCGGCTCTGGTCGACGTAGGAGATCTTGACGGTGTCGCCGACCTTGAGGCTGCCCTCGTCCGGCTTCTCGTCCGCGGTGACGCCGTCGGGCGCGCCCGCGCCGGCCGCGTTGACGATCATCCGGAACAGCGTCGTCTTACCGACGCCGTTCGGGCCGATCACGCCGACGATGCCGTTGGGCGGCAGGTTGAAGGACAGGTCCTCCATCAGGAGACGGTCGCCGAAGCCCTTGGTCAGGTGCTCGGCGACGATCACCGTGGTGCCCAGGCGCGGGCCCGGCGGGATCTGGATCTCCTCGAAGTCCAGCTTGCGGTACTTGGCCGCCTCGGCCGCCATCTCCTCGTACCGCTGGAGACGGGCCTTGCTCTTGGTCTGGCGGGCCTTCGGGTTGGAGCGGACCCACTCGAGCTCCTGCTCCAGGCGCTTCTTCTTCTTGGCGTCCTTCTGGCCCTCGACCTTGAGGCGCTCGGCCTTCTTCTCCAGGTAGGTGGAGTAGTTGCCCTCGTACCCGACGAGGCGGCCGCGGTCGACCTCGCAGATCCAGCCGGCGACCCTGTCCAGGAAGTAGCGGTCGTGGGTGACCGCGAGTACGGTGCCGGCGTACTTCTCGAGGTACTGCTCCAGCCACTGCACGCTCTCGGCGTCCAGGTGGTTGGTGGGCTCGTCGAGCAGCAGGAGGTCGGGCGCCTCCAACAGCAGCTTGCACAGCGCGACACGGCGCCGCTCGCCACCGGACAGCGTGGTCACGTCGGCGTCGCCCGGCGGGCACCGCAGCGCGTCCATCGCCTGCTCGAGCTGGCTGTCGAGGTCCCAGGCGTTGCGGTGGTCGAGCTGCTCCTGCAGCTTGCCCATCTCATCGAGCAGCTCGTCGGAGTAGTCGGTCGCCATCTTCTCGGCGATCTCGTTGAACCGGTCGAGCATCGCCTTGGTCTCGGCGACGCCCTCCTCGACGTTGCCGAGGACGGTCTTGTCCTCGTTGAGCGGCGGCTCCTGCGCGAGGATGCCGACGGTGAACCCGGGCATGAGCCGGGCCTCACCGTTGGAGGGCTGTTCGAGGCCGGCCATCATGCGCAGCAGCGTGGACTTGCCGGCGCCGTTGGGCCCGACGACACCGATCTTGGCTCCGGGCAGGAAGCTCAGGGTGACGTCGTCGAGAATCACCTTGTCGCCGTGCGCCTTGCGCACGCGCTGCATCGTATAGATGTACTCCGGCATGCCCTCAAGACTAGAGCCTCCGGGGGGATGGCCTCGCCGTGATCTGGCGACGCTCGCCGGGCTTCTTCGTCGCCGGCAGACAGATGCGGTTGCGGCCGGACTCCTTGGCCCGGTACAGCGCCAGATCCGCGGACGCGAGCAGCTCGATCAGATCGTGTCCGTGCGTGCGGAACAGGGCCACCCCGATCGAGATCGTCACCGTGATCGTCGCGTCGTCGGCGGGCACGCACATCCGGCCCACGCGGCTGCGGAGCCGCTCGGCCACCCGGCACGCCTCCAGCATGTCGGCGTGCGGGAGCAGCACGGCGAACTCCTCCCCGCCGAACCGGCCCACGACGTCGTACTCCCGCAGCTGCTGGACCAGGGTGGTGGCCACCTCGTGCAGCACCTGATCGCCGGTCAGGTGCCCGTGCGCGTCGTTGACCCGTTTGAAATGGTCGATGTCGATGAGGAGGAGGGCGATCGACTCGTCGGTGCGAACGGCCCGGGTGATCTCGGTGTCCGCCTCGAGCTGCCAGGTCGCGGCGTTCAGCAGGCCGGTCTTGGCGTCGAGCCGCGCGGCGTTCCGCAGCTGGTGGTGGATCAGGCTGCGCTGCAGCAGCATCACCGGAGGCAGCGCGATCAACAGCAGCAGTGGGGTGAGCGCGCAGGAGATGGTGATGAGGATCCCCACGCACACCTCGACCGTGTCGAGCAGGAGGATCTCGCGGTCCCACAGCGCGTCGCGCCAGCAGAGCTCGGGATTGGCGATGTGCACCGCGACCACGACGATCGCCGTGTTGATCAGGGTGAAGAGCACGGCGCACACGACCACCGAGGGGATCATGGCGTCGAGGTCGGTGAGCCACTGGGCCGCGTCGCGGAGCGGGTGCGGGATGACGGCGTGGAACGCCACGGAGGCGGCGGCGCCGGCCAGCCCGTAGGAGGCCATGACGATCGCCCTGCGGTGCAGCATCGTGCGGCGCACCCGCAGCTGCAGCAGGATCTGCAACGGGATCGGCATCAGCAGCGCGTACACCGGCTGCAGCAGCAGTGCCGCGGGCAGCCACCACGCCGACAGCAGGTCACGCGCGACACCCGCCGGCATGCCGAGCCGCCGCGACGCCTCGATGCTGATCGCCCCGCAGGCCAGCAGCGCGCCGAACAAGATCAGCGCCTGGGCGCGCCACGTCGTGTGCGTGACCGCGAGGACGGTCAGCACGGCGTGCAGCCCGACGACCACGAACACGTACGGGGCGAGCAGTGGCGGCTGCTCCAGCAACGGCCATCGCCGCGGGATCGCGGCGACGTCACCGCGTCCGTCGCCGGAGGTCTGCAGTGCCGTCATTCATCCCCCTACGGGTCAGGCCGTGACCGCCCGCCAAGGGCGGCCCCCGCGACGCAGGACGGCGGCTCGTGCACTCTTGATCGAATCACGTTCAGTAATAGGATAGTTGCAATGTGTGCGGAGTGGGCAACAAATTCGGTACCTTCTTAGGACGCCCGGCGGCGGGCGGCGGCCGCCCGGGTCGGTGGGGCACCCCGCCGAGCCGCACCTGACGTGCTCGCACCGCCGACTCCCCACGTCGGCGGACGCCATCCCGGAAGGAAAGCACGATGCGCGGCATCTCCTGGATCTGACGACCACCACTTCCCCTTCCCCCGCCCACGCGGCATCGCCACGCGGGTCTGTCCGCTTGCGGCCAACCTCCTCACGGGCGTTCCGGCGGCACCCGTACGACACGCCGCTTCGTCTGGACCGCCGGTACGGGTCCGCGCCGGCGCGGACCCGTACCGGCGCCGTCCGGCACGACTCGGGCTGAATCATGGGCTGCGAACGCCGTCCGAGGACCTTCCCGGCTGCGCGGCCTTGCCATGTCAGGCCGGACCGGGATGGTCGGGATCGGCGGCGTAGCGGGCGGCGGCCTCGGCTGCCTTGTGGGCCAGTGCCTTGCGGAGGTCGAGCGGCGCGAGGACTTCGGCGTCGGTGCCGAACCCCAGGAGCACCTCCGCTGCGCGCAGGGAGGGGAAGCGCAGGTCGACGGGCACACGTTCGGTTCGGGGTTCGGCGTCGGGCAGGAGGTCGACGGGAGGAGGCCCGGCCAGGTCGGCCTGGTGGATGCGCAGGAACTTGCCGAGGATCTCCCGCCTGACGCTCACCGTGACGAGCAGCGGTACGGGAATCTCGTCGATGTGGCGGCGCAGGCCATCCCAGACGTCGGCCAGTTCCAGGCCGTCGCGGCGGCGGACGGGCTCGTCCAGGATCGCGGCGGACCGAGCGCGGTCGGCCCGGAAGAGCCGGGGTTCGCCGCGGTGGTCGGCGACCAGGTACCAGGTGCCGGCCTTGTTGACCAGCCCGTACGGGTCGAGGGTGTAGGAACGGACGCGGTTGTCGCGGCCGTGCCGGTAGCGCAGCCGCAGCCGCCGGTCGGTGAAGACCGCCTGCTGGAGCACCGCCAGATCGACAGCGGCCGAGCGTGCGGGGCCACCGCGCCAGCGCACCGGGTCGATGAGGATCCGGCGGCTGGCCAGGTCGGCGTCGGGCCGGTGCGGGGCGGGCAGCGCGGCCATCAGCTTGCGCAGCGCGGAGCCGAGGGCCTGGCCCAGACCCAGCTCGGTGTGGGCGCGGTCGGACAGCAGCACGAACAGCGCGCGGGACTCGTCGGTGGTCAGCCCGGTGACGTTGGTGCGGTAGCCGGGCAGCAGGGCGATGCCGCCGTGCGGGCCGCGCACGGTGTAGACCGGCACCCCGGCCGCCGACAGCGCCTCCACATCACGCATCACCGTGCGGACCGACACCTCCAGGCGCTCGGCCAGATCACTCGCGGGCAGCCGCCCGTGGGTCTGCAGCAGCAGCATGATCGACAGCAGACGCTCGGCTCTCATGCCTCCGAAATTACCCGGGTATATGACACTGCCTGACATATACCTCCGTGACGATGCAGGTAGACGGGCCGCCCACAGGGGGCGGCTCCAGGCGTCCCCGGCCTTACAGGGGACGAAGCGCCACGAAAGGAACTGGCTGTGACCGGAACGAACGGGCTCGCCCAGAAGGTCGCCGAGGACTTCGTCCGCGCGTGGACGAGCAAGGACGTCGACAAGGCCCTGAGCCTCCTCGCGGACGACGTCGTGTGCGAGGCGCCGAACGGCGCGTTCGAGGGAGTGGAGGGCTACCGCAGGTTCCTCGAGCCGTTCGCGCTCTCGCTCACCAGCGCCGCCGTCATCGACGTCCTGGGCGATGACACCCACGCGGCGGCCGTGTACACCACCGACACCCCCTTCCTGAAGGACTTCCGCGGCATCGACTACATCACCGTCGAGAACGGCAAGATCACGCGCGTGATCAGCGTCTTCGACCGGCTCCCGATGCACCTGGCCGGAGGCGACGTCCAGAAGAAAGCCGCTTCACGATGATCACCATCACCGCGGCCACCGGTCGCCTCGGCCGTCTTGTCATCCCAGAACTGCTGGAGCGCGGTGTGCCCGCCGGTCGCCGCCGTACGCAGCCCCGAGAAGGCGGCCGCCATCAGCCGCGGTGACTGGTACACCGACAGCACTGATCTGCGGCAGCTCATCGGCCGACCGGCCGCCCCGCTCGCGAACGTCGTCACCGCCGCACTCAAGGCCCTTTGACGCGCGGCCGTGCCAGGGGAATCCCCTGGCACGGCCCACGGCGCGTGGCCCATCGCACATTGCTTCGCCTCAACACCCTCACCCCGCGGGTACGCAAGGAATTCGTCCACTTATTCCTCGACTGTCGAGTATCTGGGGTTAGCGGCGCCGATTAATCCATATGAGTATGAAACAGGAGCCGACAAGGATTCAGCTGGCCAAAAGCGGCCAGTTGCCTGCAAAGATTCACATCGCGAATACAGGCGCATTTCACCGGGTGAAGCCTGCGACATCGGTTAACATCGGCATTTCTACGTCGCCGATGAAGTAAGCGGACAGGCGAGTGTCGCGAACGTCCAATTAGTCAATGATCGGCGATTTTAGCGCAAAAACGGGGAGTTGATAAATGCATAATCGGCGAACCCGGCCGTCGATCATAGAGTGGGCGGCCGCCCGGGCCATGGCGGTCACGGCGGCGATCGCCATGGCGCTCGGCCTGGCACAGGCGCCCGCGGAGGCGGCGACGGCCGCGACGCACGTGGCCACCGGACTCACGGTGTCCGCACCTCGTAAGACCCGGTCCGGCAGTGTCACGCTTCGTGGGCGTACTGCGGCTCGCAGCGTGGTGATGGTGAGCGGAGGCGTCCTTCCGGCCGCGGCCTTCACCGGACGGGGAGGCACATTCTCGGTGGAGGTGCTGCTGCGGCCCTCTCGGCGAAATCACCTGACGGTCACGGCGTACTCCGGCAAGCGGCGGCTGACCAAGCGTGTGACGGTCCAGCAGCGGTCGGGCAAGGCACGTGGCCAGGTGACCGGTCGTGTGCTGGACGCCGGCACGCACAAGCCGGTCGCCGGCGCCACGGCGAGTTACGGATCCCGGACCGCCAAGACCGACGGCAGCGGCCGGTACACCCTCATCGGACTGCCCGACGGCAGCGTCGCCGTCTCGGTTCACGGGCCGGGGCGTCTCGGCGAACTGGCGGTCGCCGCGGTGTCCGCCGGGCGTGGCCAGGCCCTCGACACGCCTGTGCAGCAGCTCGCGACGCCCGTACAGGTCGGTCCGCGCGGCGGGTCGTACGCCGGGAAGGGGTGGCGGGTGACGGTTCCGGCGGGCGCGGTGCGCAAGCCGACCCGCTTGAACCTGACGCCGCTGAAGGTCACCGGGATGAAGGAGATCTTCGGCTCGGGCATCCTCGACCTGTCGCCCAATGGCCTGCGCTTCGCCAAGCCGATCACCGTGGCCGTCGAGCCCGGCGTCGTCGGGCTCCAACCGGCCAGGACAGTGATCAAGGGCTTCGATCCGGATCGCATGACCGTGACGACGCCGCGTGCCAAGGTCGTGGGAAAGACGCTGGTGTTCCAGGTCGATCGGCTGCGAGGTCTCGAGGTGCGGGCGGACCTGCCGGTGCTCCCGTCCGACTGGTGCAAGCCGCTCACCGGCAGGTTCGACGTCCCGCTCGTCAGGCGTGACCTGCGCGCGCACCTGCTCCCTTTTCTGTACGCCACGAGCGGCCGTCCGCCGGACGGCAGCACGACCTCGGCGGACATGATCGAGAAGTTCATTCAGGGTGGACGGCGCACGCACGACCGGACCGAGGTGACCGACGCCGGCGCGCTCGCGCAGTTCCGCGACGAGCCGAAGACCAAAGCGGCGACGGACCAGGTGATCAGTGATCTGATCGACACGATCAGGGCCGCGCCGCCGCCCCTCGCGGCACCGCAGACGCCCACGACCAAGAAGTTCTCGGACTACCGGCCGGTCGGGCAGTCGGTCGACATCACGTGGGACGACCCGGGCCGGGTTCCCGGGATCATCGCCGGCGGCCCGGGGCAGGTCACCCTGCCCCCCGGTCCGACGACCTTCGCCGATCAGCGGAACTTCTCGGGCCCGATGCGGTTCATCCCCACCGCCGACGACCGGGGCGTGTTGAAGCGGGTGGATCTCGAAGTCGAGCCGACTCTCGAGGTGCTCGACTCGATCGACTTCTGCGACGGCAACCCTGGTTCGACCGCCGCTCAGATCGGCGGCACGATCCTTCTCAGCCAGCTCGAAGCGACCCCCCAGCCGGGCGGCAGCCCCGGCGACGTGGCCGGCAAGCCGTACCTCTTCCGGGTCGAGACAAAGCTCAAGAAGACCAAGCAGGACATCACAAGCCTCTATGGCAACGACAAGGACAGAGACGGCGTACCGAATTCTCAGCCGTGGACGGGGGCGTCTTTCAAACTCGACAACTGCCCCGCCGTCGCCAACCCGGACCAGGCCGATTCGGACGGCGACGGGGTCGGCGACGCCTGCCAGAACTCCTGTAAGGCTCATCTCGAGGCCGCCAAGGGCGCTGCTGCCGGGCCCGACAAGTGCGAGCTGCCGCCGGGCGGTGTGCCGCCGGGCAGCGGTGGTGGCGGTGGCGACGGTGGCACCACGCGGGACGACGGGCCGCTGCCTCCGGCGACCGGCGGATCGTACGGCGACCCGCACTTCGTCACCTTCGACGGCGGCTCGGTCGACTTCCAGGGTGCGGGCGACTACGTGCTGGCCGAGTCGACCACCGACGACTTCATGGTGCAGGGGCGGTACACCCGGCTGCCGCACCGGTCGACGTCGATGTCGGTCAACCGTGGCGTTGCCGCGCGGGTCGGCCGCTCGGTGATCGCCTTCGGCGACGACACGACCTCCGAACCGCTGGATCCGCAGGTGGCCACCCTCGACGGCAGGCGGCTGCCGCTCAAGGAAGGGATCACGACCAAGCTGCCCGGCGGCGCCGTGCTCACGTTCGGCAAGGTGCGCGGCGCGGTGGTCCACTGGCCGGACGGGACCGAGCTGATGGCCGGTCGCTGGATCGCCGACAACGCGTTCCTGACGCTGGCCAAGAGCCGGTGGGGGAAGGTACGGGGCCTGCTCGGCAACGCCGACAGCAACGCGACCAACGACCTCACCGCGCGGGACGGCACGCCGGTCAAGGATCCGCTCGACTTCCAGCAGCTGTACGGGAAGTTCGGCGCGAGCTGGCGGGTCCAGGGGACCGCGTCGTTCTTCCGCAGCACGATTCCGCGGGACGGCGCGCTGCCGGTCGAGCCGCCGCAGCGGGCGTCGGTGGCCGGACTTTCGGCGGCGGACCGGGCCGCGGCGGAGAGGATCTGCCGTGACAAGGGCGTGGCGCCCGGCGCGGCGCTGGAGCAGTGCATCGTGGACGTCGCCCTCACCGGTGACCGGCGGTTCGCCGACAACGCGGCGGTCGTCGCCCAGCGGATGCGGTCCACCGTCGACCTCACCGCGCTCGGCGGCCCGATCGAGGACACCGCTCAGCTCCAACTCGGCCGCCGGGTGTCGGGCTCGCTGGACAAGCCGTACGCCACCGACCGCTACCTGGTCGACCTCAAGGCCGGGCAGTCGGTCCGGATCACGACGCCGGGTAAATGCCCCGGCGCCGGCACCTTCGCGATCACGCTCGTCGCCCCGAGCGGCCGGCCGCTCGGCCGTACCCGCGGTCCGGGGTGCGGTTCGGTGGGCTTCACCGGGCTTCGCAAATCGGGACGGTACGAGGTGCGGGTGTTCGACTCGGGCGGCTTCACCGGCCGGTACGAATTCCAGGCCGACGGTGACCGGGCCGACGTGAGCTGCGACGCCAACCGGGTCGTGCCGAACGACGACCAGTCCGGGCCGAAGGTGAGCCTGCCCTTCACCTTGAACTTCAAGGGTCGGCGGTTCTCCGAGCTCTGGGTGAACAACAACGGCAACGTCAGCTTCGGCGAGAGAGCGTTCTCCGACTTCACCCCCGAGCCCTTCAAGGACATGACGGAGCCGATCATTGCCCCGTGGTGGGCCGACGTCGACACCCGGGCCCCGCGCACGCAGCCGGTCCGGTACGGGATGGGCACGGTGCAGGGACGGCGGGCGTTCTGCGTCCTGTACGACGGGGTCGGCTACTACGACGCCCACGCCGACCCGCTGAACTCCTTCGAGCTCTACCTCGTCGACCGGCGCGACGCCGGCGACGGAGCGTTCGACATCGTGTTCCGCTACACGCAGTTGCGCTGGGAGAGCGGCGATCTCAGCGGGGGCCACAGCGGTCTGGGCGGCACCTCGGCCGGCGTCGGCTATGCCAACGGCTCGGGTGACCCGGGCACGTACCTCGAGGTCCCCGGATCCCGCGTGCCCGGGTCCTTCCTCGACACCTCACCGAAGGGCCTGTCGCACACGTCCACGAACAGCGATCAGGCCGGCGTCCACGTCTATCCGATCCGCTCCGGCTGACGTCCAGGCTACGGCGCCCGGTCCGCACTCTCAGCGGGCCGGGCGCCGCAGGCCCCCGTTCCCGGCCTACGGAGTCCTGTCGGGGACGATCGCTAACCTCCGCCCATGATCGATTCTGTTGACGGCGACCAGCTGCGCCGCCTCGACGAACTACTCGCCGTCCCGTTTCCGGAGTCGGAGCCGGGAACCGACGATGCGAGCAGCGGCACCAACTGGCATCTGTGCGTCCTCCACGAGACACGGGACTTCTGGGACCCGGTCCCCCAGGAGGAGATGGATACGGTCGTACGCGAGATCACCACGATGCAGGACACACTGGCCGCGGCCCTCACCGGGCGTTGGGGCGAGCCGGAGATCGTCGACGGCTACGAGTGGACGCAGACCGGCTTCGCCGGAACGCGCGTGCCGACAGCGCTCGACACTCTGGCCTGGGGGGACGGCCTCTCGATCTGGCGGCATCCCGATCTCGGGCGTCGCGTAGGGCTGACCGTCATCCAGAGCGACAAGGAGCTGCCGCTTCAGCTGTACGCGGTGGTCTGGGAGGCGCCCGTCAGCGGGTGACGGGGTGTTCGGTGTCAGCAGCACGCCGGCCGATCCGATCCGGCTGACTTCGCTCGAGGCGACGGCCGCTCGGCGTTCCCGAGCGGCCGTCGCGCCGGTAGCGTCCGGGCGCGACGTTGAACTCCCGTTTGAACGCGTTGGCGAAGGCGAACTCCGAGGCATAGCCGATCTGTCGGGCCACGGTGTGCAGCGGTGCGTCGGAGCTGCGCAACAGCCGCATCGCGGTGGTCAACCGCCACCAGGTCAGGTACGCCAGGGGCGGGCGCCCGACCAGGGCCGTGAAGCGCCGGGAGAAGGCGGCCCGCGACAGCCCGGCCTGCGCGCCCAGGTCGGCGACGGTCCAGGGATGCGCGGGCTCGCGATGGATCGCCTCCAGGGCGGTGCTGATGGCCGGGTCGGCGAGGGCCGCCGCCCATCCGGTGGCTCCGCCGCGCACCGACTGCTCGGTGAACCAGGCCCGCAGGATGTAGACGAGCATGGTGTCCAGCAGCGCGGGCACGAGGGCGTCGGTCCCCGGCTGTGGTTCCTCCAGGTCCGCGCCGAGGAGTTCGACCGCGGCGCGCAGTCGGGGATGACGTTCGAGTCTGGCGGGCAGATGCAGCAGCGGTGGCAGATCGCTCAGCAGTGGGTGGACGCGAGCGGCGTCGAGCTGGTACGCCCCGCACAACGTCACCGTGGTCGGGGAATTGCCACGCCGGCCTGCGGGCGGGGCGGCGTACCTGCGTTCGAACCGGGAGTCGTCCTGCGGATCGCAGGTGTGCTCGGCCAGGGGCGTGGAGGGAGCGCCGGCCAGACCGTGCGACCCTCCGTGCGGTAGAAACACCACATCGCCGGCGGACAGCGGGACGGGATCCCCGTCTTCGGGGATCAACCAGCAGGTTCCGCGCAGAACGATCTGGAAGCCCGCCGCTCCCGGCACCGGCCGGAATCGCTGTCCCCACGGCGCCTGCCACTCCACCCGGGCCGATCGGGGCGCACCGGTGCGCATCACGGCGATCACGTCGCTCAGCACGTCCATCACCGGATGGTAGCGACGGCTTTCGCGAGACGCGGGCGTAAGAATCCGAGACGAGTACACATTGGCCGTCTCGCGCGCCGCCCCTACCGTCGAGTCACTCGAAGATCGCCGCGCCCGATGCCGGGTGTGGCGGTCGAAGCATCGGTTGAGACAGGGGGACTCATGACAGCAGAACCGGTATCGAGCCGGCGAGCCACGAATCCGAACGCCACGATGATGGCCGCGCGGGTCCATGCCTTCGGTGGCCCCGAAGTAATCCGGTATGAGCCGGTGCCCCGGCCCGTCCCCGGCCCGGGCGAGGTGCTGGTGCGGGTGGCCGCGGCCGGGTTCAACCCTTCGGACGTCGGCTTCCGCAGCGGCTTCATGCAGGACGTCGTCCCCTTGGACCTGCCGTTCACCCTCGGGTCCGAAGCCTCCGGGACGGTCGTCGAGCTGGGAGACGGCGCCGAAGGCTTCGAGATCGGCGACCACCTCGTCGGCCGCGTCGACAAGGGCGGCGCGGCGGCCGAGTACCTCACGGCCCCGGCCGGCGGGCTGGTGCGCGCTCCCGCCGCCCTACCGCTCGCCCACGCCGCGGCGATCCCGGTCGCCGGGCTCACCGCCTGGCAGGGACTGTTCGAACACGCGGGCCTCGCATCGGGTACTCGGATCCTCATCAACGGGGCGGGCGGTGGCGTGGGGATGTTCGCCGTCCAGTTCGCCCGCCACGCCGGCGCACACGTGGTCGCCACCGCCGGGCCCAGGAGCGCGGACCGGGTCCGTGCTTACGGCGCCGAACAGATCATCGACTACACGCGCACCTCGCCGTACGAGGTCCTCGACCGGCCGGTGGATCTGGTCTTCAACCTCGCCCCGATCCCGGCCGAGGCCGTGGAAGCACTTTGCCGGGTCGTCCGGCCCGGCGGTGCGCTGGTGTCGATCACCGTCCCGGTGGAGCCTCCGACGGGAACCGGCGTGACGGGGACGCACTTCGTCGCCCGCAATGATCCGGCCCAGCTCGCCGAGCTCGTCGCCCTGGTCGACAGCGGCGTGGTGCGCCTGGACATCGGGGCCCGCCCGCTCGCCGAGCTCCCGGCGGTGCACCGCGACGCCGAGACCGGTCGCGTGAGCGGCAAGACCGTCCTCATCCCCTGACAGGGATCCGGGGACGACCGATTTCCAAGGCGATCCGGTAGGCACCGCTCGCCGTCCCTGTCGCCTCGGCGCGGGCGAGATCCGTCCGGCCGGTCAGGCACCGACACCGGCCCGGAACCCGGCCGTCCGGCCGTCATCGTGCCGCCGGTGTCAGCAGAACGCCCGTGAACCGTACGGGCGGGGGCGTGCACGGGGACGCCGGTGAACCGTACGGGCGGGGGCGTGCACGGGGACGCCGGTGAACCGTACGGGCGGGGGCGTGCACGGGGACGCCCCCGCCCTGCTCCGGACGCGCGGCGGCCCGCTCGTCGGCCTATGCGCACGGCCCGTTGTGACCTCGCCGCACGGGCTCAGGAGACCCCGACGGGGCACGCCGGGCCGCACCCCGCCCACTACGGAATCGCCGCCGCCCTGGCCACACCGACCGCGGACGCCTTCCCCCGAGCCCGACCGCGAGACGCCGACGAGGCACGCCGGGCCGCGCCCCGCCCTACTACGGAATCGCCGCCACCCTGGCCACACCGACCGCGGCCGGCGTGCCGGGGATGTAGCGGCGGGCCGCGGGCACCTCGACGCCGGCGGGCCCGACCGCCGCCGCCTTCCCCTGAGCCCGACCGCGAGACGCCGACGGGGCACGCCCCGCCCTACTGCGGAATCGCCACCACCCCGGCCGCACCTTCCCCGAGCCCGACCGCGAGACGCCGGAGGGCACCCCATGTGTCAGCCTTCCGGTCGGTCCCTACCCACGCCAGGGCGGGGCGGCCGGCACGACGCGGGCCCGGCAGGCGCCGAAGGGCACTCCTCCGCAAGCCTTCCGATCGGCCTACCGGGGCCGCGGCGCGGTGGCCTGCACGGTGCGGGCCCAGGAGACGCCGGCGGGGCGCATCAGGCGACCGCCCGGAACGTGGCCGGCTCGGTGGTCTCGTCGGATTCGTCGGCTTCCCCGGTGACCTGGGTGGTGAGCTCCTCGGTGCCGTCGGCGCGCTCCTCCGACTCGATCCAGCGGTCGGCGAGGTCGTCGGCCTGCCGGCGGTCCTCCGCCAGATTGACGGCGGAGCGCTGGGACCGCTGCAGGCGGGCGACGCCGCGGCTGAGGTCGTGGCCGACGGTGGTCGCCTCGATCTGCGCGGAGAAGCGCACCTGCCCGTCCTTGGCGTACTCCCGGAGCCGGAGCCGGCCCGTGACGATGACCGGATCGCCGCGTTTGAAATCGACCTCCTGGAGATTGGTGGCCAGGGACCGCCAGCAGGTCACGGTCAGGAACATCGGATCCTCGTCGCGCCACTGGCCGAGGTCGCGGTCGAAGCGGCGCGGGGTGCTGCCGATGCGGAGCGACATCAGGGCGGTGCCGCTGGACAGGACCTCGAAGTGGGGCTCGGCGGCCACGAAACCGATGACGGTGATCAGCGCGTCGTTCACGAAGGCTCCTCCGGTGCGTACGCGGCGGCCCTACGCCGCCGCCGTCACACCCACCGTCGAGGATCCGAGACCCCGCTCACCAGACCTCTCCGTGAACTGTGGATAACTCCGTGTCCCTAGGGGGCGACGTCGCGGATCGCGTGGCCCGCCTCGTCGCGGAACCGCGCGTACACGGCGAGCTCCTGCTCGATGGGCTCGATGACGAGCTCGCGGGCGGCGGTGGTGACGCCCTCGCGCATCTGCTGCTCCATCCGCTCGCTGTGCTTCACCGCCGTCAGGGAGATCATGTTCCGGGCGGCCAGGGCGGTCAGCGCGCCGAGGCCGAGGACGCACGCGAACACCAGCGCGACGTACGGTGCGACGCCCGCCTCGCCGAGGAGGCGGGTCGGCGCGTGGGCGAGCTTCAGTCCGGCGAAGGCGCCGATCGCGCCGAGCCAGACGAGGCTGACGGCGGCGACGACGAGCAGGAGGTACTGCCAGATGCGCACCGCCCACCACCAGGCCGGCACCTGGTTGAACGCGGGGACGACGTCGCGGAGCGAGGTGCCGAGGGCCTCGGGGAGCGCCTCGGCGTTGGACCGGCCGGCCTCGCGCACCGACTTCCGCCAGGAGGGCGGCAGGTCGCGCACGACGTCCTCGGCGACGTCCTGCAAGGCGTTGTCGATGTGGGCCTGCTGGGCGTTGACGGGGGCGGTGAACGCCGAGCGCAGCTCGTCGCGGAGCTCGCCGAGGCGCATGCGGCGCAGCGGGTCGCTGCGCAGCCGGGCGGCGAGGCGGGTGAGCGGCCAGCCGACGTAGTCCAGGGCGCGGAGCCCGTACGCGCTCTCCATCGCCTCGGCCACGGCCGGGATGCCGGCGGCGTCCACGAGCGCCTCGACGAGGCCGGCGGTGCGCTTGGCGTCGACCGTGGTGGGCGGTTCGATGTCACCGAAGGCGCCTTCGAACCGCTGGATGAGCCGGTCCAGGTCGGCGACGAGGCGCTGGGTGCGGGCCCGCCGTGCGGCCACGGTGTCCGCGATGACCTCGCGGAAGTCGTCGATCCCGGCACCGGACTTGGCCGAGGTCGTCAGGATGCGGGGGGCGCGCAGGCCCTCGGCCTCCAGCAGGCGCCGCAGGTCCTTGACGCACTCGTCGATCTCTTCGGGCGCGAGGCGGTCGACCTGGTTGAGGACGATGAGGCTCACGCCGTCGTGTCCGGCCAGGGGCTCGAGGTAGCGCCGGTGCACGGCGAAGTCGGCGTACTTCTGCGGGTCGAGCACCCAGATCAGCAGGTCGGCGACGCCGACGTACTTGTCGACCTCGGCGACCTGCTCGGATCGGATGGAGTCGTGGTCGGGCAGGTCCAGCAGGATGAGGCCCTCCAGCGAGCCGCCGTCGCCGCCGGTCTTCTGGTCGAGCGCGCTGGCCCGGGCGTACCGGTGGCGCTTGTCGATCTCGAGCCAGTCCAGGAGCGGCCCGGCGCCGTCGAGACCCCAGACGCAGGCGTGCGCCGAGGAGGTCATCGGGCGGCGCAGGCCCGTCGGGGACAGCTCGAGGCCGCAGACGGCGTTGAACAGCGACGACTTGCCGCTACCGGTGCCGCCTGCGAGCGCGACGATCGTGTGGTCGCCGGACAGCCGCAGCCGCTGGCCGGCGCGGCCGAGGAGCTCGGCGGCGTCGTCCATGAGCGCCTGATCGACGCGGCCGTCGCCGAGCTCGACGAGCCGGTCGAGCGTGGCCAGGCGGTGGGTGAGCCCGGACGCGTCGGACGGCGGTGCGGTCGGCTCGGGAGCCGGGGTCGCCTGCTCCGTCTGCGCTGGCTCGGTCTCCTGGGACGTGCCGGAGACGCCGGGAGTGGTCGTCGTCATCGGTCGCGATCCTCCTCGGTCACCGGGCGACCTCGAGGTTGTATGTGGCCTGGTAGAGCTGGACGGGGGTGGTCTCATCGGGCACCCCGGCGCCGTCGAGCACCTGCCCGAACCTGATGGCTTCTTCGTCGAAGAGCATGCCGATGCGGCCGCGCAGGTCGGCCCGTGCCTTGGCGCTCATGCTCCGCAGCGACTCGGCGCCGAACAGCGCCTTGAGCAGCCGCTGCGGCACCGCGCTGGTGCCGCCCTCCACCGCGATCTCGCTGGTGCCGAAGCCGAACAGGCCGACCATCAGCACGAGGGCCAGGGCCTCGTCGTCGTACGAGACGAACTTGGCCACCGATCGCTTGGTGACCCCCTCGGTCCGGATCAGCTCGGCGATGTGGTCCTGCCAGGCGCTGACGGCGCGGGTGACACGGCGGGACAGCTCGGCGGAGGCGCGGTCGAGCGCCTCCTCGCGCCCGGCCAGCAGCATCGCGCCGGCCGGCCGGCTCTGCCAGCGGTTCACGACCTCCTCGGCGGAGCGCTCGGCACTGGCCATGATGAGGGACTCGAGCGCGCTGCGCAGGGCGGCCTTGAGCGCGCGGACCCGCGCGGGGCTGCGCTTGCGGCGGCTGCTGCCGCGGTGGCCGCTCTGGCCGCGTCCGGCGTGCAGGGCGCGCTCGAGGTCGCCGGTGCCGGCGAAGTCCTGCCAGCGGGCGAGCACCTCGCCGCGCAGCAGGGAGCCGTTGCGGGTGGCCTCGTCCAGCTCGGCCAGGCCGGTGGCGTACGCGGCCTCGACCTCCTCACGGAGCATCGTGCGGAGGGCGACCTGCTCCTCGACCTTCGCGGCCAGCTCGGGGACGCGGGTACGGAAGGTGTCGAGCACGCCACCCAGAGTAGACCGGATGACGTCCGCTCGGCCATCCTCGTCCTCACTGATGCCGCCCAGCCACACCTGGACCTCGTCGGCCGCCTCGGAGGGCAGCATCCCGCCGGAGACCGTGGTCTCGGGGATGACGAACTGCGCCGCCTGCTCCAGGCCGTTCTCCTTGAGCATCTCGGTGAAGTGCTCGACGATCTCCTCGCCGCCCTCCGGGACGCGCGACAGGACCACCCCGAGGGTGGCGCCGTGGTCGCGGGCGCGGTGCAGCAGGCGCCAGACCAGGGCGTCGGCGTAGCGGGCCGCGGTGGTCACGCAGATCCACACGTCGGCCGCCGACAGGAACTGGGAGGCGAACTCGTGGTGGTCCTCGAACACCGAGTCGACGTCCGGGCTGTCGAGCAGCGCCAGGCCCTTGGGCAGCACGTCGTTCTTCATGATCACCAGCTGGTCGCCGACGACGGCGTCGGGCGCCGGGCCGGGCACCCGCCCGAAGCCGGGCAGGACGTAGCGCTCGTCGAGCCACCAGTCGGCGTCGTCGGGGTGGCAGACCAGGATCGGGCTGCTCGTGGTGGGCCGGAGCACGCCGGTCGCGCTTACCCGCTCGCCGACGAGGGTGTTGACCAGCGTGGACTTGCCCGCGCCGGTCGACCCGCTGAGCACCACCAGCAGTGGGGCGTCCTTGCGGCGTACGCGCGGCAGGAGGTAGTCGTCGAGCTGGTTGAGCAGATCCTGCTGGGTCGTGCGGGCCTCCTCGACGCCAGGGGCGTCAAGGACGAACCGGAAGGAGGCGATCTGGTCCCGTAGATCGTCCAGGGCCTCATCGAGTGGGAGGGGTGTAGCCGCGCGTTTGATCGCGCTCTGGTCAGCCGGGGGTGTCACGGAGTCCGCCCTATATCCGCGTTCAGCATGTCGATCTCTCGTGCAACCTGCACGACCTCGCCGACGACGACGATCGCCGGTGGCCGCACGGCGGTGGCCGCCATGTCGTCCGCTACCGCCGCAAGCGTCGTCGTGAGGGCGCGCTGGGTCTGCAGCGTACCGTCCTGGATGACGGCGACGGGAGTGTCAGGCGACCGACCATAGCGCATCAGCGTGTCGGCGATGACCCTCATGCGTTCCACCGCCATCAGCAGGATGAGGGTGCCCTGGGCCCGGCCCAGCCCCTCCCAGTCGACCGTCGAGGCGGGGTCGCCCGGGGCGACGTGCGCCGACACCACGTGGAACTCCTGGGACACGCCGCGGTGGGTGACGGGCACGCCGACCGCGGCGGGCACGGCGATGGCACTGGTGATGCCGGGGACGACGGTGACCGGGACGCCCTCCCGCACGCAGTGCAGCACCTCCTCGGCGCCCCGGCCGAACACGAACGGGTCGCCGCCCTTCAGGCGCACGACGAACCGACCCGCCTTGGCGTGCTCGACGAGCGCGGCGTTGATCTGGTCCTGCGTGACCGAGCGGCCGTACGGGATCTTGGCCGCGTCGACGATCTCCACGTCGGCGGACAGCTCGTCGAGGAGCTCGCGCGGGGCGAGGCGGTCGGTCACGACGACGTCCGCCTCGGCCAGCAGCTGCCGCCCGCGTACGGTGATCAACCCCGGATCGCCGGGGCCGCCGCCGACGAGCGCGACACCCACGGGCCGCCGCCGTGAGTGCCGGGCGCCGATGGTGCCGTCGCGCAGCCCGTCGATGATGACGTCGCGCAGGCCGGCGGCGTGGCGCGGGTCTCCCCCGGCGAGGACGCCGACGGTGGTCTCGCCGACCCTGCCGCTCGCCGGGGTCCAGGCCGGGGACAGCTCCGCGTCGTCGGCGCGCACGCACCAGATCCGCCCGTTCTCGGCCTCGGCGGCGGCCGCCGCGTTGACGTCGCCGTCGTCGGCGCACGCCTGCACGAGCCAGGCGCCGTCGCAGTCGCCCGTACGGTACGGCCGGCGCTCCCAGGTGATCTCGCCGCGGGCGGCGAGGTCCTCGAGCATCGGCGTCGCCTCGGGGGCGATCAGCAGCACGTCGGCGCCGGCGGCGAGCAGCGTCGGGACGCGTCGCTGGGCGACGCGCCCGCCACCGATGACGACGACGCGGCGGCCGTCGAAACGGAGACCGAGAAGGTAAGGCGGCAAGGAAGGATCTCCTGGTCGAAGGCGTGAGCGGTGGATCCGGTCCGGCACCAAAGGTACCCGCGCCGGCCAGGTGCCATCCGGAAGGTACCCGGATGGGTCGGCTACCGCCCGGTGGTCACCGGCGCGGGTCCCCTGGGGCAGGTGCCTGGACGGGTCGGCTGCCGTCCGGTGGTCACCGGCGCCGTCAGGTGCCATCCGGCAGTGACCTGGACGGCCCGGTGGTCACCGGCGCCGGTCGGGTGCCATCCGGCAGTGACCTGGACGGCCCGGTGGTCACCGGCGCGGGTCAGGTGCCGTCCGGCGAGGCGGCGTCCTTGTCGGCGACGCCCGCCGAGTCGAAGGTGGCGACCTCGTGCAGCACGCGCACGGCGCTGCTCACGATCGGCAGGGCGAGGACGGCGCCGGTCCCCTCGCCCAGCCGCATCTCGAGGTCGATGAGCGGGCGCAGCTCCAGGAACCACAGCGCGGCGGCGTGGCCCGGTTCGGCGGACCGGTGGCCGGCCACGCAGTAGTCACGTGCGCCGCGGGCGAGCGCCGCCGCCACGAGCGCGGCGGCGCCGGCGATCACGCCGTCGAGCAGGACGGGGACGCCCTGAGCGGCGGCGCCGAGGATGAAGCCGGCGATCGCCGCGTGCTCGAGCCCGCCGATCTGCGCGAGGACGGCGAGCGGCTCGGCGGAGGCGACCCGGGGATCGGCGCCGTCGCTGCCGTCGTGGCCGGGGAGTTCGGTGCGGGCCCGGGCCAGGGCGGTGTGCACGACCTTGATCTTGCGGGCGTGAGTGATGTCGTCGATGCCGGTGCCGTACCCGGTGACGCCTTCGACGCTGCGGCCGGTGAAGGCGGCGATGAGGGCGGCGGAGGGCGTCGTGTTGGCGATGCCCATGTCGCCGGTGATCAGGCAGCGGTTGCCCGCGGCGACGAGGTCGCGGGCGACCTCGATGCCGACCTCGACGGCCCGGCGGGCCTCGTCGGCGGTCATCGCCGGCCCCTGGGTGATGTCGGCGGTGCCGTTCGCCACCTTCCGGACCAGCAGCCCGGGCGCGGGCGGCAGCTCGGTCGCGACGCCCACGTCGACGACGGTGACCTCGGCGCCGGCCTGCCGCGCGAACGCGTTGACGACCGCTCCGCCGGCGAGGAAGTTCTGCACCATCTGAGCGGTCACCTCCTGCGGCCAGGGAGTGACGCCCTGGGCGTGCACCCCGTGGTCGCCGGCGAAGACCGCGACGGCGGCGGGCGCCGGCAGGGGAGGCGGGCACGCTCCCGCGACGCCGGACAGGCGGACGCCGAGCTCCTCCAGGGCGCCGAGCGAGCCGCGCGGTTTGGTCAGCCGGTCGTGCCGGTCGCGCGCCGCCCGCATGGCCGTCTCGTCAAGGGGCCGGATCGCGGCGATCGTCTCGGCGATGAGGTCCATCGGTTCTCCTCGTTGCGGGGATTGGTGACCGTGATCATTTAACATGCGACGGTGGTTGAGCGTTACCAAGTACCGCCTTGAGCGCGGCCGTGAACGCGTCGTCGGTGGCCGCGTCGCGGACGGCGACGCGCAGCCAGTCGGGTCCCAGGCCGGGGAAGGTGTCGCCGCGCCGTACCGCGTAACCGTGTTCGCGCAGCGCCGCGCGTACGGCCAGGCCGCCCGGCGCGCCGGGGACGCGCACGCACAGGAA
This sequence comes from Actinoallomurus vinaceus, assembly GCF_039542055.1. Lineage (NCBI taxonomy): Bacteria > Bacillati > Actinomycetota > Actinomycetes > Streptosporangiales > Thermomonosporaceae > Actinoallomurus > Actinoallomurus vinaceus. The sequence goes on from NZ_BAABHK010000010.1 coordinate 98,038, forward strand.
CGAGGCCCGCGCCTCGGGCACGACGTGCAGGCCGAGCGCGCGGATCGCGGCCGCCAGCCGGTCGCGTTCGACCTCCAGGTCGCGGGCCCACGCGTCGGCCTCGGCGAGGGCCCGCGGGCTCGTGCAGGCCTCGGCCGCCACCAGGGCGGGGGTGGACACCGACCAGAGCGGCTGTGCCTCGGCCAGGCGGGCGATCAGGGGCGGCTCGGCGAGGACGTAGCCGACGCGGAGCCCCGCCAGCCCCCACGTCTTGGTGAGGCTGCGGATGACGACGAGGCCCGGGACGCGCGCCCCGGCTCCGGACGCGAGGCTCTCCGTCTCGCCGGGAACGCAGTCCATGAACGCCTCGTCCACCACGAGCGTCCGGCCCGGCCGGGCGAGCGCGGCGATCGCCGACGCCGGGTGCAGCACCGACGTCGGGTTGGTCGGATTGCCGATCATGACGAGATCGGCGTCCTCCGGCACCGCGCCGACCGCGACGCCGCCGCCCCCAGGCACGGCACCGCATCTGAAGCCGCCGCCCTCAGACACCGCACCGCCCCGCGAGCCGCCGCCCTCAGACACCGCACCGCCCTGGACGCCGCCCCTCGGCATCGCGCCGAGCCGAAAGCTGCCGCCCTCAGGCACTGCTCCACCCCGGACGCCGTCCTCCGGGCCGCGCCGGGGGTCACCGTCCTCGGGCACCGGGCCGCCCCCGGCGCCGCCGCCCTCAGGCACCGCGCCGACCCCGACGCCGTCGTCGGGCGTCGCGCCGAGGCGGAAGTCGCCGCCCAGGATCACTCGGTCGGGTTCGTGGCCTGCCGCGCGCAGCGCGGCCTCCGGCTCGGTGAACTGCGGGTGCACGACCACCGCGCGCCGGGGGGCGAGGACCCGGGCGAGGAGGACGAACGCCTCCGCGGCGCCGGCGGTCAGCAGGACCTCATCGGGGGTACGGCCGTGGCGGCGGGCCACCGCCGCCCGCGCGCGGGCGGCGTCCGGGTAGGCCGCGAGCCGGGCGACGCTGTCCCGCAGCAGCACGGCGAGCCAGGCCGGCGGGGTGCCCGGCCGTACGTTGACCGCGAGGTCCACCAGCCCCGGGCCGACCTCCTGGTCGCCGTGGTGGCGCAGGTCCACGTCAGTTGGCATGGGCGTGCGACGGGTCGTCCGGGTGGGCGTGCGCGTGCGGGCCGTGATGGTGGTGGCCGTGCGCGGGGTCGTCCGGGTGGTGGTGCGGGAGCTGTGGGGCGCCGACGCGGTCCTCGAAGCCGGGCATGGCGATGCGGTAGACGCAGGTGTCGCAGTTCATGCGGATGTCGCCGGCCAGGGCCTCCTCGTAGCGTTCGAGGACGACGTCGGCGAGGCCGTCGCAGTCGCCGATCACGTCGGCGCACCGTACCTCCAGGCCCTCGTACGCGCGGGCCTGCGCGGCCACGCGGTCCGGGAGGACGCCGGGGAACAGGAAGTACGGCAGGACGACGACCCGGCGCGCGCCGAGCCGACGGCAGCGTTCGAGCCCCTCGGGGACGTCCGGCCGGGCCAGCGACACGAACGCCGGCTCGACCATGCCCAGTCCCCGGCCCTCCCACAGCAGCCGGGCGACCTTGTGGATCTCGGCGTTGGCGTCCGGGTCGGTCGAGCCGCGTCCGACGAGCAGCACGGCGGTGTCGGATCGTTCGGCCGGGTCGAGGACGGCGGACAGCCTCTCGTCCAGGAGGTCCAGCAGCCCCGGGTGCGGGCCGAGCGGACGGCCGTAGGCGTACGACAGGCCGGGCCGGCGCGCCCGCTCGCGGGCCAGCGCGCCGGGGATGTCGCCCTTGCCGTGCCCGGCGGCCACGAGGACCATCGGCACGGCGGCGAGGTGCCGGTGCCCGGCCTCGTACAGCGCGGCGACGGCGTCGGTGAGCGGCGGTGGCGACAGCTCGATGAAGCCCCCGGACACGTCGGCCGGCAGCCGGCCCCGCACCCGCTCGACGAACCGGCCGAACTCCTCGGCCCCGCTCTCGTCCCGGGTTCCGTGCCCGACCAGCAGCAGCGGCGTCATGCGTTCCCTTCTCCCTCGACGGTGCCCTCGAAGTAGAGGAGGGCGTTGAGCGCGGCGGCGGCGACCGCGGAGCCGCCCTTCTCGGAGACGTTGCTGACGGCGGGAAGTCCGCTCTTCCGCAGCGCCTCCTTGGACTCGGCGGCCCCGACGAACCCGACCGGCAGCCCGATCACCAGGGCCGGGTCGACGTCGCGCGCGATGATCTCCTCCAGTGCGGTCGGTGCGCAGCCGACCACCCAGATCGCGCCCTTTCCGACCTCGGCGTACGACAGGCGGATCGCCGCAGCGGAGCGCGTGATGCCCGCCGCCCGGGCCATCCGTGCGGCGGCCGGGTCGGCGACGGAGCAGATCGTCTCGCGGGCGGTGATGCCGGCGGCGACCATGGCGACGTCGGTGACGATCGGCGCGCCGGCGCGCAGCGCCCGCAGCCCGCGTTCGAGGTGGGCCTCGTCGGTGACGAGGTCGACGGCGTACTCGACGTCGGCGCTGGCGTGGATGACCCGCTCCGCGACGGCCCGCCACAGGGGCGGCATCGGGCTCAGGTCGACCCGCGACCGCAGGATCTCGTACGACCGCTCCTCGATCGGATGGACGGTCCTGGTTTTGATCATGTGCTGCTCCCGTACCGCTGCTCGAATCGGCCTGCCCTCCACAGGACGGCCGCGACGAGCCAGGAGATGACGAAGACGGCGACGATTCCGTATCCGAGGTACTCGAAGTGGTCGGCGAGGGAGGCGTAGGAGTCCAGGAACGCCGCGCCGGCGTACTTCGCGAGCAGGTCGGCGAGGTACACGCTGCCGATGAAACCGGCGATCAGCACCGTCATCGCGGTGGTCGCCATGTTGTAGTAGAGCTTGCGCGCCGGGCTGCGGAACGCCCAGGAGTACGCGCGGGTCATCAGCAGGCTGTCGCAGGTGTCCAGCGCGCTCATCCCGGAGGCGAACAGCAGGGGCAGGGTCAGCGTCGCCAGCAGCGGCAGCGCGCCCTGGCTGGCGCTCTGCGCCGCCAGCCCGAGGAGGGTGACCTCCGAGGCGGTCTCCAGGCCCAGGCCGAACAGCAGGCCGACCGGGTACATGTGCCACGACGACTTGATCAGCGTGCGGGCCCGCCCGCCGAGCATGCGGTTCATCAGGCCGCGGTTGAGGAGCTGGAGCTCGAGTTCGCGCTCGTCCATCTCGCCGCGGGTCATCCGCCGCCACAGCCCGGCGATGCCGCGCAGCACGACCGCGTTGAGCATCGCGACCAGCAGCAGGAAGCCCATCGCCACGACGACCGAGACCGCGCCGCCGACCTGCCGGAAGGAGTCGATCTGCGCGGTCGTGGCCGCGCCCGCCGCCAGCGCGATCACGGTGGACAGCACGAGCACGACGGTCGAGTGGCCCATGGCGAAGAAGAAGCCGACGCCGACGGACCGGCGGCCGCGCTGCAGCATGAGCCGGGTGGTGTCGTCGATGGCGGCGATGTGGTCGGCGTCGAAGGCGTGCCGCATGCCGAGGACGTACGCGGTCACGCCCGCGGCGGTGAACGAACCGGCCGCCGCGAGGTTGTGGGAGTAGTAGAAGTACAGCGACCAGCCGACGACGTGCAGAGTCGCGATGATGCCGAGGATCCCGGACAGGCGCATGCGTTCGGCGCGCGTCCAGGTCCCGGCCGTCAGGTCCACGGGGGGTGTCGTCACAGGGTCTCCTTCGCCGACCCGGTGACCCGGCCGACGTGCCGGGTCACGGAAGTTCCTCGATGGCGTCGACGGGGCAGATCTCGGCGCATTCGCCGCATCCGGTGCAGCGGTCGGACAGGACGCGCAGCGGGTCGCCGCCGTGCGCGGCCCATCCGGCGTCCGGGCGGATGGCGTGTTCGGGGCAGGTGAGCAGGCAGGCACCGCAGCCCTGGCAGCGTCGGGTGACGCGTACGGTCAGGCCCATCGGTACCCGCGGGGGGTGACGAAGCGTCCGGCGACGGCGCGGCTGCGGCTGGATCCGACGATGACGACCGTGAACATGTCGATCCGCGCCGGATCCAGCTCGGCGAGGGTGGTCAGCGTCACCGTCTGGTCGGGGCGGGTGGCGTTGCGGACGTACCCGACCGGCGTCTCCGGCGGGCGGTGGGCGGCGAGGATCTCCAGGGCCTTCGGCAGCTGCCAGTCGCGGGCCCGGCTGCGCGGGTTGTAGAAGCAGACGGTGAAGTCGCCCTCGGCGGCTGCGGTGACCCTCCGTTCGATGACCTCCCAGGGGGTGTGCAGGTCGGACAGGGAGATGTACGCGTGGTCGTGGCCGAGCGGCGCGCCGAGCAGGTTCGACGCCGCCACCGCGGCCGTGATGCCGGGCACGCCCTCGACGTCGATGTCGAGGTCGGCGAACTCCAGGGCCGGGCTGGCCATGGCGTACACGCCGGCGTCGCCGGAGCCGACCAGCGCGACCGCGCGACCGGCCGACGCCTCGGCGACGGCGGTGCGGGCGCGCTCCTCCTCCTGGCCGAGGCCGGACGCGATGACGCGGGTGCCGGGGCGGAGCAGGTCGCGAACCTGGTCGAGGTACTGGTCGAGGCCGACGACGACGGACGCTCGCTGGAGCGCGGCGATCGCGCGGGGCGTGAGCAGGTCGCGCGCGCCCGGGCCCAGGCCGATGACCGCGAGCCGCCCGCGCGGCATGAGCTTGGCGACCGCCGCCGTGGCGTTCGCCGACTTGCGCTTCTCCACCATGAGCGTGGCGTCCCGGCCGTGGGCCCGCGCCGCGTGCAGGGCGGCGGCCTCGGCGACGCTGGGCGTGCCGACCTCCGCGCGGACCACCTCGGAGGGGTTCGGGACCTCGACGGCCGCGAGGGTCTCCGCCGGGTAGGTGACGACCTCCCAGCCGCGCGCGGCGGCGGCCTGGAGGATGCCGTCCTCGTCGGCCTTCAGGTCGACGGTCGCGAGGCACCGTACGGACTCGGGGGCCAGCATGCCGGCGGCCAGCGCCTCATCGACCAGCGCGCCGACCTCCTCGGCGGAGACGCCGCGCGCCGAGCCCACGCCCACGACGAGGGACTTCGGCCGGTAGACGAGGGCTCCGTCGAACCAGCGGCAGTCGTGACCCATGCAGTCGTACGCGGCGTTGTCGGTGATGAGGATCTGGTGCCCGGCGTCGCCCGCGTCCGGTGAGACGTTGGGCGGCAGCGGGGGCAGCGGCCAGCGGTCCGCGCCGTCGATCCACACGGGTTCGCCGGACAGCACGGCCGCGCCGACGTGGGCGAGCAGTTCGGGGTTGTAGACGGTGAAGCCGAGGTCGGCGCCGAAGGAGTCGAGCGGGGTGACGTTGCTCTGGTCGCTGGCGGTCGTCACCACCGGCTGGCAGCCGAGCACGCCGGTGAGCCGGTGCGCGAGGAGGTTGGCCCCATGGTGGCCGCCGAGGAGGGCGACGGCGAACGCCATCGACTCGTCCACGCAGACGACGGCGGGGTCGGTGGTCTTGTGGCCGAGCAACGGCGCCAGGACGCGTACGGTCGCGCCGACCGCCAGGAAGCTCACGATGGCGTCACAGGTCCGCCAGGCCTCACGCAGCGCGTCGGCGGCCTTCTCAGCCGTCAGAACGCGGACCTCGTCCGGCCAGGCCGCCCGCAGCGTCTCCGCCGCAGTCCGGCCGCTCGCCGTCGCCGCGACGACCCCGATCCGCCGGGCGTCCGTCTTCTCCGTCACCATCCGCTCCGCCCCGTCCGCTCAGCCGCCGCAAGGTCGCTCGCCGCCGCAGCAGCGACGCCGCTCCGTCGGCTGTCCGTCCGCCTCGCCACCGCACCGTGCGCAGCCGCAACGGCATTCGTCGCCGCAGCGACGCCAATCCGCCGCGCGTCCATCCGCACCGCCACGGTCCGGCCACTCGCCGTCGCCGCGACGGCGCCGGTCCGCCCGGTGCCCGCCTTCTCTGTCATCGCAGCCTCCCCGTCAGCACGAACACCGGGTTCTGGGCGTCCAGTCGGAACGAGCCGCCGGGCAGGTCGGCGAAGCGCGACGCTGCCAGTTGCACGCCCTCGACCGCGTAGCCGGCGTCGGCGAGCAGCCGACGGGCGGTCGCCGCGCGGTCGACCGCCGCGAACGTCGCCACCGCCGTCTCCGGACGGCGCGCGAGGGCGCCGCTGAGCGCGTCGAGGCCGCCGCCGCCGACGAAGACCGCGTCCGGGTCGGGCAGCCCCTCGTACGCCTCGGGCGCGGCGCCCTCGACGAGCCGTACGCCGGTCGAGCGGGCGTTGCGGCGGATGAGGTCGCAGGCGGCCGGGTCGCGCTCGATCGCAATCACGGCCGCGTGGTGCTCGGCGCACTCGACGCCGACCGAGCCGCTGCCCGCGCCGACGTCCCAGATCAGCGTCCCGAGCGTCGGCCGCAGCCGCGATAGGACGACGGCCCGTACCTCCCACTTGGTGATCATCCCGGCGCGGTGCTCGTACGCGTCGTCCGCATGCGCCCAGCCGTCCGGCGGCGCGGCGGGCTGGTCGTGCACGCGCCGGCCCGTACGGTGCGTGTGCCCGTCCCGCGGGCCACCACCCGTACGACCAAGAGCCTCGGGCCCGTCCGGCACGTCACCGCCGATGCGACCGGCGGCGTCCCCAGCGCCGACGGCGTCCCCAGCGCCGACGGCGTCTCCACCGCCGACGGCATCCGTACGGCCGACGGCGTCCGTGCGAGCGGCGGCGTCCGTGCGAGCGGCGGCGTCCGTGCGAGCGGCGGTGTCGGGGGGAACCGCACGCCCGTCTGGGAGCCGGTGCTCGTCGAGGGCGATGACGACGTTCGGGTCGGCCCAGTCGCGGGCGGCGGCCTCGGCCGGGGTGCAGCGGACGAGGCGTTCGCCGGGGCCGCCGAGGCGCTCGGCCACCCACAGGACGCGGTCCCATCCGGCGAGCTCGGCGCCGATCTCGCCGGGGCCGCAGGCGGGCGAGGTGAGGACGGCGACCTTGGGCATGGCCCGGCACGTGTTGACGGCCGTACGCGGGTCGCGGCCGTGCGCGCTGACCACGACGGCGTCGTCCCACGGCAGGCCGATCCGCGCGAACGCGGCGGCCACCGAGGAGACGGCGGGCAGGACCTCCGGGGCGTGCCCGTGCTCGCGCAGCGACCGCAGGATGCCGAAGAACCCCGGGTCGCCGCTGGCGAGCACCACGACGTCGTCGCCGGCCGCCGCGTCGATCTCGGCGAGCGCCGCCGGGACGTCGCCCAGCACGATCCGGCGGGCGCGCTCCGGCGGGCGTACCGCCTCCAGGTGGCGCCGTCCGCCGACGACCAGCGAGGCCTTCTGGAGCCGGTCCATCGCCGTCTGGGGCAGCGGCGAGCCGTCGTAGCCCACGACCGTGATCATCGGGCGAGCCGCCCGTACATCGCGATCATCCGCTTGCCGGTGAAGTCGACGAGGACGACCTGCGCCGCGACGCCGTTCGCGCCGGGCACCTTGGCGGCCTCGTCCTCGGCGAAGCGCTCCAGGACCCCGGCGACGCGGCGGCACAGCTCGCGGCCCGCGCGGCCGAGCAGCCCGGCGGACTCCCACAGCTCGTACGCGTGCCGGGCGGTGTTGGCCTCGGCGACCTGCGCGGCGAGGTCGTCCGGCCCGCCGATGTCGGTGGTGATCTCGCCGAGCAGCGCGGTGTCGACCTTCGAGCGCGTGTAGTGCGTCATGAGCACGCCGGACGCGAGCTTGGTGAGCTTGCCGGCCATCCCGACGAACACCACCTGGGTGATGCCGTGCTCCACGGCCCGGCGCAGTGCCGCGCCGGTGAAGTCGCCGACCTCGACGAAGCACACGTCGGGCAGCTTCGGCAGCATCGCCATCGCGCCCTGCTCGGTACGGCCGCCGGTGCACAGGACGAGCGTCTTCTCCCCTTGGGCGGCCATCACCGAGACCGCCTGCTCGACGCTCGCCCGCCACGACGCCGTCGAGAACGGGCGGACGATCCCGGTCGTTCCCAGGATCGAGATGCCGCCCAGGATGCCGAGCCGCTTGTTCGTGGTCTTGCGCGCCATCTTCTCCCCTTCGGGCACCGAGATGACGACGCGTACGCCCCGGGTGTTCAGGTCCACCGACTCCCCCACCGCCTGTTGGATCATCCGTCGTGGCACCGGGTTGATCGCGGGGCCGCCGAGCTCCAGGCCGAGCCCGGGCTTGGTGACGACTCCCACGCCGACGCCGCCGTCCAGCTCGATGCCCGGCTCGTCCCGCCAGGAGACCGTGGCGGTCAGATGGGCACCGTGCGTGACGTCAGGGTCGTCTCCCGCGTCCTTGATCACCACTGCTTCGGCCCGCCCGTCGCCGATCCGGCAGAAGTCCACCGCGAACGTCACCCTCCGGCCCGACGGCAGCGCCACCTCGACGACCTCCGGGGCGACGCCCGTGACCAGCGCCTCCGCCGCGGCCTTGGCCGCCGCCGAGGCGCAGGTACCGGTCGTCCAGCCGGTGCGCAGCGCCTTGCCGCGGACCTTCATGGTCCGCGGCATGTCGGGTTCGTAGGGCCTGTCCATCGCCCGCTCAGCCGCCCCGCAGCGCCTTGCGCGCCGTACGGTCCGCGCGGCGGTGGCCGTGGAAGTGACCCGGGTGGTACAGGTGCGAGCGCGTGCCGCCGGCCTCGAGCGCGGCGCCGACCAGCACGAGCGTGTGCTTCCAGAGCTTGTGCTGCTTGACCGTGTCGGCCAGCGCGTCCAGGCGGCAGCGCACGATCAGCTCGTCGGGCCAGGTGCACTGGTAGGCGATCACGCACGGCGTGTCCGGCGGGTAGCCGCCCTCGAGGAGCTCCTCCTGCAGCTGCTTCGAGCGCGCCGCCGACAGGAACAGCGCCATCGTCGTGCCGTGCCGGGCGAACTCCCGGACCTCCTCCCCCGGCGGCATCGGCGTCTTGCCGCCGCCGAGCCGGGTCAGGATCACCGACTGGGCGACCTCGGGGATGGTCAGCTCCCGCTCGACCGCCGCCGCGACGGCCGAGAAGCTGGAGACGCCCGGCACCACCTCGGTGTCCAGGCCGAGCTCCCGGCAGCGGTCGAGCTGCTCCTGCAGCGCGCCCCACAGCGCGGGGTCGCCGGAGTGGATCCGCGCGACGGTCAGCCCCTCGGCGGCGGCGCGCTCGTAGTACGGCAGCACGCCCTCCATGGGCAGTCGCGCCGAGTCGACGATCTCCGCGTCCGGGCGGGCGTGCTGGAGGACGTCCTCATGGACCAGGCTCGCCGCCCAGATCACCACGTCCGCCTCGGCGATCGCCTTCGCCGCCCGGAACGTCAGCAGGTCCGCCGCGCCCGGCCCCGCCCCGACGAACACCACGCGTCCGCTCATGTGCTCCCTCTCAGCTTTCCGCCGGTGGTCGTCCGGCGGCCGGGCACGATCAGTGTCGACAGGTACGGCACCGGGCCGTGGAGGCCCTTCGCCGCGCGGACGTCCTCGTCCGGCAGGCCCAGCCGGGCGCCGTACACCGCGTCGTCGAGCCGCCCCGCGTCCCGTACGACGGCGAGGGTCTCCTCGGCGACCCGGCCGAACTTGTACGCCACGACGGTGTCGCACGTCTCCAGCGCGGCGCGCAGGCCGGCGGTGCCGCCCGTCAGCGGCAGCAGGCACAGCGACTCGTCGCCCTCGGTCAGGACGGTCCCCGACCGCGCGGCGAGGTCCTGCATGGCGGTGACGCCCGGAACGGTCTCGACCTCGACGTCCGGCTCCCGCTCGCGTACGGTCCGGGCCAGGTAGGTGAAGGTCGAGTAGACGTTCGGGTCGCCGATCGTCGCGAACGCCACCGTCCGCGCCCCGTCGGCGAACGCCTCGACGACCCGGCGCGCGGCGGCGTCCCAGGCGGTCACCCGGCGCTCGCTGAGCCCATTCGGGTCGTTCAGCGCGAACACGACGCGCTCGGCCCTGTCGGTGTAGGCGCGCACGACCGATTCGGCGCGTCCGGGCTCGTCCAGCGCCATGACGGGGACGAGCACGACGTCCGCCTCGCGCAGGACCCGCACGCCCCGGACGGTCACGAGCTCCGGGTCGCCCGGCCCGACACCGACGCCGACCAGCCTCGGCTTCTCATGATTCATCGAATTGCCTCCGAGGAGACCCGTCCTTCAGGACGGGGAGGAATCGGACCCCTGCGGAGCAGGACGACGCCCGAAAATCCACCTCCACGGATTCCCGCAACTCTCCGCATACGCTCACTGACGGATGGTAGTGTGACTTCTTGTCCGGTGGGCGAGAACCAAGCCTGCCGGGCCTACCGCCGGGCTGGCGGGATGTCAGGTCTGTGGAGCCTGTGTAAGACCGATGGGCGGCACTCCGTCCCTTGCCGGTGATCCGGGTCGGCAACGGACTGTGAAGCAGAAAGCTCAACCCGCGAGGGTTGAATCCTCCTGCTTCAGCTGGGGGAGAAGTCAAGTCAGTTCGCCTTCCAGGAGACTGAACAGCACGGCGTCGACCCGCCCCGCCGGGGTGAGCACGGCCTCGCGCAGCACGCCCTCCCGGGTGAAGCCGGCCTTCCGCGCGACGCCCTGGGAGGCGTGGTTGCCGATGGCGGCCAGCAGTTCGACCCGGTGCAGCCCCTTCTCGAACGCGTACGCGGCGGCGCCGCGCGTCGCCTCGACGGCGTACCCCTTGCGCCGGGCCCACGGCGCGATCCAGTAGCCGACCTCGACGCGTCCGTCAGTCCATTCCGCGCGGTCGAGCCCGAGGGCGCCGACGAGCCGGTCGCCGCCCACGATGGCGAAGTTGACGCCGCGGGCCGGATCGATGTGGGCGTACGTGACGCACCAGGCGAGCGCGGTCTCGGCGGTCTGGGCGGGTGCCCAGGCCATCCAGCGCAGCAGCTCGGGGTCGCGGCTCGCGGCCAGGACGTCGTCGGCGTCGTCCTCCTCGAACGGGCGCAGCAGCAGCCGCCGGGTCTCCAGCAGCACACCCTCGTCGAACGTCATCGGCACGCTCCCGCGAAACGGCTCGCCATCTCCGGACTACCAGCCCAATGGAGATGAAGGTAGGAGGCAAGGCGGTCCGGGCCGGCGAATCCCTCGGGGCCGGACCCCGGCCACCGCCAGGCCGGCTCGGCGCCCGGCCCGGGGTCCACCGCCGTGCGGTGGAACTCATGCCCACGGAAGCGTTCGCCCGTGCGCGTCACCGGGGACTCGGCCACCGCGACCGCCTCGCGGTAGCCGAGGGTGAGCCGGGACGTCATGCGCGCCTCCGCGTCGACGACCCCGCACATCGGCGCGCCGTCGAGCGTACGGGCGAGGTAGAGCAGGCCGGCGCACTCGGCGTAGATCGGCCCGTCGAACGCGGCGACCTGGCGGCGCAGCGGTTCGTTGGCCGCGAGTTCGGGGGCGTACATCTCGGGGAAGCCGCCGCCGATCACGACGCCGCGCGTGCCCTCCGGCAGCGCCTCGTCCCGCAGCGGGTCGAACCGGACGACCTCCGCCCCGGCGGCGGTCAGGAGCTCATCGTTCTCCGCGTACCCGAACGTGAACGCCGGCCCGCCCGCGACCGCGACCACCGGACGCACGCCGGTCGCGAGGTCGGCCCCGCGCGCCGGGTCGTACGACGGTTCGCCGGCCCGGAGGTCGGCCGCGTGCTCCGGGTCGTGCGACGGCCCCCCGGGCCGACGGGCCCCGTCGTACGACGCGTGCTCGGCCGGGTCCCAGGGATCGGCCGCGATCGGCGGCGCGGTGTGGGCGAGGGCGAGCAGGCCTTGCAGGTCGCAGGACTCCCCGACGAGGGCGCCGAGCCGCTCGACGGTCCGTACCGCGTCGGCGCTGCGCTCGGCCGCCGGGATGAGGCCCAGGTGACGCGACGGGGTGCCGGCGTCCGCGTGCCGCCGCAGCACGCCGAGCACGGGCAGCCCGGTCTCCTCGATCGCCGCCCGGCAGATCCGCTCGTGCCGGTCGGACCCGACCCGGTTGAGGATGACGCCGCCGATCCGCACCGTGGAGTCGTACGTCACGAAGCCATGGACGAGCGCGGCGATCGAGCGGCCCGCCGACGAGGCGTCCACGACGAGGACGACCGGCGCGTCCAGGAGCCTGGCCACGTGCGCCGTCGAGGCGAACCCGCCCCCGCCGGCGGCCTCCGCGCCGTCGAACAGCCCCATCACGCCCTCGATCACGGCGACGTCCGCGCCGCGCGCCCCGTGCAGGAACAGCGGCGCGACGAGGTCCTCCGACGTCAGCCACGGGTCGAGGTTGCGGCCGGGCCGCCTGGCCGCGAGCGCGTGGTACCCGGGGTCGATGTAGTCCGGTCCGACCTTGTGCGGCGAGACGTCGAGCCCGCGCGCGGTCAGCGCCGCCATCAACCCCGTAGCGACCGTCGTCTTGCCGCTCCCGGAGGCGGGAGCGGCGATGACGATCCGCGGGATCCTCACCGGACCGCCCGCGCGATCGGGAACGCGGTCACCATTCGATGCCCTTCTGGCCCTTCTGGCCGGCGTCCATGGGGTGCTTGACCTTGCCCATCTCGGTGACAAGGTCGGCGAACTCCACCAGACGCGGGTCGGCGTCGCGGCCGGTGATGACGACGTGCTGGTACCCCGGGCGGTCCCGCAGCGTCGCGATCACGTCCTCGACGTCCACCCAGCCCCACTTCATCGGGTAGGTGAACTCGTCCAGCACGTAGAGCGTGTGGGTCTCGGCGGCGAGGTCGCGCTTGATCTGCTCCCAGCCCTCGCGCGCGTCCGCCGCGTGGTCCTCCTCGGTGCCGGCCCGCTGGATCCACGACCAGCCCTCGCCCATCTTGTGCCAGGTGACCGGGCCGCCCTCGCCGGACTCGCCGAGGACCCGCAGGGCCCGCTCCTCGCCGATGCGCCACTTGGCGGACTTGACGAACTGGAACACCCCGATCGGCCAGCCCTGGTTCCAGCCCCGCAGGGCCAGCCCGAACGCGGCGGTGGACTTGCCCTTGCCCGGCCCGGTGTGGACGACGACGAGAGGCCGGTTGCGACGCTGGCGGGTCGTGAGCCCGTCGTCGGGCACCTGCGACGGCTTTCCCTGCGGCATGTCAGTCCTCCCGTACGACGACGGTCACGAACTCATCGTCGAGATTGATCACCTTGCGGTGCGCACAGACCCACTCTCGGGCTCGTTCCGGGGTCATGCCGCGTTCCGGCTTTCATGGACGACGCCGGTGAGGGCGTCGGCGGCCAGTTCCTCCAGCCGGACGACCTCGGCGCCGAGGCGGGCGGCGACCCCGCCGGCGAGCCCGAGGCGTACGGGGCCGCGCTCGCAGTCGACCACGATGGCGGTGACGCCGCGCAGCAGTTCGGCGGCGCGCAACGCGTCGGCGGGCGAGCCGTGGGTCGCCCGGCCGTCGGTCACGAGGACGAGCAGCGGGCGGCGGGCGGGGTCGCGCAGGCGTTCGGCGCGCAGCACGTCGGCGGCGCGCAGCAGGCCCGCGGCGAGCGGGGTGCGCCCGCCGGTGGGCAGGGCCTCGAGGCGGCGCGCCCCGGCCTCGACCGAGGACGTCGGCGGCAGCGCGAGTTCGGCGGACGTGCCCCGGAAGGTGATCAGGCCGACCTTGTCGCGGCGCTGGTAGGCGTCGAGGAGGAGGCTGAGCACGGCGCCCTTCACCGCGCGCATCCGCTGCCGGGCGGCCATCGAGCCGCTCGCGTCGACGACGAACAGCACCAGGTTGCCCTCACGGCCCTCCCGGACGCGCTCGCGCAGGTCGCCGGAGCGGATCACCAGCCCGGGGCCGGTGCGGCCGCGGGCGCGCTGGTACGGGGCGGCGGCGAGGAGCGTCGCCGTCAGGTGCAGCGAACGCGCGCCCGGCCGCGCGCCGGTCGTCCGGCCGTACGGCGTGCGGGCGCGCGAGCGGCGGCCCGGCGCGCCGTCGCCGAGGCCGGGCACGGTGAACACCCGCGTCCGGAAGACGGCGTCGGCGGGCGCGGGTTCCGGGGAGTCCACCCGGGTGCGCTCGCCATCGTCCTCGCTCGACGCGTCCCCGCCCGACAGCGCCTGCTCGATGTCGACCAGCGCCCCCTCCTGGGCGTCCCGCCCGTCGGAGCCGCCTGACCCGTCCGGGCCGGAGCCGCCCGGTCCGGGGCCGTCGGGGCCGTCGTCATCGTCGTCGGGGTCCTCGTCGCCGGGCTTGCGCCGGGCGTCCCAGTCGACCGTGACGTCCGGGTCGGGGCCGGTGTCGGGGGCGGGGCCGGGGTCCGGCTCGCTGCCCCCGCGCGGGCGGGGCACGTCCGGAACGGACGAGCCGGGGGCGTCGTCGGAGTCGTAGTCGCCGGTGTTCTCGAGGACGTCGTCGAGCTTCTCCTCGTCCAGGCCCGGCGCGTCGAAGGGGTCGCGGCGGCGCCGGTGCGGGAGGGCGAGCCGGGCGGCGAGGCGAACGTCGGCGGCGGTGACGACCGTCCGGTCGTGCCAGGCGGCGAGGGCCATCGCGGCGCGGGCCATCACGATGTCGGCCCGCAGCCCGTCCACCTCGAACGCGGCGCACACCGCCGTGATCTGGCGTAGCGCGCCGTCCGGCAGCACGACCTCGGGGAGCCTGGCGCGGGCCTGCCCGATGCGCCAGGCCAGCTCGGCCTCGGCCCGCGCCCAGCCGAGCGCGAACGCCGCGGGATCGGCCTCGTAGGCCAGGCGTCGCCGGACGACCTCCGCCCGCTCCTCCGGGTCGCGGGTGGCGGCCACCTCCACCGTCAGGCCGAACCGGTCGAGCAGCTGCGGCCGCAGCTCGCCCTCTTCGGGGTTCATCGTGCCGACCAGCAGGAACCGGGAGGCGTGCCGGATGGACACGCCCTCCCGCTCGACGTACGAGTGCCCCATCGCGGCGGCGTCGAGGAGCAGGTCGACGAGGTGGTCGTGGAGCAGGTTCACCTCGTCGACGTACAGGACGCCGCGGTGGGCGTCGGCCAGCAGGCCGGGCTGGTACGCCTGGACGCCCTCCGTCAGGGCGCGTTCGAGGTCGAGGGAGCCGGTGAGGCGGTCCTCCGCGGCGCCGATCGGCAGCTCCACGAGCCGCGCCGGCCGGACCAGCGTGCCGTCGTCGTAGCCGTGCGGCCCGTCGGGGCACTGCGGGTCCGGCGCCTGCGGGTCGCAGGAGAACCGACAGTCCGCCACGACCGCGACGTCCGGCAGCAGCGCGGCGAGGCCGCGCACGATGGTGGACTTGGCGGTGCCCTTCTCGCCACGGACCAGCACGCCGCCGACGGCCGGGGAGACCGCGTTGATCAGGAGGGCGAGCTTGAGGTCGTCCAGCCCCGTGATGGCGGAGAACGGATAGGTGTTCACCCGGTGGTCGTCCTTTCCTCGGGTTAACGCGCCCGTAGGTGGTCTGGCATCGGCGGCCGGAGTCTCCTGGCTCCCGGATCGCCGCCCGCCCTCAGCCTTCCGACTCACGCCGTGGCCTTTGTTGAGGAAGAACTCCCCGGTCACAGTTGCGCGACAGCCCCGGATTCGCACCGGGTTCCTCCGCGTACCGCCGGAAGACAGCATGACATATCCGGCCTGACCCGCGACACCGCAGGTCCGGCGCACGGCCTCCAGCCCGTGCCGGATCGACGCCGATCTGCTTAAATAGAACGCGTTCTAGTTTTTGGGAGGCGCGGATGAGGCTCGGCATCAACGTCGGCTACTGGCAGCGGGATCCGGAAGACGCGACCGAGATCGTACTGGCCGCCGAGCGACTCGGCTACGAGTACGTCTACACCGCGGAGGCGTACGGCTCCGACGCGTTCACCACGCTCGCCTGGTACGGCGCCCGGACGTCGCGCATCAAGCTGGGCACGGCGGTGGTCCAGATGTCCGCCCGCACCCCCGCCGCGACCGCCATGCACGCGCTGACGCTCGACGCGCTGTCCGGCGGCCGGCTCACGCTCGGGATCGGCGCGTCCGGTCCCCAGGTCGTCGAGGGCTGGTACGGCGTGCCGTTCGCCCGGCCACTGGAGCGCACGCGCGAGTACGTGCGGATCATGCGGGACGTCTGGCGGCGCGAGGAGCCGGTGACCTCCCCCGGTCCCCACTACCCGCTGCCGCTGCCGCCGTCGGCGTATGGTCCCGGCCGCGTCACGGGCCTCGGCAAGCCGCTCAAGTCGATCGTCCATCCGGTGCGCCCGCGGATCCCGGTCTACCTCGGCGCGGAGGGGCCGAAGAACATCGCCCTCGCCACCGAGCTCGCGGACGGCTGGCTGCCGCTCTTCGTCGATCCGACCCAGATCGAGGCGGTGTTCGGCGCGTCGCTGGCGGGCCGCCGGGAGGGGTTCGACATCGCCGCGACCGTGACGACGATCGTGACGGACGACCTGGCGACCGCGCTGGAGTTCGCCAAGATCCCGCTGGCGTTCTACATCGGCGGGATGGGCGCCAAGGACCGCAACTTCCACCTCGACCTGATCGGGCGGCTGGGCTACGCCGAGGAGGCGGTACGCGTACAGGAGCTGTTCCTGTCGGGCCGGCGCGACGAGGCGATCAAGGCGGTGCCGGACGAGCTGGCCGACTCCATCTCCCTGCTCGGCCCGATCGGCCGCATCAAGGAACGCCTCCGGCTGTGGCAGGACTCCCCCGTGACCACGCTCCTCATCGCCGGAGTGAAGGACGAACCGACCCTGAAGGCCGTCCGCGACCTCGTGTCCTGAGATCTAGCTCCAGGCACGGGAGAGCATCCACGTGCCGGTCGCCTGGTCGTGACGCAGCTCGTACACGCCGATCGCCCGGTCCGGGGTGGCCTCGACGCGCCAGAACTCGCGCTCGGCGCCCTCCGGGGCCTCAGGGTGCCGCTCGTGCCACCAGTCGCGGGTGGTGACCCAGCGGTCCAGGACCCGCAGCACGGTGTAGAGCCGGCCGCGCCAGACGAAGCGCGAAGGCCTGCCGTCGCTGAGCCAGACCTCGACCGGGTCGCCGTACACCCGGCTCATCGGCCGCCGCCCGGCACGTCTCCACGCCCCGCGAACCCTTTGCTCGCTCCGCCCACGCGGGCCGCCCACCTTCCGGATCGGTGACAGAGAGTGAGCCTGGGGGAAGGCAGGCGATGGGTTCGAACATACGTTCGGTAGTGGGATTTGTAAAGTGCCGATCGGCAGACGGCCGCCGCGACTCAGCGGCCGAGGGAGCGCGCGATCGCCTCGGCGGCACGCGCGGGGTCGGCGGCGTCCGCCTGGCCGGCCCGGCCCCACAGGTACGACCAGGCGATCCGGGACGTCGGCATGGCGAGGACCATCACGCTCCGCCCGCCGGCCGGGTCGACCACGCGCAGCATGGGCTCGTCGGTTCCGATCAGCACGCCGTGCAGACCGCGCGCCTCGACCTCGCGGGCGAGCGCTTCCAGGTGGCGGCGCCGCGGCCCGGACAGGGAATCCGCAGTGGCGGCCATGGGATGCCACCCCTCTCGCGCTTGGACGATACGGCAGGAAGGGGTACGCCCTGGGGCGTTGAACAGGTAAGGTGCCATCCGGTGGCAAAAGGTGCCCAGATGGCAACGGTGAGTGACCTTCCCTGTCAGGATGTCCTCCCCCACTTTGACGTGCAAGTATTTTCGGACAAATAGATCAGACGGATTCGGCATCACCCGTGCACAGTTCAACGGCCCTTCCGCGGTCCGGCCGAAGGTTTCGGCCTCGTCCACCGCGGCCCACCATCGCTCCTTCTTCTCCTTGCCATACCCGCAGGACGCTCGCCATGGAGGTGCCCCATGTCCGATGGCCGTAGTCCAACCGTTCGACGCCGCCGCCTGGGAATGGAACTGCGCAGGCTCCGCGAAACCGCGGGTCTCATGATCGAAGACGTCGCGAAGCACCTGGAGTGCTCGATGTCGCGCGTCAGCCGCATCGAGACCGGCAAGTCGGTGGCGCGCATCCGCGACGTACGGGACATGCTCGACCTCTACGGGCTGCCCGAGGGCTCCCAGCGCGACCAGCTCCTCGGGCTCGCCAAGGACGCCCAGCAGCGCGGCTGGTGGACCGAGTACGAAGCGGTGCTGTCCACGTCCGCGGGTCTGGACACCTACATCGGCCTCGAGGCCTCCGCTGCATCCATTCGAACGTTCCAGACCCACCTGGTGCCCGGTCTCCTGCAGACCGAGGAGTACGCCCGCGCACTGATCAAGGCCGGCCGGCCCGGCGAGACGCCCGAGAACGTCGACCGGCGCATCGCGCTGCGCACCCGCCGCCAGGCCATGCTGCAGGAGTCCGGCCGCCTGGAGCTGTGGACCGTGATCGACGAGGCGGTCCTGCGCCGGCCGATCGGCGGCATCACCGTGATGCGGGCCCAGCTGATGCGGCTGCTCGAGGCCGGCGAGCTGCCCGGCGTCACCATCCAGGTACTGCCGTTCGCGCGTGGCGCCCACCCCGGCGTCGACGGGGCCTTCACGATCATCGGCTTCCCCGACCCGACCGACCTGGACGTCGTCTACATCGACTGTCCTGCCGGGAACATCTTCCTCGAGAAGGAGAAGGACGTCCGCCGTCACACGACCTGGTTCGACCATCTGCGGGCCGCTGCGCTGCCACCCGACGAGTCAGCCGAGTTCATCGCGGCAGCGGCGGACGAGTTCAAGAATGCGTCCCCGTACCCACGGGGGTGATTTCAGCACCAGGAAGGAGAGCAGGGGATGAGTGGCCACCCCGATCTCACCGACGTCGGCTGGCGCAAGAGCAGCCGTAGTTCCAACAACGCCGACTGCGTCGAGCTCGCCGTGATCGACGGCTCCGACGACGACTGACACATATCTCATGCCCAGCCGACCGCGGGAGTTCGCTCCCGCGGTCCCGCGCGGGCTTGCGCCGGGTTAGTGTCGCCGGTAGCGGAAGTTGATCAAAGGAGATCCCATGCTGCCGTGGTCGGCCGAGCTCGCCGGACGCATCGACGAACACGACTTCACCAGCGATCTGCTGCGCGACAACCCCCTCGGCGACCCGCACCGGCGGCCGCTGTGGGTGTACGTCCCGCCGGGGTACGACGACGAGCCGGACCGCCGCTACCCGGTGGTCTATGTGATCCAGGGCTACACCGGCTCACTGCCGATGTGGCGGAACCGTCCGCCCTGGCGACAGCCCTTCCCGGAACTGGCCGACCAGGTCTTCGCGCGCGGCGAGGCGCCGCCGCTGATCGTGGTCTACGTCGACGCCTGGACGGCGGTCGGCGGCAGCCAGTTCCTCGACTCCCCCGGCACCGGGCGCTACCACTCGTACCTGTGCGAGGAGATCGTGCCGTGGGTCGACGCGCACTACCGGACGCTCGCCGACCGGGACCACCGCGCGATCAGCGGCAAGTCCAGCGGCGGATACGGCGCGATGATCACGCCGATGCTCCGGCCGGACGTGTTCGGCGCGCTCGCCACGCACGCCGGCGACGCCCTGTTCGACGTCTGCTACCGCCCGGAGTTCCCGAAGACGGCCCGCACGCTGCGCGACGCCTACGACGGCTCGATCGACGCGTTCCTCGCCGACTTCCGGAGCCGGCTCGCCGGCACCAAGGAGACCGACCTCCCGCTCATCGAGATCTACGGCTACGCCGCGGCGTACTCCGCCGACGAGGACGGCACCGTCCAGCTGCCCTTCGACGACACCGGCGCCGTCATCCCCGAGGTCTGGGAGCGCTGGCTGGCCAAGGACCCCGTGCTGATGGCCCGGCTCCCGGAGTACGCCGAGGCGCTGCGCTCGCTGCGAGCCGTCTGGATCGACGCGGGGAACAGGGACGAGTACCACCTCGACTTCGGCGCCGTCGCCTTCCGCCGCGCGGTCGCCGCCGCCGGAGTGAAGGATGACGCGGTCAACTTCGAACTGTTCGACGCGGGCCACGGCGCCATCGAGTACCGCTACCCGCTCTCCCTCGCCTGGCTCGCCGAACGCCTCACCCCCTGACCCCATCGCATCGTCTGCAAGGAAGGCTCACGGCCGGGATTGGGCCCGGGCGCGGAACGCCGCGGTCTTGACGCGGTTCTGGCAGGCGGTGGAGCAGAAGCGGCGCATGCCGTTGCGCGAGGTGTCGACGTAGACCCGGTCGCAGTGCGACGCCGTGCACACGCCGAGCCGGTCGTACAGCTCGCCGCCGAGCACCACGGCCAGGCCGGTGGCGCAGGGAGCGGCCCACTCGGCGGCGAGCCCGTCGCCCGCGCCGTGGAAGTGGATGTGCCAGGGCTCTCCGTCGTGACGAGTGAGGCTCGGCCTCGCCTGGGTCTCCTCGAGCAGCCGGTTGACCTGTCCCGCGGCCGTGTCGACTTCTCCGGCGGCGACCGCTTCGAAGACGACACGCAGTTCCCGGGCGATGGCGGTCAGCTCGTCGACCTGCCCTTCGGTGATTTCGGTGCGCCGACTGACGCCGCGCAGCACCTCGGTGGCCGCCTCCGCCCGGGCCGCGGCGTCCGGCAGCCGGTACGGCCGCCCCCGCCGTTCGCCCTCCGTGAGGGCGTTGACGAGACCGACGGCGGTCGCGACCACGGCGTCCATGTGACTGTTGAAATTCACTTGACCAGTTACGTCCTTCGTTCTAATTTGTCACTGGCTAAAGGGTATACGCCAGTTACGGAGGACCCCATGGCAACACTCACCCGCGACGTCGCCGACCGCTGGATCACCCGCTGGGACCGTCAGCAGGAGGGCTACCTCCCCGACCGTGAGGAGCGGTTCACCGCCCTCATCGACGCGCTGGCCGCCGGCGCCGGCCGGCCCGACCCCCTCGTCCTGGACCTGGGCTGCGGACCGGGCTCCCTGTCGGCCCGGCTGCTCGACCGCCTCCCCCGGGCCCGGATCATCGCCATCGACACCGACCCGCTACTGCTGGCGCTGGGGCGCGCGCTGCACACCGGCCGGGACGACCTCACCTTCGCCGACCTCGATCTGCGCGTACCCGGGTGGGCGGCCCGGCTGCGCCTCGACCGGGAGGTGGACGCCGCGGTGAGCACCACCGCCCTGCACTGGATCTCCGAGGCGGAGCTGCGGGTGACGTACGGCGAGCTGGCCACCGTGATGCGCCCCGGCGGCCTCTTCCTCAACGGCGACAACTTCTCGGCCGAGGACGCCACCCCGGCCATCGCCCGGCTCGACCGCGCTCTGCAGGAGCTGGAGACCGAGCGGCGATTCGCCGGCGGCCGGCCGGAGGACTGGCGGCAGTGGTGGGACGCGGCCGCCGCGGACCCGGTGCTCGGCGGGCTCAAGGAGGCCCGCGACAACTCCGCCGCCGGCCATCACGGCTCCGAGTCCGGTCTGCTGTCCACGCACGTCCGCGCCCTCCGCGAGGCCGGCTTCGGCGAGGTCGGCACGCTGTGGCAGCGCGGCGACAACCGCATCCTGTGCGCCGTCCGGTGACCGATTCCTGATCCGGCCCACAGGCGTACGGCCGGCCGTCCCTGCGATCGCGCGGGCGGTCGGCCGCACCTACTGATCAGGATGGCATCGGGGCGGTGGCCGACATCTGCGCGGTGAGGATGTGCTTGCGCTGGTCCTTCTGGTCGGTCAGCACCGGCATGGCGATGAGAAGGGCCTGCGCCGCCGACTCCTTCCTACCGAGCTCCTGCCAGGTGTGACCCGAGCAGGGTTGAGAGACGTAGAGCTTCACCGTGCCGTGGGCGGGCCGGGCGGGGCTGATCTGCGCCGGGACCATGGCGTACGCGCCGAAGGCCAGCGGACGTTTCGGGTTCTGTCCGCCGACGATGACGCCCTGCTGAAGGATCAGCAGGCGAAATGGGCGGGTGTCGGCCGGATTGGTGATGTCAGCGGCTTTGCGGGAGGTGATGGTGTAGTCGGCCACCGGCGCCCCGTCTCGGTCTCGCCGCACGGCCGTGAGCCTCAGCGTGAGCGGCCCATGGGAGGCCGGCAGCGTCCCAGGCCGTTCTCCGCATTTGTAGACATGCGCGATCGGGTCCGCGCTCTCGGTGGGTTGCCGAGCCGGCGTACCGCCGGGACTCGGCCGGGCGGCGGCGTGTCCCTGGTCGCGGCAACCGCCGACGCAAAGGGCGGTCCCCAAGGTGGCGAGGAAGACGATGTGAGACGCACGCCTGGCCGTGTCGGGCAGGTGAATCGGCATGGCTTCCCCTCCCGCCGGGCCTGGCGGCGGCCGGTCAGGGCCGTTCCTCGATGCCGAAGATATCTTTTGAGTCGGAGGACCGGCGTTCCATACGGTGCGGCACCGTGACGGCGATCAGGACGGCGATGGCGACGAGTGCGGCCGCGACCACGAAGCCGAGGCGGTAGCCTCCGGCCGCGGCGGCGACGGCGGACGCGCCATGGCCCGCGAGCGTACGGCCGTGCGCGGCCGACAGCGTCGCGAGGACCGCCAGCCCGACGGCCGCTCCGACCTGCGTCGTCGTGTTGATGAGGCCGGAGGCGAGGCCCGCGTCACTCGGGGTGGCGTCCGACATGGCCAGCGCCGCCAGCGCCGGGAACGCGACGCCGACGCCGGTGCCGATGAGGACCACCGACGGCAGGACGTCGACCAGGTAGACCCCGTTCACGGGCGCGCGGGCGAACAGCGCGAGGCCCACGGCGGCCAGCGTCAGCCCGCTGAGCAGCGTCGCCCGGACGCTGAACGCCGTGATGAGGCGTTCGGCGAAGCGGAGCGAGACGGTGGCCATCACGACGGTCGTCGGCAGGAAGGCCAGCCCGGTCCGCAGGGCGTCGTAGCCGAGCACCCGCTGGAGGTAGAGCACGCCGAGGAAGAACATGCCGAACATCCCGGAGACGGCCAGTGCCTGGACCACGTTGGCGCCGGTGACGTTGCGCGAGCGGAAGATCCGCAGCGGCACTAGCGGGCTGCGCGCCGTCGCCTCCCGTACGACGAAGGCGATCAGCAGCACGAGCGTGACGGAAGCGAGCTCGAGCGTGCGGGGCGCGGTCCAGCCGCGCGCGGCCGCCGGGTCGACGATGGTGTAGACGCCGAGCATCAGCGCGGCGGTGATGAGGACGGCGCCGAGCACGTCCGTGCCCGCTCCGAAGCCGAGGCCCTTGTCCCGGTCGAGCACCCGCAGGGACAGCACGAGCGTCGCCACGCCGACCGGCAGGTTGATGAAGAAGATCCAGTGCCAGTTCAGCGCCTGTGTCAGCAGTCCGCCCGCGAGCAGCCCTGCGGAGCCGCCGGCGGAGGCGACGAAGCTGTAGACGCCGATGGCCTTCGCCTGCTCCCGCGGCTCGGGGAAGAGCGTGACGATCATCCCGAGGATCACGGACGAGGTCATCGCGCCGCCGACACCCTGGACGAACCGGGCCGCGATCAGCATCGCCGGCCCCTGCGCGAGCCCGCACGCGAGCGAGGCGGTCGTGAAGACCACGAGGCCGGTGATGAAGACGCGACGCCGGGAGACCAGATCACCGAGCCGCCCGGCGAGCAGCAGCAGGCCGCCGAAGGCGATCAGGTAGGCGTTGACCACCCAGGCAAGGCCGGAGGAGGAGAAGCCGAGGTCGCGCTGGATGGCGGGCAGCGCGACGTTCACCACCGTGGCGTCGATGACGATCAGCAGCATGCCGCCGCACAGCACGACGAGCGCGAGCCATCGGGAACGGTCGCTCGCCGCAGGCGCGGCCAGCCCGGGTTCGGTCGATTCGACGGTGTCGTACATGGGGATCCTTCGGGGGTTTCGAACACGTCACCCATGTAGACCGCGACCGGCGAGAGAACTCATCGCCGCACCATCAAGATTCATTATCGCCGTCGGCGATACCGCCTGTCGCCGTTCCTCAGGATGATCTTCACGGCCTCAGACCGGCCCTAGCGTTTGTGGCGGGAAATCCCGTTGTCGGCACGTCAGGGAGGGTGAACATGGGTCACGACGACGCGACCGCCGATCGGAAGACCGTCGCGGAGGAGGCCACCGCACCGGTGGACGCGGCGCTCGCCGCCGAGCTCGTCGCCATGACCGACGAGGATCGGCGCCTACAGCAGGGCGCGAGCGTCGGCGGCGAGGCGTACCAGAGCTGGGCGAAGGACGTCGGCGCGCAGCTGGCGTACCGCCGGGTGACCACGCGGAACGCCGACCGCCTCGACCAGATCCTGGACGAGCACGACTGGCCGACGACCACGCTGGTCGGCGCGGAAGGGGCGCGCCGCGCGTGGCTGATCGCCCAGCACGCGGACCGGCGGCTCGACGTGCAGCGACGCGCCCTTCGCCTGATGGCCGACGCGGTCGCGGTCGGCGAGGCGGACGCGGGCATGCTCGCCATGCTGCGCGACAGGGTGCTGGTGAACGAGGGACGCGAGCAGATCTACGGCACGCAGATCGCGAGCGTCGAGGACGGCGCCCCGGTCCCGTGGCCCTGCGCGGACCCCGACCGCCTGAACGAGCGGCGTGCCGAGGTCGGCCTGGACCCCTTCCCCGCCTGAACGCACGGCGTACCGAGGACGGGCCGGTCCCTTCCAAAGGGACGTTTCTTGCGGCGGCCGCACGTGGCTGGGCGCCCGGCTCTGCCCATGTGGCTATGTGAGGTCGGCGAGGAGGCCATCGAGGGCCTGGGTGAGGGCTTCGGAGTTGGCAGGGGTGAACCAGCTGGTGCGGATGCGCTCGTTGTTTCCCTTCGGGGTCTCGTGGTTGGCCGCGAGCTGCTGCAGGGTGCGGGTCTCGTCGCTCAGGGCACGACCGACCTCCTGGAAGAGTCCGCGGACGTAGCGGTCGGCGTCGTCGGAGGCGATGCCATGGCCGACGGCCCACGACGTGAGTGTGGCGAGGTACCGGTAGTGGGTGGTCAGTGTCCCCGTCAGTGCGGAGAAGACGTTGAAGGCCGTCTCGTCCGCGACCGGGAGCGCCCCGCCCAGGTGCTCGAAGAGGGAGTCCGCCACCGGGTGGGACGGGTACGTCACCGTGACGGAGCGGCGTTCGCGTATGGCGGGCAGGGGGATGGCCCGTACGAGCGGGGCATCGGTGGCCAGCGTCCGGCGCAGGTCGTCGTTGCCGACGCCGGACATCACGTTGATCACGATCCTGTCGTCGGCCACCGTCAAGCCGGCGAGTGCTTCGTGCCGGTCCTGACGGGGTACGGCGATGATCACGATCTCGGAGCGGTCCACCACCGCCTGGTTGTCGGGACACACCCGCACGCCCTCGTAGCGCGCGGACAGGTCCGCGGCCGTGCGGGCTCCGCGAGGGGAGAGGAACACCTCGGGCGCATCATCGCCCCGGTCGTACAGGCCGTCCACGATGGCCCGGCCGATCTCGCCTGCCCCGATGATGCCGATGCGCTTCACTGTGTCTTCCTCCATGGTGCGTGTTAGTCGGGGTTGTGACGTTGTGTCGGTGTTGGTCGAGTCCGTGTCGAAGGCGCCGTTCGCCACGGGTCTCATTGGTCGATCATGCGAATGCCGTGGTCGCCGTATCGGGCTCCTCGGGCGCCGGTGGCAGGGACGGCGGCGTCGATGTGGCTGAGGTCGGTCGCGGTCAGCTGCAGGTCGAGTGCGGCCAGGTTGTCGCGCAGGTGGGGCCGGCGCGAGCTGCCGGGAACGGGGATGACGTCGCTGCCGCGGGTGAGGAGCCAGGCGACGGCGATCTGGGCGGGGGTGGCGTTCTTGGTGGTCGCGAGTCGGGTGATGGCTTCGACGATGGTGAGGTTGGCCTTGAGGTTGTCGCCGTTGTAACGAGGAGCGGTGGCGCGGAAGTCGCCGCTGTCGTAGCGGGTGGTGGAGCGGACGGCTCCGGTGAGCAGGCCACGGCCGAGGGGGCTGTACGCGACCAGGGCGGCGCCGAGGTCGCGGAGCGTGGGCAGGATGTCCTTTTCGACATGGCGTTCCCACAGTGAGTACTCGGTCTGGACGGCGCTGATCGGGTGAATGGCGTGGGCGCGGCGGAGGGTGGCGGCCGAGACTTCGGACAGGCCGATGTGGCCCACCTTGCCCTGGGCGACCAGGTCGGCCAGGGCGCCGACCGACTCCTCGACGGGCACGGCAGGGTCGATGCGGGCGAGGTAGTACACGTCGATGTGATCGGTGCGGAGCCGGCGCAGGGACGCTTCGCAGGCGCGGCGCAGATGGTCGGGTGCACCGGCGGGGACAAGCCCTTCGGCGGTGCGCCGGACGCCCGACTTGGTGGCCAGCACGACACGGTCACGGTGCGGTGCGAGGGCCTGGCCGAGGAGTTCCTCGTTCGCTCCGTCGCCGTAGAAGTCGCCGGTGTCGAACATGGTGACGCCGGAATCGAGAGCTTCCAGCAAGGTGGCGGCGGCCTCGTGCGGGTCGGCCGCACCGTAGCTGCCGGTCATGCTCATACAGCCGAGGCCGAGTCGGCTGACCGCTGGACCGTCGGTGCCAAGGGTGGTGGTGTGCATCGTTCCTCTCACGGGGGGCTTCGGGCGTGAGTCTTTGCCCGGGGCTACTTCAGATTGGTGACGAGGTCATCGAGGGCTTTGGTGCGCGGCTGCCGTCCGCTCATCACCTGCGGAGTTCGCTGGCGCCGGCATCACACCGGTCGCGGTCGTCTCCACAACAACGCGACCGCCAGGAGTCCTGCCAGACAGGGAGCCATACCGGCCCAGCCCAGCGCCGGCGGCAGGCCGGTCTCGCCGGAGGTGTCCTTGGTGAGCAGCCCGGTCAGCGCGACGCTTGTGCCGAGCACGAGCATCACGGTCGCGGCGGGGCGGGCCCACCGTTTGCCCGCCTTGACCGCCCACGCCGTCCAGAGCCAGGCGATGACGCCGAACGCTCCGATGACCGACAACAGAATCAGGTAGGTGGTGACGGCCGAGTCGACACGCGTCTGGGTGTAGGTGGGATAGCCGGCCCGGATGTGGTCGGCCAGCAGATGGGTGGTGGCACGGTCGAGGTACGGGACGATCGTCGCAAAGACGGTGAGCCCAAGGCCCGTGTACGTAGCTGCGATGGCCGATCGCTCACCCGGTGTCTTCGTCATCAGAGTGCTTTCCTTTCGCCTCACGCGGTGAGGGAGGCTCGGAGGAACTCGAGGATCTCCGCCCGCGCGGCCCCGGACTGGGGCGCCACGCCCGGCATGCTGAGGAACGCGTGCCCCGCTCCGGGGTACTCGGAGAGCCGCGCGGACGTCCCGGCCGCTCGCAGTCGTTCGGCGTAATGGCGGCCGTGATCGGCCACCGGGTCGTGGGTCGGCACCACCACCAGCGCCGGGACCAGCCCGTTCAGGTTGCCGGCACACAGCGGCGAGAGCGCGCGAGGATCGGTACCCGGTGGAACGGCGAGCCGCTGGAACAGCTGCAGCTGCGGCACGGCAAGGGTCGGGGTGCGGGCGTGCTTCGTGACCGAGGCGTAGTCGAGCATCGTCTCGGTCACATCGACAGCGGGATTGACCAGCACCTGCGCCCGCAGGCGCAGGCCGGACGCCTTGGCCCGGATCGCCGCCAGAGCGCTGATCAACGCACCGCAACTTTCGCCGAACACGGCGGTCCGCGCCGGGTCGATGCCCCACTGCGCGGCATGTTGCACGACGTGCTGGAGCACGTCCCAGCCGTCGCCGACGGCAGCCGACAGGGGACTGTCCGGGGCGAGGAGGCGATGCTCGACCGAGACGACGAGTGCGGGCAGCTGGGCAGCCAGGTGGCTGTTGACCCAGTCGCTTTGCGCCGCCGTGCCCACGAAGCCGCCTCCGTGCACGTGGAGCACGAGTGGCAGGCCGGCGCCTGTGTCGTCGGGCCCGGGCGCCGGCCGGTAGACCCGGACCGGCAGCTCGCGGCCTGGCAGCGCCACCTCCTGCCAGCCGATCGCGGCGCCAGGATCCGGATCCCCAAGGATCGCCCGCGCCGCGCTGGACGCCCGCCAGCGGTTCTCCGCCTCGCGGTAGGCGACCAGTTCCTCCTCCGTCATCGTCGACCAGTCCGGCTCAGGCGGCCGCTTCGCAGCAGTGGCCTCGCTCATGTCTGCCTTCTCCCCTTCCCCGGCCAGATGCCGGGTGTGTCGTGGTGGTCATGCATGCCGGGCGTTGCGCTGGTCGTGCAGTTCCGGTGGGGCACCCCCGAGGTTCGGACCTATCGGCCAGCACGTGTCCTCATTATGCACGCAGTGCGTGCAACAGCAAGTGCATAGGCTACGCTGAGCCTCGACGAGAGGAGCGAGATGGCAGGCCGAAGGCGCTGGTCGACCGAGGAGATCCTGGATGCGGCGGCGGAGTTGCTGCGCACGAGCGACGCCGAGTCGTTCAGCGTGCGCAAGCTCGCCGCAGTGCTCGGGACCGATTCCTCCAGCCTCTACCGGCACTTCCGCAACAAGACCGAACTGCTGCGGGCGGTCGCCGACCGGGTCCTCATGGCCGCCATGGACGACTACCGCCCCGAGGGCGACTGGAAGCAGCGCATCACCGCCCTGGCCCTGCGCTTGAGAGAAGCCTTCGGCCAGCAACCCCAGCTCGCCGCGATCTGGGGGCGCTACGCGTCGGGCGGCACCGGTTCCCGCCTGGTCATGGAAGAGCTACTGCAGGCCCTGCGAGCTTCGGGCCTGCCCGATCAGGAGATCCCGGCGCGCTACCACCGGATCGTGATCCTCCTCGCCGCGTTGATCGCTTCCGAGGCCGGGGTCAGCACCATCACCCCCAAAGAGCACGAACAGGGCATGGAGTTGTTCCGCGTCGCGGTACTGGGCGCCGACCCCGAACGCTTCCCCGCCCTGGCCCACTTCGCCCGCGATGTCCGCCCCCTCGGGGCAGACCGCCGCGCCGCGTTCGAAGAGATCCTCGCTGCCCAACTCGCCCACGTCGAGGCCAGAATCCCCTGACGCGCCCTCTCGGCTTCCGGATGTTGTGTCGCGGCCGTGGTCACCGGCGGCCGCTGCCCGGCGGCCGGCGGCTCGTCGAGGCCGCCGACCCGGAACAGTTGACGCGAGCGATCACCCAAGCAGCGTCATGGCCGTGGCCGTCCCGGCACCAAGGTGCACGTTGGGCCGTAGGCGCTAACGGACCCGTGGGCGGGTGCGGCGTGGCCTGATCACTGGCGGATGGTGACGGCAGAGAAGCCGTGGTCGCTCGCTCAGCTCTCCGGGAGGGTCGCGCGGAACAGGACGCCCGCGCCGGTCGCCTCGATGGGGCCGCCGCGGTGCTCGGCGAACGCGGCCTCGCCGCGGCCCAGCCCGGTCGTCCGGCCGTCGCGGTGCAGCTCCACCCGGCCGTCCGTGCACAGCAGCAGCTGCGGGCCGCCGGCGGGCAGCACCGCGTCGTCCGCGACGTCGACGCGGGACAGCCGGAACTCCGGCGCCGGGGTGAGGTAGACCTCCTCTTCGCCGTGGCGGACCGGGTCGAGCACGTCCGGGCGTCCGGGTTCGAAGGAGGCGATGTTCAGCAGTTCGGGCACGTCGACGTGCTTGGGCGTCAGCCCGGCCCGCAGCACGTTGTCGGAGCCGGCCATCAGCTCGACGGCCGTGCCGTCGAGGTAGGCGTGCGGCACGCGCGGCGGGACGTACATGGCCTGGCCGGGGGCGAGCCGCACCTCGTTCATCAGCATCGCCAGGATGACGCCCATGTCGGCGGGGTAGCGCTCGGCCAGCGAGGCGTAGGGCTCTCCGGCGACGGCGGCGGCCTCCGGCACGACCTCGTCCGGCGACGGCCAGGTGAGCAGCGTCTTCACCGCCGCGCGCAGATCGCCCGCCGCCAGCGAATCCACGACCGGGCGCAGCGCCGGGACCTTCGCCAGGAGCTCGGCGCTCTCGCCCGGGTCGCGCATGCCGCACAGGGCGTGCACGTCGGTCAGCGCACACAGCAGTTCGGGCTTGGGCCAGTCGTCCTTGTAGTTGCGCGCCGGGTCGCCGGGCGGGGTGGCCTCGGCGGCGAACCCGCGCTCGGCCTGCTCCCGGTCCGGGTGGACCTGCAAGGACAGGGGCGCGGCGATCGCGAGGACCTTCAGCAGGAACGGCAGCCGCGGTCCGAACCGGGCGACTGCGGCCGGCCCGAGGGTCGCCTCCGGGTCGGCGGCGATGTGCTCGTCCAGGGACGGGCCGCCGGGCAGCCGCGACGAGGCGGCGGGGTGCGCGCCGATCCACAGCTCCGCCTGCGGCCGCTCGGTGGGCGACGGCAGGCCGAGGAGGTCGGCGAGCACGGTGTGCGATCCCCAGGCGTACTCCTGGACGGGGTTCTGCAGACGTTCCATGGTCAGACGAGCTCCGGGTCGTGGGCGAGGGCGGCGGCGCCGAGGAGACCGGCCTCCGCGCCCAGTTCCGATGGGACCACTGTGACACGCCGGACGAAGGCGAGGCCCGCGTAGTCCCGCATGGCGCGGACCAAGGGCGGTTCGAGGACGTCCCAGGACCGGGACACGCCCCCGCCGATGACGACGCGGTCGAGGTCGCAGAGGGCGGCGGCCGACGCGATCCCGGCGGCCAGGCCCCGGCCCGCGCGGTCGAACGCCGCGAGGGCCACCGGGTGGCCGGCGCGCGCGTCGGCCGCGAGGGCGGCGCCGTCGGGCGCGGAGTGCGTCCAGCCGTTGGCGCGCGCCCAGCGGACCATGGAGGTGCCGGAGGTGAACGTCTCGACGCAGCCTCGCGACCCGCACGGGCACGGCTCACCGTTCAGGTCGACCGTGGTGTGCCCGATGTGCCCGGCATTGCCGGTCGGCCCGGCGTACACCTTCCCGTCGAGGATCAGCCCGCCGCCGACGCCGGTCGAGACGACCATCCCGAGCATGGCGCGGCTGCCGCGTCCGGCGCCGTGGCGGTACTCCGCGACCGCGCCCGCGACGGCGTCGTTGACGAGCGTCACGGGCGGGCCGCCGAGCAGGGCGGCGAGCCGGTCCCGTACGGGGAAGCCCCGCCAGGAGGCGATGTTCACCGGGCTGGCGGTGCCGGCGACGGTGTCGAGCGGCCCGGCGCAGCCCACGCCCGCTCCGATGACGGCCTCCTCGCCCCTCGCCTCGGTGACGGCGGCGGCCAGCGCCGTCCAGATCGCCTCGGCGTCGCCGGGCGGGGTGGGGCGGGTGGTGCGCCCGCGCAGCCGGCCGTCGTGGTCGACGAGCGCCGCGGCGAGCTTGGTGCCGCCGATGTCGACGGCGAGGACGGCGTGCCCGGGCGGCCGGTCCGTCGCCGGGGCCGTCTCGGACACCACGCCGGTCACGTTCGAAGCTCCAACACTCGCACACCATAAGGCCCGAGCACGATCTCTTCACCCCCGGCACGGTCGTTTTCGGCGACGAGGGGCCGTACGGCGAGTTCGGCGTCCGCCTGGCTGACGAAAACGGCGAACCGGGCCCCGTCGGCGCGCACCAGGACGTCGGCGGACACGCGCGGGTCCGCGACCCGCACCGGCCGGCGCGCCCCGGCCAGCACCGCGAGCGCGTCGTAGATCCGGTGGGTCGGCTCGGGGTTCACGTGGGGGGTCACGGCCGCCATGTGCTCCAGCGGATAGGTGCACAGGACGGTCCACCCGTCGCCGCAGCGTTGCCGCAGGAGGGCGGGCCGGCCGTGGCCGTCGACGGCGAGGACCTCGGCCGTCGTGGGCCGCACCGGCAGGTACGCGCGGCTGTGCGCGGTGCCGCCGGCGCGGAACGCCAGCGTGGTCCCCTTCTCCAGCGCGCCCAGATCGGCGGTGAGGGTGAGTTCGACGACGTCGTCCTCGATCGGGTCGACCAGCCCGTACGTCAGCCGGTGCTCGACGCCGAACATCGCGTTCATGTGGGAGTACCACGGCCCGCGCTGCCCGCCGTGCGGGCCCGCGCTGTACGACACGTAGACGACCGCGCCGCCGCGGGCGAGGTCCTCCAGCCGATGCCAGCCGGGGGCCGTCAGCTGCTTGGCCGAGGGGACGAGGTACAGGCGGGCGTCGCCGGCGATGCCGTCGGACTCGCGGGTCACGCCGGGCGCCAGATCGGCCGCGCGGGCGGAGACGTACGCCTGCCGGAGCGTGGCGAAGACGTACGTGCGGTCCTCCGGATCGGTGAACGGGAACCCGCCCTCGAGAACCTGCGGCACCACCAGCGCGGTGTCGGTCTCGGCCCGCTCGCAGCCCGCCAGGTCGATCTCGGCCAGCGTACGGGCGAAGTCGCGCATCTCCCGCAGGACCGGTTTCGGCGTGCCGTCGGCCGTCGTCAGGCCGAAGTGCAGCTCGAACGGATGATGGCTGTACGGCGGCTGGTCGACCAGGTCGAAGTCGGTGTTGTTCCACGCGACCCAGCCGGTCGCCCCAGCGAGCAGGCTGTTGTAGAGGATCTGCCGGTAGTAGTGGGCGGCGTTGTCGTCGGCGACGAAGTCGGAGGAGCAGCCGAACTCCTCCAGCACCACCGGCCGCCCGAACGTCCCGGCCAGCTCGCACACGAACGCCGCGCCGTGGTGCTGGCGGACCAGGTCGTCCTCCATGCGGTAGACGTGCGGGCCGACGAAGTCGGTGAGCTCGGCCAGCGCGCGGACGGAGAAGCCGTTGTCGACGCCGGTGACCTCGACGCCCCAGGCGCCGTCGCCGACGGACACCGGCTCCTTCGCGCCGGCCGCGTGGACCGCCTGCACCATCAGCTGGGCCCAGCTCGTCACCCGCTCGGCCGGGGCGGGCCCGCCGTAGATCGGCATCTCGTTGGTGATCAGCCATCCGGCGATCGCCGGGTGGCCGGTGTACCGCCGCGTCATCTCCTCGGCGAACCACGCCTGCCGGGCCACCAGCCACACGTCCGCGTACAGGTCGCGGCCCTGCCGCCACGCCGGGTCCCAGTTCTCCCCCGACATGTGGCCGACGATGAACGTCGGGATCGTCCGCATCCCCCGCTCGGCGTGCGCCTCCAGGAAGTCGGCGTACCGCTCCGCGAGGGTCTCGTCGATCCGGTCCGGCTCGGGCATGAAGTCGGGCCAGTAGAAGAACGACCGGGTGATGTTCAGCCCGTGCTCGGCGAGCACCTGGAGCTCGTCGCGGACGACCCGGGGGTCGTACGAGCGCCACATCAGCGGGCCGCCGGTCCGGGACCAGAAGTTCGCGCCCAGCCACGCCGGCCCGGACAGCTTGCGAGAGTCGCGTCGCATTGAGGAGCCTTTCAGAGTCAGGACTTGACGGCGCCCGCGGTGAGCCCGTGGACGAGGAAGCGCTGAAGGGCCAGGAAGCCGACCACCACCGGCAGGCTGATGACCAGCGAGGCGGCCATCACCTGGTTCCAGTAGACGTTCGCCTGGGTGGCGTACCCGCGCAGGCCGACGGCGAGCGTGCGGGTGCCGTCGTCGGTGAGCACGGAGGCGAACAGCACCTCGCCCCACGCCGTCATGAACGCGTAGATCGCGACGGCGACGACGCCCGGGGCGGCCACCGGCAGCACGACGCGGAAGAGCGTGCGGATCGGGCCGGCGCCGTCCACGCGCGCCGCCTCGTCCAGCTCGCGGGGGATCGTGTCGAAGTACCCCGCGATGAGCCAGATGGAGAACGGCAGCGCGAACGTGAGGTAGGTG
This sequence comes from Actinoallomurus vinaceus, assembly GCF_039542055.1. Lineage (NCBI taxonomy): Bacteria > Bacillati > Actinomycetota > Actinomycetes > Streptosporangiales > Thermomonosporaceae > Actinoallomurus > Actinoallomurus vinaceus. The sequence goes on from NZ_BAABHK010000010.1 coordinate 131,229, forward strand.
ATGGTCAGGCCGGTCCGGCTCCCGTACAGCCGGATGCCGGTGTACTTCTCGACGTTGACGAAGATCAGGAACAGCGGCAGCAGGAACAGGATGCCGGGGAACATCTGCGTCGACAGGACCGCCGTCATGAACGTGCCGCGCCCGGCGAACCGGTACCGGCTCACGGCGTAGCCGGCGAGGATCGCGATGACCATCGAGCAGACGGTGGCGGAGACGGAGACGACCAGGCTGTTCACGAAGTAGCGGCCGAGCGGCACCGTGTGCCACATGTCGACGAACGGCCGGAACGTCACGTGCGTGGGCAGCCACGTGAACCGGCCCTGCACGTCCTTCAGCGGTTTGATCGACGAGACCGCCATGACGTACAGCGGGATCACGGTGAACAGCGCGAGCAGGCCGAGGACGACCGGCCGCGCCCACCGCACCGTACGGGACTCACGCATGACGCCCCCTCAGCCGTCCGATTCCGAGGTACCCGAGCGTGACGACCATCAGGAACGCCAGGAGCAGCACGGACATCGCCGAGCCGAGCCCGAAGTTCCAGGTGATGAAGGACGCGTTGTAGATGTGGATGGAGATCATGTCGGCGGCCGCGGGCGGCTGGTCGAACAGGGTGTAGGCGGTGGTGAAGTCGTTGAACGTCCACAGGAACAGCACCAGCAGCAGCACTCGGTTGACCGGCCGCAGCAGCGGGAGCGTCACCCGCGTGAGGAGGCGCAGCGACCCGGCGCCGTCGATGGCCGCCGCCTCGTACAGGTCCGCGGGAATGCTCTGCAGCCCGGCGGTGATCGTGAGGAACGCGAACGGCCACAGCCGCCAGACCAAGATGACCACCACGGCGGCGAAGCTCCGGTCGCCCAGCAGCCAGAACGGATGGCCGTGCGTCAGCCGCAGTTCGTCGGACAGCAGGGCGTTCACGAGACCGGTGTCCCGCTGGAACATGAACCGCCAGGTGATGACCGCCGTGAACACCGGCAGCGCGTACGGCACGAGGAACAGCGTCCGCAGCGCCGCGCGGCCCGGGAACGGCCGCTGCAGCAGCACGGCCGCGGTCAGGCCGAACAGCCAGGAGCAGCCGACGACGACCGCGGTGATCGCGATCGTGATGAGGAAGGAGTGCAGCAGGTCCTTGCCGACGGGCCCGTTCGTGTTCACCGCGATCCGGTAGTTGGCCAGCCCGCCGTACGGCGCCTGCGTCCAGTTGCGGATGAAGAACTGGGTCAGGTGCAGCAGGCTCATCCACGCCCCGACCAGCATCGGGATGATGTGGACGGCCAGTTCGGCGACGAGGGCGGGCAGCAGCAGGAGGTACGGCAGCGCCTTCGCGAGCCGGGGGCGCCGCCGTGGTCGCGGACGTCCGGGAGCGCGCGCCGGCGCGCTCCCGGTCGTCGTCGTATCGATCATCCTCCGGCCTGCATCTTCTTGTTGGCGTCGGCGAGGCGGCTCTTGATGGTGGCGTCGTCGACCGGGCGGCCCGCGGCGGCGTCGGCGATCAGGCCCTTGACGGTGTTGCCGACGAGGGTCTCGAACTGCGCCTCCTGCGGGATCATCGGCAGGGTCTCCGCGGCCTCGGCGAGGACCTTCCGGAACGTCTGGATCGCGGGCGTCTGGAACTTCGGGTCGTCGTACGCCTGCGGGACGACCGGCAGGCTGCCCCACGCCGCGTTGAGGATCTTCTGCTCATCCGGGCTCGTGAGGAAGTCGACGAGTTTGAGAGCCCCGTCCTTGTTGCCGGAGTTCTTGAACACGCCGATGTTGATCCCGGCGACGTGGCTGGCGACCCGGCGGCCACCGGCCGGCAGCGGGTCGGGCAGCGGGATCTGCTCGACGCCGTACTCGTCGTCCTTCATGCCGTTCTCGCGGACGCCGGCGGTCGCGTAGCTCTGGATCATCATCATGCCGAACTTCCCGGCCGCGAAGTCCTTGAGGATCTGGTCGTCGTTGACGTACTCCGCGTCGGCGGGGTCGACGACCTTGTCGGTGCCGAGCAGGTCGAGGTACTGGCGGACGCCGGCCACCATCGCCGGCGAGTCGAAGCCGGGCTGCCCGCCCTGGAAGAGCCGCGCGCCGTTCTGCGCGCCGAACATGAACGCGAAGTGCGCGCCCTCGGTGTAGCTCGCACCGAGCATGCCGACGCCGTACCGCTTCTTCGCCGGGTCGGTGAGCTTCTTGGCGTCGGCGACGAGTTCCTGCCAGGTCCGGGGCGGGTTCTTCAGGCCCGCCTGCGCGAAGAGCTTCTTGTTGTAGAACAGCCCGTACGCCAGTCCGTACAGCGGCACGAACCCCGGTGGCTTCCCGGCCGCGCCCGTCGAGGTGAGCGTCGAGGGGATGAAGCGTCCCCGGCCGCCGACCTTGGCGATGGTCGCGTCGTCGAAGGACTGGAACGCCCCGGTCGCCTGGAGCGAGGCGGACCAGGTGTTGCCGATGTTGAGCACGTCGGGGCCCTTGCCGCTGGAGGTCGCGGCGAGGATGCGGTTCAGCAGGTCGGGCCAGCCGATCACCTCGAGCTTCACCTTGATGCCGGTGCGCTGCTCGAACTTCTTAAGCTCGGGGCCGAGCACCTGCTGATCCTGCTGGATGGAGCGTCCCTGGTTGCTGGCCCAGTAGGTCAGCGTCTTCGGCGACGACTTGTCCCCGCCGCCACCTCCGCAGCCGCCTGTGGCCATGACCATGATGGCGCCCGTAACGAGCGCCGTGATTCGGCGTGCCTTCACTTGGTGAACTCCCATCAGCCGTCATGGAGGCACCCCGGTCGAGCGCGGACCGGCCGTGGGCGTCTCTCCGAACAACCGCTGGAAATCCGTCGCCTCGATAGGATCACTAAACCGGTTTAGCGTCAACCGCCCCGGGCGTTTCTCATGACCCGGACGGGGCCGGGCCCGTGCTGCCCCGCGGCGTCAGCACGGGCGCGGCGTGGCAGCCGCTCTCGACGGGATGCCCGGCGACCAGGTCGAGGAGGCGGCGCGCCACCTCCGCGCCGTAGGAGGCGATGTCGACGCCGACCGCGGTCAGCGGCGGGTGGACCAGCCGGCAGAGCACCGAGTCGTCCCAGGCGACGATGGACAGCCGCCCCGGAACCGGCACGCCCATCTCCCCGGCGACCCCCAGCCCCGCCAGGGCCATCACGTCGTTGTCGTAGACGATGGCGGTCGGCGGCTCCGGCGCCGCGAGCAGCCGCCGGGTCGCGCGCGCCCCCTCCTCCCCCGTGTAGTCCGTGGACGCGGAGAGCGTGGTCAGGCCCAGCGCGCCGGCCGCCGCCTCGAACGCCGCGCCCCGCGCGGTCGTGTGCCGCAGCTCCGGCGGCCCGGCCACCCGGGCGATCCGCCGGTGACCGAGGGCCGCGAGGTACTCCACGACGGAGCGCACGGCCTCGGTCTCGTCGTTCCACACCCCGGGCAGCCCGCCGAGCCCGTCCGGGCCGCCGATCACGATCGCGGGCAGCCCGAGCTCGGCCAGCAGCCCGATCCGCTCGTCGTCCACCCGCAGGTCGACCAGGAACACCCCGTCCACCCGGCGCTCGGCCCACCAGCGGCGGTAGGCCGCGACCTGCGTCTGGCCGTCTTCGGCCATCTGGAGCAGGAGCGCGACGTCTCGCGCCGCGAGTTCGCCCTCGATGCCGGAGATCAGCTGCATGAAGAACGGCTCGATCCCCAGCGTCCGCGCGGGGCGGTCCACGACCAGCCCCAGTACGCCCGCCCGGCCCCCGGACAGCGCGCGGGCCACCCGGCTCGGCTGCCACCCCATCTCCCGCGCGATGTCGAGGATGCGGTCGCGGGTCGCCGCGGAGACCCCCGGCCGGTCGTTCAGCGCGAACGAGACGGTGCTCTTCGTGACGCCCGCCCGGCGCGCGATGTCGGCGATCGTCGGACGCTTCATCCCGCCTCCCCCGAATGACCGATTCACTAAACCGGTTTTGCTCTTCCCAGCGACTGTATCGGGAAGGCCGTTGACATGATTTCCGCCAACGGATTAGTTTGCAATCGCCGATGGTATTCCGGTCGAGCGCGGACCGTCCTTCCGGATCTCTTCCGGCCCGCATCATGGCACCCTGGGGTGTATGCGTGTGCGGTGCGTGGGAGCGATCGTCCATGACGCCCACGGGCGGCTGCTGGTGATCCAGCGTGGCCACCCGCCGGGTGAGGGAGAGTGGTCGCTCCCGGGCGGCCGGGCCGAGCCCGGCGAGACCGACGCCGCCGCCGTCATCCGCGAGCTCGCCGAGGAGACGGGCCTACAGGTCGAGCCCGGACCGCTCGTCGGCTCGGTGGACCGTACGGGCCCGGGCGGGGTGACCTACGACATCCGCGACTACGCCGCGACCGTGACCGGCGGTGTCCTGCGCGCCGGCGACGACGCCCGCGCGGCCCGCTGGGTCGACGCCGAAGAACTGGCCGCCCTCCCGACGACCACCGGCCTGATCGAGACCCTCACCTCCTGGGGCGCCCTCCCCACCACTGACTGACCGCGCGGGGTCCCACGCGTCTGGGAGCCCTGGCCTTTGAACCGGCGCTCTGCAGACAGCCGATGAAGGCACGATGTGAAGGCCTCCGGCCGCCCCGTGACCGGGGCGCCGAAGGCGAACTCGTCACTTTTACCGGAAGGCTTCCACGTTGCGGCGCGCCCACTCGGCGAAGGGGCGGGGCGCGCGGCCCAGCACACGCTCGACGTCCGGGCTGAGCCGCAACTCGGCGGCCTTGGGCTCGCCGAGGACGGCCAGCGTGGTGTCCACGACCGGCTCCGGCATGAACGCGGTCATCCACGCATGCGCCTCGGCCCGGGTCAGCTCCACGAACCGCACCGGCTCGCCGAGGGCCGCGCCGATCGCCTCGGCCTGCTGCCGTGGCGTGACGGCCGCCGGCCCGTTCAACTCGTAGACATGACCTGTGTGTTCGTCCTTGCGCAGGGCCACGGCCGCGACCTCTGCGATGTCCGCCGGATCGATCACCGGGAGCCCGACGTCACCGAACGGCGCGGCGACGGTTCGCTCGGCGCGTACCGACTCCGCCCAGGCGTAGGCGTTGGACGCGAAGGCGCCAGGCCGCAGGATCGTCCAGGCCAGGCCCGACTCGCGCACCGCGTCCTCGATCGCCCGCATGACGCCTCCGTGCGAGGGCGACTCCGGCCTGGTCACCACGCCCTGTGAGGAGAGCAGCACCACCTGCCGGACCCCTGCGCCCCTGACCACGTCCAGGATGGCTCGCGGGTCGAGCCCGTGGCCGCCCGCGCCGCCGTCGTGCAGGAACAAGGTCTCGGCACCGTCGAGGGCGGGCCGCAGGGTCTCCGGCGCGGCCAGGTCGGCCCGCACGTGTCCGGTCCCGCTCGGCAGGTCCACCGGGGTTGTCCCCCTCGACACCGCCGTCACCCGCTCCCCGGCCTCCGCCATGGCCTGCACCAGCGACCGCCCGACGTTCCCGGTCGCGCCCGTCACCACGATCATGCTCAACTCCCGCGTCTTTCCCTGGTTTCGTGCGATCGCGGCGACGCTAACAGCCTCGGTATAGTAGGTACCTAGAAGAAAGTAACTACCTCAGAGGGTGGGACCCATGGCGAGCGAGGCGAGCCGGCCGGCGGTCGATGCCATGGCCAACCCCGAGCTGGCCTGCCCGATCTCCCCGGTCGTGGACATCGTGTTCAGCCGGTGGACCACGCCCATCCTCTGGTCGCTCAACACCTTCGGCCGCCAGCGGTTCGTCGAGTTGGAGCGGCGCATCAAGGGCATCACCCCCAAGGTGCTCACCCAGCGCCTGCGCCAACTGGAGCGCGACGGCATGGTCGTCCGCACCTACCACCCCGAGGTGCCGCCGCGCGTCGAATACGAGATCAGCGAGCTCGGCCGCAGCCTCGCCCCCCTCTTCGGCCACATCGCCGAGTGGGCCACCACCAACCTCGAGCACGTCGAGCGGGCCCGGCGACACTACGACGACGCGGGTGCGCCCCGCGGCTGACTCCAGCTGTGAGCCCGCGCAGATGGTCTCTGCGGTAAGGATCCAGGGCGTGGCTTGAGCGTGATGTGCATGGCCGGCCACCGCGCAGCTCTATACGAAGGTGCGCCCGATGTTCGGCGTTCGCGCGCAGCGCAGTGCGGCGCGGATGACGGCGGCAGGATCACCACGGTGGTAGACCTGCTCGGCCGGCTCAATACCGTCCAGGAACTCCTGGTAGCGCACGGCATAGGCCAGGTGTGCCAACGGTTCGGCGATGGCGAGCGCCCGGGCCGGCTCGCAGCCGGGCAGCTGGGTTCTCCAGGCCTCGATCCACGCCTTGGCGGCAATGGATCGCTTGGCCTTCGGCAAGTAGTCGCAGGCCCGGAGTCCGTCCACCACGGGGTTACCCACACAGGCGTCGGCGAAGTCCACCACAACCGGTGGCCCACCGTCGCTGCGCCAGTTGCCGGGGTGGAAGTCACCGTGCACGATCGTGTCAGGCAGACCACAATCGTCCAGCGCGGACCAGCGTTCCTGCAGACCACGCGCTGCCGCCAGCTCCTCGCTGGTCAGCTCAGAGCTGACGGGTCCATCGAGCAGTTCACGGATCTGGCCGGCGAGGATGGGCCTGCGCCGGTCACGCAGTCCAGGCGGGTAGCCGGCCGCCCGTACGGCGATCGCGGCTTGGGCGGTCACCAGGCGGCTCACCGCGCTGGTGATGATCTCGGCGGGGGCGTCCCAGCAGTCCACACCGGGCAGATGCTCCAGCAAGACCCGCCTCGGCCCCGCCGCGAGGACCGTCGGAACCAGACCCTGATCCACACGTGCGAACGCGGCGATGACGGCCGCCTCATCGGCGGCGAAGTGCGGCGTGGCCTTCAGCCAGACCGGGCCCTGCCGGGTGGGCAGGCGCAACACGGCGGCGAGGTTCCACGTCCTGCGCTGCTCCGCCGGCCCGGTCATCGGACGATCCATGGACGCCAGCGTGTCCGCCGCCCAGCCGAGCAGCTCCCTCAGCCCCTCCATCCGCGCCCACGGGGAACGCAGTTCGTGCAGCTCGGCCAACGCGGCGTGCGCAACGCCCAGCGCGGACACCAACCCGGCCGCGGGCCGCCGCAACGCCTCGACGTGATAGGTGACATGACCGTCCCGTCCGCCATCCCCACCCTCGACGCCGACCAGGCGCAGCACCAGCACCGGTACATCCAGAACCCGGCTCAGGTACGCGACGACCGGCTCGACCTCCGCCCACCACGCAACGTCCACCGCGAACGGCCCGATGACGCCCAGGCAGTCCGCACCGAAGGTCACCACCGCGCTGACCGTCCGCCCCATACCGCCAGTGTGAACGGCCCCCATCAGATCAGCGACCGAATATCCACCAGGCCCCGTGCCGCCGCCCTGGCAACCGGCCGTCGCCGACTCATCGCGGCAGAAGCGGACCCTCGCACCCGACGTGACTCAGGGCCGGGAGACGGCCTTCGAATGCGCTGCCGGTGAGCCGGGACGATCCTGGGCCGGGGGCCGTACGAACAGGTCTCCCAGCCTTCGCAGGAGATCAGGGGCGCCGGACGCGACGGCACTGCCGTCGTTGAGCCCGGCAGCCAGGTCCGTACGGCCCGAGGCGATGTCGGCGAAGAGACCTTCGTCGGCCTCGATGACGACGTCGGGCCGCTGAGCGGGCCCGTGCAGGGTCGCGATCGTGCCGTCGTCGACGTCGGCGTGGAAGACCTCGTCCCCGACCCGGAACTCGTACGTGGCGCGGAGCCCGACGGCGGCCTCGGGGACGAAGAGGGAGCGGAGGCCGAGCACGGTCCAGCCCACGTGGAAGGTCTCGTCCTCGCGACGCTCCCCCATCGCCCACTTCAAGCCCCACCGGGCGAGGGCGAGCACGGCCGGCTCGAGTTCCTCGCCCGCCTCGGTGAGCGCGTAGGCAGGGGTACGGGCCGGGGGAGGCAGCGTGACCTTCTGGGCGAGACCCTCGCGTTCGAGGTGCTTCAGCCGGGCCGAGAGCAGGCCGGTGCCGAGACCGCGCAGGCTGTTCTGCAGGTCACCGAACCGTTTAGGACCGGTCAGCAGCTCGCGGATCAGCAGCAGCGTCCAGCGCTCGCCGACGATGTCGAGGGTGCGCGCGGTCGCGCAGAACTGGTTGTACGTTCGCTGGTCCACTTCACCATCGTAATGTTCGGACTTTCGATTTCCGAACCCCCTGCAGCGACCACAGTCGATCTTTACTTCCAGATTTTGAAGTAGTAGCTTCTGTTTTCAGAAACACGAGGAGGATGAACATGAGCGAGGCGCTTTACACGGCCGAGGCACGCGTCACCGGCGGCCGCCAGGGGCACGGGCGGACAACGGACGGCCGCTTGGACGTGGACCTGCGGCTTCCCAAGGAGTTGGGCGGCGACGGCGCGGGAACCAACCCGGAACAGCTGTTCGCCGTGGGATACGCGGCATGTTTCGGAGCTGTGCTGGGCATGCTCGGCAAGCGCGAGAAACTCCAGGCCGACGACGCGGTGATCGACGCGACGGTGACGCTCATCCCGAACGAGAACGGCACGTTCAGGCTCGGCGCCGCACTGGACGTCACGCTGCCCTCGATCGACGACGCCCAGCGAGCCGCCGACCTCGTACGTACCGCCCACCAGGTGTGCCCCTACTCCAGCGCCACGCGCGGCAACATCGACGTTGTTCTCACGGCGAACGGCGCACGTCTCTGAGGAACAGCGGAATCGGCCGGTGACCTCTCGTCTGTCGAACGACGTCCGCTGTGGGTATGAAGCTGGACGTGCTCGAACAGTGTTCATGGCATCTCGTCCAATGGTTCGGCGGTTGGTGGTTTGCGCGTAGCCGGGCAGGAGCAACCTTGCGGCAAGGCACCTTGTATCGGCCGGTCGGCTGAACGGGGTGCCGGAGAGATCGGTACTCGCATCCACGTCAGAACCGAGGTGACGTGCCATGTCGACCAGCCTCACCGGCCGATCCCTGCCCGGGCCGGACCGTGGGCCCGCACCCATGATCACCGGCCGGCGTGCGCTCGCCGCACACCTGTCGGTGTACATCTTCGTGATCGTCCCGCTCCTCGCGCTGGCCCTCGCGGCCGTCGTGGTGTGGGGCTGGGGCCTGAGCTGGGTGGACATCGTGCTCATGACGATCTGGTACGTGTTCACCTGCCTGGGCGTCACGATCGGATACCACCGCTACCTGACGCATGGCTCATTCAAGGCCAACCGCATTATGCGGATCGCGCTGGCGCTGGCCGGCAGCCTGGCCGTACAGGGCCCGGTCATGCACTGGGTCGCCGACCACCGGCGCCACCACGCGTTCTCCGACCGGGATGGTGATCCCCACTCGCCCTGGCTGTTCGGCAGTTCACCGGCGGCGATCGCACGTGGCTTCTGGCATGCCCACCTCGGCTGGCTCTTCCAGCGCGACCTCAGCAACCAGCACCGGTTCGTGCCCGATCTGCTCGCCGATCGAGACATGCGCGTGGTGCACCGCCTGTTCGGGGCGTGTACGGCGGTCACGATCGGCCTGCCCGCGGTGCTCGGCGGTCTCATCACATGGTCCTGGTGGGGAGCGCTCACCGCGTTCTTCTGGGCGGGCCTGGTCAGGATGGCCCTCCTGCATCACGTGACATGGTCGATCAATTCGATCTGCCACATGATCGGCGATCGCCCCTTCGCCTCTCGCGACAGGTCCGCCAACGTCTGGCCGCTGGCGATCCTCAGCATGGGCGAGTCCTGGCACAACCTGCACCACGCCGATCCGACCTGCGCCCGGCATGGTGTACGGCGTGGCCAGATCGACGTCTCGGCACGCCTCATCTGGCTGTTCGAGAAACTCGGCTGGGTGTACGACGTCCGCTGGCCGAAGGAGCACCGCCTGGCCCGCCTCTCCGCCGCACCGCCCCGCTAGGGTCCCGCGCCTGAAACTGGCCTCCCTGTGGCCCTTGCCGCGCCCTCCACCTTTCCCATCCGTGACCAAGATGAGTGCACCGAGACGGAGATCGACGACGCAGTCGCAGCCTGTGGCCCTCTGTCAATCGACATCGACTGGTTCTCGGCGCTGCGCGGCCTAACAAGCTCCAACCTCTGTGGCGTCCAACTGTGCCTCAACAGCAGATGGACCGAACAGTGCAGTGAACCTGCTCCAGGCAGGCACACCGTGTACCTGTCCATCGGCACGCGAAACTCGGATGAAGCCGCACGGGATTGGTTGCAGGGCACGGGACTGCGCTTCGGAGAATCTCAGCTGGGTTGGTAGACAGGCGCCGACAGAAGGTCAGGAGTCTTGTACGAGCAATCGTCCCTGCTTGGCGTCCGGCGAGACGAACGCGAACGCCATAGGTGCAGCACCGAGATTGAGGTAAAACGGCTGAAAGTTCGGGCTCAGCTGCAACATCAGTTTCCAGGGGCCGCCATCAGGCCAGTCATCGCCTTGGAAGAACGCGGGCGTCCCGCCGATCTTGTCGCTGCTGATCTGCTCCCAGTAGTGATCGTGATCGTCGGTCGGCAGCCCCGCGCGGTCGTGCTGAGGACGGAAGTCGGGATCCTTGTCCGGCTGGAGCCGGACGGTGTATTCGGCGTCGGACCCGTCCTCGACGTGGTACAGGCTGGGCCCGGTGGCCAGCGGGAGCGTTGAACCGCCGTAGATACCGCCCGGCTGCACGATGACCGCGTTCGCACCCTCGTCGGGAAGAGCGATGTCGGGGTCGAAGAACACCTCGTCGCCATACTCCGCGTGGGTCACGAAGACGTACGCCAGCTTGCCTCGCCCCGCGTCGCCGAGCACCGGCCCGAGCTCGATCTGGCAGACGAACCGCATCGGCTCCCCCCACGCGTCGTTGACCGGCCACTGCGGGTCGGAAAGCCACACCGGCTGCCCCCCGAACTTGGTGACCGGGGCGGTAATCGGCACGCTGGCGGGAACGAACGCCTCGATCCTCAACGTCGATACCATGAGCGCCCTCCTCGCCGTGACGGCCCAGGATTCTGCCACTCCCACGGCTACTTGCCACAGCCGCTGACCCTCCTGGTCGGTCAACCGCCGTGCCGGAACCGGCTCTGCCACCCGATGGCCTCGCTCTCAAAAACGATCTGTTCGCCGTCGAGACCGAGGCCCACAAGCCCTGGCATCGCGGACGCCGACCGGCGTACGAGTTGCCCGGCCTGCCGGACGCTGACCTGATCTACGCGGGCTACGCGCTGCCGTACACACAGCCAGCCGCCTTGACAGCCGATTGAGATGGCGCCGGGCCGGTAGCGATGAGCGCCCCAATCGCGGCATGAGAGTGAACTCGACCAGCGCGGCAGGCGCTTCGCCGCCCTGCCGACCACGGCGACGGCCCGGCGCCAACTCGGCCGCCGGCACCGATCGCCGTGCGACTATGCCTCGATAACCGTGCGGGCGTGCGGCGTGCGGGCCGGATCTGTCGAGCTCGCAGCCAGGAGATCGACCCGCACTCGCCGGTTTCATCGCGCGCACGAATCAGGCCGTCGGCTGCGGCTCCAGCTTCGGGTCTGGACCGTAGGCGTTGTCTCCGCGGTCGCCGGGGGTGGCCATGAAGACGATGAGGATGATGGTCCCGACGATGGGAATGATGCCGATCAGCAACCACCATCCGGACCGTCCGGTGTCGTGCAGCCGACGGACGCCCACCGCGAGCGACGGGATAAGCACCGCGAGTCCGTAAACGAAGCCGAGGATGCTGACCAGCCGCACCGCCATACCGATCAAATCAAGCACCACGGTGATGATGACGTTGAAGAGGACGAACATCCAGTATTCCGTGCGGCGTGCTCGCCCGTCGAAACCTGCATAATTCCTGAGTACGGCAAGATACCAGCTCATGCGCCCTCCCACCGGTTTCGCCGCAAGCCTTTTTCTCCCCCGAAGGCCCGCGCATTAAATGTAAGGTAAAGGAGCTTCGGCGACAAGAGTCCGGCCGGATCGCGCTGATGCCAATCCGCCGACAATGACCTAGCGATAATGATCGACGATCAAGGCCGGCCGCCTTCTTCGCTGGCTCGATCACAAATGAGACTCGAATCGGCCACGATTTTATCGCATCTTTGTCGGCGGATATTTGCCCGGCATTCAAGATCGACTGGCATCGCTCATGTCGAGCGATCACTGGTCTGTGAATTCAGTGGCCCACGTGACGGAGGAATCTCACCTGCCCACTTGTGCAGCCTTTTCCAGAATATCGGCGGTGGCCTCCCCCAGTCGAACCTGTTCGAAGATGAGCGTCAGGCGAACGGGGTGAGGAAGTCCCGGGGGCGCAGTGCGCGGGACGAGATGCGGACGTCGCCGATCCAGCCGTAGAAGCCCTGGCCGAACCGTTCGGCGAACTGGGTGGCCCCGATGGCGAAGGGCTTGCCAAGTGTGGCGATGCCCGTCGACGGCTGCGACGGATTACGGGCGATCTTCGAGCCGTCGACATAGACGATGGTCCGCCGTCCGTCGTTGACGACCGCGACGTGGATCCAGCGTCCCGTCGGGATGGCGTGGCTCCAGGAGGTCGGGCTGGCGTCCTGTACGTCCGGGTAGACGACGAACTGCAGGAATCGTTCGGGCGAGACGTTCAGGCTGCAGGTCGGCTCGTCGCGGGACCAGCCGTTGGTCTTGCCGGCGTCCCCGTTGCGACCCTCCCAGCTGAGGATCCCCATCCAGGAATGGTCGCCGTCGTACGGGTCCGGCAGCTTGATGAAGGCCTCGATCGTGTAGCCGGAGGTGAACTTCAGGCTGTTGACGGGAGCGGTCGCGGCGGCCTCGAGGATCGCTCCGCGGTCCGGGTTCTTCCCGCCGTCGAAGCGCAGGCTCGCGTGCGCGGGCTGCCCCACGTGGTGGTCCGCCGACCAGGTGAGGACCTCGGCGGCGCTGGAGTTCAGGCGCCGTACGGTGAGGTCGTTGCCGTTCCCGGTCAGGTCGCGGACCACCGTGCCGGCCGGAACGGGGGAACCGGCGCGCCCGGCTCCGGCGATGCCCGCCGCGTCGAAGCGCCAGTACGCCACCGTGCCGCGGGGTGTCACCGCGCTCGGCGGGCGCGGCGCGGGCGGCACGACCGGCGCGAACCCCTGGAACCGGGCGGCGAAGTCGATGTCGACGCTGAAGCGGTCGGCCGGGCCGGTCAGCTCCAGCGTCTCGGCCTCCAGGGGCGATCGGCGCTCCGGGTCGCGGGCGAGGAACCACGGGGAGAAGGTCTCGACGTCGATGACCTGCCGGACCAGGTCGAAGTGGTAGAGACGGATCATGCCGGCGCCGCCGTAGTAGCGGTCCTGGTAGTTGGTGATGTGCGCGTGGACGTCATGGCCGGCGTCGTTCTTGAGGACCGTGCGGCCGGGCGGCCAGTAGTGGCCGTTGAGGGTGAGGAAGATCTGGTCGTTCCGGCGGATGAACGCGTCCCAGAGCCGCTGCCCGTACTCCGACAGGGCGGCCTTGCCGTCGTCGTCCGCCCAGACGAGCTCGTGCGTGGTGAGGATGACGGGCAGGGTGTGGTGGGCGTCGACGACTCCCTGCGCCCACTTCAGGCCCTGGTCCGACGCCCGCCAGTCGAGCGCCAGGATGAGCCACTCCCGGCCGCCCGCCCGTACGACGTGGTAGCTGTTGTAGCCGTCCGGGGACGCACCGCCGAAGGTCCTGCTCTTGGCGAACCGCTGCGGCCCGAACACCTTCAGGTACGGCGTCGCCCCGCGCTGGTCGTCCGTCGACGAGTTGACGTCGTGGTTTCCGGCCAGGACGCTGTACGGCACCCTGCGGTCGATGGCGCGGAACGTCCGGTCCGCGAGCGCGTTCTCCTGCTCGGTGCCGTGCTCGGTGACGTCGCCCAGGTGCGTCATGAAGGCGATGTTCGCCTCCGAGCGTTCCGCGACGAGGTAGTGGAAGGTTTCGAGCAGCGGCGTCGGGTCGGCGCTGTCCGCGTCGAACAGATACTGGGTGTCGGGCAGCACGGCCAGGGCGAACCGCGGACTCTCCGCGTCGAACCCGCCCGCACCCCCGTGTCCGTCCTCGTCCGCGTCGGCGGCGTTCGCCGCCGGGGTGTTCAGCAGGCCGCCGGCGGCCCCGGCCGCGGAGACGGTCAGGGCTCCCCGCAGCAGGCCACGCCGTCCGACCCCATGCCCGTCCGGTTCTTCCATGTCATCTCCAACCAAGATCTCATCGGTGACGGCTGGAGTGTGCTGGCCGATCATGGCGGCCCGGTGGCGCGCGCCTGAACGCACCTCGGCCGCTCCGGGTCCGGTGCCGCCCGTGCGCGATGCTCGGTGAAGGCGGCAGCGTACGGAGGTTCCGAGCGCCTCGTCTCGCCGCGCGTTGGCCTTGCCCGAGCGTGCCGCCCGGAGTCAGCGGGGTTCGCGGTGTGGCCTACTCGGTGTGCGCGGCGTCCCAGTGCCGCCGCGCTTCGCCGATCGCGTCCTTGTGCTCGCGGGACCAGTCCGCCAGGTCGGAGACCATCGTGGCCAGGCTCTGGCCCATGGCGGTCAGCCGGTAGTCGACCTGCGGCGGAATGGTGGCGTACACGGTCCGTTCGACGAGGCCGTCCCGGCAGAGTCGGCGCGTCGTCAGGGTCAGCATCCGCTGGGAGATGCCGGGGATCGCCCGCTGGAGTTCCCGGAAGCGCCGGACCCCCTTCGACAGCTCCACGATGACGAGCACGGTCCACTTGTCGCCGATCCGGTCGAGCACCTCGCGGATGCCGCAGTCGTCGTCGCCACAGGGACCTGCGGCCTGCGCGCCGCCGGCCTGAGGGGTTACCGCCGTGTGCCTTACGGACATGAGAATGCCTCCTTACGCTCCCGGCCGGTGGTCACGATGCTGGGGCCGGTCATCCGGCAACAACCACCTTGGGGGTCTCATGATTCTCGTGACCGGAACGTCCGGCGCGCTCGGCGGCCTGATTCACGAGCGGCTCACCGCGCTTCCCGACGTCGACGTGGTGGCGGGCACGCGTACCGCGAGCGGCGACGCCCGGCGCATCGACTTCGACGACCCGGACTCGCTGGCCGACGGGTTCGCGGGCGTGACCGTGCTGGTGTTCGTCTCGGCCGGATATGCCGAGGACGACGTGGTCCTCGCCCGGCACGGCGCGGTCGTCGACGCGGCCGCCGAGGCCGGCGTCCGGCATGTGATCTACACGAGCCTGGCCGGCTCAGGTGATCGGCTGAGCATCGCCGTACCGCACCGGTGGACCGAGGACCGGCTCGTCGGCGCCCCGTTCGACGTCACCGTCCTGCGCAACGGACTGTACGCGGAGGTGCCCGTCGGGCTGGCGCTGATGGCCGCGGAGAGCGCCGCCGCCACCGGAGTGTTCAGCGCGCCGCTGGGCGACGGCAGGGTCGCCGTCGTCGCGCGGGAAGACCTGGCCGACGTCGCCGCGCGGGTGGCCGCGGAGGCGTACGCGGACGTCCGCGCCGGCCGCCGCGGCCGACACGCGGGTCGCACCTATGAGCTCGAAGGGGTGGCCGAAGTCGGCGGCGCGGACATCGCGGCGGCCCTCTCCACGGCGTTCGGCCGCCCGATCCGGTACGAACCGGGGGCGCTGTCCGACGCACGCGTCGTGCTCACCACCGTCGGCCTGGAGCCGTACCAGGTCGGCCATACGATCTCGATCTTCTCGAACATCAACGCCGGCTTCCTCGACCAGCGGGACGGCGATCTGCCGGCGCTGCTGCCGACCGCGCCTCGTCCGCCGCTCGACCTGATCGCCGACGCGGTCCGTGCGGGCGGCTTCGTGTCCTCCTCGGTACCGGCCGCGTCTCCACGCTGAGCACGAGACGCCCCGGCGATGAAGCCGATCGGGGAGCGCGTGCCCCGGTCGGCTTCGTCCCGCCGACCGGATCGCCGGCCGCGTCGACGGTCCTGAGGCGCGTCCGGCGGTGACCTCGCCGGAGCCGCGGGCCCAGAGGTGGATGAGAATGATCTCCGTGACCCGCACCACCGAAGCCCCCGCAGTGGATATCGCTCAGCTCATTCCGGGCCTGGCCGCCTACGCGAGCAACACCGTACGGCTGCATCCCCGGCCGGGCAGTCCCGGACCTCGGGACAGTCACATCGGAGGCCCTTTGATGTGGCCGGCCTCGGAGCCGTGGCCGCACTGCGAGGCCCCCGACTGCGACCAGTATCCGGGAGAGGATCCGGGATCTCCGATGGTCGCCCTGGCCCAGCTGACCGCCGCGGACTTCCCCGAGATCGCCTTCCCCGAGGGGACGGATCTGCTCCAGATCCTCTGGTGCGTCGGCTACCACTGCTGCTCAAAGCACGCCCCCTGCCGAGTGGTCTGGCGGCGAGCCTCCGAGGTGACCGAGATACTCGATGAGCCCCCCGCCCCGGATCTGGAGGGCGAGCTTCCGGGGTTCTACGAGACCTACATCCCGCGCCCGTGCGTCCTGCATCCGGAGCGATTGATCGAGTACCCCTGGATCTGGGAGCTCCCCGACGACCTCAGGGACCGTGTGCAGGCATGGGACCAGGACAAGGACCTGTACGAAGAGCTGTCGACCGCTCCCGGCTTCAAGATCGGCGGAACCGTGATCCACGGATCGGCGCCGAGTGGCCTGACGTGCGTCGCCTGCGGTGCACCGGCCACGCTGCTCCTGCAACTCGACAACGGTGAGGGCGATGGCCGGTGGTGTCCGATCGAGGACCGTCACCTGCTCTGTCTCCATGGCACGCCGGAGTACGAGCACGCCTTCACGCCGACCGGAATGATGATCGACGTCGGCCCTGGAGGGCTCTTCGCCTGTTCCGCCGACCCCGAACACCCGGTGCACTTTCACATTCAATGAGGGCCTTTTGTTCCCTCACGTTGGTCGATCACCCGGCCGTGAGGTGTACGGGGAGGGAGCGGTGGCCGTTGGAGATGAAGGAGGCGAGCGGCCTGAGTTCGCCGGGTTCGGCGGCGAGGGTCAGGCCGGGGTAGCGGTCGAAGAGCGCGGGCAGCGCGATCATGGCCTCCAGGCGGGCCAGGGGTGCGCCGAGGCAGTGGTGGACGCCGTGGCCGAAGGCGATGTGTTCCTTGTTGGCGCGGGTGACATCGAAGCGATCCGCGTCGTCGCCGTGCACGCGCGGGTCGCGGCCGGCGGCGGCGTAGCAGCTGAGGATCGCGTCGCCCTTGCGGAGGGTGACGCCGTCGTCGAGGGCGATGTCCTCGACGGCGAAGCGCAGTGGGAGGTTGGCGATGGGGGATTCGGCGCGCAGCGTCTCCTCGACCACGTCGTCCCAGCCGACGCGTCCGGAACGGACCAGCGCGAGCTGGTCGGGGCGGGTGAGCAGGGCGTAGATGGCGTTGTCGAGGAGGTTGACGGTGGTCTCGTGCCCCGCGCCGATGAACAGCATCAGGGAGCCGACGAGTTCCTCCTCGGAAAGCCGGGAGTCGTCGTCGCGAGCGGCGATCAGTGCGGAGGACAGGTCGTCTCCGGGATTCTCCCGCTTCTCGGCGATGAGTGCGCCCAGCAGCTCCAGCATGCGCGGATACGCGGCGGCGGCCTCGTCGGGCTCCGCGTCGGTGTTGAAGAAGGTCCCGACGCAGCGGCGCATCTCATCGCGCGCAGCCTCGTCGTCGATGCCGAACAGCTCGCAGATCACTGCGATGGGCAACGGGTAGGCGTACTCCTCGCGCAGGTCCACCGGCAGGCCGGGCTCGAGGGCCTCGAAGCCGTCGAGGAGCTCGGTCACGATCTTCTCGATGCGGGGGCGCAGCGCGGCGGTCCGGCGCGTGGTGAAGGCGCTGGAGATGAGTCGGCGCAGCCGCCGATGATCCTCGCCGTAGGCGGTGAGCATGTTGGTCACGACCAGCCAGACGAACAGCGGCGACTCCGGGGAGATCTCGCCATTGATCCACGTGGGCCAGTGCCGGTGAGGGTCCTTGGAGACGCGGGAGTCGGTGAGCAGCAGCCGGAGCAGGGAGAGGTCGTTCACCCCCCACGCCTCCACACCGCCCGGGAGCTGGACTTTCGCCGCGGGCCCACGCGCGCGCATCCGGGCGCCCTCTCCGTGGATGTCGCGGCCGGCCGGATCGATGACGAAGGTACCGTCTTGCGGGGTGATTTCCACCGGGGGTCTCCAGGCATGCGTCGGGAACTCGTACGGCGCTACTGGCGAGATGATCATCGCCACCCTAACCACGCGCCGACCGGCCGCCAATAGCGCCGGAGATAGGGAAGAGTCGGCGAAGGCGGCAGCGCGCGGGAGTTCTCGGGTGCTTCTCCCTGCCCGGCGGCAGCCTTCGCCGAGCGTTCCGCCCGGAGTCAGCGGGGTTCGCGGTGGAGGGCGACGCCCGCGATCACCAGGGCGACGCCGGCGATCTCGGCCGGGGACGGGATCTGGCTGAGGACGACGACGCCGACGACGGTGGCGGTCGCGGGGAGCAGCGCGACCAGCAGGGCGTACGTCGAGCGGGCCATCCGCGCCATGGCCAGCTGATCGCAGACGTACGGGATGACCGAGGAGCTGATGCCGACGCCGATCCCCGCGCCCAGCGCGACGGGGTCGGTGAACGCCGGGGCGGCCTGCCACGCCCCGAGCGGGATGACGAGCACACCGGCGACGAGCATGGCCGCGGCGAGCCCGTCGACGCCGCTCACGGATCGCCGCGCCGCCCGATGGGCGATCACGATGTACGCCGCGAACAGCCCGGCGTTGGCGAACGCGAACACGAATCCCAGAGGCTGCCCGGTCAGACGCACGTCGGTGAGCACGTACACGCCGCCGACCGCCGCGACCAGGGCGGCGAGGTTCCGCGGCGTACGGGCGCCGAGCGCGGCCAGCGCGATGACCGGGAGGTACTCGATCGCCGCGACGGTCCCGAGCGGCAGCCGGGCGATCGCGAGATAGAAGCAGCCGTTCATCAGCGCCAGCACGAGCCCCCACCCCGCGACCAGACGGCGGTCGGTAGCCGATCCGGCGAGCAGGCGCCAGGGGCGGCGCCACACGGCGAAGAAGATCGCCGCGCTCCAGATCCGCAGCCCCGCGACGCCGAGCGGCCCGACCCGGGCGAACAGCAGGACGGCGAAGGACGGGCCGAGATAGTGGAACACGGCGCTCCCGGCGAAGTACGACCACGCCGGAACGGCGGCTTCCCGGCGGCGGGTGGCGGCGTCGGGCCGCGAATCCGTGTGCATGGCCGTATCGTCGATCGCCTCGTACGCTGGCGGCATGGCGAACCGCAGGCCACGGCCCGGACGGGCCTACGAAGCCAAGGATCTCGACGGCACCGACCTTCGGATCCTGTCCGAGCTGCAGGCCGACGCGCGGGTCAGCATCGCCGAGCTGAGCCGCCGGGTCGGCCTGTCGGCGCCCGCGGTCACCGACCGGATACGGCGGCTCGAGGACACCGGGGTGATCACCGGCTATCGCGCCGAGGTCGATCCGCGGGCTCTCGGTTTCCCGGTGACCGTGATGGTCCGCATCAACCCGGCGGTCCGCGAGCTCCCCCGCATCGCCAAGATCGCCGAAGAGATCCCCGAGATCGTGGAGTGCTACCGGATCACCGGCGACGACTGCTTCTTCTTCATCGCGCACCTGCGATCCGTCGACCGCCTCGAGCCGATCCTCGACCGCTTCGCGCCGTACGGTCGCACCACCACGTCGCTGATCCACGCGGCGACCGTGCCCCGCCGGCCGCTCCCGGTGGACGGCACCGGCTCCTGACCTGGTCGCCACTCGCGGCGGACGACACCGGCCCCTGGCTGGAGCGCGTCATCCGCCGGCCGCTCCCGATCGACAGCACCGGCCCCTGGCCTGATCGCTCCCTCCCGGTGGACCGGCACCGGGCCTGACCTACTCAGCCGCAACCGGCGGACGGCGCCGATCCCTGACCTGTCGGCTCAGGAGTGCCCGATGACCCGGTGCGGACGGTACGGCGCCTCCAGCCGGGCCACCTCCTCATCGGTCAGCGCGACGCCGACGGCGGCCACCGCGTCGTCCACCTGCCCCGGCTTCGTCGCGCCGACGATCGGCGCGCACACTCCGGGCCTGCCGAGCAGCCATGCGAGCGCCACCCGCGCCGGGGGCAGACCGCGCTCGCCGGCGACGGCCCGTACCGCGTCGACGACGTCGTGGTCCCCGTCCTCGTACGACGTGTCGGCGAGCGGATCATTGCCGGCCCGTACCGTGTGCCGACCGCCCTGCCGGTCCCGCGTACCGGCGAGCAGCCCGCGCGCCAGCGGGCTGTACGGCAGCACGCCGACGCCCTGGTCGCGGCAGAGCGGGATCATCTCCCGCTCCTCCTCCCGGTAGACGAGGTTGTAGTGGTTCTGCATCGAGACGAACCGGGTCGCCGCGGCGTGCTGTGCCTTGGCGAACTGCCACGCGTACATGCTCGACGCCCCGACGTACCGCGCCTTGCCGGAGCGTACGACGTCGTGCAAGGCGTCCATCGTCTCCTCGATCGGTGTCTCGCCGTCCCAGCGGTGGACCTGGTAGAGATCGACGTGATCGGTGCCCAGCCGGGCCAGTGAGGCGTCGATGGCGGCCATGATGTGCTTGCGCGACAGCCCGCCGTCCGTGGGCCCCGGCCCCATCGGGAAGTACACCTTGGTGGCGAGCACGTAGTCGTCCCGGCGCGGGAACAGCCGGGCGAGCAGCCGACCGGTGACCACCTCGCTCATGCCGCCGTCGTACATGTCCGCGGTGTCGAAGAACGTCACACCCGCCTCGACCGCCCGCCGCACGATCGGCTCGGCGCCGTCCTCGTCCAGATGCCACCGCCGCCGCGACCGGTCGCCGAAGCCCATCATCCCCAGGCCGATCCGGGACACCTTCAACCCGGACGCCCCCACCCGCACGTACTCCACGCCATCGCCTCCAGTCGGCCGGAACGGTCGTCGAAGGATCATCGGCGTGGCGACCCGATCCCGGAATCCGAATGCCGCGGTCGCGGCCGCCTGAATCCTTCGATCCGAAGGCATCGATGTGTCCGGCATCGGCGTCCAGCACGTCCCGGCGCGTCGGCACCTGGCGCCGTCTCTCGGTCAGTGCGTGAAGACGCTCACGTCTCCGGGCTCGGTCTCGAGCGCCTCGCGGTCGAATATCAGCAGGAGGAGCAGGAACAGCCCACCCGCGAGGAGCAGGCCGACCACGATCACGACGGGGACGAACGCCGCCGCCGGCACCACCAGCACGAACAGCGCGACGACCGACCACACGAGCGCGCCGATCGCGACCGGCAACTCGAAGCGCCCGAGGTCGAACGCGCCCTTCTTGCGGCCCAGCCGTCTGCGCACCGCCAGGTAGAGGACGATCGTCGAGCCGTAGATGATCGCCGGGAGGATCGTCGACGCCGTGATCAGCTCCAGGAGCGCGGCACCCGGCAGCGCGACCATCAGGGCGACTCCCACGACGAAGATCAGGATCGTCGCCGGGACCGGCGTATGCGTGCGCGGGTCGACCCGCCGCATCAGCCGATGGGCGGGAAAGCGCGCGTCGCGTGCCATCGCGAACACGATCCGCGAGCACGCGGCCATGATCACCATCCCGGCGCCGAAGAACGCGAACGTGATCGCGACCAGCAGCGTCCTCTCCATCGCCGGGCCGAGCTGATCGCGCATGATCGCCGCGACCGGCGAGCCGCTCCTGCTGATCCGCGGGACATCGTCGATCGCGACGGTGAGCGAGATCAGGAACACCAGTCCCAGCAGCCCGGCTGCCGCGACCGACCCCACGATCGCGCGCGGGACGGTGCGAAAGGGATCCTTGGCCTCCTCGGCCAGGTTCGCCGCGGCGTCGAAGCCGACGAGCGTGGCGAGGCCCGCGATCATCGCGACCATCAACCCGCCGCCGACGGCGAAATAGCCGGGGGCGTTCTCGGTGATACCGCGCGAGGTGAGGTTGTCGACCGCGCCGTTGCCCGTGATCGCCACAGCGATGATGAGCGCGATCGTGATCACGACGACGAGCACCAGCTCGAGCCCCACCGCACTCGCGTTGATCATGCTGACGATGCGTGTGGAGGCCACGGCGAGCAGGGCTTGGACGAGCAGCACCACGAGAGTGATCAGGCGGGCGGTGTCCTCGTCCGGCTTGATACCGGCGAGCGGCATGAACGCCTGGCTCGCGAGCGCGTTGTCGACCGCCACCACGGCGATCGCCAGGTAGCAGAAGGTCAGCCAACCGAACCCCCAGCCGATCTTGGGGTTGGTCAGCCGCGAGGCCCATTGATAGGAGGAGCCGCTGAGCGGGATGCGGGCCGCGAACTGCGCGACCACCAACGCCACCAGGATCTGCCCCACCGCCGCGAAGACCCAGAGCCAGATCCCGACCGGTCCCGCGTTCCGGAGCACGTCGTCGTAGGTCGAGAAGACGCCGACCGCCACCGAGATGAACGCGAACGAGATCGCGAACACCTGAAAGGAGCCCAGCGTCCGTTTCAGCTCCTGCCGGTAGCCTCCGAGCTCGACCGCGCTCTCGGCGGCCTGCCCGCCCGTCGAAGCGTCCCCCACCTCACCCACCTCACCTCTCCATCGGTGGGGGGCGCTTCAACTCTAACCGGCGTACGCGGCGTCCTCCGTCAGGTCGTTCGACCACGAGGAATACTCAGTGAGTTGCGCCGCTGCTGAGTTTGACGCCCGCGACGATGTCGTCCATTACGGAGACTTTCGGGGCAATCGGGTTGTCGTCAAAGCCGAAGCGGATGATTGCGAAGCCTCGAGCCGGTGATGGGAAGGCGACGGATTGAACGTAGCCGGCAGGACCGTCAGTCACTTTGATCTTCCAGCGGACGAGGTGGCCTTTCCTGCCCGCAACGGTCACCGGGACCGACTTGAGCACCGTGTGCCGCATGATGACGCCATAGGACGCTTCCGCCGCAGCCGATATGTCCGCTTCCGCGGCGTGCTTCGCGTCCTTCGATTTGGATTCCGCATGCCGAGTGTCGACTACGGCGAGGTGGCAGACGTCGCTCGAGGATTGGCTGCACCGAAAGGGGCCGACACTCATGTGGGCAACGCCCGCCACGCCGGTCTCGCCGCTCCATCCACTGGGCAACGGCAGCGTGATCTTGTTCTCGCTGTCGACCACGGCGTTGGCCGGGGTGTTCTTCCGGCCGGCCAGGTCGTGGATCATCATCAGCCACCCTGAAATCATCACCACGGCCCCGAGTGCGCCAAGGCCCGCGCATCCGATGGCGAGAGGCTTCAAAAGGCTCCCGCGATCCGCCTTCGGCAGTCCGAGCGCAGCCCGCGTACCGTCTTCGACGGCATCTCTGATCGCCCACTGGTCCAACGGGTCCATGAAAGCCTCTCCGCCTGTCCGTGATCATGTCGGTGCTGAGCGTGGCGCACTCGGCGGACGATCTTCAACTTGAGCGGTCGATCTCCGCCGGCCGGCGTGGGGCCTTTGCCGGGCGTTCCGAAGCCGGGATCCGGCGCGGCGGAGATCTCTGAGCGCGGGATCAGGCGTAGGCGGCGTCTTCGGTCAGGTCGATCCTCGAACGGTCCGGGAGGAGGGCGGTCGCCGTCAGGGTCAGTACGGCGGCGATGACCATGACGAAGGAGATGGCCCACCAGCCGTGGTCGTGCAGGAGCCAGGTCGCCAGCAGGGGCGCCGGGCCGCCCGCGATGACCGAGGCGAGCTGGTAGCCGATGCCCGCGCCGCCGTACCGGAGCCTCGTGGGGAACACCTCGGCGATCAGCGACGCCTGCGGCCCGTACTGCATGGCGTGCGGCACCTGGGCCAGGACGACGGTGAGGAAGACGACGACCGGGACGGCGGTGTTCAGCAGCGCGAAGTACGGGAAGGCGATGACGCCGAGCAGCAACGCTCCCATCGCGTAGATGCGTTTACGGCCCACGGTGTCGCTGAGGTGGCCGAAGGTCGGGATGAGGACGAGTTCGAGGACGGCGGCCACGGCGACTGCGTTCAGCGCGAAGGTCTTGGACAGCTCGGCGTGCTCGACGATGTAGGTCAGCGCGAAGGAGGTGAAGATGTAGAACGGCATCTGCTCCGAGCAGCGCAGCAGCGCGCTGAGGACGATCTCCTTCGGATGCCGGCGGATCACGTCGAGCACCGGGACCTTCGCCACCTCCTGGCGCTCGACGACCTTGGCGAACATCGGCGTCTCCATGACGCGGAGCCGGACCCACAGGCCGATCGCGACGAGCACCAGACTGAACAGGAACGGCACGCGCCAGCCCCAGTTCTTGAACGCGTCGCCGCTCGCGGTCGCCAGCGAGGACATCGCGACCGTGCCGAGGATGAGGCCGATCGGCACGCCGATCTGCGGCCAGCTGGCCATCAGCCCGCGCCGCCGGGGATTCCCCCATTCCATCGAGAGCAGCACGGAGCCGCTCCACTCGCCGCCGACCGCGATGCCCTGCAGCACGCGCAGGGCGACGAGGAGGATCGGCGCGGCGACGCCGATCGTATTGGTGCCCGGCAGGACGCCGATGAGGGCGCTGGAGATGCCCATGAGGAGGAGGGTGACGATCAGGGTCGCCTTGCGGCCGAGCCGGTCGCCCCAGTGACCGAAGATCGCGGCGCCGATCGGGCGGGCGGCGAAGCCGACGGCGTACGTGGCGAAGGACGAGAGGGTCCCGACGTAATCGGTGGACTTGGGGAAGAAGACGTCCTTGAAGACGACGGCGGCGGCGGTGTTGTAGAGGAAGAAGTCGTACCACTCGATCGAGGTGCCGACGATGGCGGCGAGCGCCGCCTTGCGTACCTGCGATCCGCGCTCCGCCTCGGTGACGGATCGTGCGTCGCGCGCGTCTTCCGGGTCCAGGACCATCGGATCCTCCTGTCGCCCCCGATCTTTTTTGAGCAACGCAGGACGATTACCCGGTTTCCGGTCGGACGGAACGATCTCTATGTGACGAAAACCACTGATCGCCGCGACAGCCCGGGAGGGCCGTCACGGCGATCGGTGGATGTGCCGTCAGACGTGCATCGCGGCGCCCTCGACCTGGCGGCCGGCCCGGACGAGGAGGCTCAGCAGTGCGGCGGCGAACGCCATGGCCGCGCTCACGATGAACGCCAGGTGCATGCCGTCGATGAACGACAGGTGGCTGGCCTTGACGATCAGCTGGGCGACCTGCGGCGGGGCGTTCTTCGGCACCGGCGCGACGCCCTGGGAGATCGCGCCCTTCATCAGGTCGACCTGTGCCGGGGTCGGCTTCGCCAGCCCCGCGTCGGTCATGTGGCCGGGCAGGACCCCGGCGACCTTGGCGGTGAGCACGGCACCGAGGACGGAGGTGCCGAGCGCGCCGCCGACCTGCATCGCCACCTGCTGGAGGCCGCCCGCGACG
Source organism: Actinoallomurus vinaceus (assembly GCF_039542055.1). NCBI lineage: Bacteria > Bacillati > Actinomycetota > Actinomycetes > Streptosporangiales > Thermomonosporaceae > Actinoallomurus > Actinoallomurus vinaceus. Next base: position 156,388 of record NZ_BAABHK010000010.1, read on the forward strand.
CCGGAGAGTTGGACGGGGGCGTTGCCGACGATGATGTCGGTGGCGCCCACCATGACGGGGCTGAGGCCGATGCCGATGAGCGCGAACCACGGCGCCATGGCCGCGAAGCTCGCGTCCACGCCGAGGCGCGACATTCCGAGGAAGGCGACGCTGGCGAACGCCATCCCGGCGACCAGGGGAACGCGCGGCCCGACCTTGGAGATCAGCCCGCCGGCGACCGGGGAGGCGACCATCATGGCCAGCATCATCGGCAGGAGCCGCACGCCGGTGGCCACCGGCGTCAGCCCGTGCACGCTCTGCAAGTAGAAGGTGAGGAAGAACATCGCGCCGAACATGCCGAACGCCATCAGCATCATGAGGACGACACCGACGGACAGCGACACGGAGCGGAAGAGCGTGAGCGGCAGGAGCGGCTGACGTGCCATGTGCTCCCGCACCAGGAAGAGGATCAGCAACACGATCGCCCCGCCGAAGAACGCGAACGTCTTCGCGTCGCCCCAGCCGTACGTCGGCGCCTTGATGACTCCCCAGACCAGGGCGAAGAGCATCCCGGACAGCAGGACGATCCCGGTGATGTCGAAGCCGCCGGACTGGGACTCACCGCGGGCGTTCAGCAGGAACAGGGCGCCGACGACGAGCGCGACCAGGCCGACCGGCACGTTGATGAAGAAGACCGACTGCCAGTTGACGTGCTGGACCAGCAGGCCGCCCACGATGGGGCCGGCGGCGGTCGAGGCCGCGATGCAGGCGCCCCAGATGCCGATGGCCATGTTGAGGCGCTCGGCCGGGAACGCCGCGCGCAGCAGACCGAGCGCGGTCGGCTGGAGCATCGCGCCGAACAGGCCCTGGAGGACCCGCAGCGCGATCACGATCCCGATCTCCTTCGAGAAGCCGATGCCCGCCGACGACAGCGCGAAGCCGGTGACGCCGATCAGGAAGACCGGCTTGTGGCCGAACCGGTCGCCGAGCTTTCCGGCGGTGATCAGCGAGACGGCGAGGGCCAGGAGGTAGCCGTTGGTGACCCACTGCAGGTCGGACAGTGAGGCGCCCAGGTCCTTGGAGATCGCGGGGTTGGCGATCGCGACGACGGTGCCGTCGAGGGTCACCATGATGACGCCGAGCGCCACCGCGATCAGGGTCAGCCACGGATTGCCCATCCCGGGACGCTTCGGCCCGGCCCCTGCGGGCAATCGCTCCTGGACGACCGGTTGCGACATCTCGCTCCCCCTTAGAACGCGTGCCATGTCACCCCAGAATTTATGTCAGCTCCTGACAGATGACAAATCGTCCTAAGAGTCACTTGCTGCCTTATGGCACACTATGAACAGATTGTGAGGTGTAGGTGACATGACTGAAACGTCGGCGGTGCCCGCCCCCGGCCTGCGGGAGCGGAAGAAACAGCGCACACGCTCGGCGTTGATCGACACGGCACTGGACCTGTTCCTCGCCAAGGGGTACGAGGCCACGACGATCGACGAGATCGTGGCAGCGGTCGATGTGTCGCAACGCACATTTTTCAGGTACTTCGCCGGCAAAGAGGAAGTCGCCCTCTCGATGATGCGGGAGTACGACCAGCGCTTCCTCAGCGTGCTGGCGGCCCGACCCGCCGAGGAGCCCCCGATCGCCGCCCTGGCGGCCGCGATCCGCGGCGTCTTCGACGAGGTCCGCCGCTCCGATGACGATCACGCGAGCCGGTTCGCCAAGGTCCGGGACGTGGTCGAGAACAACCCGGCCCTCGCGGTCGCGCAGCTGCGGTACTTCAACGAGCTGGAGCAGGAGCTGACCTCGATCCTCGCCCGGCGGATGAACGTGGATCTCGCGACCGATCTGCGGCCGACGCTGATCGGCGCCACCTTCCTCGCCGTGATGCGGGTCGCGTTCGAGAGCTGCGCGCACGAGAGCCGCTTTCAGACGGACGAGGTCACCGCGCGCATCGGCGAGGTCTTCGCCCTGGCCTCCGAGACGCTCCCCCGCGCCTGGTCCGGCGACTGACCGGCACGCGGGCGGCGCGAGCGGCGTCGACAACGCGGTCACCCGCGCCGCGAGTCCCCTCGCGGCGCGGGCGTCCCTTGGCGAAGGAGCGCCGCGAGGCTCAGCGCAGCGGTTCGGGCAGGTCGCGGGCGTGCAGGACGGTCAGCCCCGAGACGGCACGGGTCAGCACGACGTAGAGCCGCCGCAGGCCGGGCGAGCGTTCGCCGTCCGGCTCGGCCTCGACGATGGCGGCGGGCTCCACGACGATGACCTGGTCGAACTCCAGGCCCTTGGCCTGCGTGGCCGGGGTGACGACGAGCCGTGCCGCCGCCATCCCGTCCGCGAGCCGTACGTGCTCGATCCCGCGCGCGGCCAGGTGCTCGGCGAGACCCGCCGCGTCGGCCTCGGCGGCGATCAGGCCGATCGACCCCTCGCCGTCCAGGGCCTCCCGGCAGGCGTCCTCCACGGCGGCGGGCAGGTCGGCGACCCGGCGGACCCGCAGCGCCCCGGGGGCGGACCGTACGGACGTGGGCGGCGCCAGCTCCGGCGCGATCCGGGGCAACAGGCGGCTCGCGAAGTCGATGATCTGGCGGGGCACGCGGTAGCCGCGGTCGAGCACGGTCAGGTCCGCGTCGGGTTTGCCCAGGTGCCGCAGGAGCGTCGGCCAGTCACCGACCGCCCAGGGCGTGGTGCCCTGCGCGATGTCCCCGAGCACCGTGACCGAGCCGGTCTCGCAGCGCCGCCCGACCGCCCGGCACTGCATGGCCGACAGGTCCTGCGCCTCGTCGAGGACGACATGGCTCAGGCTGGAGGTGCGGCTGATCAGGTCGGCGGCCTCGTCGACGAGGACCGCGTCGGCGGGCGTCCAGCGCGCCGACTTGGGACCCTTCAGCGGCTTGGACCACAGCAGGGCGGCCTGTTCGGCGGGGTCGAGCAGGCCGTCGGCGGCCTCGGCGAGATGGTCCGCGTCGGACAGCAGCCGCATCACCACGCGCACCGGGTCGAGGGCCGGCCAGACGTGGTCGACCATCGCCTTGACCGGCCGGGTCCGGCGGACGGCCTCGTGGGTGCGGTCGTCGCAGGCCTCGCCCGCGCTCTCCATGCGCAGCAGGATGGCGTGCGCGATGCGGTGCCCGAGGAGGTCGCGGCCCGCGCCGTACCGGATGCCGCGGGCGCGCAGGGTCTCGGCCAGTTCGGTGATCTCGTACGCGGGGATGCGCCAGCGGCGGGTGCCGCGTGGCAGTACGAGCGCCTCGGACGGCTCGCGCAGGTGGCTCCAGACCGCGCGGCGCAGCACCTCCGCCATCCGGGCGTCGCCCTTGATCCGCCCGGTCGCCGGCTCGTCGCGCGCCTTGACCGGCACGGTGGCGAGCATCTGATCGAGGGTGCGCTGCTCGACGTTCACCTCGCCGAGTGCCGGCAGCACCCCGCGGATGTAGTCGAGGAACGACGCGCTCGGGCCGATGACGAGAACGCCGCCCCGGCGCATCCGCTCCCGGTGGGCGTAGAGGAGGTAGGCGACCCGGTGCAGGCCGACGGCGGTCTTGCCGGTGCCCGGCGCGCCCTGGACGCACAGCGTGTGCTCGGCTTCGGCGCGGACGATGTCGTCCTGTTCGGGCTGGATGGTGGCGACGATGTCGCGCATGGGGCCGACGCGGGGCCGCTCGATCTCCTGGATGAGCAGCCGCGACTCGACCGGCGCGGAGAAGTCCTCGTCCTCGAACGCGGTCAGCTCGCCGCCGGAGTAGCCGAACCGGCGGCGCAGTTGGAGGCCCATCGGGTCGGCGGTGCTCGCCTTGTAGAAGGGGCGGGCCATGGGCGCGCGCCAGTCGATGACGAGGGCCCGGCCGCCGTCGTCGTGGACGTGGCGCCGACCGACGTACAGGCGCTCTTCCGGGTGGTCGAGACGCCCGAAGAACAGGGCGGTCGTGGGGTCGTCGCGCAGCGCCTCGGCGCGCTTGGCGAGGTCCGCGCCGAGCACCTTCGCCGAGACCCAGTCGCCGGCCGCCGAGGCGTCCAGGGACAGGACGTTGTCCCGCATCCGCTGGAGCGCCTCCCGGGAGCGGGTCAGGTGCGCGCGTTCGGCCGATATCTCGGGGTCGGTGTCCTCCGCCTCTTTTGTGGGCATGCCGAAAGCCTTTCGGGTCGTTGGGAGCGCGAAGTTTCCAACTTAGTACGCGGCCGCGTCCTTCTCAGCTCGTTTTCCCGCGCCCGGACGAGTGCGCTAATGTTCGATGTAAGTCGAACACAAGGAGGTCGGAATGCGTGCGATCGTGGTGACCGAGCACGGCGGGCCGGACGTGCTGAACCCCACCGACAGGGACGATCCGCGGCCGGGGCCCGGAGAGGTCGTCGTCGAGCTCGCCGCCGCCGGGGTCAACTTCAAGGACGTCTACGAGCGCAAGGGCAACTACCCCCTGGCGCTCCCGGGCGTTCCCGGGTCCGAGGGCGCGGGCCGGATCATCGAGGTCGGCGACGGAGTGACCGACCTGCGCGTGGGCGACGTGGTGGCCTCCGCCGACTTCACGGGCTCGTACGCCGAACGCGCCGTCGTGGCCGCCGACAAGGCCGTACCGGTGCCGGACGGAGTGGCCCCCGACCTGGCCGCCGCCGTACTCCTGCAGGGCCTCACCGCCCACTACCTGACGCACTCGACGCATGAGATCAAGCCGGGCGACACCGCGCTCGTGCACGCCGCCGCCGGCGGAATGGGGCTCCTGCTCACCCAGATGATCAAACTGCGGGGCGGCCGGGTCATCGGCACGGTCTCCACCGACGAGAAGGAGAAGCTCGCGCGTGACGCGGGCGCCGACGAGGTCCTCCGCTACGACGACTTCGCCGAGGAGGTCCGCCGCCTCACCGACGGGGGCGTGCCGGTCGTGTACGACGGCGTCGGCAAGACCACCTTCGAGGGCAGCCTCGCCTCGCTGCACCCGCGCGGCCTGCTCGCGCTGTACGGGGCCGCGAGCGGCCCGGTTCCGCCGATGGACCCGCAGCGCCTCAACAAGGGCGGCTCGCTGTTCCTGACGCGCCCGTCGCTCGTGCACTACGTCGCGACCCGCGAGGAACTCCTGTGGCGCGCGGACGACCTCTTCGGCTGGATCGCCTCCGGGGACCTCTCGGTGCACGTCGGCGGGCGGTACCCCCTCGCGGACGCCCGCCGGGCCCACGAGGACCTGGAGGCGCGCCGTACGACGGGCAAACTGCTACTGACCCCGTAAGTCCCGGAACCACCCACCTGTCCCGTTAGTCTTATCGCTCGTCGGGAACAGAAGGGCGGGCCGTGACCGGAGTCAACGCGATCGATCAGCTACGGCCCGGTGACCCGTCCCGGCTCGGGGACTACCGGCTCGTCGGCCGGATCGGCCGAGGCGGGATGGGCACGGTCTTCCTCGCGGAGAGCGCGCGCGGCGAACGTGTCGCGGTCAAGGTCATCAACCCGGACCTGGCCGACGACGAGATGTTCCGGGACCGCTTCCGCCGGGAGGTCGAGTCCGCCCGCCGCGTACGGCGCTTCTGCACGGCGCCCGTGCTGGACGCCCGGCTCGACGGCGAGCCGCTGTTCGTCGTGACCGAGTTCGTCGACGGCCCCGACCTCGACGCCTTCGTCCGCGACAGCGGGCCGATGCGCGGATCGAGCCTGGAGCACCTGGCCGTGGGGGTCGCCACCGCGCTCACCGCGATCCACGCCGCGGGCGTGGTGCACCGCGACCTCAAGCCCGCGAACGTCCTGCTGTCGTCGGTGGGGCCGCGCGTCATCGACTTCGGGATCGCCCGGGCGCTCGACACCGTCTCCGGCGCGACCCGGACCGGGCAGTTCATCGGCACACCGGCCTTCATGGCGCCCGAGCTCGTCGCCGGCGAGACCGCCTCTCCCGCGTCGGACGTGTTCGCCTGGGGATGCGTCGTCGCGTACGCGAGCACGGGACGGGCGCCGTTCGACGCTTCCAGCGTGCCCGCCGTGCTCTACCAGATCGCCCACGGCGAGCCGTCCCTCGACGACCTCGACGAGGGGCTGCGCGATCTCGTCGAACAGGCCCTCGCCAAGGACCCCCGGCGGCGCCCGTCCGCGCAGGAGCTCCTCGACCGCCTGACCGGACGGCCACACGCCGACACCGCGCGCGCCGCCGAGACCGTCGGCCGCACCTGGGCGGTGCCGGTCGGCGGCCCGGCGCCGGGCACCGCCGACGGGCCGGGCGGGCCGCCCTGGACAGGGCCCCGTCCGACACTGGCGGACCCGCCGTCCCCGGCGACCGCTCCGGCGGGCGGCCGCACCGCCGTCATGGCGTCGGCGCGCCGCCGGCGGTGGATACCGGCGGCGGCGGGAGCGGCCGCCGTGGTGGCCCTCGGCGTCGCGGCGCTCCTGGTCCTGCGCGGCTCCGACGGACCGCCGTCGAAGACCGCGTTCACCTACGGCGACGACTTCTCCAACAACAGCTCGGGGTGGTCCGGCTCCACGTGGATTTCCGGGAGCGGCTACTGGCAGGGCGGTTACCGCATTGACGCGGGCAGCAGCATCTACCAGCGCCGGGACGAGCCCGCCCCCTTCAAGCCTGAGCTGCCGGCCCGGGAGCTCGTCGGCGTGGACGTCTCGGTGATGGGCGGCCCGCCGTACGGGATGGCGGGGGTGTACTGCCGTGCGACCGGCCAGAACGACGACGCCGCCTACTACGAGTTCCTGGTCCGCGCCGACGGCGAGGGAACGCTGGTCCGGAAGACCGCCGGGAAGGCCGGCTCCCGGGAACTGGTCAGGAAGACGTCGGCCGCCGGGTTCAAGAAGAACGCCAAGAACCGCCTCCAGGCGGCCTGCGAGCAGGACGGCAAGAAGGTCCGGCTCCGGCTGTGGCTCAACGGCACGCTCGCCGCCGAGACCACCGACGCCGACGGCCCGCTGGCCAACGGGCAGACCGGCCTGGTCGCCGTGCAGGAAAACGGCGGCAGCGGCGGCGACATCAGAGTGCTGTTCGACAACTTCGGCCTCTCCGAGATCCGCTAGTCACGGATACGGCAAGGGGTGAATCCAGGCCGACCGTCGCCACCCTCACCCGCCGCCGCGGTATTAATTGCCCTCTTGGCTTCCTCGACCCTCTTGAACGAGGGGGTTCCTACGGCTCGCGCCGTAGGGTTTCCTGTTTCAGCGCCGACTGCCCCGTCCGGGAGGAATCCCGCCCGAGGTCTTACACCGGCTCCACAGGCCGACACCGCCAGCCCGGCGGCCAAAATATTCTTCGCCGCGTTCACATCGCGGTCATGGGTGATGCCGCACGTACACGTCCACTCCCGGACGTCCAGCGGCATCCCGGGAGACGGTCACCGTCGAGGGTTCCGCTCCCTTCGACAGCGGACGGGACCAGACGATGGCCAGCGGCTCGGCCATCTTGGCAAGGGTGAGCTCGCCGTCGCGGAACCGGAACGCACTGCGGGTGTACTCGGCGGATGCCCGCGACTTCCTCTTCGCTTTGAAGCGCGGGTACTTCGCCCGCTTGGCGAAATAGTTGGTGAACGCCGTCTGCAGGTGGCGCAGCGCCTGCTGCAGCGGCACGGAGGAGACGTCGTTGAGGTAGGCCAGTTCCTCTGTCTTCTTCCAGGCCGTCAGCAGCGCGGAAGTGGCGTTGTAGCCGATCCGTTCACTGCGCCCTTTCCAGGCCTCGGTGCGGGCGGCCAGCGCCATGTTGTAGACCTTCCGCACACACCCGAACGTCCGGGCAAGCTCGGCGGCCTGCTCGGGCGTCGGGTAGAAGCGGTACTTATACGCCCGCTTCACACGGCTGGTCGGCATGGGGCGCAAGCTAACGGTAACCAACGCGCGGCCGAGACCAAACGACCAATCGTCATAGCAATTCGCCTTTGCCTGTCCTGCGCCGGAGGAGCCTGATTCCTCCCAGCTCTGAAAGGGCGTGGTCTCCTCAGAGAAGAGGTCAGCCGTTGCGCCATCTGCCACCGCTTCGGTGGCAAGCGAGATCCGCATTTCTCATCGCGAGGGCAGAGGACGTCAAGGCGGCCACGAGCACCGGCGTGGCGGCGGTGGAGGAGCTGCTCGACCGCCTGGTCGGGCCGAAGAATCCCTAGAGCGGTCAGAGCTCGAACCAGAAGGTGAGCCCGTCGGCGTGGGTCTGGATGCCGCAGGCCGCCGACAGCTCCTCGACGAGGAACACGCCCCGCCTGCCCTCGCGCAGCTCGGATCCCTCGTAGACCGTGGGCAGCGTGTCGCCGCCCTCGTCGGTGACCTCGACCCGTACGCCGGTGGGCGTCTCGAGCACCACCACCCCCACCATGATGCTGGCGGTGTGCACGACCGAGTTGGTGACCGCCTCGCTCGTCAGCAGCACCACGGTGTCCGCCTGCGGATGGCCCGCGAGCGTCTTGGCGACGAACCGCCGGGCCGTCGCGACCTCCTCCGGATGGCCGGGAATGGTGATCGCTCCCAGCACCGATCGACCCATCAAGACGTCACCGAGAAGTGACGGAGTGTGGCGAACTTGGCGGTAACTCCAGGACAGCGGGCTTCGGCTGTAGCAAGATGGGCAGGGTGATCGAAACGAACCCACATGGATCGATGCCCTCTCAGCGGCGGCCTTTAGGGGGCCTAAACGAGATAGAGTGTGAGCATACGGCCACGATGCGTAACCGCGCAACAGGGGGGATAAAACTCGTCTCGAAGAGTGGAGCTCCGACGCCGTGAACCACAGCACCCTCCGGGAGATCGCCACGGTCACCGACCCGATCGAACGCGCCCGCGCCCTGGGCGTGATGATGGCGGAGCAGCAGGCACTGGTCGAAGAGGCGGCCCGGATGCGCCGCCAGGCCATCGCCGAGGCCAGGGAGAGCGGCCACCGGCTCGAGGACATCGCCAACGTGCTCGGAGTGTCGCCCGGCCGCATCTCGCAGATGCGCAAGGGCCTCACCGCGCGGACGCCGGAGGCGCCGCCCGAGCCGGCGCCCCCGGTGATCGTGCACCGGTCGCTGCCCAGCGAGCCCGCCATGTACGGCGCCGGATGCATGTTCCTGAGCGTGGCCGAGCGGCAGGGTGTCCACGCCGAGCTGCGCGTCCTCGGCGTCGGTCTGGAGCCCGCGCCGGAGCACGTCGCCACGTGCCTGCGGACACGGCCCGGCGAGGACGTCATCGCCCGCCGCCGGCTGATGCTCGCCGACGAGGTGCCGGTGCGGATCGCCGTCTCCTACTTCCGCACCGACCTGTTCGGCGGCACCCCCGTCACGGACCCCGAGCTGCTCAAGCCGACCATGCACGAGGCGATCACCGCGCACGGGCACGCCTTCGGGCACGCGGAGGAGACGCTGGTGGCGCGGCCGGCCGCGCGGTGGGAGACCGACCTTCTCCGCCTGGATCCCGGCGACTGTGTCGTTCAGGTGCTCCGGGCCTCCTACTCCACCGACGACACGCCGATCCACGTGCTCGAGACCGTCTGCGCCGCCGCCCGTCACGTGTTCACCATCAACCAGGCCGGCGGATGCGACGTGTTCTGATCCGGCGGGCGGTCAGAGGTAGGCCGTCATCCACCGCTCGAGCTCGTCGAACACCTTCTTGCGGACGGGCTCGGCGGACAGCACCAGGTCGTGCAGGCCGCCCTCGACGCGCACGCACGTGACGTGCCGGCCGAGCCGCGTCGACAGATAGGCGATGTCGTCGGCGTCCAGCACGCCGTCGCCGGTCGAGAAGTCGGCGTTCCGGCCGCGGACCGTCGTCGTGGAGGACATCGAGAGGATCGGCACGTCGATGCCGAGCCCGGCACGGACCTGCCGCTGCCCCTTGATGATCGCCGCGAGCCACCCGACGCGTACGCCGAAGCCCTCGGCCGGTTTCAAGGTCAGGTCGAAGTCCCACTCTCCGTCGTGGTCGCGGTGGATGCTGTGGACGTACGACCCGCTCACCCCGGTCGGCAGGACCATGGTCGGGCGTCCCTTCGCCAGGGCGCGGACGACGGGTGCCAGGGTCCGCCGGACCCCGGCGGGGACGTTCAGCTCCAGGAACGGGCTGTTGAGGAACAGGCCGTCGACCAGCCCCTGACCGCGCACGCGGTCGGCCCACAGCGCCGAGACCAGGCCGCCCGTCGAGTGGCCGTTCAGCAGCAGCAGGTCGTTGTCCGCACGGATGAGGCGCACCGCCTCGTCGATCTCCGGGAAGTAGTCGGACATGCTGTGGGCGAAGTTGGGCGTCTGGTGGTCGAGCAGCGAGCGCCCGTACTTGCGCAGATCCAGGGCGTAGAAGCTGAAGCCGCGCTCGACGTAGAAGTCGGCGAGGTGGGTCTGGAAGAAGTAGTCGACGAACCCGTGGATGTACAGCACGGCCTTCCGGCTGCCGGGGCAGGGCCGCCGGACGAGTGTCGCCACCACCTCGCCCTCGGCGTCGTCCTCCAGCGTCAGCCGGATCGCCTCGTACTCCGCCCCAAGCACATCCTGTCCCATGGCGGATCAGCGTAAAGCGCCGCCACGGAACCGCGCCATGGCCGACCTCCCGGAATGCTGGGGAATCGGCAATCTATGCTTATATGTGCCCGAAACGCTTGCGAACCGCGCACGAATCAGCAATTCTCTCTGCTGGTCAACGAAAGCTGGCCGACGAAAGCCGGTCGACGGAAGGAGAGCTCCTTCGCGTGCTGGCGTCAGTCCTGCGGACTCACATGGGCGACGCCACCCCGGCCGCCGCGGTTGACTCCGGGGCAGGCGCGTACGGGGAGTGCGGAACAGCACGCATGCCGCCCCGTGTTTCTCCGACTCACGAGGAGCGCCCATGCGCGCAAGAGCACGTCTCGTCATCGCCGCCCTCAGCGCGGCTCTCGTATCCTGCCTGGGAACGGCCGCGCCGTCCGAGGCGGCCACCCTCCCGGCTCCCGTCTCGTGTTCCGGCTGCTGGAAGCCGGCTCTGAACACGAGCTGGCAGTGGCAGCTGAAATCGGTTCCGTCCTCGCCGTACCTGGACGTCACGATGTACGACATCGACGGATTCGACGCCACGGCCGCCGACGTCTCGAAGCTGCACTCCACCAAGTCCGGCCGCAAGGTCGTCTGCTACATCAGCGCCGGAACGTACGAGGACTGGCGCGGCGACGCCGGCGACTTCCCCAGCAGCGTGCTCGGCAACAACGTCGACGGCTGGCCCGGTGAGCGCTGGCTGGACATCCGGCAGTACGGCGGAAAGCTCGGCACGATCCTCCAGAAGCGCATGGACATGTGCAAGTCCAAGGGCTTCGACGCCATCGAGTTCGACAACGTCGACGGCTACACCAACGACCCGGGGTTCTCGATCAGCGCGACCGACCAGCTGAACTTCAACACCTGGCTGGCGAACGAGGCGCACAGCCGCGGGCTGTCCGCCGGGCTCAAGAACGACATCGACCAGCTCAAGACGCTCCAGCCGTACTTCGACTGGGCGCTTAACGAGGAGTGCTGGGCGAACACCGAGTGCACGACCGCGCAGACGGGCTACGGCTATGACAAGTACGTCGCCGCCGGCAAGGCCGTCTTCAACGTCGAGTACAGCCTCGACACCTCGAAGTTCTGTTCGAAGGCCAACGCGCAGAACTTCAACTCCCTGAAGAAGAACCTCGCCCTCGACGCCTACCGGGTGCCCTGCCGCGGCGTCTGACCCTTTCGGGGACATCCCCGGCCGTCGCCGGCCGGCTGATCAGGACACACGCGCTCCCGGTGCTCTTCGCCTCGCGGCGGAGGCGCCGGGAGCGTTCGCATGAGCGACCGCCAAATCGTATTGCCCGGTTGTGAGCGGTCATGCTATTAACTGATCAGAATCAATCACCCTCCCTGTCGCAGCTGAACGGAGCCGCCGTGACGACCCACGTCGAAGTCGAGATCGCCGACCAGCCGGCCTGCTGGCGGCGGGCCGCCGAGCTCGCCGCCGGACCCGTGGCCGGGCTGCCGGAGCAGGGGGAACGCGTCGCCGTCGTCGGGTGCGGCACCTCCTTCTTCATCGCCCAGGCGTACGCGTCGCTGCGGGAGAGCGCCGGGCACGGCGAGACCGACGCCTTCGCGGCCTCGCAGATGCCGACCGGCCGCCCGTACGACCGGCTGCTGGCGCTCTCCCGGTCCGGTACGACGACCGAGGTCCTGGACCTGCTCGACCGGGTGCGCGGCACGATGGCGACCGCGGCCGTCACCGCCGATCCGGACACCCCGGTCATGACGGCCGCCGACGACGTGGTCGTCCTGGACTTCGCGGACGAGACCTCGGTGGTGCAGACCCGGTTCGCGACCACCGCCCTCAGCCTGTTCCGCGCCCACCTGGGCGAAGACCTCTCCCCCGCCATCGCCGACGCCGAACGCGCCGTTCACGAGCCGCTCCCTGCAGGGGTCACCGAGCGCACCCAGTTCACGTTCCTGGGCGAGGGCTGGACCGTCGGGCTGGCCGACGAGGCGGCGCTCAAGATGCGCGAGGCGTCGCTGAGCTGGACCGAGTCGTACCCGGCCAAGGAGTACCGGCACGGGCCGATCGCCATCACCGACGAGCGGTCCGCGGTCTGGATGTTCGGACCGGCGCCGGAGGGCCTGGCGGCGCAGGTCGCGGACACCGGCGGGCTCTGGATCCAGCAGGACCTCGACCCGGCCGCCTCGCTGATCGCCGTACAGCGGCTCGCCGTCGCCCTGGGGACGTCCCGCGGGCTGGACCCCGACGCTCCTCGTCACCTCACCCGTTCGGTGATCCTGCGTCCCGCCTCCGTCTGATTCGACGCAGCTCCCCTCACGAGAGGTTCTCTGTCATGTCCTCACCGATCCGTATCGCCTTCGTCGGCGCCGGTTCGATCACCTTCACCCGGCAGCTGCTGCGCGACATCTTCTCCTTCCCCGAACTCGCGGACGTACGGATCGCGCTGCACGACATCGACCCCGAGCGGTTGTCGGTCGCCGAGACCCTCGCCCGCCGTACGGCGGACCAGCACGGCGCCAAGCCGCTGATCGTCGCGGAGGCCGACCGCCGGGCGGCGCTGGAGGGCAGCGACGTGGTGGTGAACATGGTCGCGATCGGCGGCCATCACGCCACGGTGACCGACTTCGAGGTGCCCGAGCGGTTCGGGCTGCGGCAGACGATCGGCGACACGCTCGGGATCGGCGGCATCTTCCGCGCGCTGCGCACCTTCCCGTTCCTGGAGGCCCTGGCCGCCGACATGGCCGCGGTCTGCCCCGACGCGTGGCTGCTCAACTACACCAACCCGATGGCCATGAACCTGCAGTACCTCGCCTCGGTGGCTCCCGGGCTGAAGGCCGCCGGCCTCTGTCACTCGGTCTACTGGACCGTACGCGGGCTGTGCGAGATCGTGGGCGTCCCGTACGAGGAGGTCGACTATCTGTCGGCCGGCGTCAACCACCAGGCCTGGATCCTGCGCTGGCAGCACCAGGGGCGGAGCCTCTACCCGGCACTGGACGAGGCGATCGAGCGTGATCCGGAGCTGCGCCGGCGGGTGCGGGTGGACATGTACCGGCGGCTCGGCTTCTATCCGACGGAGACCAGCGAGCACTCCTCCGAGTACGTCCCCTTCTACCTCCGGCACCCGGCCGAGATCGAGCGGCTGCGCATCCCGATCGGCGACTACGTGGGGATCAGCGCGGACAACGTCGCCGAGTACGCCTCCATCCGGGACCGTCTCGCGGCGGGCCTCGACCCGGAACCGGACGGCGAGGAGGAGGACGCCGCCGAGTACGCCCCGCAGGTCATCCACAGCCTCGCCACCGGGACCCTCCGCACGATCCAGGTCACCACCGCCAACCGCGGGCTGGTCACCAACCTGCCCGCGGGCGCGGCGGTGGAGGTCCCGGCGACCCTCGACCGGCTGGGCGTCCATCCGCACGCGGTGGGCGCGCTGCCGCCCCAGCTGGCCGCGCTCAACCGGAGCTTCCTCAACGTCGTGGAGCTGGTCGTCGCCGCCGCCGTCGAGGGCGATCCCCGGCATGTCCGGCACGCGGCCATGTCCGACCCTGCCACCGCCGCGGCACTGACGGTCGACGAGATCTGGGCGCTCTGCGACGCCATGGTGGCCGCGCACGGCGACGCCCTGCCGCCGACGCTGCGCACGCCGCTCTCACCCGGGGCGCTCCGATGACCGGCCTGGATCTGTTGGTCGTCGGGGACGCCAACCCGGACGTCCTGGTGTCGGGCGCTCCGGAGACCCCGCCGGCGGGACAGGCCGAGACGCTGGTGGACGCCGGCGTCCTCGCCCTCGGCGGGTCGGCGGCGATCGTCGCCCACGGCGCCGCCCGCCTCGGCCTGGCCACGGCGCTCGTCGCGATGGTCGGCCGCGATCCCGCGGGGGACTTCGTCCTCGACACCCTGTCGGCCGCGGGCGTCGACATCAGCGGCTGCACGCGGCACGAGAGCCTGCCGACGGCGCTGACGGTCTGCCTGAACCGGCCGGACGGTGACCGGGCCATCCTCACCGCGCCCGGTTGCCTGCCCGCGTTCGGTCCCGAGCACGTGCCCGACGTGGCCGCACGCCACGTGCACGCCGCCTCCTACTTCCTGCAGCCGCGCCTGGCCGCCGGGCTGCCGGGGCTCCTGGCCAAGGCCAGGGCCGCAGGCGCGTCCACGTCGCTGGACACCAACGACGACCCGGCGGGCGCGTGGCGGCTCGCGCCGGGGCTGCTGGCGGCCTGCGACCTGCTGCTGCCCAACGAGGATGAGGCGCTCGCGCTGGCCGCGGCGCTCCGCCCGTCGCCGCTCCCCGGCACGCGCGCCGAGAGCCCCGACGACTCTGTGGCCGACGGAGCTCCCGGCTCGGGGGCCGAGAGCTCCGAAGCCGCCGATGGCGGTCCGCGCGGCCGTGATCCCCTGGCGGGTGCGCTGGGGGTGCTGGCCGGCGCCGGTCCGCTGCCGGTGGTGAAGCGCGGCCGCCGAGGGGCCGTCGCACGTTCCGGGGCGGCGGTCATCGGCGCCCGCGGCCCGGTGGTCGCACCGGTCGACACCGTGGGCGCGGGTGACGGATTCGACGCGGGCTTCCTGGCCGGCTGGCTGAACTCGGGAGACCTCGCTCAGGCGCTGGCCTGGGGGTGCGCCTGCGGGGCGCTGTCCACCCGGGCCGCGGGCGGCACCGCGGCACAGGCCGGTCCCGAGGAGGCCGCGGCCTTCGCGGCGCGGATCCAGGTCGGCGCCGACCTGCTCGAATCCGTATGACCCGCGCACGGAGACGGCGCAAGTGAGCAGCGGGGGTGAGCGGTTCGCCCCCGTGCCGCCGATTATCAATCGCCGGGGAACGCTCTATAGTGATCGGATGCGTCAAGAGGAGCGCCTCGGCCTGATCCTCGACCGGCTCGCCCGGGACGGCTCGGTCTCCGTGACCGAGCTGACCACCGAGCTCAAGGCCTCACCCGCCTCCATCCGCCGCGACCTGCACGTGCTGGAAGAGCAGCAACTGCTCAAACGCACACACGGTGGCGCGGTCTCGGCCGAGGTGATGTACGAGCTGCCGATGCGGTATCGCACGGGCCGCCATCACCAGGAGAAGCTGCGGATCGCCCAGGCCGCGGCGGAGCTGGTGACCGACTCGGTGCATTCGGTCGGCCTGGGCGGCGGCACGACCACGACCGAGCTGGCCCGCCTCCTGGGCGCGGCGGCCCGCCCGCTCAAGGTGATCACGAACGCGCTCAACATCGCCGGTGAGTTGTCCGTACGTCCGTCCATCGACCTCGTGGTGACCGGCGGCAGCGTGCGCTCGGCGTCGTACGAACTGGTCGGCCCGATCGCCGATCAGGCGCTGGCGGACATCAACCTCGACCTGGTCTTCATCGGCGTCGACGGCATCGAGGCGGGCCGGGGCATCAGCACGCACGACGACGTGGAGGCGCAGACCGACCGCTGCCTGCTGCGCACCGCCGACCGGGTGATCGTGCTGACGGACGGGTCGAAGGTCGGCAAGCGCGCCTTCTCCCGGATCACGGGGATCGAGGAGATCTCCGGGCTCATCACCGATGTCGGCGCGGACGCGGCCGAGCTCGACCGTCTCCGTGCCGCGGGCGTCGACGTCACCACCGTCTGATGACGGAATGCGGATGGTCGGCCGGGCCGACCATCCGCTCACGACGGGTGGGTCACTTGAGTCCGGACGAGGCGATCGACCGGACGAAGAAGCGCTGCGCGAGGACGAAGAGCACGAGCACCGGGATCTGACTGGTCACGGTGCCGGCCATGAGCACCGGCCAGTTCGTCTGGTGGGCGCCCTGGAAGCTCTGCAGCCCGAGCTGAATGGTCATGTTCCCGGGGCTCTGGACGGCGATCAGCGGCCACAGGAAGTCGTTCCACACGTTGAGGAACGTCAGCACGGAAAGGGTGGCGAGGGTCGGCCCCATCAGCGGGAGGAGGATCCTCCCGAGCGTCCGCAGCCGCCCGGCGCCGTCGATGCGGGCCGCCTCTTCCAGTTCCTTCGGCACGGCGGTGAAGAACTGCCGCATCAGGAAGACCCCGAACGGGGTGGCGAGGTTCGGCGCGATGAGCGCGCCGAGGGTGTCGGTCAGATGGAGGTGGTGCATCACGATGAGCGTGGGCAGCATGACGATCTGGAACGGCACCATCAGGGTCGCGAGCACCCCGATGAACAGCAGCCGGCTGCCGAAGAAGCGGATCCGCGCGAAGGCGTAGCCGGCCAGCGAGCACAGCACCAGGTTGCCCACCACACAGCTGACCGACACGATCGTGCTGTTGAGCAGCCAGTGGCCGAACGGCCCCTGGCTCCAGGCGGTGGTGTAGTTCTGCCAGTGGATCCCCCCGGGCAGTCCCGGCGGGAAACGCCGGGACTCCCGCTCCGTGGAGATGGAGAGCAGCACCATCCACCCCAGCGGAGCGAGCATCACGACCGACAGCGGAACGAGCAGCAGGTGCAGCGGGCTGGGCCGCCGGGACCGTGTGCGGGGCGGGCGTCCTGCCTCGTGGACGCCGGCCAGGCGCGACGGCCGCGTCAGTGCCGTGTCGGCCATCTCAGTTCACCTCGTACGGGGAGGACCTGCGGCTCAGCCAGAGCTGGACCACCGTGACGGCCAGGATCACCACAAAGAGCGCGCTGCCGATGGCCGCGGCGTAGCCGCCGTCGAAGTCGACGAACGCCTGCTGGTAGAGGTAGTAGACGAGCACCGTACTGGCGTGCAGCGGGCCGCCCTTGGTGGTCACGTAGACCTCGTCGAACAGCTGCAGGGCGTTGATCGTCAGCCAGACCAGCAGGAACGACGAGGCCGGGGCGAGCAGCGGCAGCTCGACCTTCCAGAACGCCCGGGCCCGGCCGCAGCCGTCCAGGGCCGCGGCCTCCATGAGCTCGCGGGGCACGTTCTGCAGCGCGGACAGATAGATGATCACCGCGAAGCCGAGCCAGCCCCACACGGTCATCGCCACCACCGACGGCAGCGCCTCACCGGAGCCCTGGAAGAACCCCTGCTGGGGTAGGCCGAGCTTGGCCAGGCCGGCGTTGACGGGGCCGAACTGCGGGTTGAGGATCCAGCTGAAGATCACGCCGGTGGCGACGGTCGAGGTGACCAGCGGGACGAAGACCGCCATCCGGTAGAAGGTCATGCCGCGTACCTTCTGGTTCAGCAGGACCGCGACGGGGATCGCCAGCGCCATCGTGATCGGTACGAACAGCACGCAGTAGACCAGCGTCTGCCGCGCCGCCTGCCAGAAGACCGGGTCGTGCACCATCCGCCGGTAGTTGGCGGCTCCGGACCAGGTGCCGGGCGAGGTCAGGTCCGTCTGCTGGAAGGACAGCAGGAGGGACCAGACCACCGGCACCAGCCCGAACAGGCCGATCAGGAGCACGGCCGGTGAGACGAACGCCCAGCCGGCGAGGTGGTCGGCTCGGCGCGCCCGGTTCGGACGGCGCCGCCCGCCGTCGCGGCGGGCCGACTTCCCGTCGCGTGCGGTCCTGCCCGCCGCCATGACGGCCATTACGAACCCGCCAGGATGGCGTCGACCTGGTCACGGGCCTGGTCCAAGGCCGCCTTCGGCTGCGCCTTGCCCAGCAGCACCGACTGCACCGCCGTGCCGATGACCTGCGAGATCTTCGGGTATTCCGGGATGTTGGGCCGGGACTTGGTGACGAACTTCGTCAGGTTGTCCACGAAGACCTTGTTGGCCGGGTACCGCTTGAGGAAGTCCTGGTAGCCGGGGAGCTTCGTCTCCGATTCGCGCAACGGGAGATCCCCGGTGGCGATGGAGAACTTCAGGTGGACCTCGGCGGAGTCCAGCCACTGGATGAAGGCCCATGCGGTCTTGCGGTCGGCCTTGTTGAACAGCATGTAGTTGTCGGGCCCGGCGATGGTGGCGTGGGTGACCTTGCCGGGCAGGATCTGGCTGCCGTACTGGACGTCCTTGGGGATGCCGGACAGGTCCCACGGCCCCGTCCAGAGCATCGCGATCTTCCCGGAGTTGAAGAGGTTCTGGTACTGGCCGTCGCCGGTCTCCAGGTAGACGGAGTGGTCGGTCACCGCCATGTCGTGCAACAGCTGCATCGCCGACAGCCCGGCCGGCGAGTCGAACGCGGACTTCTTGCCGTCCGGTGTGAGCAGGTCACCGCCCGCCTGCCACAGCAGCGCGAGGAACCGCCAGACGGTGTCCTCCGAGCCGTCATTGGCGTACGACCAGCCGTACTGGTGCTTGGAAGCATCGGTGAGCCGGCGCGCGGCGTTCTGGAAGTCGGTCCACGTCCAGGACGGCGTCGGATAGGAGATCCCCGCCGCGTCGAAGAGCTTCTTGTTGTAGACCAGCGCGAGGTTGTCGACCAGCGCGGGGATGCCGTAGATCTTGCCGTCGGGGGTGGTGGCCGCCTGCCGCGCGGCCGGGAAGAAGTCGTTCCACTGGAAGGCGGGGGCGGCCTTCACCAGCGGCGTGAGGTCCTGGGTCTGCGACCGTTTGGCCAGCGTCGTGATCGAGGAGCCGAACTCATAGGCGACTCCCGGTGTCTTGCCCGAGACGAAGGCGCCCAGCGTCTTCTTCAGGGCGTCGTCGTTGGTGCCGGCGAACGTGACGTTCACCTTCTGGTCGGGGTGCGCCTGGTTCCACTCCCGGCCCAGAGCGTTGATCGCCGTCAGCTCTTTGTCGGTGTACCCATGCCAGACGATCACGGCGTCGTGCGACGACCCGGAACCTCCGGAGCAACCCGCCACGGCGCCGAGGGCCAGCGTGGCGGCGACGGCGGTGAGCCGGGCACCGAGCCCTCGGCCGAGCGGTCGCGATGGTGCGCGCATCTTCATACTCCCCTTGCGTAGGGCCGCCCAACGAGTGCGCTTTACTGAATGCTTCATGCTCGTTAGCGATTGTTGCCAGGGACTTTAGATCAGGATCGATCACCGAAACAAGGCATACGCGAAGAATGCGTCACGTTAACGGTCAGTCAGACGTGGAGCGGCGGTCAGAGGCGGAGCAGGCGGCGGGCGTTGCCCGCGTACAGCGGCGGCAGCACCGTGGCCGGCAGATCGAGTGCGTGGACATGCCAGCGCCCCTGGGGCGGGACCGCCTCGTCAGGGGCGTAGGAGAACGCCTCGTCGGCCGACTCGAGGAAACGGAACCACAGACGGTAGTCGTCGCCGCGGGGAGGGAACGCGTCGGTCCCGAACAGGACCCGCTCGGGGTGGCGGAGGACGAGCGCCCGCGCCGCCCGCGGCCGGCGGCCGAGCTCGGCCATCCGCCCTCCCAGGTCGATGTGGAAGTTCGGGTAGGCGGTCAGCATCCGGTCGACCCACCGCAGGTCCTCGGCGTTGCAGCCGACGTGCGCGCCGATGAAGGCCGTGTCCGGATGGGTCTTGACCAGCTGTTCCAGGGAGAGCATCAGCTCACCGAACGAAGGGAAGCGGTCCCGGTCGCCGAACCACCAGTCCGGGTTCTCGATCAGCTCTTCGAGCCGCTCGTTGTACCGGTCCAGGGGCTCGAAGAAGGCGACCGGGTCGGCGCTGTGGATCAGCACCGGCACCCCCAGCTCGGCGCAGGCCCGCCAGATCGGCGCCAGGCGCGGATCACCGGGCGGCAGCAGCCTGCCGTCGGCGTCGCGGACGCGCAGGCCGAGGTCCTTCCACACCTTGAGCCCGCGGGCGCCGCGCGCGACCGCGGCGCGGAGCTCACCGACCAGCCGGTCCACCCCGTCCGGCTCGGCCACCAGCCGCCAGTCGAGCTGGCAGAAGGTGACGAAGCGGCCCGGATAGGCGGCGTCGTACCGGTCGAGGTTCTCGCCGAGCTCGTCCCCCCAGCGGCCGTCGAGGTTGACGACCGTCGCGACCTGGCACTCGTCCATCACCGCGACGAGCGCCGCCACGTCCCGGACCAGCCAGCCGCCATCGGGCGACAGCCATCGCCCCAGGTGGTTGTGCACGTCGACGCACGGAACGGCCGGGGTGGGAACCGACGTGACCTCGGCCCGTGCCTGCGAACGAGGGGTGTAGTCGCGGAGCCTCAGCTCGGCCGGCGAATCAGCGCTCATTGCGCAGATTCAACCACCGTGGATGATCGGATCAGCTCGGGTCGGATCGAATGTCAGCAGATATCACCTACTCGTCCGCCTCCAGGTCACCTTCCAGATCGAGATAGGTCTGCCGCAGCCGCTCCAGGGTCTCGGCGACGGGTTCGGCCCACAGGCCGCGGTCGGCGGCCTCGAGCAGCCGCTCGGTGATGCCGCGCAGCGCCCAGGGGTTCGAGCGCTCCATGAACGCGCGGTTCTCGGCGTCGAAGACGTACTCCTGCGCCAGCTTCTCGTACATCCAGTCGTCGACCACCCCGGCGGTGGCGTCGTAGCCGAAGAGGTAGTCGACGGTCGCGGCGAGCTCGAAGGCGCCCTTGTAGCCGTGCCGGCGCATCGCGGCGATCCACCGCGGGTTGACGACGCGGGCGCGGAACACCCGGTGGGTCTCCTCCCCGAGCGTGCGCGTCTTCACCTGGTCGGGCAGCGCGGAGTCGCCGACGTAGGCGGCGGGGTTCTTCCCGGTGAGCGACCGGACCATGGCGACCATGCCGCCGTGGTACTGGAAGTAGTCGTCGGAGTCGACGATGTCGTGCTCGCGAGTGTCCTGGTTCTTGGCCGCGACCGAGATGCGGCGGAACGCCGCCTCCATGTCCGGGCGCGCCTCCCGCCCGTCCAGCCCGCGCCCGTACGCGTAGCCGCCCCACACGGCGTACACCTCGGCGAGGTCCCGGTCGTCCCGCCAGTTGCGGGCGTCGATCAGGGGCAGCAGGCCCGCGCCGTACGCGCCCGGCTTCGACCCGAAGATCCGGCTGGTCGCGCGCCGCCAGTCGCCGTGCCCGGCCATGTCCTCCAGCGCGTGGGCGCGGACGTGGTTGTCGGGCTCGTCGAGGTCCGCGACCGCGCCGATCGCGTCGTCCACGAGCGCGATGACGTGCGGAAACGCGTCCCGGAAGAACCCGGAGATCCGCAGGGTGACGTCCACGCGCGGCCGGCCCAGCTCCTCCGCCGGGATGATCTCGAAGCCCGTGACGCGACGCGACGCCTCGTCCCACACCGGGCGGACGCCGATCAGCGCGAGCACCTCGGCTATGTCGTCGCCCTGCGTGCGCATCGCGGCGGTCCCCCACACCGTGAGGCCGACGCTGCGCGGATACTCGCCGGTGTCGTCCAGGTGGCGCCGGATCAGCGACTCGGCGAGGGACACCCCGACGTCCCACGCCGTACGGGACGGGATCGCCTTCGGGTCGACGGAGTAGAAGTTACGGCCGGTCGGCAGCACGTTGACCAGCCCGCGCGTGGGCGAGCCGGACGGACCGGCGGGCACGTAGCCGCCGTCGAGCGCGTGCAGGACCGCGTCGATCTCCCGCGACGTGGCGTCCAGGCGCGGCACGACCTCCTGCGCGCCGAACTCCAGCAGGCGTACGACGTCGGGAACCTCACGGCCGAGCACCTCGGCGCAGACGGCGGCCGCCCGGGAGGGGTCCCAGCCGAGCGTCTCCATGCCCACGACGAGGCGGCGCGCCACCGCCTCGAGGAGGTCGATCGCGTCGGAGGCGGTCCGCGCGGGACCGTCCGCGAGTTCGGTGAGCGCCGTGGCCTCCACCCGCGCGCCCGGTTCGGCGAGCAGTTCGCGCTCGTCCAGCCCGTACGCGTGCGCGATCGCGGCGCGCAGGCCGGGCAGAGCGCCCGCCTTGCCCGCCCACACCTGCGCGGCACGGAGTACGGCCAGCACCAGGTTGACGCGCTGCTCCGCCTCCGGGGCCTGGCCGAGGATGTGCAGTCCGTCGCGGATCTGAACGTCCTTGACCTCGCAGAGGTAGCCGTCGATGTGCAGGACGAAGTCGTCGAAGTCGGCCTCGCCCGGCTCGTCGGCGACGTGCAGGTCGTGGTGGAGCTGGGCGGCCTGCACGAGCGTCCAGATCTGGGCGCGCACGGTGGGCAGCTTCGCCGGGTCCATCGCCTGGACGGTGGCGTACTCGTCGAGGAGCTGTTCGAGCTTGGCCAGGTCGCCGTACGTGTCGGCGCGCGCCATCGGCGGCACCAGATGGTCGACGACCACGGCGTGGCCGCGCCGTTTCGCCTGGGTGCCCTCGCCCGGGTCGTTGACGATGAACGGGTAGACGAGCGGCAGGTCGCCGAGGACCGCGTCCGGAGCGCACTCGGCCGACAGCCCGAGGCCCTTGCCGGGCAGCCACTCGAGCGTGCCGTGCTTGCCAAGGTGGATCACCGCGTCGGCGCCGAACACCTCGTCCAGCCAGCGGTACGCCGCCAGGTAGTGGTGCGAGGGCGGCAGGTCGGGGTCGTGGTAGATCGCCACCGGGTTCTCCCCGAAGCCGCGCGGCGGCTGGATCATCAGCACGACGTTCCCGAACTGCAGCGACGCGAGCACGATGTCGTCACCGTCGGTGTACAGCTCGCCCGGTGGCTCGCCCCAGTGCCCCCGCATGCCCTCGCGCAGCGACTCCGGCAGCGCGGTGAACCACCGCTCGTAGTCCTTCAGCGGCACCCGGGCGGGCGCGGCCCGCAGCTGCTCCTCGGTCAGCCACTCGACGTCGTGCCCGCCCGCCGCGATCAGCGAGTGGATCAGCGTGTCCCCGTCGGTGGGGTGCTCGCCGATGTCGTAGCCGGCCTCACGCAGCGCCGCGAGCAGTCGGACCGCCGAGACGGGCGTGTCCAGGCCGACCGCGTTGCCGACCCGGGCGTGCTTGGTCGGGTACGACGACAGCACGATCGCGAGCCTGCGCTCGGCGACCGGCGTGTGCCCGAGGCGTGCCTGGCGGACGGCGATCCCGGCGACGCGGGCGGCCCGCTCCGGGTCGGCGGCGTACACGGGGATGCCGTCCGGTCCCTCCTCCTTGAAGGAGAACGGCACCGAGATGAGCCTGCCGTCGAACTCGGGGATCGCGACCTGCATCGCGGCGTCCATCGGGGACAGCGCGGCGTCCGACGCCTCCCACGTCGCGCGGGACGTCGTCAGGCACAAGCCCTGGATGACCGGGACGTCCAGGGCGGCCAGCGCCCCCGCGTCCCAGGCGTCCTCGTCACCGCCCGCCGACGCGTCCGCGGCCACCGCTCCCCCGGCGGCGAGCACCGTGACGACCAGCGCATCGGCGCTGCCGAGCAGCTCCAGCAGCCCTTCGTCGGCGGAGCGCAGGGAGCCGCAGAAGACGGGCAGCGCGTTCGCGCCCAGCTCCTCGATCCGCTCGCACAGCGTGTCCACGAACGCGGTGTTGCCGGACAGCTCGTGCGCCCGGTAGAAGACGACGCCGACGGTCGGCCGGCCGTCCTCCGGCTCGGCGCCGGTACGGCGCACGCCGTACGCCGGCATCCGCCTCGGCGGCTCGAAGCCCTCGCCCGTGAGCAGCACGGTGTCGGACAGGAAGCGGGCGAGCTCCCGCAGGTTGTCCACGCCGCCCTCGCGCAGGTAGTCCAGCGCCTCCGCGGCGACGCCGGCGGGCACCGTCGACAGCGCCATCAGCTCGGCGTCGGGTGCGGCCTCCCCGCCCAGCGCGATCAGCGGCAGGCCCCGCCGGCGCAGATCCTCCACACCCTCCTGCCAGGTCTTCAGCCCGCCGAGCAGCCGGACGATCACGACGTCGACGCCCTCGCACAGCCCGTCGAGGTCGGCGACGTCCAGCCGGGACGGGTTGCCGGTCACATATCCGGCGTTCGCGGAGCGGGCGGACAGAAGTTCGGTATCGGCCGTTGAGAGCAGCAGGACACGCACGTGTCGTTCCTTCCCTCGGGGGTCCTCGCCCCGGCTCGGGTGAAAGGTCACCGACGGCGGGAAGTCTCCTGACTCCCAGGTCACCGCTCCCCCGCGGCCTTCCAGCTGGTCGCCGTGGCCGTACGCGCGGGTTCGCTACCTGGTCACAGTTGCGGGACAGCCCCGGATTCGCACCGGGTTCCTTCCCTCGCCGTCGCGCGCCCAGTCTACGAGGACCACCCCGCCCCCGCACCGCCCCAGGTCACCCGATCCCGATCCTGATCTTGGATGAAACCCTTGCCAGATCACCCCTCTATGGCGAGAGTTTCATCCAAAGTCCGGGAAGGAGGACGGCGACGGAGACCCTCTGCTCATCGCCGCCAAGACCGGATGTCCGGATCCCATTTCGCTCCCAGGACATCCCCTGTCAACACCGGATCGGCGAACGTGATCACCTCCGCCACGACCTCGGCGAAGTCGTCCGGATACGCGTCACCGTCCGGACCCAGCCTCCTCCGCCATTCACGGTAGACACGTCTCCGAAGATCGACGAGTGCCGTGATGCGTTCGGAAAGCGGTCGCGGTTTCACTTCTCGGTGATGTGCCGCTTTGGTCACCGCGTCATGCAGCCCGGCACCGGAGAACGCATTGCTTCCCGCGAGTCGCCACACGTCGGCATAGTCACGCACTCGTGTGTTCGCGTCGCCTCTCTCCAGCGCCGTGAGGATCTTCTCTGCGAGGACCGTCTCGATCGGGTAGGCGAGCAGCTCGAAGGAGGAGTCCTCAAGCTGTTGTGGAAAGTCGATGCGCCGAGCCCCTGGGACAATCGGGTCACCCGAGCTGACGTCAATCTGAACACTGGCGCGGAATCTGGCGACACGGGCGGGAATGATAACTCTGGTGCCGCCATAGGGCCCATCTTCCCGGATCGCACGGCTTCGGATCTGATCAACGAGGAACTCGACGCCGTCGTCGACCACAGTACCGGCGACACCGGCCATCACGGCGACGACATCATCCTCCGCCACCGATATGCCGATGCCGGACAGATCAGCATCGCGGGTGGTGCGCCGTGCATGGTAGGCGCTCAGCAGCATGCCACCTTTGAGAGCGAACCGATCCGATACATCGGATCGACTCAGTCGATAGAGGAAACGTTCGAGGACGAATAAGCTCAGGAGCTCATCCGTGGGACGCCCCTCCCTTCGCGCCTTGTTTCGCAGGTCGTTGTACGCCCGACCGGCCGGCGTATCGCGTCGCGGGTTCGGAGCCATCAGGAGAGCACCGCCTCTATCGCTCGGAGCACGGATCCCTCTGCCCCAAGGGTCCGCGCTAGATCGACCAATTCGCCGGGGTGCGCGGCACCGGTCTCCAGCGAGACGCGAAGCGCGTGCAATGCGAATACATCCCCGACGAGGTGTCGTAGCCGCATGGCGTCCACGACACTTCTGGCGGCACTATATATCCGGACCTGCTCCGATGGGGCCGCCTCGAACATTTGGACCCCGATTTCAAAGGTCTCAGGGTGAAATCGATGGACCGCTAGTGGCGGATAATCGAATCTAGGAGGCGTAGTCCCTCTAGGAACGGCTATATGGAGCTTCGTGGGGATTTCATCAACCAGGCCATGTAGCGATAGGGCCGACTCGAGGCATATGACGGCTCTTGGCGCTCGAACCGCCACTGCGAGCAGATCGACCTGCCCCTCGGGCGCCGTGGCCTTGCGGAACACTCCCCTGCTCAGTTCGTGAATCACACCTTCGTCGCGGAGCCGGTAGAGATCGCGTGGTGCCAGACCGACCCCGCGCGCCAGCCGGGCAGGAAAGGTGTCAGGCAAGCGCTCCAGGCGGTCGAGCGATACAGGAGAGGTGTCGGCCATGTATCAAAGTATTACCAGGTCGACGCGAGCTGGTAATACTTTGATACACGCAGATCAGGATCCGGACCGACAGTGTGGAGTACCTCGTCGGCGGGGTCGTCCCTCACCGGACGTGAGCATCGCCCACGGGAACGGCATGCGGCGTGACCGCGTCAGGAGATGTACGGATGCGGCGGTCGAGGGTGCCGGAGGCGACGGCCACCGCCAGGCCGGCGGTGCCGAGGAGGGCGGCGATCCAGGTCGGTGCGGCGTAGCCCAGTCCGGCGTCGATGGCGAGGCCGCCGAGGAACGGGCCGACGGTGTTGCCGAGGTTGAACGCCGCGATGTTGGCGGCGGACGCCATCGTCGGCGCGCCGACCGCCTTGTCCAGGACGCGGGTCTGCAGCGGCGGGATCGTGGCGCTGCCGGCCACGCCGAGGAGCAGCATCACGACGACCACCCCGGCCTTGCCGTGGATCACGACCGCCAGGACGATGGACACGGCGATGACCGAACCGAGGATCGCGTACAGGCTGGGCATCAGGGCGCGGTCTGCGAGTCTGCCGCCGAGCGTGTTGCCGGCCACCATGCCTACACCGAACAGGACCATGAGGAGCGGCACCGCTCCCGACGAGAACCCGGTGATGCGCGTCGCGATCGGCGCGATGTAGGTGATGACCGTGAAGACGGGCGCCCAGCCGAGCGCCGTCATGGCGAGCGCGAGCCAGACCTGGCCGCGCCGGAAGACCGACAGCTCGTGGCGGAAGCCGGCGTCGGTCGACGGCCGCGGCTGCGCCGGGACGAGCGCGGCGATGCCCGCCAGGGCGAGCACGCCGAGAACGCTGACGACCCAGAACGTGGACCGCCAGCCGAAGGCCTGGCCGAGAGCGGTCCCGCCGGGAACGCCGAGGACGTTGGCGACGGTCAGGCCGGTGAACATGAACGCGATCGCGCCGGCGCGCTTCTCCGGGCGGACGAGGTCGGCGGCGACGACGGAGCCGATGCCGAAGTAGGCGCCGTGGGCGAAGGCGGTGACCAGGCGGGCGACCATGAGGACCCCGTACCCGGGGGCGATCGCGCACAGGAGGTTGCCGACGGTGAACAGCCCCATCAGCGCCAGCAGCATGGTCTTGCGGGAGACCCGTGATCCGAGGGCGGTCAGGAGCGGGGCTCCCACGACGACGCCGAAGGCGTAGCCGGACACCAGGAGCCCGGCGGTGGGGATGGACACGTGAAGGTCGGTCGACAGCTCGGGGAGCAGGCCGCTGATGACGAACTCGGTGGTGCCGATGCCGAAGCCGCCGATCGCAAGGGCGAGCAGCGCGAGGGGCATGAGGGTCTCCTCCGCATAGACTGAGAGGCGTGCGCAATATCCCGCGCCCGCATTAGTTGCAGACGCCTATTACTTGCATACGCCGACTATCTCACCACGCAATCGGCGAGATGCCAAATGAGAGGAGTGGTGACCCATGCCACTGCCCGATGACGCGGCCGAGGCGCGCGCCCAGGGCTGGCGGACCCTCGCCGCCCTGCACGCCCGCATCGAGGACAGGGTCGAGCGGGCCCTGCAGGCCGAGCACGGCCTGAGCGTGAACGAGTACTGCACGCTCCACCTGCTGTCCCGCCAGGAGGACTGGCACATGCGGATGCAGCAGCTCGCCAACGCCCTCGTCCTCAGCCAGAGCGCCACCACCCGTCTCGTCACCCGGCTGGAGAACCGCGGCCTGCTCGGCCGGTACCTCTGCGAGGACGACCGGCGCGGCATCTACACCGAGGTCACCGAGGCGGGCCGCGAGCTCCTGGCCAAGGCCACTCCGACCCACAACGCGGCGCTGGAGGCGGCGCTCGCCGACGCCGCCGCGCTGCCCGAGCTCGCCCCGCTCGTCCGCGCGCTGGAGACCCTCCCCAACCTCGCCCCGACCGCCTGAGGCCGAGCCCCCGCACACCCGCGACGCACCGGTCACCCCGGATCCGCCCGCCCGCGACCCGTACGCCCCGGGGCCCGTCGGTCGGCAGAGACCGCCACGTCCCCGGCCCGCCGGTCGCGGAGACCGCCACGTGCGGTCCGTCGGTCGCGGAGACCGCCACGTCCGCGGTCCGCCGGTTACCGTGGAGGCCATGGGTAGTGTCGCTACCGTCGACCAGACGGCCCGGGTACGGCCGTCGGCGCGGCTCGCGCCGTCGGTGGCACGCTGCGTCGGTTACCGCTACGAGGGGTTCGGCCCGGGGACGCATCGCGGGCTCCCGTCCCGGCACCTGACCGTGGTCCTCAGCCTGGACGCCCCGACCCGTACGCTCGCCGGCGCGGACCGGACGCCGGACGCCTTCATGGCCCTCGTGGGAGGCCTGCACACCTGGCCGGTGACGATCGCGCACGACGGCGACCTGGCCGGGGTTCAGCTCGACCTCACGCCGGAGGGGGCGCGCTCCTTGTTCGGGCTGCCCGCCGCCGCGATCGGCGGGGACGTCCTGTCCCTCGACGACCTGATCGGCCCGCGGGCCGGGGAGCTGGTCGAACGCCTCGCCGAGGGCCCGACCTGGCGGGCGCGATTCGCCGTGGTCGAGGACGTGCTGTCGCGCGGCATCGGCCGGCTGCCGGGACCGGCGCCCGAGCTCGCGTACGCCTGGCGGCGCCTCGCCGAGACCGACGGGACCGTACGGATCGCCGACCTGGCGCGCGAGGTGGGCTGGAGCCGGCGTCATCTGGGCGAGCGGTTCGCCGCGGAGTACGGCCTGCGGCCCAAGGAGGCCGCCCGCGTGATGCGGTTCGAGCGGTCCAAGCGGCTGCTTCAGCGGCCCGGCCGGCCGTCCCTGGCGGACGTCGCGGCCGCCTGCGGCTACTACGACCAGGCTCACCTGGCGCGCGAGTGGAACGACCTGGCCGGATGTCCCCCGTCGGCGTGGCTGGCCGACGAGGAGCTCCCATTCGTCCAAGGCGACGAGGACGCCCCAGGGGAACCATGAAGGCATGAGCGAGACACGAATCTGGCCCGCACTCCGCTACAAGGACGCCCACGCCGCCATCCGGTTCCTCGTCGACGCCTTCGGGTTCGAGGAGGTCGCCGTGTACGAGAACGACGACCGGGTCGAGCACGCCGAGCTCCGCGCGCCGGGAGGCGGCGGCGTCATGCTCGGCAGCGCCGCCCGCACCGACAGCCCGATCGCCGACCTGCCGCCCGGCACGGGATCGGTGTACGTCGTGACCGACGAGCCCGACGCGCTGTACGAACGGGCGGTGGCGGCGGGTGCGACCGTCGTCCAGGGCCTGCGCGACGAGGACTACGGGTCGCGCGGGTTCACCGTCCGCGACCCCGAGGGCGTCTTCTGGAGCTTCGGCACCTACGCGGGCGCGGCGTCCTGACCTCCGGTCAGGGCACCGACCTCGGCGCGGGAACCCGACCGCCGGTCACGCGGCCAGGACGAGCCAGCGGAGCCACTCCCCCATCGGCGCGAGCCCTGACCCCGGTCACGGCGTCAGCACGGGACTGCCGAGCCACTCCTCCATCGGCGCGGGGACCTGACCGCCGGTCACGCGGTCAGGACGAGCCGGCCGCCCCTCCATCGGCGTGGGTCCTGACCACCGGTCACGGCGTCAGCACGGGGCAGCCGAGCCACTCCTCGGCGTGCACCGGCGGCGGAGCGCCCTGCGAGACGGCCATGCGCAACGGCCAGAACGGCTCGCGGGAGCCCTCCGCGGCGAGCCTCGTCAGAAAGGCCGACGTCGAGAGCAGAACGCTCGCGCGGTGGCGGCGCACCCGCTCGGCGACCCCGGTGACCGAACGGCGGCCGGAGTCGAGCACCGCGCTCGCCCCGGAGTACAGGGGCAGGAAGACGGTGTTGCGCAGCCCCACCGGGTCGTAGGTCTTCGGCACGGAGAACAGGACGTCGTTCTCCCGGAGGCCGAACGGCTCCATCGCCAGGAACGACACCTCCGGATCGCCGTGCGCGTACAGCACGCCGTACTGGGCGAAGGCCGGCGTGCCCGGGTGCACCGGGTGCGCCGGCGACGCCGGCACACGGGACATCGCGGTGACCAGTTCGGCGGGGGTGATGACGTGCTCATGCCGGCCGTGTGCGCAGACCGCGATCTCTCCCGGGGGGAGGGCCGAGGCCTCCGGGTCGGTGAGCAGCGCGATCGCCCCGATCCGCACCGCGCCGAGGAACGCCCACACGAACTCCATCGACCCGGGCAGCGCGATCACCACCCGGTCGCCCGGCCGTACGCCGTGCTCCCGGAACACGCCTGCCGCGCGGCCCGCGCCGAGGTGCACCTCCCCGTGGGTGAAGCCGTCGTCACCGCACAGGAACGCGACCCGGTCCCACCATCCGAACGCGAGTGTCCATTGGCTCAGCGCCTCGGTCAGATTCGAGGCCGGGGACGGGTCGGGCGTGCGCACATTCGGAGACTAAGCCGATCCACCATGCCGGGACAGACCCGGAGCGTGATCAAATGGTCTCGAAGGAGGCCATCTGTGGACAAGCTGCGTGTCGCTTTGATCGGGTATGGAACCGGGGGTGCGGTCTTTCACGCTCCCCTGATCGACGCCGCCCCCGAACTGGAGCTGGCCGCCGTCGTGACCCGCGACCCGGAACGCCGGGCCGCCGTCCGTGACCGGTACGCCGGCACCGAGCTCGTCGACGCACCCGACGATCTATGGTCCGGCGGATACGACCTGGTCGTGGTGACGACGCCGAACCGCACGCACGTCCCCCTGGCCCGCGCGGCGCTCGACGCGGGGATCCCCGTCGTGGTCGACAAGCCGATCGCGACCACGGCCGCCGAGGCCCGGTCGCTGGCCGGCGGCCCCCTGGTGGTGCCGTTCCACAACCGCCGCTGGGACGGCGACTTCCGGACCGCCGCCCGACTGATCGGCGACGGGACGCTCGGCCGGGTGCTGCGGTTCGAGTCACGGTTCACGCGCTGGCGCCCGCAGATCAAGCCGGGCTGGAAGGAGACCGCCGACCCGGCCGCCGCCGGCGGCGCCCTGTACGACCTCGGCGCCCATCTGATCGACCAGGCGATCACGCTGTTCGGCCCGCCCGTGGACGTCCACGCCGAGCTGGACGTACGGCGGCCCGGCGCGGAGGCGGTCGACGACGCGTTCGTGGCGCTCACGCACGAGGGCGGGGTCCGGTCCCACCTGTGGATGAGCGCGATCAGCGCGGACCTCGGGCCCCGTTTCCGGGTGCTCGGCGACCGCGCCGCCTACGTCACGTACGGCCTGGACGTCCAGGAGGACCAGCTCCGCGCCGGACTCACGCCCACGGACTCGGACTACGGCGTGACGCCCCCGGAGGCGTACGGAACGGTCGGAACCCCCGGCGACACCCGGCCCGAGCCGACCGACCCGGGCCGCTACCAGGACTTCTATCCGGCCGTCGCGGCGGCGGTCCGTGGCGATGGCCCGCCCCCGGTCACCCTCGAGGACGCCATCGCGGGCCTCGAGGTCATCGAGACCGCCGCGCACCAGGCCGGGGCCGCCTAGACCCGGTACGGCCGGTCAGCGCCGCAG
This sequence comes from Actinoallomurus vinaceus, assembly GCF_039542055.1. Taxonomy (NCBI): domain Bacteria; kingdom Bacillati; phylum Actinomycetota; class Actinomycetes; order Streptosporangiales; family Thermomonosporaceae; genus Actinoallomurus; species Actinoallomurus vinaceus. The sequence continues at coordinate 187,828 of NZ_BAABHK010000010.1, forward strand.
GAAGTCCCGCAGCGCCTCGCCGACGAACGCCGCGGCGTCCGGGTCGGCGCCGCCGCCTGCGAGATGCCCCCAGATGCCGGGGATGACGCACAGCTCGGCGTCGGGGATGTACTGGACGCTCCACGCCTCGTCCTCGGGCGGGAAGTACAGGTCCTTCTCCGACGGCATGACGAGCGCCCGTGCCTTGATCGAGGCGAGCGCCGCCACGGTGTCGCCGTCGAACCCCGGGGTCTGCCCGATGTCCGCGTGCGTCCAGGTCCACATCATCGCGATCAGGTCGTTGGGATCAGAGCCGGCGAAGTTGGGCTCCCACACGCCGGTGAGGAAGTCCTCCAGTGTGGGGAACCCGAGCCGTTCGTACACGCGCTCCCAGTAGAAGGCCTGGGAGAGACCCCAGCCCGCGTACACCCGGGCGAAGGCGCGCATGCCGCCGCGCGGCGGCTCGGCGTAGTCGCCGCCGGCGAACGCCGAGTCGGCGGTGAGCGCCGCCCGGAGGCCTTCGAGGAACACCTGGTTGTGCGGGCTGGTGTGCGAGGAACCGGTGATCGGCGCGATGCGCTCGACCATGTCGGGATGGCTCACCGCCCACTGGTACGTCTGCCCGGCGCCCATCGACGCGCCGAACACGAGCACGAGCCGCTCGATCCCGAACCGCTCGGTGACGAGGAGATGCTGCGCCGCCACGTTGTCGTACATCGTCACGTGCGGGAACCGGGCGCGGTCGTACGGCGCCGGGGTGTTGCTCGGGGAACTGGACAGGCCGTTCCCGAACAGGTTCGGCACGATGACGAAGTACCGGCGGGTGTCCAGCGGCCGTCCGTCGCCGATCAGCCACTCGTTCGCCTCGTGGGTCCCGGCGAACCAGGTCGGGAAGAGGATCGCGTTGGACCGGTCCGGGGCGAGCTCGCCGTACGTCCGGTAGGCGAGCCTGGCGTCCGGCAGGGTGCCGCCGCGCGACAACGGAAGATCACCGAGTTCGAACATCTCATGATCGGTCACATCGCGGACAAGGCACGTACGCTCCGTGCTATTCCGGCGGGCCCGCTCACTGGGCGGTCCATCCGCCGTCGACGGCGACGAGCGCGCCGGTGATGAAGGCGGCGGCATCGGACACGAGGAACGCGACAGCCTCGGCGACCTCTTCGGGACGCCCGATCCGGCCGATCGGGTGAGCCTCACCGAACGAGGCGAGCATCTCGCGGCCGTTCTCGACGACGCCTTCCATGATGTCGGTGTCGATCACACCGGGGAGGACCGCGTTGGAGCGAATGCCCTTCGGGCCGCCCTCGATGGCGAGCACACGCGTGATCTGGGCGAGGGCGCCCTTCGACGCGGCGTAGGCCGTCTGCGTCTCGAAGGCGACGACCGATGAGATCGAGGCGATCGACACGATCGCGCCGCCGCCACCGGCCTCCATGACGCGGAAGGCCTCACGTGCCTGGACGAAGTTGCCGCCGGCGTTGACGCGCAGGATGCCCTCGAAGTCCTCGACGGTGGTCTCGGTGATCGGCTTGTTCAGCGTACGGCCCGCGTTGTTGACGAGGATGTCGAGGCGGCCGAACCGGTCGACGGCCAGCCGCATGGTCGAGCGCGCGAGGTCCTCGTCGGCGACGTCACCGACCAGCGCGGCCACGTTGTCGGGGTCCTCCGCAGCGAGCTCCTGGACCGCGTCGGAGCGGTCGGTGACGACGAGCCGGGCGCCGCGGGCGCGCAGCAGGGTGGCCGTCGCACGGCCGATGCCCCGTGCGGTGCCGGTGACGACGGCGACCCGTCCGGTGAGGTCCCACGTGGCCGGGAGGGCGGGGGTGGTCGGGGTGATGGTCATGGCTTCTTTCTCTTGGTATCGGTCGGTCAGCGTTGGCGGGCCGGCCGTACGACGATCTCGTTGACGTCGACGCCGGCCGGCTGTGCGAGGGCGTACGACACGGCCTCACCGATGCCACTGCCGGCGCCCGTGACGAGGACGACCTTGCGGTCGGGCGGCTCGCGTGTTTCATCCTGGTTCTTCGGCGTGACTTCGACGATGGCCGACGCCGAAGCGCGGTGGGAGGGCGCTGTCTTCCTGGGAGTACCGCACCCACGAAGGGGCTGGTCCGTGCGCCTACGATGCCGGTATGACACGCTCCGACCTCGGCGCCTATCTGCGCGCCCGGCGGGCCCAGATCACGCCGGGCGAGGCCGACCTTCCGAGCGTCGGCCATCGGCGGGTCCCCGGTCTGCGACGCGAAGAGGTGGCGTTGCTGGCCGGCGTCAGCGTCGACTACTACATCCGTCTCGAGCAAGGCCGCGAACGCACGCCTTCGGCGCAGGTGATCGACGCCCTGGCCGCCGCCCTGCGCCTCGACGAGGACGGCCGCGAACACCTGTTCCGCCTTGCCGGGCTCAGCCCCCGAGCCGGGACCGCCGCCGTCGACGAGCACGTCGACCCGAGCCTGCTGCAGCTCATGGACGCGTGGCCGAACAACCCGGCCATCGTCTACAACCGCGCCTACGACGTGCTCGCCTCGAACGCGATCGCCGACGCGCTCTTCCACGACTGGGCGCACTCGCGCAACCTCATGCACGTCGTGTTCACCGACCCGTCCGCGCGAGCCTTCTACCGGGACTGGCACGACGTCGCGCGAAACTCGGTGGCCGGCTTCCGGCTCGGCTACGGCAAGGCGCCGCACGACCCGCGCGTACGGCAGATGCTCACCGAGTTGCTCGACCAGAGCCCCGAGTTCGCCGAACTGTGGGCCCACCATGACGCCCGCGGCAAGGCGCTCGACCGCAAACGCTTCGACCATCGCGACGTCGGAGAGCTGACGCTGACAATGCAGACCTTCGACGTCCGCTCCAGCCCCGGGCAGGAGCTCGTCGTCTACCACGCGGAACCGGCCTCGGCGAGCAGCCAGGCCCTCGCTCTCCTCGGCTCCCTGGCCGCCACCTCACGCCAGAAGACCTGACGTTCGCCAGGCCGAGGCTGGCCCTCAGTCGCCCGGCGACCGCCGCGCGATGACGTGAAGGAGGGCCGCGACCCGGCGGTACGGATCCGTGCGGCCGCCGCGCTCCTCGGCGGCGAGCAGCGCGTCGAGGTCCTCGGGTACGGGGGCGTCGTCGGCGGCGGTGTCGGTGAAGACGCGGACGCCGTACCAGGCGGACACGGACAGCCCGCGCTCGGCGAGCGCGGCCGTCAGGTCGGCGAGCCGATCCGCGCGGGCCTCGACACCGATCCGGTTGCGGTAGGACGTGCCGTCGAAGGCCTCCGCGGCGGCCGGCCAGTCGCCGAGGAGGCCGGGCCGCATGGCCAGGGCGTCGCCGTTGCGGACGAGGAGGGACACCAGCGCGCCCGGCGCGGCGACGGCCGCGACGGCGTCGAGGAGCGGGCCCGGGTCGGCGAAGTACATGAGCACGCCGTGGCACAGGACGACGTCGAAGACCGCCGTCCCGCACAGCGCGGCGGCCCGCGTCACGTCGCCCCGGACGACACGGACGCGCTCCCGTACGGCGGCCGGTTCGGCGCCCAGCGCGGTCGTGAGGTCGCCGAGCAGGGCGGATGAGGCGTCCAGCCCGGTCACGGCGTGCCCGCGGCGGGCGAGCCGGAGCAGCTGCGTTCCCTGGCCGCAGCCGAGGTCGAGGACGCGCCGGGGCGGCGCGTCCGGAAGATGGGCGGCGAGCTGCCGCGCCACGAGCTCCTGCCGGACCACCTGCCGAAGCGAGCCCAGCCGCGCCCGCCAGCGGCCTTCGCCCGGCCCGAACCCGCTCATGCGACCTCCTTCGCCGCAGGAGCGACCAGACGCGCCATGCCTTCGATTCACTCGCTCCGCTCACTCATACGACCTCTTTCGCCGCAGGAGCGACCAGGCACGCCATGCTCGCCCCGCTCGGTCATGACCCGGCGCCGCCGGGCGGCACGATCGGCAGGTCCGGCGGGGCGCCGGTCTCGATGAGACGCCACAGAGCGTCGGTGTCGAGGTGGCGTTCGACCAGGTCGCCGAGCGCGTCGAGCTGTGCCTCCCGCAGCGCCGCGAAGTCGGTGTCGGGGGCGGGGGTGAAGTCGCGGCCCGCGGTACGGGCGACGTCGGCGAGGAACGCGCGGCGGAAGCCGTCGTTCTCCAGCGCACCGTGCCAGGTCGTGCCCCAGACCGCCCCGACGCGGCAGCCGTCGAGGAACGGCTCCCCACCCTCCACGGCGGCCATGCCGTGGTGGATCTCGTACGCGTGCACCGGCTCGCCGTAGGCGGTGCCGCTGGGCCGGCGCAGGGTCTTGTCGGGGGCGAACTCCACGCGCACCGGCAGTAGCCCGAGGCCCGCCACGGGCCCGGCCATCGACTCGATGTCGTCGAGGATCTCGTGGGCGAGCATCTGGTAGCCGCCGCAGATCCCGAGCACCGGCCGGCCGGCCCGCGCCCGTCGTACGACCTCGGCGGCCAGCCCCTGCTCGTGCAGCCAGGCCAGGTCGGAGACGGTGGCGCGGGATCCGGGCAGCACGACGAGGTCCGCGTCGGCCAGTTCGCCGGGCATGGTCGCGAACCGTACGGTCACGCCCGGCTCGGCGGACAGGGCGTCCAGGTCGGTGAAGTTCGAGATGCGGGGCAGCCGGGCGACCGCGACCCGCAGGGTCTCCCCCGTGGCCGCGGGACGCGACGGGGGACGCGCGTCCAGGGCGAGGGAGTCCTCCACGTCGAGCCAGAGCCCGCCGAGCCAGGGCAGCACGCCGTACACCGGCCGGCCGGTCAGGGCGGTGATCTGCGCGAGGCCGGGGGCCAGCAGCTCCGGCGCGCCCCGGAACTTGTTGATGACGAATCCGGCGATCAGCCGCTGGTCCTCCGGCTCCAGCAGGCCGACCGTCCCGTACAGCGCGGCGAACACTCCGCCCCGGTCGATGTCCCCGACGACGATCACCGGCATGCCGGGGCCGTCCGGGGACCCGGCGGCGCGCGCGAGGCCCATGTTCGCGAGGTCGCCGGCGCGCAGGTTGATCTCGGCGGGGCTGCCCGCCCCCTCGCAGATCACCACGTCGTACCGCGCGCGCAGCTCGGCGAGGCTGGCGAGGACCACCTCGCGGAGGCGCCGCTTGTGCTCGGCGTACCCCATGGCATCCACCTCGGCGATCGGGCGGCCGAGCACGACCACCTGGCTGCGCCGGTCGCTGCCGGGCTTGAGGAGCACCGGGTTCATGTGGGCGGTGGGCTCGACCCGCGCGGCGGCGGCCTGCATGGCCTGCGCCCGCCCGATCTCCGCCCCGTCGGCGGTGACCATCGAGTTGAGCGACATGTTCTGCGCCTTGAACGGGGCCACCTTGACCCCCTGCCGGGCGAGCCACCGGCAGATCCCCGCCGTGAGGACGCTCTTGCCCGCATCCGACGTCGTCCCCGCGACCAGCAGCATCCCATTGCCCACGGACGCCGACGGTAGCAGCCGGGCCGGCGTGGGGGTCTCCTACAGTGGGCGTTTGTGCTTTACGGCAGATCTGCGGAGATCAATGCACTCGACGAGGTGATCGTGCGGGCCCGTGACGGCTCCGGCGGCGCGGCGGTGTTGCGGGGCGAGGCGGGCGCGGGCAAGACCGCCCTGCTCGACGCGGTGGCCGAGCGAGGCGGCGCGATGCGGGTCCTACGGACTACCGGCGTCGAGTCCGAGTCCGACCTCGCGTTCGCGGCGCTGCACCAGGTGCTGTGGCCGGTGACCGGCTCGCTCGACGCACTGCCCGAACCGCAGCGCGACGCTGTGAGTACGGCCCTGGGGCTTGCCGCGGGCAGTGCCGGGGATCGGTTCCTGCTGGGCGCCGGCGTGCTCTCGTTGCTGGCCGAGGCAGCGGCGCCGGACGGGCTGATCTGCGTGGTCGACGACCTCCAGTGGGTGGACCGGGCCTCGGCCGACGCGCTGCTGTTCGCCGCCAGGCGGCTGGGGACGGAACGGATCGCGATGTTGTTCGCCGTGCGCGGGGATGTTCCGGTCAAGGGCGTGCCGCTGACAGTGGACGTGCGTGGCCTGCCCGAGTCCGCTGCGGCCGAGCTGCTGGAGTCCCGCCACGGTGTGCTGCCCGCTCATGTGGCGCGGGAGCTCGTCACGCTGACCCGCGCGAATCCGCTCGCCCTGGGCGAGATCGCCGCCCGCCTGACGCCCGCGCAGCTCGCCGGGCGCAATCCGCTGCCTGAACCGTTGCCCGGTGGCGCCCGGCTCTTCGGCGATCGGGTGGCCGCGTTGTCCGCCCCTGCTCGGCTGGTCGCCCTGGTCGCCGCCGTGGAGGCCGACCTCGACCAGGTCCTGCGCGCCACCGACCGGTTGTTCGCCGAGCGAGCGGTACGGCCCGGCGAGAACACGGGGGCCTGGGCCGGGCGGGTCGCGTTGGCCGAGCTGGAAGGGGCCGGGCTGGCCGGGGTGTCAGGCACGAGCGTGCGTTTCCGTCATCCGCTCATCCGGTCCGCGGTGCACGAGGCGGCTGCTCCCGCCGACGTCCGCCGCGTGCACGCGGTCCTGGCGGAGCTGACCGCTGATGATCGCCGCGCCTGGCACCTGGCCGGAGCCGCCCTGGGCCAGGACGAGCAGGTCGCCGCCGCGCTGGTGGCCACCGCGGAGCGGGCGCGCGACCGCGGCGGGTACGGCGCCGCCGCCACGGCCCTGGCCAGGGCCGCCGAGCTGACCCCCGAGCCGCGCGCCCGTGCCGTCCGACTGAAGGACGCCGCCGTCGCGGCCTGGCTCGGCGGCCGCCCGGGACAGGCGGAGTCGCTGCTGGCCGAGGCGCGCGAACGGGCCGACGGGGACGCCACCCTCGCCACGGAGATCGCCCGGCTCCGGGGCCGGTTCGAGCTGAACTCGGGCAACGCCGCCGAGGCCGTACGGATCCTGGCGGCGGGCGAGAGCCTGGACATGCTGGCCGACGCCGTGGAGGCGGCCTCATTCGTCGGCGACACGGCGGCCGTCGTCGAGCTCGGCCGGAGGGCAGCGGTGCACCCCGAGGGTTTCTTGCGGGACGTGGTGGCCGGGATCGGCCTGACGTTTGACGGCGACATCGCCGGGCCGGGCCTGCTGCGGCGGGCGCTGGCGCGGGCCGGCGAGCTGGAGGACGCGGCGGGGTACCTGTGGGCGACGGCCGCGGCCAGCGCTCTGGGCGAGTCGGATCTGGCGACCGAGATGGCCGGCCGGGCCGGACGCGTGGCCAGGGTGTCGGGTATGACCGGGCAGCTGCCCGTCGTGCTGGAGTTCGTGGCGACCGCCGAGCGGATCACCGGGCGGCTGGCACGCAGCCAGGCCATCTCCGAGGAGGGCCTGGCGCTGGCCCGGGAGGCCGGGTACGAGAACACGGTGGCCGCGCACCTGGCCAATCTGGCGGCGCTGGCGGCGCTGCGGGGCGAAGAGGAGCCCTGCGAGCGGCAGGCCCGCGAGGCGCTGGCCATCGCCGTACCGCATCGGGTGGGTTTGCAAGCGGGAGTGGCGGCGTACGCGCTGGCGCTGCTCGACCTGTGCCTGGGCCGCTACGCGGCGGCGCACGATCGTTTCAACGCCATCGCGGCGGCGGGACCGGGCGCCGGGCATCCGACCGTGGTGTGGCGGAGCGCGCCGGACCGCGTCGAGGCCGCCGTGGGCGCGGGTGACGAGGAGGGCGCGCGGACGACGCTGGCCGCGTACGAGCGATGGTCGGCGCACGCCGCGACGGCCGAGTCGCACGCCCTGCTGGCCCGATGCCGGGGCCTGATCGAGTCGTCCGAGGACGCCTTCGGCGAGGCGCTGCGGCTGCACACCAACCCGTTCGAGGCGGCCAGGACGGCCCTGCTGCTGGGTGAGCGCCTGCGCCGCGCGCAGCGGCCGGGCGAGGCGCGGGCGCATCTGCGGACGGCGTGGGAGACGTTCGAGCGGGCGGGCGCCCGGCCGTGGGCGCGGCGCGCGCAGGGCGAGCTGCGGGCGGCGGGCGAGAGCGGGCAGGCCCCGCCCGCGGCCGTGCTCGACGCGCTGACCCCGCAGGAGCTGCGCATCGCGGGCCTGGTCGCCGACGGGTTGTCGAGCAAGCAGATCGCCGCCCGGCTCTTCCTGAGCCCGCGCACGGTCGAGTACCACCTGTACAAGATCTATCCGAAGCTGGGCATCGGCTCCCGTACGGAACTGGCGCGACTAGTAGTTCTACAGAAGGCGCCCGTAGCCGAAGACGACATGCTCTGAGACATGCAGAACGTGAACATCTGGAGCGAAGAGTTCGGCGCCGAGACGGACACGCCGATCCTGTTGATCATGGGTTCGATGTCGCAGGGCATCCTGTGGCCGGACGAGCTCGTCGGCCGCCTGGCCGCCGGAGGCCGCCGGGTGATCCGGTACGACCACCGTGACACCGGGATGTCGGGCACCGTCGACTTCGCGGCGGAGCCGTACACATGGGACGACATCAAGAACGACATTTACCGCGTGATGGACGCTCACGGCCTGGAGAGCGCGCACCTGGTCGGCCACTCGGCGGGCGGGCTGCTCGGCCAGCTCGTCGCCGTGGAGCGGCCGGAGCGGGTGCGCTCGCTGACCGTCGTCGCCTCCTCGCCGCTCGGCGGCGGCGAGGGTCAGGCGCTCATGCGGGCCCTGATGGGGCAGCCGCAGTCCGAGGGGAGCCTGCCCGAACCGGCGCCGGAGTTCGTGGCCTTCTACCGCGCGCTGATGGCCGCCCCGCCACCGGAGGACCGGCGCGCGCGGATCGACGGCATGATCGCCGAGCAGCGCGTGCTGCACGGCACCGGGCTGCCGTTCGACGAGGACGCGGCGCGCCGGCTGCAGGAACGGATCCACGACCGGGCCCGTGACCTGTCGGCGGTGGCCAACCACCGGCTGGCCGCGATGGCCAAGCCCGACTTCGAGCCGGTGGGCGTGCTGCACCAGGTGAAGGCACCCACACTGGTCATCGAGGGCAGCCACGAGCCGGCCAAGCCGGGCCACGGCGCGATCATCGCCGAGCAGATCCCAGGGGCGCGGCTGATGATCGTGGCTGGCATGGGGCACACGCTGCCGCCTGCGGTGCACGAGGAGTTGGCCGCCGCCATCCTCGCGCACACGGCCGGGTGACGGCCTATCGAGAGTCCTGAGCCGTGACGGGATCTCAGGAGGCGCCGAGGGCCCGGTGCGCGAGCTCCTGCACCACGGCGGTGACCTCACGGACGTCGATCGGCGTGCCTGGGGCGATCAGGTCGTCGAGCAGGCCGTCGGCGGCGTGGTAGACCATGCGGAACGCCGTCGTCAGGTCACCGACGCCGAGGTGACGTGGGACCGGCTCATCCGGATGCGGGCCGAGGAGCACCTGCCGGGGCACACCGCGCGGCTCGCCGCCGTCAGCGGCGCAGGCTCCGCCACCCAGCCCTGACCGCCGCGCGCGCGCCGACCGTGACGACGGCCGAGGCGACCGTGACCGCCCGGGACAGGCGGACGGCACGCCGGATGTCGTACGGTTCGGCGGCGCGGCCGTCACCGAGCTCGGGCCGGTGCTCGACGCGGTTCCCGTACACGTTGACGCCGCCGAGTCGTACGCCGAGCGCCCCGGCGAACGCCGCCTCGCAGCGCCCGGCGTTCGGGCTGGGGTGGGCGGCACCGTCACGGCGGAGCACGGCGTACGCGGTGCGCGGCGATCCGCCGACGAGCGGGGCACAGACCGCCGTGAGCAGGCCGGTCAGTCGCGCGGGCGCCCAGTTCGCGGCGTCGTCGAGGCGGGCGGCGGCCCAGCCGAAGCGCAGGTAGCGGGGGCTGCGGTGCCCGACCATCGCGTCCAGCGTGTTGACCGCCCGGTACGCGAGCAGCCCCGGCACGCCGAAGACCGACCCCCAGAACAGCGGAGCGACGGCGGCGTCGGAGGTGTTCTCGGCGATCGACTCGACCGTCGCCCGCACCAGCTCCTTGGCGTCCAGGGCACTCGGATCCCGGCCGCAAAGATGCGGCAGCCGCCGCCGGGCCGCCTCCACGTCGCCCGTCTCCAAGGCGGCCGCCATCGCGAGGCCCTCACGCGCCAGCGACGTCCCGCCGAGAACGGCCCAGGCCGAGACCGCCGTGACCGCGCCCCGAGCCAGGCCGGTCGCGGTCGAGGCGCCCCTGACCAGGTCGGTCGCGGCCGAGGTATCGCTGACCGGACCGGCCGCGGACGAAGCGTCGCTGACCAGGCCGGTCGCGGTTGAAGCGCCCCTGGCCGGGCCGGCTGCGGTCGAGGTGCTCCCGGCTGCGGCGGACCGGGCCCGGTCGGGCGTCCGGCCGAGGAGGCGCGGCCGACGGCGTCCCGTACGGCCGGTGCGCGCGGCGGTGTCCCGTACGACCGCGTCGGCGGCGGTGCCCAGGGCCGCAGCTCCGAGCACGCAGATCGCCGTGAACACGGCCCCGCGCGCCCGAGAGTCGGCGTAGAGCCGTCGCTCCAGCGCCGACGCCGCCCGGCCGAACGCGGCCACCGGATGCCCTCGTCGCGGGTCGCCGACCATCGCGTCCAGCAGCAAGCCCGCCCACAGCCCCTTCTCCGTCGTCACAGACGAAAACGATAGGCCCGCCCGACCACCCGACCCCCATGAGGCCGGGTGGCAGCCTCCGCTTCGACGGAGGCCGTTCGTCAGCCCGTCTCAGACTCGGCCCTGCCGATGACTCCGACCTCGACGCAGTCGCTGCCCTGCTGGGTTCCGCTGTAGCTGCTCTTCCGGTACGGCTCGATCATTGATTTCGTCTATGCCTCGTCCCGGCCGACGACTCCGACCTCCACGCAGTCGCTACCCTGATCGGTTCCGCTGTAGCTGCTCTTCCGGTACGGCTCGATCATTGATACAACTCCATCTTCCTACGAATCAGTTCTTTCGACTGATCGTCATTGAGGGCTTTTACCCCTATCCGGTCGTAACGGTCGAGATACGGGCGCGCTTCGAGCGAATAGACCAGCCTTCCTTGTCCGGGTGACTCCAGATAGGCAACGTCACCTGACGCATTGGACAATACCTTGAAACTACCATCAAGCCCCTTATATGCCCCCGCCGCCCTAGGGACCACCCGAATACCAATATTCGGCATGTCCGCAAGCTCGAGCAGGCGCGCCAACTGCTCAAGCATGACCCCAGAGCCGCCGACGGGCCACTCGAGAACCGTCTCGGCGATGATCGCCCACAGCAGGGGAGGATCCTTCCGCGCCAGGATGGCCTGTCGCCCCATACGCTCCTCGACGGCCGCTTGGACCGCGTCCTCGGCAGCACCTCCGGCGAGCACGAGAGCGCGCGCGTAGTCAGGGGTCTGGAACAGGCCAGGGATGACCACCGCCTCGAATATCCGGATTGTCGAGGCAGTCGCCTCGATGTCGCGATGCTCCTTTCGCCACTGACCGTCCGGCTCACGCATAGCATGAACCACCAAAGCAGAGAATAAACCGCCGGTTTTTAGGGATTCGTCGGCAAGTGCCGCCTGTTTCGGATCAAGCTTGAGGGTATTGGACTCGATCCGGGAAACAGTCGAACGGACACAGCTGATCTTGTCGCCGAGCTGGGTGCCTGTGAGTCCGGCCCGCTCCCTTTGAAAGCGCAGCTGAAGGGCGATGACCGCCCATAGCGAGGACATCGGATCGAGCTGCGGTCGGGTGGCCATCCTTCAGCCCTCCAGGTTTCCGGGGGTTTCTGATGTTTCCTCGAAACAGTGCGATGTTAGCGCGACAGGTCCAGGCTGGCCCTACGAATCCGCGAAGCAATGCCGGGAGCCATCGTCATGGGCCAAATGAATATCGAGATGGACAACGCCGTAAGGCTAACGATCAAGGGCCGACCGGAAATGGCCAGGAACGCCCGCGCGTTCGCTCGCGCGAACCTCAGTCGATTGGGCTGCAGCCCGAGCGCGATCGACGACGGAGAGTTGATCATCAGCGAGCTGGTCACCAACGCCATCAAGGCCGCACCCGGCCAAGAGATCAAGATCTCGATATTCCCCCTACGTAAGTACGTCGTCATGTGCGTCTACGACCCTGGAGACGGCCTGCCCCGGCAAAGGCAGGCGGGGTCTCACGATGAATCCGGGCGCGGGATTCCCATCGTCAAGCAGTGCGCCCGCCGCTACGGCGCGTTCGAAGTGGTCGGCGGAAAGATCGTCTGGGCGATGGTGGGGAGACAGACGTGATCGAGGAGACTCTCACCATCGAGCACGTAAAGGCTCGCTTCCCGGAGTGGATCATCGCTTATGACCCGTCGGCACACTCGTACTGGCTGCTTCATTGGCGCTATCTGGACATCGGCTGGCGCCGCGTCGGTTCCATGCTGCAGATAGAAGCAGAGATACACGACGTCCAGCGCCGTTGCTCCCCGTACATCCTTTCGTGGGAGCGGCACGTCCAGGATCAGCCCCGCGCGCATTACGCGGCACCGCGGGCATGATTCGACGGGCGCGGAAGTATCGCGGCCGTACCGTCGACGTGTGATCGCGATGATCTTCGAGTACCGGTTCGACCCGGACGACGACGCCGCCTTCCAGGACTATCTGGCCGAGTCCGCTCGGCTGCGGGAGCTGCTGCCCGAGCTCGACGGGTTCTACGGGATCGAGCGGTACGCCAGCGAGGCGGAGCCGGGCAAGTACCTCGCCCTCGGGTTCTTCCGGGACGAGGAGGCCGTCGCCGCCTGGCGGAACACGCCGGCGCACCGGCGCGCGCAGGCGCTGGGCCGGCACCGGTTCTTCACGACGTACCGGCTGCGGATGGCGGAAGTGGTCCGGGACTACGGCCCGGACGACCGTGACGAGGCACCGGCGGACAGCCGCCGCGTGCACGGCTGAGGGAGACGACGATGTACGACCTGACCATCGAACTGGACGACCGGCCGGGCGCGCTGGCGGAGATGGGCGAGGCGCTGGGCGCAGCGGGGGTCAGCGTGGAGGGCGGCGGCGCCTGGACCGTCGACGGGCGCGGGGTGGCGCACTTCCTGTTCCACGACGGCGAAGCGGCGACCGCCGCGCTGGAGCAGGCCGGCATCAAGGTCATCGCCTGCCGAAAGGTGGTCGCCCGCCGCCTCCACCAGGACAAGCCGGGCCAGCTGGGCGCGATCACTCGGGCGCTCGCCACAGCCGGGGTGAACATCGAGGTGCTCTACTCCGACCACGACCACCGGCTCATCCTGGTCACCGACGACCCGGACGCCGCCGCGACCGCGACCGCCCACTGGGACCGGTAAGCGACCGGGTCACGGAGATCGACGACGACTTCGCGCAGGCCGATGGGCGCGGCTACGCCAACGCCGCGGAGTGGCGCGCGGCCCACGAGGAGTTCTTCCAGAGCGACGGAGTGAGCGGGCGGCGAAGGAGGACGGGGACCGCAGGTGGCCGTCCCACAGGCGCTTCGATAGGTGGGTGCGGTGTTACTGCCTGGGGTGGCGGGCGGAGACGCCTTTGACTGTTGACCAGGCGAGATTGGGCGATCTTGGACGGGTAGTGCCCGAGCAGGCGGACGTGGTCGGTTTCGCCGTCGAATTCGCGGAGTCGCACACCGATGTCGGTGCGCGCTTGTAGGGTCACTGGGCGTGAAGCTGGTGGTGCAGGTGAAGCTGCTGCCGACGCCGGGACAGGCGGCGGCGCTCGCGGCGACCCTGCCCCTGTGCAACGCCGCCGCCAACGACGTGTCGGCGGTCGCTTTCGCCCAGGGCGTGTTCGCCCGGCAGAAGCTGCAAAAACTCGTCTACGCAGACCTGAAGGCGCGAGGGCTGTCGGCGCAGCCGGCATTACATGTGATCCGTAAGGTCGCCGACGCCTACACCACCCTGCACGCCCAGATCGAGGCCGGCCTGCTGGGCGGCGAGCACTCGAGTCGGCGCCGCAAAGCCGAGTCCAAGCCCATCACCTTCCGGAATGATGCGGCCCAGCCGTTCGATGACCGGTGCCTGTCGTGGCAGATGGACGCCCGGACCATCTCGATCTGGACCACCTCAGGCCGCATCCGCGGCATCGCCTTCACCAGGCCGCATCCGCGGCATCGCCTTCACCGGCGAGCCCGGACAGCTCAAATTCCTGGCGGACCACCGCAAGGGCGAAACCGACCTGGTGCACCGCGACGGGATGTTCTTGCTGAACGCGACCTGTGAGGTCGAGGAGGCCCCGCAGTTCGAGCCTGCCGATTGGATCGGGGTGGATCGGGGGATCGTGAACCTGGCCACCACCTCCGACGGCGACAACCACCAGGGCACGGGCCTGCAGCGCTATCGCAGGCGCCATGCCAGGCTGCGCACCGAACTGCAGGCCAAGAAAGCCGCGGGAAGCCGCTCAGCCGCCCGCCGCCTGGCCCGCCGGTCAGCGCGGGAGACGCGGCACGCCTCGAACGAGAACCACAAGATCAGCAAACAGATTGTGGCCGATGCCCGACGCACCGAACGCGGTATCGCACTCGAAGAACTCAGTGGGATCCGCGATCGGGTACGGCTCAGGCGGCACCAGCGGGCCACACTCTCTACCTGGCCGTTCCACCAACTCGGTGAGTTCCTCCAGTACAAGGCCCTGCGGGCCGGGGTGCCTTTCGTAGAGGTGGACCCGGCCTACACCTCCCAGCAGTGTCCCGTGCCCTGGTGCGGGCACACCAAGAAGGCCAACCGGCCCGACCGCGATACCTTCCGTTGCCGTCGATGCGGGTTCGCTGGCCCCGCCGACGTCATCGCCGCCACCAACATCCGGCAACGGGCGTGCGTGGCGTGGGCATTCGTCAGCATGCCCGTCCCTGACCCCACCATCAGGGGGAAGGGAGATGCGACCCCGGCACGACAACCAGCCGCGACGGGGAGCGCAACAAGGCGTGAACACCCGAGCCCCAAGCCCGGCCATTCACGGCCGAGAAGCTGACCTTCTCCACCCCTTTCAACGCGACGGTGTTCATGATCATGGGCGGCGCCGCCTACCTGGGCTGGCTGCTGACCTTCGGGACAGGGATCTTCCTGGTGGTACAGCGCCGGATGGACCGGGTCATGACATGGGCGATAGCACTCGGATTGGTCATCTCGCTCGCTGGTCTGTCCGTCGGCTACCTGATGACGGCTCCCACTCCGGACCAGGCGCACGAGCTTGCCGAAGGACTGCACCTGTCCACGATCGGCGCGCACAGCGTCGGCGCGCCGGACGGCGGTTCCGGCATGCCGGTGACCGGCTGGGCGACCGGCTCGGGTGACCTGCGGGTGGCGCATTTCATCGGCCTGCACGCCCTGCAGGTGCTCCCGCTGATCGCGATCGGCCTGCGCATGCTCTCTCGCCGGTTCTCCGTGCTGGCGAGCACCACCACCCGCGCGGCCCTGGTGATCACCGCGGCATCGAGTTACGCGGGGCTCACCGGATTGACACTGTGGCAGGCGCAGCGCGGACAGGCCCTCATCCACCCTGACAGCTCGACACTCGGTGCCCTCGCGGCTCTCGGCTTGTGCGGTCATGATCCTGGCCGTATCCGCCCGGCGGTTCAAGGCGCCTTCCGGACAGCGACTCACCGCCGCCTCGGCCAGGTCGTACGCCGGTCGGTGAACGGCGCAGATGCCGGGCTGCCCGGTGGTTGAGCGGGTAATGGAAGACTGTCGCTGATCGCCGCATCACGCTTGGGAGCCGAAGCATGGAACTCACCGCGGAACCCTGTTCGCCGGTACGGGTCGAGCACGCCGAGGGGCCGTTCTGGTACGGAGACCGGCTCGGCTGGGTCGACATCATGGCCGGGCGGCTGTGGCTGGCCGGCTTCGACGGCAAGACGCTCACCGACCCGCGTTCGCTGGAGGTGGACCGCCCGCTCGGCGCCGCCGTGCCCCGGGTCCTGGGCGGGTGGGTCATCGCCGCGGGCACCTGTTTCATGGAGCTGGACGAGGACGGCCGGGCGACGGCCCTGACCGGCGACCTGGCCGACGCCTCCACGATCCGGATGAACGACGGCAAGTGCGACCCGGCGGGGCGGTTCTGGGCCGGCACGATGGCGTTCGACGAGACGCCCGGGGCCGGCTCGCTGTTCGTCTTCGACGGGTCGATCCGCACGGTGCTGGACGGTGTCACGATCTCGAACGGGCTCGGCTGGAGTCCCGACCACCGCACCATGTACTACATCGACACGCCGACCGGGCAGGTCGACGCGTTCGACTACGACCTGGAGAGCGGCGCGGCCACGAACCGCAGGCGGTTGTTCACCGTCGAGGGCGGCCACCCGGACGGCATGAGCGTCGACGACGAGGGCTACCTGTGGGTGGCCCTGTGGGGCGGCGGCGCCGTGCACCGCTACGACCCGTCCGGGCGCCTGGTGACGACGGTCCGGCTGCCGGTGACGAACGTCTCGAGCTGCTGCTTCGGCGGCACCGACCGGTCGACGCTGTTCATCACGACGTCCCAGCAGGGCCTCTCCGCGGAGCAGCGCGAGGCCGAGCCGGACGCCGGCCGGATCTTCCGCGTCGACCCGGGCGTCTCCGGCCCGGTCGCCACGCCCTTCACGGCCGCTCGCTGACCGTCGTCCCTGCCGTCCCGTCACAGAGGACAGATCCCTTCCGACGGGACGGCCCGCGACGCGCCGACCGGCCCGGACCGCTCCCGCGGCACCCAGGACTTCCAGGACCCCAGGGCCCGGGCACGCGTAGGTCATCGGCCAAGGTGCCCCGGGCCGATGAACACCGGTGATCAGCGGCCGACTGCCCTCAGCGCAGAGCGAACCGGCCGATCGGCGGGCGGCCGTCGACCAGGTCGGCGGCCAGCTCGCCGATCAGCGGCGTGAACTTCGCGCCGTGTCCGGAACAGGCGGAGCAGACCACGAACGGGCCGCGGCGGTCGAGGACGAAGTCCTCGTTCGGTGTCGAGGTGTAAAGGCAGGTCAGCTCCGAGCGCGGGACCGGGTCGAGGCCGGGGAGCCACGCGCGCGCGTACGCGACCGCTCGCTCCCGGGCGGCCGGGTCGACGGTGAAGTCCCGGTCGTCCGCGGTCGTCACCGCGCCGTTCACGTGCTCGCCGACCTTGAAGTACGACCCCTCCGGCAGCGCGTAGATGTCGAGGGACGTCTCACCGTGCACGACCGTGGGCCACGGGCCGGGGTCCTTGCGGTCGAAGAAGAAGACCTGCTGCTGGGTCACGGTGAGCGGCGGGAGCGGCACCAGGCCGTCGAGCAGCGGACCGGTCCAGCCGCCCGCCGCGACCACGACCGTACGGGCGCGCCAGGTCCCGGAGTCGGTGATGAGGGTCACACCCTCCGCATCCGGCTTCAGGGCCCGGATCGGGGTGTCGTACGCGACGTGCGCCCCGGCGTCGGCGGCCAGACGGACCATGGCGGCCATCGCCGCCTCCGGGTCGAGGACACCGCCCTCCGGGTCGAAGACCACAGGGCCCTCGAAGCGGATTCCGGGCCAGCGGCGGGCCGCCTCGGCCCGGTCCAGCAGCTCGGCGGCGACGCCGTGCTCCTGGAGCAGGGCCGCCATGCGCTCGGGTTCGCGGGCGGGGCCGTGATCGACGCCGCCGGTCCGGGTCAGGAGGCGCTCCCCGGCCTGCTCTCCAAGCTCCTCCCACAGCCGCCCCGCCCGGCCGGTCAACTCGACGTACAGCGGGTCGAGGTAGGCGCGGCGGAAGATCCGGGCGCGGCCGTGCGAGCTGCCGCGCCGGTGGCCCGGCCCGTACGCCTCGAAGGCGGCGACGCTCCGTCCGCGCCGGCTCACCGCCCACGCCACGGCGGATCCCGCCAGTCCGAGCCCCACGATCGCCACGTCGATGTCGTCCATGCCCCGAATCATGCCTGCATAGAGGCTCGCGCTACGATATTTGCAGAATACAGATAAACCGTGGGAGGACTCGGTGACCCACCTCCGCCCCACCGCGACACGCGTCGCGGACACCGGCCGAACGGCACCACGATGAGCACGCCCGCAGCCGCCGCCTTCGGCTGTTCCGGGCTCGACGACGCGACTCTCGGCGCGCTTCTCACCAAGGCCGCCGCCCAGCGGACCGCGCCCGTACGGCTGATCGGCTCGGGCCTCCATGACCTGGCCGCCGGGCTCATCGCCGACGGCGTTCCGGTCGAGACCTCCGTTCCGCACCGGCGCGACGCCCACACCCTGCGCCGGGCGGTGCGCCACGCCGGTGGCAGCGCCCCGGCGCTCGACGTCGGAGAGCTCGACATCGACCTGCCGTTCCCCGATTCGAGCCTGGCCGTGCTCGTCTGCCGCCTCGACCCGAAGACCTTTCCGTTCCCGCGCCATACCGTCCGCGAGCTGGGCCGGGTCCTCGCCCCGGACGGCCTGGTCGTGGTGCTCCCCGGAGACCGGACGTCCTGGCCCGCGAGCCTGGTCGACGCGTGGGCCGCGGCGGCCGGGCTCGCGCCGCCCGACGAGCGTGCGACGGGCGGCGCGCTGCCGTTCGCCGGCGCGGTCTACCAGGCACGACACTGACCACCGACCGTGGCACACGGTGCGCCGCCGTCGACCGGCGGCGCACCGGAGCCGTCTCGATGCGCGCTAAAGATCCGCCACGGCCGGGATGACGTCGGCGCCGATCGCCTCGAGCGGCGTGACACGCCAGACGTCGGCCACGCCGCCGATCACCGAGTCGATGCCGAGCTCGGCCAGCTTCCCGAGCGTGTCGACGATCTCGCCCGTCTTCTCGCCCTTCTCGCCCGGGTCGAAGCGGAAGATGACGGTCTTCTCGATCTCGTCGTAGTCGCGCCCCTCCGCCGCGCAGTGCTCGCGCAGCACGTCGAGCTTGTGAGCCAGCTCCGGACCGGGGAACAGGTTGCACGCCTGGGCGTACCGGGCGACGAACCGCAGCGTCTTCCGCTCACCCGACC
Source organism: Actinoallomurus vinaceus (assembly GCF_039542055.1). Classification (NCBI taxonomy): domain Bacteria; kingdom Bacillati; phylum Actinomycetota; class Actinomycetes; order Streptosporangiales; family Thermomonosporaceae; genus Actinoallomurus; species Actinoallomurus vinaceus. The sequence goes on from NZ_BAABHK010000010.1 coordinate 206,531, forward strand.
CGCCGACCATGATCGGCGGGTGCGGTCGCGACAGCGCCTGCGGCGAGTTGAGCGTGCGTTCGAGACCGTAGTGCCGCCCCTCGTACGGCGCGTCGCCGTCGTCCCACATCCGCAGGCAGATCTGCAGCGTCTCCTCCAGACGCTCGAAGCGCTCGGCCACCGGTGGGAAGGACAGACCGAGGCCGCGTGCCTCTTCCTCGTTCCAGGCCGCGCCGATGCCCAGCTCGGCCCGGCCGCCGGACAGCACGTCGAGCGTCGTCACGATCTTGGCGAGCAGCCCCGGTGGCCGGTAGACAGCCCCGGTGACGAGGGTGAGCAACCGGGCGCGGGACGTGTGCGCGGCCAGGAAACCGAGCGTGGTGTACGCCTCGAGCATGGCGTTCTCGGCCGGTCCGACCATGCTGATCTGGAAGACGTGGTCCATCACCGCGATCCGGTTGAAGCCCGCGTCGTCCGCCGTGCGCGCGACCCGGGCCAGGTCCGCGCCGAGGGTGGACGGCCCGCCGGGCCAGGTGAAGTCTGGAATCTGAAGTCCGATCTTCATCGGATCACCTCCACCCGCGATCCTGTCACGCGGCGGTGCGGATCTCTCACCCGCTTCCGACCGGAACCTCGATGAACCCCATCGACTCGTACAGCGCGCGGGCACGGGTGTTCTGGCCGGTCACGGCGAGGGAGAGCCGGTCGTACCCCTGCTCCACCAGCGACCCCATCACCGCCTCGATCAGCCGCCGGGCCAGCCCCCGGCCGGTGTGGGACGGCGCCGTGAAGACGAACGCCAGCAGGGGTACCTCCCGCCAGACCGTCACCAGGGCGGCCGCGACGGGGCGGCCGCCCTCCTCGGCCACGAAGGACGCCTCCGGCAGGAACGGCCCGTACTCGCCGTCGAAGGTGAGCCGGACCTCCTCGGTGGCCGACGGGACACCGTCCCCGACGTCCCGCTCGTCCGGTGTCCCCTGGTAGGCGTCCCACATCAGGGCGCCGAGCAGCGGGATGTCCCCGCGGGTCGGCGACCGGAACGAATGGTCCATCCGCACCCGGATCCCGTACAGCGACGCGTCGAGCCGGTACCGCATCGGCTCCGCCGGAGGGTGAGTCACAGATCGAGACTAGGCGGCGCGGGCCGGCTGGCGAAGGATCGTGCGCATCTTCTCCGGGTCGCTCTCCCGGATGTCGGACAGGTAGATCTCATGGTGCAGGCCGTTCGGCACCAGCCGGGCTTCCGTCATCAGGGCGTCCATCCGCGCGAGGCTCCGCGGCTCGTCGGCGTACGGCCCCCGGTGCAGGATCTGGACGCAGCGCCCCTCGGTGAAGGTGACGAGCTGGACGCGCGCTGCGGCCGGGTGCGGGGCGGCCTGCCTCGCCTCGTCGTACCAGGCGTCCTCCACCGTCTCCGGGAGCCGGACGAACAGGTGCCATCGCCACTCGTCGCGGGGGACGTCGAGCGGCGGCCGTTCGTCCTCGACCCACCATCGGCCCTCGAGCGGAGGCAGGTCGAAACCCCGCCCGTTCCGGGCGGCCAGGCCGCACAGACTGCCGGCGACGGCGTACAGCGCCTCGATGCTCGTCATGTGCTCCGGCCCGCCGGGCTCTCCTACTCCCGAGACGGACAGTCCCCGTACCGGCCCGAACTCCACGAGTTCGGGTTCTTCGGCGGCCTCGTAGCGGTTCATGCGTATTCCTCCAGTCGGATCATCAGGTGGGTCACGAGCCGCTCCGGTGGCGTGCTCGTGGGGTCGGAGACGTAGACCTCCCGCAGCGGCCCGACCGGCGTGTGCCCCCGGTCGCCCGTCCAGGCCAGGAGCGCGTGCGCGGTGAGGTCGATCTGGTCGTACGGCCCGACATGGGTCGCCGACGCGAACAGCCCGCCGGGCAGGACGTCCGCCGACGTGCCGGCGACGGCCGTGTCCGTCTCGGCGGTGACGGACACGACGATCTCCGGCGTGAGGTCGAGCGGGAACAGCCCGATCAGTGCCGGGCCAGCCCCACTGGATGCCGTCAGCGCCAGACCTGGATCGGTCTCGGCCTCCCGGAGCGTCCCGCCCGGACCGGTCCCGCCGGACGTCAACGCGCCGCCCGGACCGGCCCCGGCGGACGCCTCCGTGAGCGCGCCGATCAGGCGGGTCACGCACGCCGACGTCACCGCGCCGATCCGGTCCCACGTCGCGACGTCCCGTACGACCGCCACCCGCCGGGCCGGTTCGCGGACCAGGCTCACGGGAGGGCGGGGCAGCCCGTCGGCGAGGATTCGCTCCAGTGCCGTGAGGTTGCGGCGGCGGCGTGCGAGGTCGGCCTCCATCGCGTCCCGTACGCCGCCCAAGGCGCCGGTCCCTTCGGCCAGCACCTGACCGATCACCGGGAGCGGCACGTCGAGTGAGCGCAGCAGGCCGATGGCGAGGGCGGCGGGGGCCTGGTCGGGCCGGTAGTGCCGGTACCCCGTGTCCGGGTCGACGTGGGCCGGGGTGAGCAACCCCAGGTCGTCGTAGTTGCGCAGCTGTTTGACGCTGAGCCGGCACAGCCGGGCGAACCGCCCGATCGGCAGGTATCCCTCGTTCACGGGCATCAGCATGGTCCCTCCCTCAATGGGAGAGTCCAGCCCGGAGCCAAGCGCTCTCCTGAAGCCCCGCCCCGGAACGGTCGCCACGCATGCCCTGGAAACCCGTAATGTCGCATCCGTGGTCGAGCAGATGTGGCGGGCGGTGGGCGTCTTCCGGCTCGTCACCCTCGGCTACGCCGCAGTCCTCATCCTGCGGGACCACGGGCGGTACGCCCATCCTCTGGGCGGTCTCCTCGCGCTCGCCGTGATGGCGGCGTGGTCCGTGCTCGCCACGGTCGCGTACGCGCGCCCGTCCGCCCGGCGCCCCTGGCTGGTCGGCGCGGACGTGGCCGTGGCGGCCGCGCTGATCCTCGCCACGCGCCTGGTCGACACGGCCGCCCGTATCGACCACGGGGCCGCGACGCTGCCGGTGTCGTGGGCGGCGGCGTCCGTGCTGGCCTGCGCCGTCGCGGGCGGCCCGTGGGCGGGATTCGCCGGGGCGGCCGCCGTCTCAGCGGCCGACCTGCTCGAGCGCCAGGCTCTGCCGCGCAACACGTTCAACGGCATCGTGCTGCTGCTCATCGCCGGTACGGTCGGCGGCCATGTCGTACGGCTCGTGCTGCGCGCGGAGGCCGCCCTCGACCGCGCGGCCCGGCAGGAGGCGGCCACGGCCGAACGGCAGCGCATCGCGCGGGACATCCACGACTCGGTCCTGCAGGTGCTCGCGCTGGTCAGCGTACGCGGGCGGGAGCTCGGCGGTGAGGCCGCCGAACTCGGCCGACTGGCCGGGGAGCAGGAGGTGGCGCTGCGGTCGCTGGTCGCCACCTCGCCGACGCCGCCGACGGACGGCCGGGTCGACGTGCGGACACTGCTGGAGCCTCTGGCCGGCGACCGGGTCACGGTGTCCTGCCCGGCGCACGCGGTTCTTCTCCCCGAAGCGCCGGCGCGGGCCCTGGCCGCGGCGACCGGCGAGGCGCTCGACAACGTCCGCCGCCACGCCGGCCCGGACGCGCGGGCCTGGCTGCTGCTCGACGACGAGGGCGAGGCGGTCGCGGTGAGCGTCCGGGACGACGGCGTGGGGTTCGAGGACGGCCGCCTGGCCCGGGCAGCCGAGGCGGGACGTCTCGGCGTCGCGCAGTCGATCGTCGGGCGGATCCGGGAGCTCGACGGGGAGGCGAGTGTGACGTCGGCCCCCGGCAGGGGGACGGAGGTCGAGCTCCGGGTGCCCCGGACCCTGCGGAACGAGGTGGAACACCATCGACGCTGACACCCCGAGAAACGAGGGGAAACCCGTGGACGCCGACGCCCCGAGGGACGAAGGGGAACCCGTCGACGCCCACGCCCCAAGGAACCAGGGAGAACCCGTGGACACCGGCACCCCGGGGAACGAAGGGAAACCCATCGACGTCCACGCCCCGCTGCCCGTGCTGGTCGTCGACGACCATCCGATCTGGCGGGACGGTATAGCGGAGAAGCTGGCGGCGGCCGGCCTCACCGTGGTGGGCACCGCCGGCGACGGTGCCCAGGCGCTGCGCGTGGCGAGGGCGACGCGGCCGCGGGTCGTGCTGCTCGACCTTCACCTGCCGGACCTCCCGGGGGCGGAGGTGACCCGGCGGCTCCTGGCCGCCGACAGGGCGATTCGCGTGCTCGTGCTGTCGGCGAGCGGGGAGCGTCAGGACGTCCTCGACGCCGTGACGGCCGGCGCCACCGGCTACCTGACCAAGTCGGCGTCCCTCGACGAGGTGATCGCGGCGGTGCGATCGGCCGCGGCCGGGGAGGCGGTGTTCACGCCCGGGCTGGCGGGTCTGGTCCTGGGCGAGTACCGCCGCCTGGTCGGCGCGCCGGAACGGGAGACACCCCGGCTCACGAACCGGGAGACCGAGGTGCTGCGGCTGGTCGCCAAGGGCCTGACCTACCGCGAGATCGCCGAGCGGCTCGTGCTGTCGCACCGGACGGTGCAGAACCATGTGCAGAACACCCTGACCAAGCTGCAACTGCACAACAAGGCCCAGCTGGTCCGCTACGCCCTGGAGCAGGGCCTCGACTGAGTACTCCTACTCAGGCGAAGTCGGGCGATCGTGCTCAGGCGGGCGCGGCCGGGCCGGCGGAGCGCAGCGAGGCGGTCGGGCCGTTGAGGGAGTCGCGCCGGGCGGTGACGACCGACTCGGCGACCGTACGGACCTCGTCCTCGGCCAGCTTCCGGTACCCGTCAGCGGCACTGATGTTCCTGCGGTCACCCGGCTGACGATCCCCTCGGCATGGGCGGCCGGGGCCCGCTCGTCGTCGCTGCGATGAAGCTCCTTGCAGAGATTTGCTGCAATCACTGATGGAGCGGGCCCGTGGAGCTGCGGACCACCAGCTCGGGCCGGAAGACCAGCTCGGTGTGCGGGGCGCCCACCCCCTGGATCTCGTCCAGGAGACCGCGCACGGCGACCAGCGCCATCTCGCGGACCGGCTGGCGGACCGTGGTCAGCGGCGGATCGACGTACGCCATCAGCGGCGAGTCGTCGAAGCCGATGACGGACACGTCCTCGGGCACCCGCAGGCCGCGCTGCCGGACCGCCCGGATCGCCCCGATCGCCATCATGTCGCTACCGCAGCAGATCGCCGTGCACCCCCGGTCGAGCAGCCGCTTCGCCGCCGCCTCCCCGCCTTCGACCGTGAAGATGGTGTTGACGATCCAGTCGTCCACGTCGGCGGCCCCGAGGCGCTCGGCCATCCCCCGGCGGTAGCCCTCGGTCTTCCGGATGACCGGCACGAAACGCTCCTGGCCCACGGCGAGCCCGATGCGCCGGTGCCCCAGATGCGCCAGGTGCGCCACGGCCAGTTCCATGGATCCGGCCTCGTCGCTGGAGACGAACGTCGCGTCGACGCCCTCGGCGTAGCCGTTGATCAGCACGATCGGGAGCCCACGGTCGGTGAGGCGCTTGTAACGGCCGTGGTCGGCCTGCGAGTCGGCGTGCAGCCCGGAGACGAAGACGATCCCGGAGACCCCACGTTCGAGCAGGAGGTCGGTGTAGTCGTCCTCGTTGATGCCACCGGGCGCCAGGGCGCACAGCACCGCGGTGTAGCCGTGGACGGCCAGAGTGTTCTCGATGACCTGCGCGAACGCCGGGAAGATGGGATTGTCCAGTTCGGCGACGATCAGGCCGATGAGCCCGGTCCGTGACTGCCGGAGACGGGCGGGTCGTTCGTACCCGAGGTGGTCGAGCGCGTCGATGACCGCCTGCCGTGTCGCCGGCGCGACGCCCTGCTTGCCGTTGAGCACCCGGCTCACGGTCGCCTCGCTCACTCCGGCTTGGGCGGCGATGTCCGCCAGGCGCATGCTCACATGCTCGAATGTACAGCCGGACGAGACGGGGCCGATTGCTGCGCCATCAGGCTTCTTTCGCAAGCTTGCAGAAACTTCTTGCTAACCATCTGCCGAGGCGTTACCGTCGCGGCAACACAGCGGAAACACAGCGGCCGCCAGACCCTCGGGGGACCCCGCCCACTCCCCGCATCCCAGGAGGCCCCGCATGTTGAAACGCCTGCTGCCCGCGCTGGCCGTCGCGCTGGCGGCCACGATCGCGCCGGTGGCCCGCGCCGCCCCCGCCACGGCGTCGCCCACCGGCGATCACGACGTGATCGCCAACCTCTTCGAGTGGAACTGGAACTCCGTCGCCTCCGAGTGCACGAACGTCCTCGGTCCGCAGGGCTACGGCGCCGTCCAGGTCGCCCCGCCGGAGGACTCCCTCACGCGGAGCGGCCACCCGTGGTGGGAGGTCTACCAGCCCGCCGACTACGACGTGAACAGCCGCATGGGCACTCGGACGCAGTTCGCCGCCATGGTGTCGGCCTGCCACGCCGCGGGCGTGAAGGTGTACGCCGACGCGGTCATCAACCACATGACCGGCCAGGGAGACACGAGCTACGGCGGCAAGAGCTTCAGCAAGTACGCCTACCCGGGCATCTACTCCTCGGCCGACTTCCACAACTACCCGTCGGACTGCCCGGAGTCCGACGACCAGATCCACAACTGGAACGACTACACCGAGGTCACCAAGTGCGAGCTGAGCAGCCTGTCGGACCTGCGCACCGAGTCCGACTACGTGCGCGGGAAGATCGCCGGCTACCTCAATGACCTGCTCTCCCTCGGCGTGGACGGTTTCCGGGTGGACGCCGCCAAGCACATCGGCGCGACCGACCTGGCGGCCATCGAGGGGAAGCTGAGCAGGTCCGCGTACATCTACCAGGAGGTCATGCCCGGCAGCGGCGGCAGCCTCGCGCCCAGCGCCTTCGAGGGCACCGGCGACCTGCTGGAGTTCGTCTACGGCCAGAAGCTCAAGGAGCAGTTCAACGGCAGCATCGCCAACCTGTCGAGCTTCGGGCAGTCGTGGGGCATGGAGCCGAGCGGCAAGTCCGTCGTCTTCGTCGCCAACCACGACACCGAGCGGAACGGCAGCACGCTGTCCTACAAGGACGGCGCGAAGTACCGGCTGGCCACGATCTTCTCGCTGGCCTGGAACTTCGGCACCCCGCAAGTCTACTCCGGATTCGACTTCAGCGGCACCGACGACTCTCCGCCGGCCGACGCGAACGGATACGTGACCGACACGAACTGCGCGAGCGGATGGCAGGGCTGCCTCGACCGCACGCTCGGCGGCATGGTCGGCTGGCACAACGCGGTGACGGGCACCTCGGTGACGAACTGGTGGTCCGACGGCTCGAACCAGATCGCCTTCGGCCGCGGCACCAAGGGCTACGTCGCCATCAACAACTCCGGCAGCACCCTCAGCCGTACGTTCGCCACCGGCCTGCCCGCCGGGACGTACTGCGACGTCATCGGCGGCGGCGTGTCCTCCGGCACGTGCACCGGCACGGCCGTCACGGTCGACGGCTCCGGCAACGCGACCTTCTCCGTGAGCCCGGGCAGTGCCGTGGCGATCGACGTCGCGGCCACCGGAACCGGCGGCGGCACCGGCGTCGTCCAGGTGACGTTCAACGAGTACGCGACGACCTACTACGGGCAGAACGTCTTCGTCGTCGGCTCGATCCCCGCGCTGGGCAACTGGGCTCCGGGCAGCGCCGTCGCGCTGTCGTCCGCGGGCTACCCGACCTGGTCCGCCGCCGTGTCCCTGCCGGCGAACACCACCTTCCAGTACAAGTACATCAAGAAGAATCCGGACGGTTCGGTCACCTGGGAGTCCGATCCCAACCGGTCGTACACCACCGGGTCCGGCGGCACCGCCACGATCAACGACAGCTGGCGCTGACCCCCGTAGGCGCCCGGGACGCGTTGCGTCCCGGGCGCTCGCGCGCGCCCGGCGTCTTAGCCGCTTCGACAAGATCGATTGGAATGTGAAGCGCGCGAAAAGCCGTGGGAGCGCTCCCAGATTCCGGTTTCGTTCCTGTAACGACCCATTGCGCCCCATTCGTGACGGGCTTAACATCTCGGCAATCGAAGCGCTTCGACAGGAGCGGGACCTTGGTAAAGATCTCTGACGTGGCCCGCCACGCCGGCGTCTCCCCCAGCACGGTGTCCTATGTTCTCAGCGGCAAACGGTCGATCTCCGACCAGACCCGCCGCCGGGTCATGGACAGCATCCGGGCCCTGGGCTACCGCCCGCACGCCGGGGCCCGCGCGCTGGCCAGCAACCGCTCCAACGTCATCGCCCTCGTCGTCCCGCTGCGCTCGGGCATCCACGTGCCGATCGTCATGCAGATGGTGATCGCGGCCGTGACCACGGCCCGCACGTACGACCACGACGTCCTCCTGCTGACCCAGGACGAGGGCGTCGGTGGCCTCGAGCGGGTGGCCGGCTCGGCCCTCGTCGACGCGATCCTCGTGATGGACGTCGAGATGCACGACGTACGGCTGCCGGTGCTGCGCTCGCTGGACCGGCCGTCGGTGCTCATCGGCTTCCCCGCGGACCCGTCGGGGCTGACCTGCATCGACTGGGACTTCGAGGCGGCGGGTGCGGCCTGCGCCGAGCACCTCGCCGACCTCGGGCACCGCGAGATCGCGCTGATCGGCGCTCCGCCCGCGGTGTACGAACGCGGCACCGGCTTCGCCGAGCGTACGAAGGCGGGCTTCCAGCGGGCCGCCGCCGAACGCGGCGTCCACGCGGTCGTCCGGCCCTGCGACCCGGAGCACGCCCGGGAGACCGCCGCCGACCTCCTCCGGGACCATCCGGGCCTGACCGGCATCGCGGTCCACAACGAACCGGCCGTAGAACCGCTGCTCACGGCGTTCCGCGCGAGCGGGCGCCGCATCCCGGACGACCTGTCCGTGATCGCCATCGGTCCCGACGACCTCGCGGCACGGCTCGAGCTCACCTCGATCTCCATCCCCGCCGAGGAGTTGGGCCGGCAAGCGGTCGCCCTGCTCATGGACAAGTTGAACGGCGACCAGGCACCTGGCGCCACCCTGCTCCCCTCCCGCCTCGTCGCCCGGTCCAGCACGCCGGCGGCCTGAAACGTGACCGACCTGGAAACCCGAACTTCTCGGCGCCGTTGAAGCGCTTCGACGTTTCGCACACCCCCTGGAGGAATTCCGATGTTCAAGGCGACAAAGGCGCTCGCGGCACTGACCGCGGGTCTGCTGGCCCTGTCCGCGTGCGGCGGCGGTGGCGATAAGGGCTCTTCCTCGAAAGAGCTGAAACTGTGGCACTACGAGACCGCCGACAGCGCCATGGGGGTGGCGTGGAACCAGGCGATCAAGGAGTTCGAGCAGACCCACCCGGGCGTCAAGGTGAAGTTCGAGGAGAAGGGCTTCGAGCAGATCCAGAAGACCGCCCCGATGGTGCTGAACTCCAAGGACGCCCCGGACATCCTGGAGTACAACAAGGGCAACGCGACCGCCGGCCTGCTGTCCAAGCAGGGGCTGCTCACCGACATCAGCTCCGAGGTGACCAAGCGCGGCTGGGACAAGATGCTCCCGGCGAACGTCGCCGAGACCGCGAAGTACGACGCCAAGGGCATCATGGGCGGCGACAAGTGGTACGGCGTCCCCAACTACGCCGAGTACCTGCAGGTGTATTACAACAAGGCGCTCTTCGACAAATACGGCGTGAAGGTGCCGACGACGTTCGACGAGTTCACCAAGGCGATGGACACCTTCGCCGGCAAGGGCGTCACCCCGCTGTCCAACGCGGGCGCGGAGTACCCGGCGCAGCAGTACCTCTACCAGCTCGCCCTCAGCAAGGCGGACCGGCCGTGGGTCGACCGGTTCGAGCGCTACACCGGCAAGACCGACTTCCACGACCAGGCCTGGACGTACGCCGCGAACACCTTCGCCGACTGGGTGAAGAAGGGCTACATCGCCAAGAACTCGTCGGGCATCAAGGCCGAGGACGCCGGCACCGCGTTCATGGCCGGCAAGTTCCCGATGTTCTTCTCCGGCAGCTGGTGGTACGGCCGCTTCGAGAAGGAGATCAAGAGCTTCCAGTGGGACACGTTCCTCTGGCCGGGCAGCAAGATGACGCTCGGGTCGAGCGGCAACCTCTGGGTCGTCCCGAAGGGGTCGAAGAACAAGGACCTCGCCTATGACTTCATCAACATCACGATGAAGAAGGAGATCCAGAACACCCTGGCCAACAACGGCGGCGTGCCCGTCGCGGGCGACCCCGCCGGCGTCACCGACCCGAAGAACAAGAAGCTCATCGAGAACTACCAGACTCTCGCCAACAGCGACGGTCTGGGCTTCTACCCGGACTGGCCGGCACCGGGCTACTACGACGTGCTCGTGGCCGGGACGCAGAAGCTCATCACCGGCACCGCGTCGCCGAGCTCGGTCCTGGACGGCTTCGCCAAGCCGTACAACGAGAACCTCTCGAACATCGGCCACTAGCGACACCGCCGACCACGGGGGGCGGACCGGCCCGGCCGCCCGCCCCCCCGTATCGGGGAGAAACGATGACTCAAACCCTGAGCGCGCCGCCCGTGGAGGCCGTGCACAAGCCCACCCGGCGGCCGCGCCGCGGCCTCCCCTACTCCGTCTACCTGATCCCCAGCACGGTCCTGTTCATCGGGGTCATCCTGGTGCCGTTCGTCATGAACATCGGCTTCAGCCTGACCAAGTGGGACGGCATCGGCTCGCCGCAGTGGGTCGGGCTGGACAACTACACCAAGCTGATGTCCGACGGGGCCTTCTGGTCCTCGTTCGCGCACAACGTCGCGCTCGTCATCGCCATGGCGATCATCCCGTTGATGATCGGGTTGGTCCTGGCGTCCGTGCTGTTCGACGTCATCGCCAAGCGGTTCGGCCCGCGCACGACCGCGATCCTGCGGGCCTGCATCTACCTGCCGCAGGTGCTGCCGTTCGCGGTGGCCGGCATCGTGTGGGCCTGGATCCTCGCCCCCGAGAACGGCGCGCTCAACGCGGTCCTCAAGGCGGTCGGACTGAAGTCGCTCCAGGAGGACTGGCTGGGCGACCCGAAGCTCGCGCTCTACACCGTGATGGGCGTGCTGGTCTGGGTGCAGATCGGCTTCCCGCTCGTCGTCTTCATGGCGGGCCTGCAGCGGGTCGACCCGTCCCTGTACGAGGCCGCGGACATCGACGGCGCGTCGTGGTGGCGGAAGTTCTGGTACATCACGATCCCGCAGATCCGCCCGGAGATCTACGTGGTGCTGCTGACCTGCACGGTCGCCGCCATCAAGAGCTTCGACAAGGTCTTCATCCTGACGAAGGGCGGCCCCGGCGGGGCGACGAACGTGCCCGCCTACTACTCGTACCAGAACTTCTTCGAGAAGACCCAGGTCGGCTACGGCGCCGCGATCGCGACCGTGCTGACGCTCATCATCGTCGTGGTCATGGCGGTGCTGGTCAGCCGCCAGAACAAGGCCGAGGAGGCGGACCGATGACCTCCATCAGCGCCGCGGCGCGGAGGCCGCGACCGGCCGCGCACCGCAGGACGCCGGGCGCCTGGGCGGTGCTCGTCTCGCTCGCCGTGCTCGCGGTCGTGATGCTGCTGCCGTTCGTCATCATCACGTTCAACGCGTTCAAGTCCCCGGCCGAATACTCGAGCCACGGCCCGCTCAGCGTGCCGAAGGGCTTCTACCTGCAGGGCATCAAGGACTTCTGGGAGCGCGTCGACTTCGGCGCGAAGCTCGTCAACAGCCTGATCATCAGCGGCTCGGTCGCCGTCCTCGCGGTGATCCTCTCGGTGCTGAACTCCTACGCCCTCGGCATCGGCCGGATCAAGGGCCGGGTGTGGATCCTCGTGCTGTTCCTGCTGGCCAACACGATGCCGCAGGAGGTGCTGGTCTACCCGCTGTACTTCATGTCGAAGAAGGTCGGCCTGTACGACACGCGGCTGAGCATCATCATCATCTTCACCGCGATCCAGACCGCGTTCGGCACCTACCTGCTGTCGTCGGTGCTGTCGACGTTCCCGCGGGAGATCCTCGAGGCGGCGCGGATGGACGGCGCGGGCCGGTTCCGCATCCTGTGGCGCGTCGTCGTGCCGATCAGCCGCCCGACGCTCGGCGTGCTGTTCGTCTTCTTCTTCATCTGGACGTGGAACGAGTTCTTCCTGCCGATGATCTTCCTGATCTCCAACGAGAACCAGACGGTGCCGGTCGCGCTCGGCGTGCTCCAGGGCCAGAAGCTCATGGACGCGACCATGACCAGCGCGTCGGCCCTGCTCGGCATCATCCCGGCGGTCGTCTTCTTCCTGATCTTCCAGCGCACTCTCACCCGCGGCATCACCGTCGGTGCCGTCAAGTAAGAGAAGGACCCCTCTTTGAAGTTCACCGATGGCTACTGGATGCTGCAGGACGGCGTGCAGGCCTCGTACCCGATCGAAGTCCTCGACGTACAGGCCGCGCCCGGCTCGCTCAGCGTCTACGCGCCGACCCAGCACATCCGGCACCGGGGCGACCTGCTCAAGGGACCGCAGGTCACCCTGACCTACACCTCCCCCATGCCGGACGTCATCGGGGTGACGGTCACCCACTTCGACGGCGAGGTGCCGCGCGAGCCGAGGTTCCGGCTGAACGAGGAGCCGGCCGACGTCGACGTCGCGGTCGACGACGAGGCCGCCGTCCTGACCTCCGGCGCACTGTCCGTACGGGTGGCCCGCACCGGGCCCTGGCGGGTCGACTTCTCCGCCGACGGCCGGGTCATCACCGGCGGCGGCGAGAAGACCACCGCGATCATGGAGACCGGCGACGGCCGCCACCACATCCGCGAGCAGCTCGACCTCGGCGTCGGGCACCACGTGTACGGGCTGGGCGAACGCTTCGGCCCGCTGGTGAAGAACGGCCAGACCGTCGAGGTCTGGAACGCCGATGGCGGCACCGCCAGCGAGCAGGCCTACAAGAACGTGCCGTTCTTCCTGACCGACGCGGGCTACGGCATCTTCGTCGACCACCCCGGCCACGTGTCGTACGAGGTGGCGTCGGAGGTCGTGACGCGCACGCAGTTCAGCGTCGAGGGCCAGTCGCTGCGCTACTTCGTCATCTACGGCCCGACGCCGAAGGACATCCTGCGCAAGTACACCGCGCTGACCGGCCGCCCGGCCCGGGTTCCTGCCTGGTCGTACGGGCTGTGGCTGTCGACCTCGTTCACCACCTCGTACGACGAGGAGACGGTGTCGAGCTTCATCGACGGCATGGCCGAGCGCGACCTGCCGCTTTCGGTGTTCCACTTCGACTGCTTCTGGATGCGCGAGTTCCACTGGTGCGACTTCGAGTGGGACCCGCGGACGTTCCCGGATCCGGAGGGCATGCTGCGGCGGTTGAAGGCGCGCGGCCTGAAGATCTGCGTCTGGATCAACCCGTACATCGCGCAGCGCTCCAAGCTGTTCGAGGAGGGCAGGGCGCGCGGCTTCCTGGTGAAGAAGCCGAACGGCGACGTGTGGCAGTGGGACAAGTGGCAGCCCGGCATGGGCCTGGTGGACTTCACGAACCCCGAGGCACGCGAGTGGTACGCGTCGAAGCTCGGCGCGCTGCTCGACATGGGCGTCGACTGCTTCAAGACCGACTTCGGCGAGCGCATCCCCACGGACGTCGTCTACTTCGACGGCTCCGACCCGGAGCGGATGCACAACTACTACACGTACCTGTACAACGAGACCGTCTTCGAGCTGCTGCGCAAGCGGCGGGGCGAGGGCGAGGCCGTGGTCTTCGCCCGATCGGCGACGGCCGGGTCGCAGGCGTTCCCGGTGCACTGGGGCGGCGACTGCGAGTCGACGTTCGAGGCGATGGCCGAGGACCTGCGCGGCGGCCTGTCGCTGAGCATGTCGGGGTTCGGCTACTGGAGCCACGACATCGGCGGCTTCGAGGGCACGCCCGACCCGGCGCTGTTCAAGCGGTGGATCGCGTTCGGCCTGCTGTCCTCGCACAGCCGACTGCACGGCAGCCACTCCTACCGGGTGCCGTGGCTGTTCGACGAGGAGGCCGTCGACGTCCTGCGCGTCTTCACCAAGCTCAAGGCGCGGCTCATGCCGTACATCCTCGGCGCGGCGCGGGAGACGTACGGCGAGGGCGTCCCGATGATGCGCCCGATGGTCGTGGAGTTCCCCGATGACCCGGCCGTGAGCCACCTCGACCGGCAGTACATGCTCGGCGGGGACCTGCTGGTCGCGCCGGTGTTCTCGGCCGACGGCGACACCGCCTACTACGTGCCCGAGGGCACCTGGACGCACGTCCTGACCGGCGAGCCGGTGACCGGCGGGCGCTGGGTACGGGAACGGCACGACTTCCTCAGCGTCCCGCTGCTGGCCCGGCCCGGCTCGGTCATCCCGATGGGCGCGGTCGAGGACCGCCCCGACTACGACTACACCGACGGCGTCACGCTGCACGCGTACGCGCTGCCGGACGGCGCGCGGGTCACCACCGAGGTCCCGGACACCTCCGGCGAAATCGCGGCGACCTTCACCACGGCGCGGGACGGCGACGTCGTCACGGTCACCGCCCAGGGCGCGGCGAACTGGCGGGTGCTGCTGGTCGGCGTCCGGTCCGGCGACGTCCAGGGCGGTACGGTCGCCCGGCACGACCAGGGCCTCCTCGTCGAGGCCACCGGCGACACCGTCACGATCGGGGGGATCGCATGAGCGAGCGAATCAAAAGCGCAGCGTGCCCGGTCACTCCTCCGACGCCGGGAGGTCGGCCGGGGTGGGTTGGTTGGGCGAGGGAGGAGGACGCATGAGTGACTTTTTGTGGGGCGCGGCGACGGCGTCGTACCAGATCGAGGGTGCGGCCCGCGAGGACGGCCGGGTGCCGTCGATCTGGGACACCTACAGCCACACGCCGGGCCGGGTGCTGAACGGCGACACCGGAGACGTGGCCGCCGACCACTACCACCGGTGGCCGGAGGACGTCGAGATCATGCGGGAGCTGGGCCTGGGGGCGTACCGCTTCTCCATCGCCTGGCCGCGCATCCACGACCAGCGCGGGATCGACTTCTACTCCCGGCTCGTCGACGCGCTGCTCGAGCGCGGCATCAAGCCGGTGGCCACTCTCTACCACTGGGACCTCCCGCAGGAGCTGGAGGACGCCGGCGGGTGGACGGCGCGGGACACCGCCTACCGGTTCGCCGAGTACGCCGAGCGGATCGGCGCGGCGCTCGGCGACCGCGTCCACCTGTGGACCACGCTGAACGAGCCGTGGTGCTCGGCGTTCCTCGGCTACGGCTCGGGCGTGCATGCGCCCGGCCGGACCGACCCGGTCGCGGCGCTGACCGCCGCACACCACCTCAACCTCGCGCACGGCCTCGCCGCGCGGGTCCTGCCCGGCCCGGTGTCGGTCACCCTCAACCTGCACCACGTACGGGGTGAGGACGCCGACGCCGTCCGCCAGGTCGACGCGGTCGCCAACCGCGTCTTCCTCGGCCCGATGCTGGACGGCGCCTACCCCGCCGACCTGCTGGAGGACACCGAGCAGATCACCGACTGGTCGTTCGTCCAGGCCGGTGACGAGGCGACCTGCAACGCGCCGATCGAGGTGCTCGGGGTGAACTACTACTCCCCCACGCTCGTCCGGCGCTGGGACGGCGTGGCCCCGCGGGACACCGCGGACGGGCACGGCGACGGGACCGCGTCGCCCTGGGTGGGCTGCGCCGACATCGACTTCGTGCGGCAGCCGGGCCCGTACACCGAGATGGGCTGGCCGATCGACGCGACCGGCCTGACCGAGCTGCTGCTGCGGGTTCACCGCGACCACCCCGGCGTCCCGATGATGATCACGGAGAACGGCGCGGCGTTCGACGACCGCGTCGACGCGAACGGCCAGGTGCGCGACCAGCGCCGGATCGACTACCTCCGCGACCACCTCGCGGCGGTCGGGCGGGCGCGCGCGGCAGGGGCCGACGTGCGCGGCTACTTCGTGTGGTCGCTGCTGGACAACTTCGAGTGGGCGTACGGCTATTCGAAGCGATTCGGCGTCGTGCACGTCGACTACGCGACGCAGCAGCGCACCTGGAAGGACAGCGCTAACTGGTACCGCGACTTCATCGCGAGCTCCCCTGAGGGGCCGCGTTCGTAAGGGCCATCACAGTTTTTCGGGGGGCAATACCGTCGAAGCGCTTCGACTACAGGAGGTCGTAGCAGTGAAATTCCGACCCCGGGTTTCCGTGATGCTCGGCGTGGCCATGCTGGCCTCGCTCGGGCTGAGCGGTCCGGCCCATGCCAAGGAAACCTACCCCTTCCAGAACCCCCGCCTGCCGCTGAAGACCCGGGTCGACGACCTGCTCAAGCGGCTGACCGTTGACGAGAAGATCTCTCTCCTGCACCAGTACGAGCCGGCCATCCCCCGGCTCGGGATCAAGCCGTTCAAGACCGGCACCGAGGGGCTGCACGGCGTCGCGTGGTCCACCGACATCCACAACAACGGTGCCGTCGTCACCGCGAACGGCACGGTGTTCCCGCAGGCCATCGGCCTGGCCTCGACGTGGAACCCGGCGCTCATCAAGAAGGTCGGCTCGGCCGTCGGCGACGAGGCGCGGGGCTTCAACTCCGTCAACCCCGACGTGTGGGGGCTCCAGCTCTGGGCGCCCGTCGTCAACCTGCTGCGCGACCCGCGCTGGGGCCGCAACGAGGAGGGCTACTCCGAGGACCCGTACCTCACCGGCGCGATCTCCACGGCGTACGGCTCCGGCATCGAGGGACCCGACAAGGACCACCTCAAGGCCGCGCCCGTCCTCAAGCACTACCTGGCCAACAACAACGAGGTGAACCGCGACATCACGTCGTCGGACCTGCGGCCGCGGGTGAAGAAGGAGTACGACGAGAAGGCCTTCTCCCCCGCCATCTCCGCGGACGCGGCGACGGGCGTGATGGCGTCGTACAACCTGGTCAACGGGCGGCCCAACACCGTCAGCCCCGACCTGAACGACGTCGTGCGCTCGTGGACCAAGCGTGACCTGCTCAACGTCACCGACGCCGGAGCGCCGAACAACCTGACCGGCAGTGAGAAGTACTACGCCACCCAGCCGGAGGCGGACGCCGCGCTCATCAAGGCCGGCCTGGACAGCTTCACGGTGGACGACACCAACGCCGGCCCGACCACCGCCGCGGTCAAGTCCGCGCTGTCGCAGGGCCTGCTCAAGCAGTCCGACCTGGACACCGCCGTGTCGCACATCCTGAGCCTGCGCGTCCGGCTCGGCGACTTCGACCCGGACGGCGGCCCGTACGCCAAGATCGGCAAGGACGTCATCAACAGCCCGGCCAACCAGGCGCTGGCCCGGCAGACCGCCGACCAGGCGGCCGTGCTGCTGAAGAACTCCGGGAACGCCCTGCCGCTGGACGCCGCGAAGACCAAGAAGGTCGCGGTGGTCGGCCCGCTGGAGAAGACCCTCTACACCGACTGGTACTCCGGCTCCCTGCCGTACAAGGTGACGCCGCTGGACGGCATCAAGCAGCGGCTCGGCGCGGCCGGAACCGTCACCGACAGCGAGGCGGCCGACCGGATCGCGCTCAAGGACGTCAAGACCGGCAAGTACATCACCGCCGGGACCGGGGCGTCCGGGGCCGCGCTGAAGGAGAGCGCCACCAGCGCCGACACCACGACCCAGTTCGACGCGTTCGACTGGGGCCAGGGCAAGCTGACCCTGCGCAGCGTCGCCAACGGCAAGTACGCCGGCCGGTACAACTGGGGCGACACCATGGTCAACGACCAGGACCAGCCGAACGGCTGGTTCGTCCAGCAGATGTTCTCGCTGGAGAAGCAGGACGACGGCAGCTACCTGCTCCGCTACTCCGGCTACGAGGCCGACGAGTCCTGGTTCGGCGACAAGAAGTACCTCAAGGCGTCCGACGACGGCACGCTCGTCCTCGCCACGAAGGACGACGCCTCCCACTTCAGCAAGGACACGATCAGCAGCGGCGCGGACGAGGCGGTCAAGGCCGTCAAGGGCGCGGACGCGGCGGTCGTGGTGATCGGCAGCATGCCGTTCATCAACGGCCGGGAGGCGCACGACCGTACGACGATGGCCCTCGCCGAGAGCCAGGAGAACCTGATCAAGGCCGTGCGGGCGGCCAACCCGAACACGGTCCTGGTCGTGGAGAACAGCTACCCGACCACGCTCAACTGGGAGCAGGAGAACGTCCCGGCGATCCTGTGGACGACGCACGCCGGCGCGGAGACCGGGCACGCCCTCGCCGACACCCTGTTCGGCGACAGCAACCCGGCCGGGCGGCTCACCCAGACGTGGTACCGCTCGGAGAGCGGCCTGCCCGACATCCTCGACTACGACATCATCAAGTCGGACCGCACCTACCTGTACTACAAGGGCCAAACGCTCTACCCGTTCGGCTACGGCCTGTCGTACACGAGCTTCCGCTACGGCGGGCTGCACGTGAGCAGGGCGGGCGGGCAGATCACCGCGACCGTCCAGGTCACCAACACCGGCAAGCGCGCCGGTGACGAGGTCGTCCAGCTGTACACCCACCAGCGGACCTCGCGTGACAAGCAGCCGGTCAAGCAGCTGCGCGCGTTCCAGCGGGTGCACCTGAACCCGGGCCAGACCGCCACGGCGCGGCTGACGTTCAAGGTGTCCGACCTGGCGCACTGGGACGTCACCCGCGACAAGAACGTCGTGGAGACCGGCACGTACGACGTGCAGGTGGGCTCGTCCTCAGCCGACGTCCGGCAGCGGTCCGCCGTGCGCGTGCAGGGCGAGACCATCCCCGCGCGGAACCTCGCCGCGCAGACCCGCGCCGTCGACTTCGACGACTACCAGGGTGTGCGCCTCGTCGACGAGACGAAGGTGCGCGGGGACGCGGTCGGCGCGACCGACGGTAACTGGATCAAGTTCGCCGACGCGTCGCTCGGCTCGGGCGCGGCGACCTTCACCGCCGCGGCCGCCAAGGCGAGCGCCGGCACCGGATCGATCGAGGTCCGCCTCGACTCGCCCACCGGCCCGCTCGCCGGCACCGCGACGGTGTCGAGCACCGGCGACGTCTACAAGTACGCGACCACGACCGCCGCCCTGCACGGCGCGACGGGCCGCCACGACGTCTACCTGGTGTTCCACGGCGACCTGCGGGTCAGCGCCTTCTCGCTGAAGTAGCGAGCCCGGCCGCCGCCCCCGCCCGGGGCGGCGGCCGCCATCAGCGGGGGCGCCCCGTCCCAGCCCCAGGAACGCGGGGCGGGGCGCCTCGTCCATCGGGGGATGACCTTTTCGGCGCTCATCGCAGGAGCCCCATGGTGCGTCCATTTCGTCCGAGCCTCCTCTCCGCCTTCATCACCACCCTCGTCCTCTGCCTGGGACTCGCCACCCCTGGCCACGCGGCCACCCCGCCGGCGCCGTCCGCCCGTACCGTCGTCGACCTCGACCACGGTTGGCGCTTCCACAAGGGCGACGTCGCGGGCGCGGAGGCGCCCGGCTACGACGACTCCGGCTGGCAGTCGGTGTCCGTCCCGCACACGTGGAACGCCCGCGACGGCGAGGACGGCGGCAACGACTACCACCGCGGGCCCGGCTGGTACCGGCGCACCGTGCGGATCCCCGCCGGCCGTGTCTTCCTCCAGTTCGACGGCGCGACCATCGTCAGCGACGTGTGGGTGAACGGCCGTAAGGCCGGGCACCACGCCGGCGGGTACGCCGCGTTCCGCTTCGACGTCACCGGGCTGGCCGCGCCCGGCACCGACGCGACGATCGCCGTGCGGGTCGACAACTCCGGGGGCGCCGACGTGCTGCCGCTCGGCGGCGACTTCACCGTGTTCGGCGGGCTGACCCGCGACGTCCACCTGCTGGTGACCGATCCCGTGCACGTCGACGCGCTCGACTACGGCGGCCCCGGCGTCTACGTGCGGCAGACCGTCAACGGCGTCCAGACGAAGGGGGCCGTCCGCGCGGCCTCCGCGGATCTGGCCGTCACCACCCGGGTCGCCAATGACACGGCGGCACCGGTCCGCGCGAAGGTCCGCACGGTGATCACCGACGCGGCGCACCGCACCGTCGCCACGGCGTCCGGCCGCGTCGACGTCGGGCCCGGCGCCGTGGTCCCCGTCGTGCAGAACGCATCGGTGGCCGATCCCCGCCTCTGGAACGGCCGGCCGGACCCGTACCTGTACACGGTCCGCACCGAGGTGTCCTACGGCGGACACACCGACGTCGTCACCGTCCCGCTCGGCATCCGCACGGTGGCCGTCGACACGAACCGGGGCTTCCTGCTGAACGGCCGGCCGTACGCCGTGCACGGGGTCGACCTGCACGGGATGCGGGCGGGCGAGGGCTCGGCGATGAGCGCCTCGGACGTCGACCAGGACTTCGGCCTGATCGACCGGCTCGGCGCGACCGGCGTCCGGCTGGTCCACTACCAGCACGGGCAGCGGATCTACGACCTCGCGGACCGGCGCGGCATCATCCTGTGGACCGAGATCCCGAACCTCGCCTCGATCACCGTCTCCGACGCGTTCTTCGCCAACGCGCGGCAGCAGCTGCTCGAGCTGATCCGGCAGAACGAGCAGCACGCCGCCGTGGCCGTGTGGGGCATCGGCAACGAGCTGTACACCAGCAGCGCCGACGCGAACCGGCTGCTCGGCGACCTGGCGGCGACGGTGAAGGCCGAGGACCCGTCCCGGCCGTCGACGTACGCGACCTGCTGCTTCTCCGACACCGACCCGATCGCGAACCACTCGGAGACGATCGGCTACAACCGCTACTTCGGCTGGTACGGCGGGTCCTTCTCCGACATCGGGCCGTGGGCGGACGGGCTGCACGCCCAGGACCCGGCACGGAAGATCGCGGTCAGCGAGTACGGCGCGGGCGCGAGCGTCGTCGAGCAGCAGACGAACCCGGCCGCCCCGGTCCCGGCGAGCCACTTCCACCCCGAGGAGTGGCAGGCCCGCTACCACGAGGAGAACTGGCGGCAGCTGCGGAGCCGCCCGTACCTGTGGGGCACGTTCGTCTGGCAGATGTTCGACTCGGCCGTGGACGGCCGCGACGAGGGCGACCGGCCGGGCCTGAACGACAAGGGCCTCGTCACCGCCGACCGGAAGATCGCCAAGGACGCCTACTACTGGTACCAGGCGAACTGGTCGTCCACTCCGGTCGTGCGCATCGCGCAGCGCCGTGACACGCCGCGCTTCACCCCGGCGACGGACGTCAAGGTGTACGCCAACACCCGCTCGGTGAACCTGTCGCTGAACGGCGTCCCGCTCGGCAGCCGGGCTCCGGAGGACCACATCGCGACCTGGTCCGGTGTGACGCTCAAGCCGGGCGCGAACGTCATCGAGGCGCGGTCCGGCGGCACGACCGACCGGGTCACCTGGCTGCTCGACACCTCCACGGGCGCCACCACGGTCGACGCCGAGGCCACCGACCCGCACGCGTCCGACGGCCGGGTGTTCCGCAAGGCCGGGCGGGCGTACCGCGAGGGCACCTTCGCCTACCGCTTCCCGGTCGCCGACGGCACGTACGACGTCGACCTGACGTTCGCCGAGCCGGACCGTTCGGGGCAGCGGAGCTTCAACGTGAACGCCGAACGGCAGCGCGTCATCAAGAGCCTCGACGTCCGCGCGGAGTCCGGCGTCGGCGCGCCCCTGCACAAGACCTTCACCGTCCAGGTGACCGACGGCGTACTCGACCTGGAGTTCGTCCCCCAGGTCGGGGAGGCCGTCGTCTCGCACATCACCGCCATCCGGAGGTCCGGCCAGTGAGAGCCAGACTGTTGACCCTGTTCACCGCGATCGCCACGGTCCTGGCGATCACCGTCCCCGCGTCTCCCCCGGCCGCGTCGGCCGCCGCACCCCGGCACCGGGTGACGTACGACCACTACTCCGTGATGATCGACGGGAAGCGGGTGCTGCTGCGGTCGGCGGAGTTCCACTACTTCCGGCTGCCCAGCCCCGACCTGTGGCGCGACGTCCTGGAGAAGTACAAGTCGGCCGGGTTCAACACCGTCTCGCTGTACTTCGACTGGGCGTACCACTCGCCCAAGGCCGGGGTGTACGACTTCACCGGCGTCCGTGACGTGAACCGCCTGCTGACCGTCGCGCAGCAGGCCGGCCTGTACGTCATCGCGCGCCCCGGGCCGTACATCAACGCGGAGACCACCGGCGGCGGCTTCCCGGCCTGGCTGAAGAACGTGCCGGGGCGGGCCCGCAGCAGCGCGCCCGGCTACACCGCCGCGTACCGCGACTGGCTCGGCCACATCAACAAGATCATCGCGCCGCACCAGATCACGCGCGGCGGCTCGGTGATCCTCTACAACGTCGAGAACGAGTACGCCATGAACACCGACGCGGCGTACATGGAGGACATCCAGAAGAAGGCGCGCGCCGACGGCATCGACGTGCCGACCATGACCAACAACTGCTGCGACGCCGCCTCGTGGACCTCCACGTGGGCGTCCGGGCAGGGCGCGGTGCAGATCCCCGGCGTGGACGACTACCCGCAGGGCTTCGACTGCGCCAATCCCGACGCGAGCTGGGGTCCGTGGGGCGCCGGGCTGACCGAGCGGCTGCGCGACGACACCCCGGTGTTCGCCGCCGAGTACCAGGCCGGCGCGATCGACCCGGACAACGCGGGCTTCGACAAGTGCCGGGAGCTGACCGGCCCGAAGTTCATGAAGTTCTTCTACAAGTCGAACCTCATCTCCTCCGGCGCGACGGCGTTCAACTACTACATGGGCTTCGGCGGCACCAACTGGGGCTGGCTGGCCCAGCCGAACGACGTCCCCACCTCCTACGACTACGGCTCGGCGATCACCGAGAACCGCCTGCTGAGCGACAAGTACGACGAGTTCAAGCGGCAGAACTTCTTCCTGAGCTCGGTCGCCCCGCTGACGAAGACCGACCCGGTCACCGCTCCGGCGTCCTCGGACAAGGCGATCGAGACGGTCGCGCGCGCCAACCCGGACACGCACACGCAGTTCGTGCTCGTCCGGCACAGCGACCACGCGGCGACCACCGACGACTCGGCCACGCTCGACTGGACCACGCCGGACGGCCACTACTCGGTGCCCGTACGGGTCAAGGGCCGGGACGCCAAGGTGCTGATCGCCGGGTACGACCTGGGCGGGCAGCGGCTCGTCTGGTCCAATTCCGAGCTCATGACGCACGTCTACACGGAGGGGCGGGACGTCGCGGTGCTGTACGGCACCGACGGCACGCAGGGCTCCACGGTGCTGCGCTACGCCTCCCAGCCGACCGTGAAGGTCCTCGACGGGTCGGTCAAGGCGTCGTACTCGAGCGGTGACCTGCGGCTCGACTACACCCACTCCGGCCTGGCCCGGGTGCTGATCAGCGGCGGCGGACGCCGTCCGCTGCTGCTCCTGCTCGGCACCGACGCCGAGGCGGCGAAGTTCTGGCAGGCCGGTCCGGCGCTCGTGCGCGGCACGTCGCTCGTCCGGTCCGCCACCGTGGCCGGGGGAACCGCGTACCTGCGCGCCGACACGGCCAAGGCCGAGGACGTCGAGGTGTTCGCCGACGCCGGCCGCCTCGTCGTGAACGGCTCGCCGGTACGGACGCGGGTGACCGCGAGCGGGTCGCTGGTCGGCACGCTGCCCGGCCCGGAGGCCGTCCACCTGCCCGCGCTGACCGGCTGGCGCTCGAAGGCGGAGTCGCCGGAGGCGCAGCCCGGCTTCGACGACTCCGGCTGGGTGAGCGCGTCGAAGACGACGACCGAGAGCCCGCTGAAGCCGAAGACCCCGACCGTGCTGTACGCCGACGACTACGGCTACCACTACGGCGACGTGTGGTACCGCGGGCGGTTCACCGGTACCGGCGGGGAGACGAAGGTGTCGCTGAACGCCTTCACCGGCAAGCGCGGCTCCTACCTCGTCTGGCTGAACGGCCGGTACCTCGGCTCGGCTGCGGGCGGCGTCCAGGCCGACTCCGACTCGCCGGTCAACCCGGATCCGGGCCGCGGCGACTTCACGATCCCGGCGGGTCTGGTGAAGGCGGGGCAGCCGGCCGTCCTGTCCGTGCTGGTGGAGAACCAGGGCCACAACGACGACTGGATCGCCGACGACAACCGGTTCAAGCAGCCGCGCGGCCTGTACGCCGCGTCCGTCGAGGGCTCGACCGCGCCGATCTCGTGGAAGATCCAGGGCGTTGCGGGTGGTGAGAACCTGGTCGACCGGACGCGCGGCCCGCTGAACAACGGCGGCCTGTACGGCGAGCGCCAGGGCTGGCACCTGCCCGCGTACGGCGACCGGTCCTGGACGGCGGGCGCCGCCTCCCAGGTCGCTCCCGGCGTGACCTGGCAGCGCACCTCCTTCCGCCTCGACCTGCCCAAGGGCCAGGACGTGCCGATCGCCCTGCGCTTCGGCGGCCCGGTCGGCAAGGGCTACCGCGTCCAGATCTTCCTCAACGGCTGGAACCTCGGGCAGTACGGCGGCGACATCGGCCCGCAGACCGACTTCACGCTGCCGGCCGGCCTGCTGCGGCAGCACGGCCGCAACACCCTCGCCCTCGCCGTCGTCGCCCGTACCGACGCGACGCCCGCACCGGTGAGCCTGGTCGCGCTCGACAACGAGCGCGGCGGTGTCCCGGTGTCCGACGTCCCCTCCCCCTCCTCCCGCTGATCTCCGCGGGTCCGTGGCCGGGTCGCCGCCCGGCCACGGACCCGGAAAGGGAATCGAACGATGACCTCGCAGATCCCGAGCCGGCGCGCCTTCCTGGCCGCTGGAGTCACAGCGGCCGGAGCGGCCGCCCTCCCCCTGACCGCCGTCCCCGCCTCCGCCGCGTCCCTCGGAAACCGCTATGGGCTGCAGCGCCGCTTCGTCGACTGGCGCTTCGGCATGTTCCTGCACTTCAACATGGGCACCTTCCACGACGCCGAGTGGGTGGACCCCAAGCAGGACCCGCTGTCGTTCAACCCGGCGAAGCTGGACTGCGGCCAGTGGGCCGACGCCGCCAAGGCCGCCGGCATGCGGTTCGCGGTGCTCACCGCCAAGCACCACGACGGCTTCTGCCTGTGGCCGTCGAAGTACACGTCCTACTCGGTCGCGAGCAGCTCCGTGAAGCGCGACGTCGTGCGCGAGTACATGGACGCGTTCCGGTCCCGTGGCGTCACGCCCTGCCTGTACTTCTCGATCTGGGACCGCACCAACGGCGTCGGACCCACCGGGTTCGACGACCACCCGCCGATCACCCGGGCGAACATCGAGTTCGTCAAGAACCAGCTCACCGAGTTGCTCACCCGGTACGGGCGGATCCCGGTCCTGATCTTCGACGGGTGGGCGTGGCACTGGGCGTTCGGCCAGCAGTCACTGCCGTTCTCCGAGATCCGCGAACACGTCGCCTCGATCCAGCCCGACTGCCTCGTCCTCGACCTCAACGGGCTCACCGTTCCGTGGCACTCCGAACTGCTGTTCTTCGAAGAGCCGAAGGGCGGCGTCTTCTGCCCGCCGGGAAACACCTACGCCGCCTCCCAGGGCCAGACCATCTCCCCGTCCGGCTGGTTCTGGCACCCGTCGACCCCGTCGAACCTGCTGACGACCGACCAGATCGTCGACGGTCACCTGAAGGTGCTGGAACCCCGGTACGCGACGTTCATCCTCAACTGCCCGCCCAACACCGACGGCCTCCTCGACGACACCGTCGTCGCCGTGTTGAAGGACGTCGGGAAGCGCTGGCGGCCGGACCTCTCCCGCCCGCCGCTGCCCGCCCAGCCCGACGTCGTACGCCACCTGGTCACCCCGGTCTCGGCCACCGCGACCAGCGGCGACGCCGCCAACGCGGTCGACGGCCACAGCGACTACGGCTGGAACGGCCAGGCCGACCAGACCCTCTGGACGACCACGGACCCGCTCCCCCAGGCGATCACCCTCGACCTGGGACGCCGCTACACCGGCCTCGACACGTTCACCTACCTGCCCCGGCAGGACACGGTGACGGCATACTCGTTCGACGAGTTCGTCACCACCGGCAACATCACCGGCTACCGCGTCTCGGTCAGCGTCGACGGCACGACCTTCAGACCGGTGGCAAAGGGCACCTGGGCCGCCGACCACACCCTGAAGCACGCCCGCTTCAAGCCCACGACGGCCCGCTACATCCGCCTGGAGGCCCTGTCCGCCGTCGGCGGCGCGGCCATCGCCGGCCAGTTCGACTGCGGCGGCACCGACCACCGCCCTCGTCCCGTGTGAGCCGTGACTGTCGACGGGCCGTCCCCGCCTCCGAACACGGCGGTCGGGACGGCCCGCTTCTGAGAATTGGCGCGTACGGTGAGGGCACGCCCTTGTGCGATCTTCTCGGGAACACGGAAGAGCGGCAGACGATGCCTGCATGACGTTTGTGCTGAAGGCTGCAGAATCTTGGTACCGACGGCTGCGTGAAATAGGTGCTGCCCCCTGCATGAGAGCGGTATCGGGCAGGACGGCTCACGTCGCTGACGTGCGCTTTCGCCCTGGTCAGGCGACCGCCTCACCGCCGCTGAGGCCCGCAGGGGCCGCAACCTCTGCGGGCGGTGGACTCCTACCGATGATTCCCGTAGCGGACCCTTGCCTTCCGCGACCGGGATGACTGGAGGGCAGCCCATGTCCGGGGATTTTTCGGCGGTAACCACAAAATGTTGGTAACCTCCATTTAGAGGTGACCAACATGAAGCGAGATGGGCGTGGGCCGCGGCGCTGGTGGGCGCTCGGCGCTGTCAGCTTGACTGTTCTGGCGGTGACCGTGGATGGCACGGTGCTGTCGGTGGCCCTGCCGACCCTGGCCGGGGCGCTGCGTGCCGGGGAATCCGACCTGGAGTGGTTTCAGTCCGGCTATCTGATGCTGCTGGCCGCCGGCGTGCTCCCGGCCGGGCTGATCGGTGATCGATTCGGCCGCAAGAAACTCCTGATCGGCTGCCTGGTGGCGTTCGGCGCGGGCTCGGCGCTCTGCGCCGAAGCGACCTCGCCCGGCGTGTTCCTGGCCGCCCGGCTGCTGATGGGGCTGGCCGGGTCAGGGGTCACGGTGATGGCCATGTCCGCGCTCACCGTTCTGTTCGGCGCCAAGGACCTGCCCAGGGCGGTGGGGGTATACGAGGCCGCCAACTTCGTCGGCCTGCCCGCGGGGCCGGTGCTGGGCGGCTGGATGCTGTCGCGAATGTGGTGGGGGTGGGTGTTCCTGCTCAATGTGCCAGTCGCCGCGGTCGGCGTGATCGCTGCTCTCGTGCTGATCCCGGAGTCGCGGGCGGCGCAGCGGCCCCGGCTCGACCCGCTCGGCATGGCCGTCTCGGCCGCAGGCCTTGTCGTCGTGACGTACGGGCTGATTCAGGCCGGTCAGAACGGCTGGGGCGATCCGGTCACCCTGGCGGTGATGGCCGGCGGCGTCGCCGCCCTCGCCGGGTTCGCGGTACGAGAAGGCCGGCTCGGCAGGCGGGGTGGCAGCCCGCTGATCGATCCCGGCCTGTTCCGCTCCGCGTCCTTCACCTGGGGAGCGGTGCTCGGTGGGGTGGCCGGGCTCGCCATGATCGGCGTGCTGTTCGTGATGCCGCAGTACTTCCAGGTCATCCAGGGAGCAAGCGCCTTTTCGTCCGGGATCCGGCTGCTGCCGCTGATCGGCGGGCTGGTCATCGGCGCCCTGCCCGCCGGCGCGCTCGCCAAGGCGGCCGGGGCCAGATTCGCGGTGGCGCTCGGCTTCGGCCTCCTCGCCGCCGGCGCTGTGGCCGGCGCGACGACGGGAACGGCCGAGAGCACCGCGTTCATCGCGGTCTGGATGGCCGTACTCGGCGCGGGCACCGGCCTGACGCTCACCGCCGCGACCGCCGCGGCGCTGTCCCACCTGTCGGCGGAGCGCAGCGGCACCGGCTCCGCGGTGGTCCAGGCGTTCCAGCACACCGCCGGCCCGCTCGGCACCGCCATCATGGGCAGTGTCCTCGCCGCCGGTTACCAGTCCCGCCTCCAGCTGCGCGCGATCCCGGCGACCGCGGGCAAGGCGGCCCGCCGGAGCGTCTACGACGGCGTGGCCGCCGCCGCCCGGCTCAGGTCAGGCGCGCTCGCCCACTCGGTCCGTGCCGCCTTCGTCGGCGGCATGGGCACGGCGCTGGTCGTCTCGGCCGGGATGGCCGTCGCAGGCGCGCTCCTGACACTGGCATTCTTGCCTCGGAGGACCACTGTGACCGAATCGACCACCGGCCCGGCCAGGCCTGGCCTACGCGAGCGCAAGAAGGCCAGGACCCGCGCCACGATCCAGGCCTGCGCCCTGCGCCTGTTCCGCGAGCAGGGCTACGACGCCACCACCATCGAACAGATCATCCAGGCCGCCGACGTCTCCGAGACGACCCTCTTCCGCTACTTCCCCACCAAGGAAGACCTGGTCCTGCGCGACGACTACGACCCGATGCTCATCGAGGCCTTCCAAGCGCAGCCTCCCCAGATGCCGCCGATCCCGGCCCTGCGCGCCTCCTTCGCCGCGGCCTTCTCCGGGATGACCGCCCAGCAGCGGGCAGAACAGAGAGAGCGGATCGCGCTCATCTTCGCCGTGCCCCGACTGCGCGCCGCCATGCTCGACCAGATCACCCAGGCCATGCAGCTACTCGCCCGCGCCATGGCCGAACGCGTCGGCCGCCGGCCCGACGACCTCACCGTCCGTACCGTCGTCGGAGCCATCGTCGGCGCCGCCGTGGCAGTCTCCGCAGCCATCACCGACGATCCGGACGCCGACCTCCCCGGCCTCATCGACCAGGCCATCGCCCACCTCGAACCAGGCCTCACGCTGTGAACACGCTCCGACCACAGTGGCCTACGGCGTTTCCCGCAACGGCCAGACCTCGACGACACCGTGCGTGACCGCGCATGGGGTCCCTGACACGAACTGGACGGCTTCCTCCAGCGTTGCCGCTTCGATGATCGCGAACCCGGCGACCGGGAGGGCCGACGACATGAACGGTCCGCTCTCCACGCTCATGCCGGCATCGTCGTGGTTTCGCACCTGTACGGGCGAGCCGACGATCCCCATGTCGGCTCCGGCCGCACGCAGGCGAGCGTCATGCGCGTGCGCCCGGTCGCGGACCGCCGCGTCGGTGCGATCGTAACCTTCCTGGTCGCCGTACCCGATGGTCACGAATTTCGCCATGGCAGGTCCTCCTTCGGTTCGTCCGGACTGCTCGCCAGTACTGACCTCCACCACGCCCGCAACTCATCGGTACGTCCGACGCGGCTGCCGTGTGTGGTCATGCGACCCACGACGGGACGATCTGGCCCAGTCGGGCCGGCGCGGTCAGCGCGCGGATCGCGGTGACGGCACCGTTTGCGACGGTGAAGGCCACGACCGTGACCGGCCGTCCGCCGATGACGATGAGAACGCCCGGGACGCCGTCCACGAGCACTGGATGCGCCAGCGCGTCCCCGCGCGCGAACCTTGTCGCCTGGGCCGCGACCTCGCCCGCGCCACGGAGTACGACGGTGCCCTCGGGACTCTGTGCCCGCAGCTCGACCTCGGGTGCGAGCACGGTCAGCAGTGTTGCGACGTCGCCTCTGCCGACCGCCGCGAAGAACGCGTCGATGACGTCGCGGGCCACGGCATGGGCATCGGCCATGGGTGTGCCCAGGCGCAGCCGCCCGCGGGCCCGGCTGGCGAGCATCTTGGCGGCCGCGGTGCTCCGGCCGAGGACGGTCGCGATGGCGTCGAACGGGACCTCGAAGACGTCGTGGAGCACGAACGACACCCGTTCCGCCGGGGTGAGGGCATCCATGACGACATAGAGCGCGAGGCCGACGGAGTCGGCGAGCACGGCCTCCTCCTCGGGATCGAGCCGGGAGTTCCCGTCCGCCTCCCGTCCGAGTGTGCCGACGGAGAGTTCGAGGGGCTGCTCGCCGCGCACCCCGCGCCTGCGGAGCATATCCAGGCAGATCCGGCTGGTCACCGTCGTGAGCCAGCCGCGCAGGTCCTCGATGTCACCGCCACCGGTCCGCGCAAGCCGCAGCCACGCCTCCTGGACGGCGTCGTCCGCGTCGGCGTGCGAGCCGAGCACGCGGAACGCGATGGCGTGGAGATAGGAGCGCTGGGTCTCGAACTCCGCGGCGAGCTCTTCCTCTTCGGTCACGGTTCTCCTTGGCGTACGGCGGTGTCACTACCAGGACGCATCGCGCGCCGGTGAGGTAACTCCCGGGCACGGCGTTACCTTCCGCCTCGGCCGGACGTCGTAGTGCCGTCCACCGATCCAACGACCCATTTTCCCTGGAGGAGAGATGACGGCACGCGTCCAGAATGCGGCAAGCCAACCCGACATCACCGCAGGCGTCCAGCACCTTTTCAAGCAGGTGTACGCCGGCGGCGTACCGCCTCACACGCTTGAGCTGGTGCATCTGCGCGCGAGCCAGATCAACGGCTGCAGTGCCTGCGTCGACGCCGGCGCCACGAACGCGACCAAGGCCGGTATCAGTCCCGAGAAGCTGATCAACCTCGCCGCCTGGTACGAGAACCCGATCTTCGACGAAGCCGAGCGGGCCGCGCTGGCGCTCACCGAGGCCGCGACCCGGCTCTCCGACCGGCCCGGCGCGGTCACCGACGAGATCTGGGCCGAGGCCGCGCGGCACTACGACGAGCGGCAGCTCGCGTCCCTGGTGCTCATGGTGGCGATCACCAACTTCTTTAACCGCATCAACACCACCTTCCGGGTGCCCGCCGGAACCAGGTGGGACTGACGCGACCGTGTGCCGGGAGCGGTCCGGCCGCTCCCGGCACGACCTCACGGCGACTCGGTGCCGTACCACTTCGCCACGTGATGCGCACCCCCCTAAAGTCGATCTTGCTTGATCGAGTCGATCGGCAACGGAGAAGGGTGACGATGACGGAGTTCGCGGTCACGCCGCACTACGGCGACGACGGACGCAGCGGCTCTTATCAGGCCACTGGTCTGTCGGACCATGCGACGGTGGCGTGGACCGCGCGGACGGGCGCGGCCGTCTTGACCGCCCCGGTGCTCGCGGGTGACACGCTGGTGGTCGCCGATGCGGCCGGCACCGTCTACGGGTTCGACGCGGTGACCGGTGCAGAGCGCTGGCGTCACGTTCATCGGGGCCTGGATGAGGACCTTGAGGACGAGTACGGCGAGGACGAGGTCGACGAGGACTGGATCGTGGGGATAGGCGAGGACGATCCCTGCATCATCACCGCGCCCGCCGTGTGGAACACCTGGGTGTTCGTGGAGGAGGGACAGTCGTCGGGGTGGGTCTATGTGCACGACCTGCGGTCCGGAGAGGTCGTGCGCACGATCAAGAACGGTGGCTGCCCGACGGTCGTCGGAGACCTGCTGCTGCTCCAGGACATCGGCGCCGGCGTGCGGGTGCTGCGACTTCCCGAGCTGACCGAGGTCTGGCGGAGTAAGGATGACGTTTTCGAAGGCTGGCTGCGGGTCGATCCGGCCATCGCCCCGAATGGGTTGGCATACGCCGCGTTCGGCAGCGAAAGCCAGCGGACGGACTGTGGCCTGGCCGGCTTCAACGTGCAAACGGGCGAGTTGACGTTCGAGCGCTCCGACCATGAGGAGGACACCGAGTTCACGGACGGCTTTCTGTTCCGTCCGGTACACGCGGTGGTGGCCGAGGGACTTGTGTGGGCACCTGTCACCCGGAAGCGGGACGGGCACCCCAGGTCTCAGGCGATCGTCGGACTCGACCCCCGGTCGGGCCACGAACGATGGGCCTACCGGCTCGAGGCCGACCGACCGTGGTGTGACCGGGCGGTGGCCGTGGCGGCCGACACGGACTACGTGATCGCCGGCTCGGGTGCGGCCGAGCAACTCCAGGCCATCGACATCGCCACCCGGGAGATGCGCTGGTCGGTACGGCTGCCCTCGACTCAGGCAGGCTCACCCGTGCTCGCCCGCAGCGTGATCTACACGGTCACGCGTGACGGCGTCATCCAGGTGTTCGACGCGGCGACCGGTGGACTGCGCTGGACGCTGGATACGGGTCACAAGATCACCAACAGCTATGAGTTCCTCGGCAGCGAGGCCGACGGCGCCTTTTACGAAGAGGACGGCCAAGCCGTGCTGCCGGCCGACGGGATGCTCTACCTCCGGACCGATGCCGGAGTGGTGGCGCTCACGCACAGCCGTTGAAAAGGCGTGCAAGCGTGTCCGCCGTCGGCGGGCGGCGCCGACGACGTCCGACCACCCGTTATACGGTTGAGGAGAAGCCGGTGGTCAGCGGGCGGTAGTCACATCGGGCGTCCAGAGGGTTGCGATGCGTCAGACCAATCTCGCTGGGGAGTCGGCCGAGTACGTCGCCGCCCGAGAGGAGCTGCGGCAGGCCGAGATCGAGCTGATGCGCCATCGCGAACGCGTCGCCGACCTGCGCCGTCGGCTGCCGCTCGGTCCTGTCGTCGACGAGTACGTGTTCGAGGAAGGCCCTGCCGACCTGCGGGCCGGTGACGCGCCGGTGACGCGCGTGCGACTGAGCGAACTGTTCACCGGGCCCGGACGCGGCCTGGTCATCTACCACCTCATGTACGGCAAGCGGCAGACTCGGCCCTGCCCCATGTGCACCATGTGGATCGACGGGTTCAACGGAATCGCCCACCACGTCGCGCAGAACGTCGACTTCGCGGTCGTCGCCGCGGCCGACCTGCCCACGCTCCGCGCGCACGCACGAGACCGGCGGTGGACGAACCTTCGCCTGCTCAGCGCCGGGTCCAGCACCTTCAAGTACGACTTCGGCAGCGAGGACGCCGAGGGCGGCCAGGACTCGACCGTGTCGGTGTTCACCCGCGACGACGACGGGGCGGTGCGCCACTTCTACTCGGCGCACCCCCGAATGTCCGACGACATCGACCAGCGCGGTGTCGACCTGCTCAGCCCCGTGTGGCACATCCTCGACCTCACCCGCAACGGCCGCGGCGACTGGATGGCCGCGCTCGGCTACTAGATCTGCCGGCCCGGGAAACCCGGGACCGTGTCCAGGCCGGCATATTCCGGCACACCGGACCGGCGGCTCGCCGCGTTCTTTACGCTCGGAGACATGACCATTCAGCGGATGGACAACGTCGCCATCGTCGTCGACGATCTGGACGCAGCAGTCGCGTTCTTCACCGAGCTCGGCATGGAGCTGGAAGGCAAGGCGCAGATCGAAGGCCTTTTCGCGGATCACACCGTCGGGCTCGAAGGCGTCCGGAGCGACATCGCGATGATGCGGACCCCGGACGGCCACAGCAAGCTGGAGCTGACCAAATACCACACCCCCGCGGCGTCCGCCGCCGAGCCGGAGAACCCGCCGCCCAACACGCTGGGCCTGCATCGCGTCATGTTCGCCGTCGACGACATCGACGACACCATCGCCCGCCTGCGCACCCACGGCGCCGAACTCCTCGGCGAGGTGGCGCAGTACGAGAGCATCTTCCGGCTCTGCTACCTCCGCGGCCCCGCGGGCATCATCGTCGGCCTGGCCGAAAAGATCGGCTGACGCGAGCCCGCCCCACGGGGCGGGTGCATCAGCGATGCGAGACCGGGCCCGGCCGTAACGTACTCAACGCCTGCGGGCACGGAGGACGGCGTCGTGGATGGTGACCTCCTGGCCGTCATCACCGGTGGCCGGTCGTGGCCTGGCCTCGGCGACGACGACGTCCCACCGGTCCGGGTCGAGGTCGGCCGCGACCTCCTCGGCCGTGAAGAACCGCTCTGACCCGAAGGGGCGCTGGATCGTCTGCAGGTCCGATGGGTGGTGGCCGACGATGAGCAGCGTGCCGCCCGGCGCGACCGCCGCCGCCAGCCGGCGGAACAGCGCCTCGCGCGGAGCCGCCGGAAAGTGCATGTAGTGGGCGGAGACGAGGTCGAAGCGTTCCGTGGCGGGCGTCCAGTCGGTCAGGTCGGCCGGTACCCAGTCGATCCGGTCCGCGATGCCGTCGACGAGGTTCTCGGTGTGCTCGCGGGCGCGACTCAGCGCGGTGATGGCGAAGTCCACCGCCGTCACCCGCCAGCCGCGCGCGGCGAGCCAGACGGCGTCGGCTCCCTCGCCGCAGCCCGCGTCCAGTGCCGTGCCAGGCGTCAGGTCCCCGGCCTCCGCCACCAGCTGCGCGTTGGGCCGCCCACTCCAGACCGCCGTACGGCCGCGGTAACGGTCCTCCCAGTACCTCTGGTCGAACTCCTCGGACACGCCGGGTTCCCTTCCGTGGTTCACAGGCCGTGGCGACGGTCGCCCGCCGTCTGTTCGCAGAGACGTGCCTCATTCTCCGCCGAGAACGGGTCCCGGTGGGCGGCGACCGCCAGGCGGGTCTCCTCGGCGATCAGGTCGGCGTTGATCTGGGCTCCCGCGGCGGCGCCCGCCGCGGCGGAGGTGCCGACCTGGGCGACGAGGTCGGTGACGTTGCCCGCGACCCACACGCCGGGCACCTCGGTACGGCCGGTCGCGTCGGCGGGGATGTTCGCCCCGACTCCCATCGGGTGTTCCACCGGCCGCAGTCCGAGCGCCTCCAGGAAACCGGCGCGCGCCGTCATCCGCGACGCGACCGCCAGCGCCTCGCGGCCGACCATCGTGCCGTCGCTCAGCCGTACTCCCACGAGGCGGTCGCCGACGATCTCCAGGGACGCCACCTCGCCGTTCACCACGCCGATGCCGCGGGCGGCCAGTTGCTCCGCCTCCTCGGCGGTCGGCGACATGGTGTGGGAGAAGAACGTGACGTCGTCGCTCAGCTGCCGAAACATCAACGCCTGGTGCACCGACATCGGCCCGGTGGCCAGCACGCCGATGGCCTGGTCCCGGACCTCCCAGCCGTGGCAGTACGGGCAGTGCAGGACGTCCCGCCCCCAGCGAGCGCGCAGTCCCGGTATGTCCGGCAGCTCGTCGACCAGCCCGGTGGCGACCAGCAGCCGTCGCGCACGGACCGTCCGGCCGTCGGCCAGCGTCACCGCGAACCCGTCGTCCTCGCGAACCACGGTGTCGACCTCGCCGGGCACCACCTGACCGCCGTAGCCGCGAACCTCCGACCGGCCGCGCTCCAGCAGTTCCGCCGGTGGAATCCCGTCCCGCGACAGGAACCCGTGCACGCCCGTGGCCGGGGCGTTGCGCGGGGCGCCGGCATCGATCACCACCACCGACCTCCGCGAACGGGCGAGCATCAGCGCCCCGTTCAGTCCGGCGGCGCCACCGCCGACCACCACCACGTCATAGCCGTCCCTCAGCTGATCGGTCACCATGACCACCTCCAGGAACCACGATGCGGACCCATCGGCGACTTCTGCAAACTTCGTTGCCGTTCTGGCAAACTGGCTGCATGGACGACGACCTCGATCAGGCTCTCGCCGCGGTCGGCCCCCGGCTGCGTACGCTGCGCCGGCAACGCGAGACCACTCTGACGGACCTGTCGGCGGCGACCGGCATCTCGGTGAGCACCCTGTCCCGGCTGGAGTCCGGCGCCCGCCGGCCCACCCTCGAACTCCTGCTCCCCCTGGCCAAGGCGTACGGCGTCACCCTCGACGAGCTCGTCGACGCCCCGCCCACCGGAGATCCGCGCATCCACCTGCGTCCGCTCACCCGCCACGGCATGACCATGCTGCCCCTGACCCGCCGGGCCGGGGGCATCCAGGCGTACAAGCTCGTGATCCCGGCCGACAGCTCCCGGCGGAAGCCGGATCCGCAGACGCACGAAGGTTACGACTGGCTCTACGTCCTCAACGGACGGCTGCGGCTCATCCTCGGTGACCAGGATCTGGTGCTCTCACCGGGTGAGGCCGCCGAGTTCGACACCCGCGTGCCGCACTGGTTCGGCGCGGCCGACGCCGAACCCGTCGAGTTCCTCAGCCTGTTCGGCACCCAGGGCGAACGCGCCCACCTCCGCGCCCGCCCCAAGACGAAGGACCGATCCGGACCGTGAGCCCTTCTCTATGATGTTTCGTGACAGTTCGTGATCTTCGTTCAGCCGAGGATGTCGCTTCTTGCGTATCTGATGACGAGTCAAGCCCGTCCGATGTCCCCAGTCAGGAAGATCCCGGATCTGCCGGACGGGCGGCATACTCTGAGCCTCGTCCGCACTATCTGGGAGAGTCATGACAAGTAGGTTCACCGAGTTGGTCGTTGACTGCCACGATCCGGAGAGGCTCGCGGCCTTCTGGTGCGAGGTCCTGGACTTCAAGGTGATCGACCGGAGCGAGGGCAAGGTCGAGATCGGCTCCTGGGTGCCGACCGTCGAGGATGTTCGGGCCCGCCAGATGCCGCCCACCCTGGTGTTCATCCAGGTGCCCGAGGGCAAGACCGTGAAGAACCGGCTTCACCTCGACGTAAGCCCGATCGACGGCAGCACCGAGGACGAGGTGGCCAGATTGCTCGGCCTCGGCGCCACCAAGACGGATGTGGGCCAGGGCTCAGACCGAAACTGGGTGGTCATGGCAGACCCCGAGGGCAACGAGTTCGACGTCCTGCGCACCCTGGCACCGCAGAACTAGGCCGCGAGCGGGCCCCCGCGCCCCGTCGCACACCGCGACCATGACGTTGCCGAGAAGACCTCGGTGAGGCTACGGATCACGCCTTCGTTTCGAGCTCAGAGTTCGTCCCCGCGAGCGAGACGATCCGGTCCGGGGAGTCCAACCAGACCTGATGCCCGTCCGGTCCGGCCGTGAGACCGAACCGGGTCGCGGCCGGCCGGTGCTCCCGCTCCCACCACCGGCACGCGGCCTCGACCTCGTCCCACAGGCTCCGCGGGCCGTCCTGGAGAACGTCGAACTCGGTACGTCCGTCCTGGCAGAAGAACGCGACGGCCCAGGACCGGTCCGTCAGCCCGTGCAGCCAGAACAGGGCCGTGCCCTGATCGTCCACGCTGACGGTGTGCGCGATGTCCGGCACCCGCAGCCCGATGACGAACTCGGCCGCTGAGAGCTCGTCCAGCGGCAGCGTGGTCCCGGACTCCCGTACGGTCGCGGGCCACGCACCACCGGGCAGGTACTCCTCGTGCGCGGGCGACGTCGTCCGCTGCCGCCGGTCGAGCAGGAACTCCACCAGGCGGGTGAACCGCCCGCGCGCCGCCCCATCGGCGTCGACCCGCAGCCGGGCGACCGCGTTCACGTTGGCGTACCGCGTTCCCCACGGCACCACGATCAGACCGCCGGGTCGCGTCTGCTCGATCCACGCCGCCGGAACCCGCCGTACGGCATAGGTACTCTGGACCCGGTCGTACGGGGCATTCACCGGCCGGCCCTGCCCGCCGTCGCCGGTCACCACCACGGCATCGATCCCGATCGCCGAAAAGCGCCGGGCAGCCGCCTCGGCGACCTGCGGATCGATCTCGACACCGGTGACGTTTCCCGCGCCCGCTCGCCGCGCGAGAAGGGCCGTCGTCCAGCCGGTGCCGGTACCCGCGTCCAGCACCCGATGCCCCGGTCGAACGTCCAGATCCTGCAGCATGACGCCGACGATCGACGGTGTCGGCGCGGACGAGGTCGGCGTCTCACCCGGGGTACGGCCGGCATGTGCGCCGTCGTCCCACTGGGTGACGATCGCGGTGTCGGCCGCGGCCCATCGCTCCCACGCCTGCGGATCCTCCCGCCGGTCGACGGCGGGGTACGCCCCTGTCTCCGGGTCGAAAGGCCAGATCAGATCCGGAAGGAACAGACGACGCGGAAGCTCCTCAAGGATTCCACCCCACTCCGCGGACAGCTCGCCTCGCCCGACGAGCGCGCCGAGCCACTCCGGCGCGCCCTCCGCCGCGCCTAAGCGTCGGGAACCCACTCAGGCCTTCGCCGAAGGCTGGATGGCCCGCAGTTGCTCACGCGCGTCCCGCATCTCCGGAACACTCGCCCATCGACTAGAGGCCGCGATGATGTCGCTCACCTTCTGATCGAAGCGAGATGAGGTGATCAGCGGGCTGACTCGCGCCAAGGCGTGCATCTGGTCCGCCGCCTTGCCCGGATCGGCCGCCCGCACCGCCGCCTTCGCATTTTCCGCGAGCCACATTCCCCGCAAAAATGGGATCCCATCGAAAAGGCGTACCGCCTCGTCGAGATGGTCACCCGCCTCTTCATGGCGCCCGAAGCGACTGAGGGCGATGCCGGAGCTTCCAACGATCATCGCAGCCGTTCCCGGCGAAGTGCCATCGAACTCGTGCGCCACGTCGAGCATGTGACGCGACCTTCGCTCGACCCCATGCGCACTGGTTTTGGCGAGACTGACCCCGAGCCGAACGCTCAGCCGCGCCTTCAGCTCATCTGTGAGCCCCGAAAGGGTGAGACCACGCTGTGCGTACATGGCCGCCCGATGGTAATCACCGCGATAAGAGCTGACCTGGCTCATCAGCTCCAGCGCGTTGGCCGTGTCGTCGACATGATCCGCCCGTTGCGCCAGGACCAACGCCAGATTTCCAGCGTTCTCGGCCTTGCCGAACAGCCGTGCGTCATGCAGCACGTGGGAGGCCGCACGCGCGAGACCCGCAGCCGCCACCTGAAGGTCTCGATCACGCGCATTGACCGCCTGCCCGATCTTGTTCAGGTGCCGTGAAGCGGCCGCCACCAAGGGAACCCCGCCGATCTCGTACTGCGTCGCACGGAGTTGCGTCGCGAGAGCGCGCAGATATTCCGGATCTTGATAGGGGCCGGCCTTCGCCGATGGCAGGAACGTGACGGACGCCGCTGCGGCGATGAATGATCTCCGCTTCACCGGATCGTCTTCCTCCCCTATGGGCGTTATGCGCAGCTCCCAGCCTACGCGCGCTAGAAGCCGACTTGCCTTAGTTATCCCGGTATCGCGCTGTTCGCGCGAGACCTGCGAGACCCAGACCTGGGAGACGCCCAGTTCACGGGCAATTTCCGTCTGAGTCCACTCGCGACTTTTCATGATCAATTTAAGAGCTTGAGCCAGGCTCCGCGCTTCCACGGCCGCAGGCTATAGCCGATCGCGATTACGCACTACCCGATTACGGATAGTGGCCGAAACGATGAGTCAACGGCGTAGACGACCGGGAGTGATCGAAATAGAAAAGGTCGATCTTGCCAGCCGGTGTAGATGATCGAAAGGCGGGATCAGTGCACGAAGAAGAACCGGATTCCCCGACGTCCATGGAC
Source organism: Actinoallomurus vinaceus (assembly GCF_039542055.1). Taxonomy (NCBI): domain Bacteria; kingdom Bacillati; phylum Actinomycetota; class Actinomycetes; order Streptosporangiales; family Thermomonosporaceae; genus Actinoallomurus; species Actinoallomurus vinaceus. Next base: position 245,410 of record NZ_BAABHK010000010.1, read on the forward strand.
AGGTCCTGGCTGGTCAAGACCCGGCTCGACGAATTGTCCGCAGCGCTGGCCGAACGCGGCCTCACCGTACGGATCGGCACCGGGGCGCTGGTGGCGTGGAACCCTGCGGCGTCGCGGACGGACGACCCGGCGGGCAGAGCCATGAATCCAGGCCTGTCACAGTACGTAGCGCTGTGCGGGCACGAGGACGGCTCGCTCAACTGGTACTGGTGCTGGACGGGCCCGACGCGGGACGCGCCACTGGAGACGGAGCACCTGTGCGCGGCCGAGGAGATCGATTACGCGGCCGACCTGATGGCGAAGGTCCTCCGCATCGACGACGAAGACGAATGACATGGAGCCCATCGGCTTCCAGGGCCCGACGGGCGGCGTTCGGAAGGGGCTCCCACGGCGACGAACCGACCCGCCGGCGGCCGAGACCCGCATCGATCAGGAGTGCCTCGTACGGCGAGCGGATCCGCATGGGACCGACGCGACACCGTGGCTGGCCCGTCTGCGGAGAGAGTTCCCGCGCTGGGGATTCATCCATGATCCCTTCGCTCGCGTCTGGATCGCCGTACGAGGGCGCGACCGTACGGAAGTGGCGGCGACCGCCTTCGAACTGCGCGAGAGGCTGACGGCGGCGTCTCAGGACCGGTGGCGCCGGTAGTGCCGCGCCGCGCGCACGCGGTTGCCGCAGGCCGTGGAGCACCATTCGCGGCGCGGGTGGTCCTTTACGAAGTACAAAACGCATCCGGGGGCATAGCAGGCGCGCAGGCGTTCCTGGTCCGGGCCGGTGAACAGGTCGACGGCCTCCGCGGCGACGGCCGACAGCGATCGTGCCGCCACGGACTCGGTGCCGGTCGACGAGCGTCGCAGGCGACCGTCCCGCACGCTCAGTTGCGGCCACGTGGTGGCGCGGGTGACCGCCTGGTTGACGTCGGCGGCGGCCTGCTCGACGTCTTCGGTGGGAGAGGCCGCCGTCTCCCGGGAGTCCTCGGTGAGGAGTGCGGCGAGGCGGCGAAGAGCGTCCCGGAGCGAGCGGAACGTCTCGACGTCCCGTCGGTCGACCTCTCCGCAAGCGTCTTCGCCGGTCGCCCGCAGCCACGCGCACAGGTCATCGGGGGTGCGGAGCGCGTCGTGGACACCGGCCCGGTCGGCCCAGACGGTGTTCATGAGGCGCACGGGCACCGGCTCGTCCGGCAGCATCAGCGCGAAGTCCTCGCTCACGGCACCTCATCTCCTCCTCGCACCGACGGTCCACCGTAACGGCGACCGCCTCCATGGATTCTAACGCCTTCATCGATTTGCATCCGTTAGATGGCCATGCTTCACTTCTAACGCCAGCAAGGCGATCCACCCGTTACAACTACGCTCGGTAGAGGCCGACATTCCCGGTCGCCACGGCCCGACCAGAGCAGGAGGCATCATGAGCCGCCCACCCGTACCTCCCTTCACCGAGGCGACCGCGCGGCAGAAGGTCCAGGCCGCCGAGGACGCCTGGAACACCCGGGACCCCGAGCGGGTCGCCGCCGCGTACACGCCGGACTCGGTCTGGCGCAACAGATCTGAGTTCGTCACCGGCCGCGACGAGATCGTGGCGCTCCTGACCCGCAAGTGGGAGCGCGAGCAGGAGTACGCCCTTCGCAAGAGCCTCTGGGCGTTCACCGACGACCGGATCTCGGTCCGCTTCCAGTACGAGTGCCGCGACGCCTCCGGCCAGTGGTGGCGCAGCTACGGCAACGAGCAGTGGGAGTTCGACGCGGAGGGCTACATGCGCCGCCGCGAGGCCAGCATCAACGACGTCCCGATCACCGCGGACGAGCGGCGGATCTTCGGCCCGCGCGGCGACGACGAACGAGACCTCGACTTCCCCTTGCGGTAGCCGACGGGGCCGCCCGCGACACCGCCCCCTTGCGGACAGAAGTTAATGCGACTAACTTGAAGTTAGTCGCATTAACCGCGCGCATCGCCTGGGAGTACGAATGAACGTCACGGCCACCACCCCCGACCGGCCCCACCGCCTGCTCACCGTTCCCGCCGTCACCGGCGCCGCGTACGCGCTGTCCTGGGTCGCCGGGCTGTCCGTCGGGACGCCGAGCCCGAAGCTCACCGCGTCGGGACGCGAGATCGTCTCCGCCATCGCGGGGCACGAAGGCGTCGTGGCGGCCCAGTTCACCCTCACCGAGGGCCTGCCGGCCGCAGGCCTGGCGATCGTCTCGGTGCTGCTGGCCAAGGCCGTCTCCCGTTCCGGAGCGGTCAGCGCCGCCAAGGTCATCGGGGTCGCCGGGGTGGCCGCCGCGGTCATCTCGCTGGTGCAGTTCGTACTCGGTCTGGCGCTGTCGGGGGCGACCGCGCCCGGCACCGCGCACCTGCTGTTCCAGGCGGGCGACCGGCTGGACGGGGTCAAGATGCTCGCCCTGGCCGTCGTCGGCGCCGCGACCGCCGTGTCGGGGGCTGTCCCCCGCTGGCTGCGCTGGACGGGAGTCGCCCTCGCCGTCTCCATCGCGGCCAGCGGCGTCGTCTACCTGTTCCTCCTGCAGGGCCTGGCCCTGCTGGCCGCTCCCGCCCTGATCCTGCTGCTGGTCTTCGTCACCGGCGCCGGGATCGTGCTCGGGCGATACGGTCGGTGACCATGCCCCGCGTTGGACTCACCCCCGACCGCATCGTCGCCGAGGCGGCGGCCGTCGCCGACGAGGTTGGCCTGGACCGGCTCACCCTCGCGGCGGTCGCCCAGCGGTGCCGCGTCTCCCTCCCCGGCCTGTACAAGCACGTCAGCGGGCTCGAAGCCGTCAAGAGAGACGTCGCCCTGCTGGCCATCCGCGAACTCACCGACACCTTGACGAGGGCCGCCGTCGGGCTGACCGGCCGGGAGTGCCTGCGGGCCGTCTCGAAGGCGTACCGCACCTACGCACTCGCCCATCCGGGCCGCTACGCCGCGAGCGTGCAGGCCCCGACGCCCGGAGATCAGGAGTACACCCTCGTGAGCGACCAGGCCGTCACCGTCGCCGCCGCCGCGCTGAACGGGTACGGCCTGGAGGGCTCGGACCTGATCCACGCGATCCGCATGTGGCGCACCGTCTGCCACGGTCTGGTCTCGCTCGAGACGGCCGGCGGCTTCGGCCTTCCCGAGTCCCTGGACGTGACCTTCGACCATCTCATCGACGCGCTCGACGCCACGTACCGCGACCTGGGGTCCCGGAAGGTCCCGTCCTGACGACCCACGCCCGCCTGCCGGCAATGGCGACGCCGGTCAGGCCGCGGGGACGAAGCCCGGGATCTGAGCCTTGATGCGTTCCAGCAGGGCGTCGTCGGAGATGCCCTGGAAGTCGTGACGCGGGGTGTACGGACGCTCGAGCCGGGCGATCTCCTCGGCGGTGAGGTCGATGTCGAGGGAGGCGACGGCGTCATCGATCTGGGACGCCGTGCTCGCGCCGACCAGGGGCGCGGCGACGACGGGGTTGTGGCGCAGCCACGCCAGCGCGATCTGGGCGCGGGAGACGCCATGGGCCTCGGCGATCTCGCCGACCGCGTCGATGATCGCGCGGTCACTGTCGGCGGTCAGGTCGGTGTAGAGCATGTCGGCGAAGGGATCGCTGGTGGAGCGGGTGGTCTCGGCCTTCCAGGGGCGGGCGAGCCGGCCGCGGGCCAGCGGGCTCCAGACCATGGTGCCGATGCCTTCGTCCGCGCACAGCGGCAGCATCTCGCGCTCTTCCTCGCGGGCGAGGAGGTTGTAGTGGTCCTGCATCGTGATGAATCGGGCCCAGCCGTTGGCCTTCTGCAGGTGAAGAGCCTTGGCGAACTCGAAGGTCCGCATCGACGAGGCGCCGAGGTAGCGGGCCTTGCCCGCCTTGACGACGTCGTGTAGCGCTTCGAGGGTCTCCTCCAGCGGGGTCGCGTTGTCCAGCCGGTGGATCATGTAGACGTCGACGTGGTCGGTGCCCAGTCTCCGCAGGCTGTGGTCGATCTCGCTCATGATCGCCTTGCGGGACAGTCCCCCGCCGTTGGGGCCGGAGCGCACCGTATGCCGGACCTTCGTGGTGATCACCACGTCGTCGCGGTCGGCGAAGTCCCTCAGGGCCCGGCCGAGGATCTCCTCGCTGGAACCCTGGGAGTAGACGTTGGCGGTGTCGAAGAAGTTGATGCCCGCCTCGATGGCGTGCCTGATCAGCGGGCGGCTGGCCTCCTCGTCCAGCGACCAGACCGGGTGCCCGCGGCGCGGCTCGCCGTACGTCATGGCGCCGATCGCGATCGGGGAGACGTCGAGGCCGCTGGTGCCGAGTTTGATGTAGCGCACAGGGTGCTCCTAGAGTGAGAACCGAAACGGAGAGTTCTCCGCGACATCTCGAAACGTACCGGAGAACTCTCCGCTTATCAAGACGGCCTGTCCCCACCTGGAGGTTTCTCGTGGCCGAGTCCGCGAACGAACCCGCACGCGCCGACGCGCTGAAGAACCGGGAGCACATCCTCCAGGTCGCCCATGAGGCGTTCACCGAATCGGGGACGACCTCGCTCAACGCCATCGCCAAGCGGGCCGGCGTGGGCGCCGGCACGCTCTACCGCCACTTCCCGACGCGCGAGGACCTCATCCTCGCGGTCTACCGGCGCGACGTGCAGCGCCTGGTCGACTCTGTCCCCGACGTCCTGGCCGCGCACGCTCCGCTGGACGCCTTCCGCGTCTGGTTCCACACCCTCGCCGACTACGTCCGCCTCAAGCACGGGCTGGGCGAGGCCCTGCACACCGCCGCCGTCCAGCACGCGGTCAACCAGACCGCCGCGCCCGTCACGGCGGCCGTCGCGATCCTGCTACGCGCGTGCGAGGAGGATGGCAGCGTCCGCCCCGGCCTCGACGCGGCCGACGTCCTCCTGTTGATGGGCTTCCTGTGGCGCGTCCCTCCCGGCGAGGAGGGCAAGGAACAGGCCCGGCGGCTCATGGAACTCGCCATCGCCGGCCTCAGCCCCGGCCACTGATCCGAGCGGCTCCGCTCGGTGGTTTGCTCAGCGTTCTGCACCGACGGGCGGGGGATGTTCGAGGGTGCGGGACCGTCGGGCGGCGACGATGACAAGGGCAACGGCGGCGAGGGCGAGGATGGCGTTCATGATGTAGTCGGCGGTCCGCTTCGGGCCCGATTCGGGGCGCATGCCGATTCCCACCCACGCGTACGTCAGGAGGGCGCCTGAGGCGAGGGCGAGCCGGTGCGCCCGGCCCCAGTTCCGCTGCCGGGACCATCGGCCGCCGATCACGGCGATCGTGACGGTGAGCAGCGCGGCCACCGCGGCAGCGCTCCACCAGCCCGGCAGGTCCTCGGTCATCATGAACGCGCCGGAAGCAACAAAGGCGACGACCCCGACGACCGACGGCCTTGGTGCGGCGCCGGGAAGCGCGCTCGCGGGTCGTCGGCGGAAGGCCACCACGACCAGGACGAGGATGGCGGCCACGGACCCCAGCAGCTGTTCGGGCGCGGCGAAGAAGTGCTCGTCGTGGTAGCTGCCCCAGGTGACCACCACGACGCCGACGGCGAAGAGCGCGGCGGTGATGCCGAGTCCGGTCCGGCCCAGCCAGGGCTTCTCGGCGCGTTCGGGTACGAGCGCCTCGATCAGCGCGATGCCGACGTTGGTGCTCCACACGGCGTGCATGGTGAGGACGCCGATGGTCAGCCAGCCGCCCATCCCAAGCGCCGGAATATAGGTGTCGCCCATCTCGTCGTTGCCGGCGTAGTACCGGTGGAACAGCATCTGGTCGGCCAGGCCCTCCTCGACGAGCCCGTACGCGACGCCGAGGATGAGCATGGTCGTCGGTCCGCGCCTGGCGCGCCGGGCGGTCTCGCGGATGAGCAGGGCGCCGCCGCCGTACATGAGGCCGAGGAGGGGGAAGGTGGCGACCGCCTCCCCGAGCCGGACATTGCCCAGGAGCAGTTCCCCGATGGCCGGGGCGAGGAGGAACAGCGCGACGGCCGGAGCGACGCGCCGGCGCAGTGGCGGCCCGGCGGTGTCCGGCCGCCCGCTCGGTTCGAGCCGGGTCGCTTCCCGGCGGTCTCCATCCGTCATGGCGTCGAGTCTTGCGATCCGGTGACCGACGTGGGTAGCGCCGATGGTCTAGTGGCCCCCGTCCGCCGGTCGACGTCCGTTCGCCGGAGGTAGGTGTACGCCCCTCTCCGTCGATCGACGGCGGTCGCCCGGGCGGTTGGTCTCCAGCCACGCCGACAGGGACAGCGGCTCGCCGAACCGAGCCCAGACCACACTGGAGTCGACGATCTGCGGCTGGGTGTCCAGCAGTGCCCCCATCCGCATCCGCCGGGCGAGGACCTCGTTGAACGGTCTGGTCAGCGGGCTCATCACCCGAAGCATCCCGACCGGCATCGTGTTCCGGCCCGTGATCTGCACGCCCAGCGAGGCCGCGACGAGCTCGTTGACCTTCGTGAGGGGTAGCGCCTCGGGCCCGCCGAGGTCGGCGGACCAGTCTTCGCCGGGGCGAGTGGCGAGCGCGGCGGCGACCCTGGCGACGTCTTCGCCGGCCACCCACGAGACGGGGTTGGCGCCCGAGCCGAAGACGGTGGCCTTTCCCTTCTTGACGATCGACTCGGCGAGCATCTCCACCCAGGTGTCCATCAGGTGGGTGGGCCGGAGGATCGAGTACGGCAGGCCGCTGGTGCGCAGTACACGCTCCACCTCGAACTTGAGCCGGAAGAACTCGACGGGGCTGTCGGCGCGGGCGCTGGCCGACGAGACGTACACGAAGTTCTCGACCGCGGTGTCCCGCGCGACGCCGATGAGGCTCGGGATCCCCACGCCCTCGATGCCCTTGGGTCCGTTGTTCCCCCTACCGTCGCCGCCCTGGACGGTGCAGACGATCACCTCCGCCCCGGACACGGCCCGGACCAGCGTGCGCCGGTCGTGCAGATCGCCCCCGACGACCTCGACGCCCTGAACCGCGTCCGCCGAGGCCGGATCGCGTGTGACGACGCGCACCGTCCTTCCCTCCTGGCGAAGCCGCTCCACGATCTGACGGCCGACCCTGCCCGTCCCGCCGAACACGACGATCATGCTTCTCTCCTATCAATGTTCAAAAATCTAACATTGGTAGAGATTAGACCGGCGATAGGATGTCGGCGTCAATGGGGAGGACATCGTGACGACCAAGGCCCGGCCCGAACCCAGCGCCAGCAAGAAGCGGCGCGAGCGGGAACGGCGGGAGATGCGCGCCCGGCTGCTGGACGCGGCTCGGGGCATCGCCGCCGAGGAAGGCTGGAACGCGGTCACGATCCGCCGGATCGCCGGCAAGCTCGAATACACCGCGCCGGTTCTCTACCAGCACTTCTCAAGCAAGGAGGAGCTGCTCGTCGAGCTGATGATGGTCGGCTTCGCCGAGCTGGCCGAGCAGCTGCGCCTGGCCGCGGAGGGCCCTCCCGAGGGGCGGTTGGCCGCGATGGCCGAGGCGTACTGGGCGTTCGCGTTCGCCTCGCCGGAGCTCTACAAGGCGATGAACGGCATGGACGGAGTGCCGTTCGGCACGGCCGAGACTCCACAGGAGGCCAAGAACGCCTTCCGGGTCTTCCGTATCGCGTTGCAGGGCATCGCGGAGGCGCGGGGCGCCGAGCTGGCCGATCCCCCCGGCGCGGTCGACACGCTCTGGGCGTACCTGCACGGCTGCGTGTCGCTGGCGATGGCGGGCCGGATCGCCGACGGACCGGAACGCGCCAGAACGCTCATGCTGAACGCCCTGGAGCCGATGTTCGCCGCTCAACTGAGGGATTAGCTCAGACCCACCATCGACCCGGCCGAGTACGGCCGTCGCCTCTACGATCATGATCGATCGGACGAGCGGGAAGGGGCATGACGGTGAACGGAGGGCTGCTGTGCGTGCACGCGCATCCCGATGATGAGGCGCTGTGGACCGGCGGGGTGCTGGCGCGCTACGCCGAGGCCGGCGTCCGTACGGGGGTCGTGACGTGCACGTGGACGGAGGGGACGCGGCGCGTCGAGGAGCTGCGGCGTTCGCTGGCGATCCTGGGTGCCGGCGAGCCACGGCTGCTCGGCTACGCGGACGCGGGCACGAACGAGTCGGGAGAGGACGACCGGTTCGTCGAGGCCGACGTTGACGAGGCGGTGGGGCGGCTGGTCGGGCACATCCGCGAGTTCCGGCCGGACGTCGTGGTCACCTATGACGCCTTCGGCGGCTACGGGCACCCGGACCACGTGCGGGCGCACCGCGTGACCCTGGCCGCGGTCGAGGCGGCGGCCTACGAGCAGCTGTACCCGGACGCCGGCGAGCCCTGGCGGGTGCGGACGCTGTACCTCGTGACCGTTCCCAGCACGGTGGTGCGCGCCGAGTGGGAGAAGGTCTTCGGCGCACCGCCCGAGCCCGGTCAGGTCCTGCCGGGAACGCCCGACGAGCAGGTCACCACGACGGTCGACGTACGGCCCTGGGCGGACCGCAAGTGGGAGGCGTTCCAGGCGCACGAGTCAGAGGCCGAGCGCGGGGCGGGCCCCGCGATGTTCGCGGGCCTGCCCGACGAGGAGCGCGACCGCCTGCTCGGCACCGAGTGGTACATCCGCCGGGACCTCGCCGCGCCACGGAGCTCTGACCTGTTCGCGGAGAACGGCGTAGCATGATCACAGCCGTGCTGGCGTTCGCCGGGGTCGCCGCGTTGATCAACGTTACGCCCGGTCTGGACACCCTGCTGGTCGTGCGCACCTCCGCCGGCCAAGGGCGGCGCTTCGGGGTGGCCGCCGCCCTCGGGATCCTCACCGGCTGCCTGGTGTGGACCGTCGCGACGGCTGCGGGACTCACCGCACTGCTCGCCGCCTCACACCTGGCCTACGACGCCTTGCGCATCGCCGGAGCCGGCTATCTGACCTGGCTGGGCATCTCGGCGCTGGTCCGGTCCCGGAGGCCGAGCGCGCCCCCGGCCGGTGCGCCGTCCGATCAGCCGGTACCTCCTGCCGAGTCTCCGGGGGACAAAGCGGTGCCTTCCGCCCGCGGATGGCTCACCGCCTTCCGTTCCGGCATGGGCACCAACCTGCTCAATCCCAAGGCCGGCGTGTTCTACATGAGCCTGATCCCGCAGTTCATCCCGCACGGCGCACCGACGTTCAGCACCACGCTGCTGTTCAGCGCCGTGGACATGGCGGAGCTGGCGGTCTGGTACTGGGTGGTCTCCGGCGCGGCGCACGCGCTGGCCGAGCGGATCCGGCGGCCGTCCTTCCGGCGCCGGATGGAGCAGATCAGCGGGATCGCGTTCCTCGGGTTCGCCGTCAACCTGCTCGCCGACGAGAAATGACCGGACCGGCGGGACGGTTCACTTCGTGAATTTCAGCAGGAACTCCACCTGACCGTTGTCCTGCGTCTGGATGGGGCCGAAGCTCGGGTTGGCGATCTTCCAGTCGGCGAACTTCACCGGGATCGACCCGCTCACGTCGAACGCTCCCGGCGCGGTACGGGACGCGGTGACGTCGAAGGTGACCTTCCTGGTCTCCGCCTTGAGCGTGAGGTTCCCGGTGGCCTTCGCGGTGATCTTCGCGCCGACCGTGGGCACGCTGCCGAGGTCGATGGGCTCGGTGAGGGCGAAGGTGGCCTTCGGGTACTTCGCGGTCTCCATGATGCGCCCCTGGAACTGCTGGTCGCGCCGGTCCTTGTCGCTCTTCACCGTGGTCAGGTCGACGGTGAACGACCCCTTGGTCGCCTTGGTCCCGGCGATGGTGAGGTCGCCGGTGACGCCGTTCGTACGCCCGACCGCCTCGGTGTTCTGGCCGAACAGCACCTCCTTCACCCGGTACCCGGCCTGCGAACCGGCCGCGGCCTTCCACGTGCCGTCGGCGGGCACCGCCGCGCCAGTCGCGGCCTGGGGCGAGGCCGAGACGGACAGCGGCGCGGGCGCCTTGTCCTGGAAGAAGTGGATGTAGACGAACGGCCCTCCGACGACGAGGACGACGGCGACGGCTACTCCGATGAGCAGCAGGCGCTTCCAGTTACGGGTCATGAACTCTCTCGACTCCCGGCGATTCCCTGGCGTGGACGTACGCCATCCCACCAGCGCGGAATCAGAGAATCCTCAGAGGCCGCCGCTCGGCTCGCGCTGTCGTTCGACGACCCATTTGGCGATCTCCGTACGGCTGGTGAACCCGAGCCTGCGGAGGATGGCGCTCACGTGCGACTGAACCGTGCGCGGGCTGAGGAACAGCACCGAGGCGATCTGCTTGTCGGTCTTTCCTTCGGCGATCAGCTCCGCCACGGCCTGCTGTTTCTCGCTGAGCAGCGGCTTGGCGGCTCTTGACGGTGACGGGGCGTCGGCCCGCGGAGCGGACGGCCGGCCCAGCGCCAGGTCGACGACGGCGTCGACGTCCATCTCCATGCCGTAGCCCTCGTTGACGTGGTAGGCCTCACCCAGGGCCGTGCGCGCCTGATCGACGCAGGCGGCGTGCGCGTGTGCCCACGGTTGCAGGCGGCTGATCGTCACGCCCAGCGTGTGCTGCAGGTTCTGCGCGGCGCCGAGGAGCAGGGCGGCCTCCTCGAAATGGCCACGGGCGACCGCGCACCAGGCCAGCGACTCCACGCACCAGGTCGACCCCCATCGGTCGCCCATGTCCCACTGCGCGTGCAGCGCGGATCGGAACATCGCGACGGCCGTCTGCGGGTCGCCGTGGCGGAGCTCGGCCACCGCGCGGGCCCACTGCGCCCAGGTGATCGACCAGGCCGCGCCGTGGGCGCGGGTATCGGCCAGGTGCCGTTCGGTGATGGCCAGGGCGTCCGCCTCGGCCGCTATGAACGCGGCGGCGATGGCATGGAACATCTCCGCCATCGGCACGGTACCGGGATCGTCCGCGGCGGTCAGGTTGGCTGCCGCCTCGGCGAACCGCTCGAGTACGGCGGGGGCGCCGCGCACGAACAGATCTGCCGCGCCGGTGAAGAAGGCGTAGCCGGCCAGCGCGCCGTCCGCCTCGCCCCCACCGGTCATCCGCGACGACAGAACCCGGCAGCGGTCCAGAAGGTTCTCGGCGTTGGCCTGGTCCCCCAGGCACAGCGCGATCCAGCCCGCCTTGGCGAGCACGGTCAGCCGGAGCGGATCCGGGGCGTCGTTGCGCACGAGGGCCTCATCGGCACGCAGCAGGGCCCGCAGCCCCTCGCCCAGCGACCCGTCGAAGAACCACAGGCGAAGGGTCGCCAACGCGACGGCGATCCTGGCTCCGTCCACGGCCTCCTCAAGCGTCGTGGCGGAGGCGCACCGATCGAGGACGGCCCGGTAATTGGGCAGGTCCTGACCGGCCTCCCACAGGTAACGGGTCTCGTCCGGCCCGTACCAATGCCGGCCGAAGTGGCCGGCCCGGTGGAGGAAGTGCGTCCTGAGCCTGCGGTACGCCGCCGAGGCGTCACCGGTCTCGGGTACGGGACGATCCGGCGTGGAGACGGGCTCGTGCTCTTCCAGCGACGACAGCCGGGCCTGCCCGTACTCACGCACCGTCGAGAGCATGGCGTACCGCGTGGGGGCCGAGTCGGTGTCGGCCACGACGATGTTCTTGCCGACCAGCTCCAGCAGGATCATCGGTACCTGGGCGGCGTCGAGCGTGTCATCCGAGGCGACGGCCACCGCGGCGTCCACGGTGAAACTGCCGGCGAACACGGCCAGCCGCGTCCACAGCAGCTGCTCGTCCTTCGAGCACAGCTGGTAGCTCCACTCGAAGCTGTCCCACAGGGTCCGGTGATGGGCCGGGGCACCCACCTCCTTCGCCGGGGTCCTGAACCGGAAGGTCGACAACAGCGACACGATCTCGGGGAGCGCCATCACGCGGACGAGAGGGGCCGCCAGCTCGATCGCCAGCGGGATCCCGTCGAGCAGCCGGGCGAGGCGCGCCACGTCGGCGGTGTTCTCAGCCGTGATCGTGAAGTCGGCCCGTGCCGCGCAGGCCCTCGCTTCGAAGAGGCGCATGGCCTCGGACTCGGACGGCACGGCGTGTTCGGGATCGGCAGGCACGCTCAGTGGCGGAACGTCCAGCAGGTGCTCGCCCTCGCATCGCAGGGGGACCCGGCTGGTCGCGACGATCCGTAGGTCAGGGCATCCGCGCAGGAGGCGGACCACAAGAGGTGCGATCGCCTCGATGAGGTGCTCGCAGTTGTCCAGCATCAGCAGCAGCGCCCGGTCGGCCAGCGCCGTGATCAGGACGTCGCCGAACTCGCGCGCCGACACGTCGTCGATGGGCAGTGCGCCGACGATCGCCCTGCCGACCAAGGACGGGTCGACGAGGGAGGCGAGGTCCACCCACCACACACCGTCGCGATAGGACCGGCGTGCCTCGTGCGCCAGCCGCATCGCGAGCCGCGTCTTACCCGTTCCGCCGGTGCCGGTCAGAGAGAGAAGCCTCACCCGGGGGTCGGCCAGTTTCGCCTTCGCCGTGGCGAGCAACTCCCGCCGCCCGACGAAACCGTTCAGCTCGGCCGGAACGTAGCCGCCGCGCCATCTGTTCTCGGTCCGCTCCGCCACCGACACCGCCCGGATCCGGTCTCCGCCGTACACGCCTCTTTCAGGGGCCGCGTCAGATCAAGATGCCATCGTAGTGATCACCAGCAGGAGCGGCCCGGCCGGGCCTCCGCCGATGACACCGGCCACCGGCGGGCCCGTGGTTCCGTGCCGGACTCGGTAAGAGTACGGATGCCGGGGGACCCTCCCGATCGCATGCTGTCCAACGGCTGGCACACCGGACATATCTTGATCGAGGTAGCGCACACGAATGAGCAGGAAATCGTCCCGTCGCTTCCGGGAGCTCGGGACTTCACAACCACCGGCCGACAGCCGGGTCGTGCTACGGCGCGCCGTCGTGCTGGGCGGCAGCATCGCCGGCCTGCTCGCGGCGCGGGTCCTGAGCGAACACGCCACCGAGGTCGTGATCATCGAACGGGACGACCTGGAGGCGGCGGCCGCGGGGCGGCCGGGGGCGCCGCAGAGCACGCAGGTGCACGCGCTGCTGGACGGCGGCCGGATACAGATGGATCGTTGGTTCCCCGGATTCTCTCGTGACCTGATCGCGGCGGGTGCCGTGCTCTCCCGCGACGACGCGATCCGCATGTACGTCAACGGCATCGTCAAGGCCCCCGCGTCCGATGAGATGATCAGCGCCAGCCGCCCGTTCTTGGAAGTCCATGTGCGCGCGAGGACGCTCTCTCTGCCGAACGTCCACTTCATCCGCGCGCAGGTACGTGACCTGGCCTTCGCCGAGGGCCGAGTCTCCGGTGTGCGGTGCACCCTCGCCGGCGAGCCCGCCGACGAGATCAAGAGCATGGCCGCCGACCTGGTGGTCGATGCGATGGGCCGATCAAGCCGGTTGAGCGACTGGCTGGAGCGCGCCGGCCTGCAACGTCCGGAAATGCGGCGCATCGGAATCGACCTCAATTACGCTACTGCGGTCTTTCGTCGAGGCGGCGATTCACACGGGGCCACCAGCGTACAGGCGATCGTTCTTCCACAGGGCGGGCGCCGAGCCGGAGTAAGTGCGCTGACCGCGGTCGAGGGAGACCGCTGGACCATGCTGTTGGCGGGATTCGCCGATGACCGCCCGACCAACGATCCCGAGGATTTCCGGGAGCGTTGCCGACGGCTACCGCCGGTGTTCGCGGAGGTGGCCGATAAATGCCAGATGATCAGCCCGGTCGCGACCTATCGACAGGCCGACTCCAGGCGACGTGATTTCCATCTGATTCGCAACCTCCCCGCCGGCCTGGTCGCCGTGGGCGACGCCGTGGCATCCTTCAACCCCGTCTACGGACAGGGCATGTCATCGGCCGCGCTTCATGCATCCTGCCTGTCGGCCTATCTGAGATCCGTCACATCGTTGGCGAAACCCGCCCGAGACTATTTCGAACTCGTCCGGGTCGTCGTCGACGCCGCTTGGCAGACGTCCACGCTCAACGACCTCGCACTGCCACACGTCAATGGGCCCTACCCACGCGGTTACCGGATCGCACGGCGGATAAGCGACCTCATATTGCGGGCGTCCGTCGTCGACACGGAGATGAATCAGCGCTTCTTGCAGGTGGCGCACATGCGGACCCACCCCAACGACCTCATCCGGCCGGGCACGCTGTTCCGTGCCGCTCGTGTCACGCGATCGCAGAGATCCCGGCAGCGAGTCGCCGGCTGATGGAGTCCCTCCCCCGCCCTCCTGAAAGCGAGGAGTCACGAGTGGCCGCCTCTCCCGGAGAATCGACACCGAGCTCGTGGCCGAGTCCGCCCGCGCACCCGGTCCGCACACGGCTCTTCGACCCGGAATTCGCTGCGGACCCGGCACGTACGTATGCGCGGCTTCGCCGATACGGCGACGTGGTGCCGGTCGAGCTGGCACCCGGTGTTCCCGCGATGCTCGTGATCGGATACGCGGCCGCGCTGGAGGTCCTGCGCGACCCTCATACCTTCCCCAAGGATCCACGCCGTTGGCAGCGGGGCGTCCCCGCGGACTGCCCCGTCCTGCCACTGATGATGTATCGGCCGAACTGTATGTACACCGACGGGCCGGTCCACTCACGACTCCGGCAGGCGGTGACCGACGGGCTGGGAGCCATCGAGCCCGATGTGCTCCGCGCCCACGTCGAGCACAGCGCCGAAGCCCTGGTCCGTGAGTTCCGCTCCGCGGGAGAGGCCGACCTGCTCAGCCAGTTCGCCCGGCCGTTGCCGCTCATGGTTCTCGGGCGGGTTCTCGGCTGCCCCGCCGACCTCGGTGCGCGGCTCGCCTCCGGGTACAAGAAGATCTTCGACGGCGTCGACACCCGGCAGGGGGACGCCGAGCTGACACACGGCGTGGCCGAGCTCATCGCCCTCAAGCGCTGGCGCCCCGACCAGGATCTGACCTCCCGGATCCTGGCCCATCCGGCAGGTCTGACCGACGAGGAGGCGCTGCACCAGGTCCTCGTTCTCATGGGAGGCGGCGCCGAGCCGGAGCAGAACCTCATCGCCAACACCCTGCGGCTGATGCTGATGAGCGACCAGGTCTCCGGTTCCGTCTGGGGCGGCGATCTGCTCGTCGAGGACGCGCTCGACGAGCTCCTGTGGACGGACCCCCCGATCGCGAACTTCGCCTTCACCTATCCCGAACGGGACATCGAGTTCCGAGGGGTCGTCCTGCCCGCCGACCAGCCGGTGGTCATCAGCTTCGCCGCCGCCAACACCGATCCGTCCACGGCTTCCGGCAGCAGGATCGGCAACCGTGCCCATCTGGCCTGGGGCGCGGGTCCGCACGCCTGCCCGGCCAAGCGGCCCGCGCAGCTCATCGCCACGGTGGCCATCGAGAGCCTGCTCGACATGGTGCCCGGGATGGAGCCGACCGTGTCGGCCGCCGAGCTGGACTGGCGGCCGGGCCCGTTCCATCGGGCCCTGACCGCGCTTCCCGTGCGATTTCCCCCGGTGACCGGGGGAGATCGCACGGTCGCCGCTCAGAACGGATAGCGGGCGATGTCGCCCTGCATGGTGACCCACTGCGTCTCGGTGAACGCCTCGACGTTCGCCGCCGCGCCGCCGAATCGCGAGCCGGTGCCCGACGCGCCGACGCCGCCGAACGGGGCGACCGCCTCGTCGTCGACGGTCTGGTCGTTGATGTGCACGATGCCGCTGGGGATGCGCTCGGCCAGGTCGAGTGCCTTCATGACGTCGCGGGTGAGGATGCCGAGGGACAGGCCGTACTCGGTGCCGACGGCCAGTTCGACCGCCTCCTCCACGGAGCCGAACGCGCTGACGGGGGCGACCGGGCCGAAAACCTCGTTCGCGTACGCCGGGGTCTGCGGGGTGACGTCGGCGAGGACGGTCGGGCGGTAGAACAGCCTCTCGTACGTGCCGCCGGCGGCCAGGCGCGCGCCCGCGTCGACGCTCGCGGTGACCAGGGAGTGCACGCGGTCGCGCTGGTCCTCGTCGATGATGGGGCCGAGGGCGACCTGCTCGGTGGCGGGGTCCCCGACGGGCAGGCCGTCGGCCTTGGCGGCGAGCCGCTCGACGTACTCGCCGGCGATCCGCTCGTGCACGAGGTGCCGTCCGGTGGTCATGCAGATCTGGCCCTGGTGCATGAACGAGCCGAACGCCGCCGCGGACACCGCCAGGTCGAGGTCGGCGTCGTCGAGGACGATGAGGGCGGAGTTGCCGCCGAGTTCCAGGTGGGCGCGCTTGAGGTGGCGCCCCGCCGCCGCCCCGACGGCACGGCCGGCGGCGGTGGAGCCGGTGAAGGAGATGACCCGGACGTGCGGGTCGGCGACGAGCGCCTCCCCGGCGTCGGCCCCGCCGGGCAGCATGTGCAGGACTCCGGCGGGCAGCCCGGCCTCCTCGAGGACGCGGGCGATGACGACGCCTCCGGACACGGCCGTACGGGGGTCGGGCTTGAGCACGACGGCGTTGCCGAGGGCGAGGGCCGGGGCGACCGACCGGATGCCGAGGATGAGCGGAAAGTTGAAGGGCGCGATCACCCCGACGACGCCCGCGGGTACCCGGCGGGCGAGGCTGAGGCGCTTCTTGGCGGTCGGCAGGATGTCGCCGAGCGGGTGGGAGGCGAGCGCGGACGCCTCGTAGCACTCCTGGGCGGCGATGTGGGTCTCCAGGGCCGCCTTGGGCGGAATGGCGCCGGTCTCGCGGACGATCCACTGCTCGATCTCGGCGGCGTGCCGCTCGAACAGCAGGCCGGCGCGGCGGAGCACCGCCGCGCGCTCCTCGAACGAGGTGGCGGCCCAGCCCCGCTGGGCCTTGGCCGCCTCGGCCCCGGCGCGGGCGATGTCCTCGCTCGCGGCGACGCCGGTCCGCCCGAGTTCGGCCCCGGTGGCGGGCTCCACGACGGGCGCGTCTCCCCCGGACGGCTCGTACCAGCCGTCGCCGAACACCGAGCCCGTCCAGGTCTTCTCGTCCAGCAGAGCCATGATGCGCCCTTCCTCCTCTTCGAGCGGATTCGTCAGCCTACGCCCGGAGTTAAGGCCGCCAAAGGCCTGAACGAACCGTGCCGGGCAGCGGCGCTGCCCGGCACGGTCGCGGTGATCAGTTGTTGAGGTTGATGGTGATCGTGTTGCCGGTGGCCGTCACCGTGTGGGTGCTGGAGTTGTAGCTTCCGCCGGTCACCGAGGTCACCGAGGAGCTGTAGAAGACGGGCAGCGAGATGTAGGCGGTGCCGCCGGGCGTGGTGCCGGTGATGTTCACGGTGATGACCCGGGCGCCCGGGTTCGTGACCGCGATCGAGACCCCGTACGTGCTGCGCGCGCCGCTGCTCACGTTGTACGACGAGGTCAGGTTGCTGACCGAGACGGTCTGCCCGGCCGCCAGCCAGGCGTTGGGGATGCCGCGGCCGATGTAGAGCGGCCGGCTGTAGGTGTACGGGCCGGAGCCGCTGGACGACAGGCCCTCGGCGACGACGGAGTTGAGGAGCCCCAGCTGCTGTCCCGCGAGCGGCCAGGCGTACGGGCAGGCGCCGAACTCCGGGCCCGCGTGGTTGCCGGCCCACGGGTTCGACGAGCTCGGGCCGCTGCCGTTGGCCTCCCACCAGGCGTTCGGGCCGCCGGTCGTGGTCGCCAGCTGCCAGGCGTAGCTGGTGATCGGCAGGTCGCGGTAGTTGTTGCTGAAGAGGCCGTCGGATGCGTAGAAGGTGTTGTAGCCGGTGGAGTAGCCGTTGAAGGCGCCGAAGGTCGGATAGGGGTAGCCCTGCGCGGACAGCCGGGCGTAGCCCCACTGGTACATCCGGTCGATCTGACCGGGGTCACCGATGACGCCGTTCAGCGTGCCGCCCATCAGCATGGTGTCGAACTGGTTCTGTCCCGCCCAGGCCGGCGAGGCCCAGTTGGCGTCGTTGAAGGTGTTGCAGCGGTTGGCGCTGTTGGGCTTGTCGACCTCGCACGGCAGGTAGTTGAAGCCGTTGGCCGACTGGTTGTTGCCCACGACCCTGTTCAGGGCGTTCAGCAGGTTGGTGTAGGCGGTGTCCGCGTACGTCGCCTCCGAGGTCAGGCCGAGCCTGGTCGCGATGTACTTGTAGGACGCGAGGCCGATCAGCGCGGAGTAGTTGCTGAACAGCCACTTGCCGGTCGAGTCGTTGTCGAAGTTGCTCCGCAGCGTGCCGTCGGAGTCGAGCTGGCCCTGGTAGTAGGTGTGCATCATCGTGTAGAGGCTGGGGCCCCACGGCGAGGATCCGCCCGAGTCGTCATGGAAGTAGCTGTTGACGAACGAGGTGTCACCCGTCTTCGCCAGGTAGATCGCCCAGATCTGCGGCGTCTTCCAGACCCCGTCCCAGTACCAGTTCGCGCCCTTCTCGTCCCAGCCCTGCGTCTCGGAGATCCGGGCGGTGAGCAGGAGGTTCTGCGCGTCGTGGAAGTCACCGGTGGACAGCTTGGCGATCAGCTCGCCGGGCACGTCGTGGTTGAGGATGTAGGCGTAGTTGTTGGCGGCCGAGAACTGCGCCTTGCCCACCTGCATGATCAGGTTGTAGGCCGTGGCCGCCTTGTAGGCGTTGGTCATCGCGGTGCCCGGGTTGGCCAGGCTCCCGGTGTTGGGCAGGGTGATGTTCGGCAGCGCGAAGGTGTTCAGCTCGCCCAGCCGGCCGTTCCAGTACGAGGACATCTGGCTGTAGGCGGTGTCGTAGTCCGGCGCGCTGGAGGACAGCGTGCTGGTGCTGGGGAAGGCCGCCCCGCTGCCGAAGTTGTCGACCGCGGCCACGAAGTCGTGGTTGCTGGTCGCGCCGGGCGCGACGGTGTCGAGCGAGGAACTCGTCAGCCGTACGAGGTTGGGCCCGGACCCGCCGGGCGGCACGGTCACCGAGCTCGAGCCCTTGTTGGTCACCGAGACCCGGGTGTAGATCAGCATGAAGGCGCTGCCGTTCAGCGTCACCTTGTTCGCGAAGTTCTTGATGGCGACGGTGACCGAGCCGCTGGTGAACTGCGTCTTCAGGGCGGGCAGGTAGCCGTTGTCCATGGTCCACTGGACCGACTGCGCCGGGTGGGTGCCGCCGTAGTTGTAGGCGCTGAAGGAGTACATCCCGCCGCAGTACTGCGAGCTGTAGACGCTGTTGACGCCACGCGCGAAGTACGACCCGGACAGGAAGGTCGTCACCGGCCAGTAGTTGCCGTCCCAGCCGAGCGCGCTGGTGTTGTAGTAGC
The DNA here is from genome assembly GCF_039542055.1 of Actinoallomurus vinaceus. Lineage (NCBI taxonomy): Bacteria > Bacillati > Actinomycetota > Actinomycetes > Streptosporangiales > Thermomonosporaceae > Actinoallomurus > Actinoallomurus vinaceus. The sequence continues at coordinate 264,482 of NZ_BAABHK010000010.1, forward strand.
CCTGGGAGTACGGGTCGTTGGGGGTGGGGAAGTTCGTCCCGTACGACCGCCCGAGGCCGGAGTTCCCGCACACGTTGTATGCGGGCAGGGCCGGGTAGCCCTCGTAGGTGCCGGTCCCGCCGCCTCCGCCCTGGGTCGTGTAGTTCGGCACCTGCCAGACCCGGGAGGTCGCCGAACTGCAGGGCAGCTGGACCAGGCCGGTGTTGGAGGCCGAGGAATCGCCCGAGGGCACGATGCACTTGCCGGAGTGGACGGCCTTGAGGTTGAACGTCTTGTTGCCCGCCGACACCGCCGCGAGCTGGAACTTCTGGCTGTCCTGCCCGGTGCACGCCGACTGCATGACCTGGGCGTTGTCGGCGGTGGAGGCACCGGAGACGCCGGCACACTTACCGCCGGTCACGGTGCCGATCGTGTACTGATCGCTCGTGCCCGACACCGGGGTGAAGGTGAAGGTCTGATTGGTCCCGTCGTTGCAGGACCACTGGATGAGCTGGATGTCATCGGACGAACCCCAGGGCACGTCCATGCAGTTACCGCCGTTCTGATTCACGACGGTCGAGGAGAAGGTCGCCGCCGCTGCCGCCGGGCTCGCGGTGGAGAGCCCGGTGGCCACGGCGAGGATCCCGGCTCCGCAGAGCGAGAGCAGGCGGGAACGTCTCACGTGATCACATCCTTTCTGGCGGGGGCTGGGGCAAGGGCGGGTGATGCGATCGGGGTGTCAGGAGGCGGGCTCGCCGGCGGGGGCGGGCAGCGTCGTCCCGAGGCGCACCGGGGTGCCGAAGTTCGGCGTGCCGTCGGCGTTCCAGGTGAACTTCTGCGCCCGCGTGGTGCGGTTCATGTCGCAGCCGCCGCCCGCCGAGTCGTTGGCGTGGTAGACCATCCAGCTCTCGGTGCCGTCGGGCGAGGTGAAGAAGCCGTTGTGGCCCGGGCCGTAGACGCCGTTGGCGTCCGAGCGCTGGAAGACCGGTGTCGACGACTTCACCCAGGACGACGAGTTCAGCGGGTCACCGCCGTTGTAGGTGAGCAGGCCGAGCTTGTAGTCCGGCGTGGAGCAGTGGCTGGCGGAGAAGACGACGAAGGTCTTGCCGCCGTGCTGGAGCACTTCGGGCGCCTCGTTCACCGCTCCCCCGACCGTCTCCCAGCCGTACGTCGGCGTCGCGAGCAGATGACGGGTCCCGCTCGCCGTCCACGGGTTGCTCAGCGGCCGGATGAACATCGGCTGGGAGCCGTTGTAGTAGGTCCCGAGCAGGTAGAGGTTGCCGTTCAGCTGCAGGATCGACGGGTCGAGCTCCCACGTGTTGTCCGCGGTGGGGTCGAGCAGGTCGGCCTTGAAGGTGTAGGGGCCCATCGGGTCGGTGCCGGCGCTCTCCAGTACGTGGATGCGCTGGGTGCCGAGGTAGTCGGAGACGTTCGCCCCCGCGACGTAGTAGAGGTACCAGCGCGGCCCGTTAGGCCCGCCCAGCAGGTGGAACTCCGGCGCCCACATGTTGCAGCAGCCGTTGGACCGGGTCAGGTTGAAGATCACCTGGTCCGGGGCGGAGGCCAGCCCGCGCAGCGTGGTGGCCTTCCGCATGGTGATCGTGGAGTTCCACGTGGTCGTGGCCAGGTAGTAGTAACCGTTGTAGTACGTCATCCACGGGTCCGGACCGTGCAGGTCGAGCGGGTTGGTGTAGGTCCCGCCCGTGGTGCCCCCTGCGGTGTAGTTCGGCAGCTGCCAGACGCGGGAGGTCGCCGAACTGCAGGGCAGCTGGACCAGGCCGGTGTTGGAGGCCGAGGAATCGCCCGAGGGCACGATGCACTTGCCGGAGTGGACGGCCTTGAGGTTGAACGTCTTGTTGCCCGCCGACACCGCCGCGAGCTGGAACTTCTGGCTGTCCTGCCCGGTGCACGCCGACTGCATGACCTGGGCGTTGTCGGCGGTGGAGGCACCGGAGACGCCGGCACACTTACCGCCGGTCACGGTGCCGATCGTGTACTGATCGCTCGTGCCCGACACCGGGGTGAAGGTGAAGGTCTGATTGGTCCCGTCGTTGCAGGACCACTGGATGAGCTGGATGTCATCGGACGAACCCCAGGGCACGTCCATGCAGTTACCGCCGTTCTGATTCACAGCGGTCGAGGAGAAGGACGCCGCGGCCTCGGCCGTACCGGGGATGGACAGCACGGTCGTGAGGAGCAGGGCCGCGGACAGGTGGAACAGGACTCGTGAGCGCCGCACGGAACCCCCATAACGGGTAGGCGTGGCAGAGGACTCACGACAGTGAAAGCGCCGTCCGTAAGAAGTGCGCCTACCCGGTCACCGGCGGAGGTGCCCCAATTGTTGATGATCGTCCAGGGGCTGGCAAGGGTCTTTCATGGACCGCTCAAGCGCGGCCGAGTCCACGTGAACCCATTTCGGTACGTCCCAAGAATCTTGCCGTTGACACGGCTCGTACAGCGTGTTTACGTTACCGAAAACGTTTTAGGTGTTTTCGGTAACTCCAGAGGAGGCGGAGAGGAAGACGTGTGCCCGGCCCGCGAGCGAGTACCCGGCCGCTCGCGGGCCGGGCACCGGCTGCATTGCGATCCGACCCCGTACAGGTCCACTCCATGCGGCAGCGGCCCGTCACGCCCCTCTGGACGGAGCCGCCGTCGTCGGACAGGCTCGACCGGGACGCCTGCGCGGCCCCGGTCGAGTGAGCCGGCCGCCGATCGGCGGGAGCCGCTGATCGGCGGCCGGCTCGTGTCCTCCCGTGTCAGGGCTTCACGCGGGCGGCCGCCCGCTCACCGCGCGAGTGCGGCGATCTCGGTCGCCGTGAGGACGCGGCTGTAGAGGCGCAGGTCGTCGACCGCACCGTCCAGGTACGGGTCCGCGTACTGGGACCGGCCGAGGCGGTTCTGGGTCGTGCCGCCGAGGCCGCCCGGGCTGAGGGACATCGCCGCGTTGCGGGCCACTTCGGCACCGTTGACGTAGAGCACCCCGACGCCGCCGCCGACGGTGACGGCGACGTGCGTCCAGGCGCCGGTCGGCAGCGCCGCCGGGGCGTTGATCTGCTGCTCGCCGCTCGCCCCCGAGGTGGTGATGGCGAACCTCGCGGTGCCGGCGCCGCTCTGCGGAGTGAGGAACATGTTGGTCGTGGTGTCGCTGCCGAAGTCGAACACCCGGGCCCACGTGCTGATCGTGTCCAGGCGCACCCAGGTGGCGACGGTGCAGGCGGCCGCGCCGGCCAGGATGCCGGCGGGCAGGGTGACGTACCCGGATGAGCCGTCGAGGGCGACCGCGTTCCCGCTGTGTCCCGCCGTCCAGGACGTACCGCCGGTCAGCGTGGCGGTCTTCCCGTTGCCGCTGGAGTCCTGGGCCGAGGTCCCGGCGGTCTCGTCGAACTTGTACCAGGCGACCAGTTCCGGCAGCGGCTTGGAGACGTTCCAGTAGACCGTGTAGCGCTGGTGGTGCATCTTGTAGAACGGCAGCAGGGTGACGGTGCCGGTGCTCGCCGTCGCCGTGTACTGCAGCGGTGTGCTCGTCGCCTTAACGCTGGACGGGGTGAGGGTCGGCAGTGCCGTCAGGTCGGTCGAGCCGTAGGCGCCCGCGAGGACGATCGGCCCGATCTTCACGGCCTGTGTGGTGGCGCTGTCGGGAGCGGCGGGGAAGCTGAGCGCCATCGGGAGCGTCAGGTTCACCACGTCCCCGGAGGCCCAGGTCCGCGTGATCGTCGCGTACCCGCCCGGACTCGCGCCGACCGCCGCGCCGTTGACCGTCAGCGCCGCGCCCGCGGCCCAGCCGGGGACCCGGATCTTGATGGTGAACGTGCCGGATCCGGTGACGGTCAGCTTCGTCGACGCGGCCTCCGGGAACGTGGTGTCCTGCCGGATCGTGACCCCCTGCGCCGCCCAGTTCAGCGTCGAGGCGACGAAGAGGTTCACGTACAGCGTGCTGCCGCTGTAGAAGTAGATGCTGTCGGCGAACTTCGTGTGCGTCTCCATCCCGGTGCCGTGGTCGCAGGTGAAGTCGTCGTAGTCGTTGCTGTAGGTCTTGATCCCGCCCGGGCGCAGCGGCGTGTAGTACGTGACGAACCCGTGCGCGGAGTTCGGGTCCTGCTCGCCGAGCATCTGGTTCCAGAGGGTGCGCTCGTAATAGTCGATGTAGTCGGTGCGCGCCGGGTCGGTGAAGAACAGCTGCCGGGTCAGCTTGAGCATGTTGTAGCTGTTGCAGACCTCGCAGGTGGTGTCGGAGAGCTGGCCGGCGATGCCGTCCGGCTGCTGGAAGTACTCGCCGTTGGAGTTCCCGCCGATGACGTAGGTGTGATGCCCGACGACGATGTCCCAGAAGTTGGTCGCGATGTCGTGGTACCGCGTCGTGCCCGTCGCGTGGTACTCGCGGATCGCTCCGAGCATCTTGGGGATCTGGGTGTTGGCGTGGAAGCCCGCCAGCTGATCGCTGCCGGCGGCGAGCGGGTCGAACATCCGCGCGTGGTCGAAGTACTCGGCGGTCGTCAGATGGTCGGGGTCGCCGGTCACCTGGTACAGGTTGGCCAGGACCTCGTTCATGCCGCCGAACTCCGTGTCGAGCATGCTCTGCCGCTGGCTGTAACTGAGGCGCCCCATGCGGAACTTGACCCACGCGGCCATGGCCTTCAGGACGGTCAGCGCCTGCGCGTTGCCCGCGAGCAGGTACTGGTCGAGCAGGCCCGCCATGATCTTGTGCAGCGTGTAGTACGGCGCCCAGACGTTCTGGCGGGCCTCGACCCGGTCGATGAAGCTCTCCGGGAAGGCGGCCAGGAAGCCGCTGTTGTACCCGGCCGCCGTGGCGCGCGCCTGGCAGGTGGCCAGCGCGCCCACGACGTAGTCGCCCTTGGTCTTGTACGAGGACGCGCCGGTGTTGGCGTACGACTGGGCGAGGGCGCTGAGCAGATGCCCGGTCGAATGCCCGCGCAGCTCGACGTCGGGCGCCTCCCAGCCGCCGCACGGCTGCGCGCTCGAGGACAGGCCGTAGTTGAGTCGGAAGGTGTGCAGCAGCCGGTCGGCGTCGACGAAGTTCAGGTACGCCTGGGTGCGGGTCATGTTCTGCTGGAACGGACCGCTCAGCAGGGTCACCGCCGAGAGCGGGAACGCGTAGACGGAGACTCCGGTGTCGGTCCGCGCGGCTCGGGCTGCCCTGGGCAGGCCAACGGCGCCGAGCATCGAGCCGCCGACGGCGGCGGCGCCCGCGCGCAGGAGCGTTCTCCGGTTGATCGAGAGCTGAGCCGCGGACGGCGCGTTGGCAGGGCGTGAGCGTCTCACTGAACCCCCAAGGTGGGTAGGCGTGACAGGTGCTCACGACGGTGGAAAGCGTGGCTCCTGCGAGAAGTACGCCTACCCGGTCCACCGGCGCGGTTCCTCGATTGTTGATGATCGGAATGGCGCTGACAAGACGGCTTTCACGCCCGTTCGGTCGCGCCCGAAGGCCCTGGAGGCGCGCCCCTGTCACCGAGCGCTCGCCCGGTCTCCTCATCAGGCACTGACCGGCCGGCGCTGTCTTGGGCGGATTCTCACCCGGCTCTCATCGTCGGCTCAGGGACCCCCAACGTCCGCCGCCGACCGTCGAGTCATGACATCGATGACCTCCGGACCACCCCGGCAGGCCGACCCCGAACAGGGCACGTCGGCCTCCCGGAGCACCAACCCGGCGCGCCGGTTGCTCCGCGGCGACGCCGCCGACCCGGCCTGGGCGCGCCCGGCACTGCTCGTACTACTCGCGGCGACGGCGGTCCTGTACGTGTGGGGGCTCGGCGCCTCCGGCTGGGCCAACTCCTTCTACTCGGCGGCCGTCCAGGCCGGAACGCGCAGCTGGAAGGCCTTCTTCTTCGGCTCCTCCGACGCGGCGAACTTCATCACCGTCGACAAGACGCCGATGGCACTGTGGCCGATGGAGCTGTCCGCCCGCGTATTCGGCGTCAACACCTGGAGCATCCTGGTCCCGCAGGCCCTCATGGGAGTCGCGACCGTCGGGGTGCTGTACGCGACGGTCCGGCGCATCCTCGGCGGACGCGGTGACCGGGCGTCGGCCGGCGGGCGCGACGACCGGGTCACGATCGGCGAACGCGACGACCGGGTCACGATCGGCGAACGCGATGACCGAGTCACGGGCGGCGGGCGCGGTGACCGGGCGTCGGCCGGCGTACGCGATGACCAGGTCACGATCGATGGACTCGGCGACGGGGTCACGATCGACGGACGCGATGACCGCGTGCCCACCGGCGGAAGCGATGACCAGGTGTCGACCGGCGGGCGCGGCGACGGGGTCGCGATCGGCGGGAGCGGTGGCCCGGTCGCGATCGACGGACGCGGCGACCGGGTCGCGCGCGGCGGGCGCGGTGACCGGGTGGCGATCGGCGGGGCGCTGCTGGCCGGCGCGGTCCTCGCGACCACCCCGGTGGCCGCGCTGATGTTCCGCTTCAACAACCCGGACGCTCTGCTCGTGCTGCTGCTCACCCTCGGCGCGTACGGGCTGGTGCGGGCGCTGGAGAACGCGAGCACGCGGTGGCTGGTGGTCGCCGCCTCCTGCGTGGGGCTGGGCTTCCTGGCCAAGATGATGCAGGCGTTCCTCGTCGTGCCCGCGTTCGCGCTGGTGTACCTGCTGCTGGCGCCCGCTCCGGTCGGGCGGCGGGTCCGGCAACTGCTGCTCGCCGGGGTGGCGCTGGTCGTGGCGGCCGGCTGGTGGGTCGCGATCGTCGCCCTCATACCGGCGGGCTCCCGCCCGTACATCGGTGGCTCGCAGCACGACAGCGTGCTGGAACTGGCGCTCGGCTACAACGGCCTCGGCCGGCTGAACGGCAACGAGACCGGCGGCCTCGGCAACCTGAACCAGGACGCCGGATGGACGCGGATGTTCGACGCCGAACTCGGCGGGCAGATCGCCTGGCTGCTGCCCGCCGCCCTGGTTCTGCTGGTCGCCGGCCTCGTGCTGACGCGGGGACGGGACCGCCGGAGGGAGTTCGCCGGGTTCGCGCTGTGGGGCGGCTGGCTGCTGGTCACCGGACTGGTGTTCAGCTTCATGCAGGGGATCTTCCACGGCTACTACACGATCGCGCTTGCCCCGGCGGTGGCGGCGCTCACCGGCATGGGCGCGGCGGTGCTGTGGCGCGAGCGGCACCGGCCGGCCGGCGCCGTGACCCTCGCCGGCGCCGTCGCGCTGACCGCGTGGTGGTCGTACGTCCTGCTCGGCCGCACCCCGGACTTCCTGCCGTGGCTGCGGATCGTCGTGCTGATCGGCGGCCTGCTCGCCGCCGCGCTGCTCGCCTCCGCCGGCCGCGCCCCGCGCCGGGTCATCGGAGCGGCCGTGGCCGTCGCGGCCCTGACGTCGATCGCCGGCCCGACCGCGTACGCCGTCGAGACGACGGACACGCCGCACACCGGAGCGATCCCCACGGCGGGACCGTCGTCCGGAGGGCCCGGTGGAATGCGCGGATTCGGCGGCCGCCGGGGCGGCCCCGGCGCGCGCGGCGGCTTCGGCGGCGGGCGACAGAACCGGTTCCCCGGGGGCGGGTTTCCCGGCGGCGGCCAGACCGGAGGCGGATTCCCCGGCGGCGGCCAGACCGGGGGCGGGTTCCCCGGGGGCGGGCAGAACGGCGCCGGCGGCATGCCGCAGGCGCGCGGCGGCGTGGGAGGCGGCATGGGCGGCCCCGGTGGGCTGCTGAACGCCACCACCCCGAGCACCGCGCTGACCGCCTTGCTCAAGCAGAACGCGCGCTCGTACACCTGGGTCGCGGCGACGGTCGGGTCCAACAACGCCTCCGGGTACCAGCTGGCCACCGGCGAGCCGGTCATGGCGCTCGGTGGGTTCAACGGCACCGACCCGGCGCCGAGCCTGCAGCAGTTCCAGAAGTACGTCGCCGCCGGAAGGATCCACTACTTCATCGGCGGGTCGGGCATGGGCATGATGCGCGGCGGAAACTCCAGCGGCAGCAACGACGCACAGCAGATCGCCACCTGGGTGCAGCAGCACTACACCGCCAAGACCGTCGGCGGCGTCACGGTCTACGACCTTTCTCAGACACGTTGATCCGACGGCTCATCCCGCTCTCACGTTCACCGCCGAGCATCGGAGGTAGCGCGAGAGATCGGAGGAAGAAGGAATGGAGACATGGGGGGAGAACGGCCGCCGGGACCGACGCGTGTCCCTGGTCCGCCGCGTCACCGTCTGGGCCTCGGCCGGGTCCCTGGCCATGGCGGCCGGGCTGGCGGCCGTCTTCGGCGTCACGCAGGCCGACTCGCACACGACGGCCGGGACCACGACGAGCACCGGATCGGACTCGGGCACGACCAGCGGCTCGACCTCGTCGAGCTCGGGGACGACCGGCGGATCGTCCGGCTCGAGCAGCACAACGGACTCCGGATCCGGCAGCGGGCTCTCCCAGCCCACACAGGCGCCCGGATCGGGTTCGTCGAACGGATCGGGCACCGTCACGTCCGGAGGATCATGATGCGCACCGCTCAGGAGACCTTCCCGCTGTGGGGCGGTTCGGCGACCGTCGCGGTCACCGAACCGGACCGCCTAGCCGTCGCCCGCGCGGCCGTCGACCGGGTGATCCGGGACATCGACGCCGCCTGCAGCGCCTACCGCGACGATTCGGACCTGGCCCGGGTGAACGCCGGCTCCGGATACGCCGTGCGGGTCAGCACGACGTTCATGGAGGTACTGCAGGCGGCGCTGCGAGCCGCCGAGCTCACCGGCGGGCTGGTCGACCCGACCGCTGTCGGACGGTCGGCGGGAGCATTCGGGCAGTCAGCGAGGACCGAGGTCACCCGCCCGAACGACGTCACCGCCTCCCGCGCCGACACAGAGGCCGGACGACCGGCGAAGGCCGAAGTCACCCGTCCAAACGACGTCACCGCCTCCCGCGCCGACACAGAGGCCGGACGACCGGCGAAGGCCGAAGTCACCCGCCCGAACGACGTCACCGCCTTCCGCTCCGGGGCAGAGGCCGGGCGGTCCCGGCTGGGGCCGGCGTTCGCCGTGCCGACCGGCAAGGACTGGCGGTCGATCGAGATCATCCCGGCGTCCACGACCGTGTCGGTGCCGCGCGGGCTCACCCTGGACTTCGGCGCCGTCGGCAAGGCGTTCGCCGCCGACCGGGCGGCGGCCGAGGCGAGCGAGGCGGCCGGCTGCGGCGTGCTCATCGCGCTGGCCGGCGACATCGCGGTCGCCGGGCCCGTGCCGGTGAACGGCTGGCCGGTCCGCGTGGCCGACGACCACCGGCTGAGGCCGGACGGCGGCCTGCCGCCCGGTCAGGACATCACGCTCCGCGCCCCGGGCGGGCTGGCCACCTCCAGCCTCGCGGTCCGGACCCGCCGCATGGCCGACGGCCGTACGGTCACGCACATCGTCGACCCCAGGACCGGCATGCCGGTCCGGGGCCCATGGCGCACCGTCTCGGTGTCGGCGGGTAGCTGCGTCGACGCCAACACCGCCAGCACCGCCGCCCTCGTTCGAGGCCACGGGGCGGGCGGCTGGCTGGCCCGGCACGGGCTGCCGGCGCGGCTCGTCCACGCCGACGGCTGGGTGCACACGATCGTCGGCTGGCCGGACGACCACAGCGAACGTCCCGGCGTGAAGGTGGCCGGGTGATGGCCCTCTGGTACGCCACCCGGGCGTTCGGCCTGGTGTCGATGGTGCTGCTCACAGCCGTCACGGTGCTCGGCCTGCTCGTGGCGGCCCGCACCTCCCGCGGGCGACGAATGGGGAATCCGCCGACAGCCGGCTCGCGGACCGGAGCCCCAGGAGCGCAGGCCGCACTCGCAGGAAACCCACGGACACGGGACTCGCACGCAGGAGACCCAAGGACGCAGGCCTCCCGCCCGGAGAACCCGCAGCCGCGAGGCTCGCACGCAGGAGACCCAGAGGCACAGGCCTCACCCGCAGGAAACCCACCGACGCCGGGCTCGCGCGCAGGAGATCCGGGGGCGCAGGCCTCGCCTGCGGGAAACCGGCGGACGCAGGGCTCCGGGCGGCGTCCGGCGGGAGCGCGCCGCGCGTCGTACGTGGTGACCGCACTGCACCGTTCGCTGTCGCTGCTGTCGGTGGTCCTCATCGCGCTGCACGTGGTGACGAGCGTGATCGACTCGTACGTCGCGATCCGTTGGGCCGACGCGATCGTCCCCTTCGTCTCCACGTACCGGCCCTTCTGGGTCGGGCTCGGGGCGGTCGCGCTCGACCTGATGATCGCCTTGGTGGTCACGAGTCTGCTGCGGGTCCGACTCGGGCTGCGCACCTGGCGGGCCGTGCACTGGCTGGCGTATGCGTCCTGGCCGGTGGCGTTGGTCCACGGACTGGGCATCGGCACGGACGACACGCTCGTGCTCGCGCTCACCGTCGGCTGCACCGCGGCCGTCGCGGTGGCCGCGCTGATCCGCGTCGGCGCGGCCCGGCAGGCCACCGCCGCCAAGCGCGCTGCCATGGCCGTACCGGCGGTCATGGCGGAACACGCCACCGGTGCCGGACACACGGCTGGACACACCGCCATGGCCGAACACGCTGCCACGGCCGAACGCGCCGCCCGGATCGAGCCGGACGCCGCCGGCGTGCGGCCGGATCCTTCCCGGCGGTCCGCGCCGACCGCCGCTCCCGCCTACGGAGGACCACAATGATGGAGCGACTGCTCACCGTGACCGGCCCGGACCTGGGCCGGCACCTCACCCGGCACGGCGAGCTGCCGCTGCGCGGGCCGGCCCGGCCGGGTTCGCTGGGGCCGCTGGCCGATGAGATCGCCGCCGCCGGCCTGCGGGGGCGTGGCGGCGGCTGGTTCCCCACCGCACGGAAGCTGGCGGCGGTGGCTGCGGCGGCGGGTTCCCGGCCGCCCGTGGTGGTGGTGAACGCCATGGAGGGCGAGCCGCTGAGCGCCAAGGACGCGCGGCTGCTGACGGTCGCCCCCCACTTGGTCTTGGACGGAGCGGCTCTGGCCGCCGAGACGATCGGTGCGGACCGCGTCATCCTGGCGGTGCCGGTGGGCGGCCTGGGGCCGATGCTGCGGGGCGTCGTGACCGAACGAGCCCGCCGGGGCATCGACCCGGTGTCGGTCGAGGTGGTCGAGGGGCCGGACCGCTTCCTGTCCGGTCAGGAGAGCGCGCTGGTGCGCTGGATCGGCGGCGGCCCGGCGATTCCCACTGCGAAGCGGCCCTTCGAGCAGGGGGTCGGCGGCCGGGCCACTCTCGGGAGCAACGCCGAGACGTTCGCGCACCTCGCGCTCATCGCCCGCCACGGCGCGTCCTGGTTCCGGTCCGTGGGCACCGCCGAGGCCCCCGGGACCATGCTGGTCAGCGTCTCGGACCCGGACATCCGAGTGCTCGAGGTCCCGGTCGGCACGCCGGTGGGCGCGGTGACGGGGCCGGCGCCGGCCATCCTCCTGGGCGGGTACGGCGGCGCGTGGCTGCCCGGCGATCAGGCCCGGGAACTGCCGCTGGCGCCCGAGCCGCTCCAGGCAGCGGGCGCGACCCTGGGCGCGGGAATCGTGTCGGCGCTCCCGTACGGGGCCTGCGGCCTGCGCCGTACCGCCGCGATCGCGGGCTGGATGGCGGGGCAGGGCGCCCGGCAGTGCGGGCCGTGCCTGTTCGGGCTGCCGGCGGTCGCCGGGGACCTGGCGCTCCTCGCCGACGGGCGGGCGACGCGCACCGACGTGGACCGGCTGTGCGCGCGGACGGGGCTGCTGCCGGGGCGGGGCGGATGCGCCCATCCCGACGGTGTCGCCCGGCTGGTCGGCGGCGCGCTGCGCGTCTTCGGCGACGAGGTGGAGGCCCACCTGCACGGCCACTGTGTGGAGACCCTGACGTACCGGAGGGCGAGTTGAGCGCTATGGAGCTGCGAATCGACCGGATCGCCTGCGACGGCGCCGGATTGTGCGCGGAGATCCTTCCCGAGCTGGTCACCCTCGACGAGTGGGGGTATCCGATCATCGAGGACGCCCGGGTCGGACCCGGCCGGCGGGCGAACGCCCGCCGGGCAGTCACCCTGTGCCCGCGGCTGGCGCTACGCCTGGCCGACTCCCGGCAGCGCACGAGCGCGGAGGGCGGTGCGGCACCGTCAGGCTCCCGAGCGGCCTGAACCGGCCCGGCACCGCCGAGCTCCCCAGCTGCCCGAACCGGCCCGGCACCGCCAAGCACCCAGCCACCCGAACCGGCGCGACGCCTTCGCGCTTCAGCGGCCTGAGCGGGCGCCCCGCCGACAGGCCCTTCCTCCGGACCCGTCGAGCCGCAAGGCGGCCTGAATCCGCGCCCAGCGACCGGTCGTTCATCCGGGCCCGCCGGCGGTTCACGGTTGCGGTCCGGCCGGTGCCACCGCTACGACGTGCGCAGCCGGGCGAGCAGTCGCCTGGCGTCGGCGTCGAAGCCGGGGAATCCGCTGGCCAGCGTGCGGTTCATCAGCTCGATGGCTCGGGCGTGATCTCCCGTCTCCGCGAGCCGCTCGCCCAACCGGTACGCGGCCTCGGCGACGTACTCGGCGTTGTCGCTCAGTTCCAGGACCTGCTCGTAGTGGCGGGCCGCCTCGGCCTTGTCCCCCAGCCAGTAGTGCAACTCGGCCAGGTGGGCCAGTGCGGTGGGGATATGGTTGGCGTCGCCTGAGTCGATCACTCTGTTGAACCATGGCCTGGCCGTCTTGAGATCACGCTGAGCCTTGGCGTCGAGCGCCATCGCCAACGCGGCGATCACGGCGATCTCCTTCTGCTCCTCGTCCCGAGGCTTGGCGAACATCTTCAGCAGTTTTCGCAGGATCCGCCGGGATTCGTCGCGCTCCCCGAGGAGTCCCTGGACCTGGGCCAGGTAGAGCAGGGCCCACCGGGCATCGAACGGGTACTCCTCGTCCCACAGCTCGCGCCAGGCGTCGACGGCGGCCTGGTAGGCGTCCCGAGCCCCGGCCCAGTCACGCCGGTGACGGAGCGTGTCGCCGAGCCGTTGCGCGGTACGGGCCCGGCCGCGCGCCGGGTCGCCGGCCGCCTCCGCGCGCCGGTGGGCGTCCCGGGCCGCCTCGGTCGCGCCCTCGGCGTCGCCCAGCTTGGTGAGGACGGTGGACAGGTTGAACGCCGCATTGGTCGCGTACGAGCCCTCCGCCATCCGCCGCGCGTTCCGGTACGCCACGGCGGCGTCCTGGAACCCGCCGTCCTCGGAGTGGATGTGGCCGAGGCCCAGCCACGCGCGGCCCGCCGCGCGCGGGTCGTCGCCCTCGGTCGCCATCGTGTAGGCGGTCATCGCGTCGTCGTTCCGTTTCGCCTCGCGGAAGGCGTCGGCGATCTCCACGATCCACCGGTCGTCACGGCCATGGCGCAGGGCGTGCCGCGTTCCCGGCTCGTCGCCCCGGACGATCAGCAGCACGGCCTGGCAGGTGCCGGCCCACCGCGCGTACGGCAGCAGGTCCGTGTCGGCCGCGGCCGCCCATGCCCGCAGTGCGCCGTTCCAGTCGCCCGCCCGCCGGCGTTCCCGCGCGGTCAGCCACAGCGCATACGCCGCGGACTCGGAAGAGCCGTCCAGCTCCCGCAGGAGGTCGGCCAGCGGATGATCGGATGGATCATCGGAATCCTCCACGATCCGTGCGCCGAGCCGGGTGGCCAGCCGGGAGCCGTGGGCGTGGCTCTCGTCGCTCCAGGCGCGCAGCCACTCCAGAGCGCCCCGCACCGCGTACGGATTCGCGTCGAGCACGCCCAAGCCGACGGTGGCGAGGCCGGGGTCGGCGATCTCGCGCAGCGGCTGAGCGAGCGCGAACGCCTCACGGATCTCTTCTAGCCCGGCCTCCCGCTCGGTCAGCAGTTCACCGAGCCGTACGGCGATCCAGGGCAGCAGCCCGTACGGACTCTCGCGGGTGAGGAGGGCGGTGTCGCAGGCACGGCGGAGCACCGCCTCGGCCGCCTCCGCCTCACCGGAGTCGATCAGCATCCCGCCGAGCAGGTATCCGGCATAGCACGAGGCGAGCGGGTCGGCAGAGTCCTGTGCTCCGGCGAGGAGCTCCCGCGCCCGCCGCGCATCGGCAACGCCGTCGGCATCGCTGGCGGGGGCGGGAGCGGGAGCGGTGTCGGGGGCGTCGGAGGCGGGGGCGGCAGCCGGAGCAGCGTCACCGGCCGGGACGGCGTCAGCGGCAGAGGCCGGGACAGCATCGGCGGCGACCGGGGCGGAGGCGGAGGCGGGGGCGGCAGCCGGAGCAGCGTCGGAGGCGGGGGCTGCGTCGGAGGCGGGGGCGCCAGCCGGAGCGGCATCGGTGGCAGGGGCGGCATCGAAGGCGAGGGCGCCAGCCAGAGCGGCGTCAGCGGCCGGGACGGCGGCGGCGGCGGCAAGGGCTGCATCGGAGGCGGCGGCAGCCGGAGCGGCACCCGCGTCGGCGGCCGGGACGGCGTCAGCGAGCAGCCGCCCGAGCAGTGCCTTCGCGAGAGCGGCCGCAGGGCCGGTCTGGGACTCATAAATCGCACGCGCGGTGGCGCTCTCGCCAGCGTTCTCGGCGGCCATTCCATGGATGATCGGGTCGGCCTCTCCGGCGACGCCGTCGAGCCGGCTCAGCGCCACCGCGGCCCACGGTCCGGCCGACGGGTCCTCGCCCGCCGCCACCCGGCGCAGCCGCTCGGCAGCCTCGCCGATCGCGCCGCCGGCCAGCGGATCCTCGCCCGGCGCGGCTTCGGGGAAGTGATGGCCGATCACCTGGGGCGGTTCGACGGCCGTGGCCGTGCCGCCCTCCGTACCCGCGTCCGGTGCCCCGACGGGGAAGATCCGTAGCTCGCTCGGCGCGTCGTTGCCCGGCGGGTGGTGCAGGTCGACGGCGAGCAGCCGGCCGTCCGGCGACCAGTCGATCGCCCCGGCGAGCATGCCGAGCCCGGCCTTGAGCACGAGTTCGCCACCGTCGGCGACCCGCCGGATGGTGGGCTCGACCACCCAGGTCCCCGCCTGCTCGGCGATCGCCAGGTACGCGCCGTCCGGGCTCACCGCGAAGTCCATCACCATCTCGGCCGAGGTGCCGACGACGCCCAGAACGCGGCCGGTGTCCGGGTCGAGCACCGAGAACCTCGCGTGCTCCTCCTCGGTGTCGAGGGCGAACATCCGGGACTCGTCCGCGCTGAAGCGGACCGCCTCCGCGGCGGGTGGCTCGTCGCTCGCGTCGGCCTCCGCGTCGAGTCCGAGCAGCACCGTACGGTCCGGGGTGAAAGGCGCGCCGACGAACTCGACTCCGGGTTCCACGCCGTACTCGACCCGGTGGCGCCCGGTGCGTGAGCGGCGGAACCCGAGCTCGACGGGCAGGTCGGCCTCGGCACCGGCATCGACGTCCCAGGCCACCTGCGGCTCGTATTCGGCGGGCGGCCGGGCCGTGATCACGTGGCGGCCGGGCACCCACATCAATCTGGGGCCGATGAGGTCGTGCGGTGTGCCGAAGCGGGCTCGCTCCGTCCAGTCACCGGTGTCGTACACCCGCACGTCGCCCTGCTGACCGGCGACCGCGAGATAGCGCCCGTCATCGGAGAAGGCCAGGTCACACGCGAACTGTCCGCCGTCCGTACGGTCGGCGAACGGCGCGATGACGGCGACCGGCTCGGAGAACCGGGGGACGTTCGGACCGTCGTCGGACCGCACCCGCATGCCGGGACTCGGATACCAGACGGTGGCCCGGCCATCGCCCGGCTCCACGCCTGCGAGGTGGCGCGGATCGGTCACCTGCACCACGTAATCGGCCTGGACGAGCCGGTGTTCGTCGAGCCAGCCCCCATGCCTCTCGTAGTAGAAGTCGGAGAAGTGCTCCCAGTCCTCGTCGGTCGGTACCGCGTTGCGCTCGGCGACCCGGTCGACCCGCCGCACGTACTCCGCGGCGTGTGCGGCCACCCAACCCTCGTCGAGCAGATGGTCGAACTCGATCTCCGCGAGCGACCGGTCGCCCGAATCCTCGCGCCTTGGATACGTGGCCCAGTCCCACAGCACCCGCAGGAAGAACGCCGGGTCGCCGGGGAGATCCAGGGCGTGGTGCTCCGCGGCCTCGTAGTAGACGACG
The DNA here is from genome assembly GCF_039542055.1 of Actinoallomurus vinaceus. Taxonomy (NCBI): domain Bacteria; kingdom Bacillati; phylum Actinomycetota; class Actinomycetes; order Streptosporangiales; family Thermomonosporaceae; genus Actinoallomurus; species Actinoallomurus vinaceus. The sequence goes on from NZ_BAABHK010000010.1 coordinate 280,449, forward strand.
AACACGCGCATCCGTACGCTCATCCGGTCGGCGGCGACCGCCATCACTCGCGCACCGTACAGATCGGTGGACATCTCTTCCCCTCGTTGACCGGCGCTGTCAGGGCGTTCGAGCATCGCAGGGGCCACTGACAAGGCACAGCGAAATGATCAACTTCCAGGACGGCTCCGCTCGGGAATATCCGGGAACGGTTTTCGTTATCAGGATCGGTGCGGGCAGACCGTACCGACGAGAGGAGAGCCCATCGTGGCGAGGAACACGCTCCGGCCGGTGCTGAAGCTCCGGTCCACCGCCGGCACCGGCTACACCTACGTGACCCGGAAGAACCGCCGCAACGACCCCGACCGGCTCACGCTCAGCAAGTACGACCCGATCGTCCGGCGGCACGTCGCCTTCCGCGAAGAGCGCTGACCCGCGGCCCGGCCGGCCCCGGAGACGGACCTGACCGTGGACCGGCCGGCCCCAGAGACGGAACCGACCACGTACCGGCCTGCCCCAGAGACGGAGCCGACCGCGGAGACCGACCGGCCCCGGAAACGGAACCGATCACGAACCGGCCGGCCCGAGAAACGGAACCGGCCAGCGGAGACCGACCCGCCTCGGAAACGGAACCGACCTGCGGAGACCGGCCGGACGTGGAGACGGATCGGGACCGCGCCCGTATCGTGAACACATGTCCGAAAAGGCGGGCGCTGCCCCTCCCAAAGTCCCGGCCGACGGCCAGGCCGCTCCGCAGCACCGCGGTGTGGTCCGGCGCCGGTCGGTGGCCGCACTGCGGCGGCGGCTGCGGTTCTCCGATCCGGGACTCGTCGCGTTGCGGACCGCGCTGCGGGCGGCGATCGTCCTGCCGATCGTCTTCGCCATCGCCTCCCGGGTGATCGGCGACCCGCAGGCGGCGCTCTTCGCCTCTTTCGGCTCGTTCGCGATGCTGGTCTTCGCCGACTTCTCCGGGTCGCCGGCGCGCCGGTTCACCGCCTACGCCAGCCTCGCGGCCGTCGGCGCCGTCCTGATCTTCGTGGGCACGCTGTGCTCCCGCGATCCCACGCTGGCCGCGGCCGCGATGGCGGTGGTCGGCTTCGTCATCCTGTTCGCCGGTGTCGTCAACGGTTACGCCGCCGCGGGGGCGACCGCGGCGATCCTCGCCTTCGTGCTCCCGGTGACGATCCCGGCGCCGCTGTCGGCCGTGCCCTCACGGCTCGAGGGATGGGCGCTCGCCGCCGGGGCGGGCATCGCCGCCCAGTTGATCCTGTGGCCGGGCCGCAGCCGGATGATGCTCCGAACCGAGTCGGCCCGCGCCTGCCGGGCGCTCGCCGACCTCGCGGACGCCCAGGTCGCCGGGGACGCCGAGGCCGTCGCCGACCGGACGCGTACCGCCCACGAGGCGGTCGACGAGCTGCGCCGCCGGTTCGTCGGCACGCCGCACCGGCCTACCGGGCTCACCGGTGCCACCGCCGCGCTCACCTCACTCGTCGACGAGCTCGACTTCCTCCTGTCCTTCCTCGGGTCGCCCGCCGGATCACCGCCGATCTCCCTGTGCCGCGCGGAGAACGCCGAGGCCATGCGGGCGTCGGCGGCCGCCCTCCGGGCCTCCGCGGATCGTCTGGACGGCCAGGGGGACGGGCGGCCGGACCTCGACCGGCTCGAGGAGGCCCGCGCCGCCATGACCCGCGTGCTCGCGCAGCGGCTCCCCGAACTGCCCGCGATCCCGGACCACGAGGCGCTGGTGGCCGCGCTGGAACCGACGTTCCGCACCCGCACCGTGTCGTACGCCGCGCAGCACTCCGCCCGCTACGCCCTCCTGGCCGCCGGCGAGTACGTGCCCGAAGGCCCGGGCGGCGGCTCGCTGCGCGGCGCCGTCGATCGGCAGGCGCAGTCGGTGATCCGGGCGACCGAACTCGCGATCGAGGACGCGCACGCCCGGTCCGTGTGGTTCCGCAACAGCGTCCGGGGCGCCGTGGGCCTGGCCGTCGCCGTCTACATCGCCCAGCGCACCGGCCTGCAGCACTCCTTCTGGGTGGTGCTCGGCACCCTCTCGGTCCTGCGGTCCAACGCGCTGGGCACCGGCTGGTCCGTCCTGAGCGCGCTGGCCGGGACCGCCATCGGCATCCTCGTCGGCGCACCGCTCATCCTCGCGGTCGGCACGCACGAGACCGTCCTGTGGAGCGTGCTCCCGTTCGCCATTCTCCTCGCGGCGTACGCTCCGCGCGCGATCTCCTTCGCCGCCGGCCAGGCCGCCTTCAACGTCGTCCTGTTCATCCTGTTCAACCTGATCCAGCCGAGCGGCTGGCAGGTCGGCCTCGTCCGTATCGAGGACGTCGCCATCGGCTTCGCGATCAGCCTGGGCGTCGGCCTGCTGTTCTGGCCGCGTGGCGCGGCCACCCTGCTGCGGGAGAACCTCGCCGCCGCCTACGCGCGCAGCGCGGACTACGTCCTGGCCGCGACGCGCCGGCTCGTCGGCCACGGCGACCCGGCCTGGTCGCAGCAGGCCGAGCAGGACGCGGACGCCGCCGTGCACCGCCTCGACGACTCCTACCGGCAGTTCCTCTCCGAACGCTCGGCGCAGCCGATGGCCGCAGGCAGTATGGCCGCCCTGGTGACCGGGGCGGCGCGCGTACGGCGTGTGGCGCGCTCCCTCGCCGGGCTGGGCCGGTTCATCGACGGCCACGAAGAGCTGGAAAGCTGCGCCGCCAACCTCGACGCGGAGGTCCACGCCCTGCGCACCTGGTACATCGCGCTCGGCGACTGCATCCTGCACGAGACGGCCGTGCCGCCCCCGCACGTACGGGACGCCGACGGCCGCCGGCGGCTGCTCGAGGGCGTGCACGCCGCGGTCGCGGGCGGTGACGAGAGCGTGATCCCGGCCGCCCTGGCGCTGCTGTGGGCGGACCAGTACGTCGACACGCTGTGGCGGCTCGAGGCCCACCTCGGACGGCACGCGGCCGAGTCGAGCCCGGCCGCGGTGGCCGCCGAAGCCAGCCCCGTACCGGCGTGACGGACGGGTCGTACGGCTCCTGTCCGCCGGCCAGGCGAGGGCCTCCCGTCACATGCGGGGTGAACGTCGGTCGATCACCCCGTCAATGGACCCTTTCCGATCTTTCCGGCGCGACGACCACCGCACCCGTTCCCCGCCCCCGATCCGACGCTCCAGAGGGGCGACCGCATCAGGCCACACACGACGACCAGGCATTTGATCCGGACAAGCCCTTCTGGTGACGCATGAACGCCGTGGAGTCCGTACACTCGGAGCCGATCGAGCGAGCGCCCATAGCTCAGCTGGATAGAGCATCGGACTTCTAATCCGACGGTCGGGGGTTCGAATCCCTCTGGGCGCGCCATCACCACCAGGACCATCAAGCTCCTGACCTCAGCATACGCTCTCCCTTCCGCAGACGCCGGATGCCGCCCTGCGCCAGCGGACTGATGGCGCGACGCTAGCGGCTGACGGCCTTCTCGTACCGCCAGGTGGCCAGCGGCACGAACACCGCGAGGAGCACGACGGACCACGGCACCGAGGCGAGGACCGCGTGCTGCAGCGACGGCGACGGGTTGAACGCCCGCGGCCGTCGGCTGCCCGGCCCCGTGGTCCGGGCGGGCGTCCGGCGCCGTGGCGGTGTCACTCGCAGAACACCTGCAGCTTGGTGTCGGGGTCGTCGACGTCGACGGTGACGTCGTCGAGCTGGTCGATGAGCTCCTCGAGTTGCTGCGGCTTGAGCTGGGTGAGGTCGATCGGCACCCCTGCCTTGTCCAGCTCCGCGTTGGCCCGGGTGAGCGCCTGCGGAGGGACGAGGCTCGCGAGCCGGACTCCGGCGCGCAGCAGCTGCAGCGGGACCCGGACGTTGATCCGGCCTGACCCGTCACCACCGGCCTCGTCCGCCCAGCTCATCACCACGCGCAGGTACTTGGGCCGGGGTTTCGGGCTGGACACCGCTCCCGGCGGCGACTCGGGCTGTGCTCGTTCGAGGGCGTCGATCAGCCGCTCGGCCTCATCCGCAGTGATCTTGCCCTCGGCCAGCATCTGCAGGATCTGGCGGCGCTGCTCGTTCATCGTTGTCCTTACTCTCTGACTCATCTGACGCTCACCAGCACGGCCGTACGGCCCTGCTCGAACTCGATCCGGGTGCCGGGCAGCGCCCACAGCAGTCGCCCGATACCGCGCAGCGCGTCCACCGGGCTCACCCGGAAGACGAGGCACGCGACCAGTCCGGCCAGCACAGCGAGCAGCAGCAGCGGTGACAGCACCAGCAGTACCGGCACGACAGGGACGTACAGCCGCAGTCGACGGCCGTTGCGACGGCGATGACGTACCGTCACCAGGTACGGGATCACCGGGACTTCTCCAGCTCGGCCAGCGCCTCCTGGACGCTGATCTCCCCCCGCCGCAGGCGGTCAACGACGTCGGCGCCGGTGGGCGCCGGGTCGATGTCGACGAAATCGAGGCGCTCAGCGATCCGGTTCAACCGGGACTTGACCGTCGGGTAACTCACTCCAAAGACTCGCTCCATCTCCTTGATCGAACCGTGCGACCGCACGAACGCGGCAACGAACACCTGATCATCGACACTGAGCTGAGCCAGCTGCGGCGGCTCGAACCGACCCTCGACCACAACACCACTGCCGGCCAGGCGAACCCGCTCGACCACGAACGCCCGTCCGTGCGTCAGGTCCGTCAGTTCCTGCCAGTCCACCCTCGGCTCCCTTACCCTCGATGACGCGCCTACGATTCATTTTTACATTGATTTTCTTAAGCTTTCAACGATAGAAGATTGATTTTTCTAATCTGACCTTCATCGATCGGAGCCGCCTACTCTCGTCGTCCGCGATCCGCCGTGTCCCCGTGGTGGCCGGCGGTGGAGTCGCCCCAGCAGGCACGTCGTCGACGTACCCGCGGTCCGGCGAGCGGGAGGTCACGCGGCGGCGGTGATCCACCCGACGGCGGTCCGCGTTTCGATCGCGGGCCGCATCCAGGGGCGGCCCTCTTTCGGCTTGGAACTCGCCGCCGATACGCCGGTAACGTTTCACGGCCGTCGGTCCAAGAGCGGGTGAATCATCCGAAAGGAGACGCTGCATGGCCGAACCCGAGACCGGCCTCTCCCGCATCAGACACGATCCCGATGCGTTCGAGGACTTCTATCGGCGCCACGTCGAGGCGGTGACCAGGTTCGCGGCCCGGCGGGTCGACGACCCGCACACCGCCGCGGACGTGACCGCGAACGTCTTCCTGGCTGTGATCGACTCCGCGCATACCTACCGGCCGGGCAATGGCACTGAGATCGCCTGGCTCTTCGGCATCGCGCGGAACGTGCTGGCCGCCGAACGCCGCCGGGCAGGCCGCGAACTGCGGGCGAACCGGCGGATCGTGGGGCGGCGGCTGCTGGATTCCGACGACGTCGACCGGCTGGTGGAACGCATCGACGCCGAGAGCGCCGGGCGGCGCACCTACGCGGCCCTCGCCGACCTGCCCGAGGGCGTACGGGCGGTGCTGGAACTGATCGCCGTCGACGGGCTGACCGTCACCGAGGCGGCCGCCGCGCTCGGCATCCGCCCGGTCACCGCCCGGGTCCGGTTGCACCGTGCCCGGGGAGTCCTGAGGGACGTCGCAGCCCTCCAGACGCCCGCGATCGCGTACGCGAAGGAGTGATCAGCATGCAGACCTTCGAAGACCGACTCCTCGCCGAACTCAAGCACGTCGTGGCGGCCAACCGGTCGGCCACCGAACCCCGGCGACGCGCCCGGCGATGGACCGGACCCCGGCTCGCCCTGGCCGCCGGCGCCATCGCGGCCGCAGTGGGAACGGCGGTCGCGGTCCCCGCTCTCACCGAGCACGAGCAGGCTCAGGCGAACACCGTCGAGCGCATCCCGGACGGCTCCATCATGGTAAGGCTGGTTGAGTTCACGCATCCCGAGCTGGTCGAGCAGAAGCTGCGCGCCTTCGGTGTGCCGGCAAAGGTGGACTTCCTGCGGTTCGGCACGCAGTGCAAGGGACGCGAGTACGACAGCGACTTCTGGATGTCGGAGCACCCGGACGACGGGGTGTTCGGGGGCGATCCGGGTTCCGACCCGCACGCCGACTCCGACATGAGGAACGCGGCCGGCGCGCGTATCCATCCGGACAAGCTGAAGCCCGGGGAGATGGTGGTCCTCGACGTGTGGTTCGAGAACACGAAGGACTCCTCGTCCGCGAGCGTCGTCAGCCCGATGGTGAAAAAGATCGGGACGGTGCCCCCCTGCGTCCGGGTACCGGGCGGCCCGCGGTCGGGCCCCGACGGCGTCGGCGGCTGACGAGGAAGCCGAAGCTCACCGACGGTCGGCGCGCCGGGTCACGATGCGCACCGACCGCCGGTGATCTTCAAGGACCGCCGGCCGGCCGCGCTCGGGAAACAGACCCTTGGCACTCCGTAGCGGCCCTTTGCGATTACCAATACCGACATAACGGGTAACCCGGACGATGCGCGGCGAATCTGCATAGGTCTCCTGTGGCAGCACGCGCCGAGGACCGCGGACGGTGACGCAGCGAAGCAACCGCGAAAACGGAGGTGCACGATGTCTCATCCGAAGCGGCTCCTGGCCGCCATGTCGTTCGGCGCCCTCGTCGGAATCACCGTGACCGCCGCGGCTCAGGCGCTCGCCACCCGGACCGGGACACACGGTACGGCCGGCGTCGGCGCGTACGCCATGGGCACGGTACCGACCGCCCGGAGCCAGCCGACGCCGTGGCCGACGCTCACACGGAGACGTCCTTTCAAACCCCGCCCGACCGCGAGTCTCCTGCGGCCCACGCGCACCCGGCCCCCGGTGATCCCCCGCCCGACGTGGAGCCTGCCGAAGAAGACGTACATCCGCCCGCCGGGACCGATCCGCAGACCCTACCGGCCCGCCGCCCGCCGCGAGCGGTAGCCGGCTGTGCCGATTTCGAAGACAACGCCATCCTCGATCTGGCGGTCGAGACGGGCTCCCTCTTAATCGTCTCCGACGACACCGACCTGACGAGCATGTCGCCATGGCGCGGTACGCCGATCCTCCGGCCGCGCGAGTTCGCGGCGAAAGTGGACGGCATGCGCCGTCATCGCCGCGGTCGACAGCGGGGACCGCCGAAGGGCGTACCGGCCGGACGTCAGGCGTCTTCTCGGACGGGAATGCCCACGACCTCACCGAACTCGTTCATCCGGACCTCGCCGTCGCGTACGAGACGAGGGCCAGGAACTCCGTGAGGCCGATGAGGTAAACACGGTGCAGAGATCGGTCGAGCTGGCATAGCCGGAATTAAGCACCTCCCCGTGGGTGGACGCCCGCCCCTCGGGCGCGCCGTACGGCTCTCCGTCACATGGCGCTCCGTCAGATGGCTGCGAAGGCGACCCCTGCGGCGACCGCGATCATCACGGCGAGGACAACGAGGACCGTGAGGGTGGCGAGCGGCCTCTTCCGCCGCGGCAGGCGCACGGCCTCAGGCTTCTGCGGCGGTGACGCCGGCGCGAACGACGACGGAGCCGGGCGTCGGCTTGGCGTGGCCCGCGGCGGCGTGGCCGCCGACCGTGCGGGGACCGGCCGCAGGGCGATCGGACGTGCCGGCGCGACCGGGGCGGTGGGTGCGGCAGGAGGCGGAGCGGTGTGCGGTGGCCGTACGGGCGGAGGCGTCGTCGGCGGAGAGGCCGGCGGAGGAGTGGGAGGAGAAGTGGGCGGGGGCGTCGACGGCGGCTCCGGATTGGCGGGAGGCGCGCATTCGCCGACGGCAAGACGGACGTCGATGGCGTGGAGCAGGTCGAGGTCGACGCAGATCGACAGACTCAGGGAGAGGATCGGCGTCGAGACCTCGTCCTCGGCGGTGGAAAGACGCCGGCGGCCGACGTTGCCGCCGGCGGCGAGAGGCCGATCGCTCGGCCCACTGAAGTCGCCACGCCCCCCGGAACGCCGATCGCTCGGCCCGCCGGAATCCCCACGCCCCCCGGAACGCCGATCGCTCGGCCCGCCGGAGTCGCCACGATCCCCGAACCGCCGTCCGCTCGGCTCACCGGCGTCGTCGGACGCGCGATCGCCGAGACGTGCGCCGCCTGCGCGAGCCGAACCCGGATGATGGCTCTGGCCCTTATGGAGTGGGTGGACCGGGTCTGCGGCGGCCTGCTGAGCGGCGGGCAGGTTCGACGAGGCCGGTGGCCGTACGAGACCGGCGGCGGATGGGCCTTCGAAGGGCACCACGGCGGAGATGGGCCACGCCGGGTCGGGCACCTCGGCCGCCGCGAGCGAGCCCCCGGTCTGAGTCGGCCACACGTCATCCGGCGTGCGAGGCACCCGCGAGCGCCCAGGCCGGGCGGCCCTGTCGGACCGAGCCGATCCGCCCGACTCCGTCGACGGGTGCGCCCCGATGGACGAGCCCGACCTGGCCGATCCGCCCGACCTGGCCGACGCGGCCGATGAGCTCGACCTGGTCGACTCCGCCGACCCGGCCGATGAGCTCGATCCGGTCGATGACCCCGACCTGACCGACCCGGTCGATCGCGCGGATCTACCTGACCCCGCCGACCCACCCGACCCTGCCGATCCGCCCGACCCGGTCGACTCCGCCGACCCGGCTGGCGAACTCGATCCAGTCGATGACCCCGACCTGACCGACCCGGTCGATCGCGCGGATCTACCTGACCCCGCCGACCCACCCGACCCTGCCGACCTGGCCGATGGGGCTGATCCGTCCGATGAGGTCGGGTCGGCCGATCGGCCCGACGAAGAAGTCCCGGTCGATCGGGCGGACGAGGCGGACCGGGCCGAGGAAGCGGATCGGGCCGACGGGGCGGATCGGCGGGTTGCGGGGGTGGATCGGGTCGGTGTGCGGGAGCGAGTGGACCTGGCGCCGTCGTCGGCCAGCGCGGGGGCCGATGTCAGCCCGATGAGAGCGCCCGTCGCGAGGAGGCTGATGCTGCGCGTGCGCATGGGTCACCGGCTCTCGGGGATGCGGGGGAACTCCTGCTGGGCCGCCGTGAAGGCGTCCGGCTTGACGCGCAGGGCGCCCCTGAACACGTGGGAGATGTCGAACGCCACGTAGATGCCGACGGTGAGCATGGCCGCCATCGCCGCCGCCGGGATGAGGGCCATGCCCCGGGGCCGGGCACCGGCCAGGAACGGGAACGCGCACACGAGGATCGCGGTGACGACCGTGAGGGCCATGAGGCCCTGCGGCGGCTGGGACTTGGCGTCCACCGCCCGCTGACCGCGCGCGGACGACATGTCGCGGATCCGGTCGAGGAAGGTGCTCCGGGCGGTCTCCGCGGCGGTGCCCGAGACGCGGAGGTTGGTGACCTGTGCCCGCAGGGCGTCCAGGCGCGCCCATCCTTCCTGGCTGAGGCGGCCCTTCGCCATGAGCTTCCACTCGTGGTCGACGACGAAGCGGACGTAGTCGCGCAGTGATGCCTGAACCTGGGTGCCCGCCGGGGCGGGGAGGGCGGCGGCCGCCCAGTAGGCGTCCACGATCGACTGGCTCTCCGCCTCGGTGTTCTGCCGGGCGGAGTCGGCCGTAGTCCACGGGACGACGATGGCGATCGCGAAGGCGAGCAGGAACAGGGAGGACAGCATCGAGCCCGCGTGGCCCGCGGTCGTGCTGGCCGGGCCCCGGTCTTCGGCGCCGTGACGTGACTTACGGAAGAGGAACGCGGCTGCGAACACGGCCCCGACGGCCGCGACTACAGCGAGGGTGAACACGAGCATGACCGTCTCCATGGCTTGCCGTTGACGAGACACGCATACGCGGACCTGCTGCGTACCGTCACATGACTATCACAGTACGTATCCATTTTGTAGCGCCCGCGCGAACTCGCTTCCGAGGACACGTCACGGCGGACCCGACAGCCGTGCCGGGGCACCTGATGGCCGTCTCGGCACGGATCCGGGGGCCCGTGCCGGCAGCGGCCGGGAGCCGTCGCAACGGATACGAGCGCCCCACCCAACGAAGCACATCCGACCCGAGAGCACCGCACTCCGCAGAGCACCCCACCCGGCAGCGCGGCAGCGGCTGCCGCCCGGACCGTACGGGAACAGCGAAGGGCGCCGGTCATCGGACCGGCGCCCTTCGAGAGGACGTCTCCTCAGGCTGACAGGTTTCCTAGGGGGGCGCCCTGATGTTGCGTAGCGGTCGTTGGAGAGCGTCGGGTTACTGTGGTTGCTCACGATGACGAAAGCGGAATGCACTCGATGACGCTTCGCCGGTAGGCGGTCAACGTTCTGACGGGCCGGCCTCGCTCTGATTTTCGAATCACCGAGCGGAATGCGGATCCGGATCGCTACTGTGCGTACATGTCTGGTCGCGTGTCATCCGGTCGTGTCGCATGAGCCGTAAGCTCGTGCTGGCCGCCGGTCAGGTGGCCCGGACCGCGACCGCCCGCGTGCTGCTGCGTGGCGGGGTGGATGAGAAAACCGGTGAGGCCCTGACGGCGCGGGTGGTGGCCGAGCGGGTGGGCTGGGCCGCGGACCTGGTCGCCGGGATGGCCGCTGGCCTGCTGGCCGGGCACTGGAATGCCGGCGACGTGGCGAGGCCGGCGGGTGGGGTGGATGACGCGGGCCGCGCTTTACCGTCTAATGCGTGGATGGCGTTGCGCCGCCTGGGCTGGGCCGTGAGGGTCCCCGGCGGGATCAAGGTCAATGACCGGATCGTGCGGATGGCTCAAGAACAAGCCGGGCGCATCCTGCGCGGCGCGCAACACCGCGCCGAGATGGTCGCTGGGATCCTGGCGACCTGGCCCGCCGACCCCGCCAAGCGCACGCCGGCCGAATGGGACGCCGTCCGCGAGACGATCCCTGAGGGCCGGTCCCTGCCCAGCAGTGTGATCAAAGCGCGCACGAGGCAGATCAGCGCCTTTCTCGACGAGAAAGGGCGGCTTCCGGTCGATGTGTTCGACCTGGAGGAGACGCCGAACGCGGCGCGGATGCTGGTGCTGGCCGCGGTCGACCGGCAACAGGCCACCCTGGAACGAGCCGAAGACGACCCGGCCAGGGCGCTGCTGCGGCTACAACTGCCCACCCGCCCGGACCCGCACTCCTACGCCGACTGGACCTGGGTGGCCTGCCCGATCACGCTGCCGCCTACCGTCCCGGCCCGTGCGGTGCTGCACCTGCCCACGCTCCGGCCCACCATCGGGCCAGGCGGCGGTGGCAGGGTGCACGCCGACCTGGCGTTCTCTCACGCAGTCCCCAAAGCCAAGCGGAAGGGTCATACGACGGCGCTGGGGGTGGACTGGGGCCTGAACACCCTGCTCAGCGCGGGAGCCTGCCATTTGCATCCCGACGGCACCATCACCGCACTCGGGGCCGGGGCGATGTTCCGGGCCGCCGGGGTGATGGCCCGTCAGCACCGGCTGCGTCGCCACGGCGAACACCTGCACGCCAAAACCGACAGCTACGAACGTCTGATCGGCGGCGGCGAAGGCCATGCCCTGGTCGCCAAGCACGCGGTCCTGAAGGCCGAGAGCCGAACACCTCCAAGCACTGCCCGCAGTGCCTGGTCCCTTTGCGGCACTGCAAGGCCCCCGACCGGCCCACCACACCCGGCTGGAAATGGGCGATCTGCCCCGACCCGCACTGTGGCTGGCAGGGCGACCGCGACCACGGCGCATGGCGACGCATCGCCGCCCGCGGCCTGACCCACCAGACAAAGACCGTCGTCGATCGTGCCACCGGCCAGATGGCCATCGACCGTGTCATCGACACCCTCGAAGCGGGCGCGGTCGTCACGCCGACCGCGCCTTCTCAGGCCAGCGGGGGTGACCGGTCCAAGACCGGACCCACCCCGCGCCGATCCCCACGCCCCGCGCCCAGGCGACGCGGGGCACCCTCCACCCCCGAACCCCAAAGGTCGGCGGGTCAGCGTCCGGAGGGACACGCTCACACGGACCGAGGGCTGCCCCGCGCGGCCTGCCGGTACCAGGGCGTGCGCACACCCGTGCACACGATCAGCTCAAACACCCCCACCACCCGCCGGAACCAGCAACGGCACCGGCCGCGGGGGGCGGCACTGGGCGCAGGCTTCCACCTCCACGCCCACGCCACCCCACCACGGTGGACAGATCCCCCAGTCATAACAGTCAATATGATTACGGATCCCTTAACTGATCAGAGACGCTCCGGACAACCTGGTGGCCGCGAAGGTCGCGGCGGCGCCCGCGTCGTTGCCGTAGCTGAGGTGGGCGCTAACGTCCGTGCCGGCGCCGCACACGGGGTCGCCGTTCGCGCAGACGTCGTCGGTGCGCGAGGCGTACGTGCCGGTGACGGTCTTGCCGATCGCGCGGATCGGGTTGCCGAACAGGAGGACGGCGGCGACCCGGGGCTCGATCGACGCCGGGATCGTCGCGACGATCGCGCCGCCGACGACGGCGCCGTCACTGCTGATGCCGATCGAGTTGTCGACGACATTCGCGCCCTGCGAATAACCGACGAGGATGAAGCGCTGGTTCGGGCAGGCGGCGGCCTGTTTCGTCACGTGGTCGACGAGGTCGGCATTTCCCTTCTGCGCTGAATTCGGGTTCGAGTAGACGTCGAGGTTGGCCGGGTAGTCGACCGGATAGCTGCTGGTGGTCTTGTTGGTCACCTTCTGCTGGATGGCAGAGTAGACCGGGTCGCCCACGATGAGGCCGAGGGTGCCGGGTTCGAAGGTTCCGCGGGCGACGACCACGTCGACGTCGGCACAGGTTGCCGCGTGCGCGGTGGCGGTCGCGGCGACGCCGCCCGCCGCGAGGGCGACGACCGCGGCGGCGGCGTGCGCGGCGGTGCGACGGGTCATCCGAGAGCGGGGCGAGAACACGGAAATGCCACCTCCTCACACTGACGCGTGGCGTCAGTGGGGGTAGCGCGCGAATGAGCGGGAAACGCGCGCCACCTCTTTCCAGTAGGACCTCGGCCTCATCACTGAAAACAGGCCGATCGAGGAGGACGTTAATGGTTGGGAAACATATGGGTAATACGACTTTTTGACAATTAAGTCGATGCCCTTGTCAAGAAGATGACGACGGTCCGCGTACGAGGTCTCAGGTCTCGCGGGCGCGGGCCAGCGCCAGCCACGCATGCAGCGCCATCTCCAGCGCGAGCTGCCGGTCGGTGTCGTAGAGCCGCTCCCCGAACAGCTCCTCCAGCTGCCGGAGCCGGTACCGCACCGTCTGCGGGTGGATGTGCAGACGCTCGGCGGCCTCGTTGGCGTTGAACCCACGCTGCAGACAGGCGAGGAGCGTCTCCGCCAGGCGTTCGCGCTGCCCGGGGCGCAGGGCCTCCAGGGGGGCGAGCCGGTTGGCGGCGACGTTCTGGATGAAGCCCTCGTCGCGGAAGACGACGATCGTCGCCTCATGGTCGCTGCAGCGGATCAGGCCGTCGCGGGGAATGATCCCGCGGCGGGCCAGCGTGAGCGCCTCCCGTGCCCACCGCAGCGAGTTCGCCGCGCCCCGCAGGGGGACGGTCGGTCCCACGGCGGTGATCCAGTCGACGTCGATGGCCGCGAGGATGCGGGAGCGGCCCGGGCCGTCCGGGTCCGGGAGGAGCAGGTACGGCTGCGGGCAGTCGGTGTCGACCAGCACGTCCGGCGGGAGCGTCAGGGGCGTGAACTGGTCCGGTTTCCGTTCGAGGAGAGCGACGCCGGCGACCGTACGGGGCAGGGCCCACCCGGCCATCCGGGCGACCTCGGCGACCTCCTCCGGGGACGCGGGCGGGTCGGACAGCAGCAGGCCCAGCAGTCGTCGCCTGCGGCGTTCGACCTCGCCGGCGGCCCGTCCGATCGCCTTGAGGTATCCCTCCGAGGCGGCCGCGGCGATCTCGTCGAGGAAGACGAAGATGGCCTCGGCGAGCGGGCCGAGGACGTCCGGCGAGTCACACTGCTCGGCGATGCGCCGCCACGCCAGCCGGGCACCCACCCGCAGGGATCGCTGCAGGGCGTCGAGGCTCCGGCCCTGTGCGGCCTCCCAGGCGCCGATCGCCCGGTACACCGAGGCGATGCTCTCCCACGGGGCGCGCGGGTTCTCCAGCAGGTCGACGAACTGGCGGAGCGCGGCCTCCACCGCGAGCCGCCGCTGCTGCCCGAAGACCTCGTCCTCCGGGCGGTCGAACTCGGGGACCTGGCTGCCGATCTCCGCGATGACCTCGTCGACCAGCGGTCCGATGAGCGGACGCAGCCAGACGGCGATGCCCCGGGGAACGGCCAGCCACGGTCGGGACTCGGCGTCTTGTCTCCTCACCACGGTCACACCCCTTCGCCGGCCGATCGTGCAGTACGGGGAACGCGCTCCCTCCGCGACGCGGTCGACATCCGCGACGCCGTCGACGGCCCGGATCGGCCTCCGCAGCGCTGTCGCCGCCCCGGGGCGGCGTCCCCGGCTGGCCGAGGGCCAGGGCGTGCCCGGTGGATCTTTGTCCGGCTGCGCTCTAGGCCCTCGGATCCGATGGATCACTCGGCGCGGGCCCGTACGGCGAGCCGGTGTTCGTCCGGCCAGCGGACGTCGCCGACCCAGCCGAGGTGTTCGAAGAGCCAGATGAGGCGGGCGCTGGAGTCCAGCTGGCCGCGCAGCACGCCGTGCCGCGCCGAGGTCGGGTCGGCGTGGTGGAGGTTGTGCCAGGACTCACCGCCGGACAGGGGGGCGAGCCACCAGACGTTGCCGGAGCGGTCGTGGGACCGGAACGGCCGCTCCCCGCCGACGTGGCAGATCGAGTTGATCGACCAGGTGACGTGGTGCAGCAGGCCGATGCGGACGAGCCCGGCCCAGAAGAACGCCGACCAGGCGGCCGCCCCGTCCCAGGTGCCGGATCCCCACAGGCCGCCCGCCACCGCGGGGCCGGCGAAGGAGAACAGCACGATCAGCGGCTGCCAGAGCGCGACCCTGTGAAGGTCGCGGTCGGCCAGCAGGTCGGGGACGTAGCGGCGCTGGTTGGTCTTCTCGTTGTTGAAGGTCCATCCGACGTGCGCCCAGATCATGCCCTTGACGAGGGCGGGGATGGAGTTGCCGAAGCGCCACGGCGAGTGCGGGTCGCCCGGCTTGTCGGCGAACTGGTGGTGGCGGCGGTGGTCGGCGGCCCAGGTGATCGCGTCGCCCTCGACCGCCATCGTGCCGGCGACCGCGAGCGCGATCTTCAGTGGGCGCGCGGCCTTGAACGCCTTGTGCGTGAACAGCCGGTGGTAGCCGATCGTGATCCCGTGCCCGGCGATGACGTACATCACCGCGCCGATGACCAGGTCGTGCCAGGTCACGCCCCAGCCCCAGAGCACGACGACGGACACGATCACCGCGACGAAGGGGATGCCCACGAAGATTCCGACGATCACCCGGTCGCCGACCCCCATCCGCTCCCCCCAGGGAGCGTTCGCGTCGACGGCAACGGCCTGTTCCGCCATCTGACCCTCCTCCTGACGCAGTGGGTCAGCGGAACGTTACTGGCGAGTATCAGTGTGAGCTACGCAACAAACCAACACCTCGACCGCCACAATCATCACAAAAGTGACAAGCGACGACAGGGTGCCGAACATCAACGACAAAGCGTGCATCAACCCCCATAATTGCACCGATCAAAAAACAACAGGTGGCCTTTATAGGGCAACTTAATCGACAATTCCCCACCATCTCCGACTCAAGGTTAGAAACCTTTAACCGGGAGGCCAGCATCACCCCCCATTGCCGAACCTTTACGGTGGGCGCCGCACGCCATTCCGGAAAAGGAGATCGCCGAGCCTCTGAGCTCCGGCGATCGATGGGGGGAGACACATGGAATCGCGACCCGACCGCTCCGTACGACCGGCGCGGCGAAATGAGGCCGGACACCGCCTGCGGAGGGCGATCGGCGCCGAGCCGGTCACACCGCTCATCGGAGTGTTCGACATGTTCTCGGCGTCCGTCGCGGCCCGGCACTACGACGGGTTGTTCGTCTCCGGATTCGGGTTCGCCGCCTCGCACTACGGCCTGCCCGACATCGGCTTCATCGCCTGGCCGGACATGGTGGGCTTCGTGCAGCGTCTCCGGCTCGCCTTCCCCCGGCACCACCTCCTCGTCGACATCGACGACGGCTACGTCGACCCCGAGGTGGCCTGCCACGTGGTCGAGCACCTCGAGGCCATCGGCGCGTCCGGCGTGATCATCGAGGACCAGAAGCGCCCGCGGCGCTGCGGTCACGTGGACGGCAAGCAGATCCTTCCGCTGGGCGAATACCTCGAGAAGCTCCGGCTGGTCCTGGAGACCCGGCGGGACCTCGTCGTCGTCGCCCGGACCGACGCCACGGACGAGCGCGAGATCGTGCTGCGCGCCGAGGCGCTGGCCGCCACGGACGCCGACGTCATCCTCGTCGACGGCGTGCGCAGCGCCGAGTGGATCCGCAAGATCCACGCGGTGACCGGCGGCAAGCCGCTGCTGTTCAACCAGATCGCCGGCGGCAAGTCGCCGCGGTTCTCCCTGTCCGACCTGGAGGACCTCGGCGTCAGCGTCGCGATCTACAGCACGCCGTGCCTGTTCGCTGCGCAGACGGCGATGGACCGGGCGCTGCTCCGCCTGAGAGAGGAGGACGGGCGGCTGCCCGAGGTGGCCGACGGCACGGTCGGGGTCACCGACTGTCTGGCGCTCCTGGACCGCAACCTCAGTCGCCACCACCACTGACCGCCCGCCGATGAACGACGCGAATCGCCGGCCCTCTCCGGCGATTCCCTGTCCGCTCAGACTCTTGGCGATTCCATGTTCATTAGTGCATGATACGAGCACGAATCGCTCAAGAACGAGCAGATATGGAGGCGGTGTTGGCGCAACGACACGTCGTGGCCGAGATCGAGAGTCAGCCTTCCTGCTGGCGGCGGGCCGCTGACCGACTGGGCGAGGCGCGGGGGGCGCTGCCCCGCGACGGTGAGCGCGTCGCCGTGTTCGGCTGCGGCACCTCGCTGTACATGGCCAGGGCGTACGCCGCGCTGCGCGAGAGCCGGGGCCTCGGCCTCACCGACGCCTTCCCCGCCTCGGAGCTGCCCTTCGGCCGCGACTACGACCGCTACGTCGCCATCAGCCGGTCCGGCACCACGACCGAGGTGCTCGAGGCCGTCGAGCGCCTACCGGAGGTCACCGCGATCACCGCGATCCCCGACGCGCCCTTCGCGGCCGGGACGCGCACGATCGTCCTGGACTTCGCCGACGAGCGGTCCGTGGTGCAGACGCGGTTCGCCACGACCGCGCTGGCGCTGCTGCGCGCCTCCCTCGGCGACGCGGTGCCCGCCGACGACGCCGAGCGGGCCCTGACCGAACCCCTGGACCCCGCGTGGCTCGCCGCCGAGCAGATCACCTTCCTCGGCCGGGGCTGGACCGTCGGCCTGGCCGAGGAGGCCGCGCTCAAGGCGCGCGAGGCGGCGCAGCTGTGGACGGAGTCCTACCCGGCGATGGAGTACCGCCACGGCCCGATCAGCATCGCCCAGCCGGGCCGGCTGACCTGGATGTTCGGCACTCCCCCGGACGGGCTCGCCGACGACGTCGCCGCGACCGGCGCGGCGTTCGCGACCAGCGGCCTCGACCCGCTCGCGCACCTCATCGTCGCGCAGCGGCTGGCGGTCGCCCGCGGCGAGGCGAAGGGCCTCGACCCCGACCGCCCGCGGTCGCTGACCCGCTCGGTCGTGCTCAAATGATCGTCGCTCTCGACGTCGGCGGCACGTCGATGAAGGGAGCGGTCCTTTCTCCCGAGCTCGACCGCGTCGCCTCCCTGCGCCGGCCCACGCCGCAGGGCGACGCCGCCGTCGACGCCGTGCTGGAGACCGTGGCGGAACTGGTCGGGCAGGCGGGCGACGCCGAAGCGGTCGGCCTGGCCGTGCCCGGCATCGTCGACGACGAGCGCGGCGTCGCGGTCTGGTCGGAGAACATCGGCTGGCGGGACGTCCCCTTCCGCGACCTGATCGCCGAGCGCATCGGCCTGCCGGTCGCGGTCGGCCACGACGTACGCGCCGGCGGGACCGCCGAGATCCGCCTCGGCGCGGCGCAGGGCGCCCGCAACTCGCTCGTGGTGGCCATCGGCACCGGCATCGCCGCGGCGATGGTGATCGACGGGCACCTGTGCGTGGCCGGCGGCTACGCCGGCGAGATCGGGCACATGTCCGTCGGAGTGGACGAGCCGTGCGTCTGCGGCGGCACCGGCTGCCTCGAGGCGGTCGCCTCCGCCGCGGCGGTCGGCCGCCGATACGCCCGCCGTACGGGCCGGAAGGCGGCCGCCGACGCGGTCGCGGCGCTGGTGGCCGAGGGCGACGCCGACGCCGTGGCGATCTGGGCGGAGACGGTCGGCTTCCTGGGCACCGCCCTGGCCGCCGCGACCGCACTGATCGCCCCCGAAGTGATCGTGATCGGCGGAGGCCTGTCCCGTGCGGGCGACCTCCTCCTGGGCCCGCTCGCCGACGACCTCGCCGGGCGGCTCACCTTCCACCGCCGGCCGCGCCTGACCATCGCGCGGTTCGGGGACGAGGCCGGGTGTGTCGGCGCCGGACTCTGGGCACGCGACCTATTGGAGCGACGATGACGGTTCTGAGCGCGGACAAGGTCGTCACCCCCGGCGGCGTACTCGAACCCGGATGGGTGAGCGTCGAGGGCGGCCGGATCACGCGCGTCGAGCGGGGCCTGCCGGAACGGACCGACCGGCACGTCCACGTGATCGTCCCCGGCTTCGTCGACATTCACTGCCACGGGGGCGGCGGGGCCTCGTTCGACTCCGCCGACCCGGAGGAGTGCGTGCGGGCGGCGGCGTTCCACCTGGAGCACGGCACGACGACG
The DNA here is from genome assembly GCF_039542055.1 of Actinoallomurus vinaceus. NCBI lineage: Bacteria > Bacillati > Actinomycetota > Actinomycetes > Streptosporangiales > Thermomonosporaceae > Actinoallomurus > Actinoallomurus vinaceus. The sequence goes on from NZ_BAABHK010000010.1 coordinate 299,174, forward strand.
CTGGTCGCGAGCCTGGTGTCGGCGGCGCCGGACGATCTCGAACGCCGGGCGGCCGTCCTCGCGGAGCTCGCCGACGACGGCGTCGTGGCGGGAGTCCACTACGAGGGCCCGTTCCTGTCGGTGGACCGCAAGGGCGCGCACGACCCCGCCCTGCTGCGGGCGCCGGACCCGGAGACCGTGGGCCGGCTGCTGAAGGTCCCGCACGTGCGGATGATGACGCTCGCGCCCGAGCTCGACGGCGGCCTGGACGCGGTGCGCCGCCTCCGCGACGCCGGGGTGATCCCCGCCGTGGGGCACACCGACGCGACATACGACGTGGCGCGCGAGGCCGTACGGAGCGGCGCGCGGGTCGCCACCCACCTGTTCAACGGGATGCGCCCGCTGAACCACCGTGAGCCGGGGCCGATCCTCGCGCTGCTGGAGTCACCGGACGTCACCGTCGAGTTGGTCGGCGACGGCGTGCACCTGCACCCGTCGATCGTGGCGCACATCGCCCGGACCGCGGGCAGCTCCCGGACGGCGCTGGTGACCGACTCCATCGCGGCGGCGGGCATGTCCGACGGCGACTACCGGCTCGGCGGCCTCGACGTCGAGGTACGCGACGGCGTGGCGCGCCTGGCCGGGGGCGGCTCCATCGCCGGGAGCACCGCGACGGCCGCGGCGGTCTTCCGCCATACGGTGCTGACGTCCGGTGTCGCGCTGGAGGACGCCGCACGGCTCGCCGCGACGACTCCCGCCGCGCTGCTCGGCCTCACCGACCGGGGCTCCGTCGCGCCCGGGCTCCGCGCGGACCTCGTGCTCCTCGACGCGGACCTGCGGGTGCAGACGGTGGTGACGGCGTGATCGTCACGGTCACCCCCAACCTCGCGCTCGACGTCACGTACGAGCTGCCGGAGCTGCTGCCCGGAGAGACCCACCGCGTCGAGAACGTCCACGCCCGCGCGGGCGGCAAGGGCGTGAACGTCGCCCGGGTCCTGCACACGCTCGGCCACGACGTCCTCGTCATCGGCCTGGCCGGCGGGGCGACGGGCACGGCGCTGCGCGCCGACCTGGACGCCGCCGGGCTGGCCCACGACCTCGTCCCCATCGCCGGGGAGACCCGCCGTACCGTCACCGTCGTGGCCGGCGGTGACGCCACCCTGCTCAACGAGCCCGGTCCCACGATCACGCCGGAGGAGTGGGCGGCGCTGGAGGCGCGGATCCCCGACGCCGACGTCGTCGTCATCTCGGGCAGCCTGCCGCCGGGCGTGCCCGCGGACGCCGTCGCCCGGCTCGCCCGGCGTGACGTACCGGTCATCGTCGACACGTCCGGCGAACCGCTGCGGCACGCCGCGCCGTACGCCTGGGCCGTCAAGCCGAACGCCGACGAGCTCGCCGAACTCACCGGCACGGACGACCCCGTGGCGGCGGCCCGGTCGCTCGGCGCGCCCGCGGTCGTCGTCTCACTCGGCGCCGAGGGCCTGCTGGCCGTCGTCGGCGACGACGTGCACCGCGCGGCCCCGCCCCAGGTGGTGAGCGGCAACCCGACCGGCGCCGGCGACGCGGTCGTCGCCGCGCTCGCCGCCGGAATAGGCTCGCCCTGGCCGAGCCTGCTCAAGGACGCCGCCGCGCTGTCCGCCGCCGCCGTGCTCGCCCCCGTCGCGGGAGCGTACGATCCCGTCGCCTACGAAGGATTCCGCAGATGCCACTCGTCTCCGCAGGAGAGATCGTCGTCGCCGGGCACGGCGTCGGCGCCTTCAACGTCATCCAGCTCGAACAGGCCGAAGCGCTGATCGACGGGGCCGAGGCGGCGGGCCGTCCGGTCATCCTGCAGATCAGTGAGAACTGCGTGCGCTACCACGGCGCGCTCGAGCCCATCGCGCTGGCGACCCTCGCGGCCGCCCGTCAGGCGAAGGTCCCGGCCGCCGTCCACCTGGACCACGCCACCTCCCCCGAGCTCATACGGGAGGCGGTGGAGCTGGGCCTGGGCTCGGTGATGTACGACGCGTCGGCGCTGGACTACGACGCCAACGTCGCCGCTACCGCCGAGGTGACCGCGTACTGCCACGAGCGGGGCGTGTGGGTCGAGGCGGAGCTCGGCGAGGTCGGAGGGAAGGACGGCGTACACGCCCCGGGCGCGCGCACCGACCCGGAGGAGGCCACCCGCTTCGTCGCCGCGACGGGCGTGGACGCGCTCGCGGTCGCGGTGGGCACCTCGCACGCGATGACGGACCGGACCGCGGCCGTCGACCTCGGCCTGATCGCACGGCTGTGCGCGGCCGTGCCGGTGCCGCTCGTCCTGCACGGGTCGTCCGGGGTGCCGGACGCCGACCTCACCCGCGCCGTTCAGGCGGGTATCGTCAAGGTCAACATCGCCACCCATCTGAACAAGGTTTTCACCGACGCGGTCCGGGGATACCTCGCCGACCATCCGACGGTTGTGGACACCCGAAAATATCTGGCGCCGGGGCGGGACGCCGTGGCACGCGAGGTGGCACGGTTGATCGGTACGGTGCTCACCAGGGGCTGACGGGCCTTTTATCCTTCGTGGCTTAGGATCGTCAAGCCCCCGGACGCCCGGCACGCCGATCGGTGCAGCCGCGCCCCTCAGGTACCTTCGGGGGTTCACGCAGGTCACGGGGGACGAGTGAGTGACAAGGACACCGGCGTCGGAGCCGGTGAATCGCAGATGCCCGACACCTCTGCCGACGACGGCGATCCCACGACGCCCGTGGACGGCCCCGACGGCGCCACGAGCGAAAGCGCGGCGGACGACTCCCGCTCTTCGCCGACCGCGGCGAGCGGCGCCGGCTCTCCACCGGCCGCGGCGAACGGCACCGAGACTTCGCCGGACCTGGCGAAGAGCCCTGGAACCTCGCCGACCGTCGCGAACGGCAGCAGATCCTCGCAAGACGCGACGGACGGCGCCGGTTCCTCGCCGACCTCGACGGACGACGCCGAGACATCGGTGGACCTCGTCAAGAGCCCCGCGACCTCGTCGGCCGTCGCGAAGGACGCTGAGACATCGCCGGACCTCACGAAGAGCTCCGGAATCTCACCGACCGCCGCGAACGGCGGCGGATCCCCGCAAGACGCGACGGACGGCGCCGACGCCTCGCCGACCTCGACGGACGACGCCGAGACATCGGTGGACCTCGTCAAGAGCCCCGGAAACTCGCCGACCGTCGCGAACGAGATCGGATCTTCGCACGGCGGGACGAACGGCACCGGATCTTCGCCAACTTCGGGGTCGTCCGGCGCGTCCAACAACGATGACGCCGTCGGGCTCGAGGCCGCGGCCGGACCGGAAGACGCGGCCGATCCGCGCGGCGTCGCCGTACCGGCATCTGCCGTCGAGTCCGGAGCCGCTGATCTCGATGACGCCACTCGACCCGACATCGCCCCGACCGTCGAACCCACGGCGGGTGCTCTGGTCGTGGCCGCCGAAAGCCCGTCGGCCGTGACCGCCGTACACGCCCTTCCCGAGGGCGAGAAGTCCACGGAGAAGCCGAAGAAGCCGAAGAAGAAGCGGAGCCGGCGGGTCAAGTGGCTGCGCCGCTCGGCGTACGTCCTGGGCGTGCTCATCCTGCTGCCCGTCGTCGGCTTCATCGTCGCCTACCTGATGACGCCGGTCCCGAGCTCCGCGCAGCCCGACGCCGAGAAGGAGGCGTCGGTCGTTTACTACAGCGACGGCAGCGTCATGCTCCGGACGGGCCTGGACCGGCAGCCGGTGCCGCTGTCCAAGGTTCCCAAGCCGGTCCGGGACGCCGTGATCTCGGCGGAGAACCGCAGCTTCTACAGCGACCCCGGAGTGTCCTTCAAGGGCACGGCGCGGGCGTTCTGGGCCACGGCGACCGGCGGGTCGATGCAGGGCGGGTCCACCATCACCCAGCAGATGGTCCGCAACTACTACAGCGGCCTCAGCCAGCAGCGCACCGCGTCGCGGAAGCTGAAGGAGATCATGATCGCGCTCAAGGTCGGGCGCGAGAAGGACAAGAGCTGGATCCTCCAGCAGTACCTCAACACGATCTACTTCGGCCGCGGCGCGTACAGCATCCAGTCGGCCGCGCAGGCGTACTTCGGCAAGGACGTCCAGGACCTGACGCCGGCCGAGGGCGCGTACCTCGCGGCGGCCATCCAGGTTCCGACCTACGCCGGCGACCTGTCCATGAACGGGGCGCGCGGGTACATGCAGGCCCGCTGGAAGTACGTCGTCGACGGCATGGTGCAGATGAAGACCATCACGCCGCAGCAGGCGGCCACGCTGCAGTTCCCCGTGCCGAAGAAGCCGAAGGTCAGGGACACCTACGGGGGCCAGAAGGGCTACATGTACCAGCTCGTCGTCTCCGAGCTGAAGCGCATGGGCTACACCCAGGAACAGATCGACAAGGGCGGGTTGAAGGTCCGGACGACCTTCGACAAGGACCTGATGGACGACGCGAAGCAGGCCGTCGAGGGCGCCATGCCCTCCGGCGTCTCCAGCAAGGTGATGGCGGGCCTGGTGTCGGTCGACCCGTCGACCGGCGAGATCAACGCGCTCTACGGGGGCAAGAACTACATCGACCAGCAGTTGAGCGCCGCCACCACCCAGGTGCAGCCCGGGTCCGGGTTCAAGCCGTACGTGCTGGCGGCGGCCCTGGACGACGGGATGTCGTTGGACGACTACGTCGACGGCAGCAACGGGCAGACCTTCGACGGCACCGCGATCCACAACGACGCCGGCGAGGACTTCGGCATGGTCAACCTCGTCACCGCCACAGAGCAATCCATCAACACCGCCTACGTCAACATCGCCCAGAAGATCGGGAACGACAAGGTGATGAAGATGGCGGAGAAGCTCGGCATCCCCGAGTCGCAGCTGACCGCCAACGGCGCCAACACCGCCGCCACCTTCCCGCTCGGCGTCATCAACCTCAGCGCCGAGCAGCAGGCCGCCGCGTACGCCGCGTTCGCGACCGAGGGCGTCTACCACGCCCCGCACGTGATCCGGTCGGTGACCGACCGGAACGGCAAGAAACGCGTCGTCCCGACGACCGGCAAGCGCGTGTTCAGCACCCAGGTCGCCCGCGACGCGACGTACGCCATGCAGAAGGTCATCGACTCGGGCACCGGCACCAGGGCCGCCCTGCCCGACCGGAACGCCGCCGGCAAGACCGGCACCACGAGCAGCGGCAGGCAGGTCTGGTTCAACGGGTTCATCCCGCAGCTGGCCGCGTCGGTGGCCGTCTTCCGGACCGACAACAAGGCGCTGAGCCTGCCGGGCTACACCGTGTACGGCGGTTCCCTCCCGGCCACGATCTGGCACAACTTCCTCGTCAAGGCCGACGCGGACATGCCGGTGAAGTCGTTCGGCGACCCGTCGGTGTACGTCGGCGGGCGCCAGTGGCCGACGCCGACCGCGCCCGTCCAGCCGCGACCGCATCCCACCCTTTCGCGGCCCCGGACGACCGGGCCGTCCCGCCCGTCCACCCCGACCCACATCCCGACGCACATTCCGACCCATGTGCCCACAGGCGGCCCGACCGGCGGGCCTACGGGCCGCGTGTACGACGGCGGCGACCCCAACTCCGTGTTCTGAGCGTTCTGAGCGCCCGCGGCCCTGCGGCGGCGGGCGCTCAGGCGTTCATTTGCAGGCCGTGGCCAGGGCGGTGGGCTGGCGCTGGACGACGTTCTGCATGCGGGAGATGTCGCGCGGGCTGATGCCCGTGCTGACGCCCCGCCACTCGGTCGCCATACCGCTCAGCGTCCGGGTCAGCTTCTTGTCGTCGGACTCGCGGGCGAGCGCGTCGAACCGCGTGGCGAGGGTCGCCGCCGCCTGCTTCCACTGCGTGATGTCGTCCGGCGAGATGCGGTTCAGGGTCGCGTTGTAGGACCCGACCGCCTTCACCGCGTCGTTGCAGACCCGGCCCTTGTTCGTGCCGACGCCGCATCCGGCCGCGCACACCGCGACCAGGACGACCCCCGCCGACAGCCGCCATCCACCCCGCATCGCCCCGCTCCTTTCGCCTGACTCCCCTGCCCCGTATTCAATCGTGGAGAAGCGGTCACACGACGCCGAAACGGCGATCTTCGGGCGGGTGCTCTATACTCACCGTCAGGTCACGAGTGCCAGCGCTAAGCCCCGGCTTGCTGGCCGGCAACCCTCCGTCCGTGGCGGGGTGCCCCGGGTGATGACCGGGTCCGGCACGACCGTGCCGGACAAGCGCGGACCCCTCGCGGGGTCCCAGGCCCCGCTGGAGGTGCGTGTTGTCCGCTGTCCTCGATCTGCCCCCCGTCACCCGTCCCGCTCTGCGCGTCGTCGGGGAGGGCGTCCCCGTGCCCGTCGCCGGCGGCCGGACCGTCCCGTACGCGAACCTCGACTACGCGGCGAGCGCGCCCTGTCTGGAGGCGGTGCGCGACGCGCTCGACGCCGCCCTCCCCTACTACAGCAGCGTGCACCGCGGCGCGGGATACGCCTCGCAGGTGACGACCGACCGGTACGAGCGCGCCCGCGAGGTCGTCCGGGAGTTCGTCGGCGCGTGGCGGCGCGACGCCGTGGTGTTCACCCGCAACACCACCGACGCGATGAACCTCCTCGCGCACGCCCTGCCGCGCGGCACCACGGTCGTCGTCTTCGAGTCCGAGCACCACGCGAGCCTCCTGCCCTGGGCGCGCGGCAACCACGTCGTACGGCTCGCGGCCCCCGAATCCCCCGAGGCGGCCCTCGCGGCCGCCGGTGAGGCCCTCGCCGCGGCACCGGCCGGTCCGCGCCTGCTCGTCGTCACCGCCGCCTCCAACGTCACCGGCGAGCTGTGGCCCGTCGCCGAGTTCGCCGCCGTCGCCCGCGCGCACGGCGCCCGCATCGCGGTCGACGCCGCTCAGCTCGTCCCGCACCGGCCGTTCGACATGGGCGCGCTCGACGTCGACTACGTCGCCTTCTCCGGGCACAAGCTGTACGCGCCGTTCGGCGCGGGCTGCCTCGTCGGCCGCGCGGACTGGCTGCGCGCCGCCGAGCCGTACCTCCTGGGCGGCGGCGCCACCGCGAGCGTCGGCGAGCACGTGACGTGGTCGGCGGACCCGCAGCAGCGGCACGAGGCCGGCACGCCGAACGTCCTCGGCGTTGTCGCGCTCGCAGCCGCGTGCGAGGCCCTGACCGACTGGGAGACCCTCGTCGCGGAGGAGGAGCGCCTCCTGCGGCGGCTGCGGACCGGCCTGGCGGCGATCCCCGGCGTACGGGAGCTGTCGCTGTGGGGCGACCGGCACCCGCGCGTCGGCATCGTGTCGTTCGTCGTCGAGGGCCGCGGGTCCCGCGCCGTCGCCACCGCGCTGTCCGACCGGTACGGCATCGGCGTACGGGACGGGAAGTTCTGCGCGCACCCGTTCGTCCGGCGGCTGGTCGGCGACGGGTCGGGCGGCTGCGATGACGGCGACGGCACCGCGCTGCGGGCCAGCCTCGGCATCGGCACCACCGACGAGCACATCGACCGGCTGCTGACCGCGCTGCGACGCCTTACCACCTGACGATCCGCTCCGCTGCTGGTCAGCGTCATCAAAGGTGTAGTTCGTCCGGGTAAGTCCAATCGGCTGCCGGTACTCGTGCGCGCCGCCGGTTTGCTCCCGGTACGGTGGACGCCTTGTGCAAAGAGCTTCCGGGGGGTTGCGAATGACCGGCACATGGGAGCCCGCGAACCAACTCGAGCAGCAGCTGAGCGACGCTCTGGGCGACGGCGACCAGAACGCCTATTTCAAGCTGCTGAGCACGGCGGAGCTCGTCCTTCCGCTACCACAGGTCGAGCCGGGCTCCCCCGGACAGCCGGCGTTCACGTGGCCGACCAGCACTCACGAGGGCCGGACCCACGTGCTCGCCTACACGTCGGTCGAGGCGGCGCGCGCCTGCCTCGGACCCGGCTACGAGCACTTCGTCCCGATGCCGCTGGCGGAGATGGCGAACACCTGGCCGGACACCGACTGGTGGCTCGCGGTCAACTCCGGGCTGCCGATCGAGGGGTACCTGCCCGCCTGGTTCGTCGGACAGCTCACCGCGAACCTCCCGCCCGCCCAGGAGGCGCCCTCCTCGCCCGCCGCTCAGTCACCGACGGGTCAAGAGTCGGCTTACGGGACGCACGCCGGCCCGACCGGGCAGGACGCGGTCCACGGCTCGTCCGCGCCAGCCGGGCACGAGATGACGTACGGCGCGCAGAGCGAGCAGGAGGCGGTCCACGGCTCGTCCGCACCGGCCGGGCAGGAGACGGCTCACGGCGCACAGACCGGCCAGGAGACGCCTTATGGCGCGCAGGCCGACCAGGAGGGGCGTTACGGCGCGCCGGCCGAGCAGGAGATGGCCCACGGCTCGCAGACCGGGCAGGAGAGGCGTTACGGCGCGCCGGCCGAGCAGGAGACGACTTACGGCGCCGAGCAGGAGTCGGCTCATGGGCAGGTCGCTCCCGCCGGGCAGTACACGGGCGAAGCGGCACCGGCCCACGGGTCGCTGTCGTTCCCACCTTTGTCGGAGACCTCGCTGCCTCCCGTACCACCGGCCGAGCCGTCCGCTCTGGAGCCGGGCGCCGTTCCGCCACCGCCCGGAGACGCCCCGGCGCCTTCCCCGGACGCGCATTCTCCGGCGGGCGGACCGACCCCCGCGCCCTTCGGGGACGCGCCCCCTTCGATTCCCGGCGGACCGGCCCCGGCCTCTTTCGGGGACGGGCATCCTCCGGTTCCCAGCGGACCGACCTCCGTACCCCTCGGGGACGGACACCCTCAGGCCACGGGCGGTCCGACCCCCGCGCCTCTCGGGGACGGACACTCTCCGGCCCCGGGCGAACCGACCCCTGCCACTTTCGGGGACGGGCGTCCTCCGTTCCCGGGCGAACCGGCCCCGGCATCCGTAACCGAGACCGCGCCGTTCCCCCGCCTCGCGTTCCCCACTCCGCCGCCGGAGGGTCCCCCGCCCGCGCCCGGCCCGTACCCGCCCACGCCGGCCTGGGAGGAGTCGTTCGGCGAGACGACGATCGCGGACGCGCCGACCGCGGAGGCGTTCGCCGGAGAGACGTCGGCCGGGGAGCAGCCGGCCGGCGACAGGCTGACCGGGGACAGGCCGACCGGGGAGTCGTCCGGAGGCGCGCCGACCGGTGAGCCGGTCTGGGGCGCACCGGACGGGCGGACACCGGCCGGGCAGGCGCCGCCGTACCCCTCGTTCTCCACCGCGGGCGCGGTTCCGCCCGCCCCCGCGGAGGGTGCCCCGCCGGCCGCCGCGACCGCGCCTCAGCCGATCGTCTCCGGCGACGAACCGATGCCCCCGGGACCCGGCCAGGCGGACCCCCGGCCTTCCCCGGTCGACGCACCCACGCAGGGCGAGCCGCGGCCGGTCCCCTCCGACATGCCCCTCACGCCGCACTTCACGGCGGACGCCGACTTCGTCCCCCTGGACGAAGAAGAACGCCTGCTCTACGACGCCGCCGCGCGCGACGACCGCGAGGGCATCCTGCGGACGCTCCTGGGCGCACGCCAGATCTGGGTGCCCATGGTCGAGGGCGGCGACCTCATGCTGGGCCCCGGCCGACCCGGCTTCCAGTGGTACACCCGGGAGTCCGGCGGACGGACCGTCGTGCCGCTCTTCACCGGGCCGAGCCGGATGCGCGAGGCGATGGGCGGCCACCCGTTCATCCTGTCCGACCTGGCGAAGGTCCTGCGGTTCTGGCCCGACCCGGCGTGGGACCTCGTCATCAACGACGGCTCGCCGATCGGCGCCACGATCCCTGGGGACCGCGTCACGCCGCTGTCGCGCCGCGTCGACGACGAGGCCGCCGAACGCCTGGCGAGCGACTTCCCCGCGCAGAACGACGCCGAACGGCGCCTGTTCGAGGCCCGAAACGATCCGGACGCGCACCTGCAGGTGCTGCTCGAGGCGTCGGTCTTCCTGCCGGTCTGGAGCCGTACGCCGCCGACGGTGCAGACGCCGCCGAGCGACCCGGCGTTCCCGTGGGCGGCGGTGTCCGTCCGAGGCCGCGCGTCGGTGCTCGCGTTCACCTCCTTCGACTGGATGAAGGAGGCGGTCGGCACCACCGGGTTCGTCATGCCGACCTTCGCCGACCTCCTCGCCGCGTGGCAGGAGCCGAGCTGGGACGTCGCGGTGAACCCCGGCACCCCGATCGAGATCGCGTTGTCCGGCGAGCAGATCCACGCGGTCGCCACCTCGCTCGCGAACCGCGCCGCCACGCCGGGCGCACCGCCCTCCGCGCCGGTGGCGCCCCCCGGCGACCTCACCCAGGACGCCTCCACCGAACTCCACCAGGCCCCCACCGGGCCACCGCCGGAGCCGGTCGCGGCCGCGCTCGCGACACCTGCGGCCCCGCCCGAGACGCCGCCGACCGAGCCGGAGCCGGCACCGGGCTTGGTCGGCATCCCGGGCCCGGCGGAGGCCGCACCCTCGACCGCGGAACCCGGACCGGCACAGATCCCGACCAGCATCGCCGTCCCGACAGCAACCGCACCATCGACCGCCGCGCCTCAGCCGGTACAGATCCCGACGAGCATCCCGGTCCCGGCGGCGACCACACCGCCGACCGCCGCGCCTCAGCCGATACAGATCCCGACAAGCGTCCCGGTCCCGACAGCGACCGCACCATCGACCGCCGAGCTTCAGCCGGAACTGGTCCCGACGAGCATCGCCGTCCCGACGGCGACCGCACCGCCGACCGTCGAGCCCGAACCGGCGCAGATGCCAGCTGGGGTCCAGGTCCCGGCCGAGACAGCGCTGCCGACCGTTGCCCAGGCGGAACCCCAGGCCGTCGTTCAGGCGGAGTCACGCACCCCCGCCGACGGGGCGTTCACGATCATGCAGAAGGTGCTGGTCCACGACCAGGTCCCCTGGTACCTCGACAAGGCGTATGACCGGGTCGCCGGCTTCGTGCACCGCGTCCAGGACGTCATCGACCTCAACACGCCGCAGCGGCTCTATGAGTGCCTCGGCCTGATTCGTGACGGGTCGCCCTTCACCGTCGACGACCCGGAGGTGTACGTCATCCGCTGGGCGGCGTACCGAGCCGGGCTCTACCGCACGCCGTTCGGCGGCACGAACGAGGACGCCCTCAAGGAGTGGGGTAAGGACGGCTGGGTGGTGGAGCCGCCCCCGTTCACGGGCGACGGCTTCGCCTCCGGCAGCGCGGGCAGCATCCCCGAGTACAAGGCTGAAAGTTTCAGGCTTCCGCACAGCTCGGAGATGTACGTCATCAGCAGCGACGGGTCCGAACGGTTCGTCGCCAGGTACGACGCGGATCGGCTCGTGTGGGAGAAGGACAATTGATCAGGGACGGCTACGTCGCTCGTTGGCAGGGCACCGACTACGACGCGGTGCCCGGTGTCGACGGTGAGGTCCGGCTGTACTCCACCGTGCCCGTGGACGGCTTCACCGAGGTACGGCCCGACCGGTTCCTGCTGGTCGTCCGCGAGGACGAGGTCGACGGCCTGCGGTACGTCCGGACCCGCTGCACCTGGCGCGGCGAGCCGTTCGTCGTCATCGGCGAGCACGAGGGCTGGGTACGCGTCGAGTACAGCGGCGGTCGCGCATCCGTTGCCGCAACTCTCGGGCTCGAACGCGTGGACATCGGCGTCTACCAGGCCTGGGTGTCCCGGGACGAGATCACCGGACTTCACCAGGAGCTCATCTAGAGGTTGCTGCGATATAACTCTGTTAGCACGGTTGATTGATCGGCTTTCACGTGATCGCATGATTCATGTCTGACTCCCCGGGGTAAGCCGGGGTGGGTGTCTTTGCGGTGCGATGGGGAGGTTGTGAGCAGTGCTCGCACGATCGGCACGAAACCCGCTGGTCATCGTCCTAGGCGCAGGGGTCGTCCTGATCGTCGGCAACGCTCCCCCAGCCCTGGCAGCGAGCGACACCCCATCACCGACGCCCAAGACGGAATCACCGTCCACGTCGGCGTCACCGACGAAGAGCGCGACGGACACTCCGACTCCGACACCGCCGGCGCCGGTGCTTCACGTAACACTCAGCCGTACGAGCAGTGGCGCGATCCATGCGGGTAGTGCGGTCTCCTACACGGCGCATGTCTACAGCGAGAAGACCAGCGTCGACGACGTCAGGTTGAGCCTCGGCGCGAATCAGGGGTCCAGCCTTAGCGCTCGGTGCACGACGTCCGCAGGGCTGTGCAAGCTCGGCAGTGTCGACTCCTCAGGCGAGAACATCGACCTGACGATCACGGTCTCCTCCAAGCTGACCAGCGGGACGGTCACCGTGTCGGCCTATGCGTTCTCCGGGTCTGTTCACCGCTCCACGTCTTCAGCGTTCAAGGTGACCAAGAAGCCGACGCCGACCAAGTCCGCGACACCGAAGCCTTCGCATTCCAGCGGATCGGGGTCGGGCAGTGGGTCGGGGTCCGGGAGCGGGAGTGGGTCGGGGACGTCGACGCCGACGGGAAACCTGAACTCCGGCACCGGGACGAACGGCGCGAACACCTCGCCGTCGGTCGCCGCGCAGAACAACCCGGCGCTGCCGAACATCGGGCAGGGCCAGAACAACACTCAGGGGCAGGATCCGGCAACGGCACCGATGCAGAATGCCGGCAACTCGCAGTCGATGCAGAACGCCGCCGACGGGCCGGACGAGCTGACGTTCGACAAGCTGGCCAGCACGCAGGCGGCCTGGCTGGCCGCGCTGCTGGTGGCGTTCGGGCTGCTGCTGACGCAGGTGCGGCTCGGCAAGGCGAACACCAAGGACGCCAACGCCGTCGCCAAGCCGAAGGGCGCTCACCGTAAGATCCGCGGCCCCCGCCGCGCGCGCTGACGGACCTCGCGTAACGAACGGCCCCCGCTCCCGACGACAGCGTCGGGAACGGGGGCCGTTTCGCACACAAAATGCTGTCGGATCGCGCATCCGTCCTGGTCGGCAATGGGCCTGAAGGCCGTTTGTGTGCAGGCGGGACCGAACGTCGCCACGCGGCCGGGGAAAACCGGTTGGCGGAGCTCTGCGAAGCCGGTGAGGCTCGGCTCCGTGAGCCCGATGCTGCCACCGACCGCTACCGACGACGACCTGGTGCGGGTGCTGGGGAACGCCCCTCGCGCGACCGCGGCGTACTTCACGCTGCTCGGCAGGGGCATGACGGCGGTTCCAGCGATCCGGCAGCGTCTGCGGGACGCCGACGCGGGCGTGCGCGAGCAGTGCTGCCGCCTCCTCGACCAGTTGCTCGTCGAGGACGCGCTGGACGACCTGGTCGCGATGCTCGACGAAGAGAACGCCCGGGTACGCGTCGCCGCCCTCCACGCGCTGTCGTGTGGCCGCTGCAAGCAGGATTCCTGCCGCCCCGCCAAGGGCTCCGTGCTGCCCCCAGCGATCCGGCTGCTGGCGCAGGACCCCGATCCGCACGTCCAGGCGATGGCTGTCGAGCTCGTCGGTCGGTTGGTTGGTGCATCGCAGTGCCGACGCGGAGGCGGCACTGGTCCGTTCGCGGGACGGAGACGCGTCGCCGACCGTACGGAAGAAGGCGGGCTGGTACGCCCCTGGCGGGACGATCCACCGTAAGACCCGCGGGCAGGCCCGTCGCCCGCGTCGCCCCGGCAACCCGCACGAGCCCTCCCGGCGGCCGGAAGCATCGGTGGCCGCGCGAAAGCGCGCGGCAGCCAAGAGGCGGCCCGCCTCATGCCGCCGACATCGCCGTACGGCCGACGCTCGCGGCTTAAGTCCCGGCGGCCGAACGAGCCGTGACCGCACGAGCCGCCCTGGCGACCGCACGCGCCGTTCCAGTAACCGCACGAGCCATCCCGATGACCGAACGACTCGGGCCGAGGGAGACCGGGACGAGTCAGCGCGCCGACGCCGTCCGCCTCCGCCGTCTGCGGTGTCGCGTGTCAGGGCGAGGTCACCGGTCGTTCGTGAGACGGGCGGCTCGGGCGTTGAGGTAGCGCTGCTGGGGAAGGCTGGTCGTGCGCCGGGCCGCCGCCGCGTAGGCCGTACGGGCCTCCGCGGGATGTCCGGCCATCTCCAGCAGGTGCGCGCGGACCGCGGTCGGGCGGTGGTCCGCCGGGAGCCGGTCCTCCTGTTGTTCCAGCCGGGTGAGCAGGTCGAGGGCCTCCTGTGGGCTGTGGGCCATGGCGACGGCGACGACGTGGTTCAGGCGCACGACGGGGTTGTCGCGGATCCGCAGCAGCAGTTCGTACAGCGCGAGGATCTGCGGCCAGTCGGTCGCCTCGGCGTTCGGCGCCTCGTCGTGCAGCGCGGCGATCGCCGCCTGGAGCTGGTACGGGCCGGGTGCCCCCTGGGAGAGCGCCCGGGTGATGAACGCGAGGCCCTCGGCGATGAGGTCGGTGTTCCATAGCGTGCGATCCTGTTCGGCCATGGGGATCAACGTGCCGTCCGGCCCGGTGCGCGCGGCGCGGCGCGCGTCGGTGAGCAGCATGAGTGCGAGCAGGCCCGTCACCTCGCCGTCGTCGGGAAGCAGCCGGTGGACGAGGCGGGCCAGCCGGATCGCCTCGGCCGCCAGGTCGGGCCGCTGCAGGTCCGGGCCTGCGGTGACGGCGTAGCCCTCGGTGAAGACGAGATAGAGGACGTGGAGGACGGCGCCCAGCCGGTCGGCGCGGTCGGCGGCGCCCGGCGGTTCGAAGGGGAGGCCGCTGTCCCTGATGCGCTGCTTGGCGCGGGTGATGCGCCGGGTCATGGTCGCCTCCGGCACGAGGAACGCGCGGGCGATCTCCGCGGTGCTCAGGCCGCCGACCGCCCGCAGCGTGAGCGCGATCTGCGAGGCGGGCGACAGCGCGGGGTGGCAGCAGAGGAACAGCAGGATGAGCGCGTCGTCCGCGTCGGCGGGCCGGTCCGCGGCGGGCGCGAGCCACCGATCGGGCGGGATCGACCGGGCGACGAGGTCCTCGCGGCGGCGTCGCGCCTGTTCGCTGCGGAGCAGGTCGGTCAGCCGACGCGAGGCGACGGTGATCAGCCACGCCCGCGGGTCGGCGGGGAGACCGTCCTTCGCCCACTGGGCGGAGGCGGCGAGGAACGCCTCCTGCACGGCGTCCTCGGCCGCGTCGAAGTGACCGTAGCGGCGGACGACCGCGCCGAGGACCTGCGGCGCCAGTCGACGCATCAGGTCCTCGGTGCCGCCCTCGGTCACGAGCTCACAGGTCCGGCTCCGCCGCCGAGCCGACGATCGGCCGGATGTCCACGTGCCACTCGTTGTCGAGGGTGGCTCCCTTCGGATGGGGGGTGTCCGCCAGGCGGGCGGCGATCTCGGTCGCCCGGTCGAAGCTCGCGCAGTCGACGATCGTGTACCCGGCGAGAACCTCCTGGGTCTCGGCGTACGGCCCGTCGGTGACCACGGGGACGCCGTCCCGGAGACTGACCCTCCGGGCGTGCACCGGGGCGGTCAGGCCCTGGGCGTCGACGAACTCTCCGGACTCGACGAGGTCGTTGTTCCACTTACCCATGAACGCGTGCAGCGCCGCGGCGTCCTCCGGCGACCAGGCCGGCCGGTCGCCTGACGTCCCACTGATGGCGTCGTAGTCCCGCTGCGATCCATAGATCAAGATCATGTACTTCACGATCTCTCCTCTCCGCCGGCACCCGTTCCGGTGCCTCTCACCCGGGATGTCGGAGCCGGCGGCGCGATCCGGACACGTAGTTCGCGGATCCACTGAGGCCACCGTACGGACTCCGCCGCGACCTGGGGAAGCGCCCCCGTTCAGCGTGTTCTTGCGAGAAACCCCGGGCCTTCACTTCAGGCCCGGGAGGAATCGCATCCTGATCTTTGCGGTGCGCAGCGCCGCAGCAGCGTTCTGGAAGGCTATGGCCAGCGCGCTCCTACTTTCCCTGCGAATAGGGGTTCGATTTCCCAGTACAGTGACGTAAAGCGATGATAACGTCGCGGTCCGTGAAGGTTGTGGTGCAGGTGAAACTGGTGCCGACGCCTGTGCAGGCGGCGGCGCTGAAACACACCCTGCGTACGGTCAACGAAGCCGCATGCTGGGTCTCTGGTGTGGCCTTCGCCCGGGGTGTTCCGCGTGAGTACGAACTGCGTAAGCACACCTATGCCGAGCTCAGGGAAACTGGTCTGGGCGCGCAGGTCGCCCAGCATGTGATCAAGAAGGTCCGGGACGCCTACACCAGCCTGCACGCCAACCTGCGGGCGGGGAACCTGGGCAAGAAGGGCTCCAAGCGGCGGATCAAGGTCGAGTCCAAGCCGATCGCTTTCCGGCCCCAGGCGGCCCAGCCGTATGACGATCGGTGTCTCAGCTGGCAGTACGACGCCCAGACCGTTTCGATCTGGACCACCGCGGGCCGATTGAAGGGCGTGCACTTCGCCTGCTCACCGAACGCGCTCAAGCAGCTGACCACCCACCGCAAGGGCGAGAGCGACCTGGTCGAACGCGATGGAATGTTCTACCTGATCGCCACCTGTGAGGTGCCCGAAGCCGAGACGCGTGAGCCGGGCGGCTTCATCGGGGTGGATTTGGGCATCGTCAACATCGCCACGACCTCCACCGGTTACCGGGCCGCCGGACGCAAGCTGAACCGTTACCGCAGGCGGCAGCTCGCCCTGCGGGCCAAACTGCAGAAGAAGGGCACCAAGTCCGCCAAGAGACTCCTGGCCAAGCAGCGCCGGAAGGAATCGCGGCGGGCCAAGGACATCAACCACCGCATCTCTAAGACGATCGTGACCGAGGCTGAACGCACCGGACGCGGAATCTCCCTGGAAGAACTCACAGGGATCCGTGAACGGGTACGGCTCCGCAAGCCCCAACGGGTCGCGCTGCACTCCTGGGCCTTCGCCCAACTTGGAGAATTCATCGTCTACAAGGCACGCCGGGCCGGTGTTCCTGTCGTGTTCGTCGACCCCGCCTACTCTTCCCAGCAGTGCGCCGAGTGCGGGCATGTCGACCGGCTCAACCGGGTGTCTCGAGCGGTGTTCACTTGCCGGGGTTGCGGCGTCGTTGCGCACGCGGACCGGAACGCTTCCCGTGTTCTGGCCCGAAGGGGCCAGGGCGCGTGGGATGCGGGGCGGACGTCACACGTCCCGGCCACCAGCCCACGAAGCTGATGGCCAAGACGCGGCAGACCACCTCACAGCCAGTGAGGCTCTAGCCGCAAGCTCGGCCCTTTCAGGACCGAGAAGCTGACTCGCCGAGCCAGTTGCCGTGGAAGCCCGCCGGCACGCGGCGCGGGAGGCGTACGGAGGCGACGAACTCCAGCTCGGCGGCGTCGAGGACGAGCAGTTCCGAGCCGTCGCCGGCGCGGTCGGTGACGATCGACAGCAGCCATCCGGCGTCCTCGGCGCGGGCGTCGGCCGCGGGGACGAACACCGCCTCACCGGGAGACCTCCCCAGGTCCCGTACGTGGCTGCCGCCGGTGCGGGTGTCGTACTTGACGATCGCGTCGCCGGTGACGGTGTAGAGGAAGCGGCTGGCCCTGCCGAGCCGTTCGTCGTTGAGGGTGGGGAACTCGACGTTGCGGTCGTCGAGCGGCTCCTCCTTGACCGCGCCGGTCGCCGGGTCGAGCGTCCACCGGTAGAGGGACGCGCCTCCGCTCGCCGCCGCGGCGGCGGCCGGATCGGGTGCGCCCCCGATGCGCCCCCAGGAGCCGGTGAACCCGGCGCGGGTGTAGCGGACGGCGTCGAGGGTGATGCGACCCTCGGCGTCCTCGCAGGCGTTGCCGACGTGGAAGACGTAGCAGGGGTCGATGGGGTACCAGCGGGTCTCGCCGCCGTCCCGCGGCATCACCCCGAGCCGCGCGCCGTACGCGTCGTCCCAGCGGTACGGCATGCCGGATCCGAGAAGGTTCATGTCGAACACCACCGGCAGGTCCAGCCAGATCACGTGGTGCTCGGTGATCGTGAAGTCATGGATCATCGTCGGTCCGGGGACGTCCACGACGCGGCTCTCCACCAGCTCGCCCGCCGCGGAGAGGCGGTGGTAGGTGAGGTACGGGGGGACGAAGCCGTAGCCGAAGAAGTGCAGCTCGCCGGTGACCGGGTCGGTCTTCGGGTGCGCGGTCATGGCGGTCGTCAGCCGGCCGCCGAAGTCGTACGGCCCGACGGTGTCCAGCTCGGGCGTCATCTCGTACGGCAGGCCGGTCTCGACCAGGGCGAGGATGCGGCCCGCGTGCCGGATGACGCTCGTGTTGGCCGGCGTCGCGGTCAGGTCCACGCCGTCCGGGCCGACGAACGGCGCGCCTTCCAGCTCACGGGTCCGGACCCAGCGGTTGCGGTACCACTCTGCGCGGCCGTCGCGGAGCCGTACGCCGTGGAGCATGCCGGCCCCGGCGAACCAGTGCCCGGGGTCCTGGCCGGGGAGGGGGTTGGGGCCGTTGCGGAAGTAACGGCCGGTCAGTTCGGGGGGCAGGGTGCCGGTGACCGGCAGGTCGACGGCGTCGACCTCGTCGGGGACCGGGGCCTTCAGGCCGGTGAGGTAGTCGGGGAGGTTCATCGGGCGGCGGCCTTCTGGTGGCGGGCCTGGACGGTCTCGGGGTAGCGGGCGGTGAACAGCGCCGGGAGGACGAAGCCGGCGACCTTGACGGCGATGCTCAGCCCGGTTGAGTGGGGGGCGACGTCGACCAGTACGGCCAGCACGACCGCCATCGCGGTGAAGGAGAGCGCCCACGCGGCGGTGATGACGGCGTTGACCCGGTAGAAGATCGGGCTGTCGTGGATCTCGGGCGGGGTCATCGTCCGGGCGATGCCGAGGGTGAACGGCTTGCGGATGGCCAGGGATCCCCAGGCGACCAGGGCGAGCCACGCGTCGGAGACGGCCGAACCGTAGGCGCCGAGGGGCGCCTTGGCCACGGCGAACGCCGCGATGGCGAGCGCGCCGAAGAACGCCGCCGAGGTCATCTCGATGATCAGAGCGTCCCAGGGGCGACCCTTCCGGCGGTCGGCCGCGACGAGCAGGACCGCCAGGACGGCGCCGACGAGCGCGCCGTACCGGGAGTCGTGCGAAGTGCTGATCACCGCGAAGGCGATCCAGGGGAGGAAGGTGCGGAGGTAGCTGAGCACGGGAGGCTCCTGGTGACGTTCCAGTAGTGACAGGTCGAAAGTAGAACCTCCACTAGCGACATGTCAACTGTGGAATGTAAGCTCGGTCCATGAGCCTCCGACATGCCGTACTCGGCCTACTGTCCGAAGGGCCCGCCAGCGGCTATGACCTGCTAAAGATATTCGAGATCTCCCTGGCCAACGTCTGGCCGGCCACCCAGAGCCAGCTCTACGGCGAGCTCGGACGGCTCGCCGACGCCGGGTTCGTCACGGTGGTGGCCGAAGGCCCCCGGGGACGCAAGGAGTACGCGATCACCGACGCCGGCCGGGCCGAGCTGCACCGCTGGCTGGTCGAGGTCGAGCCCACCCCGGTGGCCCGCCGCAGCGACATGCTGCTGCGCGTGTTCTTCCTCGGCGTGCTCGAGCCCGAGGAGGCCCGCACGTACCTCCGCCGCCGGGCCGAGGCCGCGGACGAGAACCACCGCAACCTCAGCGAGCTGCGCAAGGTCGTCTCCGAAGGGGAGGACTCGCTGTCGGTGTACGGCCGGATGGCCCTCGAATGGGGCCTGCGCTTCACCGCCACCCAGCGCGACTGGGCCGAATGGGCCGAGCAGGAGCTCGACCGGATCCGGAAGCCGCAAGGCGCCTCGGAGTCGTGATCCCCTAGATCCTGGAGACGCGGAAGGCCGGCCCCTTCCGGAACGTTCGGAGAGGACCGGCCGGACAAATCCGCCCGCGTCGGATCGACCGCCGCGGCGGGCCGCTGGATCAGGTGTGGGGCTGGGCGGTGAGGTACCGGTTACCCGTCTTGATCGCGTTCCACGAGGCGGTCAGCGACGCGGTGTGGACGGTGTTGTTCGCGGGGTCCCACCAGATGAGCTTCTTCCCGGATGTGTTGTAGCCGAAGATGACCATGAAGTGCCCGGCCTTGTCACGCGAATGCGGCCCCCACGGCTTCGCACCGACCAGCACCCGGGCGATGACCCCGTGGTGCCTCTTCCCGACATTGTCGACCACCACGTTCCACACGAAGCCCGCGTTGTTGGGGTGGAAGTTCTGATATCTCTCGTCCAGCCGCGGGCTGAGGGCGCGGTTGAGACCTTCCGGAAGCTTGTCGGAACCGGTTCCGTTCTTGTTGGTCTTCATCCACCCGGCGAGCGTCTTCTGGCTTGGCAGATGGCGCCCCCAGGTCGATATGACCGCCCGCACCGACGCTGGACCACACCAGACGGACGTCTGCTGTTTCTGCCCGGTGAGCTTGAGTTTCTTCACGGCCGCCGTCTCGACCGGCGACGCCGACGGGGCTTGCGCCACGACTACCGTGCGCACGGCGGCCGACGAGGGGACGGTGGCCGCCTGGGCTCCGGCCGGGAGGGCCAAGAGCAGTGGCGGGGTCAGGACGAGGGCGGAGGCGAGCAAACGAGCCTTTGCCACAAGAGCCTCTTTCGGGGAGGTAGAAGGCGGTGGAAAGGACCGGTCCGGGTGATCAGTATTGGGGGCTCATAACGCCACAGACAGGGCCTGACGCCTCATTTCGCATTGGGCCACCGGACCCACCGCGGGCCTGGGCGCGACCGGCCCGAGCAAGGGAAATCGCATGGAGCGGCCCGCCGCCCCGAACACGCCGATGACCGGCCCGCCCCAACACGCCGACGGCCGGTCCTCTCCGGTGTCTCGGAGAGGACCGGCCGTTGCCGTATGGGTTCCGCGTATGCCGCGGTCAGGCGGGCGTCCGGCTCAGCTGGGGTAGAAGCCGAGGAGGTTCTTGCCGCCCTTCGAGATCGCGGTCCAGGACGAGCTCAGCGACGAGTGGTGGAAGGTGTTGTCCGCCGGGTCCCACCAGTACAGCTGCTTCCCGTGGGAATCGGAGTGGTAGCCGTAGATGACCATGACGTGGCCGGTCTTGTTGCTCGAATGCGGCGACCAGGGCTTCGCACCGGCCAGCACCCGGGCGACGACCGCGTGCTTCTGCTTGCCGACGGCGTAGTTGACCGCGTTCCATACGAAGCCCGCGGACGTGGGATGGAGATTCTGGTAGTACGACCCGCGATGGATGACGCGGTTGATGCCGATCGCGACCCAGGCGGTGCCGGTCCCGTTCGGCGCCTTGGTGTGCATGTACCCGGCGATCGTCTTCTGGCTGGGCAGAGACTTCTTCGGCATCCACGTCGACGCGACGGCACGCCCGGCGGCCGGAGCACAGTAGTAATAGTTCGACTGCTCCTGCGTGACCAGCTTCACCGTCTTCGTGACCGCGGCCGCCGACACCGTGCCGGCGGGCTGCGCCGGAACGGCCGCGGACGAGGAAACGGCGGACGAGGAGACGGTGGACGCCTGGGCACCGGTCGCGGCTGCGAGGAGGAGCGGCGACGTGAGGGCGAGGGCGGAGGCGAGTATGCGAACCTTTGCCACAAGGGCCTCTTTCGGGGGTTGACAGGCGGGGGAAAGGACCGGTCCGGCTGATCAGTATTGGGTTCGGATAACGCCACAGACAGGGCCTGTAGCCTCATTTCGGATTGAGCCGCAGGACCCATGGGAATCGCGCGCGTCTGGGCACCCTCGGTCCTGGGAAGGGGGATCGCGTGGGGCGGTCCGCCGCCCCGAACACGCCGATGACCGGCCCGCCCCAACATGCCGATGGCCGGTCCGCTCCGAACCCGTCGGAGAGAACCGGCCATGACGGATCCGCCGCAGAGGCGGATCGATCACCGCGGCGAGCCGCTCGATCAGGTGTGGGGCTGGGCGGTGATGTACCGATTGCCCTTGTTGATGGCGTTCCACGACGCGGTCAGCGAGGCGGTGTGGCGGGTGTTGTCCCACGGGTCGTACCAGTAGAGCTTCTTGCCGGCGGTGTTGTAGCCGTAGATGACCATGACGTGGCCGGTCTTGTCGCCCGTGTGCCGTCCCCACGGCTTGTAGCCGAACAGCACGCGGGCGATCACCGCGTGATGCCTCTTCCCGACGTTGTCGACCACCACGTTCCACACGAAGCCCGCGTTGTTCGGGTGGAAGTTCATGTACCTCTCGTCCAGCCGCGGGCTGAGGGCACGGTTGAGACCGTCCGGAACCCGGTCGCTGGCGGTTCCGTTCTTCTTGGTGGTCTTCATGTAGCCGGCGAGTGTCTTCTGGCTGGGCAGATGCCTTCCCCAGGTCGAGATGACGGCCCGTACGGAAGCGGGAGCACAGTAGTAATTCGTGCTCTGCTTCTGCCCGGTCAGTTTGAGCTTCTTCAGGGTCGCGATCTCGACCGGCGACCCCGATTGCGGGATCTGTACCGCGGCCGCCGCGGGCGCGGAGGCCGACGAGGGGGCGGTGGCCGCCTGGGCTCCGGCCGGCAGGGCCAGGAGCAGGGGCGGGGTCAGGACGAGGGCGGATGCGAGCAGACGAGCCTTTGCCACAAGGGCCTCTTTCGGGGGTTGACAGGCGGGGGAAAGGACCGGTCCGGGTGATCAGTATTGGGGGCTCATAACGCCACAGACAGGGCCTGCAGCCCTATTTCGCATTGGGCCCCCGGACCTTCTTCCGGGGCGGGGACGGCGAGTGGCCCGGGCACGAACGGCCGCCGGCGGAACCGACGTGACGGACAGCGGAGATGAGCGACGCTCACCGAGTCGCTCATCCTGGAGCGGATCCGGGAGTCTGGGCGCGACGCGTCCTGGGAAGGGAGATCGCATGGAGCTGTTCCCCGCGATGCCGCTCGCCGAATGGCAGGACACCAAAGAGACCATCCACCGATTCGCCCAGGTGATCGGGAAGGTACGGCTCGCCGCGGGAATCCGGCGCAACCACTGGTGGGGCGTTCCCTTCCATCTGACGGGACGCGGGCTGACGACCCGGCCGACGGGCAGGGCCGACGGCGGTCCGATCTTCACCATCGACTTCGACTTCGTCGCCCATCGGCTGATCGTCACCACGCTGGACGGCGAGGCGGCGTCGTTCTCGCTGTACGGCCGGTCGGTCGCGGCGTTCTATCGGGACACCCTGCGTGTGCTGGCCGATCTGGGGATCGACGTCGACCTGACCATCCCGCGGCCGTTCGACCTGCCGGACTCCGGCCGGCCGTTCGCCGAGGACACCGAGCACGCGGCGTACGACCCCCTGCTGGCCACGCGGTACTGGCGGGTGCTGAGCCAGGTCAACCTCCTGCTGGAGGAGTTCGCCGCGGAGTACTCGGGGAAGATCAGCCCGGTCCACCACTTCTGGCACACGTTCGACATCGCGTGCACGCGGTTCTCCGACCGCCGGGTCGACCAGCCGCCCGAGGTCGATCCGGTGACCCGCGAGGCGTACTCCCGCGAGGTGATCAGCTTCGGCTTCTGGTTCGGTGACGAGTCGTTCCCCGAGCCGGCCTTCTACTCCTACACGGCCCCCGAGCCCGGCGGGCTGGCCGAAGAGCCGCTGGCCCCCGCGGCCGCGCGCTGGACGCCGTTGCGGGGCGGCCACCTGGCCGTCCTGCGGTACGACGACGCGCGGGCCGAGCCCGATCCCCGCGCCGCCGTGCTGGCGTTCTACGAGAGCGCCTACCAGGCCGGGGCCCGCCTCGCCGGCTGGGACATCGCCGGGCTCACCTCACCCGGCGGCGTCACCGACCCGCACTGAAGCGACCCGCCGCCCAGGTGACGACCGCGCCTCGAGGCCGCCGGAAACGGTGGCCCCCCGGGGGGCCGGCGGGTTCCCTGGGAGCCCACGGCTTCCACGGGAGCTGGGGTCCCCTCGGGGACTGGCGGGTTCCCCGGGAGCCGGCGGGCTCGGCGGCGGGCCGGTGGGCTCAGTCGCGCATCAGTTCGTGGCAGGCGATGGCCGTGGCGGCGACCACGTTGAGGGAGTCGACGCCCAGCTCCATCGCGCCCGCGCTCATGGGGATGCAGACCGGATGGTCGGCCTCCCGCAGCCAGCGCGAGGACAACCCGTCGCCCTCCGTGCCGAGCAGGAGGGCGGCCCGCTCTCCCCGCGGCACCTTGTGCAGGGGGACCGCCGACTGGTCCGGGGTCAGGGCGAGCAGCGTGAACCCGGCGGCGCGTACCTCGGCCAGGCCGTCGCGCCAGTCGCCCATCC
Organism: Actinoallomurus vinaceus; assembly: GCF_039542055.1. Lineage (NCBI taxonomy): Bacteria > Bacillati > Actinomycetota > Actinomycetes > Streptosporangiales > Thermomonosporaceae > Actinoallomurus > Actinoallomurus vinaceus. Next base: position 323,158 of record NZ_BAABHK010000010.1, read on the forward strand.
GGGCGTACGGAATGGCGAACACCGCGCCCATCGACACCTTCACCGACCGCCGGTAGAGCGGGTCGGCACACCGGGGCGACAGGATCACGGCGTCGATCCCCAGTGCCGCCGCACACCGGAAGATGGCCCCGACGTTGCCGTGGTCCACCAGATCCTCGAGCACGAGGATCCGGCGCGGGACCTCGCCGCGCCCGCCGGTCCCCTGGCCGGGCAGGTCACCGGCCAGCACGCCGGCGACCGAGGGCAAGGGCAGGCGCTCCATCGAGGCCAGCGCCCCGCGGTGCACGGCGAACCCGGTCACCGCCTCGACCACGTCATCGTCCGCGACGTACACGGGAGCGTCGCCGAACACGTCGGACAACGGCTCGACCCATCGCCGTGCCGTCAGCACCGACCGCACCGGATATCCGGTCGCCACCGCCCGCCGGATGACCTTCTCCCCCTCGGCCATGAACAGTCCGTGCTCGGCCTCCAGGCTCTTGCGCAGGTTGACGTCGCGCAGGCGCACGTAGTCGGCGAGCCGCGGGTCGGCGGGGTCGGTCACGGTGATCAGGCGGGCCATGACCTTCAGTATCGCGCCACGCCGGGAGTGAACACGATCGTGACCGCTGCCCGGCGCCTCGGACGCGGCCGAGACGCTCGCCGTGATGGCCGCGGACGGGAATGTGGACGAGAGTCACCAAAGGGTTGACGCGCGCTTGACAGGCCGATCCGCGCCGTCAGTGCGGAGCGGCCGGTGCGACTCAGAGTGACGGAACGACCGCATCACGGGGGCCGACGATGAACGGACGGTGAGAACGGTCGACGCCCCGGTCCGGCGGGGTCTCGGCGCACGATGGCGCGCTCCGGATACCGGAAATACGCTTCCGGAACCGGACACCGCAGGGTTTGCAGTTGATCTTTACTGGACTGACCTGCGGCATCATCGTATTTGATCATCTTTGTTACGAATTGCGAAGACCGCTACAGTTCCGCTCTACACTCAGCCCTGACCGCCGGGAGATGGGACAGCTGTGAGCCGACGTCGCCGCAACGACATGCCCCCGGGTGAGATGCCCGGCGACGGCCATCCGCCGTCGGGAGACGGTCACGCCACCGGACCCCGGGCGTACGGCGACGGTTCCGGTCCCTTCGCGCCGCGCCCGTCCGGGTGGGGCGCTCCCGGCAACGACGCGCAGGGCGCCTACGGCGCCGCCGGCGGCCCGGGCCCGAACGAGCGGCCTGGTCAAGGCAACGTTCCCTACGGCGCCGGCAACTCCGGCCCGAGTGAGCGCGACGACAACGGCAGTGGCTCGTACGGTCCGGGCGGCGGCCGGCCGAGCGAACGCGACCCTTACGGCAACGGCTCGTACGGTCCGGGCGGCGGCCCGCCGAGCGAACGCGACCCCTACGGCAACGGCTCCTACGGGACCGGCGGCGGCCCGCCGAGCGAACGCGACCCCTATGGCTCTTACGGACCCAGTGGCGGCCGCCCGGGTGAGCGCGACCCCTACGGCAACGCCCCGTCCGGGGCCGGCGGCCGCCCGGGTGAGCGCGACCCGTACGGCCGCGGCCCCTCCGGAGCGGGCGGCGGCCCGCCGGGCGAACGCGACGGCTACGACAACGGCTCCTATGACTCCCCCTCCTATGTGGCGAGCGGCGGGTTCTTCGGCCGGCAGGGCGGCGGCCTGGCCGGGCCCGGCGGTGGCTCCGGTTACGACGGCGGTCCCGGGTACGGCGGTGGGCCGGGGCAGCCGGGAGGCGGCACCGGTTCCGGTCAAGGCGGGCAGGGCCGCGGCCCGGGAGAAAGCGGTCCCGGAGGTCCGGGGCGTCCGGGCTCCGGCGGGCCGGGACAGGGCGGCTTCGACGACGGCCGATCGGGGCCTCCCCCGTCCGGCGCGGGTCGGCGCCGGGCTCAGCGGCGGCGCTCCATCAGCGCCCTGGTCGGCCCGCTGGCGGGTGCGGTCGGGCTGGCCATCCTGCTCGGCGCGGGCGTGTACGCCCTCGCCGACAGCAGCAAGTGCGGCGGCACGCCGATCGATCTCAAGGTCGCGGCGGCGCCCGACATCGCGCCGGCGGTCAGTGACATCGCCACGTCGTTCACCAAGGAGAGGCACTCCGTCGACGGCAAGTGCGTCAAGGCGACGGTGAAGGCCGCCGACCCGGCGAGCACGTCCACCATCCTGTCCGGTCAGGGCGTGGTGCCGGGCGACGTGTCCCCGGACGTGTGGATCCCGGACTCGTCGCTGTGGATCACGCTGATGCGCAGTTCCCCGAAGGGCGCTGCCGCCGTCCGCAGCACGCCGACGAGCGTGGCCGAGACCCCGCTCGTCGTCGCGACCACCCGGGCCTTCGCCAACAAGATCCACAACCAGGGCATCCGGCCGACCTGGGACATGCTGCTCAAGGCCACCGACGCCCTCGCCGCGGGCGCGGTCAGCAAGAACGACATGCTCCCGGCCGACTCCGTGCACCTGCAGATCCTCGACCCGGGCCGCAACGCGGGCGGGCTGGGCGCGGTCGTCATGACGCGGATGCTGCTGCAGGGCGACCCGAACGCCGACGCGATCTTCACCCAGATCACGCGCAAGGTGCAGAACAGCATCTCGCCGAACACCCAGGCGCTGTTCGCCAGCTTCCACCGGAACCTGCACGGCCGGGCGCCCGTGGTGATCGCTCCCGAGCAGGCGGTCTGGAAGTACAACCAGGGCAAGCCCGCCGCGCCGGCCAGCGCGATCTATCCCAACGAGGGCATGCTCAGCCTCGACCACCCGTTCGCGCTGACCACCGACGATGACGCGAAGGTCCGCGCGGCGGCGCTGCTGGAGAAGGCGATGAGCACCGAGCAGGCCCATGCCGCGGTGCGCGCTCTCGGGTTCCGCACGCCCGACGGCCGGGCGGGCACCGGGTTCGGCAGCGCGAACGGCCTGAGCCCGCGGATCCCGCGAGCCCTCCCGACACCGGCGTCGAACGACGTCACCGACGTCATGCAGGCCTGGACGAAGCTGTCGCTGCGCACCCGGATGCTGACGCTCCTCGACGTCTCCGGGTCCATGTCGCAGCCGGTCGGCAAGGGCGTCACGCGGATGGAGGCGACCGCCCAGGTGGCCCAGGGCGGCCTGGCGATGCTGCCCGACGACACCGACCTGGGGCTGTGGACGTTCTCCACGAAGCTGCAGGGCACGCAGGACTACCGCACCGAGGTGCCGATCGGCCCGCTGTCGACCCGCCTGGGATCGGGAACGCGCCGCCAGGCGATCTTGTCCGCGCTCGGCCGCGTACGGCCGAAGCCCGACGGCGACACCGGGCTGTACGACTCGGTGCTGGCGGCGTTCCGGTCGATGAAGAAGACGTACAAGACGGGCTACTACAACTCCGTCCTCGTGCTGACGGACGGCAAGGAGGACGACACCAACGGCATCTCGCTGAGCAACCTGCTCCGGACGCTGCGCAAGGAGCAGGACCCGACCGAGCCGATCATGATCCTGTTCATCGGCTTCGGCCCGGACGTGGACATGGCCTCCATGCAGAAGATCGCCGCGGAGACCGACGGCGCGGCGTACCAGGCGATGAAGCCCCAGGAGATCCAGCGGATCTTCCTGAACACGATCGCGCGGCGTATCACGCACTGACCTGCGGAAATCCGGCTCGGCGACCCGCCTGCCGAGTCGGCTGAAAAAAATCTGGAGATCGTGTGAACCAAGGTCTCCGAAGCGGCGTCTTTCATGTGGAGGCCCGACGGGAGCGGGGCGTCGGGCCTCCTTCTCTTTTCCGGGGGCGCGTCCGACACCACACCTCCGGGAGGTCGCTGTGGCCGGTTGGCCCAGTCTCGGTCGCGTCGATGACCGCCGGTTTGCGCAGGAACTGCGCGCCGGCGACGCCACGGCGCTCGCGCAGATCTATGACGTCTACGCGCCACGCCTGTTCGACTACTGCCACGCGCTGTTGCGCGATGAGGATCTGGCGGCGAACGCGCTCCATGATTCCCTGATCGCCGCGCTGACGCATATTGAAAAACTGCGCGAGCCGGAGCGGTTCCGCAGCTGGCTCTACGCGCTCGTACGCAACGAGTGCCTGCGGCTCCTCCGCGACCCGGAGACGCCGGAGGAGCGGCACCCTGCGGCCGAGGAGGCCGACGACACGTTCCTCGACGTCGAGGAGCGCCGCCAACGCCTGGAGACCCGCCGGCTCGTGCAGAGCGCCCTCGCCGGGTTGCCGGGCCGGCACCGCGAGGCGGTGGACCTGGCCGTTCGCCACGAGTTGTCCGCCGAGGAGCTGACCGGCGTTCTCGGCATCTCCGCGCAGCAGGCGATCGACCTGGTCGCCGAGTCCCGCGACGAGCTCGAGGACGCCATCGCCGCCGCCATCATCGCGCGCACCGGCCGGGGCGACTGCCCGAGCGTCGCCGCGCTGGTCGACGAGCACGAGTGGCCGCTGCCGCCGGAGGTCTCCCAGAAGCTCATCCGGCACATCGCCTCCTGCCCGACCTGCCGGGACCGCCGCAACCGCAAGGTGTCGACGAACCGGCTCCTGCAGGTGCTGCCGGTCGCGGCGCTCCCCTCCGGCCTGCGCGAGGCCGTTCTGTCCCTGGCCGCAGCCCGGGACCGGCACGAGGCCCGGACGCACATCGCCCATCGCGCCGAGCCGTTCGACGCCTGGGGCTGGCCGGCGAACGTGGAACGCGTCCGGCCGGCCCGCGAGGACACCCGGAAGGGCGTGCCCCCGCTGTGGCCGACCGTGGGCGCCGCCGCGTGCGTCCTCCTGGTGGCCGGCGCCATCTTCCTGGTCGCCGGCGGATCGTCCTCCCGGCACCCGTCCGGCGACGCGCGGCGCCCCGTCGCGGCGGGGACCGACGCCGTCCCGTCCGACAGCCCGTCGGCCGAGGACAGCCCGGACTCCCCCGAACCGACCCCGACGCCCACGACGCCCACCCCGACCCCCACGCGTACGTCCAGGACACCGACGCCGAAACCATCGACGACCAGGCCGAAGGCGACACCGCGGCCCACCCGCAGCCGGAGGCCGACCACGAAACCCACTCCGGGCACGCTCGCCGTCGAGTCCACCGGGACCGGCGACTCCCGTACGGTGAGGCTCACCGCGCGGGGCGGCACCGTACGCTGGACGGCGAGCTCGGGGTCCTACGTCAACATCACCGGCCTGCTGCGCGGCACGCTCGCGGCGGGGCAGTCGGCCGTCCTGACGGTCACCGCCGACACGGCCTCCGCGTGCGCCGCGACCCCGCCCGTCGAGAAGTCCGGCGTCTCCTTCTCCCCGAACGGCGCGGTCGCGCTGTCGTGGACCTGCTGACGCGGCTCACGAACGGCGCGGACAGGCGCCCGGCGAGCAGGGCCACGGCTCGGCGCCGGGCCGTCTCCGGTGGCGAAGAATCCCGGTCGGGGGTGACGAGGTCCTTACGAACGCACGGGTGTGGTGCCAAGATTCGCGACATGACTCCTGACGTCGCGACATTCCGAGCCGCCCGCGACTTCCTGCTGGCGAACGCCGAAGACTACGAGACCGCCTACCGGGACTTCCGCTGGCCGGACGTCACCGGGTTCAACTGGGCGCTGGACTGGTTCGACGGCGTGCTGGCCGCCGAGACCCCCGACCGGCCGGCCCTGTGGATCGTCGAGGAGGACGGCTCCGAGCTGAAGCTGACCTTCGCAGAGCTGGCCGACCGGTCGAGCCGGGTCGCCGGCCGGCTGCACGAATGGGGCGTGCGCCGGGGCGACCGGATCCTGCTCATGCTCGGCAACCAGGTCGAGCTGTGGGAGACGATGCTGGCGGCGATGAAGCTCGGCGCCGTCGTCGTCCCGGCGACCACCCTGCTGACCGCGGACGACCTGGGCGACCGGATCGAGCGCGGCGGCGTCTCTCACGTCGTGACCGGTGCCGCCGACACCGGGAAGTTCGCGGGCCTGGAGAGGGACTGGACGCGGATCTCCGTGGGCCCGGCGGAGGGCTGGCTGACGTTCGGCGACGCGTACGGGCACGAGCCGTACGACGCGGTCGGCGAGACGACGCACGCCGGCGACACGCTGCTGCTCTACTTCACCTCCGGGACGACCGCCCGCCCGAAGCTGGTCGAGCACACCTACGCCTCGTACCCGGTGGGGCACCTGTCGACGATGTACTGGATCGGCCTGCGCCCCGGCGACGTGCACCTCAACGTCTCCTCGCCGGGCTGGGCCAAGCACGCGTGGAGCAACGTCTTCGCGCCGTGGAACGCCGGGGCCTGCGTGCTGGTCCTGAACTACGCGCGGTTCGGCGCACCCGCGCTGCTGGAGGTCATGCGGCGGTGCGAGGTGACGACGTTCTGCGCGCCGCCGACGGTGTGGCGCATGCTGATCCAGGAGGACCTGACGGCGTGGCGGCTGAGCCTGCGCACGGCGGTGGCGGCGGGCGAGCCCCTCAACCCGGAGATCATCGAGCAGGTCCGCGAGCACTGGGGCCTGACGGTGCGCGACGGCTACGGCCAGACCGAGACGACGGCGCAGATCGGCAACCCGCCAGGGCAACCGCTGAAGCCGGGATCGATGGGCCGTCCGCTGCCGGGCTACCGGATCGCGCTCATCGATCCGGTGACCGGGGAGCCCGCCGGCGAGGGGGAGGTGTGCATCGAGCTGGCGGACCGCCCGCTCGCGCTGATGGCCGGGTACCGCGACGACGCCGGGCGCACCGACGAGGCGATGTCCGGCGGCTACTACCACACGGGTGACGTCGCGTCGAAGGACGCCGACGGCTACGTCACGTTCGTGGGCCGTACCGACGACGTCTTCAAGGCCTCGGATTACAAGATCTCACCGTTCGAGCTGGAGAGCGTGCTGCTGGAACACGACGCGGTGGCCGAGGCCGCCGTCGTGCCCGCCGCCGATCCGGTGCGCCTGGCCGTGCCGAAGGCGTACGTCTCCCTCGCCGCCGGGCACGAGGCGACGGCCGAGACCGCGCGCTCGATCCTCGCCCACTGCCGGGAGCGGCTGGCCCCGTACAAGCGGGTGCGCCGTCTGGAGTTCGGCGAGCTGCCGAAGACCATCTCCGGGAAGATCCGGCGGGTCGAGCTGCGGGGCCTGGAGGGCGAGGAACGCCGCGCCGGCGAGTACCGCGAGGAGGACTTCCCGGACCTGACGACCTGACGGGTTTCGGTCACTCAGCGTCAGGGTTTCTCGCACGACGCAGAAAAAGATGACTCACCGTTGTCTGCTATGCCACATTTGCTACCAAAACTGGCCCTTGGGCCGTCGATTGGTGGCAGGATGCGTAAACCAACGATGCCCATGGGGCGTCTGTGTCCTTTTCGGCGAGCACAACGGGAGGATTCGTGGCCGGGTGGCCGACCATCGACAGGGCCGATGACCAGCGGCTGGCACAGGCTCTGCGAGCGGGTCACACCACCGCCATGGCGGAGCTCTACGACGCGTACGCGGCGCGGCTGTACGACTACTGCCACGTGCTGCTCCGCGATCAGGATCTGGCCGCGCAGGGCCTGCACGACTCTCTGATCATCATCCAGGAACGGATCGGGAGTCTGCCGGACGCGCGGCTGTTCCGGGGATGGCTGTACGCCGTCACGCGGGGCGCATGCCTGCGCCGCCGCGCCGAGTCCGGGATCCCCGAGAACCGGCAGAAGGCGCGCGAGGCCGAAGGGCTCGTGGAGACGGACGAGTCGACCCGGCGGCTGGTCCACGCCGCCCTGATGGTGCTCGGCGGCCAGCAGCGCGAGCTCCTCGACCTCGCGCTGCGGCACGAGCTCGACCCGCACGAGCTCGCCGAGATCCTCAACGAGACGCCGCAGAACGCGTCGGTACTCCTCGAACAGGCCCGCAACGACCTGGACGACGCGTTCGCGGCCGTGGTCGTCGCGGCGACCGGGCGCGACGACTGCCCCAGCGTCGCGGCGCTGGCCGGCCCGGAGGGCCGGCCGCTGGACTCCGAGACCTGCGGCAGGCTTGCCCGCCACATCGGGAACTGCCCGATCTGCGGCCTGCGCGCGAACCGGAAGGTGGCGACCGCCCGGCTGCTGCACGCGATGCCGATCGCCGCCGTGCCGGACGACATGCGACCCCGCGTGCTCGGCACGGCGACACCCCAGTACGCCGACATGCGGGCGACGGTCGCGATGCGGTCCGACCCGCCGCGACCCGAACCCGAGTACGAGTCCGACGACGAACCGCGCCGCAGGCCGGGCGTGTGGGTCGCCGTCGGCGCGGCCGCCTTCGGCGTCCTGGTCCTCGCGGGGATCCTCCTCGTGCTGCCCGGCTCGGGTGGCAAGGAGAACTCCGGCAACCAGGCCATCGCCGCTCCGCCCAGCGGGTCGCCGAGCGAGGACCCGTCCGACTCCCCGGGCAGCGCGTCGCCGAGCAAGACCAAGAAGTCGGGCACCCCCACGCCGACGCCCACGCCGTCGAAGAGCAAGACCCCGAAGCCGAAGCACAGCAGCAAGTCGCCCGGGAACACCCAACCTCCCGAGACGACGCCCACGCAGCCGCCCGCGACCACGCCGGGCACACTGACCGTCTCCGGATGCGACATGAAGTGGTCGAGCCACTGCAGCGTGACGGTGACCGCGGAGGGCGGGCCCGTGTCCTGGTCCGTCTCCGGCACCAGCGGAGCCATCCGCGCCGGCGGCAGCGGCGACCTCGGCACCGGCGAGTCGGCCCACGTCACCGTGTCCCGCACGTACTCGGGCATCTGTATCGGCGGCGGCAGCGGCTCGGTGTCCTTCTCCTCCGGCGCGTCGGCCGGCGTGCAGTGGAACTGCTGACGGACCCCGGATCGACCGGCCCCGTCGCGCCGATCGGAAACCGCCGACGGAACCGAGCAGAAGGGAAACCCCTGACCGAGCCCCCACGGTCCCGTCCCGCTGACGGGGTCGGCCACGGCCCCACCGCGCTGATCGCGAGCCACTGACCGAGCTGGCCACGGTCCCGTCCCGCCGACGGGGAACCACTGACGGGGCCGGGCACGGTTCCGTCGCACTGGTCGCGAACCGCCGACCGAGCGGGCCATGGTCCAGTCCCGCCGGCGGGGAACCGTCGACGGAGCCGGCCGCGGTCCCGTCCCGCTGATCGGGAACCGGTGGCCTGGCCACGCGAGATTTCGGCCGCCCGCGGCCGGGCTCCTCCGCCGCCGGAACGGGCCGGGCGGCGCTGTCGGCATGAACACATTCATCGCGGAAGACGGCGAATCTCCGGCCCGTTGATGGCAGGATTCGTGAACCGTACGGTGCGCCTGGGACATCCGGGCTCTGGGGGACATGAACCGATCAGCGGGGAGGATCAACGTGGCCGGTTGGCCGGGTATCGACAGGGCCGACGACCAGCGGCTGGCACGGGCACTCGACGCCGGCGACACGAACGCCCTCGCTCAGCTCTGCGCCGCGTACGCCGCGCGGCTGTTCGACTACTGCCACGTCCTGCTGCGCGACCAGGAGACGGCGTCGCAGGCCGTGCACGACTCGCTGATCATGGTGCGGGAGCGCATCTCCACGCTGTCCGACCAACGGCTGTTCCGGGGATGGCTGTACGCCACGACCCGTGCCGAGTGCATGCGCAGGCGGGCGAACGCGGAGCTCCCGGCCGAACGCCGGCGGGCGCCGGAGGCCGACACCGAGGGCGGCATCGACGAGGCGACCCGCGCGCTCGTGCACGCCGCCCTGCTGGCGCTCAACGGACAGCAGCGCGAGGCGCTCGACCTGGCCGTACGGCACGGGCTGGACCACGAGGAGCTCGGCCTGGTCCTCTCGAAGACGCCGCACGAGGCGTCGGTACTGGTCGAGCAGGCCCGCAACGACCTGGACGACGCCTTCTCCGCCGTCGTCATCGCGGCGACCGGCCGCGACGACTGCCCCAGCGTCCCGGCCCTGGCGGGCCCGCCCGGACAGCCACTGGACGCGGAGCGCTGCGCGACGCTGGCGCGGCACATCGCCGGCTGCCCCATCTGCGGCCTGCGGGTGAACCGCGACGTCCCCACGGCGCAGCTCCTGCGTGCCATGCCGGCCGCCGCCGTCCCGGAGAACCTTCGCGGCCGCATCCTGGCCACGGCGTTCGCGCCGGAGCACGCTCCGACGAGGGCGACGATCGCGATGCGCCTCGATCCCCCGCCGCCCGCGCCGACCACGCCGCCGGAACCTGAGGGGCGGTCGCGGAAGGCGTCGCGCGTGTGGGTCGTCGCCGGAGCGGCGGCCTGCGCGGTCCTCGTCCTGTGCGGCTTCTTCCTCGTATCGCCCGGATCGAGCGGGTCAGGCGGCGAGCGGCCCACGGGCGGTGACGCCGCCGCGGCCGCTCCCGGCGACTCTCCGTCCGGTGACGGCGGCACGTCCTCCCACTCCGCCGGCGCCTCGCCGACCGCCAAGACCGGCTCGCCCACGCCGACGCCGACCCTCACGCCGACACCGACCCCCACGCCGTCCAAGACCAGCGCGCCGGCCCTGCCCACGCACCACACGCGGCCCGGCCCGCATCGGCCGCACCCGACGGCGCCCTCCTCGCAGCCGATCAGGTTCACCGTCACCGGGTGCTCCATGGACCACGGCGACTACGACTGCCAGGTGACACTGGTCGCCGAGGGAGCCCCGGTGAACTGGGCCGTCACCGGCGCCAAGGGCGTCAGCACGGGCGGCAGCGGCAGCGCATGGCCGAATCATCCCGTGTACCTCAACGTCAGCCGCCCGCGCGAATGGTGCTGGGGCGATGGCAGCGGAGCGGTCTACTTCAACACGGGTCAGGTCGCCCGCGTCACCTGGCACTGCTGACCGCGCACGGCGACCTCCCCGGACGGCACCCGGTCCGGAGACCTCCACGAGGCAACGGCCGATCGCGAAGATCCCCATGGGACGGCCGGCTGCGGAGATCCGCGCGGGAGCGGCCGGTCACCGAGTCGCCGCGCCGTCCGAGCGGTCGACTGGTTCCCGGCGGCGGCCGCCGAGTGGCCATTCCGGCGGCCCGCGCCGGCCCGTACGGTCGGCGTCATGGACCTGTCTGCCAAGAAGGCGCTGCTGCGCGCCCTGCACGACGAACACCGTCCCCTGATCCTGCCGAACGCCTGGGACGCGGCGAGCGCCCGCGTCCTCGTGGACGCCGGGTTCCCGGCCATCGCCACCGCCAGCCACGCGGTGTCCGCGAGCCTCGGCTACGGCGACGGCGAGGCGGCGCCGTCCGAGGAGATGTTCGCCGCGGCCGGACGGGTGACCCGCAGCGTCGATGTACCGGTCTCGGTGGACGCCGAGGCCGGGTACGGCCTGCCGTCGGCCGAACTGGCCGACCGGCTGCGCGAGGCCGGTGCGGCGGGCTGCAACTACGAGGACACGCTGCATGGCGAGTCGGCCGACGCGGGCCGCGTCCTCGCCGACGTCGACCGGCAGGCCGAGCGGATCGCCGCGCTACGGGAGGCCGACCCTGAGCTGTTCATCAATGCCCGGGTCGACGTGTACGGCGCCGGGGCGATGCCGGACCTGTCGGACGCCGAACGCCTGGAGGAGGCCGTCCGCCGCGCCCGCGCCTACCTCGACGCCGGCGCCGACGGAATCTTCACGATCATGGTCGCCGACGAAGCGGTGATCGCCGCCCTCGTCGAGCGGATCCCCGCGCCGCTCAACGTGCTGCACCACCCCGGCATGCCCTCCCTCGCCCGGCTGGGCGAGCTGGGGGTCCGGCGGGTGACGTTCGGGCCCGGTCTGCACCGCGCGACACTCGACCTGCTGAGCCGCCTCGCCGAGCGCCTCCACGCCGGCGAGGCCCCGGACGTGCTCACATCCTGAGCGCGCTCAGCGAGCTCCGTCCTCGAGCCGGTTCCCCGATGGCGAGCGTACGGTGCGGGCAGGGCGGCGGCGAGACCCACGGCCGGTCACCGGAAGCTCGGCGGGCATCCTGGCGACACGGGCGGCGGGACGGTGGGCCACCGCCGGATCTCGGCAGGCGCCCCCGCCGTTCGGGGTGCGGGCGGTGGGGTGCCGCCGGGTCTCAGCGGGTGCCGTCGTCGAGGGTGCGGTGGGCGCGGTCGAGGAGGATCGGAACGGACGCGCCGATCCCCTCGAAGCCCTCGCCCACCGTCGCCTTCTGCAGGTACCGGACGTGGATGCCCTCGAGCACGACGGCCAGCTTGAAGCAGCCGAACGCCACGTAGAAGTCCAGGTCGGTGAGGTCGTAGCCGGTCGTCGCGGCGTAGCGTTCGGCGAACTCGCCGCTCGACAGGAACCCGGGAGCGGTGGTGACGGTCGAGCCCACCGGGATCGATCCGCGCTCGTCGTCGCCGGGATCGGTCCAGTACACCAGCGTCAGGCCGAGGTCGGACAGCGGGTCGCCGAGCGTCGACATCTCCCAGTCGACGACCGCCGCGATCTCGGGCTTCGGCCGGAGCCGTACGAGCGCGTTGTCGAGCCGGAAGTCGCCGTGGACGAGCCCGGTGAGCCCGTCGCCGGGCAGGCGCGTGGTGAGCCGTTCGACGAGCCGGTCGTACGAGGCGCGGGTGGCGTCGGCGAGGGTGGCGTCGGCGGGGATGGAGGCGTCCCACTGCTTGCGCCAGCGGGCGAGCTGGCGCGTCATGTACCCCTGGGGACGGCCGAACCCGGCGAGACCCGCCTTCTCGACGTCGAGGGTGTGGATCGCGGCGAACGCGTCCGCCAGGCGTTCGCTGAGGGTGCGGGCCTCCTCCGGTGTGACGTCGGCGGCGTCCTCCACGGTGCGCAGTACGCGGCCGTCGACGTGTTCCATGAGGTAGAAGGGCGCGCCGATGACGTCCTCGTCCAGGCACAGCGCCAGCGGCGTGGGCACCGGGACGTCGGTGCCGGCCAGCGCGGACAGCACGGTGTGCTCGCGGCGCATGTCATGGGCGGTGGGCAGTACGTGGCCGAGCGGTGGACGGCGCAGCACGACGCGCCGGTCGCCGAGGCGGATGAGGTAGGTCAGGTTCGACCGGCCGCCGGCGAGCAGTTCGATGCCCGTGATCGGACCGCCGCTCGACAGGTTGTCCGCCAGCCAGGACGACAACCGCGGAACGTCGATCCCGGGAACTCCGGTGACCTGCTCGGTCATGGACCCTCCACTCCGTTCCATGGTGACGCGCCGGACGACGTTCGCCGGTCACGCGCCTATTAGAACGCGACTCGGTAGCGGGACGCCAACCGGCCCCGTCCGGCCGGATCCGGCCCCGGTTGGGTACCGGCGGGTCACCAGGGGTAGGCATTCGGCCCGTTGGGGTATCAGAAAGGCGAAAGGTGACCGTAACCCCAAATGTCCTATCAGTGGGACAAACTTCCTAATAAAGCGGAACACCATCCGGGCACGGATCCGACCCGATGGAGGGAAACCGATAGTGGCCGACGCTTGGCTGCCTGGAGCCGGACGCCTGCACACCGCGCATGACGGTGGATCGCCCAAGGGAGGCGCGCCCCGTGCGGTCTGGCACACCAGCGAGAACGACCCGCATCAGATCTCCGCACGCTCGGTGGCCCAGCGTCTGGATCACGAAGGACGCAGCGCCCACCTCGTGTGGAACCCCTGCACCGGCGAGATCGTGCAGATGGTGCCCGCCACGCGGGCAGCGAAACTCCTCCCCGGCGAGGTCGGCCGGGAGGGCCGCGCATGCTTCCAGATCATGGTCGTCGGCGTCTCCCGCGAACCGTTCACGGCGGGTCCGCTGAAGGGGCTGGAGAGGATCGTCGGCTGGCTCGACGGCTGGCGCGTGCCGCGCCGCTGGCCCGCCGGCGAGCCGCTCCCCCGGCCGGAGGCGTACGACGCCGTCCGCGGACGCCGGCCCTGGGCCCGCGGCGGGCACTACGGGGCGTCCCAGGTGCCGGGGGCGACCTCCTCGGACCCCGGCCGGATCGACATCCATAAGATCACCGGCCCGGAGGCTCCCGTGGGGATCCCGCGGCCTCGGATCGCCCCAGGTGAGGAGACCGGACCGGTCGACCCGGACGACCTGCTCAGCCGGCGGCCGCATGCGCTGGGCCGGATAGAGCCTCCTGGACCAGCGCACGCACCAGCGAGCAGCCACTCCTGACCTGCGCGAGCGTGGCACCGCCATAACCGATCTCGAGTCCGTGCACCACCGGTGGTCCGTCGAACCGCCGGTCCAGCGTGGCGAGGAGGACGCCGCGTTCCGCCGCGCGCTCCACCACCCGCGCGGCGACGTCTTGGGGCAGAGCCACCACGATGTGCATCCCGGCGGTGTCCCCCAGGAGCGGAAGGTGGCCCAGTTCCTCGACGACGGCGGCGCGGCGGCGCGCGTACTCCGTCCGCATCCGCCGTACGTGGCGGTCCAGGTCACCGCGTTCCAGGAGAATGCGCACGGCCTCCTGCGGCACCACCGCCGTACGGTCGTTGACGTGCTCGCGCACGCCCGTGATCGCCTCGACGAGGTCGGGGCGCGCCACCAGCCAGCCGACGCCGACGTCGGGGGCCAGCGTCTTCGACGTGGTGCCGAGGTAGACCGTCACCTCCGGGTCCAGCCCGTACAGCGCGGGCAACGGCGCCACGTCGTACCGGAACTCGCTGTCGTAGTCGTCCTCGGCGATCAGGGTGCCGTTGCGCCGCGCCCAGGCCAGCAGCGCCTGGCGGCGGGGCACCGGCAGCCGGCCGCCGAGCGGGTACTGGTGCGACGGCGTGGTGTAGACGATGCGCAGCCCGTCGGGGAGGGAGTCGACGATCAGGCCGGACTCGTCCACCGGGCACGGCACCACCTCCGCGCCCCGCATGGCCAGGGTCGACCGGGCCTTGGTGTAGCCCGGCTCCTCGACGCCGACCCGGTCACCGGGCCGCAGGACCACCGCCCCCAGCAGGTCGAGGCCGTTCGTCGCGCCGCGGGTGACGAGCACCCGTTCGACCGGGCACGTCACGCCGCGGCTGCGCCGCAGGTAGTCGACGAGCGCGGCGCGCAGGCCGGGCAGGCCGCGCGGATCCGGCCGTCCGTCCGGGGGCACGGTCGCCGCGAGCCGCCAGGCGCGCCGCCACGCGGGCGTGTCCAGCCCGTCGACCCACGGCACGCCGGGCCGCAGGTCGATGGCCGTGCCCGCGTCCCGGGAGCGGTCCTCCGGCGCCGGACTGAGGGCGCGGTGCGACCCGCCGCGCGGCGGTGCGATGTCGGCCACATAGGTGCCCGAGCCGTGCCGGCCCTCGATCCAGCCCTCGGCGTACAGCTGCTCGTACGCCTCCGTGACGACCGTGCGGCTGACCTCCAGCACGGACGCCAGCGCCCGGCTGGACGGGAGCCGCTCCCCCGCCTTGAGGCGCCCGTCGTTCATCGCCGCGCGCAACTGCCCGCCGAGCTGGACGCTGAGCGGCGTCTTGGCCCCGCGGTCGACGGTGAGGGGCAGGTCGAAGTGGTCCCGCGACAAAGTGGTTCCCTTGTTCCGCAACGAAGTGGCCATACTCGTCAGGCCACTTCGACCTTACCGTCATGAGCATGACGACCTCTCCGCCGCACGAGGCTCCTCCGCCGTACGACGTGGCCTCTCCGGGCACGCTGTCCGGCACCGAGCGCACGCGCGTCCGCCGTCTCTCCGAGCGCGCCGCCACCGACCGGCAGGCGCTGTACGACGTCCTCGACGCCGGGCGGATCTGCCACCTCGGCGTGATCGTCGACGGGTGCCCCCGGGTCCTGCCGACCGGGTACGGCCGGGACGGCGACACCCTGTACCTCCACGGCTCCACGGGCGCCGTGAGCCTGCGCGCGGGCGGCGAGATCTGCGTCACCGTCACCCACCTCGACGGCCTCGTCCTGGCCCGCTCGGTCTTCCACCACTCGATGAACTACCGCAGCGCCGTGATCTACGGCCGGCCCCGGCTCGTCACCGACCCGGAGGAGAAGCTCGCCGGGCTCCGCGCCATCGTGGAGAACCTCGCGCCGGGCCGCTGGGACGCCGCTCGGCGCCCGACCCGCAAGGAACTCGCCGCGACGGCCGTCGTCGCGCTCTCGCTCGAAGAGGCGTCGGTGAAGGTCCGGCAGGGACCGCCCTCCGACGACGAGGAGGACCTCGGGCTGGATGTCTGGGCGGGCGTGTTGCCCGTACGCGAGGTCGTCGGAGACCCGGTCCCCGACCCGCTGCTCCGGCCCGGCATCGGGTATTCCAAATAGTGATATGAGCCACATACCCTGACCCCATGACTCCTGCGGGCTGGTACCGCGATCCGTACGGCAATCCGAGTCTCCTGCGCTGGTGGGATGGCTACACCTGGACCCAGGCGACGCAGCCCGCAGGCGAAGGTCAGCCGACCGCCTGGGAAGGGCAGCAGACGGTCGGCGAAGGTCAGCAGGCCACCCGGGACTGGAGCGGCGTTCAGCCTGCCGGCGAAGGCCAGCAGGCAGGCTGGGGGTGGAGCGGCGCTCCGCCGACGTGGGCGCAGACCGCGCCTGCGCCGCCCACCGGCCGCCGCTCGCGGCTCCCTCTCCTGGTCGGCGGCGGTGCGGCCGCTGTGATCATCATCACGGTCGTCGCGATCCTGCTCGCCACCGACGTCTTCGGCGGGGGCAAGAGCGGCCGCTCCCCGGTCGCCGGGACGGTCACCGACGCCCAGGCCGGGGTCTCCTACCCGAAGCTGGGCGGAAAGTGGCACCTTGAGGCCGTCACCGCGACGAGCCCCCTGGGCAAGCTGGGCTTCGACCAGGGACAGGCCGCCGAGGTCATGGCCAATTACCAGAACGGCCAGCCGTACCTCGCGAGCGTCTACAGCGGAGCGGCCACCGACACCACCTCCGCCCCGCCGGAGACCAAGGCCAAGGGGCTTCTGGCGGCGCTGGAACCGGTCGCCTACCCGGCGCACACACGCCAGGACCTCGCGTCCGCCGCCCACCCCGTCGACGGGCACGACGGCTGGCTCCTGAAGGTGAAATTCACCTTCCCGCAGGCAAAATCCGAGGGCTGGAACTTCCGTACGGAGACGGCCGCGATCCTGATCGTCGACCGCGGGAACGGCCAGTCGCCTGCGGAGTTCTACGTCTCGATCCCCGACAGTCACGGGCACCAGGGCGACCTCGATCTGCTCCTGTCCTCACTCAAAGTGTCCTGACAGGACTTATGGTGAAGGTCATGAACGACCGGCTGGTCTGGATCGACTGTGAAATGACCGGGCTCGACCTGCAGCGCGACGCGCTGATCGAGATCGCCGCCCTGGTGACCGACAGTGAGCTCAACATCCTCGACGCGGGCATCGACCTGGTGATCAAGCCGCCCCAGGAGGCCGTGGAGCAGATGTCGCAGGTGGTACGCGACATGCACACGACCTCCGGGCTGCTCGATGCGCTGCCCGGCGGCATCACCCTCGCCGAGGCCGAGGACCGCGTCCTCGAGTACGTCCGCACCCACGTCCCCGGGGTCAAGAAGGCCCCCCTGTGCGGCAACTCCATCGCGACCGACCGGTCCTTCCTCGCCCGCGACATGCCCGCCCTGGACGCCCACCTGCACTACCGCATGATCGACGTCTCCTCGATCAAGGAGCTGGCCCGCCGCTGGTACCCGCGGGCGTACTTCGCCAGCCCCGTCAAGAAGGGCGGCCACCGGGCCCTCGCCGACATCACCGAGAGCATCACCGAGCTCCGCTACTACCGAGAGACCGTCTTCGTCCCGCAACCAGGGCCCGACTCCGAGACGGCACGCTCCATCGCGACGAATATCGGTGACCGATGAGGTCCGAAGAACCGCTACACTTCATGACGCCGCCTAGTGCGGACATGGTGGGTGTAGCTCAGTTGGCAGAGCACCAGGTTGTGGTCCTGGGTGTCGGGGGTTCAAGTCCCCTCACTCACCCCAAAATGACGGCCCCAGCGCACACGCGCCGGGGCCGTCGGCCTTTTCCGGCCCACCCCGGCCTTCGAGCTCCTTCGCCGACCCGCTCCGGTCTTCGACCTCCCGCCCTCACCCGGGTCCGTCCCCCTTCGAGGGCGCCCAGGCCGGCCTTCCATCGGAAACCATCCGGGCCCCTCTCCCCTCGGACGCCGCCCGGGCCAGCCGTTCCCCGGACACCACCCGGGTCCGTCTCCCCTCGGACACCGCTCGGGTCGCGCCCCGCCGTGACAGGCGCCCCCCGGAGGCAGGATGAATTCTGACGGTCCACTCCCCCTACGGGTCATGGTCGTCGACGGCGACCCCGCACTCCTCTCGTTGCTGCAGGAGAGCGACGAGCTGGATGTGGTCAATGAGCCCGTTGATGCCAACGAGCCCACAGAGGCCCTGGAGGCCGCCGAACGCCTCCGGCCCGACGTCGTGATCCTCGGCCCCGAGTTCGCGGCCCACACGGCCCCTCTGAGCCGCAGAGCACGCGTCTTCGTCGTCTGCAGCGAGCCCACCGCCGCGTCGGCGGCCCTCCGCGACGGCGCGACCGGCCACCTCACCCCCGGCCGGTTCACCGCGGGAGAACTCCTCCAGGTCTTCCGCGACGCCGGCCGCGACGACCTCGACCTGTCCGCCCGCGAGGCCGAGGTCATGGACCTCATCTCCAGCGGCCGCTCCAACGGCGAGATCGCCCGGGAGCTGTTCCTCAGCGAGAAGACCGTGAAGAACCACGTCAACCGGATCTACGCCAAGCTCCGAGTGGGCTCGCGAGCGGCCGCCATCACCCTCTGGCAGGCCCGCCGACAGCCCCTGTGACCTGGCCCTCCGGCCGTGTGGATCATTCGATTCGCAAGCAGGGCAAGGGGGCTGCTAAAGTTACGGACGTCGCAAGCGCCGTTAGCTCAATTGGCAGAGCAGCGGACTCTTAATCCGCGGGTTCGGGGTTCAAGTCCCTGACGGCGCACCGGCAGTGATCGGC
The DNA here is from genome assembly GCF_039542055.1 of Actinoallomurus vinaceus. NCBI lineage: Bacteria > Bacillati > Actinomycetota > Actinomycetes > Streptosporangiales > Thermomonosporaceae > Actinoallomurus > Actinoallomurus vinaceus. The sequence goes on from NZ_BAABHK010000010.1 coordinate 341,883, forward strand.
GGCGATGCCCCAGACGGGCATCGCCGCCGATCTTGTATGGGGCCAAACTGAGGCCGATATGAGGCCCGAATACGGACGACCTGCTCAGGTCATTTCAGACGTCCGTGAGTAGTGCGACGACGGGCAGGCCAACCAGCGCGCCGAACCTTTCGTGTCGGCGCTTCCCTGAGGTGTTCAGTTGGCCCTTTCCGGGATGTCGGCCAACGGCAGTGGGCTCAAGTGAGCCGGTGATCGCGGGGGCTGGTCGTCAGAGCCGGGGTTTGTGTCGTCGGCGGCGGTGAGGCCGGCCGATCTGGCGCCCCGGATGCGCCCGCGACCTACCTGGCACCGTGCGCCGGTTACGACCGCGTCGTTTCCGGCCACGGCGCTTGGGCCGGCCGGTCTGGCGGCGCCGGACCCGCGTCGTGCCCGGGACGAGACGGCCGGCCCGGACGATGAGGGCGGCGACCTTCTCGGCCGCCGCGTGCGCGACATCGGGCAGCACCGAGGTGTAGGTATCGGCGGTCACCACGATGCTGGAATGCCCCAGCATCTCCTGGACCACCCGCAGGTCGACCCCGGCGGCCAGGGCGAGTGTGGCCGCGCCGTGCCGCAGGTCGTGCAGGCGGATCGGCGGCAGCCCGGCCGCGACGGTCAGCGCCCGGAAGATACGGGTGAGCCGGTCCGGGGCCATCGGATCACCGTTGAGGTTAGTGAACACGTAGCCGCTGAGATGGTACTTCTCGCCGAACGCGACGCGCTCGGTCTCCTGGCGCTCCTTGTGAGCGCGCAGTGCGGCGATCGTGGTGTGGTCCAGCGCGATCACCCGGGCGCTGTGCGCGGTCTTGGGCGGGCAGACCTTCAGGCACCCGTCGTACTGCTGCAGTTGCCGGCAGATCACCGCGACACCGCTATCGAGGTCGACGTCGCACCAGCGCAGCCCGGCCGCCTCACCACGGCGAAGGCCCCGCAAGGCGATCAGGTGGTAGGCCGCATACAGCCGGTGGTCTTCGATGCCGTGCAGGAACTCGGCCGTCTGTGCGGCGGTCCATACCGCCACCGCCGGCCGCTCACCGCTTCGCCGCCAATGCTCTACACGGCTGGTCGTCCACACCACCGCCCGTGGCCGCCGCGCCCCTGGCAACTCCACGCGAGTTGCGGGGTTGTCGGCGATCAGCCCCCGCCGGATGGCGGCGTTCAACGCCGCCCGCAACGTCGCACGGATCCGATGCAACGTCGCCGCCGACACCGGCGCACCCAACGCCTCATGCTGACGAATGATCGCCGTGAACATCGCCTGAACCTGCCCCACCGACAGATCGGCCAGCAGGATCCGCCCCAGATACGGCGTCAAATACAACCGGACATGACCGGCGTAGCCACGCACCGTCGACGACGCCGGGGATGTTCGCGAGGCCAGCCAGTGCGCCAGCCACTCCCCCACCGTCAACACCCGACCGCACCCATCCCCCGGCGCGGGTGCCCGCAACCGGCGCAACACCTCCAGCGCGGCCTGACGCGTCGGATACCCGCCCCGCCGAATCCGACGGCGACGACCATCCACCCCGACCGGAAGCTCCAGCCGGACGTACCAACTGCCATGCCGACGCCCAGCCACCAACCGCGGACACCGATCCCCCAGCGCCTTACCCGACACCGGATCCACACACCCACACCGCCGATACACCCGACCCGACGAACGCATAACCCTCACCCCCTCCACACGCTCGCTCCTGAACACAACCAGCGTGCGCCCAGAAACCGGAATCAGGAAGGGGGCAGCGAGTCCGACCACCCGGAACCCTATGTGGCACTCACCCGACGCTCCTGGAGATCGATTGCAGAGACGACCTCAAATTCGAATATCAAGATCTACAATATCTTTTACCTTATCCACTCTTGCTGATAGGCAACCTGTTCTCCGACGGTCCCGAGATACCGAACTATCGGCTTTGCCATTCGGCCTTGGGTGCGTCCAGCCCAGCGGCTTGACGCACCCTATCTAAGCATTCCAGCCTGAGGATCAAAGCAGACCAGTCCAAACTGGTCAGCCACATCTGCAACGAAGGCCGACACTTCTTCTGCCGCAGACCAAGAGATACTGAGATAAACATATGGACCGCTCGCACCCTTCAATAGGGGAACTCCCGCCCACGGCGTGTCATCTCCAGTATTAGTATCTGGCCACTGTCGCGTGAGTACCTCTACAAAGCGCCGCACGACATCCAAAACTGGCTCGATTTCGTCAGCGTCGAGGTAGTCCGCATAGAGACGCTCATGAACCTCAGCAGCTTCGCGGTCATCGGACGGCCTAGGCCCCTCCCATACCGCAACATCGTAACTCATACCTGAGTGCTTTCTTTTCGATCTCGTGAGGCGCAAGCCATGCGCCGACTACACTTACCTCTTACCATACCTTAGCGCCGCCATACAGCATGAACCGCACGTCTCCGCCGATCTGGTCGCCTTCTCGCAGTCCCCACGACTCCATCTGATTAGTTCGGAGAGTCACCGTGCCCTCGCTCATCTCGCGGTAGACGATTCGCTGTTGAGGGCTCATCTTGGCCGTAGGGCCGTTTTTCACCTCGAAATAAGTGGGGGCGCCCAAGCCCTCGCCTTGCCTGGTTGCGACGATATCGATGTAAGAAACAGTCCCGTCGCCGGCCTCGGTCTTAACATGTGTTCCCATGATCGTGTAGCCCCGGTCAGTCAACTCCTGATGAGCACGAGCCTCACCCGAATTCCCCTTAGCGGTGCTGCAGGCATCGTTATGGACAAGGACGGGCGTGCTGCCAGCTTCTACGTAGTAGGTGTGGAGGCCGTCAATGGTGAGGTTGTAGGTGACCATCGTGGCCGTGTAGGTGTGCAGGGCTGTGATGTGGGCTTGTTTGCCGTCGCTGGTTTGGACGTGATCGCCGGGGTGTAGATCGTCGGCGCGAGTCCAGGCATGAGTGGTTGCGTCCCAGTACAGGTGGTGACTGGTGCCGACGATCGTTGCTGGACCGACAGGGGTGGCGATGGTGACGTCGGTGTAGTCGCGGTCGGTGCGGGTGACATGGATCGCGGTGACGGTATGCGCCTGGTCACGTGTGCCGGGGGCGACGTCAGGAACGGCGTTGGCGATCTTTTCACCGACTTTGATCTTTTCGATCGCCTTGTGCTCGCCGTTGGCGAGGAGGACCTGAGTTCGTCCGTTGAAGCTGTCACAGGATGACGGCCGGTCCCCCGAGTTACCGGCATCTGCTTCTTCTGACGATCGCGGAGAAACGTCACCTGGCGCTGAGGATTCTGGTGCCGGGTCCTCTGCCACTGGGCTTTCTGGTGCCGGGTCCTCTGGCGCTTCGCCCCCTTCGCCCCCGTTTCCTTCGCGTGTTCCGAAGATGAAGCCGCCGGAGTGCTGGATTGCGAACTGGAATCCGCCGGTGAAGGGTCCGCTGCAGGTGATGCCTGCCTGTTTGCAGACGGCGTTAGCGAAGTTCACCGTCTCCATCATGATGGCGCCGCCGCAGTTGCTGACTGATACGTCCTGTGTGCAGGCCCATATCTGGCCGAGGATGTTGCTGTACTGGCGTTTTTGTTCGGCGATGCGGATGGCGCGTTCGATGTCGTCCCAGCTGGGGGCGTGGACGACGTGGGGTCCAATATTCACATGGGGACGGGGGTCCGGGGTCCCGCAGCCTTTACAGCCGGAGGGGCCGCTGATTACGTGGGTCCCGTTGTGGACGTTCCCGCTTGGGTCGGTCCAGTGGCAACCCGGCCCATCGCTGACGGTGCACCCGTTTTTGCCGGTCGGGTCGGACTTCGTGATGGGGTTCGAGCCGGCGTAGGAGTATCCGTTTTGTTGTTGCGGGTCGGTCGCCTGGAAGAGGGGGTCCAGGGAGGCGAAGGTTCCTGTGGCGGGGTCGTACCAGCGGGCTCCGACGTCGGTGAGACCGATGGTGGTGTCTTGTGGCTTCCCCAGGAAGCCGTGGTTGTCCGGCCAGGTGGCGGGGGTTTGGCCGCGGGGTGCGCCGTAGGGGGTTTGCTGGCGCCAGGTGGGGTTGGTGAGGGCGGCGTCGAGGGTGAGGGTGGCGGTGCCTTGTTGGTCGCCGATTTCGAAGGCGTAGGCGGTTCCGCTGCCGGTCCGGAGGGCTTCGCCACCGCCGGGCAGAGGGTAGAAGCGGGTTCCGGTGATCGCGCCGGTGTTTGTGTCAAGGGCGATCTGCTCGTTGGGCAGGTACAGGGTGGTGGTGCCGGGGTCTTTTTGCAGGAGCAGGTTGCCTTGGGCGTCGTAGATGTAGCTGGTGCCGCCGGAGCTGGTGGTGACGGCGGTGAGTTTTCCGTTGTCGTCCCAGGTGAGGGCCTGTTGGTCGTGGTCGGGTGTGGTGCGCTGGGTGGTGTTGCCGGCCTTGTCGTAGCTGAAGGCCGAGGTGCTGTTGCCGGATACGCCGCCGGTGGAGGTGCTGGTGGCGGTGAGGGTGTCGGGCTGGTCGGCGTTGTTGCCGTCGTAGGTGTAGCTGGTGACGGTGTCGGGAGCGCCGGACAGTCCATGTTCGGTCTGGGTCTTGCGCTTTCCGAGGGGGTTGAACGTCCAGCTGGCCCAGTAGGCGCCGCCGATTCCGGATCCGACGGTGGAGCCGTTGTTGCTGCTGGGGTCGGCGGCGCAGGCGTCGTTGCCGGTCCAGGCTTGTTTGAGCCGGTCGAGGGTGTCGTAGGTGTAGCACTGGGTCTCGGCGTTGGTGCCCTGCCGGTTCTCGGTCTGGGTGAGAGGGTTGCCGGCCGGGTCGTAGGTGTAGGAGGTGTCGTCGATCGGGGTGGAGGAGACGGCGCCGTTGGTGACTTGGGAGTCGGTCAACGCGCCGGTGTGCAAGTCGAAGGTGTTCTTAATGAAGGCGTGGGCGGCCTGGTTGCTGCCGATCTCTTCCTGATCGATCTGGCCGAAAGGGGTGGGGGTCAGGTTGAAGGTGTAGGAGGCCAGGCCGCCGAGGCTGACGGGGAAGTCCATGGCGCCGGCGTAGCCATGAGTGACGGTCTCTCCCGGCAGCGATCCCCCTCCGGGAGAGGCGGGATAAATGTCCGCGTCGGGAAGACCGATTCCGGTGGTGTACTGGTGGGTGAAGGTGTAGGAGGTGCCGAGGGTGCCTTCGCTGTCCGGAAGCTTGATCGTTTCGCCGGTTGATTCCCCGTAGACGTTGAATCCGCCATCTTGTTCGATGTAGGCGTTGCCACCGGCGTAGGAGGTCGCGGTGGTCAGATGCCCGATCGGCCTCGCCATTCCGGAGATCGCGTTGTTGCTGTTGTCATAGACCCAGGAGGCGAGCTGGTTCGACGAGTTCTGCCCGGACATAGGAGCGGCGTATTCGCCGGTCTTGCGGTTGAGCGGGTCGTAGGTGAAGGAGAGGGTCTTGCCGCGAGCGTCGGTGGTCTCGGCCAGGTTGCCGACGGCGTCGTACTTCATGGTGGCGGTGCCGGCATCCGGGTCTTTCTTGGCGGTCACCTGGCCGAGCAGGTTGTAGGTGGTGTTCCAGTCCTGACCGGTGGAGACGTCCTTCACGTCGGTCTGCGCACCGACGGCGTTGAACTTGTATTGGGTGGCTTGGCTGGTGCCACCTGTGATGGAGACGCTGGTGATCGGCGCCGTGCCCTGGGTGGCGATCGTCACGTCCGGGGACTGGGTGTAGGAGTCCAGTTCGGTGGTGCGATCCAGGGCGTCGGTGACCGTGGCTTTGGCCGTCGCACCGGTGTACGGCTGGCCAGTGGCGTTCAGCGGGACCGTGATCGTCTTATCGCCCTGATAGGCGGTGGCGGTCTGGGATTTGACGTGCGAGTCGTCGTAGGAGGTATCCAGGACCGGTCGGCCGGCGCCGTCGAAGGCGATGACGTCCTGGTTGTGAACCAGGGAATCGGCGACCTTGACCAGGCTGGTGCCGGGAGTGGAGTCGGGGTCCCACCAGGCGGTGTTCTTCTTCCACGCCCATCCGCGGGTGTCATAGAAGGTTTCGGTGACGAGCCGGCCGCCTTCGGGCGTGGGGGTCTGGGTCTGGCGGGGCCGCAGAAGCGCGTCGTACAAGGTGGTGGAGGCGACGTAGTTCTGCTTGTTGTTCATGGTCTGAGTGGTGACCACGGTTGGCGCTGTGGCTGAGACCTGATAGGTGAACGTCGCGTTGGCCGGCAGCGTGGTGGCCCGGCTATACCCCCATACCGCCGTGGTGCGGCCAAGACCGTCGTAATGCGTGGTGGTGGTGACGCCGTTGGCGTCGGTGGCGGCGGTCATCAGGCCACGCAACGGATCGAGGGTCTGGGTGGCGGCCTGGCCAAGGGCGTTGGTGGTCTTGATGCCGGTGGTGACCCCGTTGCTGCTCATCGTGTAATCGACGTGGGTCTTGTGGCCGAGCGGATCGTAGGTGTCGACCGGTCGGCCGTAGGAGTCATAGACGACGGCGGTCTTGACCTGGTAGGTGAACGCGCCGCCGGTGTAGCCGCTGGCGGTCTGAACCTCGGAGGGCTCGCCCTTGGTCGGTGCGGGCTGGGGCCAGGTCGGCGAGGACGGTTGCGGCCACGTTGATGCCAGCGATGCGTTGTCGTAGAAGGTCCGCGTGTCGGACACCACCTCGTCGGGCCGGCTCACTGAACTAGCAGCAGTGAGCGCGTTCGTCTGGCCCGAGGTGGGTACGGTCGCGCCATCGGGGTTGTTACCGCCGCATGGATCGGCGTCGGTCTCGATCTCCGCGGGGAGGCCGGCCAGGTTCTTGCTGGTGTTCGCGGGTGCGTAGGTGGTGACCGTGCAGCGCTGCTGGCTGGGGTCGGACAGGTCACCGTGAGCGAAGCTCACCAGCGCGAGCCCGAAGGTGGACGAAGAGGCGTCGGTGTCGTAACTGGTGTCGGTTTCGCTCTTACGCCACGTCGTCGACCCGCTGCTCGTGATCGCCTCACGCGTCCAGGACTCCACGCGGCCGGTGGCATTCGCGGTGAGCGCCTGCATGCCGGTACGGCTGCGGGAGGCGATGGACGGGGATACCCAATACGAGTCGATCGTTGAGCCGGTGACCGGTCCACCGGCGTAGTTGTAGTTGGTGGTCTCCAGCGTCTGCCCGGCGAGCTGGTCGAGATCCTCGTGGCTGCCGCCTTGGGAATCAGTCAGGGCGACAGCAGTGGTGTTATTGTTCTTCGACATTCCCCGGTAATAAGTCGTCTCCGTTTCCGTCGGTGCGTCAGTTCCTTGACCGGTGAACGTCTGCACGCGCCCGAATCCGCGCCACTGCCCGTAGGTGCGGTATTTGGCTTTGACGACTTCGTTGTCATCGAAATGCCATGCCCCTCCATCAAGATACTTGTAGGAGGTGGACATGATCGGGTTGCCGCCTGTGGGGTCAGCGTCAGTGACCGAGGCGACTTCCCACTTGTTGAACCAGTCCTCGATCTGCTTGGTGTAACCGGCTGGGGTCCAATACACCGGATAACACGAGGAGGTATTCGACGACGGTGTGATGCTGACCGGCCAGGAGCACGGATTGACCTGCTCGTAATCAACGCTGATCACCTCACCGGTCTCGGTCGTGATCGCGTTGATTCGGTTACGGGTCAGAATCGGCAGTCCGTCATGGGTGGCGACCCGGTTCTGCAGCGGCTTCGCGGCGAACGACGTCACGGGCAGTGCAACCGCCGAGCCGCCTGCTGTGGTGTCGGAACCGGTGTGGGCGATCGAGGACAGCCACAGGGTGGGTGCAGTGCCGTCCCCGGTCGCTGGCAGGGCCTCGGTCAACTCCCACGAGTCCACCGGCGCGTACCCTGAACCGGCCCACTGCTGAGTCTTGATCCACATCAGCCGGACAGTGGACCAGAACGTCGGCCCCTTGTACTGGCAAGAAGATTTGGCGGTGCAGTTCAGGTCGTAGGGGACGTCGGGCCAGTTCTTGGCGTTGGTGGAGTTCAGCGGGTCGCAGGTGCCGGACAGGCAACGGTCGCCGGTGGTGAAGGTGACCTGGTCGGGGGCGTGGCCGCTGTTGACGGTGTAGGCGTTGCCGTCGGTGAATCCGTAGTCGATGTGGTCAAGGTGGGAGTCGCGGACGTAGGCGACGGCGCTGGAGGTGTTGCCGTTTTGCGCGTAGGCGTTGGTGTCCTGCTTGTAGTAGTACGCCATCGCGTTGTCGTGCGTGTCTTTGACGTAGTCCAGGTTCCAGCGGTATGCCATCGTGCACACCGAGGAGGAGAAGCCCGCGGAGTCGTAGCACGGGTCGCCGGAGTGCGCGGAAAAGACCGGTTCGCTGTCGACGGAGTTGGTGGGGAGGTTCCCTGACGTCCAGCCGGGCAGGTGGTTGCGGCCGAACATGTAGACGGTGCCGGACCGGTCGGTGACCTGCCAGTAGTCGGTGTTGTAGGTGCCGCTTCCGTTACCGGAGTTGGTGACGTGGGTGACCACGTCGCCGTTGGCGTTGGCGGGCGTGTAGGTCTTCTTGCTCGAGTCCCATACCAGTGCCGTCGACGTGCCGTTCAGCGACAGGGTCAGAATCTCGCCGTCATAGCACTCATCCAGGGTCGAGCTTGGGGACGCCGATCCTTCAGGTGAGTTCGAACACCGCGTGAACGACTGCTCAACGAACGAACGGGGCGTGCTCCAGCCGTCACCGGCCCAGTTTGCCTGAGCCTGGTCAGCGGCCGTCTGCCCATCGACTCTGCCCGAGTCATAGGACAACCCGATTTCCGGCACGAGCGAGGAGGCAGCCGGTGGCGCACTGATCGGGTAGGTGTAGGTGAACGACCCGCTCGACCCACCGGCCGACCATGTCCCCGACGCTTTCAGGTCGGTGGCGCTGTAGGTTCCCGCCGAACCACCCCCGTCGCCGTCGGAGCCGGAGGTGGCAGCGAGCACCATCGGCCCAGAGGTGGTCACCGGCAGCGCGGCGGAGACGTTTTGCGTCCGGTCGTCGTTGGTCTCGCCTGCCAGTGGGGTCTGGGTGCGGCAGCCGGACGTCTGCGGGTTGGTCAACGCGCAGGCCGGCAGGGAGACGAGACGCAGCCGGGATCCGAAGTTTCCGCCGTAGGCGCGGGCGAACCCGCGGTAGTCGACTCCGACCCGTACTTGATTGCTCGCTTGTGTGAATCCGCCGCTGGCGGTCGCGGTGAACACCATCCCGGTCACGCCGACCTTGGTCGCCGCTTGATGGTCGGCGACGCGGACCGACAGCCGCGATGGACCGCTATAGGTGCCGTGGGTCGGCGGGACCGCCTGTGCTGAGACCGGTGTGCCGGACAAGCGGGTCGTATGTCCGGCGGTGAGGGTGGCCGAGCTGGAGTGAGCGCTCGGCCAGGCGACCTTGCCCGGCCGGTACCGGTGCGCGGCAGCGTCCTGCGGTTTAACCGGTTTGCGAGGCTTGACAGTACGCACCCCGTGAACGGCTTGGTACTTGACCACGGCAGGAGCGTCGTCACCGCCGCTCATCGCCAGGTAGAGCACCGGGACCAGGTCGGCCAGCAGCGCGAATGCGATCAGCCCGACGACCAAGTGCGAGCGGCGTATCCGCCCGACCCAGCCCTGACGTATCCAGCCACCGCGCATGCGCCCACCTTCATGACAGTGAGGCCACCGGTCGCGGTGACCTCACATCAACGGCGTCTCCGCCGCCAGCGCACGCTGCAGCACGGCGAGCCTTAGTCAAGGCGCGTCGAACGCAGAGGGATGGAGCGAAGATCGATCGGCCGAACTGTGCCATAGATCATCAAGGCTCCGATAGATGCCACATCCGGCCATCAACCCCCACAAGCACAACTACGTGCACAAACAAGGCTCTTTACGCATTCTTGACCAAAGGGCATGTGTCTTGACGCGGGCTTGGCGTGCGATGCTCCACCGCGGCCCGGTTGATCATGACCGGCTGTGCTCCTGTGGCCAGTGAAGGGACCCCACCGCGTGCGTATCAGGTCAGCTCGAAGCAGGCGACCGGGCCCCCGGCCTCGCATGCTCCTGCCGGTCATGGCGTTCAACTCGATCGCCTCGCGGCATCGCCGTCTCTTTGTCGCCTTGGTCGTCACCGTGGCGTTGGCGGTCATCCCGAGTGCGATCACTCATCCCGCCGTCGCCGGCCGGTCCGGTGCGCGGCAGACAGCGAGCGCGGGCAGGGCGGTGACACCGGACGAGCAGGCCCGGCGCGCCTCGGTACGGGCGAAGGCGACCGGGAAACCGGTGCCGGTGGAGGCGTTGACGACGGCGACGTCGACGACGACGGCATCGCCGCGGGGAACGTTCGTGCTTACACAGACGCTGCAGCCCACTCGGGTCAAGCAGGGCGGGCGCTGGGTCGGCCTGGACGCCACGCTGCACCGAAACGGTGACGGGACAGTGTCTCCGAACGCGACCACCAGCAGGCTGGTTATCTCAGGCGGCGGTTCCGGGCCGCTGGCCACCATGAGTGACGGCGGTGTCCGCCTGTCCTTGAGCTGGCCGACCGCTCTCCCGAAGCCGACGCTGCACGGGGCTGTCGCCAGCTATGCCGGTGTGTTGCCTGGAGTGGATCTGGTGGTGACCGCCACACCGCAGGGCGGCTTCAGCCATATCCTGGTCGTCAAGACCAAGGCCGCCGCCGCCAACCCCGCACTCTCACATCTGGCCCTGCGTGCGCACGGCGATGGGCTGAGCGTGTCGGCGGATTCGCGCGGTGCCCTCACCGCGTCCACCGGCGCGCGCGGCATGCCGATATTCGCCGCCAAGCCGGCGATCATGTGGGACTCGGCGACGAACGCGCCCGCAACCAAGACCCCAACCGCCCCGGCACCGGACCTTCCGGAAGCCGCTGGTGTTCCCGAGCCTGGCGAAGCCGCGCACACCATGGCGGTCAAGACGACCGTTCAGCCGATCGCTCGCACCACGCCCAAGACGGCGACGCGGTCGGCGCAGCGAATGAGCGGCACCGACACGACCATCAGCCTGACGCCGGATGCCGGACTGCTTACCGCAGCATCGACGAAGTTCCCGCTCTACATCGACCCGACTTGGAACCCGCTGCCTGCGGGCGGGTCCCGCCAGGCGTGGGCGTCGGTGTCCAACGCACTGGACGACACCGAATACGACAACTCCTACGACCCCAACGCCAACGTGCTGCAGGTCGGATACGTCGACGGTTTCAAAGCCCGCTCGTTCATCCGCTTCAGTGTCTCCTCAAAGCTCAAGGACGCCACGATCTACTCCTCAGATGTGAAGTTCACCGTCGACAACGACGGGGACGAGTTCTGCCATGCCTCCACTGAAACCGATCTGTGGTGGACCGACGGGATCTCCAAATCCATCTCCTGGAGTAACCAGCCGTCATGGAAGAGCAAGATCGATAGCGCGTCAGCAGACAACTGCCCTAACCATAGCATTCGTTTCGATGCCACTTCCTTTATGCAGGCGCACGGCACCTCAGGAATCGGCAGCGTCACGTTCGGTCTGCGCGCCCCGGACGAGACCACCGCATCGCAATGGGAGGAGTTCTACAGCGGCAAGGACGAGGCGACCATGTCCACCGAGTACGACCACGCGCCTGGCCTAGGGCGCATCCCCTCCACCTCACCGGGCGGCCTCTGTCAGACCGGCAAACCCTCGGCGATGACGATCGGTAATGACGACATTAACTTCTCCGTCGTCCCCAACGACCCCGATGGCCAAAACCTCGGCACCGAATTCGTCATCAAGAACTATGGCGGATCGGTGGTCTATGACTCCGGCAACCCCGACACCATGGACGGCACCTATTCCAATACCCCGGTGACCGTTCCGATCTACCGCGATACCATCCAGAAAAAGTGGCACAGCGACGGCGCCACGAAGGCTTATGCCTATTCCTGGTATGTCGTGACCAGCGACGGGAAACTCCACAGCCCCGGCAGCGGGCCCGGCACCAGCGCCAACCCGTGTAACTTCACCTACGACCCGACAGCACCGGCTTCACCCGGCGTGATGGCACCCACCGGCACCCTCACCCTCGGCCAGCAGGCCACCGTGACCGTGGCGCCCTGTAAAGATGCCCTCGCCGACCCGCCGGCGGCCTGCACCGGCACTGCACCGACCCGGTACGTCTACCAGGTCAACGAAACCACTCCCCAATCGGTGACCGCCACCGGCAGCACACAGACCTTGACAATCACGCTGCACCACGTTGGCCCGAACGTGATCACCGTCTCCGGGTTGTCCTCTGGCGGGAATCCCAGCCTCGTCGTCGGCTCGGCAACCTTCTGGGTCGATCCCCCTTCCACGCCCTATGTTGACGGCGATATCGACGGCGATAAAGCTCCCGACTTCTTCACCAACAGCACCGGTGACGCAGGCCTGTGGCTAGCCACCAGCAACGGTCAAGGCACCCTAAACACCCCAACCAACATCGGCGCGCTAGGCACCGGCCTCAGCGGCGCCGGCTCTCCCACCGATTGGAACGGCGCGCAGATTCTGCATGGCGACTTCACCGGCAACCACGTTCAAGATCTCGTCGCCTACTACCCCTCGGGCGCCAGCGCCGGAAACGCCATGCTGTTGTTCGGCACCGGCGACACCACACCGCTAAGCCCGTATGTCGACGGTCAGCAGGAGATTGCGGCACCGCATCTTGCCGATACCAGTATTAATAGTGACGGCGACAACCCCACACAGCTCGTAGCCGCCGGTAACGCAAGCCTTCAGAACAATCCCGCTCCCGACATGATCGCCATCGCCGGGAACAGTACGGACGGCTACGAACTCGACGTGGATACCAGTACCAATGGCGTGTTCGGAGACTACAGATTTGCCGCGCCTCTGGCTGGCAAGAAGCAAACCCCTGATGGCAGCGGATGGGACAATTACACGCTCGCCACCGCCCAGCCCAACGGCCAGACCGTCCTATTCGCCCTCAACAAGGGCACCGGGGTGCTGTATGAATCCACCAACCCTAATCAGGACCCCGCAGCACCGATCGGCAGCCCGGCCTCTACCTGGACCACGCTCAGCGTCCCGTGGACGCCCACCAGCGTCCCGCAACTGACGTCCGCCGACGTCAACCCTTCTGGACAACTCGAGCTTTGGACCCAGACCGGCTCGGGCTCCTCAGCCACGGCTGCCGCCTACACCCTCTCCAGCACAAGCCTCACTGAAGAGGCCAGCACGGGACTATTCGGCTCCACCCACCAATGGCCGCTCACCGACGGCAATAACGCCACCTCCGCAGTCGATATCAGCGGCGGGACCCCGGCCCAACTCTCGGCGACCGGCACCTCGTGGGATACCGACCCGTTCCTCAAGCGGCCCATCATCGGCCTCGACGGTTCCAGCGGCTACCTGCGCCTGCCCGACGGACTGATCCAAGCCTCCACGACACTCGCCGTGACGCTGTCCTTCCAAGCACAGCCCCACACAACCGGAATCTTGTTCTCTACCGGACACGACGTACCCTCCGCGCTGAACACCGGCACGATGCCGGTCATGTACATCGGCACCGACGAACGGCTGTACGCCCAGTTCTGGAACGGTTACGTCCGCCCAATGATCTCCCCCGAGCGCGTCGACGACGGCCAATGGCACACCGTCACCCTCACCGCCGACGGAAATGCCCAAAGCCTCTTCCTCGACGACAATCTGCGCATCGGCATGGCCGGTAGCCCCACCGTCAATAACGAGGACCCCGAAAACTTCGTCGGCGCAGGTGTCTTCCCCGCCAACAACTCGTCCAAGACCTGGGTCAACGCACCAGGCACCACCACGAAGGACCGCGCCAGCTACTTCACGGGGGAGATCGCGAACGTCTTGTACTACACCAAGTATCTCAAACCTCACGACATGCCATACAACAAGCCGAAAGCCATAACCGGCACGATCACCTCGCAGCTATCCAGCGGTCTATGCATCGACAATAAAAATAGCGGCACCACCGACGGCAACGCTATTCAGATCTACACCTGCAACGGTAGTGGCGCTCAACAGTGGACCATCACTCCCGACACCGATGATGAGCTCAACAGCACCATCGTCGATGGGAAATGCCTCGCCGCCTCAGGTACATCGACCAGCAACGGAACACCGATCATCCTCTGGAAGTGCATCCCGACAGATCCTGCCCAGAAATGGCACATCGAGTCTGACGGGCAACTATGGAATCCAAACTCAGGGAAGTGTCTCGCCATTCCTGGATCATCTACGACACCTGGGACACAGCTTGTCCTGTGGACCTGCGACTACGGCGATGAGCAGAACTGGCATACCCCCTGAGTAATAAGCCGAGGAACTGTCGACCCTGCCCGGGAGTCATCGACTCCCGGGCAGTCGCTATCACCTCAACGCTGCCTGCAAACGCCGCACCTCGGCTTGGTTCTGGTGCCTAGACGGACTCCTGTAGCTGTTACCTCAACCGTTCAGTCGTTCGTGGTCGATTCCGGCCAGGAGGTGCTGGATGTCGGCGGTGGAGTTCACGTGCGCGTCGAAGGTGGCGGTCGCGTGGAGCTCGTTTCCGTGGGATTGTGCGCGGTACCACGATGACCATGCCGTGCTGGTGGCCCGGCAGGTGATCGTCACCTTCTGGTATTTCTCCGCCGAGCCCGTCCCGACGCATGTCGGCGTCGCTGGCCCGCCAGCGCCGAAGCTGACGTTCATCGTGATGTCAGAGCGCTTGGTGCTTGAGAAAGGGTCCTTGTCCGCGGTCGGCGTGACCGTGCCGCGCACCATACATCCCGACTGCCCGCAGGCACTGAATTGGATCTTTCCGTCCTGGAGCGGTGTGATCCCCGGATCGAATGCGCCCTGGAGTTCTTGGACGTCGCCGCGCAAGCGGGCAAAGACCGATCTCGTATCGCCGGGTTGCAGTGGTGTCACGCCGAGGGAGAACCGGTCGTCGCCCGCAGTTCCTTTGATCCGCAGGAGTCGGCGGGGCTTGTTCCGGGCGATGTCGTAGGTGATGCTGCCGCTCGTCAACTCGATGGCCGGTCTCCCGCCGACCGAGACGGTCCTCGCATGCGGGTCGTTCCCCACCTGTTCGAGCGTCTTCGCCAGATAGGGCGCTGACAGGTACGCCACCCGCATACCGATGACACCGTCCATGGCCTTGGCCCACCTACCGCCCACCCGCCCGGCGGAATCGGCGGGCAGGCCGTGCGCAGCCCAGAAGGCCGCGTCCGTCTTCAGGTAGACGGTCCCGGCGACCTCGACCTGACGTACCGGCGAACCACCGGTCGCGAAAGAGCCGTAGGCGCTACCGGCCCTGGTCACACCGAAGATCGCCGGCTTCGCGCCGTAGGTGCCTGAGTAGGAGACCCCGGCCGCCTGATCGAGATCCTGACCGGCCTCGACCGCCGCCTGCTCAACACTCACCTTCGGCGCGGCCTCGGACCGGCGTACGACGACCCCGGCGACGACCAGTCCGCCGATTAGCACCAGGCCACCGCCTACGGTGGCGAACATCCGCCCTTTGCGCCTTTGCGGACCCGAAGGAGCCATGAGACCGTCTGGCGTACCGTGCCCCGGCGACAGCGAAGCCCCATCCGACGACGGTCGTCCAGTGCCGGCCTTCCGGTCCCGCGACGGCCCGCCTCCGGGAGGCGCCCACGGCTCCGCGGATGGCCCTGTGTTCTTCTCCGCTTTCTCGCTCACAGCTCTCCGGTCCTCGTCACCCATGCCATCGGATCCCCAGGCGGCATCCACCCGGATGCCGCCACCACCTCGCCGCCCCACAGGCAGCACGAACGACTCCGAACTCCAGCGATGCGACAAAACCAGCGAGGAAACCCCTGCGCAAAGGCAGCAATCGACGCATCGATGCCTTCGTCCACCGCCGCCCGGTCATAAGACGATCAACACCTGATCTCAGTTGTCATCCACGACAAGGGAACAAGCGATACGACCTCGGCCTCGGGACAAGCCAGCTTGCGGGGCGCGGCGTCATGACAGGACATACGGCAGTCGTCGTCAACAGCGCGATTCCGGGCCAGCGCGACCGAGGCCGAACGCCGGTCCGGGCTCAGCCGCCGGAGCCGATGCAGCAGCGCGTTGGTCGACGACCGCATCTGCGAGTAACCAAAGATCAAGCGACGTTCCCCACACCACGGTTGCTCGGTGGTTGCTCGGATGCCGCGAAACAGGCCGTCACGTGGCGACACGATCCGGCAGCGGAACCGGTGGAGTCGCGGACGAACCGGCATGGACTGACAGTGAGAGCACCGATCTGACACGAGAGCAGCGGACTCTTAATCCGCGGGTTCGGGGTTCAAGTCCCTGACGGCGCACCGGCAGTGATCGGCGGCGATGCCCACCACGGGCATCGCCGCCGATCTTGTATGGGGCTGTACTGAGGCACCTATGGGACCCGAATCCCGGCGACCTGTTCAGGTCATTTCAGACGTCCGTTCCCTCGGTGAATACGGACAGACCAAGCCTCGCGTCGAACGTTTCGTATTCGACGCATCCCAGGGTGTTCAGTCGAATCGACCGGCTCCTTCCGCATCCCCACCCGGTTCCAGGGCGACGCACTGGCGACGATGGAGGCCAAGTACGGTGACGGCACCAACGCCGGCCCGTACACCTGGAGCTCGTACCAGCAGTTCGGTAACTCCTTCGCCCCGAAGTACGGCGACAACCTCATCACCCTCACCCCCGAGTTCTTCAACGCGATCCACGACGGCGCTCGCGTGACGCTCACCTTCCGCTTCTGGAGCGGCGCCGCCGTGACGTACCACGTGACCAAGTCGGGAAACTCGGTGACCGGCACCGCCTCGTGAACGAAGGGCATCCCCGTGGGGATGCCCTCTTTGGTGAGACGGGCGTCTCTCGGCCGTGTCGAGCGCTGGCCATACATCGTATGGTACGATTCCATACGATGTATGGCTGGCCTCTGGACACACAGATCGACGACGAGAAGGGGGCCGACCGTGGCCGAGACACCGGCCGGCGTCGAAACGCCGACCGATGCCGAATCGCTGCTCAGCGCTGAGCTGACGGCCGTACGAGGCGAGCTCGCGCGCGTCGACGCCAAGTGCGCGACCCTGACCACGCTCACGATGGCGGGCCTCGCGTTCATCGCGACCAAGGTCGGTCATGGCCCTGGCCTGGCCCGCATCCTGCTGAGCGTGGCCGGATTGATGCTCGCAGCCGCCACCCTCACGCTGCTCACCGTCATCTGTCCGCACATCGGCTACATCCGGCTGTACGCCCGGCTCAGCCCGGCGGGCGTCCGGGAGGTGCTCGCCGATCGGACCGCCGCCGTGAAGCACCACGAGAACAGCCTGATCAGCTTGTCCCAGATCGTCAGCCGCAAATACCTGGGGCTGCTCATCGCGGTCACGGAGACCGGCGCCGCAGTCGCCCTGATGGCGGTGGCCACCCTCCTCACCGGGGTGCTGTTCTGACCGAAGCCGGCGGCCGGCCCGCCGGCTTCAGCCGGGCACCTCTTCGGTCCTGGCGCAGGCCCGTGCGATGTGGCTCTCCACGCCGGCGATCGCGGCGTCGAGCGCACAGCCGAACATAGCGTCCACCACGGCCTCCGGCGGCCCGGGTGCCTCTTCCGCGTCAGGGCCGGCGGGCGCCGGGGGCAGGGTGGTCCATCGCTGTAGTGCTCCGGTCAGTTCGCTGACCAGCAACCCGGTGAACACTGCGGACACGACGGCACCCACCTGCGCGATCTGCAAGACCGGAACTTCGGCGGCGGCCAGGATGTCGGTCAGTCCCCGCCAGAACGGGTCGTCCGGCTGGATGTAGTCGGGACGCGCGAAGGAGTACCTCATCAGCTTGGGATGGTGGTGCGCCAACGCGCGGAAGTCCAGCGCCAGTTGACGCAGCCGGCCCTGCCAGGGGAGGTCCTCCTGCTCCGGCGTGCGGAACTGCGACCCGACATGCTCGGCGACGCCGCGCAGCAGGGCGTCCTTGTTCTTCACGTGGTGGTACAGCGACATCGGGTTCGCGTCCAGCACGGCGGCGAGCTTGCGCATGGTGAGCGCCTCGACTCCGTCGGCGTCGATGAGCCGGAGCGCCGCGGCGTAGATGCCCTCCTTGGTGAGAGGCACATCCCTCTTCCTCGTCCCCCGGGGAGCCTTTCTTGGACTTTCCATACATTGTATGGTAGCACTGAAGTCGTTCCATACAGCGTATGGAAGCTGGGGCGCCATCACCCCGGCGGCCTTCCTCCCGTCCGTCGGCACAGCGGAGGCGGACCGAACGCATCAGGACTCGCCATCGAGGAGTGACCCATGACCGACATTCGCCCCATACGGAGCCCACGCGGCGCGCCGGTCGTCGGCAACACGCTGCAGATCCCCGCGGACGGCCCCGTCCAGTACTTCGCCGAGGTGGCCCGCCGGTACCCGGAGGGCATCTTCAGCATGGACATCGCCGGCCGGGAGCAGGTCTTCGTCTACGACCCGGACCTGGTCGCCGAGGTCTGTGACGAGACCCGCTTCGGCAAGTTCATCCGCCCGCCGCTGTCCCAGATCCGGGACTTCACCGGTGCCGGGCTGTTCACCGCCAACGACGACGAGCCGGTGTGGGGCGAGGCGCACCGGATCCTGATGCCGGCGTTCAGCCAGCGGGCCATGAAGTCGTACTTCTCGCAGATGCTGGAGATCGCCCAGGAGCTGGGGGGCAAATGGCAGCGCGCCGATGGACGGCCCGTCACGGTGGCCGACGACTTCACCCGGCTGACGCTGGACACGATCTCCCTGTCGGGGTTCGGCTACCGGTTCAACTCCTTCCGCAGCGAGGAACTGCACCCGTTCCTGACGGCGATGCAGAACGCGCTGACCGAGGCGATGCGGCGCTCGCAGGAGGTGTCGCTGGTCACCCGGCTGCGGCACACCGACGACAGGGCCTACCGGGAGAGCATCGCGACGATGCGGGACCTGGTCGACGGCGTGATCAAGGAGCGCCGCCAGGGGGCCACCAGCGGTGAGCGGGACCTGCTCAGCCTGATGGTGGAGGCCTCCGACCCGGTCACCGGCAACCGGCTGGACGACGGCAATATCCGCGACCAGACGCTGACGTTCCTCATCGCCGGTCACGAGACCACCAGCGGCCTGTTGTCGTTCGCCCTGTACTCGCTGCTGCGCAACCCGCACGTGCTCGCCCAGGCGTACGCCGAGGTGGACCGGATGCTGCCGGGAGACAGCGTCCCGGACTACGAGACGATCACGAAGCTGGACGTCATCCCGCGCATCCTGGATGAGACACTGCGCCTGTGGTCGCCCATCCCGCTGATCAGCAAGGTGCCGCTCGAGGACACCGTCATCGGCGGCCGCTACCCGGTGAAGAAGGGACAGAAGGTCAACCTGCTGTTCCGGCGGCTGCACGTCCACCCCAATGCATGGGAACGGCCGGACGAGTTCGACATCGACCGCTGGCTGCCGGAGAACAAGGCCGGGCATCACCCGTACGCCTACTTCCCGTTCGGCACCGGTGCCCGCGCCTGTATCGGCCGGCAGTTCGCGCTCACCGAGGCCCGCCTGGCCCTCGCGCTACTCCTGCAGAAGTTCACGTTCGCCGACCACACCGACTATCGGATGGACGTCAAGGAGGCCCTGACGTTCAAGCCGAAGGACTTCACCGTCCGGGTCCGCCCGCGCCGGGAACACGAGCGCCACGTCGTCCCGGACACCCCGGCCGAGCTGATCGACGGCGAGCGGCAGGAGGCCGCGGTCAGCGGCGTCGGGGTGGGGCTCACCGTCGCGTACGGTTCCAATTTGGGCAGCTCCGAGGACCTGGCGCACACGATCGCCGACCGCGCGGGCCGCTCCGGCTTCCACACCACGCTGACGACCTTGAACGACCTGGCTGGCGCCCTGCCCACCGAGGGCCTGCTCATCGCCGTCACCGCCAGCTACAACGGCAGGGCCCCGGACAACGCGCAGCGCTTCGATGACCTGATCGCCGCCGGGCTGCCCGAGGACTCGCTGTCCGGCGTGCGGTTCGCGGTCCTGGGGGTGGGCAACACCCAGTGGGCGGCGACCTACCAGGCCTTCCCCCGCCGGGTCGAGGAGGGGCTGCGGGCCGCCGGGGCCACTCCTTTGATCGACCGCGGCGAGGTCGACGCGTCGGGCGACTTCGACGGCATGGCCTCCGCCTGGATGAGCACCCTGTGGGCGACCCTGGCCGAGGAGTACGCGGCCGACACCACGGACGACGGCGCCCCGCGCTACCAGGTCCGGCTCCTCACCGAGGCGGACGTGCGTCCCGCGATCGTCTCCGAGCAGGCCTGCCCGCTGACCGTGGTGGCCAACGAGGAGCTCGTCGGCGACCCGACCGGACTGTGGGACTTCCGGATCGAGCCGCCGCGCCCGTCCGCGAGGTCCATCACCGTCGAACTGCCCGACGGCGTCGGCTACACCACCGGCAACCACCTGGCCGTCTTCGCCAAGAACGACCCAGCGCTCGTGGCCCGCGCTCTCGACCGGCTCGGCGTCGACCGCGACCAGGTGCTCCGCGTGGACCAGCCGGGCGCGGGCGGCAGGACGCACCTGCCGGTGGGCGTGCCCGTCACCGCCGGACTGTTGCTGACCGAGTTCCTGGAACTGCAGGACGTGGCCACCCGGTCCCAGATGGGCATCCTGGCGGAGCACACCGCATGCCCACGGACCCGATCGCGGCTGGAGGCGTATACGGCCGACGCCGGGGAGGCCGAGCAGCGATACCGGACGGAGATCCTCGGCAAGCGGGTCTCGGTGCTCACCCTGCTGGAGCGCTTCCCCGCCGTCGAGCTGCCACTGGCGGTCTTCCTGGAGATGATGGGGCCCATCCGCCCGCGCTTCTACTCCATCTCCTCCTCCTCGCTGGCCCATCCTCGCCAGGTGCGGCTGACCGTCGGCGTCGTCGAAGGGCCCGCGCTGTCCGGCGACGGTCGATACCGCGGGCTGTGCTCGCGGTACCTGGGGCGGCTCGAGCCCGGAGACGTGTTCTACGGCTACGTGCGCGTCCCCTCTCCGGCCTTCGCCCTGCCCGCCGACCCCGCCACGCCGCTCATCCTCATCGGTCCCGGCACGGGCATCGCGCCGCTGCGCGGTTTCCTGGAGGAGCGCGCCTGGCAGCAGGCGAACGGCACACAGGTCGGGCCGTCCCAGGTCTTCGTCGGCTGCCGCCACCCGGAGCACGACTGGTTCTACCGGGCGGAGATGCGGGAGTGGGAACAGGCCGGGATCGCCCAGGTGCACACCGCCTTCTCCGCGGTCCTCGACCACCCGGCCCGTTTCGTCCAGGACGCCATCACCGCCGCCTCCGACACCGTGTGGCAGGCCATCGAGGACGGCGCGTTCATCTACGTCTGCGGGGACGGCCGCCACATGGCGCCGGCCGTCCGCGAAGCCCTCGCCGCCATCTACCGCGGCCACACCGGCAGCGACGACGAGGCCGCCCGGCAGTGGCTCGCCCGACTCGAGTCGGCCGGCCGCTACCAGCAGGACGTCTTCGCCTGACAGACGTTCATCGGCCGTACGGCGCGCATCGGCCGCCGTACGGCCCCGGCCCCGGTCACGCACTCCGGGGACTGCCTGGCGCCCATCGCCTCGAACCGCCAAGGATCACTACTCACAGAAAGCAGATCACCGTGGACACCATGCTCGCCGGACGTTTCCACCTCGCCGCGAAGAAATTCGTCGTGGAGGAGGTCCCGATCCCAGTGCCCGGCCCGGGCGAGGTGCTCATCGAGGTGAGGGCCGCCGGCGTATGCCTGTCGGACCTCCACCTCATCGACGGCACCCTCTCCCCGCTGTTCGCGACCTCTGACGCGGTGACCATCGGCCACGAGGTCTCCGGCGTGATCCACACGCTCGGCCCCGGCCTCAGGCGGGGCCTGACCACGGGCGCCCGCGTCGCCCTGGAAGCCGGGCAGAGCTGTGAACAGTGCGCCGACTGCGCGCGCCGCCGCCCCTGCGCCCAGGTCCGTACCCGCGGCATCGACTACGACGGCGGCTGGGCCCAGTACGCCATCGCCCGCGAGGACACCGTCGTCCCCATCCCCGACGACCTTCCCTTCGACCAAGCGTCGATCATCCCCGACGCGGTCTCCACCCCCTACGCCGCCATCGTGTCCACCGCGGGAGTGCGGCCCGCCCAGTCCGTGGGCGTCTGGGGCGTGGGCGGAGTGGGCGCGCACAGTGTACGCGTCGCACGCCTGGCCGGCGCCGCCCCGATCATCGCCGTCGATCCGCTGCCCGGCGCACGGGAGCGGGCCGTGGCCTTCGGTGCGGACCTCGCTCTGGACCCGGCCGCCGACGACTTCGCCGAGCAGGTCCTCGCGGCCACGGCCGGGCGGGGCCTGGACTACGCGTTCGACTGCGCCGGTGCACCCGTCGTGCGCGAGCAGGCCGCCGCGGTGCTGGGGCAGCAGGGCGCCCTGGTCCTGGTGGGCATCACTCCCCACCCGCTCACCGTCAGCGAAGGCCTGCAGTTCAACTACCTGAAGAAGCGGGTTTTCGGCCACTATGGTTCGCTGCCCGAGCACATCTACGAACTCGTGCGGCTGGCCTCCAACGGCCGCCTCGATCTGGCTCCCTCCATCACCGGCCACATCCCACTGGCCGACGCCACCGACGCGATCCACCGGCTAGAGAACAAGACGGGCAACCCGATCCGTCTCATCCTCGTTCCCTGATGGCTCCTCGAAGGGTCTTTTCAGCCGCTCGGGCAGGACGTCGACTTCCACGTCTGCCGCGATCGAATGGAGCACGTGACATGCCAGCCCGGGTTTTCGTCATCAGCCGTCACCTCGGTATGGCACGGACGGTGACCCTGTGGATGCAACAGGCGGGCGGCACCGTCGCGGTGGTCGGCCGGGAAAAGCAGACCCTCGCGGCGGCCTATGACGATCCCGACACCACTGTCGACCAGGTCGACGACATCACCGCGAACGAGGGTATCCGTGCTTTGAGGCAACGTATCCGGCAAGTGGACCACATCGTGTACGTGCTCTGACGAAAGGTCGTCAGCCGCTCAGGTGGGCCGTCACACGTCGGCACCTACGCGCTGTGTTGTTCGGCGAGGAGGCGGGCGAGTTCGACTCGGGAGGCGATGCCCAGCTTGCGGAAGACCTGCCTGAGGTGGAACTTCACGGTGTCCCGTGCGATGAACATCCGGGCGGCGATCTCGGGGTTGGTCAATGCCTGGGCGGCGAGGATGGCCACGTCGCGTTCGGTGTCGGTGAGGCTCTCCCATCCAGAGGCCGGGCGTTCGGCCTGGGTCCAGTGGCGGCGTCGTACGCCGATTCCGCGCAGGCGAGCGCGGACGCGCGCCGCATCACGTAGCGCACCGACCTCCTGGTAGGTCTCATGCGCCTGGCCGAGACGGTTGACCGCCGCCTCTCGGTCCGAACCACCGGAAGCACGGGCGTGCAGGACGCCGAGGTCCTCGGCGGCCGAGGCACGGCTCCAGGCGCTTACGTGATCGGCGGCGGCGTGGGCCAGCGCCGCGGCGTTCTCATGGAAGAGACCGTGCGCGTGCGCGGCGGACGCGGCCAGGGTGGGGAAGCCGGGATTGTCACGGGCGAGGCGTTCGGCTGTCGCGGTGACGGCCTCGGCGCCGGTGTGGTCGCCGATGGCGAGCGCGGTCCTGGTCAGCCACGCCGCGGCATCGGCTTCGACCATGAGCAGGCAGCACCGTTCGGCCGGATCGGTGTACGGGGTGCGGAGGATGTCGATCGCCCGTTCGGGACCGCCCTGTGCCTCGGCGACCAGTGCCGGACCCCAACCGGCCCACCACCAGGCCGACATGGCGTCGAGGCCCGGCACGTCATGCGATCGGCAGCGGTCGGCATATGCCGCCGCGGTCTCCAGGTCGCCTCGGCGTAGGGCCACGGTCGCGAGCACGGTCGTGGCGATCGGGTCGTACAGGTGAGCGCCCAGTTCCTCGGCCGTGGCCAGGGCGGCCCGAGCCTCGGTGGCGGCGTCGTCGAGGTGGCCTTCGATGAGCCGTAGCCGGGCGCGCAGCAGCGTCGGGACGGCGGCATGGGCGGTGGCCCCCAGCGCCGTGATCTGGCCGGCGACGATCTCGACTGCGCTCCTTGCCTCGGTGAGGCGCCGCATGTCCATGAGCGTGCAGGCGTGCAGGGCCTGCGGGCTGAAGTACCGGACCGGTTCATCGCCGGCAAGGCGTGCGGCCTCGCTGCTGTGGTCCAGGCCGTCGGCGGCTCGTCCCTCGCTCCACGCGATGTCGGTGAGCATCATGTGCGCCGCGATCACCGCGTGCTCGCTGTGGCTCCGGGGGTCGGCCAGAACGGTCTCGGCACGGTGCCGCGCCCGCCGGTGGGCGCGGGTTCCCAGGGGTCCTTGGAACAGCACATGATCGATGAGGACACTGAGTTGATCGGGAAGGTCGCCTTGGTCGAGCGCCTGTTCGGCCTCGGCCACCGCCTCGGCCACCCGGCCTGACATGAGCAGTGCGTACGCCAGTTCGTAGCGCAGCCACCCGGCGTTGCCCGGTGAGGTGGCCGCGTGCAGTGCGTCACGAGCCAGCTCAACCGCCTGCTGCAGCCGCCCGGCGGCCGTCAGCGCGCGGACGGCGGCCAGCGCCCGGTCGGATCGGGCGTCGTCGCCGGGAGCGGTGAGTTCCAGCGCTCGTACGGCCAGGTCGGCCGCTGTCTCCGGAGAGGTCGGCAGCACTTCTCGCACGGCCCGGTCAAGGCCCGCCAACGCGATCGCGTCCCCTGTGGCGGCGCTGTCCATCAGGTGCCCGGCGGCGACGACGGCCGACCCACCGCGTTCGAAAAGCATCCGGCCGGCCTGGCCGTGCAGGCCCTTGCGCACCGACGGCGCCATGGTCGCCCTGACCGCCTGCCACAGCAGGTCATGCCGGAAACTCAGCCCGTCCGGATCGATCACCACGACGCCGGCCGCCTCCGCCTCCTCCAGCGCCGGCAGCAGCCGGGCGGGCGGCTCCCCGAGCATGTCCGCGACATCGTTCACCTCGAAAGAGCTGCCCAAGATCGCCGCCACCTGCAGCAGGTGGCGGGTAGCGGGCGACAGGCCGCGCAACCGACCATGAACGATCTTTCGGATTCGCCCCGGCAGCCGGGATGTGACCGGCCGCGCCTGACCCTCGACGACCTCGATGGCGCGCTCGTCGCGCAGCCCGTCGAGCAACTCGACCAGCAGGAACGGGTTGCCGCCCGCCCCGTCGACCAGGGTCAGCAGTTCCGGGCTCGGCGGCGCGCCGAGGACGTCGGTGACGATCTCGGCCACCGCCCCCTGCTCGAGCGCTCCCAGCACAGTCCGCGTGGCACCATCACGTTCCAGGACCTCGTACAAGCTCTCGACCTGATGGTCGTCCTGTCCGGTGGTACGCGACAGGATCCACACCATCGGGTAGGAGGCCAGTTCCGGGATCAGCGCGCGGAGGGCCAAGAGGGTGGTGGGGTCCGCCCAGTGAAGGTCGTCGAGCGTGAGCAGGAAGGAGCAACGCCCGGCGCGCTCCTCCAGCCGGGCCTGCAACCCCTCCACCAGCCGCAGCCGCAGATCCACGCCGTCGGCGGGCCTGTTGGACCCCAGGAGCGTCTGCGGGGTCTCCCCCAGCGCCGACATCAGCGGCGCCAACGGCACCACCCGACGCCATTCCTCCGCCGCACCGCGGGCGATCATGAACCCCATCGCCGCCGCGGCCTCGACCGCCTCCTCGATAAGGCGACTCTTGCCTATCCCGTGCCCGCCCTCGACCAGCAGCACCCCGCCACGGCCGTCACACGTCGCCTGCAACAGGCGCGCGACAGCCTGCCAATCACGGTCCCGGCCACGCCAGCCACGCCGTGAACACCTCCCGAAGTCGACGCCGGCCGCACCACCCGAAGGTGCGGACATGCCCAGCGTGCGGCCCCTCGACGTCCTCTCGGACACGGTTCATAACATACCTTCCACCTCCCGGGCCGAATGGAGGCTCTGTTCACCACCCCGGCTCCGGCTGCACGCTGAGACAGGCCACCTTCCATCCGGAGGAGCGAGGAAGTACCCGGATGGGTGATATGCGCCGCCGATTCATCGCGAATTATGGAGTTGTCGCCGCCAGGAGCTCGCGGTGACGGTGACCGACCGGACCGGACTGAAGGGGTACAGTCTGCGTGCGGGAAGGTTCGGCCGCTGACCGGCCGTCGTCACCGCTCCGAGCCCGCGGCACGGCGGTCCGACCGGGTCTCAGCGCAGTCATGGGGAAGCTGAGCCCCGGTCGGACCCGGCACAGTCCCGGCCGGCACCCCGGCTCGCCGGATTGCGTCCACGGACGTGGTATACGAGCTATCGCTGGCGAGAGGCATCGCGCCGCGAAGTAAAACGCCACCACGTAGATCTCTTTGAAGTCGACCAGACACGAAGGGAGTGATTACGCGATGGCCGTGGGCGACAGTGCGGGCCCCGCGAGCTGGTCTGCCGAGCCGATCGGGCTGTGAGCCGGGTCTGCTGCGGTCGATGGCCGAGGTCATGACCGAACGCTGATTTGAGTCCGAACCGCACTCCGCAGCAACAGGTCCCGAACGGGGCGGCGTGGGCCCGTGGTTGCTCGCTGGTTGCTCGGATGCCACGAAACAGCCCGGCACGCGGCGGCAGGATCCGACATCGGAACCGGTGAAGTCGCGGACGAACCGGCATAGGCTGGCAGTGAGAGCACTGATCTGACACGAGAGCAGCGGACTCTTAATTCGCGGGTTCGGGGTTCAAGTCCCTGACGGCGCACCCGTCCTGACCTGGGCGTTCTCGGTTCTACCGAGAACGCCCAGTGTCCGTTTTGGGGTAGTGGTTGCTCCACGGTTGCTCGGATGCCACGATCTTGCCAAAATGCAGCCCCGGCTGACGCCCTACAGCCCCATACGAAGCTGGCCGCAGCCGCGGTTAAACGCCCCAGTGGCCAGCGATCTATCCCGGCGAACACCTCTAGGGTGCCAAAATTGCGTCTACGGCCTCTGAACTGCAGTTTTCTGGGTCAGCCGGTGATCTTCATGCCGCCCGGTCGTACTCGTGGATCAGTCCGCCGAGGACCTTGCGACGTCGTATCCGGCCCGGCGCCAGGTCTGTGACCGGGGCTGTGATGCCGTCGCCGCCGTCCGGTGGCCGCAGGTTCCTGCCCTGATGCGGGCGATGCCGGTTATAGTGCGCGACGTACTGCTCCAGGACCGCCCGCAAGTGCCGCGGCCCGGTGATCAGCATCCGGTCGGTGACCTCGGACCGGACGGTACGCACCCAGCGTTCGGCACAGGCGTTCGACTGCGGGCTGCGCGACGGCCATGCCGAGATGCCGGATGCCCCCAGCGCGTTCACCACGGCCGTGATGACACGCCGCCGCTCAGCCGCCCGCTCGTTCACCGCATCAGTCTGCCCGAGGGGGCAGCCAAGATAAGCCGGAAAACGGGCTGGTCAGCCGATGGCGGTGGGCAGGGCGCCGAGTTTCTGCTCCCAGCCTGCGCGGTGGCCTTGGAGGCGGGCGGGTGGCAGGCCGCGGTGGGTGAGGACGACCAGGGTGTCGTCGCCGTCGGGGGTGAGTACGACCTCGACGGTCGAGCCGCCGGGCGGCAGCGCGTTGTCGCTGGGGACGCCCCAGGTGAACACGGCGCGGTGCGGCGGGTCGAGGGTGATGTAGGCGCCGCGGACGAGGCTTTGGCCCATGTCGAGGGAGAACACGCCGCCGGGCTGCGGGTCGAGTTCGGCCCGGTCGCCGAGCCAGGCGGTGATGAGCTGGGGGTCGGTGAAGTAGGGGAACACGACCTCGGGCGGCGCCTTGATGTGCTCGGTGGCGACGATGATGTCGTCGCGGATCTCGGCGGTCACGGCTGCCCTTCCTTCGGCGGTCGCGGGTGGGCCGTCTCGACGGCCTTCTTCAGGCGGCCGAGAGCGTCGGGCCAGAACTCGGCGAGCAGTTCGCGCACGGGTTCGAGCGCCTGGTGGCGCAGCCCGTAGAGGCGGCGGGTGCCCTCGCGGCGTTCGGTGAGCAGGCCGGCCTGTTTGAGCACGCCGATGTGCTGGCTGACCGCCTGCTGGGTGAGGGTGAAGGACGCCGCGATGCGGCCTGCGGGCAGCTCGGTGTGCTGGACCAGGCGCAGGATCTGCCTGCGATGCGGATCGGCGAGCGCCCGCAGCACCGCGTCGGGGGCCGCGGGCACTGCGGGCGTCGTGAGCGCGGTGGGCGTCGCCTGCTTCCGTTCGGACATCGGGTCAGGATTTCACGTGCCGAACGGGGTGCCGGTGCCGGTCTCGGCGAGGGTCTGGATGCTGGCCATGAAGTGCGTCCAGGCGTCGACGCAGGCGTCCCAGCAGCCCAGTCGCGGGGTCAGGCCGGCGTGCCGGAAGCGCAGCTCGGTGCCGCCGCCGGCGGGGGCGATGTCGAACTCCATCGTGGTGCCGAGCCATTCGTGGGTGTGGCCGGTGGGCGCGGCGCCGTCGGGCGCGATGGCCTCCCAGACCACGCGGTCGGGGTCGGCCGCCAGGACGCGCATCGCGTTGGCGCCGTGCTTGCCGAAGCGGGTGATGAGCGTGCCCCCGACCGCGCCGTCGCCCTCGGTCGGGGCCCACCAGCGGCCGACGCCGGCGGCGGAGGTGAACAGCGCCGCCACATCGGCGGGCGAGATGGGCAGGTTCAATACCGCGGTGAAGTCCTCGGTCCGCGTGCTGGTGGTGTCGGTCATGACGATCCCTTCGCCAATACACAAGTGACTACTTGTACAACCTGATGCTTGTAAATTAGGTGGGATGCCGCCGCTTGTCAACGGCCGGGGAGACGGGCGCCAGCCGTCGCCGGGCCTCGACCTCCCCGCTGCACCCCGCCGCTGCATTCCAGTGCTGCGTCTTGTGATGCGCGGCGGGCGGCGTCATCCTCGTCAAGATCGCTATGAAGCAGAAGGTTGCCTCGTCGCGGCCACTGCAGGGCTCACGGCGACGAACCATCCCAACCGCCGCCGCGCGCCCTCTGGTACCGCTCCGAGCGCTGCACCCTGACCGGACTTGCGAGAACGCTGTCGGTGGCCGTACGCGGGTCGCGGGTTGGTCGGTCAGGCGCGCGCGGCGACCGTGTACTCGAACGCGGTGATCACACCGCTCTGGGCGGCCGCGATGAGGGTGCTGCCGTGCGCCCCCTCCACTGTGGAGAAGGCGCGGAGGGTCGCGGCCTGGTCGTCCGGGTCGTCCAGGTCGTCCGGGTCGTCCAGGTCGTCGAAAGGCCGCACTTCGGTGATCAGGGTGTGCGTCTCCATGTCCCAGAACTTCAGCCCGCCGTTGGAGGCGGCGTCCAGCAGCAGCGGCCGTCCGCCGGCCGATGCGGCTTGGACGAGGGTGGGATTGTCCCGGTAATCGTCCATCAGGCCCAGGCTCCGCCGTCCGGCCAGATCCCACAGGTGTCGCCACCCGCCGGCGACGACCGCCACGGGACCTGAGCGGGTGGTGACCAACGCGGCCGACTCGGCTGCATTGTCGCCGGTTCCGAATGCGGCGATCCGGGCGCCGTCCAGCAGTCCCCACAGGCTCAGCAGGCCGCTGCGGTCGCAGGCCATGACCACCGGGCGGCCGTCGAGCCGGACGATCTCCACCGAATGCACGTCCCGCACGGCGAACGTGGCGACCTGGCGGCGGGTGGTGAGGTCCCAGACGCGGCCGATGTCATCGGCCCCGCCGACGGCGGCCAGAATGTGGCCGTCGACGGTCGTGCAGGCGAGCGAGAGCGCCTTGTGCCGCTGGCAGCTCAGCGGCGGCAGTTGCCCTCCGTCGATCCCCCATACCCCCACCCTCCCGGTGTGGTCGGCGGCGGCCACACCGGGCCTGCCGGCGAAGGAGACGCAGCGGACGAGGTCGGGTGAGAACTCCTCGCTTCTGACGAGCGTGGTCAGCGGTGTTCGGGCAGCGATGTCCAGCACATGCAGCCCGCCTTGCATGGCGATGGCGGCCAGGGGACGGCCGTCGACGACGGCGCAGTCGACGCTGTCCGTATAGTCGTTCTGTGCGGTGAGGACTCGCCGGTCGCCGAAGCGGACGACCAGCTCCGGCGACCGTTCCGGCGCTCGGCGCCCGCCGGAGGGGCGGCGAGGCGGCGGGGCGGGCTGGGTCACCGGCGGCCAGGCAGGCGAGGACGGCAGGCCGGTCAGGTCGACGACCTTGACCTCGCGCTCGCGGCTCCCGAGCCCGTACGAGACAACGGTGATCAGCCGGTCTGCGATCCACCGGCACACCATCCGGTCGGTCCG
The DNA here is from genome assembly GCF_039542055.1 of Actinoallomurus vinaceus. NCBI lineage: Bacteria > Bacillati > Actinomycetota > Actinomycetes > Streptosporangiales > Thermomonosporaceae > Actinoallomurus > Actinoallomurus vinaceus. The sequence continues at coordinate 371,948 of NZ_BAABHK010000010.1, forward strand.
CTTGCCGGTCTTGTGCAGCTCAGTCTTCGCCACGTAGCTGAGCGTGCCCAGATCCCAGGTCCACAGGTGTCGGTCACCGGCCGCGATGGCGACGGGGCGTCCATCGATGACGGTGCGGCTGAGGGCGTCGACGTCCCAGCCGGTCGGCGTGGCCAGGAACACCGGCGTCTCCGGGTCGCCGAGATCCCAGACCACGAGCCTCCCTCCCTCGGCCGCTGCCAGCACCAGGGACCGGCCGTCGGCCTCGGCGCACATCATCGCCGAAAAGATGTCGGGTCCCTCCGCGCCCGTCGACAGCTCGTGGAGCGGAGACCGCGTCTCCAGATCGGAGATGACGAGCGTGCCGCGCTCGGCGGCGAGCACGACGGGACGACCGTCCAGGACGTCCATGGCCGTGCTGTAGGCGGAGGAGATGGCGATCTCATCGCCCGCACGCTCGATCTCGGCATTGTCCTGCAGGTCGAAGACACGCAGGAAGCCCTCGTTGTGGATGGCGGCGGCCACGACCGGGCGGTCCCCGATATGGGCGCATTGGACCCACAAGACCTGGTAAGGGCCGGAGGTCTCGATGGTGTGCAGCGGCGCGTAGTCCAACAGGTCCCAGACGCGCAGCGTGCCGTCGGCGCCGCCGGTGACCGCACAGGGACGCCCGCCCAAGGTGGTGCAGGACACCGACATGACCCAGGGATCGCTCTCAACCAGGCCGGGGCCGTGTCCGTCGAGGGTGCCCAGTTTGGTCCGGGTGGTGAGGTTCCACACGGCGGTCTGGTTCTCCTCGGCGGCCAGCACGGCCAGCATCATGCCGTCGTGAACCACGCAGTCCATCGCGCCACCGCCGACCGCCAACGTCTGCGGCTGGGGTGCGGGCACCACCGACTCGGGCGTAGGCACCACCGACTCGGGCGTAGGCACCACCGACTCGGGCGTAGGCACCACCGACTCGGGTGCGGGTCGGCCCGACGAGACCGGGGCAGGGGTCGGGGCGGGGTGGGCGGGCGCCGCGGTTCCGGGGCCGGGCGGGCGGTGGCGGCCTGTGCCGAACCGGCGGCCGAACCAGCCGGTCGATGCCTTGCGGGTGGGCGTGCGGGTGGACGCAGGCAGCCCTCCCTGGAGGAGCGTGGCCGCCAGCGCCGGCGGCAGCCACGTCCCGCCGCTGAACCCCTCGCCGATCCCGCCACCGGTGTCCAGCTCCGCGAGCAGGTCGGCGACGCCGGGCCGCCGCGCCGGGTCCTTGGCGAAGGCACCGGTGAGCACGCGGCGCAGCCCCTCATCCAGGCCGGTGAGATCGGGCTCCTCGTGCACGATCCGGTACATCACCGCCTGCACGGGCCCCTGGCCGAAGGCGCCCGTCCCCGTCGCGACATGCACCAGCACCGCCGCCAGCGAGAACACGTCGCTGGCCGGCCCGACCCGTTCACCGCGCAACTGCTCGGGTGACATGTACGCAGGCGTCCCCATCACCGCACCGGCGCTGGTGAGGACACTGCTGTCGGTGGCGGCGGCGATGCCGAAGTCGATGACCCGCGGGCCGTCGGCGGCCAGCAGCACATTGCCCGGCTTGAGGTCGCGATGCACGATCCCGGCCCGATGCACCGCCTCCAGAGCCTCCAGCACGGCCGCACCGAGGGCCTGAACCGAGCCTGACGGCCATGGACCGTGCACGGCGATCGCCTCGGCGAGCGAGGGACCGGGAACAAAGAGGGTGGCCAGCCAGGGACGGGGTCCCTCGGTGTCGGCCGCCACCACCGGAGCGGTGAACGCCCCACTCACCCGCTGGGCGGCGGCGACCTCACGGGCGAACCGCCGACGGAACTCCTGGTCGAAGGCCAGCTCGTCGCGGATCACCTTGATCGCGACATCGCGCCCGCCACGCGAACACCCTAGGAAGACCTGCCCCATGCCGCCGGCGCCGAGCCGCCGCACGATCCGGTAAGGGCCGATCTGTCGCGGCGGCTCCGGGAAAGTCATCTCGGCCCTTCATCGTCGAGTAGGCCCATAATTGTTGTGAAAAGCACCCTTCGCCGCCACCGGCCGGGGCCGGGGTCCGCTGAGATCAGGGAGCCGTGGATTGGTGCCACGGCAACTTCGAGCTCGCGTTGTCCCGCCAGTACTCGCCCCGGGCACCGTTGGGTTGCTGCGCTATCACGTCGAAGTTTCCGGGGCCGTTCCAGCCATGGCTCTGGATCATGCTGATGTTCTGGTAAGTCGTTCCGTTACCGAACTCGACCGTGTTGTCGCGAAGGTTGCCAGGGCTCCACGGGTACCCCGAGGCATCATTGTTGCGATACCAGATGCCGACGCCGCCGCCGACATATGGCGCAGCCACCTCGAAGTTACCGCGCTTACCGAAGGTGCTCTGGACCAAGGCGGGAGTGCCTATGCGCACAAAACCCGACTTGGTGAGCATCGTCGGCCCGTGCCAACCGTGGCCGTCCCGGTAGAAATGCGCCAGGTCGGCGCCGATCACTCGTCCATTACGGGTCGTCGCGACAACGTCGAGGTTGCCACCGAAGTTACCGCTCTGGATGAGAGCAACCCCGCTGAAGTCCTGCTTTCCGGAAGGCTGGATGAAGGTCGGCGCACTCCAGGGATTCCCGGCGGCGTGGTTGTTCCTCCACCAGTGCATGAGCCCATGCCCGAATGAGGCCGCGACGACTTCGAAGTTGCCGGACGCGCTTTGGATAAGTGCACCATTACCGTACATGCTCGTTGCACCCGGCAGGGTCACGCCGACATGCCAGCCGTTCTTGTCGCGGTAGAAGTGCCGCAGCTCCGTATGCGGAGCCCTACCGACCGGCGCGATGCCTTCGAGGTTGCCGTTCTGGCGGTTCTGGATGATCGAGATCGGCCGCTGAACACCGGTCAGGCTCTTCAGGACGTGTTCCGGGCCGCGCCAGGGGTTGCCTGGAGCGTCGTTGTCGCGCCACCAGTGCAACAGGCCGACGCCCGTGTTGTCCGCGGTGACGTACTCGAAGTTACCGCGCTTGCCGAAAGTGCTTTGGATAAGTGAGCCGCTCGACGTTGCCGGGAGTGGTCGCGGTGCCGCATTCGCCGTGGCAGGCGTTACGGCCAGCGCGGTCAGGATCAGACCGAGCACCGCTAGTGCGGATTGCCACCCTCTCTTGTGCATGCATGTCCTCTCAGCGGGGCCTGCGAAGGCGTTCTGCCTGCGCCAGATACTCCTCCTTTCCGCCAACCGACGCATGTCCCCTATTTGCTCTACAACGCCCGAAGGTGTTTCAATCCTCACTTTGGAGCGAGCGACCGCGCCCCGAGGGACTGGGGCGAGCTGCAGCCGGAGCAAAATCCGGCATAACGCCTGAATGTCGCCGACGGGCGCGGGCCCTTGTTCTGCGGTATGCCCCAGGCGGAAAAGTTGAGTTCTGGCTCAAGTCCGGTGATCGGTCGTGGGTCTTCTTCCCCGGCGTTGCCACCGCTCGGCCTCCTTGGTGCGGCCGGCTTGCGCGAGTGGGTTGTCGGTGCCGCGCGGCAGGATGTGGGCATGACTGAGGCTCTGGGGCTTCCCACCGCGCTGGGTGATGAGGCGGCTTACCGGCAGGCGGTCGCCGAGGCGGTCGCCGCCGCGGCGGCCTACTACGGCGATGGCTCGACCGCGTTGGACGATGATGCCTACGACCGGCTCGTGCGGCGTATCGCGGCGTACGAAGAGGCGCACCCGGACCAGGTGGCGCCTGACTCACCGACCGGAAAGGTCGCCGGCGGGGCGGTCACCGGCGATGTGCCGCACACGGTCCCGATGCTGAGCCTGGACAACGTCTTCTCCCCCGAGGAGCTCACCGCGTGGGCCGCCGGGCTGGAGCGGCGGCTCGGCCGGCCCGTACAGGCCTGGAGCGTGGAGCCGAAGCTCGACGGCCTGGCGGTCGCCGCTCGTTACCGGGAGGGACGGCTGGTCCAGCTCGTCACCCGCGGTGACGGCGTCGCGGGCGAAGATGTCTCGCACGCGATCGGCACGATCGTCGGTCTGCCGGACCGGCTGGCCGAGCCGGTGAGCGTGGAGGTGCGCGGTGAGGTGATGATGACCGCCGCTCAGTTCGAGGCCGCGAACCTCGTCCGCGTCGAGCATGAGGGGACGCCCTTCTCCAACCCGCGCAGTGGCGCGGCCGGCACACTGCGGGCCAAGGACCGGCCGTACACGGTCGAGCTGACCTTCTTCGGCTACGGTGCGCTCGGCCTGCAACGCGACGGCGACCTCGCCCGGCGGCTGGAGGAGTCCGCGCACAGCGAGGTGATGGAGTTCGTCGCCGGACTGGGCGTACGGACCAGCACCGCGACCGGCGCCGGCACGACCACCGCCACCGGTCTGGAGGACGTGCAGCGGCGCGTGGAGAAGATCGCCGGCCTGCGGGCCGGACTGGGTCTGGGCATCGACGGCATCGTCATCAAGGCCGACACCGCCGCCGACCAGACCGAGGCCGGGTTCAGCTCGCGCGCGCCGCGCTGGGCGATCGCCTACAAGCTCCCGGCCGTCGAGAAGATCACCCGGCTGGTCGAGGTCGAATGGAACGTGGGACGCACCGGTGTCATCGCGCCGCGGGCGGTCCTGGAGCCCGTCCAGATCGACGGCACCACCGTCACGTACGCGACGCTGCACAACGCCGCGGACATCGCCCGCCGGGGCCTGCTGCTCGGCGACCACGTGACGGTGTACAAGGCCGGTGATGTGATCCCGCGCGTCGAGGCACCCGTCGTGCATCTGCGCACCGGCGCGGAGACCCCCATCGCGATCCCGGAGACCTGCCCGCGCTGCGGCGGTGACATCGACACCTCCCAGCAGCGGTGGCGGTGCCGCCAGGGGCGGCTGTGCCACGCCCTCGCGTCGATCTCCTACGCGGTGTCCCGTGACGCCCTGGACATCGAGACCCTCGGCCACACCCGTATCGAGGCGATGCTGCAGGTCGGACTCATCGCCGACTTCGCCGACCTGTTCACCCTCACCCATGAGGCCGTTCTGGGCCTGGAGCGGATGGGCCAGACCAGCACGACGAACCTGCTGGCGGCGATCGAGGCCGCCAAGGCCAAGCCGTTGAACAAGGTGTTCTGCGCCCTCGGCGTCCAGGGCACCGGACGCAGCATGTCCCGCCGGATCGCCCGTCACTTCGCCACGATGGACGCGATCCGCGCCGCCGACATCGACGCGCTGCAGCAGGTCGAGGGCATCGGGCCCGAGCGTGCCGCCCTCATCGTCGCCGAACTGCGCAGTCTGGCCCCCGTCATCGACAAGCTCGTCGCCGCCGGGGTGTCGATGACCGAACCCGGCGCCACCACCGGCGCGGGCACTGATGGACCGGCGCCCTCGGCCGACGCGGACCTGCCGCTGGCCGGCATGACCGTGGTCGTCACCGGCTCGATGACCGGCCCGCTGGCCGCACTGTCCCGCAACGAGATGAACGAATTGATCGAACGCGCCGGCGGCAAGGCGTCCTCAAGCGTCTCCGCCAGGACATCCCTGCTGGTCGCCGGCGACAAGGCCGGCTCGAAGAAGGACAAGGCCGCCACGCTGGGCGTCACGGTCGCCACACCGGAAGAGTTCGCCGAAAGGGTCAAGGCACTTCTGTGAAGCGTCCCAGGCAGGGAGTGGCAGCGATCCACCCACACCGCCGTTGATCACGACTCAATACGCGGCCTAGGCGATAGGCGCGGTCCAGAAGTCAGGGTCTTCAGTAAGAGTGGTCGTGCGGCTGCGCTCGGAGCGGTTACCGGAGGACGCTCCAGCCATCGGCATCAAGGGCATGCCCTCCTCCGCGGCCGCCGCTTCGCTCGCCTGGATGACGCCCGCTTCCTCGGCCGCCCCGATCACACCGGCCTCGGAGACACCAATGATCCCGCCGACTCCGGTCGCGAAAGGGCTGAGGGCTGGAATGCCGTTACTCGGTCCGGACAGCATCGCGCTGGTGAGGGCCGGATTGCCCGTGAGGCCACTAAGGATATGCGCGGGATCCAGCAAACCGGCCAGGTTCGTGCCATTGCCCGCAGTGGTGCTGTGTGCCGAGGTGGCGGACTTGGTCGAGGTGCCGTGCTTGGCCGGTGAGCTCGCCCCTTTTTTGGCGACCGGCATCATCTTGAGTACGGCCGCGCCGATCTCGAGGGCCGCAGCGGCAGAGGCGGTCCCGGTGATCACCAGGTCCGCAGCCGCCTCGGGATCGCGCGACCCCGGCACAGGAGTGGGATACACCTTTCCCTGGAAGGGCTTCAGCGCCGCACCGTACGTGACGAGAGTGTCGCCGATGGTGCTGAGTGCACTCTGAATACTGCTGCTGGACACCGTCAGATCGGTCATGGTGCTCTTGGCGTTGCTCGCCGCAGCCCCACTCCACGTCTTGTCACCCGCGAACAACTGCTGGTGGGCGGTGTCGATGGTGGAGCCCAGGGTTCCGTACAGGCTTGATATTTCTTTGATGGCGCTACCACACCCGATGATCGCGTCCGAGTTGATCGCCGCGAACAGCGACTCCGCTACTTCCGCGATTGGCACGAGCGAACCCCCCTTGGAATCGTTCGTCTCACAGGTTGGGGATAATCGACTTCAGATGCGATATCATGGCGTAATTCTCAGCCTCGGTCGCATGGTACCGTTTCCCGCTCTCGGAAATATTGTCGACGGCGGCCTGAACGCTTTGGGTGTGATTCTCATGCGCCGCAGCCGCAACGCCAAGCGCCATTCCAATAGCGGCCGCGAGCTCTATTCCAGTGGGCCACATGCCGACGAGAGCCTCGGAAATTCCGAGACCTGCCAGCTGATTCGAAGTGTCGGCAAGCGGTTCGAGGCCGTTTGACACGGTGCTCGCCGCGCCGTCGAAGACCGACCGATCCGGAAACTGTAGTTTTTCGCCTTCACTCATCGCGTCATCCTCGGGTGATCATCAGCTCCCGCTGGGACTGCGCCTGTGTTCCAGGGGCCATCGTAGTCTCTAATAGACAGTCTCGTCTATAAGACGGTGGCCGACATGGGCCTTCGCGTGGTGCTCCTCGCCACACTCGGGCAGTCCCCCTGCGGCTCGCGCCCTCGAGTCACCTGCAGGAAATGGGAACGGTCAAGGCGATCTTGCCCTGCCGTGGTCCTTGTGCGGCGGATGCGTGCGCTCGGGCCGCCTGTGCCATGGAGAACACCTCCTGCAGCGGAAGGCGGAAGCGTCCTTCTTCGAAGAGCGCGGCTTCGCCGAACGGCAAGTGCGTGACCGTGGCCTGAACGAAGCACTGCTCGGTTCGCACGCAGCGGGAGCAGCGCTCGCTGAACAGCGCCGGGCGCACGCCGAGGCATTCGCGCAGCTGGTGGAACGCGCACGACATGACGGCGCCGTCCGCCAACAGGGGCGGCCGACGGGGTCGAGGTGGCACGTTTCCGGCGGGAGGCCGAGATCGCCGCGACCTTGAACCACCCGGGGATCACCACGGTGTTCGACATCGACGAGCACACCGACGGGGGCCTGCGCGTCCTGTTCCTGGTGATGGAACTGATGCGGGGGCGTGACCTGGCCTCGGTACTGCGCGAGCATCCGGACGGGTTGCCCATCGCGCAGGTCGTGGACTGGGCGGTGCAGATCCTCGATGCCCTTTCGGTCGCCCACCGGCACGGGGTGGTGCACCGCGACATCAAGCCGGCCAACCTCTTCCTGACCGACGACGGGCGGGTGAAGGTCTGTGACTTCGGGATCGCCCGCCTCGCCGACGCCACCAAGATCACCGCTACCGGGTCGTCGGCGGGCACTCCGCTCTACATGGCACCCGAGCAGATCGAGGGCCACACCGTCGACGAACGCACCGACCTGTACGCCTTCGGCTGCGTGCTCTACCAGCTGTTGACCGGGACCACCTGGATGGACACCGGCTCAAGCGTCGGCGCCATCCTCTACCAGCACCTCAACCGAACCCCGGCATCCCCGCAATCCGTACGGCCTGACATCGACGACCACTTGAGCACCCTGACACTGAACCTGCTGGCCAAACAACCAGACGGCCGGCCCAAGGACGCATCCACCGCCGCCGAACGGCTGCGCCAGTTCCCTAACGAGCCTCATCAGGTACGGGGGAACCGGCGTCCTCCAGTAGAGGTGATCGACACCCCGGGCACGCCTACGGCAGACCGGACACCGTCCCTGCGTGTACGGCCGGTTGCGCCGCGACCAGCGCGGACCGCCCCTGCGCCGACGATGACGTCCCCGCCCGCTCCGGGCCGGATCCGGCGCCGCACCGTTCTCTTCGGTGGTCTCGGGGCGGCCGCCCTCGCCGGCTCTCACCGGCCACACCGACTGGGTCAGTTCGGTGGCGTTCAGCCGGGACGGCAAGACGCTCGCCACCGGCAGTAAGGACAGCACCGCCCGGTTGTGGGATGTGGCCACCGGCCGTACCACCGCCGCCCTCACCGGCCACACCGACTGGGTCACTTCAGTGGCGTTCAGCCCGGACGGCAAAACCCTCGCCACCGGCAGCTGGGACAACACCGCCCGGCTGTGGAAGATCAGAAGTCGATGAGCTCGACGGTTACCGTCGCGATGTCACCTGCGTCGAGGGCTTCGGCTGTGCGGACAGCGCGTTTGATGGGCAGTACGTAGCTCCCACGCTTGCTGTCCGGGAAGATCGAGGTCTTCCAGGTGCTCCCGCCGACCGTGACCCGCACCCGCAGCGAACCGAAGCCGCGACGGGCTCCGCCGGTCAGGTCACGGATCTCCTCGGAAGCCTCGGTAGGCAGGCTCACGAAGGTCCAACTGTCGGCGCGCCGGGCGTCCCATATCCACAACTCGGCTTCAAAATCGACCACCACGAGTTCATCATGACGCTGGGGTCCGACAGTCCCTGCGCACAGCCTGTGGTGCGCGCTGGTGTGAGGTCCGCAAGCAAGGCCGTTGCAGCGCCGGGTCGGGGAGGCACCCCAGTGCTCGCGTCGCGGGGGAAGACTAAACTGAAGACCTCAAAAAGATCAGAGTGCCAGTCCTGGTGATGCACGGTGACGACGATCAGATCGTCCGCTACGCCGCCGCGAACGGTCGAACTGGTACAGAACGGACGCTGAAGACGTACGAGGGCTTCCCACACGGCATGCCGACCACTCAGGCCGACACGATCAACGCTGGCCTGTTGGCCTTCGTCCGGTCCTGATCAATCGTCGGGGCCTGCACCGTCAGATCAGCGGCCTGTTCCGACACCTCGGCGCCGGTCCCCGCACCGCCAACCGCTGATTCCGGCGTCAGGCGTCACCCTCGAAAATGGTCAAGACGTCGCTCGGCGGCTCGCACTCCAGGCGATCTAACGTCGCCGCACCGCGGCCACGTACAGCAGGGGAGGGAGAGCGCAGTGAGGAAGGTGCTGATCACCGGATCGGGTACGGGCTTCGGACACGAAGCGGCGATGCGTCTCGCGGAGAAGGGATTCGAGGTCATCGCATCAGTCGAGATCTGGGCCCAGGTACAAACGCTCAAGCGCCAGGCGGCTGAGCGAGGAGTGAACCTGCAGGTGGAAAAGCTCGACGTCACCGACGACGGGGACCGGAAGAAAGCCCTCGCATGGGACGTCGAGATCCTGGTGAACAACGCCGGCGTGGGCGAGGGCGGCTCGACCCTCGACATCCCGGCTCAGAACATCCGTAGGCAGTTCGAGGTCAACGTCATCGGCCCGCTCCTGCTGACGCAAGGCATCGCCAAGCAGATGGTCAAGCGGGGCACGGGACGCATTGTGTGGGTCTCATCCCGGGAAGGCCTCAACGTCAACCCCTTCACCGGCATCTACTCCGCCTCCAAGCACGCCATCGAGGCCATCGCCGAGACCATGGCCTACGAGCTGCAGGAATTCGGCATCGAGGTCGCCACCGTCAACCCCGGGCCGTTCCTGACCGGTTTCAACGACCGGATGTTCCAGACCTGGCAGAGCTGGGAGGACGACGCGTCCGACAGACTGTTCGACTACTCGAAACTCGCTTTTCCTCGAGCACAGTTCGATCCCGAGCCGGTGTACGCCACGCTGACCGCGGTCGCCGCGGGAGAGGTCGACGCCTACCGCAACCTCGAACCGAAGTCGATGATCGAGGAGACCAAGAGCCTCCAGCAGATTCCGTGGGATCGAAAGGTCACAGACGATCTCAAGGCTCGACCCAGGCAGATCCAGGCCTCGTACGACATGGAACCTGAGACCCCGGTCTCCGAGTGAGTCGAGCCCGACCAGCACCACGATCAGGCACAAGCCGACCAGACCCCGCGTGCGCGGGGAGCAACGCGGGAATCTGTTTCAGCGCCCGTAGCGCTCGCAACGCAGGTATGTGACCGGGGGCGTCTTGGCGCCATCGTCGAGGCAGACCCGCACGATCGCGGGTCCGCCGGGAGCGTACGTCGTCACGGTGAAGCTGAATTTTGCACTGGTGCCGCAAACGTTGTCGTCGCTGTAGCCGCGCGCCAGTTCCTCGCCGTTAGCGGCAAGAGCGAAAGCACTTGTCCCTCGGCAATAATTCTGGTCAACCGACTTGTGCTCACCCGCCACGACGACCGATCGGTTGTACCAGGTAATCGTGCCCCTCGTGTAGGTGTTCCCGACGGTTACGTCGAACGTGCTGACCGGGTAGTCAGCGGCGCCGGCCGCAGGAGCGGCCAAGAGCGTGCCTGCGGACAGTATGACGGTGCCGAGGGCAGTGGCGAGCTGGATGCGCAAGTCGTCTCCGGAGTTGAGGCCCGTACGGCTGTCGGCAGCGGACGCTTCAGTATCCATGCGTACATTAATCACGTCCATGAAAGAGGGAAAATGACGCCACAAGCCGGGCGGCCGTGTCCTTGTCCCGGACCCGGACCTCCGCGTGGCGGTCCAGCAGGTCCCGCAGGTCAGCTCGGCCCGGACCTGGCGCGGCTGTTTACGTGGCTGAAGCCGGCGCTGCTCCGACGTCATGACACCCACGTCGCTTGGGATGCCGTAGCATCGACCATGATCATCTCGGCCGACCGGGCGGTGTGTCGCCTGGGAATCGGCGGCGTCCCGGACGGTCGCGGCTACGCGGCGCTCACCAGGGCGATCGAGTGTGACGCCACGCTTGCCGCGGCGTGGGTCAACCGCGCCATCCTCGCCTTCGGGAACGGCGAAGTCGACGCTGCCATCTCCGATCTGACCGAGGCGCTGAACCTGGGTGATGACCCCGTGATCCGATACAACCGGGCAGTGGCCCACCAGCACGGCCGGCGCTGGCAGCAGGCCATCGACGACTTCACCCAGGCTCTCCTCCTGGACCCCGGCGGCGCCGAGGAGATCCTCATCCGCCGCGCCGCCTGCCACCGCGAACCGGGCCAGACCGAAGAGGCCCGGCGTGACCTGGACGAGCACACCAGCCTGCGCACCGCATAGGAGGGGTTCGATCCAGCGCCCCAGAGCCGGCGCCGACATATGCTCGGCTACAGAGCGTCAGCATCTTCCAACCAGGTGAGATCGCCTGACGACATGGGGCGCATGCGGCCGACGTGGGCCGGGTTCGTGCGCGGACGTGCCGGCTCGGGACGAGCGGGCCGGCGAATGCGAAGGGGGTGCCCGTGCCCGACTTTCCGAGAATGATCGCGCCGGTCGATCACATCGAGCCGGTGCCACGCCGGATCCGTGCCATGCTGGGCGGCCGTGTCGTGCTGGACACGACCCGCGCGGTGTACCTGTGGGAGTGGCCCTACTACCCCCAGTACTACATCCCGATCGGCGACGTCGACCCGTCCGTGCTCGTCGACGAGCAGCGTCCGCACAAGCTGAGCCGCGGCACCGCCCGCAGTCTGGGCCTGCAGGTCGACGACATCAGCCGCCCGGCCGCCGGTCGGGTCTACACCGACGACTCCTTGGAGGGCCTGTCGGGGATGGTCCGCTTCGAATGGGACAAGCTGGACGCCTGGTTCGAGGAGGACGAGGAGGTCTTCGTCCACCCGCGTAACCCCTACGTCCGGGTGGACGCGCTGCGCTCGACCCGGCCGGTACGGGTCGAACTCGACGGGACGGTCCTGGCGGAGTCCACCGCACCGGTGATGGTGTTCGAGACGGGCCTGCCGACCCGCTACTACCTCAACCGCACCGAGATCGACTTCGAGTACCTGCGGCCGACGAACACGGTGACCGCCTGCCCGTACAAGGGCAGGACAACCGGCTACTGGTCGGTCGAGGTGGGCGGGACCACCCATCCGGATCTGGCCTGGTCCTATGATTTCCCGACCCGTAGCCTGCTGCCGATCGCCGGGCTGGTCGGCTTCTACAACGAGAAGGTCGATATCCATCTCGACGGCCGGCTGCTCGAGCGGCCGGTCACGCACTTCTTCCCGTCCTCGGACCGGACGGAAGCCCGTCTCACCAGGTGAGGCAGCCCCGGGCGGCGGCCACGTCCGGACCGTGGTAGACGTCAGGGCTCGAGGTCTGTCACTCCCTTGCCGCTCGATATATCGAACGGCACAGATACCTGGTCGTGCACGATCAGCCAATTGCCGTCGATCTTCCGGAAGCAGAACGTGGCCCGGACCCACATACCGCTCGTCGCCGTCCCGTTCTTCAGCGTGCCGCTGAGCCGGCCGAAGCAGTGCCCGAATGCCACATCATCACCCACCGTGAGCGTCAGGTCGCGAACCTCATAGGTCACAGCCTGGAAGAACGTGAACGCGTTCGTCCAGTTCTTCAATTTCGCCGCTATTCCTTCATGCTGCAGCGGTGGTTCGACGTCGAAGGACACGACGTCCGTTGCGTAGAGCTGCTTCAGGCCCTCGAGATCATTGGCTCGGATTCCTTCGACTATCTTGTCGACGTGCTGCCTGAGCGTGGCTTCGTCTACCTCACGTTGCGTAGGCACCGCCAACCATCCCTTCCATTCGGTGTGGAGTCTTGGCTTCTCACTAGTACGACGACACAGCACCCCGGAATGTCAGGCCCGGGACGGGCGTGCGGGGGTTCAGCCGGCGGTGACCGGGGAAGCGGCGCGCAGCGGCGCGAGCGCGGTGCTCCAGGCGACGACCTGGTCCAGCAGCGTGTCCAGGGCGGTGAGGTTGTGGTCGCCCGGCTTGAAGATGGTGAAATTCTCGAACTCGGTCAGCAGGGACAGCGTGACCTGCGGGGCCACATCGGCCATCTGCAGCGCCCCGCAGACCAGCCGCAGCTGCTCGACCGCGCGGGCGCCGCCCACGCTGCCGTAGGAGACGAACCCGACCGCCTTGTTGTTCCACTCCGCGTACAGGTAGTCGATGGCGTTCTTGAGCGCCCCGGGGAGGGAGTGGTTGTACTCGGCAGTGACCATCACGAACCCGTCGAACGAGGCGATGGTGTCCGCCCAGGCCCTGGTGTGCTCGTGCTGATACCGGCCCGGTGACATCGCCGCCGGCGCCGGCTCGTCCAGGTGTGGCAACGGGTGGTCGAGCAGGTCGATCACCTCGAACTCGGCGTCCGTGCGGTGCGCCGCCCTCTCGTAGACCCACTGGGCGACCTGTTCGCCCTTGCGGCCGGGGCGGGTGCTGCCGAGGATGATTCCGATCTTGATCATCGTTCTCCTGTTCTGATGCTGATGCCGGTGCGCTGAACCTGCCGCTGCCGGGCCTTGCCCGGAGCGCGGCGGCACAGCTGTGGGGGCGGTGAAACCGCTCTGCGGGACCCTCCGACCACTACGACGACACGACCCGGCGGAATGTCAGGCGGCGCGGCAACCTGACAATTCGGTGTGCTATCTCGTCGTACCGGTGAGGGCAGATCCGACCCAGGGAGCCTCCGGAACCATGACCGACCACTCGGGGCCAGGACACGACCGGTCCGACGCGAGCCTGAGCGCGATCATCAGCGAGCGGCGTCAGCTGATCAATCTCGCCTACCGTCTCCTCGGCTCTCTGGCCGAGGCCGAGGACGCCGTCCAGGAGACCTACGCCCGCTGGTATGCGATGTCCCGGCAGCAGCAGGACGCCATCGAGTCGCCCGGCGCCTGGCTGACCAGAGTCGCGAGCCGTATCTGCCTGGACCTGCTCGGCTCGGCACGGGCCCGGCGCGAGCGCTACGTGGGCGAATGGATCCCCGAGCCGCTGCCCGACCGAACCGAGTGGATCAGCGGACGACCGGGCACCGCCACCGTTGACCCGGCCGACCGGGTCACCCTGGACGAGTCGGTCAGCATGGCCTTCCTCGTCGCACTCGAATCGATGACCCCGGCCCAACGCGTCGCACTCATCCTGCACGACGTCTTCCGCTACTCCTTCGCCGAAATCGCCGAGATCACCGGCCGCACCCCGGCGGCATGCCGCGAGCTGGCCTCCTCCGCCCGCCGTCGCATCCGCGCCGCGCAGGCTCCCGCGACGCCGGCATCCCGGCAGGCCCGGGTCGTCAGGGACTTCAAGCAGGCCTGGGAGGCCAAGGACATCGACGCCCTCATCGGCCTCCTCGACCCCGACGCCACGGCGATCGCCGACGGCGGCGGCATCGCCGGCGCCGCGCTTCGCCCGATCGAAGGCGCCGAGCAGATCGTCCGCTACCTGGCCAAACTCGAGAGCAAGCTCCGCAACCTGACGATCCTGGAGCGTACGGTCAACGGCCAGCCCGGCCTGATCGCTCAGCAGGACGGCGTCACTGTATCGGTGTACGCGTTCGAGGTCGCAGGCGACCGGATCAAGCGCATCTGGACCGTACGCAACCCTGACAAGCTCCGCCCGTGGACGACAGGCTGACTCGTACTGCTCACCCTCAATGGCCAAGTGCCGACGCGAGCTGCCCAACCGGGATGGTCAACGCCCGAGGTATTCCGGCCACCGCTGCCGGTTCTCACGGGTCACCGACCTGGTTCAGTCCGCTTCCCTGGGTTCCCAGATAACGGCGTACAGGCGGACCTCGGCCGGGCGGCCGGAGGCGTCTCGCGTGACGGCGGTGGTCCGGCAGAGCACATAGCGGCGGGTGTCCGTGATGAGGCAGAAGAGAGTGCCGGGCCGGTCCAAGGCCGGTGTGACCGGTTCGCTGTAGTTCTGCTGGGCTCCGCACTCCGACCGTGTGCCATGACTGCCGGGCGGGAGGACGGTGATGTCGTCGCTACCGATGCTGTCGAGCGAACGGTCCTGGGAGGTGAACTCAAGGTCGTACGGATTTCCTTTCGACGCCTCGGTGATCGGCCATGACGGATCGTCGAAGTCGATGACCTGATTCGCGCGCAGCGTCACGGGACCCTCGTGGAGGACAGGGCGCAGGCGGCCCTTGTAGTCGGTATCCCGTGAGTCGGCGGCCGATGCCTTCCGGATGGCTCGCGGGGCCGGGTGCGCCGTGGTCGGGCTGGCCGGCAGCAGGGCGGCGGCGACACCGGCCGCCCCGGCGAGCCCGATCACGACGGCGACCGCGACCCCCAGCCGCCGCCTGCCGCGAACACGGTCGAGGGCGGCCACCCACGCCGAGCCGGGGGCGGAACCAGAGGCGGGCGCCGCCGACGAGTCTGAGGCGGAACCGGGGTCAAGCGCCGTCAACGGGCCGGGGACGGAGCCAGGGGCAGGTGCCGCCGACGAGTCGGGGACGGCCCCGGAGGATGAAGCGGTATCGGGATCGGCGGCGGACATCGGCGGCTCTGCGATCGCCCCCTGATGCGCTCCGGCCGGCTTCGCGATTTCGTCCTTCAACGCAGCATGCACAGCGTGCCAGCGTGTCTCCCACTCGCGGGTGTCCCCGCCGCACGCGGCCACGAAGGCGAGGGTGACCCCCAGTGACGGCAGCACGTCTCCGGAGGCCGCTCGGGAGAGTGCGGTGGCGGAGAAGTGGGCCTCGGCGGCCAGCCGACGGTAGCTGGGAGTCCCCGCCTTGTGCCGGAGAGCGCGTAGATCGTGGGCGAAAGAGGCCAGCGGTCCCTGCATCGGGTCCAGCGGCCGCTCGGGCCTTCCCATGGGGGAGATAACCCTCCAAACCGACACGAACGATGATGCCGTGCGTCCCGGGTTGATTATTCACCGGAGGCGTTACTGGTCATCAACCCTAGGGTCACCTTCTCCGGAGCCGCAAGGTGTCACCGTGCGATCGACACGGCGGTGATGCGAAGTCTCCGGCGGCTCCGGTCCCCCTCCGGACGTCTTGGGCCGCCCTTCACACCCGAGGAGTCATCCCGTGGTGCCCGAGCGGCTCGCCCGCAGCCATCCCCTACCGGTCGTGGGTGGCCGAACCTCTGGCCTGCCCCTCCCCCGGCCCGCTCCGTACGGGCGGGCCGGCGCGGGCCGGCGTACGGTCCGAAAGCCGCGGACACCGACCCTCCCGAAACGACCCCTCGCGGGAACGAGGCGGTCGTCGTCAAGGGGTTGTCGGGACCGCGCACGCGTGTTATCTCTTAATCCGACGTGTTGGTGAGTGTGCCCTGACACGTCGTTCATGGTCCGTCGCTGACATTGCCGCGACGGCGCTGGAGCGGTCGCCGCTGTCCTTGCGCGGCGAGCTGCTGATGTCCGGGTGTTCGCTGTTCAGCGCGCCCGTCTGCACTCCGTACGGCCCCGGTAGGGGCATCCAGCGTCGGTACAAGGAGTTCCTGGCATGTGGCGTCGATTGATTCGCGCCTGGCGGTGGATTCTGCTCGCCGTGTTCACGGTGGCAGCCGCAGGCGCACTGTCGATGACGTTGGCCGGGACGGCTTCCGCGGAGAGCGGCTCCTCGCAGCCTCCGCCTTCGCCGTCCTCGTCTTCGTCCCAATCCTCAACCCCCCTCCACAACACCGCAGACCACGCGTGTCGCGACCGCCGACACAGCACGAGACCGCGCGGCTGCGCCGACTGCAAGAGGAGGCCGCCCGAGCGAAGGCTCGCGCCGAGCGCCTGAGACGGTTCTCCGATGGCCTCGCCAAGGTGCGGCGTCACGTTGGCACGTGGCACGACGAGCACGCCGATCTGCGGCGGCGTCACGACGCTCTCCAGCGATTGATCGCGGAGGGCAAGAACGCCAAGGCGCGCAAGCACTTCACCGAACTGCGCCGCGACGTCGACACCGCGCTGCTGCGCCGTGAGCTGATCGCGCAGACCCGCGGTCAGCGACTGCCCGCCGATCTGCGGCAGGCGATCGAAGAGGAACTGCTGCGCGGCAAGGACAAGCTGCCGCGTTCCACGGCCAACGCCGCGGGTCGCGCCGTCACAATCGGCGATCTGGTCACCGACGTCCTCGACGGCGTCTCCGCTCCCGAACGGGATCGGTCGGCCGTCAAGGGCTTCATGACCGACCCGGCGAATGATCCGATCGCCCGGGACATCGCCCGGCTGAGCGGGCTGCGGCCGGATCACGTGCTCGGCAAGGACGCGTCCCTCCGCAAGACCACGGACGCGATCGACAAGCGGCACAACACCGCCAAGACCGCCGCCGCCGCGAAGGCGGCCGAGGCGTGGGACCTGTACTACCAGCTCCACCCGGAGGTGGCGCCCTACGCCCAGGGAAACCCGAAGAACTGGGACGGGGTGATCAGTGTCACCGAGCCGGAGACGGTCGGCCCACCTCCGGCGTTCAACAAGACCGATCGGACCTCGTCCAGGGCCCGTGACGACGTCGGCCACACCGGCAACGTGTCCAAGGCGAACGCTGCTCTCGGCGGATACCACCGCTCGACGGAGGTCGGGCCACGGATCCGCTACCGGGTGACGCTGACCAACGGAGATGTCTACGAGGTCGAGGGCCACACCACCAAGGCGACGTCGAGCGCCAAGCTCCCCGGCACCGCGGACATCTCCTCCGATTCCGCACTACAACCGATCATTGATGCGCTGAAGAAGGTCTCGCCGGTGACGCCGTTCTACACGCGTTCCACCAGCGGGGAAAGCATCAGCGTTGTCACGAGCACCTTCAATGGAACCGCGAAGAAGGTGAGCAGCCCGAACGACACTTTGTTCCGCGATGAGATTCCCATCATCGCCGAGCCCGACGGCGAGGATACGGTGACCGTAAGCCCGGGGAGCACGACCCAGAAATGGGGCTTGCAGTTCGCGGTCCCCGGCCTCTCGGGGGTGACCCTCCAACATGCGACGACGAACAAGCACGACGGAGGGGATCCCACAAAGACCATCAGCGCCATGGGCAATATCGGCGTCGGCCCCCTCTTCAAGGTGGGTGGGACTCTGGAGCATACGAGCGCGAAGGACGACAAGGGCGATCCGAAGAAGACCATCGCGGTCACGGGCAACGCCAGCGGCTCCATTCCGCTCATCAAACCGCTGTCCGTGCAGGCCTCTACACAGGCGACCGGCGAACACACCCAGGAAGAGTGGCTGCAGATTCTCAGGGAGGAACTCTCCAAGCTCCTTCCCGGTCTGCGCCTTCCCGCTTCGTCCGAGCCCGCCGTACTGCCGGACCCCGGCAGCACGCCACAGGACCAGCAGGACAACGGCGACAAGCCCGTCGGCGATCAGCATCAGACCGGCAACGCGTACGAGGTTCCCGACATCCCCATTCCGTGCAACGACGCGATGACGACCAAGGATCGGCAGAACTGCGAGCCGGTCCATGAGCCTCGACCCGTCTGCAACGACACCATGACAACGCAGGACCGGCAGAACTGCGAGCCCGTCCACGAACCCCGACCCGTCTGCAACGACACCATGACGACCCAGGACCGGCAGAACTGCGAGCCCGTCCACGAACCCCGACCCGTCTGCAACGACACCATGACAACGCAGGACCGGCAGAACTGCGAACCGCTGCCGGACTGGGCGGCCTGCGTGATGAGCGGGAAGATCAAGACGGAATGCCCGATGCCACGGATTCCAGCACCGGCTGACAACGACGGCGGCTGTCCCGCGCCGAACGTCGGGGTGCCCGAGCCGGGCCCCGACAACACACCGGACGAGTGCAAGGACGGCGAGACCACCAAGATCAATCCACCGGTCGTGAACCAACCGGACACCCCGGTGGTCAAGCAGCCGGACGTGCCGGTCGTGAACCAACCGGACACTCCGATCGTCAAGCAGCCGGACGTGCCGGTGGTCGACCAACCGGAGGTGCCGGTGGTCAAGCAGCCCGACGTGCCGGTCGTGAACCAACCTGACACCCCGGTCGTCAAGCAACCCGACGTGCCGGTCGTGAACCAACCTGACACCCCGGTCGTCAAGCAACCCGACGTGCCGGTGGTCAACCAACCCCCGGTCGTCAAGCAACCCGATGTCCCCGTCGTCAATCAACCCAGCGTGCCGGTCATCAACCAGCCGGACACCTCGGTGATCAAGCAGCCTGACGCCCCGACAACTCAGCCGACCCCGCAGCTACCGCAAATCTCGCTTCCCCAAATCTCGCTACCGCAGATCACGCCTCCACAGATCTCGCTTCCTCAGGTCTCGCTGCCCCAGATCACCCCGCCCGCTCCGCCGGCTGCCGCGCCTGACCCCCAGCCCACGCCGCAACCGAATCTGATCACACCGATCAACCCGATTTCGCAGCCCGAACCCGCCCCGAAGCCGAACCCGATCGTCCAACCGAACCCGATCAATCAGCCGAACCCGATCTCAACGCCGATCAGCAATCCGGCCACTTCGCCGACCAATCTCAACCTGATTCCCTGAGCCCGTACGCCAGGTGAGGGACTGTCTGAAAGATCGTGGGCGGGCTGGTGATCCGGCAGGCTGGAGCTGACGCTCTGGCCGGAAAGGATCACTGTGACCGACGCTGAAGAAACCAACGAGCAGGTGCCGGCGGCCGGCCTGGAT